>NZ_JAFBDA010000005.1 GCF_016907995.1 Clostridium sardiniense | reverse complement strand
AGTAGTAGTATAAAATTATACTTAGAAGATATGGTTAATTGTTAGGGGATTTATTCTATAGCCTTTATATCTTAAAAGAGTCATTTAAAGAATAGGTATTTAAAATGTTAATATAGAAAAGAGATTTATATGTGATTTTCAGTTATTAAAAGACTAAGGTTAATATTAACATTAGTCTTTTAATAACTGAATTTTGATAAGAACATATATAATTTGTAAAAATATATAGTTAAAGCATAATTTATAATAATTAAAAAATAATAAACCTAGATAATTGAAAATTATCTAGGTTTATTATTGATTAAATTAAATTTCTAGCATTCCCAATTGAAAACATAAGGAACATTTCTATAGTGGTCGCCATAGTTTAATCCATAACCTACCACGAATAAATCTTCAATTTCAAAGCAACAATAATCAGGAGTAATTTCAACTTTTCTTCTTGAAGGTTTGTCTAATAGTACACAAGTTTTTATTGATTTAGCACCTAGATTTTTTACGTGATTAACAACAAAGTTCATAGTAATACCACTATCTACTATATCGTCAACTATTAAAACATCATATCCTTCTATATTATCTGGAATATCATTTACAACTTTAACATTTCCAGAAGTTGATTCATTATTTCCATAACTTGATGTAGTCATAAAGCCAATTTTAGCTTTAGTATCTATGTATCTAACTAGGTCAGCTGCATATATAAAACTTCCTCTTAGTAATGATAATACATAAAGATTTTTATCTTTATAATCTTCTGTTATTACCTTTCCAAGTTCAGCGATTCTTGTTTGAATTTGCTCTTCTGAGAATAAAATATTACGTTTTTTATCGTCCATTAATAAAACCTCCAAGTAAAAATATGTTTCGTATTCTTTGAATAATTCTTTAATAAATAAAATACTGTATTATAAAAGAAAAATCAAGTAAAAATTTTAATTGACATAGTTTACAATTAAGTTCTATTAGTATAGAATTATAGTCAAATTGAATAATAGACATTTGAAAAGGGTGATTAAATGATACAAGGAAACACAGAAGGAATCAGAAATTCAGTTCTTGCAGAATTAGATACCTTATATAGCATAAAAACGCAAAAACAAGAAGTTTGTAATATAGAGATAATTGATATAATAGCTAGACTTTCTTCTCAAATAGAAAGAGAGATAAGTGTAGCCATAGACAGAAAAGGAAAGGTTACATCAGTTGCTATAGGAGATTCAACATCAGTTGAATTACCAGTTTTAGATATTCATGAAAAGAGACTTTCAGGAGTAAGAGTAATACACACTCATCCAAATGGTCTTAGTAATCTTTCAGCACTTGATTTAACTGCACTTATAAAGCTTAAGTTAGATTCAATTATTGCAATAGGCATATATAATGGTAAAGTGATAGACTTTTCATTAGCTAATTTGACTGTATACAATAATAATTTAGTGTATGAAGAAGCAAATAACTTATCATTTGAACAATTAATGTCAATAGATATAATAGATAAAATTAGATATACTGAAAGTCTTATAAAAGAAAATGATGTAATAGAAGATGATGGTGAAAAAGCTATATTAGTAGGTTCTGATACAAGAGAGAGCTTGGAAGAGCTTGCAGAACTTACAAAAGCTTGTGATATACCAGTTTTAACTAAAGTATATCAAGGAAGAAGTAAAATTGATCCAGCTTTTTATATAGGTAGGGGTAAAGTTTTAGAAATAGCACACCTAAGACAAACAGAAAGAGCAAATGTAGTTATATTCGATGATGAACTTTCAGGATCACAAGTTAGAAATCTTGAAAATGCAATAGGAGCTAAAGTTATAGATAGAACTACATTAATATTAGAGATATTTGCAAGGAGAGCAAAGAGTAAGGAAGCTAAAATACAAGTAGAACTTGCTCAATTAAAGTATAGATTAAGTAGACTTCAAGGACTTGGAACAATACTTTCAAGAACAGGAGGAGGTATTGGTACTAGGGGCCCTGGAGAAAAGAAATTAGAAACAGATAGAAGACATATAAGAGAGACTATTTATGACTTGAATCAAGATCTTAAAAAGATTAAAAAAATTAGGGAAGTTCAAAGAGAAAAAAGAAACAAAGAAAGCATTCCTAAAGTATCTTTAGTTGGATATACAAATGCAGGTAAATCAACTTTAAGAAATACTCTATGTAGCATTGCAGCATCAAAAGATAATAGAAATAAAGAAGAAGTATTTGAAGCAGATATGCTATTTGCTACATTAGACATTACAACAAGAGCTGTAATACTTAAAAATAAAGGCCTTATAACATTAACAGATACAGTAGGATTCGTTAGAAAGCTTCCTCATGATCTGGTAGAGGCGTTTAAATCAACATTAGAGGAAGTTATATATTCAGATCTTTTATGTCATGTGGTTGATGTATCAAGTGATGATGCATTAGATCAAATAAAGGCTGTTGAAGAAGTTTTATCAGAACTTGGATCAATTGATAAAGAAACAATTCTTGTTTTAAATAAAATTGATAAAGCTACAGAAGAACAAATATCTAATATAGAAGAAAAAATGTCTTATTATGATGATATAGTTAAAGTTTCTGCAAAGGAAGAAATAAATTTAGATGAGTTATTAAATCAGATAGAAATTAAGCTTCCTTATAATTTAAAGAAGGCAGAATACGTAATACCTTATGATAAAGGAGATGTTGTTTCATTCCTTCATAGAAATGGGAGAATATTAAAAGAAGAGTATGTAAATGAAGGGACAGCACTTACTGTTGAGGTAGATGATGAAACTTATAATAAGACAAAAGAATATATAGTAAATGTAATAGATTAAAAAAAATAAATAGATTTTTTACTTAAAGATTCCTAATACAGATTTTTGTATTAGGAATCTTTATTAATTTTAAATAGTATTTTAACAATTGAAACAGTTTTGTTATAATAGATTAAAAGAGGAGTAGTGTTATAGGGGGCATATTGATGATGAAAAGCATAATAATTGAGTATCAAAAAGCGTTTAATGATATAATGGAAGATTTTAAAAGAAATAAAAATGTTAGTGCGGTTTTTACTTTTGGAAGTATGGTTTCAGGAGATATTTGGGAAGAATCAGATATAGATTTTTTTGTTGTGTACAAAAATGAATTTCATAAAGTTCGTGATATATATTCAGAAGTTAATGGGATTCCAATACATGCTAAATTACTTAGCAAGGAAAAATTTATGGACTCTTATGAAAACGAAGGAAATAAGGGAACTTCAAAGAGTATACTAAAATTCTCAAAAATAGTTTTTTCAAGAGATAAAGAGATAAACTCAATTTACAATAGAGCTATATATGGTGGAGATGAATATACTCATGAAGAAAATTTAGAATATTTAAGCAAGGTCATTAAAGAAATAAGTATATGCAAAAAATATATACAAATCGATAGAATGTATACGGCATATGAAGTGATGATAAGAAGTTTAGATAGTTTTTCAAAATTATATCTAAGTTTAAATGGATATACAATAAGCAAAGACTCTATTAGAATGGCAGTTAATTTAAATGATTCATTTAAAAGCATAATAGATAAGAGACTCTTTAATGGTATAAACAAAGAGGATATAATAGAGATTGTAAGCTATATAGAAAGGTATATTGAAGATAATATACTAGCATCTTCAAAAGTAATACTAGATATTTTAGGAGATAGTAACGAATATTTAAGTGCTTCTGAAATAATTAAAAATTTTAAAATAGTAGGAAGTAAAGTAAAAGTAGAGCAGATACTTAAAAAACTTTTATCAAAAGGTATAATTAAAAAAATGAGCAAAAAGGTTATAGATAAAGATAATAATATTATAATTAATGAAAATGTATATGGAATAGAATAAGGAATGATATGTTTTGAAGAGTATAAAGGAAATTATATTTGAAGAGGAAACACCAAAGTATATTCAAATTGCTAATAAGTTTAAAAAGTTAATAGAGGATGGAAGTATACTAGATGGAGAGAAGCTACCAACTATTAGAGAGTTAAGTACTGACCTTAATGTAAATAAAATAACGGCTATTAATTGTTATAAAAAACTTAAAAATGAAGGCTTTGCGTATCAGAAAGTAGGGAGTGGAACCTTTGCAAAGAAAAAGGAGATGATTTCTCCTTTTAGAAAAGATTATTCAAAAACTTTCAAGCTTCTTAAAAATGATGATGTATCTAAATATGTGGACTTTACAGGAGAAACAACAAAAGAAATACTTTTTCCCATTAAAGATTTTAAAGAAATAATAAATACTGTTTTAGATAGAGATGGTGAAGAGGTATTACTTTCTCAAAATACATTAGGATATGATCCTTTAAGAGAAACTATAAATAATGTA
Source organism: Clostridium sardiniense (assembly GCF_016907995.1). Taxonomy (GTDB): domain Bacteria; phylum Bacillota; class Clostridia; order Clostridiales; family Clostridiaceae; genus Clostridium; species Clostridium sardiniense. Next base: position 192,930 of record NZ_JAFBDA010000005.1, on the reverse strand, counting down.
TTTTGGGATGGCACAGTTAATACAGAGGATATATTAATAGTTTCAGGAGCTCAACAGGGAATTGATATAGCTTCTAAAGCATTACTTAACATAAATGATAATGTCATAGTAGAGAAGCCGACTTATGGTGGTGCTTTATCAGTTTTTAAGTGGAGAAGAGCAAATATATTTGAAGTTCCAATAGAAGAGGACGGAATTAATATTGAAAAATTTGAAAAAGTGTTAAAGAAAAATAAGATTACACTTTTTTATGCTATGAGTTATTTTCAAAATCCTACAGGAGTATCATATAGTTTAGAAAAAAAGAAGCGTATATTAGAACTTGCAAAAGAGCATGACTTTTACATAATAGAGGATGATTATTTATCAGAACTTATTTATGAAGAAGATTTTAACTATATACCTTTTAAATATTTAGATAAAGAAAATAGAGTGATATATATTAAAAGTTTTTCAAAGATATTTATACCTGGTATAAGACTAGGATATATTATTGTGCCTGAAAAATTTAGAGAAAATTTTTTAAGAACTAAATTTAATACGGATATAACTACGTCAACTCTTATGCAAAGAGCTTTAGAATATTATATTGCAAATAAAAACTGGAAAGAAAATATACACAATCTTTCAGTTGAATATAAGAAACGTTATAATTTAATGGGAAAAATTATAAAGGAAGAACTTTCAGATTATGTATATTATAACAAACCAAATGGAGGATTAAATTACTATTTAGAGATTAAAGATATTAGAATATCTTCAAGAGAGTTATTCTATAGGTTAAAAAAGAACCATGTTTACATTACACCTGGAGTATTATTTTTTAGAACTAATGAAGAGGGCGATAGGTCTTTTAGAATAGGATTTTCACAAACAGATTGTGATAATATAATCAAAGGACTTAGGATAATTAAGGAGGAGTTTAAGTCATGGCATATATAACTATAAGGGACCGTGGAGAAGATCGCTTTGAGGAAAAAAAGTCAGAGTTTATTGGATATGCAAAAAGAGTTGAAAGTGAAGAAGAAGCTAAAGAGTTTGTAAATGAAATAAAAAGTATGCATAAGCAAGCTAGACATAATTGTTGGGCTTATGTTATTGGACAAAACTATGGAATTCAAAGATATTCTGATGATGGAGAACCTCAAGGAACAGCAGGTATACCAATATTAGAGGTTATGAAAAAGCAAGGGGTAACAGATTGTGCGATAGTAGTAACTAGATATTTTGGTGGAATACTTTTAGGCGCTGGTGGACTTACTAGGGCATATACAAAGGGAGCTAGCATAGCACTTAAAGCTGGTGGAGTTGTTGAAAAAGTCGAAGGTGTTAAAGTGTCAATAGAAATAGAGTACGATCTTATTGGAAAGATACAGTATCTTTGTGGGCAAAATAATTGGCATATAGAAGATTCAGAGTATACAGATAAAGTAACAGTTCATATATATGCTGAAAAAACAGTTGTACCTGCAATTGAAAAAGAAGTAACTGAAGCTACAAATGGTAAAGCTATTATATCTAAAGATGAAGATGATATATACTTTAAAGAAGATAATAGGCTTTTTAAAGGAATTTAACTCCTTAAATTGTAAAAAATATATAAACAATAGATATGTTGAATAAAGTGAAATTTTTATGATATAATTTTATGGTATAATTTTTATAGTTTTAACAAATGTAAGGAGGAATAGACATGTCAGGACACTCAAAATGGCATAACATCCAAGCTAAAAAAGGTAAAATGGATGCAAAAAGAGGAAAGATTTTCACAAAAATCGGAAAAGAAATAATTGTTGCAGTAAAGAATGGTGGTTCAAGTCCTGAGTCTAATGCTAAACTTAGAGACGTAATAGCAAAAGCAAAGGCAGCTAATATGCCTAATGATACTATACAAAGATCAATCAAAAAAGCAGCTGGAGAATTATCATCAGTAAACTACGAACAAAATGTTTACGAAGGATATGGTCCATCAGGAGTTGCAGTAATAGTTGAAGTATTAACAGATAATAAAAATAGATCAGCAGGTAATGTAAGAAGTGCTTTCACTAAAGGTGGTGGAAACATGGGAACAGCAGGGTGCGTTGGATTCATGTTCCAAGAAAAGGGAGAAATCGTTATAGAAAAAGGCGATTTAGATGAAGAAGAAGTAATGATGATGGCATTAGATGCTGGAGCAGAAGATTTCCAAGCTGAAGATGAGGTATTTGTTGTTTACACTGAACCAGATAGCTTTGGTGAAGTTAGAGAAGCATTAGAATCACAAGGATTAGAATTCTTAGATGCTGGAGTTAAAAAGATTCCAGATACAACTTCAGAGTTAAATGAAGATGATGCTAAGAAGTTCCAAAAGATGTTAGACTTACTTGAAGATGACGATGATGTTCAAGAAGTTTACCATAATGCTGAATTCCCTGAAGGATGGGATGAATAATACAGCTGAATGCAGTATTATTCAGTGTTAGCAGTGTTTTTACAATATGTTTTACAGAAGGTAAAAGTAATATGAAGTAGGGAAAAATCCTCTTCATTATGATAAATGTTAACAAAAAGCATAGTTTTGACTATGATGTTCATTTAGAAGCTACTTTTCAAAGCAGATTAGCAGATAATTTGTTATGAATAGTGCTTCTTTTTTATTGCTTAAAAATATATAATTTAATATGGAGGTGTATTAAGTATGAGTAGAAAATCAACAGTTACAAAGGTGTGCCAACATTGTAAAGTTTCAAAAAGTTTATCAGATTTCCATAGAAATAAAACAAAACCTGATGAACATAATGGAATATGTAAAGTTTGTCAGGCTGAAGTAAACAAAAAGAATAAGCAATAATTTTAATTAGTCACTATTCATAAATTTAGTTTATTATGAAAGGTGGCTTTTTATTTATGTTAGTAGATGATATTGTAAAAGAATTTATTTTTGAGTTACAGGTGCAGAATTATACACCTAGAACAATAAAGGGGTATAAGAACAATATTTTAAAGTTCATGGAATACTGTAAACAAGAATTTGAAGTTTTTGAATTAGAGGAAATAAATCATATTCATATTAAAAAATATTTTCAGTATTTATTAAGTAAAGGAAGAAGTTCTGTTTATGTAAATAATATATTAAAGAACATAAGGGCATTTTTTAAGTATTGCTATAAGGAAGAATATATAAACAGAAATATAGCTTTAAAGGTTGAATGGCAAAGGGAAAAGAAAACAGTAATTAAGACTTTTAATGATGAAGAGGTACAGGGTATGCTAGGGGTGTACACCTATAAGAATTATCTTGAAACAAGGAATAAATGTATAATGGCAGTTTTATTTGATACAGGTATTAGAAATCTTGAACTTTGTACACTAGGTATATTAGATATAAAAGATACTGTTATATATATTAAAGGTAAAGGAAGAAAAGAAAGAGTTGTTCCTATAAGTCCAATGCTAAAAAAGATAATGATAAAGTATGAGAGGGCAAGGGAAGAATATATTAAAGATAGTATTATAAAAGATGATGCTTATTTCCTATCATATAGAGGTAAAAGAATGACTGGTGAAGCAGTTGAAAGAATAGTAAAGCTTTGTGGTAAAGAAGCTAAAATAAGAAGTGAAATAAGATGTTCCCCACATACTTGTAGACATTATTTTGCACAAGCACAATTGAGAAATGGACTAGATGTATATTCACTGAGCAGATTATTAGGACATGAAGATATAAGTATAACAAAAAGATATTTACAGGGATTAGAAGATAAAAATATTGTTGAAATAAGTGTTAAAACAAGTCCATTAATGAATTTAAGAATTAAATAAAATGGTATTTAGGCAATGAATTAAGTTTCATTGTCTTTTTTTATGTCACATATTTGCAGGATCAAGCAACTTAGCTTTATATAAAAGGATGTCACAAGTATTTAGTGTTATTGAACCTAAGATTATGTAGGAGGTGATAGTAATGAAAATAGTTCATGTATTTGATAAGAAGACACAAATATTAATAGATATATATTTTATTGATGAAATAACAGGAAATAAAGTTGATTATTCTGTAGAAGAATTTAGAAAAAGTATAAAACAATAAATTAAATGGAGGATCTACAAATGAAAAGAGTGTTGTATTTAGACCAAGGTGAAAAATATAGTGATAAACAAGAAGGTTACTTTATGGTTCCTAATTGGTTATTTGATGAAGGTGAATATATTGAATTGGATGTTTATGAAAGAATGGCATTAATATATATTATTAGGTTAGTTAATAAAAAGGATAATAGTCAAGGAAAAGGTGATATTTTCTTTTTAGCATCAGAGCATCTAGCAAAAGTGTGCAATTTTTCAATAGGAAAAGCAAAATTAGTATTAAAAAAATTACAAGTTCAGGGATTCATTAAAAAAATAATGACAGGTAGTAATTTTACTGGTAAAGCTAATACATATAGAGTGATGAATTTACAACCAATGTATGTAGATGGAAAAGAAGTAGCTTTAAGTGAAGCAGAACATAATTTGTCAGAAGAAGATTTTAATGAATTATTATTTAAATGTAAAGGGGTTACTTATTATTATTCTGATGAAGAAAAATATTCACATAGAAAAGCATTGCCATTATTAATAGAAAAGGAAAGTGGAGAAATAGGGTGTTTTAGTAATAATTAAATATTTTAAACAAGGGTATACAAGGGGGACAGGGGAAGGGAAAGTTAAGTAATAAGAATTATATTATTATATAAATAGTTACTATATGTACTCTATAAAGAACATAATATAAAGAACAAATATTAAAGAAATAATAAAAAAGATGTATTTGGATTAATTTCATTAATCACAACATAACCATAATATTTGATGATATTTTTAGAACAAAATGCAACAAAATTAATTTAAGAATTTAGTGTAATATAAGATATAATAACAAAAAAGATAAGTTTTTAAATTACAGTGTTGCATTTGTATGTTAAAATATAATGTGGATAAATATGGAGGGGTTATAAGTATGAGTGTTGAAGAATTAGCTTTTTTTGAATTAGAAGGTATGGATGGGAGAATTAGTAAACTAGAAATTGGAGATAGGTTGGAATTATTATCATTACCAGATATTGATTTTGAGGTTTATACAATAGCAGAAATTGAGAGGATAGATAAAAACTTATGGTATTTCAGTGACTACAATAATGTATGTGGCTTAGAGGATATAAATATTGAACAAGTGATAAAAGAAATAAATAGTAATGAAAACTATGAGCTAAGAGAAGGAACAAATACAATAACTATTATAATTAGAGAAGATATTACTTTTGATAAAGTTAACTCTTTATGGAATGAAGTTAGAAATGATTTTATAGGATATGCAAGTGCTATAAAGCAGAATAGATTATACAATAAAGTTGAAAAAAGGATAACTAATTATCTACCTGTTTATGAGAGGGCAAAAAATAAGATAATACTTGAACTTGACAGTTATTCAAGGGAGGTAAGTAAGAATGAATGCAATATTATAGAGGTTATTGGTAGAACAAAAAATATAGAAAGTTTAGAGGAAAAGGTATATAGAAAAAATATTCTTAGTAGCCAAGTGTTTGAAAGATTTGATGATATTGCAGGAGTTAGAGTGGTATGTGAATATATCTCAGATGTTTATAAATTGTTGGAATATATAAAAAATAATCCATTAATTAGGGTTATAGATATTGAAGATAAAATTAAGAATCCTACTAAGGAAGGGTATAGGGGGATACATGTTATTGTAGTAGTTGATGTATTTTATCAAGGAAAACTTAATGATAATATTAAAGTGGAAATTCAATTAAGAACATCATTTCAAAATGCTTGGGCAATGAAGACACATCATTTAACATATAAAAAAGAAGATATATCTGAAATTGCCTTAAATGAAATGAAACAATTAGGAGATTATTTATATGATGCAGATAAAAAAGCACAAGAATTAAGAGATATTATAATATAAAATTAATATTATTTGAAGTTAGTAAGGGGTGTAATGTTGGAAAATTGGGCAATATCATTAATTACAGGAGTTATAGTGTTTTTTATTACTTGGCCAATAAATAATTGGTTAACTAGTAAGAGTACTAAGAAAGAATATTTTGAAAGTATTAGTAAAGCTAATAATAGTTGTTTAGAAATATTAAAGGAGTATATTTTAACATTTAATTTATTTAAATTAAATATAGTTAAATCAGTTATACATGGACAAGCATTAAAATATAAGGTTGAAATTAAGGATATGTATACTATTGAACAAATAAAAGCTGTTTTAATAAGTGATTTTATAACTATGAGATTTATTCAAGATATACAAAGAAATGAAATATTAGAAATGCTTGATAATATGGAAGTGGTAGAGCACTGTGAAGAATATACAAGTATTAAAGAAGATATAACAAATAAGGAAGTTCAAAATAAAAAGATTATTAATCTTCTAACTACTTTTATGTCATTAATAGTAACTATATTAACCATGTTTTACATGATAATATCATTAAATGGAACTAATATTACAGTAGGCTTTAAAGAAAAAGATTTATTACTTTTATTATTGCCTATGATATTAAGTGTTGAGGCTGTATTTATATTAATGTTGAAATTAAAAAGGGAAAGGGAAAAAAAGAGAAATATAAATGAAGTTTTAAAAGATAGTAGAAAAAATCAATTTGAAAAAAAAGATGAAAATTGATATAATGATTATGTTTTTACTGATGTTTTCAGTTAAGGTAACTGTTAATATGCTTTGAAATTAAAAGTAGGTTTAAACCTAGTAAAATATAGATTAAAACTTTAAAGAACTGTGATGTTCAAGAAGTTTACCACAATGCTGAATTCCCTGAAGGATGGGACGAATAAAAGGATAAGTTTACCTTTTAAAATTAAAGAATTATCAGTAATTAAATAAAAAAGCAATTAAACACACTTTTAATCTTGATATATAATTTTTGTATATTGAGGTTAGAGGTGTGTTTTTTGATTTAATTTAAAAAATAGTTAGTTATTTAATCTATAAAAAATTATATTACCTAATTTTACGATTAAGTAATATAAAGGATTTTAAAATATTAAATAACTCTTTAGGAAAGCATTTAAGGAATAGATAACTATGTAACGCTAATAATATAAATGATGATTTATTTAGTTAAAGGAGTTGATAGAATGTCTCATAAAAATAATAAAAATAGTAAAGATAATAAAAAATCAAAACAAAAAAGTAAAAAAGAAGTAGAAAAAATGAAAGTTGAAACAGCAAATGAAATAGGATATTCTAGTGAGTCAAGGAAACTTGGAAAAAATAAAGAGAGAAAAGCACCTTTTAAAAAATAATAGATTAACAATCTATTAATTGAAGGAGGAATAATAATGAGCCATAAAGAGTATAGAAGTACAGACCCAAATTTTAAGAATGAAGGACAAAAGACAACACCTAGATTGGATGAATTGCAATATGAGATAGCAAATGAAGTTGGCTTTGAGAAAATAGCAAAAGAAGCAGGAAGAGTAACGAAGAGAAAAGAAAATCCTAAAATGTAATAAATAAAAATAAAGAAGATAATTAACTTATCTTCTTTATTTTTAGATATATTATCTCAAATATATTGAAAAAAATATAATATATGGTAGAATAATAGTAAATATGAATAATGTTCATATTTATACTATGGGTGAGAGGGGAATTTTAAATGAATAAAAAATTAGCACTAGAGGTTAGAAGAGACTCCTTAGCAAACAAAGGAAGTCAAAATGCAGCTTTAATTGCAAAGGTTAACAGAAAGCTTAGAAAATTAGAAGCTTAATCTAAAAGTGATTTATTAGTTAATAATAATGATTAAAAAGGCATCAATTATGATGCTTTTTATTTTTAAAAAATACTATTGCTTTATTAAAAAAATATGATAGAATATATTTAATTTAAAAAATGATTCGTATAATCCTTAAAATATGGTTAAGGAGTTTCTACCAAGAACCAATAATTCTTGATTACGAAGAAAAGATTCAAAGATTTGAGTGTTTTCTTCGCAATCAAGAATTTTTTTTATACAAAAATACATATATTAAGGAAAATAGTTTAGGAGGAGCATATTATGAAGTTTAAAAATTTACCAAAGGTTGAATTGCATTGTCATTTAGATGGATGCTTAAGAGTAGATACGGTTTTAGATATTATAGAAAAAGAAAAAATAGCTGTAGATAGAAAAGATTATGAGGAAATGAAGAAAATATTGGTTGTACCAGATGATTGCCCTTCATTAGATGAGTATTTAAAAAGATTTGATTTACCAGTTAAATTAATGCAAAGTAGAGAAAATCTTAAAAGAATTGCCTATGAATTAATTGAAGATGTAAGTAAGGAAAATGTTAAATATATAGAAATTAGATTTGCACCACTTTTCCATAAAGAAAAAGGAATGAAGGTTCCGGAAATTATAGAAAGTGTAATTGATGGATTAAAAGAAGGGGAAAGAGATTTTGGCGTTAAAAGTAATCTTATTTTAAGCCTTTTAAGACATATGCCTGTGGATTCAGTATATGAAGTTGTAGAAGGTGGACGTGAATTTATAGGCAGAGGTGTTGTTGCTTTAGATCTTGCAGGAGGAGAAGTTGAAGGATTTGCTAAAGCATTTGAAGAACCATTTAAACTTGGAAGGAAGTATGGATATAGAGTTACAATACATGCAGGAGAAACAGGATTTTCAAGAAATGTAAAAGATGCAATAGAACTTTTAGGAGCGGAAAGAATAGGACATGCAGTAGCTATTGAAAAAGATAAAGAAGTATATGAGTTAGTTAGAAAAAAGAATGTAACATTAGAAATGTGCCCTAAGAGTAATGTTCAAACTAAAGCAGTGAAAGACTATGAAGTACATCCTATAAAAAAATTCTTGGATGATAATCTGAATGTTAACTTAAGCACTGACAATAGAACAGTATCTAATATAACTTTAACAGAAGAATGTAATAAAATAGATGAGATACATTCACTAAGCAAAGAGGATTTTAAAAAGATATATCTAAATAGTGTAGAAGGTGCTTTTTGTGATAGAGATACGAAAGAGTGGTTGTTAAAAGAAATATTATAAATTTTAAAAAGAGGTGATTCTATCATCTCTTTTTATTTTTATAGAAATTATTTATTGAAATATGTCTCCCTATAATGTAAAATTATAATATAAATGTAAATAAAAGGGAGAGGTAATATGAAAAACAATATAGGTGATGAAAAAATTAATGGGAAAGGTGAAGAGGAAGAGATTATTATGGATAATAATGAAGACGAAGTTATAGATAATAAGTATGAAAATAATGATGAGGGCTATGAAGAGTGGGAAGAAGAATGTGAAGAAGATGAGGAGGATTATGAAGAAATAAGTATTAGTAAGGGTAGTAGGAACATAATAATTGCTTTAATAGTAACAATTGTAGTATCATTACCATTAGGATTTTTGCTATATAAATATGAAATCAGAGAGAGTAAAAACGATAATATACAGAATGTAAGTGTTAAAGGTCAAAAAATTAATAGTTTAGAAAGTAATGAGGGAGAAGTAGATAGTAAAAATATAAATAATATAGAAAAGATATATGATGAAGTTCATAAAATGGCGAATTCATTAATAATTGCAGAAGATAATCAAATTTGGGGTGAAGAGAAGATAACTAGAAAAAGGATAAAGGAATTATTAGAATCAGTAGAAGATATAGACGATTTTCTTACTGTAGAAATAGAAAAGTGGGACAAGCTAGATTTCAATAATGCTGTTGAAGTTCATAACTATGTATGGAAAAAGCTTGGTGGAACCGTAGGTAAAGCTATAGATTTAAATAATGAAGGTATAAATGAAGCTATAGCGGAAATTGACAATGAAGAATAAGCTTATAAAGATATAAAAATCCTATCTAAGATATCTTAGATAGGATTTTTTATATAATTAATTATACATCTTTATTTAGATTTACAAATCTACTTAGGAATTGTTTTGTTCTATCATTTTTAGGGAATTTAAATATTTCATCAGGAGTCCCTTCTTCAACAACAACACCATCTGACATAAATATTATTCTATCACCAACATCTCTAGCAAAAGACATTTCATGAGTAACTATAATCATTGTTCTATGTTCTTTTGCTAGATCTTTAATAACATTTAAAACTTCAGTTACAAGTTCCGGATCAAGTGCTGAAGTTGGTTCATCAAAAAGAATAACATTTGGATTTATTGCCATAGCACGAGCAATGCTAACTCTTTGTTTTTGACCTCCAGATAAAGTTCCAGGATAAACATCCTTTTTATCTTCCATACCAACCTTTTTTAGTGTATTTAAGGCGATTTTTATTGCTTCATCTTTATTTAATCTTTTTACAACAAGTAAAGCTTCAGTTACATTTTGAAGAACTGTTTTGTTATTAAATAAATTATAATGTTGAAAGACCATTGCTGATTGCTTTCTTAAATTAGCTATATCTTTTTTTGATACATTTTCTACATTTATATTAACATCACCAATTGAGATTTCTCCGCTATCTGGTTTTTCTAAGTAATTTAGACATCTTAGAAAAGTTGATTTACCAGAACCAGATGGTCCAAGTATAACAACAACTTCTCCAGTTTTTACTTCTAAATTAATATCTTTTAATACTTCTAACTTTTTGAAGTTTTTCTTTAAACCTTTTACTTTTATCATTCCATTCACCCCTTAATATACTGAAAGCTTTCTTTCTAAGATTCTTTGTAGGTAATTAAAGAATTCGATTATAATCCAGTACATAATAGCTACAACAATATAGCTTTCAAAGAATTTGTAGCTTGCTGCAGCTTCCATTTGAGCTTTTGCAAGAAGTTCTACAACACCCAATGTAAAAGCAAGAGATGAACCTTTGACAGTATCTACAAAGATATTACCAAGAGGTGGTATAGCTATTCTAAATGCTTGAGGAAGAATGATTCTTCTAAGGCCTTGACCTCTTGTCATACCAACTGAAAGGCAAGCTTCCATTTGACCTTTATCTATGGCATTTATTGATGATCTAAGTATTTCAGCTATATATGCTGAAGCATTTAATCCAAGACCTATAAGAGCTGCTGTATATGCACTCATATTTTCAAGTCCAGGTATTACTTGAGGAACACCAAAATATAATAAGAATAATTGAACTAAAAGAGGTGTACCTCTAAAGAATGAGATATAAATTTCAGCTATTTGTTTTAAAACAGGCAATTTATAAATTCTTATTATTGAAAGAACAATACCTACTATAAGTCCTATTATCATACCAAAGATTGAAAGAGATAAAGTAGTCTTAACAGCTGTAAGTAGCATAGGTATTAATTTTAGTGAATACATAAAATCAAAAGATAATGAACTATGGGTATTAGCTACAGCAGCATTTGTATTACCTTCATTATTGTTTGGAACAGTTACATTCATTCCAAGCCATTTTTCAGATATAGACTTTAATGTACCATCATTTTTCATATCATTTAAAGCACTATTTACTTGTTTAACAAGATCTTCATTTTCCTTAGTTTTTCTAAAAGGATATGCATTTTCTATTTTATCAATAGGAGACCCTGCAAGTTGTAGTGCTAAATTCTTTTCTTTTATAGCAGCAAGGGCAGAAACTTTATCAATAACTACAGCATCTATTCTTCCAAGTAATAGTTCATTAAAAGCTGCATCTGTATTTTGATATGTAATAACTTGTATATTTTTACCTTTGCCTTTATCTTTAACTATCTGTTCATAGTTACTACCAAGGTCAACACCAACTTTTTTACCTTCTAAATCATTAAATGACTTTATTGAATCATTACCTTTTTTTACTATGATTTGAGCTCCGCTGTATACAGTTGGTTCAGTAAAGTAGTATTTTTCTTTTCTTTCATTTGATATGCTTATTTGATTAGCTAATGTATCAACTTTGCCACTTTCAAGCATTCCAAATAATCCACTAAAGGAAGCTGTCTTAAATTCTACATTATATCCAAGACGCTTACCTATATCATTCCAAATATCAATTTCAAATCCACTAAGCTTACCATTATCTGAAAAAGTGAATGGATAGTAAGAGCCAGATGTTCCGATGGTTATAGTTTTTTTATTGGTGTTTGCTACTTGATTATTTTCTTTTGGTGCACACCCAACAAAAGCAAGAATAATCAGTGCAAGAGATGTAATAAGTAATAAAATTTTCTTTTTCATCTTTTTCATTTGTAGTCCTCTTCCCATTATTAAAATATATTATTTTTTGATTATATACAATTCCCATCGGAATTGTCAACAATGTTGAGTTTAAATATATGTTAATAATTATGATTAGTAATTTTAAAAGAAGTTATGTGAATAAAATTACTAATTATTTATTTTTATATAAATTATTTTTTAAAAAAAGAAAGTTTTAAATTAAGAGTTATAATATTAATATACATAGAGTTACTTAAGGGAGGATGGGAAAATGAAAAAGTTAAACGGAAATATAATACGAGGAGATAATGGAGAAATTACAATTAAACTAAATAGAAAATGTAGTGATTTAGAAGTTTATTATAGTAGCAAATTAAATGGAGATAACGAATTTTTAAAAGATTTTAAAAATACTGATGAAATAAAGTTTATGGATCCAGAAACAAACAATAGAACTTTTTATAAGGTTAAAGATAAGGATAGTGATTGTGAAATAATATTAGCTGAAAGAATAGTACCTCTTAAAAAATTTTCAAATTTTAGAGATTTAGGTGGTTATGATACTAAGGATGGAAGGAGAGTTAAATGGGGATTATTCTATAGATCGGAAGATTTGTTTAATTTAAAGGATGGTGACTTAGAATATTTTAAGACTTTAGGTATTAAATATGTATTAGATTATAGATCAAAGGAAGAAGCAGATAAAAGTCCAGATGTGCAAGTTGAGGGGGTTAAAAATATAAATATATCAGCTATGAGCAATCTAGGAAATGACAATTTAGATATGGCAAGTTATGTAGAAGGAATCCTAAAAGGAGATAAAATGACAATAACTCCTAAAGAATTATTAATAGAAGGATATAAGAGTATGCCATTAAATAATCCAGCATTTAAAGAATTATTTAAGCTTTTTAAAAATCCACAAAATACAGCTATATTACAACATTGTACAGCAGGTAAGGATAGAACCGGTATAGGTTCAGCATTAATATTACTTGCACTTAATGTTCCGGAAGAAACTGTTATTTTAGATTATTTAGAAAGTAATAATAATAGGAAAGTAAGTAATGAAAAAGTTATGGCTATGTGTAACCCATATATTAAAGATGAAGAAACTAAGAAATTAATAGAGGGAATTTTAGGCGTAAATAGAGATTTTATAGGAGAAAGTCTAAAAGTAATAAAGGATAATTATAGTTCTTATGATGAATACTTTGAAAAAGAATATGGCTTAAATAAAGATGATTTAAAAAATTTAAGAAATACATATCTATATTAAGCTTTTATTGATTAGTTATGTATATTAACTTATTTGTAGATAAATTTAATTTTATAATCTGAAGTATTAAAAAGCTGTGCAATCTAAAAAGCAGATAAATTAAGTGATTTTATTAGTGATAATGGATTATTAAATGAAGAAGAATTTGGTAGGGTTTCAGATGGAGTATTTTAATTAAGTGAATAATTGAAAAATATTACATTAATAAAGAATATGAAGATAAGTTAAAGTATAGATAAAGAGGTTTTGTATATAAGCAAAACCTCTTATATTTTTTTAATTTATTAATAGTAAAAAATATTTAGTAAAAAGAAAGAAGAAAAATTTAAGATTTTGTATAAAAAGTGGAATAATGTGAATAATGACCAATAAGGAGTGATGAAAATGAAGATAAATAAAAAGTTTTATTTTACAATGTTTATTATAGGAATTATTGGTCTATTTTTTACTAGCTATTATTTTGTATCAGAGAGTATTAAAAATAGAAATTTAAATAATCAATTTGAAAGTACTGCTGAGGAAACTGTTGCTAGTCAAGGAGAAAGGGCACTTAGAGAAAATCTAAAAGTATCATTCTATACAGGTGAAACTAGAGATAAGACTACTACGGTCAGTGAACTACTTAAAGAACTTAATATAGAAAAAAATCTTACAGAAGAAATTCTTTCAAAGGCAGTATTGACTGATGGGTATAAGCTAGCTAATAAATCAGATGATACTTTTGTATACAAAAGAGAGAAGGAGGATTCATTAAAGCCAAATACATATTATATAGGCGAAAGTGATGGTTACCTAGCTATTTACAAAACGGATGATAAAGGTACTATAAAAAAAGAAAAAGTATATTCAGAAGATACTCCTATAGATATGCTTAGAGATATTGATGTAAATAAGCTTAAAAATTATAAGTATTTTAATAGTACAAAACTTGAAGATGTTGAAAATAAAATAACAGAGCTAATTACCTAAAAACCTCTTAATTTAATAGTAGAACTTGTTTTAGACTAGAGGAATTTTAGTCAAACTTTTAAGACCTAGCAATAAAGATTGCTAGGTCTTAAAATATTTTTAAAAATAATATGATTTGTTGAAAGATTTTGATTAAAATGATAAAGTAATAAGTAGACTTATATGGGAACATACTTTCACCTAGACACAGGAAGGGGGAACCTTAATGTACGAGTACATAAAAGGTAAATACGTAGGAATAATAAAGGATTATGTTGTTGTTGAAAATAATGGCATAGGATATAAAATATATTCTTCAGGAATTTCAATGGCTGGAATGCCAGCTATTGGAGAAGAGGTTATGCTTTATTTAGAGCAAATAGTTAGGGAAGATTTTATTGGATTATATGGTTTTTTATCTAAGGAAGAACTGAAAATGTTTAATATGTTACTTAGTATAAACGGTGTTGGAGCAAAAGCTGCATTGTCACTTTTATCAATAAGTAAAATTAATAATTTAAAATATTCAATAATGACTGGTGATGATAAACACCTTTGTAGAGCACCAGGAATTGGGAAGAAGACAGCTGGAAGAATTATCTTAGAACTTAAAGATAAGCTAAAACCTGATGAATTCTTTGATGAAGATAGTGATGGTAGCCAAGGATTAGATGTAAATAATGATGATTATGGAATTAAGATATCAGAAGTTCTTGGAGCACTTTTAGCTTTAGGATATAGTGAGAAAGAAGCTAATATGGCAATAAAAAATGTTAAAAAAGACAGCACAGTAGAAATTATGATAAAAGATTGTTTAAGAGTATTAATGGGGTAGGTGATTTAAAATATGGAAAGAATTATTACGCCAGATGAGCTTAATGAAGATTTTAATGGTGAATTAAGCTTAAGACCTCAAAAAATAAGTGAATATATTGGGCAAGATAAAGTAAAAGAAAGATTAGATATTTTTATAACTGCGGCAAAAAATAGAGGCGAAGCGTTAGACCATGTTCTTTTATATGGACCACCAGGTCTTGGTAAGACTACTCTAGCAAATATTATTGCAACAGAAATGGGTGGTAATTTAAAAATAACATCAGGACCAGCTATAGAAAGAGCGGGAGATCTAGCTGCAATTCTTACAACACTTGAAGATAATGATGTTTTATTTATAGATGAAATTCATAGATTAAATAGGAATGTAGAAGAAATTCTTTATCCTGCTATGGAAGATTATGCACTTGATATAGTTATTGGTAAAGGAGCTGCTGCAAAATCTATAAGGCTGGATCTTCCGAAATTTACTTTAATAGGAGCAACAACTAGAATTGGAATGTTAACCTCTCCTCTTAGAGATAGATTTGGGGTATTATGTTCTATGGAATACTATACGGAAGAGCAGTTAAAGGATATTATTGTAAGAAGTGCATTAGTTCTTGGGTGTGCTATAACAGAAGAGGGTGCAGCAGAGATTGCAAGAAGGTCAAGAGGTACACCAAGAATTGCAAATAGACTTTTAAAGAGAGTTAGAGATTACTCAGAAGTTAAGGCGGATAATCTAGTGAGTTTTAAAGAATCAAGAGAAGCTTTAGAATTATTAGAGGTTGATAGCCAAGGTTTTGATAGAGTCGACAATAAAATATTAGAAGCTATTATTGACAATTTTAAAGGTGGGCCTGTTGGAATAGAAACTCTTTCTTATTTTATAGGAGAAGAACTTGGAACTTTAGAGGATGTATATGAGCCATATCTTCTTCAAAGAGGTTTTATAGTAAGAACTCCAAGAGGAAGAGTTGCAACTGAAAAGGCTTATAAACATTTAGGAAGAAAATTTGGTGTTGAGAATAAACGAGGAGAACAAAAAAGTTTTTTTAAATAGTAAGGGAGACGAAAGATATGAAAGTAAGCGATTTTGACTTTTATTTACCAGAGGAGTTAATAGCACAACATCCGTTAGAGAAAAGAGATACATCAAGATTAATGGTTCTTGATAAAAAGACTGGGAAAATAGAACATAAAATCTTTAAGGATATATTAGATTATTTAAATGAAGGAGATACCCTAATTTTAAACAATACGAGAGTTATGCCTGCTAGACTTATAGGGTGTAAGGAAGGAACTGGTGGTAAAATTGAGTTTTTACTACTTAAAAGATTAGATGGAGACAAATGGGAATGCTTAGCAAAACCAGGGAAGAGTGCAAAACCAGGAAGAAGATTTGAATTTGGAGAAGGAAAACTTAAATGTGAAGTTTTAGAAGTCTTAGAAACTGGAAATAGAGTTATAGAGTTTGAATATGAAGGTATATTTGAAGAGGTTTTAGATTCATTAGGAGAAATGCCACTTCCTCCATATATTCATGAGAGACTTGATGATAGAGAAAGATATCAGACAGTTTATTCAAAAGAAACAGGTTCAGCAGCAGCACCAACAGCTGGATTACATTTTACTGAAGAATTATTAAAGGAAATAGAAGATAAAGGAGTAAATGTTGCATACCTTACTTTACATGTAGGGCTTGGCACATTTAGACCGGTTAAAGCTGAAACAATTGATGAACATGTTATGCATTCAGAATTCTATCAATTATCAAAGGAAACAGCAGATATAATAAATAATACTAAGAAAAATGGTGGGAGAATAATATCAGTTGGAACAACATCAACTAGAACTCTAGAAACTATTGGTGATGAAAATGGATTTGTAAGAGAATGTAGTGGATGGACTGATATATTCATATACCCAGGATATAAATTTAAAGTTGTAGATAATTTAATAACAAACTTTCATTTGCCAGAATCAACTTTAATAATGCTAGTATCTGCACTTGCAGGACAAGAACATGTATTAAATGCGTATAAAGAAGCAGTAAAAGAAAGATACAGATTCTTCTCATTTGGAGATGCAATGTTTATAAAATAACATTTAGGATAAATTTAAAGGAGTGAAATTTTTGAGTAAAAGATATACATTATTAAAAAAAGACGGAGATGCTAGAAGAGGTAGATTTGTTACACCTCATGGAACAATAGAGACACCTGTATTTATGAATGTCGGAACTTTAGCAGCTATTAAGGGTGCGGTTTCAAGTATGGATCTAAAAGATATAGGATGTCAAGTAGAGCTTTCAAATACATATCATTTACACCTTAGACCATCAGATAAAGTTGTTAGAGAAATGGGTGGATTACATGAATTTATGAATTGGGATAGACCAATTCTTACTGATTCAGGTGGATTCCAAGTATTCTCATTATCAGGAATTAGAAAGATAAAAGAAGAAGGAGTTTACTTTAATTCACATATAGATGGTAAAAAGATTTTTATGGGACCAGAAGAAAGTATGCAAATACAAAGTAATTTAGCTTCAACAATAGCAATGGCTTTTGATGAATGTATTGAAATACCTTCACCAAGAGAATATGTAGAAAAATCAGTTGCTAGAACTACAAGATGGCTTGAAAGATGTAAAGCTGAGATGGATAGATTAAATTCACTTCCTGACACAATAAATAAAGAACAGATGCTATTTGGTATAAATCAAGGTGCAACTTTTAAAGATATTAGAATTGAACATGCAAAAACAATTTCTAAGATGGACTTAGATGGTTATGCAATAGGTGGGCTTGCAGTAGGAGAAACTCATGAGGAAATGTATGAAGTTATAGAAACTGTAGTACCTTATCTTCCACAAGATAAACCAATATATTTAATGGGAGTTGGAACTCCAGCTAATATATTAGAGGCAGTTGAAAGAGGCGTAGATTTCTTCGATTGTGTTCTTCCTGCAAGAAACGGAAGACATGGCCATGTTTTCACTAAAGATGGTAAGATAAATATAATGAACAAAAGATTTGAACTAGATAAAAGTCCAATAGATGAGGGATGTCAATGTCCTACTTGTAAAAATTATACAAGAGCATATATAAGACATTTATTTAAAGCAAAAGAAATGCTTGCTATGAGACTTTGTGTTCTTCACAATCTTTATTTCTATAATAAACTTATGGAAGACATAAGAAAAGCTATAGATGAAGATAGATTTAAAGAATTTAAAGAACAAAAGCTTAAAGAATGGAATATAAAAAAATAATTCTATGAATTGTACTTCATAAAGTGAAAACTTGGTTGACAACAAAAAGAAATAACTGTAAACTCATTTTATGGAATAGTATTTAATTCCAACGAAGAATAATTTTAGCGCGAAAGGAAGTAGAACAATGGCAATTTTATATCAAATACTACCATTAGTATTAATATTCGGACTTTTCTTCTTCATGATAATCCTTCCAGAAAAGAAGAGAAAGAAACAATATAGCCAAATGATGGATGCATTACAAGTTAACGATGAAATAATGACAAGAGGCGGAATTGTTGGTAAAATAGTTCAAATGGATGAAGAACATGTTGTTATCGAAACTAGTTCAGATAGAACAAAGATTAAGTTAGTAAGAAATTCAATTGCAAGTAAAGTATATAAAGAAGAAGCAAAAGCATAATATAAATATCCATCAGCAATGTTGATGGATATTTTTTTTGTATTCAAATAATATATTTTATTAAATATATTATAAAAATATATAATGAAATATATATTTATTATATATTTTTAAGAAAAAGTATGTTGATTGAGAAAGAAAATATTCATTAATCGACAAATTTTAATATATAAGACTTATTAAGAAAAACTTATAATGGCTACATAATGCTTTATTAAGGTAAGTTATTATGTTATAATAAAAATCGATTTACGAAATAAAATACCAATAAATGTAAAGATCCAGTAGGAAAAATAGGATATTATATCATTAAATTGGGAATTATAATATGAAGATTAATACTTAAATGACGAAGGGGGATAAAGATGAAAGGAAAAGGAAAAAGCACATTTATTTTCACGCTTTGCACCTTAGCTATCATAATTCTTGCGGCTGTATGCTTCAGGGGCGTTAAGGTAGGCGGATGGGAGGTTAAATCTTTCAATGATACAATAACAAAAGGATTAGACCTTCAGGGTGGAGTTTCAGTGCTACTTGGAATTCAGGATGAAAACGTAAGTCACGAGGATTTACAAAAAACAAAAGATTTAATTCAGCTAAGAGTTAATAAACTTGGAGTAGCTGAAACTGTTGTTACTACAGAAGGTGACAATAGAATTAGAGTTGATATACCTGGAGAATATAATTCTCAAGGAATAGTTGATGCTTTAAGTAAAACAGGAGATCTTACATTTAAGGCACCAGATGGAACAGTTATATTAACTGGAAAAGATGTAAAGAAAGCATCTGCAACCATTGATCAACAAACTAATAAGCCAGTGGTTTCCCTTGAGTTAAATGATGAGGGTACAAAGTTATTTTCAGAAGCTACACAAAAATACTTAGGAAAACAAATTTCAATAAATATGGACAATGAACAGCTTACAAATCCTACAGTTCAAAACCAAATAACTAATGGAGAAGCTGTAATAACTGGAATGAGCAGTGTAGATGAAGCTAAAAATATTGCAGGACTTATAAATTCAGGAGCACTTCCAGTTTCAATAAAAGCTCTTTCACAACAAACGGTAGGAGCACAGCTTGGAGCATCAGCATTACCAAATGCTATGAAAGCTGGTGTTATTGGTATATGCTTAATATTTGTATTTATGATTCTTTATTACAGAGTGCCAGGAGTTATTGCAAGTATAGCTTTAACATTATATACAACATTAGTACTTTTAGTATTTGTTGAAGTAGGTGTAACACTTACATTGCCAGGTATAGCAGGTTTATTACTTACTATAGGTATGGCAGTTGATGCAAATGTACTTATATTTGAGAGAGTTAGAGAAGAACTTAGGAATGGAGTTTCAGTAAAATCCGCTGTAAAAAGAGGATTTGATAATGCGCTTTCATCAATAGTTGATTCAAATGTAACAACAATGATTGCAGCACTAGTATTATACTTTTTCGGTTCAGGCTCAGTTAAAGGGTTTGCAATAACATTAATGATAGGTATAGTTGTAAGTTTATTTACTGCACTAATAGTTACTAAATTCTTAATGAATCAAGCTTTAAATGCTGGATTATTAAGTAAGCCATCTCGTTTTAGAGTGAAAGTGAAAAGGGGGTAAAGCTATGCTAAAGATAATTGAACATGCAAAGATATGGATTGCTTTATCACTTGCTGTTATAGTAATTGGATTAGGGTTTATGTTTACAAGAGGTCTTAATTTTGGAATAGACTTTAAAGGTGGTACTCAAGTAGTATTTAACTTTGGTAAAGAATTTGATAAAGCATCAGCAGATAATATTGTTAAAAAATATTCACCAGAGGCTGTAACTAATACTGTAAATAGTACAGAGTATGAAATTAAAGCTCCAGACTTAAGCAGTCAAAAGGTTAATGAAATATATGATCAATTCAAAAAAGATTTTAAAATAGGTGATAAGGCTTTAGTTTCACAAAATGAAATTGGAGCATCAATAGGAAAAGAATTAACACAAAAAGCATTTATAGCATTAGCTATAGCTTTCGTGTGTATGCTTATTTATATAGCAATAAGATTTGAAATAAAATTTGGTATAGCAGCGCTAATTGCTCTATTCCATGATATATTAATTACATTAAGTGTATATGCGATATTTAATATCACAGTTAACTCACCATTTATAGCAGCGATACTTACTATTGTAGGTTACTCAATAAATGATACTATAGTAATTTTTGATAGAATAAGAGAAAATTCTAAGTTTATGAGAAGAACTTCTCCAACAGAAATTGCAGATAAGAGTTTAACACAAACTATGTCAAGATCAATTAATACTACACTTACTACATTGATCACAATAATAGCAGTTAATATTTTTGTTCCTACAGTTAGGGAGTTTTCATTCCCTCTTATAATTGGTATAGCTACAGGAGCTTACTCATCAATATTTATAGCATCACCAATGTGGGTTTGGTTACAAAAAAAAGGAACAAAAAAGAAGGTAGTAGAAGCATAATTTATTGATTACGACAGCAAAATATAAACCTTCAAAACTAAGTTTTGAGGGTTTTTTATTTTTTTTTCATAAATATTTGTCAAATGACCTGTTTTAAATTATAATATTATTGTTTTCTAATTTTATGGAGGAGATAGTAAGTGATGCGTAAGTTTTGGGAGAGCATATATTGTCCTAATTACATAAGAGGATATAACCCCTTTATTTTAAAAGACATGAACAAGTCTATAGAGCGTCTTGTTACTGCTATTAATAATAGGGAAAAAATCATTATATATGGAACAAACACTGTTGATGGTATTTGTGCAATTGCTTCCTTAAGCTTAGTGCTAAGATACTTAAATGCAGATGTAGAGTATTTAATACACGACGGAGGGGAAGAATGTAAAGAGGTAGGCTCTTTTGATATAAAGACTAAAGTTGATTTTCTAGGGGGAGAATTGCTTATTACTTTAGGGGTGGATTTAGTTTCACAGATTGAAGTGGAATTATGTGAAAGCCTTGGGATAGACCTAATTGTTCTTGAAAATAAAAAAACAGAAGAAAAGAGAGATTACATTTACATAAATCCTAGACAAAAGTCATGCCAATATAGGTACAAGACGTTATCTATAAGTGCGTTGAGTTTTAAGCTAATGCAAGCAATAGCTATTTATTACAATATGAAGAGTATTAATAAATACTTGGATCTAATTTTAATTGGTACGAAATGGGCAGGTTCTTCAGCAAGAGGGGAAAACGCTGTTTTCTTAAAAGAAGGTAAGAAGTTTTTAGATAACACGAATAATATTGGATTAAGAGCAATAATTAATTTTAATAATATAGAAGAACTTGATGATGAGAATATAGAGAAAATGATAAATTTAATTACGCCAACTACAAGTGCAGTTGGTATGATTAATAATGCTAGAATCGTTTTAGAATTACTTACAACAAATGATGAGGATAGAGCGGAGCAGATAGCGAAATATTTATACAATACGAGAATACGCCAAATATAAAATTTAATTTTCAGGTGAAATTCTTAAAATATTGGAGGAATTAGTATGAATTTAAAAGACAAAATAAGAGTAATTGACAACTTTCCAAAAGAAGGAATAAGCTTTAAAGACATCACTACATTAATAGGTGATGGAGAAGGGTTAAGAGCATCTGTTGATGCAATAGTTGAACATTTAAAGGACAAGAATATTGATGTAGTAGTAGGACCAGAGGCTAGAGGATTCATATTTGGAGTTCCTGTTGCTTATGCTTTAGGAGTAGGATTTATACCAGTTAGAAAGCCTGGAAAATTACCAGGGGAAACTCTTTCAATAGCCTATGATTTAGAATATGGTACAGATAATTTAGAGTTACACAAAGGTGCAATTAAAAAAGGACAAAGAGTAGCAATTGTTGATGATTTATTAGCTACAGGTGGAACTATTGAAGCAGTTGCAAAACTTGTAGAACTTGCAGGTGGTGAAGTTGCATCATTGGATTTTGTCATTGAACTTACTGAATTAAATGGTATAGATAAGCTTAAAGGTTATGATGTAATGTCATTAACAAAGTACGATGTCTAAAATTATTGAAAATGATTTGATAATATTATATAATAATAGATAATGGCTGGTTAGAAAACCAGCCTTTGATTTTAAGTAATTATAGTTTTTTAGACTATTTTAAGGAGAGTAATCCTAATGATAGAAAATTTGGTTAAAGTTATAAATGAAAATTGTAACAATGTTGATATCGAAACAATAAAAAAAGCATATAATTTAGCAAAAGAGGCTCATAAAAGTCAAAGCAGAGAATCTGGAGAACCTTACATAATACATCCAATAGATGTAGCTTGTATTTTGGCTGAACTAGGGATGGATACAAGTACAATTGCTGCAGGCCTTTTACATGATGTAATTGAAGATACAGATTACACCTATGAGGATATGGCTAAGGAATTTAATGAAGAGATTGCAAATTTAGTTGAGGGTGTTACAAAACTTGGTAAAATCAAATATAAGACTAAAGAAGAGCAACAAGCTGATAATGTAAGGAAAATGCTCCTTGCAATGGCTAAGGATATAAGAGTAATAATTATAAAATTAGCAGATAGACTTCATAATATGAGAACCTTAAAGTTTATGAAAAAAGAGAAGCAAAAACAAAAGGCAAAGGAAACCTTAGACATTTATGCTCCACTTGCACATAGACTGGGGATGTCTAAAATTAAATGGGAATTAGAGGATTTAAGCTTTAGATATCTACATGAAGAGGAATATTATGATTTAGTTCATAAAATCGCTGAGAAGAGAATTGAGAGGGAAGAATATATAGATTCCGTTATAAAAGATTTACATGAAAAGCTTGAAGATTCAGGAATTGATGCAGATATAGAGGGAAGACCAAAACATTTTTATAGTATTTATAGAAAGATGGTTAATAAGCATAAAAGTATTGAGCAGATATTTGATTTAACAGCAATAAGGATTTTAGTTGATTCTGTTAAGGATTGCTATGGAGTATTAGGCATTGTTCATACTATATATAAGCCTATTCCAGGAAGATTTAAAGATTATATAGCGATGCCTAAACCTAATATGTATCAATCTCTTCATACAACTGTAATTGGGCCACAAGGAAAAACCTTTGAAATTCAAATAAGAACTTTTGAGATGCATAAAACAGCAGAGTATGGTATAGCTGCTCACTGGAAGTACAAAGAAGGTAGTAGTGATGAAGAGAAAGGTATGGACTTTGAAACAAAGCTTGCATGGCTTAGAGATATTTTAGAATGGCAAAAGGAAACTTCAGATGCAGAAGAGTTTATGGAAGGATTCAAAATAGATTTATTCTCAGATGAAGTATTCGTATTCACTCCAAAAGGAGTTGTAATAAACCTTGCCAGTGGATCAACACCAATAGATTTTGCTTATAGAATACATACGGATATAGGAAATAGATGTGTCGGAGCTAAAGTTAATGGAAAAATAGTTCCTTTAGATTATAAGCTTAAAACTGGAGAAATAGTAGAGATAATAACCTCAAAAACTGCTAAAGGTCCTAAGATGGATTGGCTTAATATTGCAAAGAGTAATCAAGCTAAAAGTAAAATAAGGCAGTGGTTTAAGAGAGTTAAAAAGGAAGAAAATATCGAAAAAGGTAAGGAACTTTTAGAAAAAGAGCTAAAAAAACAATGTGTAAATTATCATGATATCGCAAAGGGTGATGTATATGATAGAATGATGAAAAGATATAACATTCATCAAATGGATGATCTTTATTCAAGTATAGGTGTTGGAATGATAACTGCATCTACATTTGTTTCAAGACTTAAAGAAGATAATATAGATGAAAAAGATAAATATTCTAAAGAAGCTGTAGAAAAAAATATTGAAGAACAAATACAAAAGAGTGAAAGAAAACAAGAAAAAGAGAAAAGCTATGGAATAGCAATAAAGGGTCTTAATAATATTATGGTAAGATTCGCAAAATGTTGTAACCCGGTTCCTGGAGATGATGTTTTAGGATATATCACAAAGGGAAGGGGTGTATCAATCCATAGAAAAGACTGTAACAATCTAAAAACTTTAATAGAGACTGAACCAGAAAAGATAGTTGAAGCAAGTTTTGGAAGAGCAGAAGGATCTGGTTATGTTGCTGAAATACAAATAAAGACAGAAGATAGAATGGGGATTTTATCTGAAATAATGGTTGTTATTAGTGAAAAGGGATTACCACTTAATTCATTAAATGCTAATTCAGCAAAAGGAAATATAGCTATTATAAATATAAAGGTTAAAATAAACTCAGTTGAACAATTAAAAGAATTTATGAAAGCTATAAGAAAGATTAAAGGGGTAATAGACGTATACAGAATGAATAATTAAAAAAGGATGTGTTCGTTTTGAGAGCAGTAGTACAGAGAGTTTCTTCATCAAGAGTAAGAGTAGATGGAGAAGTAGTAGGAGAAATTAATTTAGGGGTAAATGTTCTAGTTGGCATTTCAAAAGAGGACTCTGTAGAAGATTTAAAATACATAAAGGATAAGATAATAAATCTTAGAATTTTTGAAGATGAAAATGATAAGATGAATCATTCTTTATTAGATGTAAAAGGTGATATATTAGCTATCTCACAATTTACTCTTTATGGTGATTGTAGAAAAGGTAGAAGACCTAATTTTATGAATGCCAAAGGTGGAGAAGAAGCTAAAATATTATATGATAAATTTATAGAGATGTTAAAAGAAACAGGTTTAAAAGTAGAAACAGGAGAATTTGGAGCTCATATGCAAGTTGATATTCAAAATGATGGACCAGTTACTATTCTACTAGATAGTTTCAAACAATTTTAATCTTAAGGAGATGCTTTTATGATAATAAAAACAATACCAGCAGGAATATATGATGCAAACTGCTATATAGTAATTGATAATGATACAAGAGAAGCTGGGATCATTGATCCAGGTGGAGATGAAATAAAACTTGAAGAAATAATAAAAAGTTTAGATATAAAACCTAAATTTATTTTATTAACTCATGCGCATGTTGATCATGTTGGAGCTGTTGAATATTTAAGTAAATTATTAAATATTCCATTCTACATGCATGAATCAGAAGTAAAGTATATAGAAAATGATAATTATGTCTTTGGAAACATAAGAAAAGCTGATGGTTATTTAGATGAAAATACAGAATTATATCTTGGAAATCACAGGATTAATGTTATCCATACACCAGGACATACAGAAGGTGGAGTTTGTTTCCTAATTGATAAAGATTTATTCTCAGGTGATACATTATTCCAAGGTGCAATAGGAAGAACAGACTTTTCAGGAGGAGACTTTGGAAAGATAATAAGTAGTATAAAGACTAAGTTATTACCTTTAGGTGATGATATCACTGTATACCCAGGTCATGGACCAAAGTCATCAATTGGATTTGAAAAGAGAAATAATCCATTTTTAACTTAAGGAGAAATTATGATAATTAATATAGGATTAAATGATTTAAAATACAGATATGATGTCTATCAAATGTTTAATATATATTTTCCTCTAGATGAATTAAAGTTTCCAGAAGCGGGAGACTTTGATTATATAGTAAATATAGAAAGTGATGAAATTATCTTTAAAAATTCAACCTTAGAGATAAAGGAGACAGTTGGAGATAATATAAAGGATTCTATTAAGAAGGCTATATTTAAAGGGCTTAAAGAAATAACTAATGATGTTTATCCTTGGGGAACTTTAGTAGGAATAAGACCCTCTAAGATTGCTTTAAAACTTCTTAATGAGGGAAAGAGCGAAGAGGAAATAATAAAATATTTCTATGATAAGCATATGGCAAGTGAAGAGAAAGCAAAACTTTGTATTGATGTTGCAAAGCTTGAAGAGAAGTTTGTAAAAACAAACAATGAAAAGATTGCTATTTATATAGGTATGGCTTTTTGCCCAACAAGATGCCTATATTGTTCTTTTGCATCTAATCCTATAGGAGGAAATAAGAAGCTAGTAGCTCCTTATTTAAATGCACTTTCTCATGAAATAGAGAAAATCAAAGAATATGTAGATAAAAAGGACTTAGAGATAGAAACAGTATATTTTGGAGGTGGTACTCCAACTGCTGTATCAAATGAAGAGTTTGAAGATATGATGAAGAAGGTTTATAATTCTTTTGTAAGAGATAGAGAAATTTTAGAATTTACAGTTGAATGTGGAAGACCTGATTCAATTACTAGAGAAAAACTTGAAACGATGAAAAAGTATAAAGTTTCAAGAATAAGTATAAATCCTCAGACTATGAATGATGAAACTTTAAAATTAATTGGAAGAAATCATAGTGTAGAAGATGTCAAAGAAAAATTCAATATGGCAAGAGAACTTGGATTTAATGATATAAATATGGATATGATAATAGGACTTCCAGGAGAAGGGCTTGAAGAAGCTTATAATACTGTAAGAGAAATAAAAAAACTTAAGCCTGATAGTTTAACTGTTCATGGACTTTCATTAAAGAGAGGCTCAAGACTTTATGAGAACTTTATACTTAAAAAAGGTCTTGGAATTAAAGATCAAGAAGAAATAGCTAAAATGTATGATGAAAGTAAAAAACTTTCTAAGGACTTAGGCCTTAAAGCATACTATATGTATAGACAAAAAAACATGGTTGGAAATATGGAGAACCTAGGATATGCAAAGGAAGGAAAAGAGTGTATTTATAATATGCAGATGATAGAAGATACTCAAACTATAATTGCACTTGGCGCTGATGCAGTATCCAAGGTAGTTTTCTTAGATGAGAACAGAATAGAAAGATTCCCAAATGTTAAAGATGTTAGAGAATATGTAAATAGAATAGATGAAATGATAAAAGGTAAGATAAAATTACTAGATACATTATATAAATAGGAGGGAATTAAATGGAAATACAGGCACCTAAGGGTACTAAGGATATGTTACCAAGTGATGCTTATAAATGGCATTATGTTGAAAATATATTTAGAGAAATATCAAAGAATTTTGGAATAAGAGAAATAAGAACTCCAATTTTTGAACATACAGAATTATTTTTAAGAGGCGTTGGAGAAACAACAGATATAGTTCAAAAAGAAATGTATACTTTTGAAGATAAAGGATCAAGAAGTATAACTTTAAAACCAGAAGGAACTGCACCAGCAGTTAGAGCTTTTATTGAAAATAGATTATTTAATGAGGCACAACCAACTAAGTTATTCTATATAACTCCATGCTTTAGATATGAAAAAGCTCAAAAGGGAAGATATAGACAGTTCCATCAATTTGGAATTGAGATGTTTGGTACTGAAAAGCCTTCAATGGATGCTGAAGTTATGGCATTAGCTATGACAGTATTAAATAAAATAGGACTTAAGGGATTAAGTCTTAATATAAACAATTTAGGATGTCCAAATTGTAGACCTAAATATAATGAGGCATTAAAGAAATTCTTAGAAGATAATTATGACAATTTATGTCCTACTTGTAAGACTAGATTTGAAAAAAATCCAATGAGAATATTAGATTGTAAAGAACATAGTTGCAAAGAAATAACTAAGAATGCTCCAATAATATTAGATTATATCTGTGAAGAGTGTAGTGATCACTTTACAAAGGTTAAGGAGTACTTAGATATTTTAGGAATAGAATATAATATTGATCCAGGTATAGTTAGAGGACTTGATTATTATACTAAGACAATATTTGAAATATTAAATTCTGACTTCACAGTATGTGGAGGAGGAAGATATGATAGACTAATTGAAGAAATAGGTGGACCAGAGACACCAGCAGTTGGTTTTGGTATGGGAATAGAAAGACTTATAATGGCCATCGAAAAAGAAGGAATAGAAATTCCGAAAGATCCAGTTGTTGAACTTTATTTAGCATCAAGGGGAGAAGAAGGAGCTAAAGAAGCATTTAAGTTAGCTCATGCTTTAAGAAATATTGGTGTAAGTTCAGAAATAAATCATGCAGGAAGAAGCTTCAAAGCAGAAATGAAATATGCTAACAAAATAGGAGCAAAGTTTAGTGTTGTTTTAGGTGATGACGAGTTACAAAGCAAAATAGCAAGATTTAAGAGAATGGAAGATGGAGAGCAGTTCGAATTAAACTTAAATGACTTAGAAAAAATAAAAGAAGTTATTAAAGCCTAATTTAGTACAAAAGCTTAAAAATGTGAAAAAATATATTAAAATAGATATGGAGGAATCACATATGGCAGAAGCGCTTAGCGGTTTAAAAAGAACAATGATGTGTGGTGAACCTAGAGAAGAACATGTAGGTAATAAAATTACTTTAATGGGATGGGTTCAAAGAAATAGAAAGCTTGGGGGATTACAGTTTATTGATTTAAGAGATAGAACTGGAATAATGCAAGTTGTATTCGGAGACGATGTAAAAGAAGAAGTATTTGAAAAGGCAAAGGGAGTTAGACCAGAATACTGTATCGCAGTAACTGGTGAAATAGTATTAAGAGAAGCTCCAAATAAAGAGCTAGCAACTGGCCTTGTAGAATTAAAGTGTGAGGATATAAAAATTCTTTCAGAATCAGAAACTCCTCCAATATATATTAAAGAAGACTTAGATGCGGCTGAAAGCATAAGATTAAAATATAGATATTTAGATCTTAGAAGACCAGATATGCAAAAAATCTTTATGATAAGAAATAGAGCTTCAAAGGCAGTTAGAGACTATTTAGATAATAATGGGTTCTTAGAAGTTGAGACACCAATACTTACTAAGAGTACTCCAGAAGGTGCAAGAGATTACTTAGTTCCTTCAAGAAATTATCCAGGAATGTTTTATGCACTTCCTCAATCACCACAAATATTCAAGCAATTATTAATGGTATCTGGATTTGATAAATACTATCAAATAACTAAATGTTTCAGAGATGAAGATTTAAGAGCAAACAGACAACCAGAATTTACTCAAGTAGATTTAGAAATGAGCTTTGTTGATCAAGAAGATATAATAGAATTAAATGAAGGATTAATTGCTCATGTATTTAAGGAAGTATTAGGACATGAAGTGTCACTTCCAATTAAAAGAATGACATTTAAAGAAGCTATGGAAAGCTATGGTTCAGATAAACCTGATTTAAGATTTGGAATGAAGATTCATGATCTTTCTGAAGCAGTAAATAATGTAGAATTTAAAGTATTCTCAGATGCCCTTTCAAATGGTGGATCAGTAAGATCACTTTGCGTTGAAGGCGGAGCAACAATGGGAAGAAAAGATATCGATAGACTTGGAGAATTTGTTAAGACATATAAAGCTAAAGGTCTTGCATGGATTAAAGTTAAAGAAGATGGAATACAATCTCCAATAGCTAAATTCTTAGATGAAGAGCAAATGGCTAAGCTTTTAGAAGCTGCTGATGCGAAAACTGGAGATTTAGTTTTAATAGTTGCTGATAAAAATTCAGTAGTTTTCCAAAGCTTGGGTGCATTAAGATTAGAGCTTGCTAAAAAGCTGGATTTAATTAAAGATAAAAATGAATTTAACTTTACTTGGATTACAGAATTCCCATTATTTGAGTACAGTGAAGAAGAAGGTAGATATACTGCATGTCACCATCCATTTACAGCACCAATGGAAGAAGATTTAGAATTCTTAGAAACAGATCCAGGAAAGGTTAGATCAATAGCATATGACCTTGTATTAAATGGAGAAGAACTTGGTGGTGGATCAATTAGAATACATGACACTAAGCTTCAAGAAAGAATGTTTAAAGCATTAGGATTTACTATGGAAGAGGCATGGAATAGATTTGGATTCTTACTAGAAGCATTTAAATTTGGACCACCACCACATGGCGGATTAGCATTTGGTTTAGATAGAATGATAATGTTCTTAGCAGGAACTGAAAACATAAAAGATGTTATAGCATTCCCAAAAAATCAAAATGCATATTGCTATTTAAGTGAAGCTCCAAATATAGCTGATGAAAAGCAGCTTGAAGAGCTTGGAATTGCAATAAAATTAAAAGAAGAAAACGAAGAATAATAAAAAAAGACACCAAAATTTTGGTGTCTTTTCTATTAGATTTTTCAAATAATACTTATGACTATCAGTATTATTCCACTTAGCATTATCTCAAGACTATGAAACCTAACATCTATTAATGTTGTCCTTAAAGCATTATTTGCTCTATCTAAGGATTCTTTTTCATGATGAGTTATTTCTAAATTAGCTTGTGATACATACTGTGAATTACTTTGTCCTAGGGTATTAATACCATTTCCTATATGAGCTCCTCCATATAATGAAAAGCCACCAATTATGGATGTGATTAATCCAAGAATAAGGAAGATGTCAGCATATAAGAAACCTGTAATAATTTCAATAAAAAAGGCTATAAAAAGTAGTAGTAAAAGATAGAGAAGTAGGCATTTTCCTCTTTGTAGGATTTCATATTTTTTTATATTCATATATAGCCTCCTAAATACTATTCTTAATATGATTATATTCAAATAAAATATAAATTAACCATTTTTATATAAT
The DNA here is from genome assembly GCF_016907995.1 of Clostridium sardiniense. Classification (GTDB taxonomy): domain Bacteria; phylum Bacillota; class Clostridia; order Clostridiales; family Clostridiaceae; genus Clostridium; species Clostridium sardiniense. Next base: position 161,534 of record NZ_JAFBDA010000005.1, on the reverse strand, counting down.
ATTTTGAATAAATTTTTATTATTTGAGGAAAGATATTTTTTGAATAAATAACAAAGGAGGATATTATATGAAAAAACAATTTAAAAGAACAATACTTATAGCTATTTTTTTCCTTGGGCTATTTGGGGTATCAGCTTCAGCTAATCCATTAAAGGATCCATTATTAATGGGGGAGATTAAAAAAGTTGAAAAATGTAATGATTCAGGTAATATTAGAGTAATTGTAGATGGATATATGAAAGGGTGCGAAACTTATAAAGGTCAAGTTCTTATAATAATTGATAAAAATACTAAGATACACGAAGGCTGTAAAAAAGAGTGTAAAGAAGAAATTAAATGTGAAGTTGGAGATTATGTTTCAGTAGTTTTAGATAAGAAGATTACTAAATCTATTCCTCCACAAGCATATGCAAAGAGAGTTCAAATTACTAAAAAGAAAAGTAAGTCAGAAAAACAAACTAGTGTTTTATATGATTCTTCTCGTATAGATGAAGAAAAAAATGAATTTGATAAAGAAGATAAAGAAATAAAGGATAAAGAAACATTTAAAGAAGATGATAAAAATAAAGAATTAAAAAATAATAAAGAAATTGAAAAAGATACTTTTGAAGAAGATGAAATCAAAAAAGACAAAATTGAAAGTAAAGAATAATAATTATGTAAATGTTATAGAGGAGAAATATTTAAATTTCTCCTTTATAATATTTGTCGAATATGTACGAATTTATGGATTTATGAATAGTATGTATAAGAAAGCAATAAAAAGTAGGTCATTAAATAATGAGAGGGGATTTTCATATACATTCTAAAAGTTCTGATGGAGAACTTTCACCAAGAGAAATTGTAATACTAGCAAAAGGGGTAGGGCTAGATGCTATTGCTATTGCAGACCATAATACAGTAGATGGTGTAGAGGAAGCAGTTAAAGAAGGGAAAAAAAGAAAAATAAAAATTATTCCAGCATTAGAACTTTCAACTAGATATAGAGGCGAAAGAGTGCATGTTTTGGGATACTTTAACTATAAAGTATATAAAAATAAAAAATTTATTAAGGGACTACAACTTATTAGAGAAGGAAAAATAAAAGAATTTAGAAAAGAATATTTAAAAGATGATAGAGAAGAGAAACATAGAAAAAAATTAGCTGTAGAAGAGGGAATAGCTTTTTTAAAAAAATTTAAAGCAAAAGTTATTTTAGCTCATCCGGTTACTGTAAGAAGAGATTTACTACACGAAGTATTAAAATATGATTTTGATGGAATAGAGGCAATACATTCAAAAAATACTAAAAGTGATACAGAATATTTTATAAATATAGCGAAAGAAAGAGGGTATATTTATACAGCTGGGTCAGATTTTCATAGAATGTTTGATAGTAAAAATAAATATAGCATGCTAGGTTTTATTTATTTAGACTTAAAGGATATTGACAAATTATTTAGTTTTTGAAAAAATGAATTATAAAATAATCACGAAAGAGGAATAAAATATGAGCGAAATAAAATACATTTTAATGAGATATCCGAGCTTTATAGAAATTACTAATAACAATAATAAGCATAAAGGCACTTTTTGTAAAGAGAAAGCACTTAATAACTACAATAATTTGCTAAATATATTATCAGAAGAGGGTATAAAATATTATTTTTTAAATACTGAAAATAGCAATAGTGAAGTGTTTACTAGAGATATTGGATTTGCTTTAGGAAATATTATGTTTATTAGTAATATGAGAAGTGCAGGTAGAAAAAAAGAAACTGAAAAACTTATAGAATTTGTAAGAAAAAATAAGATAGAACATTATATTTTTGAAAATAATATAGAAGGTGGAGATGTGGTAGTTGGACATTCAACTATATTTGTTGGAATAAGTCAAAGAACAACTGAAGCTGGAATAGAAGAACTTAGACAATATATAGAAGAAAAAGGGTTAAAATACAAGGTAGTTCCAATAAAATTTGATTCAGAAAATAAATTGCATTTAGATTGTGTATTTAATATATTGGATAAAAAATCAGCAATAATAAGTGAATACGTTTATGATATTGATAAGATTGAAAATGAAATAAAAAATTTGTATTACATTTCTAATGAAAGTGCAGACAATCTTGGTACTAATGTACTACCTATTGGCAAAAAGAAGATAATATGTAGCGATACTGAAGCAACTAGGGTGCTAAAAAAAGCTGGATATAAAGTATTTTATTGTGAATACGATGAAATAGTGAAGGCTGGAGGAAGTATTGGGTGTAGTACGCTACCGCTTACATTATAAATTTAATAAAATATAAAAAATATTAATTAATATTCATAAAATAACATATAATGTTTAATATTAACAGAAGGAACAAAAAAATCTTTAATTATCTATTAAAATGAGGTAAAATGTAGAAGTAGAGTGTTATAATTTGGATATATGGGAGTGATATAATGGATAAGAAGAAGATTATGGCATTAATGCTGGCTACGTCTGCGGGTACTGGAGCAGTACTAATGCATGATACAGTCACAGCTCATGCAGATGAATATAAATCAACAAGTACGGGACAGGTAATAAATGTAACAAGTAGCCTTAGAGTAAGAGCAAGTGCAAATACTAGTTCAGAAGTTCTAGGTTATTTACGTAATGGAGAAAAAGTAAATATAATTGGGAAATCAGGATCATGGTACAAAATTGATTTCAGAGGAAATACAGGATATGTATATGGTGATTATATAAAGACAGGCTCAGGGAGTTCGGATTCAGGAAGTGTTTCTTCAGGCAAAGGAAAAGTTATTAATGTAACAAGTAGTCTAAGAATAAGAAGTGGAGCTTCAACTAGCCATTCAGTGATAGGATATTTATATGAAGGGAATACATTTGATATTATTGGAAAATCAGGTGGATGGTATAAAATAAATTCAAATGGGCGTATAGGATATATATCAGGAGAGTATGTCCAAGTAATTGGAGAAAGTAATAATAATAATAGTAATGGTGGAAATACAGATAATTCATTAGGTGGTAAAGTTGGACAAGTTACTAATGTAACAAGCAGCTTAAGAATAAGAAGTGGAGCTTCAACTAGTCATTCAGTAGTTGGCTATCTTTCAAATGGAGATAAGTTTGATATCCTTGGAAGAACAGGTGACTGGTTTAAAATAAAAGCCAAAGGTAATAATGGTTATGTTCATAAGGACTATGTAAAAATAGTAGGTCAGGGAGATGACAACAACAATAATAATAGTAGTAGTGGTAGCAACTCAGAAAGTGCTTCAGGAAAAGGAAAAGTTATTAATGTAACTTCAAATTTAAGAATAAGAAATGCACCAAATACAAGTAGTTCAGTTGTAGGGTATCTATTAGAAGGAGATACTTTCGATATTCTTGGAAAGTCAGGTAGTTTCTATAAGATAAGACATGATGGAACTACTGGATATGTCCATCAAGATTATGTACAAGTAGGTGGAGAAGGAAACAATAATGGCGGAAGCAGCAACAGCGGTGGAAGTAGCAGTGGCAGTGAGTCACTTAGTGAGTATGGTAAGGTTGTTAATGTTTCAACTAGTCTAAGGCTTAGAAAATCACCAAATACAAGTAGCTCAGTTGTTGGATATTTATTTCCAGGTGAAACTTTTAAAATTACTGCAAGAGAAGGTAATTGGTATAAGGTAAATGCAAATGGTAAAGTTGGGTATGCAAGCTCAGATTATATAAAGATAATAGATAAAGATGAAGCTTCTACACCATCATCAGCATCATTTGATAGAGTTTATAGCATATTAAAACAGCAGCTTGGCTCACCATATATTTGGGGAGGTAAAGGAGAACTTATAACTAATGATAGTTTAAGAATGTTTAAAAATATGTATCCAAATGAGGCAGCACAAGGGAAATATAATATACCATCAAAATATATAAATAATGGATATAGAGCATTTGATTGCTCAGGATTATTGTATTGGGGCTTTAAACAAGTTGGAATAAGCATAGGTGGTTCAACATATGATCAGATAAACGCAGGAAGAGAAGTATCAGTAAGTGATGCAAGACCAGGAGATTTATTATTTTATGGAAGTCTTCAACACGTTGGGATGTATATAGGAAATGGACAATGGATAGAAGCACCTAAATCACATGATTATGTAAAGATAGCTAATGTGCCTTGGAGTAAAATCGGCAGAGTTAGAAGAGTTTTAAATTAATATAAATAAAGAGTCTTAGTTAGTTAACTAAGGCTTTTTTTATTTGGAATAAAAATATATCATGGAAAAATATGGATATTAGTTATATAATAAATTTATATCATAATTGGGGTACTTTAAAATGAGGGGGTCTATATATGAAAAAAATTAATATTGCTTTGCTTGGACTTGGGAATGTTGGTCGAGGTGTTTGGACTATATTAAAGTCAAATCGAGAAGAAGTTATGAAACGTTCAGGGTATGAGGTAAATGTATCAAAGATACTTGTAAGGGATATAGGGAAAGAAAGAGGAATAAATGTACCTAAGGAATTACTTACAACAGATTTTAATGATATATTAAAGGATGATTCTATAAAAATAATTGTAGAAGTTATGGGTGGAATGGAACCTGCTAGAGAATATATGATTAAATGCATGGAGAAAAGAAAGCATATAGTAACAGCTAATAAAATGCTTCTTGCAACAGAAGGTGATGAGCTTTTTAAAAAAGCTGATGATATGGGGCTTATGTTCCAATATGAAGCAAGCGTAGCTGGTGGAATCCCTATTATACAAGGAATAAATGAGAGTCTAACTGCAAATAAGGTAGAGGAGATGTATGGAATAATAAATGGAACAACAAATTATATACTAACAAAAATGGAGCTAGAAGGTCTTACTTTTGAGGAAGCATTAAAAGGAGCGCAAGATATGGGATATGCAGAAGTAGATCCTACATCAGATATTGAAGGTTATGATGCACAGTATAAACTAGCTATATTATCTTCATTAGCATTTGGTACAAAAGTTGATGTGAATAGTGTTTATAGAGAAGGGATAACAAGCGTTAAATCAATAGACATAAAGTATGCAAAAGAATTTGGTAAAGTTATAAAGCTATTAGCAATAGTTAAAGATAGAAATGGTAAGGTTGAGATGAGAGTACATCCAACAATGATTCCTAAAAATCATCCTTTAGCAAATGTATATGATTCTTTTAATTCTATATTAATTAAAGGAAATGCAGTAGGAGATTTAATGTTTTATGGAAGAGGTGCAGGAGAATTACCAACAGGAAGTGCTGTAGTTAGTGATATGATAACAATACTTAAAAATGATGTTAATTCTGAAAATTATAATCATGTAGTTAAAAATAATTTGTGGGATAAGAAATTTAGAGATATTAGAGGTGTTGAGAGTAAGTATTATATAAGAATTAGAGTACTTGATATGCCAGGAGTACTTGGAGAAGTGACCTCAATTTTTGGAGAGTACGATATAAGTTTAGGAGCTGTTATTCAAAAGATATCAAAAAAGAGTGAAAAAGAGGTTGATTTAGTCCTTGTAACACATACATGTAGAGAAGCACAAATAATAAATACAATAGATGATATATATGAACTTAAAAGTGTTAAAAAGATAAAAAGTATAATGAGAATAGAAGATTTTGAATAATTTAGAAGCTATCACTATATTGGTGATAGCTTTTATGTATTTGTTATTTGAATATAGTATAAAAAAAATATGAATAAATTTTTATACTATATAGTATTTATTATTACATTATGATATAATACAAACAATATAACGAAAAGGAGAATTTAGATTATGAATAATAGGGGAGATTTTTCTGATATTTTTGACATGATATCGAAATTTAAAAGGTCAAAAGACAATGTAACTAATATGGCAAAAGGCAAAAAAGCAAGTTTTAAAGGATATCTAAAATGGCTTGTTATATCATACTTAGTAATGGCAATAATATTATTTTTACAAAGTAGATTAATTTTAGATTTATCTATTAGCTTCTTAGCATTAATTATTCCATTTATAATAAGTAGTATTGCTTATGGTATAACACACTTTAGTAAAAAATATATTATAGCTGGAGGAACGGGTATATTTATTTATGTAGCTCTTATGATAGTATTTAGTCCTCTAGTTAATTATAAAGCTCACAGAGATTTGATTGGGGAAGTTGATGGAGTTGAATTTTCAAGTCAAATACAACATATTGATTTAAAACAATTACCAACAATAGATAAAGAACTTGCTAGTAAATTAGCTGACAAAAAACTTGGGGAAATACCAAGCCTTGGTAGTCAGGTGTATATAGGAGATTTAACACTTCAAAGTGTAAATGGAGAACTTTATTATGTAGCGCCACTAGAGCATTCATCACTTATAAAGTGGATAACTAATTATGAAGGAACGCCAGGATATGTAAAGGTAAGTGCTACAAATCAAAATGATGTTGAACTTGTAACTGAAGTAGGTGGAAAACCGCTTAAAATAAAGTATTTAGAATCTTCATATCTTTTAACAGATTTAGATAGGGCAGCCTTTTTAAGAGATATGAAGGCAGCACATACAGATTATACCTTCGAACTAGATGATGAAGGAAATCCATATTGGGTTATTACAAGATACGATACGGGTGTTGGAATTACTGAAGCTAAAGCTACAGGTGCATTAATTATTGATTCACAAACTGGGGAAGCAGAAGTATATGATATTGAAAATATGCCAAAATGGGTTGATAGAATACAGCCTGATTCATTTATCAAAGGATATATAGATAAATGGGGTAAGCTTGTTCATGGAGTATTTAACTTTAGTGATAAGGACAAGCTTGTATCTACAGAGGGAATGAATTTAATATATAATAATGATGAATGTTATTACTACACTGGTATAACTTCAGTTGGAAATGATCAAGGTTTAGTTGGATTTACTTTAACTAATACAAGAACAGGAAAGACAACAATGTATAAAACAGCAGGTGCAACAGAAACAGCAGCCATGAAGTCTGCTGAAGGTAAGGTACAACAATACAAATATACAGCAACATTCCCATATTTAATTAATATTCAAAATGAACCAACATACTTTATGACATTAAAAGATGCAAATGGACTAGTTAAAAATTATGCCATGGTTAATGTTAAAAATTATAATACTGTAGCAGTTGGAGATTCACTTCAATCAACTTTAAATAAATATTTAGAGGTATTAACTAACACTAATATTTCATTAGAAGGAAGTAATAACGCTAAGTCAGTTGAAGGTGAAATAGAGAGAATAGGATTAGTTATAAAAGAGGGATCAAGTATATATGATGTAAAGCTTAAAGGCTCAGATAATATATATTCAGTATCAACAGAAACAGCAAGAGAAGTTGCTTTAAGTAAGGTTGGAGATAAAGTTAAGATTGATTATATGAATGTTGGAGATAGTAGATATATAATAGTTAACTCTTTTTCAAATGTTAATACAGAAGTAAAAGATAAAGATAAAGGTAAAAAATATAATACTGAAGCTGAGAAGCAAGCAGAAGTTAAAGAGTAATTTTAAATTAGGATCGTATAAGCATGCGTTAAGTGTTTATACGATCTTTTTTTTGCTAAAAAATTTAAAATATATTGACATTTATTTTAAAAAGAGTATATACTGTATATATAACATATACACAGTATATAAACAGTATGTACTGTTTATTAGAAAGAGGTGAGAGTTTGAATATCATTATTTCAAATACTTCAGGAGTACCAATATATGAACAGATTGCAAAAGAGATAAAAAATGAGATAGTATCTGGAAATATTAAAGAAAATTCACCACTGCCATCAATAAGAAGTCTAGCATCTGAACTTAGAGTTAGTGTGATAACCACTAAGAGAGCTTATGAGGAGCTTGAAAAGGATGGATATGTATACACACTTCCAGGGAAAGGATCTTATGTTGCAGAACAAAATAAAGAACTTTTAAGAGAAGAAAAATTAAGAGAGATTGAAGAAAAACTTATAGAGGCGATAGATATTTCAAATAGTATTGGATTAGATTTTGATGAATTAGTCTATATACTTAAAACTTTAAAAGAAGTTTAAATTAAATAAAAAGGAGAGAGTTTAATGAGTAATTATATTAATGCATTAGAAGTTAAGGATATAAGCAAAGAATATAGAGGGTTTTCTTTGAAAAATGTAAGCTTTTCTATTCCAAAAGGATTTATAATGGGGCTTGTAGGTCCAAACGGAGCAGGAAAAACAACAATAATAAAATCAATAATGAATTTAGTAAATTTAAAAAGTGGATATATAAAAGTATTCGATAAAAATTTAAAAGAATATGAGGTAAGCATAAAAGATAGAATAGGTTTTGTTTATGATGATTGTTGTACATTTGAAGATTTCTCCATAGATGAAAATAAGAAAATCATAGCACCATTTTATTCAAAGTGGAGTGAAGAAAAATTTAAATTTTATATAGATAAGTTTAATTTAAATATTAAGAAGAAAGTAAAAGAGCTATCAAAAGGACAAAAGATGAGATTTTCATTGGCAATTGCTCTTTCACATGGTGCAGAGCTATTGATATTAGATGAGCCTACATCGGGATTAGATCCTGTTTTTAGAAGTGAATTATTAGATCTTTTATTTGATTTAATAAGTGAAGAAGAACTATCAATTCTTTATTCAACTCATATAACAACAGATTTAGAAAAACTTGCAGATTATATAACCTTTATAAATAACGGTAGAATAGAATTTTCAAAAGAAAAAGATATGCTCTTAGAAGAATATGTAGTAGTTAAAGGTCCTATTGATGTGCTTGATAGTGAAATGAAAAAAGATTTAGTTGGTGTAAGAAAATCAAGGTATAATTTTGAGGCTTTAAGTAATAAACGAGATAAACTTAAGAATGAGTATGGAGATAAGCTTATTTTTGAAAGAGCAAGTTTAGATGATATAGTTATTTATTATTCAAAAAAGAGAGGGGAATAGCTATGGGAAATTTACTTAAAATAGAATTTTTTATTCAGAAAAAGTTTGCTAAATCATTTATAATAGCATTAATATTTATGTCAGCAATTTTTATAGTGAATGGAGGATCAGAAAGTATATATATTATGGGATCATTTATGATATTTTATTTAATAGTAAGTACTATTGAATTGTCAAAAAGAAATAAATTTCAAATATATTTAAGTTCTTTACCAATAAAGAAAAGTACGTATATATTATCAAAATATATAAGTGCTTTAATTTATATTACTTTTATTAATATATTAACTTATATAATGTATAGGTTAATAAGTATTATTATTCCTCCTAGTATGGAAGTGAATACTGCAGTTATAATTCTTGCTATTTTTATTGAATTACTTTATATATCAATACTTGAGCCTATATTTATAACTATTAATTATAAATACTATAAGATAGCTAATATTATTGCTGTAGTAAGTTTTTTTATAATATCTAATATATTAATAGATGGATATTTAAATGGAGATTTTGCAGATGTTATATCAGATAATATTTTATTAAATCCTAACCCTATACTCTTATTAATAGGAGCAATAGTATATATAATATCATTTATAATTAGCAATATAATTTATAATAGAATGGATGTGAAATAATAGGTTCAAAGATTAATTTTCTTTATCTATTGTCCATGGGTAATTGTAACGAGTATTATTTCATTATTTGAATATAAAGTTGAAGGACAAAGTATAGAAAGTTTTACAGGAAACTTAATTATGTTTTTTGTAATTGGGATACTGATTTTTCCCATAGCTAGTATAAATTATATAATTGCAAAGAATAGTTCTAAAAGTGGAAGTATAAATATGCTATTAAGATCACTTCCTATAAGATTAAAGGATATTGTAATAAGTAAGGCAGTAACCCCTATAGTTATTTTTATCATATATTTAACTCCAAATATAATTATACAGGCTTTAATTTCATATTATTTTGGTATAAGTAATGTAGTTAATTGGGGAGTTATAGGTATAATCTTTATAATATTTTATACATTATCTGTATTAAACTTTTATATAGAATTATTATATCCAAAGAGTACTATGCTATCTTATACTAGAACTGTGCCTATATTTATAATTGCCCTTGGTATTAACGTATTTAAGAAATTTTTTGTATCTAAAGAAGAATTAACATTTATTTCAGAGAATTTAAATGTTGTTTTAATATTATCAAGTCTAATTTTAATAGTAGCGGCTATGTTATCATCGAGAATTATATTAAAGAAATTTAAGAGTATAGAATTATAGGGATTTTATGGTTTTTAGTAGGTTATTTTGCAGATTGTGAAATAACCTTATTTTTATTTATGAACTAGTAATGAAAAATTTGTCCTGAATTGATAAAAAAGTTGATAAAATTATCTGTATAATAAAGGGCATATAGTGATAAAATTACCATTTTATGATAAAGTTAAGTTGATTTATTTACTTAATTATGGAAGAGGTGGAATTTTTGAATTTACATAGAAGAATATCAACTTATACTAAGAACCTAACTAGACTTGAGAAGGAACTACTACATGAACTTCTGGAAAATAAAGAGAGGTTCACTTACAAAACCTTCACAATAGAAAATATAGCAGAAATATTCACTACAAGTACAAGTACTGTACATAGACTTTCTAAAAAGTTAGAGTATAAAAGCTTTGTACAATTTAAGGACGACTACTTTGAAAAAAATAAGCTTATAGAGGACAATAAAGAGTTCTCTGATAACTCCTATATAAATTCTATAATGGAAACCTATAAGCTTGTGACAGAGAGTCCACAGGATGAAATTGTAGATAAGATGGTGAAATGCAAAAAAATCACTATATATGGTATGGGAATGAGTAATTATTTAGGTAAGATATTTCAAATTAAATTACAACTTCTAGGAATACCAGTAGAGCAACACGATGATTCAAGATTTATGAGATTATCTAGTAAGATATTAAAAAGAAATGAGGATCTTGTATTTATGCTATCAAGAAGTGGAGAAACTCCGGAACTTTTAGAAGTACTTGTTGAAACAAATCTAAAAGGAGTTGATGTTGTACTTATAACAGAGTCAAGAGGATCAACTTTTGAGAGACTTTGTAGATACGTTGTTTATACAGGACATTCTCATGATTCAGATGAAAATGTTGATACTAGATTAAATGTGCATATAGCTATGGATCTCATAATAAAAAGATTTATAGAAAAGTATAAAATGAAAGGGTAAGTATGTACAATTTTGATGAAATTTTAGATAGAAAAGAAAATAATACAAAGAAATGGAATAGAGAATATATACAAAAAAGATTTAAAGATGCAAAGGAGCCGTATTATCCATTATTTATTGCAGATATGGATTATAGACTTCCAGAGGAAATAAGTAAAGGTTTTATTGATATTGTTTCAAGAGGAGATTTTGGATATTTTGATATAAAGGATGAATTTAAAAGTGATATAAAACATTGGTATAAAGTAAAACAAGGTTTAGATGTTAATTTAGATGATATAGTTCCTATAGTAGGAGCACTTACGACTATGAATGTAGTATTAGGTGAAGTTTTAAATTACAATGATAAAGTATTAGTTTTTACTCCAGTTTATGGACCTTTTAAAGACATAACTTTAAATAATAATTTAGAATTAATTAGAGAGCCTTTAGAAATTAAAGAAGATAGATATTTTATTAATTTTAAAAGGTTAAACAAGAAGATTAATGATGAAAATATAAAATGTATATTACTCTGTAATCCTCATAATCCGTCAGGTCGGATTTGGAACACAGAAGAATTAAAAAGGATTTTAGAGATTGCAAAGAAAAATAATGTTTTAGTTATTTCCGATGAAGTACATGGAGACTTAGCTCTTTATAATAATAGTTTTTCTTCGATCTATAAATTAAAAGAAAAATTTGATAATTATATAGTTATAGGATCCCCAAATAAAACATTCAATATTGCATCATTAAACGTAGGATATGCTTTGATTTCAAATGTTAATTTAAAAGATAAAGTATGTGAAGGAATGATGAAGCATAAGATACACTTAAATATATTAGGAGCAGAGTTTTCAAGTGTTTGCTATAAAAATGGATATCTATGGGTAAAAGAATTAATTGAAAAAATAGAAAGAAATATTGATTTAGTAAATAAATACTTAAGGCATATTGACTGTAGTATTATGATTCCAGATGCCGGATATTTAATATGGGTTAAGTTTAATAAGATAGATGATAGTCTTAAATTTTCGATAGATCTTGCTAAAAAGACAGGGGTTCTTCTGGAATGTGGGAATAGGTTTATTGATGATTATAAAGGTTTTTTGAGAATAAATGTAGCAACAAATAGTAGTATATTAGAAGAGGCAATGAAAAAGATTTTAGAGTTTTATAATGAAATATAAAATTAAGAGGTTTATCTAGTTTTTAGATAAACCTCTTTTAAATTTAATAATAATTTAAAGAAGTATGTGAAATTTATCAAAAAATATTAAATAAATAAAGTTAAAAAGATAAAATAATTAATTGAAATAGAATAGATGGAGAAATTTCTCTAATAAAGGGATATATTGTTAAAATATAAATTGATATAATTAAATCGTACATAGTAGATGAGAGGAGAGAGGGGTATGGAGAAATTTACGAATTTAATTGAGGAAAAAATGGTACCTGCGGTATCAAAAGTTACAAGTATGAGGTATTTTAGTGCATTACGATCAGGGTTTTTAGCTGTAATGCCACTTACAATTATCGCATCAATATTTTTACTTATAACTAGCTTCCCAGTGGAGGGGTATCCAGAATTTATGGCAAGTATTTTTGGTGAAGACTGGGTTTCATATATATCACCAGCTTACAAGGCTACTTTTGATATGATGGGATTTATGCTTTGTGGTACTTTAGCTTACAAATTATCAGAGGATTATGAACTTGATAAATTATCAGTTATGATACTTGCACTAGTTTCATATATAATAATAACTCCTAAAATAGCCATAGCACCAGAATCAAGGGAAATAGTTTTAGGAGTACTTCCAATGGCGTGGCTTGGATCTAAGGGGATATTAGCTGCAATTTTTATGGGAATAACTTCAACAGAGATATTTAGATTTGTAGTTAGAAAGAAAATGGTTATAAAATTACCTGATAGTGTACCTCCTATGGTATCAAGATCATTTAGTGCACTTATACCAGGAGTATTAATTATAGCTTTTAGTCTTTTAGTAAATGGACTAGCTTTAGCAGCAGAAACATCACTTCACGAATGGATATATGAAATGCTTCAAGTTCCACTTCAAGGATTAACTGCATCTATTGGAGCTATAACTATAGTTGGGTTACTTAATGGATTATTGTGGTGGTTTGGTATCCACCCAGGGGTTGTTAATTCAGTAGTAAATCCAATGATTACAGCAAATACATTAGAAAATCAGAAATTATTTGAAGCTGGCAACTTAACTCTTCAAAATGGTCATATTGGTACAATTCAAATGATTGATCAATTTGCAACTATTGGAGGAGCAGGTATGACAATCGGATTAATAATATCAGTATTGCTTGTTGCTAGATCACAAAGACTAAAGATGCTTGGAAAGCTTAGTGCTGTGCCTGCATTATTCAATATAAATGAACCATTAGTATTTGGTCTTCCTATAATATTTAATCCATTAATGTTAATACCAGTAGCATTAGCACCTACAGTTTCTATACTTATTGCATATTTTGCTCAGAAGATAGGATTTATGCCATTATTTAATGGAATACAAGCTCCGTGGCCAACACCAGGAATATTTAGTGGATTCTTAGTAGCAGGATGGCAAGGGGCAGCAGTACAAATTGTATGTATATTAGTATCAACTATGATATACTATCCATTTGTTAAAGCTTTAGATAATCAATATAGAAAAGAAGAGTTAGTAGAAGAACAAAATAATTTATAAAGAAATTAAGAATTTATATTATATTTTAACTCATGCATTTAATAACTTAACAATAAAATCATAAAAGTCTACTTAATAATTATTAAGTAGGCTTTTATAAATGTAGTTTATTATATATAATCTAAAATTTAATTAGTCTAATTCCAAAAACTCTTTATTAAAATTAAAATCTACAATAGTACCACTAACAGAAGATAGATTTTTAAATAAATATTCTTTTTCTGTAGGAGCAATTACTATTATTTTACCTATATTAGCTCTCCTTGCAGCTTCAACACCAGATATAGCATCTTCAAAAACAATACAATCTTTAGGATATAAATTAAGTGCTTTAGAAGCTTTTATATACATATCAGGTTCAGGCTTACCAAGGATTGTCCCGTCATCAAAGATTATCTTATCGGTATCAAACCATTTATCTAGATTAAATTTTTCTATAAAGAATAATACATTTTCTTTACCAGATGCTGTAGCTATAGTAAAAGGAATATGTTTTTCCTTCAAGTAATCAAATAATTTTGTAGCACCAGGTGCTAGTTTAAATGAAGCTATATCATCTAAGCACATATCTCTATAAACTTTTTCTTTCTCTTTAGATAAGGTTTCAAAGCTATTATCAGTAAAAGTTTTTTCGAGAATATACTCTAAAATCACTTTGTTTGTTCTACCATGGACATTAAGTCTAATTTCTTCATCACTTAATTCATGTCCCCTAAGATCCTTTGAGAATCTCTTCCATGCAAGTTCATGCTTTTCTGAATCCCAAAAAAGAGTTCCATTAAAATCAAATATTATCCCTTTGTATCCCATAAAATACTCCCCTCATAATTAAATTGGCAATTATATTATATCAAAACATTTATAATACTAACAGATGGTCTAATATCTTTAAAAAATACATATTATCTAATATTAATAAATAGAGGTGTTAGAATGTATTATCAAAAAATTAGTAAAGATGTAAAAATAGCGGTTAATGATATAAATCCAAGTGGAAATCCTACTGTGTTATTTATTCATGGTTGGCCCTTAACTAGTGAGGTATTTGAGTATCAATATAACATATTACCTAAATATAATATACGTTGTATATCAATAGATATTAGAGGATTTGGAAAATCAGATAAGCCTTTTGAAGGATATTCTTATGATGATTTAGCTGATGATTTATATAAAATAATAAAAAATATAGATGTTAAATCTCTAATTCTTGCTGGGTTTTCAATGGGAGGAGCAATAGCTATTAGATATATGGCAAGACATAAAGGATATAAAGTATCGAAACTTGCACTCTTAGGAGCAGCAGCACCATCTTTTACAAAATACCCTGGATATCCATATGGAACTTCAAAAGAAGATGTTGATGCTATTATTAAAGCAATATATAAGGATAGACCAAAAGCTATAAGTGATTTTGGAAAAAATTTTTTTGCAAGCAATATAAGTGAAGAATTTAGAAATTGGTTTTCATTAATATCACTTAAATCTACAGGATATGCGACAATAAAGACAGCTATATCTCTTAGAGATGAGAATATGTTTGATGATTTAAAGTGTATAAAGGTACCAACTGGGATATTTCATGGAATGCTAGACGAGATATGTCCTTTTGAGTTCGCTTTAGAATTAAATAAAAATATATATGGGTCTACACTATATGCTTTTGAAGAGAGTGGTCATGGGCTATTCTATGATCAGCTAGATGAATTTAATAAAAGGCTTATTAAATTTATATGTAAATAAAACTAAAAGGGCTAGAAATATAGCTCTTTTAGTTTATAAATAATAATATATTAATCTAAAGATGAATTAATATATTCCATTCCATAATTATGCATATTTTCAAGTATAGGTATTATTTTATTACCTATATCAGTTAATCCATATTCAACTTTAGGAGGAACTACTGGATAAACTTTTCTGTATATTAAATTATCCTGTTCTAAACTTCTAAGCTGGTTAGTTAGCATTTTTTGTGTAACATCAGGCAGCTTTCTTTTTAATTCACTGAATCTTAAAGAACCATTAGTTAAATACCATAAAATAAGGATTTTCCATTTTCCTGAAACCAATTTATGTACTAAAATCATGGGACATGATTCAGGCTTTTCACAAATCTCATTCATGTGACACTTGTCATGAATGCTTAAGTCTTTAGTCATTATATAAGCACCTCATATTTTATATTTATTATATTATATCATAAATTAATAAATAATATTTTCAAGTATATATGGAAAATTATTAAAGTTAAATTAATTAAGGTATCTTTTTGTATACTATATATAAAAAAAGTGCCTACTTGTTAAAAAGGTATATAAAGAATATACTTTTCTCATGGAAAGAGAATAGTAAAATATATTTACAAGAAAAAGTACACATTAAGGAGAGAGTAAAATGAGTAAAGTATTATATATAAAAGCAAATATAAAACCAGAAGGAAAATCAAGAACTTACAGTATATCAGATGAGTTTATTAATGAGTATAAAAAGAATAATCCAAATGATGAAGTTATAACCTTGGATTTATATAAAGAAGGTATAGATTTCCTAAGAGGAGAAGATTTAAGAGCAGTATTTGGACCTAAAAATGAAGAGAGCAGAAATCACAAGGTACTAAAATATGCATATCAATTTAAAGAAGCAGATAAATATGTTATAGCAGCGCCAATGTGGAATTTAAGTATTCCAGCAATATTAAAAGCTTATATAGATTATGTAAGTGTATCAGGAATAACATTTAAATATACTGCAGAAGGCCCAGTTGGATTATGTGAAGGTAAAAAGGCTCTATTTGTATCATCTAGAGGCGGAGATTATTCAAATGCTGTTACTTCAAATTTTGAAATGGGAGAGAGATATTTAAGAACTATTTTTGCTTTCTTTGGAATAAAAGATTTCCAAACTATCGTAGCGGAAAATGTAGATGTTCAAGGAATAGATGTAGATAGAATTTTAAAGGATGCTAAAGATAAAGCTGATAAATTAGTAAAAGAGTTTTAATATAAAGAGAAAGAGGATTTATATCTTTAATGATTTTTAATATCATAGAGATATAAATCCTCTCTTATTATGTAAATATTAAATATAACTCTAATGGAGTATATTTATAAATAACGTTATAATGGTTGAATTTACGAAGTCTATAAATAAGCATCCTACAATTGGTACTGTAAAATAAGCATTTGGTGCAAATCCAAATTTGCTTGTTAATGCATCCATGTTTGCAATAGCATTAGGCGTTGCACCCATACCAAATCCACAAATTCCAGATGCAAATACAGCAGCTTCATAATCTTTCCCCATAACTTTAAAGGTTATATAGTAAGCAAATAAAGCCATAAGGAGAGTTTGTCCAATTAACATTATAATCATAGGGATTGCTAAATCGAAAAGTTCCCATAGCTTTAATCCCATTAAAGCCATAGATAAGAAAAATGATAGACTAATTCCACCTATAGTTTCAATTTCTTTTTCAACAAGAGTAATATTTCTCATATCACATATATTTCTAATAATAGCAGCAGCTAGCATAGCACCTATATATGATGGGAAAGTAAGTCCTAAGGCTTGAATAAGTCCGGAGATTATTGAACCAAGTCCCATGGCAATAAAAATTAAGGAAATACCTTTCATAAGCCTGTTATTACAAAGAATTGCTTTATTATCTTCATGAAAATCACTTACTGGAATAGATTTATCGTGAGATTCCTTTGGCGTTTTTAAATTTTTACGCTCTATCAGATTTTTAGCAATAATACCACCAATTAAACTTCCCATAACTAGTCCAAAAGTCGCAGAAGCAAAAGATACTGTAGTTGCACCAGAAATACCCATAGACTCTAATAGTGGTCCAAAGGAACCAGCAGTTCCATGACCGCCTATCATTGGAATGGAAGCTGTAGCAAGTCCAAGCAATGGATCTAAATTAAATAAAGATGCTAAAGATACACCTAAAATATCTTGAGATAGTACAAGTAGTGTTGATAAAAATAAGAATATTGCTACACTAATACCACCTTTTTTTAATATCTTAATGCTAGCTGTAAATCCTATACTAGTAAAGAATGCAGTCATAAAAATATTTTGTAGTGTGGTATCTAAAGTTATAGTTGCAATATTAGTAATTTTTAAAATAAGAACCACTATTGCAAAGATAATACCACCTATAACAGGTGATGGAATACAATACTTAGATAATACTGATACTTTATTTTTAAAATATTGCCCCATATAAAATACCAGTGTAACTAAGGCCATTGTTTGAAAAATATCAAATTTTAATTCCATATGTTTTGCCCCCTTTTTAGAAAATATTTAATAATAATTCAAAATAAAATGAATATTAATAAAAAATTTTATATATATGAAATCTTTTAATGATAATTTTACAATATTTTTAATCAGATTAAAAGTTTTTTAACAAAGATTAAACATAAGGGAAAATATTACAATAAAAAATAATATTAATAAGTAAGGTATAAAGTATAATAAAAAAAGATCTACCTAATTGATATAAAAACAATTAGATAGATTTAAATATTATAATATAAATTAACTCTATAGAGAAATTTAATGTAATATATTTATAAATAGTGTAATTACAGCTGAATTTACAAAATCTATAAATAAACATCCTACAATTGGAACTGTAAGATACGGAGTTGGTGCAAAGCCAAACTTACTTGTTAATGCATCCATATTTGCTACAGCATTAGGAGTAGCGCCCATACCAAATCCACAATTTGCAGATGCAAATACAGCAGCTTCATAATCTTTTCCCATAACTTTAAATGTAATAAAGTAAGCAAATAATCCCATAAGAAGCATTTGCCCAACTAGCATTACAACCATAGGGCCTGCTAAGTCAAATAGTTCCCATAATTTTAGTCCCATTAAAGCCATAGATAAGAAGAATGAAAGGCTTATTCCACCGATAACTTCTATTTCTTTTTCTTCAAGTTTTACATTTTTAATATCACATAGATTTCTAATAATAGCAGCAGCTATCATAGCACCTATATATGATGGAAAAGTAAGTCCTAAGTTTTGAATAAATCCTGAAATTACTGAGCCAATTCCCATTGCAATAAATATCCAAGAAACACCTTTCATAAGTCTTTTATTACAAAGAAGTGCTTTGTTATCTTCATGGAAGTCGCTTACTGGTATAAATTTATCGTGAGATTCCTTTGGGGTTTTAAGTTTATTGCGTTCAATTAAATTTTTAGCAACAAAACCACCTATTAGGCTACCCATAACTAGTCCAAAAGTTGCAGAAGCAAATGATACAGTAGTTGCTCCAGCAACGCCCATTTCCTCTAAAAGAGGTCCAAATGAACCAGCAGTTCCATGACCTCCAATCATAGGAATAGAGCCTGTACAAAGTCCAAGTAAAGGATCTAAATTAAATAATTTTGCAAGTGATGCACCTAATGCATTTTGAGATATTACTAATAATATAGAAAGGAACAAAAATATTATTACGTTAAGTCCTCCCTTTTTTAGTATCTTAATGCTTGCAGTAAACCCAACACTAGTAAAGAATGCAGTCATAAATAAATTTTGAAGAGTAGTATCTAAAGTTATTGTTGCAATATTAGTTATTCTTAAAACAAGAACTAACACTGCAAATAGAAGCCCACCAATTACTGGTGCAGGTATACAATATTTTGATAAAAACTTTATTTTACTTTTTAAAAAATTTCCTAAATAAAAAACAACAGTAGCTAATGCCATTGTTTGAAATATATCAAATTTTAATTCCAATTATATTCCTCCTTTGTGATTAGAAATTAAATGTAAATTTTGAACTAACTATTAATAATTTTACTATATTTTTAATAATAATTAAAGTATTTATGAAAAAATGAGAAATTTACCGTTTTATATAATAGAAAATATTTAATAATAATTAAGGTTGGGAAAAAATAACAGAATATTAAATAAAGAAAAGATCAACAAAATGTTGATCTTTAAGTATATACTATATTAATAGTTATAAATTATATTATTTTAAAAGTCAAATTATCCTAAGAAGTTTTATAAATAAAATTAGTATAGCAATCAATATATAAATAAAAATAAAACTTATATTTACATTACAATTCTACCTATTAATTATAAATAATTTAAGAAAAAGAGCTAGCTTTTACGCTAACTCTTTAAATTCTAGAATTATTATATGATTTTTAATGTCCAATCTTCACAGTTCCAAACTTCTGTAACTATATCTTTATAGAATTCTGGTTCGTGTGATACTAGAAGTATTGATCCTTTATATTCTTTTAAAGCTCTCTTAAGTTCATCTTTAGCATCTACATCTAAGTGGTTAGTAGGCTCATCGAAGATAAGAATATTAGTTGCAGTATTAAGTATTTTACAAAGTCTAACTTTTGCAGCCTCTCCTCCAGATAAAACTCTTATCTTAGATTCAAGTTGTTTAGTTGTAAGTCCACATTTAGCAAGGGCAGCTCTTATTTCATATTGAGTTTTGCTTGGGAACTCATTCCAAACTTCTTCTATACAAGTATTATTATTTTCTTCTCTATCTTCTTGTTCAAAATATCCTATATTTTGATAATCTCCAAGCATAACTTCACCAGATAGTGGCTTAACTTTTCCAAGTAAACTCTTAAGTAGAGTAGACTTACCAAGACCATTAGCACCAACTAAAGCTATCTTTTGACCTCTTTCCATATAAAGATTAAGAGGTTTTGTAAGAGGTTCACTATATCCAATTACTAAATCTTTAGTTTCAAAGATAGTTTTTACTGATGTTCTTGAATATTTAAAATCAAATTCAGGTTTTGGTTTTTCTTTTGAAAGCTCTATTCTATCCATTTTATCTAATTTCTTTTGTCTTGACTTTGCCATACCAGTTGTTGCAACATTTGCCTTATTTCTAGCAACGAAATCTTCAAGTCTTGCTATTTCTTTTTGTTGCTTTTCATAAGCTATTTCAAGTCTTTTCTTGTTTTCTTCATGTTTTCTTTTAAATTCATAATAGTCACCAACATATCTTGTAAGTTTTCTTTCTTCAACATGATATATTAAGTTAATAACATCATTTAAAAATGGTATATCGTGAGATATAAGTATAAATGCATTTTCATAACTTTGTAGATATCTCTTAAGCCATTCTATATGTTCTTCATCTAGATAGTTAGTAGGTTCATCTAGAAGTAATATGTCAGGATTCTCTAAAAGAAGTTTTCCAAGTAGTATTTTAGTTCTTTGACCTCCTGATAAATCATCTACATCTTTTTCAAGTCCTAAATCTAAAAGACCAAGACCTTTTGCGACTTCATCAATTTTTGCATCTATCATATAAAAACCATTATTATCAAGCATATCTTGAATAACAGCAGTTCTTTCAAGCATTTTGTTTAGTTCATCTTCTGAAACCTCACCCATTTTTTCATAAAGTGAATTCATTTCAGCTTCTAAGTCAAATAAATATCTAAAAGCTTCTCTTAAGGCATCTCTGATAGAAGTACCTTTATTTAAAACAGCATGCTGGTCCATATATCCAACACGTACATTGTTTGACCAAATAACTTTTCCTTCATCAGGCATAAGTTTACCTGTGATTATATTCATAAAGGTAGACTTACCTTCACCATTTGCACCAATAAGCCCAACGTGTTCTCCTTTTAAAAGTCTAAAAGAAACATCTTCAAAAATAGCTCTATCACCAAATCCATGGTTCATCTCTTTAACAGTAACTATACTCATTTTATCCTCCTAAAAATATATTGCTAAGAATAAGTTTAATAGTACTATTATATTTTGTAAAGAAAAAGTGTACAATATTAATGGCTTTTAAAATTAAAAAAAATAATGTAGAATATAAGAATGAAGAAAATACCACCTAGAGGTATAAGGAGGATGTTCTAAAATGGAAAATGATAAAGATATGTTAATTTTTGATGAGCATAATGAAAAGCTCAGAAAAGATATAATGAATAGACTAAGAAGGATCGAGGGGCAAGTTAAAGGAATACAAGGAATGATGGAAAAGAATGCTTGTTGCGGTGATGTTCTTGTTCAAGTTGCAGCAATAAGATCTGCCATAAACAATGTTGGTGGATTAATTATAGAAAACTATGCTATAAATTGTTTAGGATTTGAAGAAGGGTCAGAGGAGCAAAAGAAGGTTCAAGTACTGGTTAAAAAGATAAATAACTTTGTAAAGTAAGGTATATAAGGGAGTAATAGTGATGAATAATATCATTAATATAGTTATTTTAATTATAGGGTTTATTCTTTTAATAAAAGGAGCAGATATTTTTGTTGATGGATCATCAAGTATAGCAAAAAAGATAGGGATACCATCAGTTATAGTTGGACTTACTATTGTTTCACTTGGAACAAGCGCACCAGAACTTGCAGTAAGTTCAATATCAGCTCTTCAAGGAAATAATGGAATTGCAATAGGTAATGTTTTAGGTTCTAACATATTTAATACATTAGTTGTTCTTGGAGGTACAGCTATTGCAATGCCACTTATAATTAGAAAGAGAATTGTAAAGAGAGATTTTTTTGTTAATATATTAGTTGCAATAATACTTTATATAATTGCCTTTGGAATTAGTTTTAATGGAAAAGATGGACTAATATCAAGAATAGACGGATTAATATTACTATTATTATGTATAATTTACACTATAGTGTTAATAAGGAGTGCTATTAAAGATAAGGGTTCTAGGGACACAGATATGGAGTCAAAAGCAGCTATTACCAATATAAGGATAGGACCAAATATTATAAAGATTATAGTTGGAATAATTGGAATTGTACTTGGTGGAAAGTTTGTAGTTGATTCAGCTACAAATATAGCCTATTCCATAGGAATGAGTGAAAAACTAGTTGGACTTACAATTGTAGCAGTTGGAACTTCTCTTCCAGAACTTGTGACATCTATAGTTGCAGCTCTTAAAGGGGAAAATGAAATTGCAATAGGAAATGTACTCGGATCTAATATATTTAATATATTACTTATACTAGGATTATCATCAACTATTAACCCAATAGTTGTAACAGGAAACCTCTATATGGACTTGTTATTCCTAATAATAGTAACTATAATTATAGGAATCATAATATTCTTTAATAAAGATAAAGAGATAAAGAAGCTAAACAGACTAGAAGGAACAGTTTTAATACTTGTATATGTTGTTTATCTTTCATATATTATAATGAGAAATTAACAAAAAGAGCTTATATTAATATAGGCTCTTTTTATTTATAAAAATATAGCTTATATAAGATTAAGCAATTTAGATAAATAATAAAAGAATCAATAAACTTATCATACTTAGAGAAAAACAAAGTAATAAGATACATTATTATAATAAAGGAAAAAAAGTATTTTTTATTAATAGTTAAGAAGAACAATGATAATAATACTTATAAGAAAAATAATAAATATAGTATAAATTACTAGTTATTCTAGGAAAGAAGGAGTATAGAATGAAAGGATATTATTTAATGCCCCACCCACCAATTATGATACCAGAAGTAGGCAATGGGAAAGAAGAAGAGATAAGGAAAACTATTAAGTCTTGTGAATTTATAGGGAAAGAGATAAAACATAATAATGTTGAAACAATAATTATAATAACACCACATGGGAATGTATTTAGAGATGGAGTATGTATAATAGATGATTATAATATAGAGGGTGATTTAAGTAGGTTTGGAGCAAGTAATGTATATTATGATTTAAAGATAGATAGAGATATTACTAAAAAAATTTTAGAATACTGCATGGAAGAAGAAATTCCAGTAGTTAATTTAAATAAAGATAAAGCTAAATTATATAATGTAAGAGTAGAACTTGATCATGGAGCACTAGTTCCACTTTATAATATCCTAAGAAATAAGCAGTATAAAATAGTTCATATAACATATGGACTTCTATCACCTATTGAATTGTATAAATTTGGAATGCAAATAAAAAAGGCGGCAGAAGAAATGGGTGAGAAGACTGCATTTATATCATCAGGAGATTTATCACATAGACTAAGTGAAGACGGTCCATATGATTATAGCCCTTATGGCAAAAAATTTGATAGAGAGCTAATAGGTATATTGGAGCGTGGGAATATAGAAGGATTATTTAAGATAGATGCAAAGTTGATTTTAGAAGCAGGGGAATGTGGATTAAGATCTCTTTATGTATTAGCAGGTGTATTAGATGGAGTGAAAGTTAAAGGAAACTTATTAAGCTATGAAGCACCTTTTGGTGTAGGGTATGCTGTTATGAAGTTTGATGTTGAAAATGGAAAGTCATTATATAATAATTTAATCTTTGAGAAGGAAGAACGACACAGACGAAGAAAAAGAGAAGGTAATCCTTATACAAGACTTGCTAGATTAAATATAGAAAATTTCTTTAATACGAGAGCCTCTGTAAGATATAAAGATATAAAAGATGAAGAGTTGTTAGGAAGTAGGAGAGGTGTATTTGTATCTTTAAAGATAAGAGGAGATCTAAGAGGCTGTGTAGGAACTATAAAGCCTACAACAGAATGTATAGGTAATGAAATTATAAAAAATTCATTAAGTGCTGCATTTAATGATCCAAGGTTTTCAGAGCTAAGAAAAGATGAATTGTTAGAATGTGATATATCAGTAGATATATTGCATGAAAGTGAAATTTGTAAAAAGGAAGATTTAGATCCTAAGATATATGGTGTTATAGTTCAAAATGAGGAGAATATGGGATTGCTATTACCTAATTTAGAAGGTATAGAAGATGCAGATACACAAGTTTCCATAGCTCTTCAAAAAGGAAATATATCTCCTTTCGAAAACTATATATTAAAAAGATTTAAGGTAGACAGATTTGAGGAGGTAGATTAAAGCAGTGAAAGAAGCTCGATTCTATAATATAGAAGACGGAAAGATAAGGTGTAATTTATGCCCTCATAGGTGCTTAATTAAAGATGGTTATCTTGGAATATGTGGAGTAAGGAAAAGTAGTTCAGTATGCGGAGAACTTAAGTTATACACAATAAATTATGGTGAAATAACTAGTATTTCTATGGATAGAATAGAAAAGAAGCCATTATATGAATTTTATAAGGGAAGTAAAATATTATCTATAGGATCATTTGGATGCAATTTTAAATGTTCATTTTGCCAAAACTATTCTATTTCTCAGTATATGCCTAAATCAAAGAAAATGACAGTTGAAGAGGTTTCAGAACTTGTATGTTCAACTTTTGATAATCTAGGAGTAGCATTTACATACAATGAACCTAGCATTTTTTATGAATTTGTATATGATGTTTCAAAAAGAATAAAGGAATTGAATAAAGATAAAAAAATAGTTTTAGTAACTAATGGATATATAAACAAAGAGCCTTTTAAAAAATTAGCACCATTTATTGATGCAATGAATATTGATTTAAAAGGAGATAATGATTATTACAATAAATTATGCAAAGGCCGTATAGAACCTGTCAAAGATATTATAAGGGTAGCTAGTAAAAGTGGAATACATGTTGAAATTACTACACTTCTAGTTACAGGAGAAAATACAAATAATAGCTTTATAGAAGAGTTAGGAAACTTTATAGAAAGTATAGATGTGAATATACCTATTCATTTATCAAGGTATTTTCCAAATTATAAAATGACAAAAGAAATGACATCATTAGAAGAAATGAAAGATGCATATAGGCTACTTAGAGGTAAAGTAAAGAATATATACTTAGGTAATATTACTGAAGAAGAAGAGAAATATATAAAGAGAATATAGATATATAATAAAAAAATGGCATATATTTGTTACAGCAAAATTAAATAAAAGGGTATTTTTACTTGGTGGAAGTTATGGTTGGATTTATCAAGGAATAAAAAATGGAGTAAGTATAAAAAGTTTATGGAATAAGCCACATATAAAATAAGAAATAAATAGGAGGATAATATATTATTCTCCTATTTATTTGCATTTATTTGATAATGGATATCAAATATGTATGAAAATGTATGAGAATATATTGGAATTACTGAAAAAATAGAGAAGGTTATATAATAAAATAGAAAAAATAGAAAAAATATAAATAAATTTATTCCAAGTTTATGCATAAATTATTCATTTTGGATAGTTAATATTTTAACGTGATAAAGCAATGAATAGAGAGAATTTTACATTATTATATTATTTAATAATGCAAGTTTTAATTCATAGAATGAATAAAATTGAAAAATGCTATGCATTTTATTCCATAAAATGGTTTGTAAGCGTTATAACAGGTATATATAATAAAAACTGTAAACAGTGTTAATCAATTGTGATTGACCCCGCAGAATTGTTTGCAAATTACAAAAGAAAAAGGAGCGATAATATTATGGGAGAAAGAGCTTTAAATGTTACCTCAGAAATTGGAAGATTAAAAACTGTACTATTACACAGACCTGGAGAAGAGGTTGAAAATTTAACACCAGATTTGTTAGACAGATTACTTTTTGATGATATTCCATATTTAAAAATTGCAAGAGAAGAACATGATGCATTTGCACAAACTCTAAGAGATGCAGGAGTTGAAGTTCTTTATTTAGAAGTACTTGCTGCAGAAGCAATAGCTACTGATGAAAAAGTAAAAATGAAATTTATAAGTCAATTTATAGATGAAGCAGGAGTTGAAAGTGAGTCTTTAAAAGATGCTTTAACTAGATATTTCTTAAGTTTTGAAAATAAAGCTATGGTTGATAAGATGATGGCAGGTGTTAGAAAAGAAGAACTTAAAGAATATAATAGAGATTCATTATATGACTTAGTAAATAACACTTATCCATTTGTTTGTGATCCAATGCCAAATCTTTATTTTACAAGAGATCCATTTGCAACAATTGGACATGGTATTACATTAAATCACATGAGAACAGAAACTAGAAATAGAGAAACAATATTTGCGAAATACATATTCGAAAATCACCCAAGATTTAAAGGTAAAGAAGTTCCTTTCTGGTTTAACAGAGATGAAAATACTTCAATTGAAGGTGGAGACGAATTAATATTATCAAAAGATACTTTAGCAGTTGGTATTTCACAAAGAACTGATTCAGCTTCAGTTGAAAAACTAGCTAAAAGACTATTATTCAATAATGATTCAACATTTAAAACTGTACTAGCTTTCCAAATACCAGTAAGTAGAGCATTCATGCATTTAGATACAGTATTTACTCAAGTTGATTATGATAAATTTACAGTTCATCCAGGAATTGTAGGACCTTTAAATGTTTATGCAATAACTAAGGATCCAGAACATGAAGGAGCACTTAAAACTGTAAAAGAAGTAGATACTTTAGAAAATATATTAAGCAAATATTTAGATAGAAAAGTTACATTAATTAAATGTGGTGGTGGTGATGAAATCATCGCAGCTAGAGAACAATGGAATGATGGTTCAAATACTCTTGCAATAGCACCAGGTGAAGTTGTAGTTTATTCAAGAAACTATGTAACAAACGGAATATTAGAAGAGTATGGAATAAAATTACATGTAATTCCATCATCAGAACTTTCAAGAGGAAGAGGTGGCCCAAGATGTATGTCAATGCCACTAATAAGAGAAGATTTATAAAAATAGCTTATTAAAAAATTAAATATAAAAAATACATGTAGTGTTTACTCTCTTTGATTCAATTAGAGTATGGAGAGTAAACACTTAGGTTTAAAACTAAGGAGGAAATTAAAATGGCAGTTAATTTAAAAGGAAGAAGTTTTTTAACATTAAAGGATTTTACACCAGCAGAAATTAGATATCTTTTAGACTTATCACATGATTTAAAAGCTAAAAAGAGAGCAGGAATCTTAGGAGACAGCTTAAAAGGTAAAAATGTAGTATTATTATTTGAAAAAACATCAACTAGAACTAGATGTGCTTTTGAATGTGGAGCAGCAGAAGAAGGAGCACATGTAACTTTCTTAACAAATTCACAAATGGGTAAAAAAGAATCAATAGAAGATACTGCAAAAGTACTTGGAAGAATGTACGATGGTATTGAGTTTAGAGGATTCAGCCAAGCAACTGTTGAATCTTTAGCAAAACATGCAGGAGTTCCTGTTTGGAATGGATTAACTGACGTAGACCACCCAACTCAAATATTAGCTGACCTTCTTACAATAGAAGAACATGCACATAAACCACTTAGTGAAATAAAGTTAGTATTTACAGGGGATATAAGAAATAATATGAGCTATGCTTTAATGTATGGTGCAGCTAAAATGGGAATGCACTTTGTAGCATTAGGACCAAAGAGCTTAGATCCAGATCAAGAAATAGTAAAAGAAATGCAAGAATACTCAAAACAAACAGGAGCTATAATTGAAGTAACTGATAATGTTGATGAAGCAGTTAAAGGTGCTGATGTTATATATACTGATATTTGGGTATCAATGGGAGAAGATGAAAACTTATATCCAGAAAGAGTTAAATTACTTTCACCATATAAAGTTACAAGAGAAATGATGAATAAAACTGGTAACAAGAATACATTATTCATGCATTGCTTACCATCATTCCATGACTTAGATACTGAAGTTGCAGTAGATATACAAAAGAGATTAGGATGCGACATTAGAGAAGTTGAGGATGAAGTATTCAGAAGTAAAAATTCAGTAGTATTTGATGAAGCTGAAAATAGAATGCATACTATAAAAGCCGTAATGGTAGCTACAGCAGGAAAATAATCAAAGCACTAGTCGGCTATTAATTAATAGTCGACTAAAATTTTCCCTAAAATCAAACTGAATAAGGAGTGATAGTAATGTCAGAAGAAAAATCAACTGGTGAACAAAGGAATCTTGGATTTGCATCTCTAGCGGCATTAATTGTTGGATCTATGATAGGTGGTGGAGCATTTAATTTACCATCTGATATGGCAAGAGGAGCAGGTACAGGCGCAATTATTTTAGGTTGGATTATAACTGGTATTGGTATGATAGCACTTGCTTTTGTTTACCAAACATTAGCAAATAGAAAGCCAGAGCTAAGTGGTGGTGTATATAGTTATGCAAAAGCTGGTTTTGGTGAGTACATAGGATTCAACTCTGCATGGGGATATTGGTTAAGTGCATGGATTGGTAATGTATCTTACTCAGTATTACTATTTGGAGCAATTGGATATTTTGCACCAGTATTTGGAGAAGGTAATAACTTACCATCAATTATTGGAGCTTCAATATTAGTTTGGGCATTTACTGCATTAATACTTAAAGGTGTAAGTGGAGCAGCCCTTGTAAACTTAATTACTACTATAGCAAAATTAGTGCCTATTTGTGTATTTATAGTTGCTGCAATATTTGCATTTAATTTACATAACTTCACATTTGAATTCTGGGGTACTACAGATATAGGGAGTGTACTAGATCAAGCAAAGAATACTATGTTAGTAACATTATGGTGTTTTATAGGTATTGAAGGTGCAGTAGTTGTATCTGGTAGAGCTAAAAAACAAAGTGATGTTGGTAAAGCAACTGTAATAGGACTTATAGGAACTTTATGTATATACCTTTTAATTTCATTAATGTCTTTAGGTGTTATGAATAGAGTTGACCTTTCAGGACTTAACAATCCATCAATGGCATATGTTTTAGAGTTTGCTGTTGGTAAATGGGGAGCAGTTCTTATAAATATAGGTTTAATAATTTCATTATTTGGATCATTACTTGGATGGTCATTATTATGTGCTGAAATTCCATTTGTAGCTGCAAAAGATGGTGTTTTACCTAAGATATTTGCAAAAACAAATAAAAATGGAGCACCAGCAGCTTCATTAATAATTACAAATATTTTAGTTGAAGTATTTTTAGTATTAACATTAGTAGCTAGTAGTACTTATCAAGCATTATATTCAGTAGCAAGTACAGCGATACTTGTACCATATCTTTTAAGTGCCATGTATGGACTTAAGCTTACAATAACTGGAGAAACTTATGATGTTAATCCAGTAGGAAGAACAAGAGATAAAATTTGTGCAACGATTGCTACTGTATATGCTATATGGTTATGTTATGCAGCCGGGTTAAAATACTTATTGCTATGCTTTATCCTTTATGCAATTGGTATTATATTCTACTATATTGCAAAGAAACAAAATGATAAAGATGGAAAAGTATTTAAAGGAACAGAATTTGGAATTGCAATAGGAGTAATTGTAATTGCTATAATAGCGGTAGTTTTACTAGTAAATGGAACTATAAGTATATAAAACTTACTAAACAAAAGATAAGAGCTATATAAATATAAAGCTATATAAACAAAAGATAAGTAGATTAAAAGCAAACAAAAGATAAAGATAAAAAATACTAAATACTAAACAAAAGATAAAAGTATAATTTGGAAATTGTAAGGAGGAACAAAAGATGAAAATAGTTTTAGCGTTAGGTGGAAATGCATTACAATCAGATCCAAAGGATAAAAGTGCAGAAAGTCAATTAAAGACTTGTAAGGAAACTGCAAAATCAGTAGTTAAATTAATAGAAGCTGGACATCAAGTTTCAATAGTACATGGAAATGGTCCACAAGTAGGACAAATACTTGCAAGTATAGAAGCAGCATATCAAGCTGATCATAATAATACACTATTCCCATTTGATGTTGTAGGTGCATTCTCACAAGGTTATATTGGATATCATTTGCAAAATGCAATTTTAGAAGAATTAAATAAAAAGAATATAAAAAAATCAGTTGAGACTGTTGTAACTCAAGTAGTTGTAGATAAAAATGATAAAGGATTCCAAAATCCAACAAAACCAATAGGATCTTTCTATACTAAAGAAGAAGCTGAAAAGCTAGAAAAAGATAAAGGATATGTAATGAAAGAGGATGCTGGAAGAGGCTATAGAAGAGTTGTTGCTTCACCAAAACCTATTGATATTGTTGAAAAAGAAGCTATAAAGACAATGGTTAACGATGGATTCGTAGTTATTGCTTGTGGCGGTGGTGGAATACCAGTAATTAGAGAAGGCGATGAGCTTGTTGGGGTCCCAGCAGTTATAGATAAAGATTTTGCAGCAGAGAAATTAGCAGAAATACTAGATGCTGATATATTATTAATACTTACAGCAGTAGATAGAGTTTGTGTAAATTACAATAAACCTAATCAAAAAGAGTTAGTAGAAATTAATCTTGAAGAAGTAGACAAGTATATTGAAGAAGGTCAATTTGCTCCAGGTAGTATGTTACCTAAAGTTGAAGCTTGTAAGAAGTTTACAGAATCAGGAGAAAACAAAACAGCTATTATTGCATCACTTAAGAGAGCTAATGATGCCTTAGTTGGAGAATCAGGAACTAAAATAGTAAGATAGTATTAATTTAAACTTAAATTTAATGATGCTAAACTAAAATTGCTATGTTTAGTTTAGCATCAAGAAATAGTATTTTACGAAGAGGAGTAGAGTATTATGGAAAATGAACTAAAGAAAAGAAGACGCGAAGAGATACTAGATATAATAGAAAATGAAGAGATTGGTAAACAAGATGAATTAGTTATGAAACTAAAGCGCCGTGGAATTAATGTTACTCAAGCTACCTTATCAAGAGACTTAAGAGAGATGCATATAATTAGAAAGCCAGCAGGTAATAAGGAATATAAATACATAATAGTTACACAAGAAGATGTCGGAAAGAGATGTCAAAGTGTATTTAAGGATGCAGTATTGAGTATCTTTATACAAGAATATTTTATATCAGTAAAAACAATGAATGGTATGGCTGCAGCTGTAGGAGAATTAATTGATAGATTAGATGATAAAAAAATAGCTGGAACAGTTGCAAGCAATAATAATGTACTGGTTTTATGCCGAAGTCATGAATACGCGAAACATGTATATAAAGAGTTAAATGATTTAAGACTTTAAGTATTTTTGTATATTCTTACTATAAATATAAGAATATTTATAAATAAGCATAATAAAATAACAATCCTAATTATAAGGAATATTTTAGGCAAGTGAGCTTAATATATTCCTTATTTTTATTTTTAGAAAATGAACTATAATATCAAATAAAATCTAGAGTTAGAAGTATAATTAAATATCAGTATTAGCGAAATTTTATTTTGTGTATAAAGCAATTGACGAAATATTATTATTATAATATTATAGTTTTAAAGGATAGAAAATATGTGAGGATGGGAACTAAAAGATAGATATACAATAACTGAAGGGGGAAATCTGTTAATAGATGTAACCTTTGAATACATTCAAGATGTATATGAATTAGAGAAAAGCTTGAAAAATATTTGTGGAGTTATAGATACTTCATTATTTATAAATAAAGTTACAAGGGTATTAGTTACCGGGGAAGAGGGAACTAGAATAATTTCTAAAAATAAATAATTTATGAGGTGAAGGATATGAATAATATAAAATGGGGAATATTAGGACCAGGAACTATAGCAGCAGATTTTGCAGGTGCAATAAATGAAGTGAATGGAAGTGTTTATGCAGTAGGTTCAAGAAGGTTTGAAAAAGCAGAAGAATTTGCAAAAAAACATAATGTGGAGAAGGCTTATGGAAATTATGAAGAAATGCTAAAGGATGAGAAAATAGATGTAGTATATATATCAACTCCACATAGCAATCATTACGAATATATAATTGAAAGCCTTAAAAATAATAAGCATGTTTTCTGTGAAAAGGCAATAACAGTTAATGGAGATCAATTAAAAGAGATAGTAGAACTTGCAGAATATAAAAATTTAATTGTAGCAGAAGCAATGACTATATATCATATGCCATTATATAAAAAGCTTAATGATATGATAAGAGATGGAGATCTTGGAAAACTTAAAATGATTCAAGTATCTTTTGGAAGTTGTAAGGAAAATGATCCAACTAATAGATTCTTTAATAAAGATTTAGCGGGAGGAGCTCTTTTAGATATTGGTACTTATGCATTATCATTCACTAGATACTTCCTTTCAAGTAATCCAGAAGAAGTTTTAACAACAGTTAAAAAGTTTGAGACAGGTGTAGATGAACAATCAGGAATAATACTTAAGAATGTAGAAGATGAAATGGCTGTAATAACTCTTACAATGAGAGCTAAGATGCCAAAAAGAGGTATTATAGCTTGTGAGAATGGATTTATAACTGTTGATGATTTTCCAAGAGCAAATAAAGCCACAATAACTTATCTTGATGGAAGAATTGAAAATGTAGAAGCTGGGGATGGTATGAAGGCTTTGATTTATGAAGTAGAGGAAATGAATAATTGTATTAAAAATAAAAAGAAGGCAAAGGCATTAAAGTTATCCATTGATGTAATGGATATAATGGATGAAGTTAGAAAGCAATGGGGAATCAAATATCCTTTTGAATAAAATTATTTAATTAACTTCATATAATTAAAAAGGAGCAATGATAAATTGAAAAATAAAGAAAGAAGCGTATTAGATAAAATCTTTGCAGTTTATGATAATTTATATGAAGCAGAAAAGAAAATTGCAGATTATGTTATAAACAATCAAGAAAAAGTAGTTGATATGACCGTTTCAGAATTAGCATCTAAAAGTAATGTTAGTGAAGCTACTATAATAAGATTTTGCAAAAAGTGCAATTTTAAGGGGTTTCATCATCTTAAAATAAGCCTTGCAAAAGAAATGGTTACATCAGAAGAAAGTAAAATATCAAATACTTTAGATATAAATAATATAACGGGATCTATTCAAAATATATTAGCTAATAAAATTGAAGAATTAAAACAAACTGTATCTATGATGGATGAAAAGGAAGTTAAAGCTATTTTAGAGACCATTAAGAAAGCAAGAATTGTTCAATTTGCAGCAGTTGGAAATACAATACCTATAATTCTAGATGGTGCATATAAATTAAATCAAATAGGAATAAGAGCTGTGGCAAATTCAATATGGGAAAATCAACTTGCTTTTTCCTATAGTTTAACTGAAGAAGATGTATTAATAGCTGTATCAAGTACAGGATCTTCTAAGAGACTTCTAACTATAGTAGATGTTGCAAATGAAAAGGGTGCAACTACAATTTGTATAACAAATCATGAAAGTTCTCCTTTAGCTAGTAAATGCAAATATAGAATAAATACATCTACAAGAGAGAGACTGTTTTTAGATGAATTTGCATTTTCAAAGTTATCTACTATGGCTGTTATAGAGATATTATTTTTATTATTAGCAGTAGATAAAAGAGATGGATATACTTGTATAAGTAGTCATGAGCAGTCTATGGTAGATGATAAATTTTAATATGTAGGCATTGAATGAAAATTCAATGCCTTTTTATCATAGATATAAGTAAGGAATAGAGAAAATTTATGGAGGATGATTAAATGGTTAGTTTTAGTTATATCACAAAAGATGATATAGATAATGTAATTAAAATTTATAATTCAAATACTAAATTTTTAAAAGAACACTTAGATAAAGAAGATGTAGGTAAAGAGTTTATTATAAAGGAACTTAAAGAAATGAAAAAAATGAATTTTGATAGCTTTAAGATTCTATATAATAATATTATTATTGGAGTATGTGATGTGAAATTTGATAATGAGACTTATTTATCTCTTTTGATGATAGATAATAAATTTAAAAATAGCGGATTTGGAAGTAAGGCATTTTATGAAATAGAGAAAATGGCTAAAGAATTTAATAGTAAATCGATAAGAATTGATGTAGTTTATGGATATGATAATAGTGTTACTGCGTTTTGGTTAGATAAAGGGTTTGTAATAAAAGAAAAAGTAAAGTTTAATTGGGATAAAAAAAGTTTAGATGCTTATATAATGATGAAATATATATGATTAAAAATTATACATATCAATAGTATTATTATATAATTATTATAAATTAGAGTATTAAAGGAAAAGAGGATAACTAATGAATAGATTAAAAGATATGTATGAATCATATATAGATGAATTAGATAGAGAAGGTGTTGTAGAAGAGGCTGTAGATTATGAAGACTATGCTTACATGTATTCACTTCATTTAAAAAGATATGGATTTAATACAAATAGTGAAGAAGAGATAAATGAAGCATTAGATGAGAATTATAGATTATTACATTTAGATTTTGAAGATATAAGAGAAA
The DNA here is from genome assembly GCF_016907995.1 of Clostridium sardiniense. Classification (GTDB taxonomy): domain Bacteria; phylum Bacillota; class Clostridia; order Clostridiales; family Clostridiaceae; genus Clostridium; species Clostridium sardiniense. The sequence goes on along the minus strand of NZ_JAFBDA010000005.1, from coordinate 126,538 downwards.
GTGGAATTTATGTAGCACCAATGACATCAGAAATGCCTTTATTTAATATTAAGGAAGCTATTAATGAAAGTAATTGTGATTTAGAGTGTTTTAATGTAACATCTATGGAAAATACTAAAGAATATATAGAAACTTATTCTGGAATTATAGATATTGATCTAAATAAGATAATAAGTGAGAAAAGTTCTCTAAGGATAAAGGATGGATATAGATTAATCCTTTATAGAATTAAAAATAACTTTGAAGATAAATATAGGTTGCATGCATTTAAGGGATATGGAATGATACCTATGCCATCTGAAGATAATTTAATTGATACATACTTTGAGGGCATAGACTTAGAGGTAAATCAAATGGAAGATTCATTTATGAATGCAATAAAGGGAGATAAAACACCAAATAGTTATATGGAAGCTATATTATTATTTAATGAAATTATGGAATTAGAGACAGGTAATCTAAGTGATATTCTTCTTTATGGAGAAAATAGATATATCAACAATAGATTTATTCCGAAAGAGCCTATGCTTTATGAAGTTAATGATCAAAAGATTATAGAATATTATGGATATGTACAAGATGAGAATAGAGAATTAGATACATTTTCTAAAAATATAGTATTATTTGAAGAGGGAGATTATAGCTTGAAAATGGCTAAAATTATAGAAGGTAGTGTCAGGAATTAAATATTTTAAATTATAATATTTCCCCTATTTTTTATGATTATATTAATATGTAAAGTATAGCATGGTATAATATGTATATATACAAAGAAAGGGGAGATATATTAGTGAAAAAAGGGAAGTTTAAATTATTAGTATTACTAACTTTAATGATATCTGGGTTTATGTTAGTTGGATGTGGAAGTAACAAGCAAGGTGAAAACAAAGCTCAAGGTAATAATGTAGAAGATAGTAATGATAAATCAACGGAAAATAAAGATGATGTTAATAAAAAAGATTTACCTACAGTTACTATTGAAGTTAAAGGATTTGGAACAATGAAAGGAGAATTATATCCAGATAAGGCTCCTAATACAGTTAATAATTTTATAGCATTAGCTAATAGTGGTTTCTATAATGGTTTAACATTTCATAGAATAATTCCTGATTTTATGATACAAGGTGGAGATCCAGATGGTGTTGGTACTGGAGGACCTGGCTATAGTATTAAAGGAGAATTTTCTTCAAATGGTTTTGATAATGATATAAAGCATACAGAAGGAATACTTTCTATGGCAAGGTCTAGAGAAAAAGATTCAGCTGGAAGTCAGTTCTTTATTATGACAAAAGCAGCATCACACTTAGATGGAGAATATGCCGCTTTTGGGAAGATTACAGAAGGGCTTGATGTTCTTCATAAGATTGAAAGTGTTAAAACAGGAGCTAATGATAAACCAGAAGAGCCTGTAGTTATTGAATCAATTAAAGTTGATACTAAAGGCATAAACTATAAGGAACCTGAAAAAATGAAATAAATATAAAAAGAAGCTTCTTAATTTATAGAAGTTTCTTTTTAATTTATTATAAAATAAAAGACTATGAATATTTAAATCCTTATAAATTAATATTAATATAAAAATTTATATTAAAATATACAATATAATTATGCTAACTAATAACAATACAGCAACTATAGAATATGAAAATAATAAATTATCAGTATTAATTAATTTAGGCTTTTGATTTTCATAAATATTAACTTTATTTATATTTTTCAGCACATCTAAATATTTAGTTGATAAAGGAGTATATTGTATTTTTGATTGTCCTTTAATTTTCAATTCTATTATTGGATTTTCATTGTATTTAAATACATTTATAGAAGCTATACTTTCTATAGGTATCTTATTTAAAGAAACTTTTTCAAAGTTTTCTTTTGTATTAATTAAATATAAATTTTTATTAGTTAATACAAATAGGGTATTCCATATCCATTCATCAGAAAATAGATATCCAAAAAGTCCTCCACCTGAGATTGGACTTTTTCTTTCTTTTTCAGCACTACAATTTGTTGTTTCAAAATATCCCTTAATCAATTCACTGTCATCTAAAGAATTTTCAAGTTCAAATAAGTTTTTTTCAAGATTAATATCTATTAAGCTATTCATAGTTATACCCTCCTTATGTTATTACAAAAACTATGTAATTATAGTGCTATTATTTTATTATATGAAATATAAACCTAATACTTGACTAATCTAAGGTATTAGCTTATTAATGATTGATGATTAATTCATAATATAAATATAAATAAGTAAAATCTATAAGTGAATGTATGTTTAGGATCAAGCATTTAAAGATTATAATGACATGTAGATTATAGAAGAAAAAATATTATTTTAAATTTTAAATATCACAAAATATACATAGAATATTTTTATTTAAATCTTAATTATGAGATACAATGAATTTATAAATAAATTCACATTAATGGAGGTTTTAATATGAGAGATGGAGTAGTAATTTTATTTCCAGAAGGAGAAGTAAAGCAGGTAGATAGTATTAGAGAAGCAATTGGTATGTCTGAAGAATTTAATAAATATAGCATTGAAGAATACTGCAATCAATATGATTTAGAATATGATGATTTGGCAAAAGGCGAAGCAAATTTTGCATCAGGATATGAAAACGGGATTATTAAAATGTTTAATACTAATGATGTTATTAAAGAAATAAAAGATTCAGATATATTAAAGTGTGAAAAGAATATTCTTTTAAATAAATTAGAACATAGCAACAAATCACTTAAATTAGAAGATTATGAAGGGTTAGATACCATATTAGAAACATGTGAAGAAATTGAACTTGATGATCACTATGATGATATTTAAGAATATATGATGAAAATAAAGAGAAGCAATCTAAGAAATTTATTATTGAATTGCTTCTCTTTGTTTGTGATATAATTAAGATGTATGAAAAGTGTATTTCACAGGGATATTATGACAAAATAGATATAAATTTATATCTAAGGTTTGAAAGGTGGATTTATAACAGTATGTATAAGTTAGTATGTATAGATATGGATGGAACGTTATTAAATAAATATCATGAGGTAAGTGAGGAAAATAAAAAAGCCCTTAAAGAAGCAACAGATTTAGGAGTTAATATTGCAATATCAACAGGAAGAATATTTGCATCAGCAAGAATATATGCAAAGATTACTGGAATAAAGGCACCTTTAATATGTTCAAATGGAGCTTATATAAGGGGAAAAGATACGGATGAAGTTATATTTAAATCTGTATTAAATAGAGAAGCCTTAGATAAAATATATGAGGTAATAAAAAAACATAAATTTTTAGCTTATTTTGATACACCTTATGGAATAATAAGTGATACTAAAATTCCAGAAGATGATAGCCATAGAGTAATGAATGAGTGGGTAGATATAGATGAACAAATTAAGTTTTATGAAGTAGATGATTTTAGAGATGCATTTAAAGAATATGAATCTGATATATTAAAGCTTATAATAATAGAAGATGAAGATAGCAGCACCATTAAAGATGCTAAAGAAGATATAGATAAATTAAGTGATTATGTAGATATAGCTTATTCATGGGGAGGGTGTGCAGAACTTACGGCAAAAGGTACGTCAAAAGGGAGTGCAGTTAAAATATTAGCAAAAAAACTTGGAATAAAAAAAGAAGAGATAATGTGTATCGGGGATAGTGGAAATGATTTATCAATGCTTAAAGAAGCAGGATTTTCTGTTGTCATGGATAATGCATCGGAAGAAATTAAGAAATATGCTGATTACATAACAGGTACTAATGAGAATAGTGGAGTGGCTAAAGCAATAGATAAGTTTATTTTAAAAATTTAATTGATTTCATGAAAGAATTTTGATAATATAATATGGTAAAATTAATATATACTCATTTGTATAAGGGAGTAGTTAGCTCTATAATAAATTGTGAAGAGTTATTAAGTCAACATATTGAACGGGAAAGGTTCTGGCTTAATATTAAATAGCGAGACTTATGCGTAGTTTTTTTGCTACGCATAAGTCTTATTTTTTTGTGATAAATGAGTAGAATAAATTAAGAGGAGAAATTATATGAGTTTTTTATCAATTTTTATGACGGCAATAGGTTTATCTATGGATGCATTTGCTGTGGCACTTGCAAAGGGAATGAGCCTTAAGAAAAATTTACTTAAAAATGCTTTAAAGATAGCAGTATTTTTTGGTGGATTTCAAGCTATAATGCCATTTATAGGATGGTTTGCTGGAAGGTATTTTAGAGATTATATTGAATCTTTTGATCATTGGATCGCATTTATTCTTCTTGGAGCTATTGGTGGAAAGATGATTTATGAATCATTTAAAGGAGAAAAAGAAAATTGTAGCCTAGATGAAGATGACATAGCTAATGAAGTTTCAGTTGAAGAAGAATTAATAGAAGAAAAAGGATTAAGTAATAAAAATTTAACACTACTTGCAATAGCCACAAGTATTGATGCATTAGCCGTAGGGGTAAGTTTTGCATTTTTAAATGTTAGTATATTACCTGCAATCTCCATAATAGGAATAACAACTTTTGTATTGTGTATGATAGCTGTTTTAATTGGAAGAAAGTTAGGCTGTATTCTCCAAAAGTATGCAGAAGTTGCTGGAGGAATAATTTTAATACTTATGGGATTAAAGATACTTATTGAACATATAGGTTAATATTATAAAGACTTAGAGAGAATTTAATATTTATATATCTAAGTCTTTATTTTATGAATTATATATTTATTAACTTGTATAAAAACAAACTACAATCTTAGATTAAGTAAATAAATTATAAGACCATAATAAGCGTTCCCGCAGCTATTAAAATACCTCCAAAAATTGATTTAACTGTTATTTGCTCATTTAGTATAAAGAATGCTAAAACAATTGTTATTATAATGCTTAATTTATCTATAGCAACAACACTTGTTACTTGCCCCATTTGTATAGCTTTATAATAAAATAACCATGATAAGCCTGTTGCTAGACCTGATAATATTAAAAAAAGCATACTTTTATTTGATATGTTTTTAATATCTTTATGAGTTCCAGTAGTAAATACAATTCCCCAAGCTAAGATTAGGACAACAATTGTACGAATAGCAGTTGCTAAATTTGAATTAATTCCATTAATACCAATCTTAGCAAAAATTGAAGTTATTGCAGCAAATACAGCAGACATAATAGCATATACAATCCACATGAAAGACTCCCCCTTCCCAATATATTAAGAATGCTTATATTATAGCATAAATATTAAAATATGCGAAAATGAAAATCATTATCCTTTAACAAAGCAATATATTAAATTAATATATTACTAAATTTTATATTAATTTATATGATAAAATATAATTATTATAATTATGAAAAGGAGTTGTAAATATGTCAGTGAAAATGTTACACACATGTATAAGAGTTATGGATTTAGAAAAATCTTTAAAGTTTTATAAGGAAGGTTTAGGACTTATAGAGACAAGAAGAAAGGATTTCCCAGAGCATAAATTTACTCTTGTTTATTTATCAAATGAAGTTGGCGGATATGAAATAGAACTTACTTATAACTATAATCCTGAAAAGCCTTATGAAATAGGAAATGGATTTAGTCATACGGCTATTGGAGTTAAAGATTTAGAAGGAATGAGAGAAAAACATATTTCACTTGGATATAAAGTTACAGATTTAAAAGGATTACCAGGTGAGAAGCCTAAATATTACTTTGTAACTGATCCAGATGGATATATGGTAGAAGTTATAAGAGAACAATAAAGTCTAAAAGTGTAGTATATATACTACACTTTTTTAATTTTTATTATTAAAAGTAAAATTATATATACTTGTTCAAATTTTATATATAGTATAATATAGGGATTATATTATATATGAAAATGAATTAAATAATTTATTTAGATAAATTTACTTAAGATAGGAGTAAGATTTTATGGCAAAGGTTATAGTCGTTGGAGGAGGACCTGCTGGTATTATGGCAGCTATCACTTCTTCAAAAAATAATGAAGTAATATTAGTTGAAAAAAATAATGAAATTGGTAAGAAACTTAGACTTACTGGTGGTGGAAGATGCAATATAACAAATAATAGAGATATTGAAGAATTTTTTGATAAGGTAGTAAGTAATAAAAAGTTCTTATATAGCGCATTTTATGATTTTTCTAACTTAGATATTTTAAACTATTTTAGTGAAAATAATTTAAAGTATAAGGTTGAATATGATCAAAAGGTATATACAGAAAGTGATAAAGCAGAAGAGGTAATTGAAATATTTAAAAAAGATCTTGCAAAAAATAATGTTAATGTAATGTATAATACAGAAGTTCTAGATTTAATAGTAGAAAATGAAGATATTAAAGGTGTTATAGTTAATGAAGGAAAAGAGATATATGCAGATAAAGTTATAGTAACAACTGGTGGAAAGAGCCATCCTCAAACAGGTTCAGATGGAAGTATGTTTGAAATTTTAGAAAAACATGGGCATACAATAAAACCTTTATATGCAGCACTTATTCCATTAGTTACAAAAGAAGGATTTGTAAAAAATCTTCAAGGTGTTTCAATGAAAGAAGTTATATTTACTACTAAAATAAAAAAGAGAAAAATTGAAACTAGTGGAGATATGATCTTTACTCATTTTGGTATATCAGGTCCAGGAGTATTAAAATTATCTTCCTATATTAATAAAGAGCTAGAAGAGGGTGAAATGGAAATAAGTTTAGATTTCCTATCAGATAAATCTAAAGAGGATATATCTAAGATAATTAGAAGTAATCCTAATAAAAGTATACTAAATAATTTAAAAGGTTCACTTCCACAAAACTTTATAAAAGAAATTTTAGAAATTCTAAATTTAACTGAAGTTAAGCCTAGTGACCTTAAAAAAGAAGATGAACTAAAGCTTATTAATTGTATAAAAGAAATGAAACTTACAGTAAAAGAAACACTAACTATAAAGGCAGCTATGGTTACAAGTGGAGGTGTTAATGTTAAAGAAATAAATGCTTCAACTATGGAGTCTAAGGTAATAAAAGGATTATTCTTTGCAGGAGAAGTTATGGATGTTGATGCTGAAACAGGAGGATATAATCTTCAAATAGCATATTCAACAGGACATTTAGCTGGAAGTGATTATTAAATTTAATTAAAAGGACAGGATTTTTAGATGAGAATAAATAAACTACTTAGTAATTATGGAGTTTGTTCAAGGAAAGAAACTAATAGACTTATTGAAGAGAACAGAATAATAGTTAATGGAAAGCTATGTATTAAAGGGCAATGGGTAGAAGAAACTGATGAAATACTTTTAGATAATAAGATTTTAAAACCTATGGAAAAGGTATATATAGCACTAAATAAGCCAGAAGGTATTACTTGCACTGCCGCAGAAGATGTAGACAATAATATAATTAAGTTCATGAATTATAAGAATTATATATTTCCTGTAGGAAGGCTTGATAAGGAATCTGAAGGCTTGATAATAATGACTAATGATGGAGATCTCGCAAATAAGATATTAGAGTCTGAGAATAATCATGAAAAAGAATATATAGTTAGAGTAGATAAGCCTTTTGATGATGATTTTATAAATGGAATGTCAAAGGGAGTAGAGATATTAAAAGTCAAGACAAGACCCTGCAAAGTTAGTAGAATAAATGATGATACTTTTAGAATAATATTAACTCAAGGTCTTAACAAGCAAATAAGAAGAATGAGTAGAGCTTTTGGATATACAGTTATAAGTCTTAAACGTATAAGAATAATGAATATAAATATAACTGGTATAGAAAAGGGGAACTGGCGTAATCTTACAGAAAAAGAAGTAGAAGAATTAAAAAATTACTAAACTAAGTATTAGGAGTATATTTTAATGAATAATATAGAATTTAAAAAGTATTTTTATGTTATAAATTATCCAGAGTATGAAGAAGGTTTATGCCGTATGGAGATGAAATATTTATTTGGAAAAGAGGATGATAGTAAAGAATTTTTTTCAAAAGTTTATATTAGTCCATCTAGAAGTCCATTTATAAAACACTGTATAAAGATTATATATGTAGAAGATACGCTTGAAGATGTAGTTAAAAAAATTAAAGAAGATAACATGTCCTTTGAAGGTTTTAAAGTGAACTTTATAAGACTTGATAAAAATGAAGCTAATTACAAAGAAAGATTAGAATCTATGAGAAAAATAGGTATGGCTATAGATGGTATACCCAATATTCATAATCCTAAAATTATATTAGGATTAATAAAGATTTATGGGAAATGGATATTTGGTATATATGAAAAGGATGATTGCAAGTGGCATGATCATGATAAAAAGCCATTTTCATATTCTAATGCATTAAGTACAAGAGTGGCGAGAGCAATTGTTAATATAGCAGTTGGTCAAGATATGAATAAAAAGATAATAGATCCTTGCTGTGGTGTTGGAACTGTAGTAATTGAAGGAAAGTCTATGGGATTAGATATAATAGGATATGAGATTAACCCTCAAATAGCATGTAATGCTAAGGAAAATATGAAGGCATTAGGATATGATATAGCTATTATTAAAGGTAACATGCATGATATAAAAGATCATTTTGATATTGCTATTGTAGATATGCCTTATGGGCTATTTACTAAAACTACAGTTACTCAGCAACAGGAAATAATAGATACAACACGAAGAATATCAAATAAAGCAATAATAATAACCTTTGAAAATATGGATAAAATGATAAATGAATCGGGATTTGAAATTATAGATAAAGGTGTTATTCTAAAAAATAATTTTAAAAGATATATAAATATATGTAAGTAAAAAGTGTAGGAAAATTCCTACACTTTTAAAATTTGAAAGCTTAATTATAAAAAACTAAACTTCAATATTTATATAATAATTTTCTGATTCTGAATATGCATCAAGAATTTTAACTATTTCATGTAAAGTTATAAATTTAATATCTAAATCACTATTTTTATTAAGATCAGATATGTATTTATCAGCATTAGGATGTATTTCACCGGTAGTTACAATGATTCCTTTTTTTATTCCATTAGACATCATTGCACCAACTAATTTCTGGCATATTTCTCTACCTATCATAAAGTCATAATTTTTTATTTTTTTATCATCTTTATAATCATATGTAGTTGTATATCTTTTACATTCTACGTAAGTTTTTTCAAATTTTTCATCTGTTAGAATTAAATCTACTCCACCATCATTCTCAGAAGGTGTTACAATTACATCTCTATAATGATAAATATCATCAAAAAGCCATCTACAAAAATATTCAAACTCTATTCCTGTTAAATTAGTTATACTTTCTTTTTTCATTTTAACTTTAAACTTAATTTTTTCATCATTGAAAGTAGTTGCCTTATTAATTAATGGAGTAATAATTTTTAAGATAGTTATAATAAGAATCAATATTATAACTATTTCTAATGTATTCATAAAATCACCTCTAATAGTATTATTAACTAATATAATGATTTATAATCTTCAATTATATTAGAAATATTATAGGAAATAATAAAAAATAAACATATATTAAATAATAAGTATAGGAGCAAGTATAAACTAGTGAATCTTTTTAATATATATCAAGTAAGGAGGTTTTATATATGAATAATTCTAATAATAACCTAAAAAACAAACGAGACAGAAGTAATGCAGTAGAAGCTGCAAGGACAGCTATAATAATGGGAATGGATAATAAAGCTATTAGTAAAATAACTATATTAACAGAAGATGAGATTCAATTAATTAGAGAAACTTTAGATAAAACAAGTAGAATATTTTAAATTAAGTATAATGTAATTTAACTCCCCTTTTACTTGTATATAAATATAGTTGATGATAAAATGACTTAATTATAGGGTATATAACATTTAAATAAAGGGGAGTTTGAGCGTGGAAAATAACATTTTTTTGTTTAATAAAAAAGATATAGATGAAATTATGAAAATTTGGGTTGAAAGTACAATAAAATCTCATGATTTTATTGATGAAAATTATTGGATAGAATCACAAGATATAGTTAGAAATAAATATATACCTATATCAAAAACTTATATTTACAAAGAAGATAATATTATAAAAGGATTTATTAGTATACTAAATAATAATTTTATAGGGGGATTATTTGTAGCTAATGATAGTCAAGGACAAGGCATAGGTAGGAAACTTATTGATACAGTTAAGAATGAATTAAATAGTTTAACATTAAATGTTTTCAAGGAAAATGTAAGAGCCTTAAAGTTTTATGAAAGAGAAGGATTTGAAATAGTTAGTGAATCAATAGACTCAGCAACATTAAAAGAAGAAATACTTATGAAGTGGAAAAGATAAGTTTTTATCATTTGGAAATAAATCTTAAATAAAAAATATTAGTTTATAAAAGTAAGGAAGAAAGTAGAAAAATAAATTTATTTTTCTACTTTCTTTTTTTGACAAAATTTCTATATGGTTTTATAGGAAATTATTAGTTGTATTAAAGTAAAAAATGTAACACATAATAAATTTAGTTAAAGAAAGACTATAATATAAGTTTTCATAAAGGATGGTGATTGATAATTCTAAAAATATATTTATTTAAGTAATAAAAGTATAAAGCAAAAGAAGAGGATGTGAATAAGAGTATGGGAGACTTAGAAAATAGAAATAAAAAGCTTACTCTATTTCAATTAGTAGGTATAAGTATAGCTTTTTATGGAAGTGTTAGAAGCGTACCAACATTAGCAATTGTTGGTTGGCAACAGATATTCTTTATGATAGGTGCAGCAGTACTTTTTGCAATACCTATTTCACTTATTGCAGCTGAACTAGCAACTGGATGGCCAGAGGAAGGTGGATCTCAAGTTTGGGTTAAAGAGGCATTAGGAGAAAGATGGGGATTTGTAACTGCATGGCTTTTATGGGTTCAATTATTCTTTGGTATGGTTATGGTAAGTTCTACTGTTGGTGTAATGCTTGCTTATGCAATAGGAAGAACTGAACTTGCACAAAATAATATGTTTATATTCATTATAATAGTAATTTCTTACTGGACTGTAACTCTACTAAACTTTAAATTTGATATGGGTAAAGTAGTAGGAAGTATAGGTGCAGTAGTTGGTATATATATACCTTTTGTTGCATTAGTTGTTTTAGGCTTATGGTGGACATTTAAACATGGAAATGTTTATTTAGGACCATTTAACGTTCAAACAGCAATACCAAGTTTAGCATCTTTAGACAAATTATCATTTTTTTCAGGAATAATATTTATATTTTCAGGTCTTGAAATTGCATCAGTTCATGCAAATAATATAGAGAATCCAAAAAGAAATTATCCAATATCAGTATTTCTATCAATGGGATTACTTATAATATTTAACCTTATTGCAGGGCTTACAGAGGCAAATACAATACCTTCAGATAAGATAGAGTTATCAAATATAACTCAACCATTCCAAATTTATTTTAATGAACTTGGAATGCCATGGCTTACAAATATTATTGCAGGAATGATAGCTATTGGTGTTCTTGCACAATTAAGTGCATGGGTACTTGGACCTTCAAAAGCTATGATAAAGGTTGCAGAAGAAGGGAATTTACCACCTATATTTCAAAAGAGAACAAGACGTGATGTTCCTATAACATTTGTACTTATTCAAGCAATTGTTGTGTCATTAGTAGCAATTGTATATGTTGTAGTACCAGATGTTAATAATAGTTTCTTTATGGTACTTATATTGACAACTATTCTTTATAGTATAGTTTATATATTTATAATACTTGCTGAAATAATTCTAAAATATAAAAAGCCAGATGTACATAGAGCATTTACTATCCCAGGTGGGAAAGCTGGTATGTGGATTACATGTATATTAGCTATGATTGGTGTAATCATAACCATAGTAGTTAGCCTTATACCTCCAAGTTCTATACCACCAGAGGGTGATACTATGTATATTGCATTCCAAGTAATTGGAACTATAATATGTTTTATTTCACCATTAATTATATACGCATTTAAGAAAGACTCATGGAAGAAACCAAAAGAAAAGGAGATTAGATATAATGGAAAAGGACGTTAAAAAAGGTACTGATATTTTAGAAAATAATGAGGATATTAATTTAAAAGCTATGTTCTTAGGGCCTAAATCAGAAAATGAAGATTTTTTTGAAGAAAGTCTTTTAAGATTATTTAATGACCATGCTGAGTGGAGAAAGAATTTTCATCCAGAAGATGATACTATAATTAAAGTTTCTGATGAACGCAAAGAAAGCTTTGTAGTAAGTAAAGATAGACTTAAAGAGGTATTGATTGAATTATCATCAAAATTGAGAGCTGGTTCTGTTCCATGGCATTCACCAAGATTTTTAGGACATATGAATTCAGAAACATTAATGCCAGCATTATTAGGTTATTTTGCTGCTATGTTATATAACGGTAATAATGTTGCCTATGAATCTTCACCTGCTACATCTCAAATGGAAGAAGATGTTGGAGAAGATTTCTGTAAATTAGTAAGTTATAATGATGATGGATGGGGGCATATTTGTGCAGATGGATCCATAGCAAATTATGAGGGCTTATGGTATGCAAGAAATATAAAATCTATTCCGCTTGCAGTAAAAGAGGTTATGCCAGAGCTTGTAGATGGTAAATCAGAATGGGAACTTTTAAATATGAGTGTTTCTGAAATACTTGATCTTATGGATAACGCAGGAGAGAAGTTAGACCAAATAAAAGAACATTCTGCAAGAGGGATGGGAGATAAGATAGGTAAGCTTGGAAAATGGCTAATACCTCAAACAAAACATTATTCATGGCTTAAAGCTGGCGATATTCTTGGTCTTGGAGTAGAAGCAGTTGTTCCAGTAAAAGTTGATCATCATTACAGAATGGATATGAATGAACTTAGAAAGACAATTGAAGAATATACAAGTAAACAAATTCCTATACTTGGAGTTGTTGGAGTTGTTGGATCTACAGAAGAAGGCGCAATAGACCATATTGATAAGATTATAGAAATAAGAGATGAATTCTCAAAGAAGGGAATTAATTTCTATGTACATGTAGATGCAGCCTATGGTGGATATGCGAGATCTATATTCTTAGATGATGATTATTCATTTATTAAAGAGGATAAATTAAAAGAAAAAATGCTAGAGCATGGAGCTATATTAGATGAAAGCACACCATGGCCATCAAATGATGTATACAATGCATTTAAATCTATGGAGAAGGCAGATACAATTACAATTGACCCACATAAGATGGGATATATACCATATTCAGCAGGAGGTATAATTGTAAGAGATAAGAGAATGAGAGATTCAATTTCTTACTTTGCAACATACGTATTTGAAAAGGGAGCTGATATACCATCACTTCTTGGTGCATTTATGCTTGAAGGATCAAAAGCAGGTGCTACAGCAGCTTCAGTTTGGACCGCTCACAAAGTATTACCTCTTAATATAACAGGCTATGGTAAACTTATAGGCGCAGGCAATGAAGGGGCTTACAAGCTTTATCATAAATTAGAAATGCAAAAGTCATATAAAGTTGGAGATAAGATAGTAGATGTTTATCCTTTAGTTGAACCAGATTTTAATATGGTTGACTTTGTATTTAATCTAAGAGGAAATAAAGATTTAAAAGTAATGAATGATTTAAATCATGACTTTTATGAAGAAGCTTCATATGTAAAGGAAGCCTTATATGTAAATGACTTTTTAACTTCACATACTGACTTTACAGTAGAAGATTACGGTGATTCACCACTTAAATTTGTTAATAATTGTGGAATTTCAACAGAAGAATGGAAGAGGGTTAAGAAGGTAACAATCTTAAGAGCATGTGTATTATCACCATTCTTAAATTGCGAAAAAGTATTTAATGAATATATGAAGAAGATGGATGACGCAATAGTAGAAAAGTTAGAAAAAATATTAGGTGAACAAAAGCAATAGAGTAAAATATTTTAGGAGTAGAACTTTATAACTATTTAGAGTTCTACTCCTAATTTTTTAATATATTCTAAAAATTATATTTGACAATTTAAATCTCAGAATGTATTTTATATATAGACCAATCGGTATAATAAAACTAATGAGGTATTTAAATTGCATAAAAAGATAGATACAAGAAGTAAAATATTAAATTCAGCATCAAAATTATTTTTCTCTAATGGATATCATGCTACTGGATTAAATTCGATATTAAAGGTAAGTAAAGCACCAAAAGGATCACTTTATTATTATTTTCCAAAGGGTAAGGAAGAGTTAGCATTGGAAGCTATAAAAGTAGTTAAAAACAATATAAAAGAAGAGATTAAAGAAAATCTTTATTTAAGTAATAACCCTATTGAAGGCATACAAAAAGTTATCTTAAATGTAGCTGATATAGTAGATAGAGAAGAAGTAGTCAAAGGAGTAACAGTTAGTCTTTTGGCATTAGAAGCTTCACAGACCAATGAAATTCTTAGAGAAGCTTGTATGGATACATTTTTAGAATGGGAATCTTTATATTATAAAAGATTATTAGAACTTGGAATATCAGAAAATGATTCAAAAGAAATAAGTAGAATAATACAGATAATGATAGAAGGGGCAATAGTAATGTCTCTTACTAAAAAAGATAATAGTTCACTTTTACTTGTTGCTGATAAAATAAAGATGATTATAAATAGCTATATAAAATAAAATTCTATTAGAATAAAGATTATTATAAAACTTTTTAAGATTATAATAATCTTTATATATTTTATTTAATAATATTTTTTGGAAAAATTATATAGACTGGTCTAATTAAAGAAAGAGGTTTAGAAAATGCAATCAAAAGAAAAAATATTTAAGGTTATGGCAGTATTACTATTTGGAGGGTTCATGGCCTTGTTAAATGAGACAATAACAAATGTAGCACTTCCAAAACTTATGGAAGAGTTTAATATAAGTGCACAAACTGTTCAATGGTTAAGTACAGGGTATCTTTTAGTTATAGGGATATTAGTTCCAGTTACTGCTTTTTTAATTCAAAGATTTACTTTAAAGCAACTGTATATAGTAGCAATGTCATTGTTTCTATTAGGAACTATAATAGCGGCTACAGCACCAAACTTTACAATATTACTTTTAGGTAGATTAATACAAGCATCTGGAACAGGAATGTTTGTGCCAATAATGATGAATACAATAGTTGTTATAAATCCACCAGAAAAACGTGGCGCAGCTGTTGGACTTGGACTTTTTGTAATATTATTTGCACCGTCAATAGCGCCTACTTTATCAGGTATGATAATTCAAAAATTATCATGGAGATATTTATTTATCATGGAAATTCCATTAGCAATATTAGCAATTATACTTGGATATAGATATTTAGAAAAAGTTACAGAAATAACAAAACCTAAAATAGATGTAATATCAATAATTTTATCAACATTAGGCTTTGGAGGAATTATAGTAGGCTTTAGTACTTTAGGAAATAATAATTTTAGTAAGACATTAGTATTTTTCTTAATAGGAATTCTATCATTAATCTTATTCTCATTAAGACAGTTTAGATTAAAAGAGCCATGCTTGATTTAAGAGTATTTAAATCTTCAACATATGGGCTTGGTGTAATATTTGTTATGGTATCTATGATGACTCTATTTGAAACATTAGTTGTTATGCCGATGTATTTAGAAGGATTATATCATATGTCACCATTCCAAGTTGGATTAGCTATATTACCAGCTGGCTTAATAAACGCTTTTGCATCTATAATAACAGGACATTTATATGATAAATTTGGTGCAAAAAAATTAGTTCCTTTTGGATTTATGATTTTAACAATATCATTCTATTTATTATCAAGAGTTAATATTAATACAAGTTATATAGAAGTAATAATACTACTTTGTATACTTAATATTGGCATGCCACTTGTTATGACTTCATCACAAACAAATAGTTTAAATCAACTAAAGCCAATACAGTATCCTCATGGAACTGCTGTTATAAATACACTTCAACAAATAGCTGCTGCTATGGGATCATCTTTATTTGTTAGCTTGATGACAACAAAGAAAAATAATTATTTAGACGGAATACAGGGAGTAACAAATTTAAATGATAATGCTATGGCGTTAGTTCATGGATTTAATTATGCTTTCTTTATAGCCGCAGTACTTCTTCTAATAGTTTTTTTTGCTTCATTTTTATTAAAAGATAAAAATGAGAAGGATAAAGGAGAAAGTTTAGAACTTTTAGCTAAGAATTAGAAAATATATTTATTGAATAAAAAACAGATATAATATATAATTAAAAAATAAGAAATAGTAAAATTAAATAATTTAGTTTTAGGTGAATAATTTTTTAAAATTATTAAAAGGGAAAATGGTGAAATTCCATTACAGCCCCCGCTACTGTAAAAGGAGACGAGCTTAAAAGAAACCACTAATATGTATTGGGAAGGATTAAGCAAGGATGACCCTTAAGTCAGGAAACCTGCCTAAAATTTGTTAGCTATTCTTCGGAGGGAAGTACAATAGATAAAATTTTGATGGATTTTTTAAATCCTATCTTGTTTTTTGTGTATATAAAGCACTTTTATCCTTAGGGATAGAAGTGCTTTTTCAATTATTCCCATTATTTAGATAAAACAAGAAATTTTTAGAGGTGAATTATGAAAAAGGCAATATTAGTAGTTAGTTTTGGAACGAGTTATTTAGATGCATTAGAAAATTCAATTGAAAAGATCGAAACAGAAATAAAAGATAAATTTAAAGGATATGATATATTTAGATGTTTTACATCTCATATGATAATAAATAAGTTAAAAAGAGTCCATAACATAGAAGTTGACACACCAGAGATAGTTTTAGAGAAATTAAAAGATTTAGGATACAATGAAGTTTTAGTTCAACCTATTCACATGATACCTGGAGAGGAATATGATTATGTAAAGGGAAATGTAGTTAGATTTGAAAAGCATTTCGATACTATGAAATTTGGAAGACCAATATTTTTCTATCAAGGAGAAGAAGAACTTCCAAATGATTATACAATATTCATAGAAAGCATAAAAGAATTATTAGAATGTGAAGAAGAAGAAGCTGTAGTTTTATTTGGACATGGTAGTGCCCATTATTCTAATGCTGTTTATGGCGCTCTTCAAACAATGCTATATGATGAAGGACATGAAAGAGCATTTGTTGGAACTGTAGAAGGCTACCCAACTTTAGATAGCGTATTAAAGAGAATTGAAAGAAATAATATAAAAAAGGTGAAATTAGTACCGCTAATGGTTGTTGCAGGGGATCATGTTAAGAATGATATGGCATCAGATGAAGAGGATTCATGGAAAACAATATTAGAAAGTAAAGGACTTGAAGTAGAAGCACATGTACACGGTCTTGGAGAAGTAGAAGCTTTTAGAAAAATATATCTAGATCATATAGATGACATGAAAAATGATACATATTTAGGTTGTGGTGAAACTAAGAAATTAAGAAAGTAAGCAAGAGATAAATAGGAGGAAGGTATATGAAATCTTTAATTATTGCCTCTAATAGAAGTGGCGGTGGTAAAACTACCTTTACTTTAGCTTTAATGAATTCTTTAATGAGAAAAGGGTTTGAGGTACAAGGATTTAAAGTTGGGCCTGATTATATAGATAGCGCCTTTCATAAATTTATAACTAAGAAACCTTCAAGAAACTTAGATATATTTCTAATGGGTAAAGATGGCATGAAGGATACTTATTCAAGAGGAAATGGAGATTTAGGAGTAATTGAAGGGGTCATGGGCCTTTATGATGGTAAGGGAATAGATACTTTTGGATCGACATATCATGTTTCAAAAGAACTTAATGACATGCCAATTTTACTTGTAATTACTCCAGGAGCTCAAAGTGTTACTTTATGTGCCGAAATAAATGGATTAAAAGATTTTAAGAAAGCAAATATTATTGGGGTAGTTTTAAATTCTATAAGTACTAGCTATTACACTATGCTAAAAGCTGCTATAGAAAAAAACTGTGATGTAAAGGTATTTGGATATATACCAAAGGATGAAAATTTAAATTTAAAAAGTAGGCATCTTGGATTAGTTCAAAGTGTTGAAGTATCAAACCTTAAAGAAAAAATAGATTATGCAAGTTCGTTATTAGAGAATTATGTAGACCTTGAAGGTCTCATAGATGAATTTAAAGAATATAAAGCAAAAAGTATAGAATACAACTTAAAAAATAAAAATATAAAAATAGGTATTGCGTTAGATAAGGCATTTAATTTTTATTATGAAGAGAATATAGAGTTATTAAAAAGTATTGGAGATGTTGTATACTTTAGTCCATTAAATGATAAAGAGCTTCCTAAAGGTCTAGATTTTCTATACTTAGGGGGTGGATATCCAGAAATTTTTAAAGAAGAACTTTCAAAAAATAAGTCTATGAGAAAAAGTATAAAAGATGCACTTGATAATGGACTTAGATGTTTTGCTGAATGTGGAGGGCTTATGTATCTTACTGAAAGCATAGATGGGACTGAGATGGTAGGATTCTTTAAAGGGAATACTGAGATGACAAAGAGACTTCAAAGATTTGGATACTCCACGCTAACTCTACATAACAATGGAAATTTATACACAATTAATTGTCATGAATTTCATAAATCAAAAGTTAATTTAGAAGAAGAGACAGTATATAATATAAGCAAAGAGAATTATTTAGGAAATAAAAGTGAATGGGTATGTGGGTATAAGAAAAATAATACTATAGCTGGGTATCCTCATATTAATTTTTTAGGAAATATTAATTTCTTAAAAGAAATAATTAATTATGAAAAATAAAATTTATTTTAGAAAGTAGGTGAATGTTAGAGGATACATAGATTCTCTAACAGGAATTATGAACTATATAAAAGATCCAATGGGAATAGAAAGAAAAAGTTTTGAAATTATAGGTAGTGAACTTGGAGAACATAACTTCACTGATGAAGAGTTACTTGTAGTAAAAAGAGTTATACATACAACCGCTGATTTTGAGTATAAAAACTTATTAGAAATAAGTGAAGGTGCAATAGATGCAGCTAAAGAAATATTTAAAAATGGAGCTAAATTATATACTGATACTAATATGATTTTATCAGGAATAAATAAGAGAGCTTTAAATGCACTAAATTCAAAAGGAATATGCTATGTTAATTTAGATGAAGTACATAAATTATCAAAAGAAAGAGGAATAACGCGTTCAATGGCTGGAGTGGAATTAGCTTCTAGTGAAGGTGTTGATATATTTGTATTTGGTAATGCACCGACAGCACTTTTTAAATTAAGAGAGCTTATAGAGAGTGGAAATGCAAAACCAAAGCTTATAATTGCAGTTCCAGTAGGATTTGTTGGAGCAGCTGAAAGTAAAGAAGGGCTAGAAACTTTAGGTATACCTTATATAAGAGTTAAAGGAAGAAAAGGTGGAAGTACTGTTGCAACTGCAATTATTAATGCTCTTATGTACATGCTTTATGAAAGGTAAGATATAAAAATGCTTGATTTGTATGTTGAAAGCGACGGAAAGAAGTTAAGGTGTGGTTATACAACAGGTTCTTGTGCATCAGCTGCTGCAAAAGCTGCAACTTACATGTTATTTAATAATGAAGAAATTAAATCTATAAAAATTGATACTCCAAAAGGTATAGTACTTGATTTAGAGATAAATGAAATAAAAAGAGGAAAAGATTTTGTAGCATGTTCAATTATAAAAGATGGTGGAGATGATATCGACGCAACTCATGGGATAGATATTTGGGCAGAAGCAAAAGTTATTGATAAGGGATATGTACTAAAGGGTGGAACCGGTGTAGGAACTATTACGAAAGATGGACTTTTTATACCAAAAGGAGAGCCGGCAATAAATAAAGTTCCAAGAGAATGTATAGAAAGAGAAGTTCTTAGTGTAAAGCCAGAAGATAAAGGTGTACAAATAACTATATTCGTACCAAAGGGAGAAGAAGTTGCAAAGAAAACTTTTAATCCGAGGCTCGGTATAGTAGGTGGAATATCTATACTTGGAACTACAGGAATAGTTTATCCAATGTCAGAAGATGCACTTAAAGCATCAGTTAAGCTAGAGATAAATCAAAAAGCTATAAATAACGAAACTTTAGTATTAACCTTTGGAAATATGGGTGAAAGACTATGCAAACAACTTGGATATAAAGAAAGTGAAACTGTTATAATTTCAAATTATGTTGGATATGCATTAGAATGTTGTGCTATCTTAAAGATTAAAAATATAGTTTTAGTAGGACATATAGGAAAAGTTAGCAAAGTGGCTTATGGATGTTTTAATACTCATAGTAGAGTAAGTGATGTAAGACTTGAGGTTATAGCATTAGAGTTAGCACTTTTAGGTTATGATATAGATTTTGTAAAAGAAGTTTTAGAGCAAAAAACTTCAGAGGGAGCGGTAAAGTTATTAGGTAATGGCTTCGATGATTTATATAAAAATATAGGTGAAAAGATTAAAGCAAGGTTGGAGTTATATACTTACAATGAAATAAATTGTGATGTAGTTATGTATTATGATCCATGTAATCCTAAAGTTTTATGGAATTCATTAGAGGGAGCGAATTAGATGATCTATATAGTGGGACTTGGCCCTGGAAAGAGAGAATATATACTTCCAAAGGCTTTAGAAACCTTAAAAAATAGTGATAAAATAATTGGATTCGAAAGAGCCATGCAATCTATAGATTTCTTAAATAAGGAATCTATAATTGTAAAATCATTAAAAGAATTATTAGAGGCCGTAGAGCAAAATAAAAATTTAAGTTTATCAATAATAGCTTCAGGAGATCCAACTTTTTATGGAATAACAAATTATTTAAAGAAAAAGTTAGATGATGATATAGAGATTATACCCGGTATAAGTTCATTTCAGTATCTAACTAGTAAAGTAGGAGTAATGTGGAGTACAGCTTATTTAGGAAGTTTACATGGAAGAGAAGAAGAATTTTTAATTAAAGTTAAAGAAAATGATTGCTCAATATGGCTTACTGATAGAATCAACAATCCAAGTAAACTTTGTGAGATATTATATGAAAATAATATAGTATCAAAAGTTATTATAGGTGAAAATTTATCCTATGATGATGAAAAAATAAGTATAGGTATTCCTGAGAAGTTAAAAGATGAAAAGTATGAACTTTTATCAGTAGTTATAATTGAAAAAGTATAATGGAATGAGGAAAAGAGATGAAATTTATAAAGGATGAAGAGTTTATAAGAGGAAATTGTCCCATGACTAAAGAGGATATAAGAGTAAGCTCAGTCTGTAAATTAGAATTAGAAGAAGATTCAAAAGTTTTAGATATAGGTAGTGGTACAGGATCAATTACAATACAATGTTCTAAGATCGCAAATAATGGAACTGTATATTCAATAGAAAAAGATGAAGATGCAATAGAAGTTACAAGGAAGAATATAGATAAATTTAATTGTAAAAATATAAATCTTTATACAGGAGAAGCTACTGAATATTTAAAACAATTTGTAGAAGAAAAAAAGATCTTTGATTCTATATTTGTTGGAGGTAGTGGTGGAGGATTAGAAGAAATTCTAATTTATTCTGATAAGTTACTTAAAAATTCAGGTAAGCTTGTTATGAATTTTATAACTTTAAAGAATGTTTATGAAGCTATTGCCATAGTAGAAAAGATTGGTTACAAAGTCAATGTAACAATGCTTCAAGTAAGCAAAACAAGGGGAAAGAGCTTAATGCTTATAGCAAATAATCCAATATTTATAGTAGAGTGCAGAAAGGAAGAAATAGATGGCTAAATTATATGGAATAGGTGTAGGACCTGGAGATGCGGAACTTTTAACTATTAAAGCTGTTAGAGCTATTGAAGAATGTGATATTATTGTAGCACCAGTTGCAGTAGAAGGATCAGAAAGCGTAGCCTATGAAGCTGCAAAGGATTATATAAAAGATAATACAGAGGTTGTACTTAAACATTTCCCAATGGGAAAAAAAGATAGAGTAGAAAAAGCAAAAGAAGCTTATGAATATATAAAAAGTGAAATAGAAAAGGGTAAGACAGTAGGATTTTTAACTATTGGAGATCCTTATGTTTATAGTACATACATTCATATGCTAAAGCATATGAAAGAGAATGGAATAGAGGTTTTAACAATACCAGGAATAACTTCTTTTTGTGCAGCAGCTAGTTTAGTAAATAGAACTCTTGTTATAGGAAATGAACCTCTTTTAGTTCTTCCAGCAGCTAGAGTTTCTGATATTAAAGATGAAAAGTACGTTGTAATTATGAAAGTTTATAAGAGAGAAGAAGAAGTTGTAAAGTGTCTTGAAGAAAAAGGCTTTGATTATGTTTGTGTACAAAAAGTAGGAAGAGACGGAGAAAAAATACTAGAAAATAGAGAAGATATAATAAATTCAAGAGAATATATGTCTTTAATTATAGCAAGTAGATAATAGGAGGAAAAAGTAATGGTTTATTTTATAGGAGCAGGTCCAGGAGATGTTGATTTAATTACAGTTAAGGGAAGAGAAACTCTAAAAAAGGCTGATATAGTTATATATGCAGGCTCACTAGTTTCAAGTGAACATATGACATTTTGCAAAGAAGGAGCAGAAATATATAATTCAGCAAAGATGACTTTAGATGAAGTTATAAAAGTTATGGCTGATAATAAGGATAAGATTATTGTAAGATTACATACAGGTGATCCAGCTATATATGGCGCAATTAAAGAGCAAATGGATGAGCTTGATAAATATGATATACAATATGAAGTAATTCCAGGAGTAAGTTCATTTACAGCTGCAGCTTCAGCTATAAAGAAAGAATTTACTCTTCCAAGCATAACTCAAACAGTAATTTTAACTAGAGTGGAAGGTAGAACTAAGGTTCCTGAAACTGAAGACTTAGAAAAACTTGCTGGAATTGGAGCATCAATGGCAATATTCTTATCAATATCAATGATTGATAAGGTTGTAGAGAAACTTAGACGTGGATATGGAAGAAACGTTAATATAGCAGTAGTTGAAAGAGCAACATGGCAAGATCAAAGAGTACTTCTTGGTACATTAGATGACATAAGTGAAAAAGTTAAAGAAGCTGGAATTACAAAATGTGCTCAAATTTTAGTTGGGGACTTTATAGATTGCGAATATGAAAAGAGCAAACTTTATGATAAGTCATTTGCTCACATGTTTAGAGATTCACAGGTTTAAAATATGATAGGGGTAATAAGCGTTACAGAGAAGGGTAATATAATTGCAGAAAAAATAAAAGAAAATATTGATTGTAGAATCTTTCTCAAATCTAGAGAAAATTTAGATTTAAAAAATGTAACAAAAGAGTTTATGGAAGGATTAGATGGAGTTGTATTTATAAGCTCTACTGGGATAGCTGTAAGATTCATAGCTCCATATCTTAAAAGTAAAACAAAAGATCCAGCTATAGTTGTTGTTGATGTAAATAATAACTTTACAATAAGTCTTGTAAGTGGACATTTAGGTGGTGCTAATGAATTAACTCTTAAAATATCTAATATATTAAATAATACTCCAGTTATAACAACAGCAACAGATGGAATGAATATAGAAGCTCCAGATATGATCGCAAAGAAAAATAATTTAATTATAGATGATTTGAAAGTATGCAAGGAAGTTGCATCACTTATTGTAAATAATAAAGAGGTATATTTTAAAGATGAAAAAGATATAATATACGCACCAAAAGGATATATAAAAACAGAAGAAATACAAGACGATATGATTTTGGTTACAAATAAATTAGATATTCCTAAGAAAGATAAATTATTAAAGCTTATCAGAAAAGATATAGTATTAGGAATAGGTTGTAGAAAAGATACAGATGAAAAAAAACTTAGAAAATTTGTACTTAAGACATTAAAAGAAAATAATTATGATGAAAGATCAGTAATTAAGATTGGATCAATAGATATAAAAAAGAAGGAAAAAGCCATAATATCCTTAGCTAATTATTTAGGATGTGAATTTGTAACTTTTAATAAAGATGAAATAAACAGCATAGAAGCAGATTATGAAGGCAGTGATTTTGTATTTAAAACTGTTGGAGTAAGATGCGTATGTGAACCTGTAATTCATTTAATGGATGGAGAAGTAAGGGTTAAGAAGATTAAATATGAAGGAATGACTCTTTCAATAGGAGAAAAATACATTTAAAGGAGATTAAATTAATGGGAAAATTATATGTAGTAGGAATTGGTCCAGGCGGGCTAGATCATATGACAATGAAAGCAAGAGATACAATATTAAATTGTGATATAGTTGTTGGATATACAAAATATATAGAAATGGTACGTGACTTAATAGGTGATAAGGAAGTATATCAAACTGGTATGAGAGGCGAAGTTGAAAGATGTAAAAGAGCATTAGAACTTTCAAAAGAAAAAGATGTTTGTTTAATAAGTACTGGAGATGCCGGAATATATGGTATGGCAGGTCTTATATTAGAGCTTAAAAATGATGAAGAAGTAGTTATAGTTCCAGGACTTACTGCATCAAGCGCAGCAGGTTCAGTAGTTGGTGCGCCACTTATGCATGATAATTGTAATATAAGTTTAAGTGATTTAATGACTCCTTATGAAGCTATAAAGAAGAGAGTTAAGCTTGCAGCAGAAGGAGATTTTATAATATCTTTATATAATCCTAAAAGTAAAGGTAGACCTGAGTATTTAAGAGAATGTTTAGATATAATTGCATCTTATAGAAATGGAAATACTCCAATTGCTGTTGTAAAAAATGCTCTTAGAGATGGTATGGAATATACTATAACAACTCTTGAAAAGTTTGATACTGAAATTGTGGACATGATGAGTATAGTTATAGTTGGTAATTCACAAAGTTATATTAAAGATGATACATTTATAACACCTAGAGGTTATAAAATAGAGGACAAATAAATGATAGGTTTTATATTAGGTACTTCTGAAGGTAAGAAAATTTTAAAAATGATGAATAGACATACTGATAAAATAGTTGTGTCTACAGCCACAGAATATGGTGGTGAGTTACTTAAAGAATATAAAGTAGCACATTTAAATACAAAACCATTAGATAAAGATGGATTAATAGATTTAATAAAAAACTTTAATATAACGGTTTTAGTAGATGCATCACATCCATATGCAACAGAAGTAAGTAAAAATGCAATGCAAAGCGCAAAAGATTCAAAAATTGCTTATATTCGTTATGAAAGAGAAGGAGTATTAAGTAGTTCAGATTATAAAAATATAATAAAAATTCAAGGATATAATGAGTTAAAAGAAGTTTTAGAAGAAATTGATGGAAATATATTAAATACTACGGGAAGTAGAAATATCGGAAATATACTTAAACTTAACTGTAGAAATAGAATTATACATAGAATTCTGCCATCATCTAAGATACTTCAAGAAGTGTTAGATTTAGGAGTTGACGTTCAAGACGTTATAGCTATTAAAGGCCCTGTAGGTTATGAACTAAATAAAGGATTTATAGACCAATATAATGCGAAGGCGATAATAACTAAAGATAGTGGAACAGTTGGTGGAACACTTGAAAAATTACAATCTGCTATAGATAGAGATATAAAGCTCATTGTTATAGATAAACCTAAAATGAATTATGGAGATACTTTTTATAATGAAACTGAATTAGTGGAGCATTTAATAAAAAAATATAATTTTTAAGATTATATAATAAATTAGGAGCTTTAACATGATTGAAATAATAATAGGATATATATTAGATTTAATAATAGGAGATCCTCAAAATCCATATCATCCAATTAGGGGAGTTGGAAAGGTAGCTAAATTTAGTGAAAATGTATTTAGAAAGTTATTTAAAAAGCATCTAAAGCTTGCAGGAGCAATAACTTGGATTACAGTTGTATTAATAATATTTTTCATTAATTTTATAATTATAAAATTATTAGGGAGAATAAGTCCATATGTAGCTATTGCATATGAAGCTATAGCAATATACTTTTGCTTATCAACAAAGGCTTTAAAGGTTGAGGGGCTGAAGGTAATAAGATATTTAAAAGAAGATAATATAGATAAAGCTAGACAACAGTTATCATATATAGTTGGAAGAGATACTGATAAATTAGATGAAGAGGGAATAACTAGAGCGGTCATAGAAACAGTTGCTGAAAACATGTCTGATGGAATAATAGCACCATTATTCTTTGCAGGTATTGGTGGTGCGCCACTTATATTTGCATATAAAGCAGTAAATACTATGGATTCTATGTTTGGTTATAAAAATGATAAATATATGGACTTTGGTTATTTTCCTGCTAAATTAGATGATGTATTTAATTATATACCTGCAAGGCTTTCTGCATATATAATAATAATATCAGCATTTTTACTAAGATTAGATTATAAAAATGCCTTTAAGGTTTATAATAGGGATAAAAGTAATCATACAAGCCCAAATAGTGCCCATCCAGAATCAGCAGTAGCTGGTGCTTTAGATATAAGGCTTGGAGGTGCAAATTACTACTTTGGAAAGTTAGTAAAAAAGCCTGAAATAGGAGATGGAATAAAGAAGATAACCATAGATAGTGTTGATATGGTAAATAAAATTCTATACTTAAGTTCATTTTTAGGTGTTATACTAGCTTGTAGTATAAGTATAATTATTGAGGTGATTTAATGATAAAGTCTGTTCATGGTGGAAACATTGATGAAATATGTAGAGTTTATAATATAGACAGAGAAAGTATTACTGATTTTTCAGCTAATATAAATCCATTAGGACTTAATTTAAACATAAAAAATTCTATAATAGATAATTTAAGTGATGTAGTAAATTATCCAGATATAACTTATTATGAATTAAAAGAAGAAATAAGTAAATTTGAAGAAATAAAAAAAGAAAATATATTTTTAGGTAATGGGGCGGCAGAGTGCATATTTAATTTAGCACGTGCCCTAAATCCTAAAAAGACATTATTGTTAGCCCCAAGCTTTTCAGAATATGAAGAAGGGGTTAAAAGTGTTTATGGAGATATAGAATATTTTCTTTTAAAAGAAGAGGATGATTTTAAACTAACAGACGAGCTTATAGAAAAATTAGATGAAAGCATAGATCTTTTATTTATATGCAACCCTAATAATCCTACTGGTGTTATAACTGATGGAATTTATTTAGAAAAACTTATAAAAAGAGCAGAGAAGTTAAATATTTTTGTTGCAGTTGATGAATCATTTTTAGATTTTGTTGATAATAAAGACAAGTATTCTGTTATGAAATTAATATATAAATATTCAAATTTAATAATTGTAAAATCTTTAACTAAATTTTATGCGATTCCAGGTCTTAGGATAGGGTTTGGAGTTACAAATAATGAAGATTTACTTAGAAAAATAGATAGAGTAACTATGTCTTGGAATGTTAATACATTAGCATCTATTGCAGCAGTATGTGGACTTAAGGAGATTACATATAACAAAGAAAGTATTGATTATGTAAATACTGAAAGAGAATATTTATATAATAAATTAAAAGATATGAAGAGCTTAAAAGTATTTTCACCATCAGTTAACTTTATATTTTTTAAGATAGAAGAAGATATGGATTTAAAAATGGAATTATTAAAGTACGGAATATTAATAAGAAGTTGTAATAATTACATAGGTTTAGATGATAAATTCTATAGGATAGCTGTTAGAACAAGAGAAGAGAATAATAAAATTATTAATACTTTAAATAAGGTTTTTAATGATGAGAGATAAAAAGATATTAGTAATTTTAGATGGGTATTTTGAAAATACAAAAAAGATAAAAGAAGTTATAGATTCTAAATTTAAGAGTTTAGAATCTATAACTAAATTTTTCTATAGAGGTATGATAGATAGCTCAATTAAAGGATATGATGTAG
This sequence comes from Clostridium sardiniense, assembly GCF_016907995.1. Classification (GTDB taxonomy): domain Bacteria; phylum Bacillota; class Clostridia; order Clostridiales; family Clostridiaceae; genus Clostridium; species Clostridium sardiniense. Next base: position 98,614 of record NZ_JAFBDA010000005.1, on the reverse strand, counting down.
ATAGTTTAAATTGTATTTTTAATATTTTGGGGTACTCTCCTAAAGAGAATAAGATATATGAAAGAGCTTATTTTGAAGCATTGTCCAAAGGCTATAAACTTAAAATGGATGAATCAGTGTTAAGATGTAATCTAGTCAAGATTGAGGATGATAGATTAAAAGATTTTACTAGTGGTTTATCAAAAGAGGAATCTAGAGCTATTACACATAAGTTTATAGAAAATCTTGAGAAGAATAAAAGTCTAAGCAAAGATTTTAAAATGATTCATTGTGATGCATATAGGAATTTACTTTTTATAAATAAAAATTATGATAGTTTAAAAGATATTATGTTTTCAAAGCCCCATGATAATACTGGTAAAATGATAGGTGAAATAATGCCAAAAAGCAATATCAAGGAAGATAATGATGGGTTATTAAGTATACTAGAATTTATGAGGTATTCCTATAATTATTTTAAGAATATAGGATATGAAGGTATAATGTTATATCCTTGGGGATTATCAAAGAAAACCTCTTTAACTTCAATGAAAGAAAAATTTGAATTAGATGGAGCTGTTATTGCTGGAATTGATCTATTAAAAGGAATGGGTCTATCTATAGGATTAAAAGAGATTAACTTAAGTAATGCTACTGGGGACTATGATACCTCATTAATAGAAAAGAGAAATAAAGGGAAAGAAGCTATAGATAAGTTTGATTTTTTATTAATACATATAAATGGATGCGATGAATTATCTCACAGGAAAGACACAGAAGGAAAAGCAATATTTATTGAAAAGATATTTACTGAGATGATTAATCCATTGTTAAAACATATAGAAGATAATTATAGTAAATATTCTATGCTTATAACGGGAGATCATATAACTAATTCAATGAATGGTATGCATGAGAGAGGAGAAGGTGAATATATTCTTTTAAGTTCTGATTATAGGAATATAAAGTTAAAAGAAACAATGCAATTAATAGAATTACTTCTTTTATAAGAAAATAAAACTGTTTAAAAGGGATGGATAGGATGGAATCTAAAGGAATAATGTTGCTTGGTACAGCATCATCAGTTGGTAAAAGTACGTTGGCTACAGCTATTTGTAGATATTTTACAAATAAAAATTTAAAAGTTGCACCATTTAAAGCTATGAATATATCATTAAACTCTTTTGTTACAAAAGATGGACTTGAAATGGGAAGGGCGCAAGTTGTTCAGGCAGAGGCCTGCAACATAGAACCAGAAGCTTTTATGAATCCTCTTTTATTAAAACCAAACGGAGGAAAAACTCAAGTTATAGTTAATGGAAAAGTGAAATTTACAATGGATGCATACAAGTATAAAGAAATAAACAATGAACTAAAAAAAGAGGTTTCTAATACATATAATTCTATAAAAGATAATTATGATTTATTAGTACTTGAAGGTTCAGGAAGTTGTGCTGAAATTAATTTAAAAGATACTGACATAGCTAATATGGCTATGGCTAAAATGGCAGATGTACCTGCTATATTAGTTGCAGATATAGACAGAGGTGGAGTATTTGCATCAGTTGTTGGAACACTTATGCTTCTTGAAGAAGAAGATAGAAAAAGAGTTAAGGGTGTAATAATAAATAAATTTAGAGGCAGAGTAGATTTATTTAAAGATGCTATGAAACAGTTAGAGGATATAATAGACGTTCCTGTACTTGGAGTTATGCCTCATTGCACTTTAGATATTGAAGATGAGGATGGAGTAAGCGATAAAATATTAAATAAGAGTAATAAAAAAGGTAAAATAGATATTGCTGTAATAAAGCTTCCTCATATGTCAAACTTCACTGATTTTAATAACTTAGAAAGAATGAATGATTTAAGTGTAAGGTATGCTAAAAGTGTAGATGAACTAAATGATCCTCATATGATAATAATACCAGGAAGTAAGAATACAATAGATGACTTGAAAATCATAAAAAATATAGGCTTATACGATAGAATTAAAGATCTTCATGCTAAAGGAACTTTGATTTTTGGAGTTTGTGGTGGTTATCAAATGCTTGGAGAAAAGATAATAGATGATCATAAAATTGAAGGGGATACTTTAGAAGAAATAGGCCTTAATTTATTAGATTTTAAAACTAAGTTTAACAAAGAGAAAACAACAATTCAAACTAAAGCATTTATTAACGATAAAAATCCTCTAAATGAATATATTTCAAATATAACATTAGAAGGTTATGAAATTCATAATGGAGTAAATGAATATAATGAAGATGTAGTACCATTTATTTGTGATAAAGATAGTAGAATAATTGGATCTATAAATAAAGAAGGTACGGTTATAGGAACATATCTTCATGGAATATTTGATTCAGATGAGTTTAATTTAAGACTTATAGAGTATATAGCTAAAAGAAATAATATATCAATAGAAGGTATTGAAAAGAATTCATCTTACAGGGAACATAAATTGAAAGAATATGATAAATTAGCAGACTTGCTTAAAGAGAATATAGATATAAAAAAATTAGAAGAGATTATAGGAATATAAATATAAGGACATCCTAAATTAGGATGTCCTTATATTTCACTTTAAGAAGTAATTTTCAATATATTTATAGGCTTCTGTTAAATCAAGACGACTAGCTAACTTTTTTAGTTCATTTACTTTCTTATAATCATCCATTTCAATTTCATTATCTAAAATTGGATTTATTCTAAAAAAATTATTTTTAAGAAGTTCAGTGCAATACATATCCTCCAAAGGAATAGTGTCATTAAGTAAAATTGATACCAAAGGCTTTTTTGCTTTTAAAAATGGATTATAAGCCCACTGTGCAATTCCCCATTTTGAAGTATTTCTTTTTATACTACAGGGAGTTATTCCTGTACCTATAGATAGAATTCTAAAATCAGAAAAATCTAATTTAGACTTATATAATTTTAAAATTTGTATTAAAGCAGTTGCAGTTGGCATATTAGTGACAACAGCACCATCTATAAAACCATTATGAGATGGAAAATATGTTGGAGCAGCAGAACTAGATAAAGCTACATCTATAACAGAATAGTTTGATAGGCTACTATCTTTTGATATATTATTAAAAAATACAGGTTCCCAGCCTTTAGAATCTAGGCCAAGTAAATTAAAAGATGGAATAAAGACGTACTTATTTAAATCTTTTAATTTATAATTTTCATCAAAGACTGAATTTATTGTATTTTTTAATCTTTTATTACTGTATTTTGGTCTAAAGATATTTAGATGATTTGGAGTAAATATGTTTTTTATATTATCATAACTATATAGATTATCAACATCATCGCCATCTTTACCTGAAGCTAATAATAAAGCTATTAAGGATCCTGTAGAAACACCAGCATAAAGGTCAGCTTTATTTAATATCGCTGGATATTTATCACAAAGTCTTTTAAAGATTCTAGCTGATAATGCTCCACGAATGCCACCACCATCAAATGAAACAATTCTAAATGCGCACATAAAATTCTCCTAAATTAAATTATATAGATAAGATATTTAATAAGAATTAATTATGTGATTATTTGAGAAAATAAGAATTAATGATATAATAAAATAATTGTTATAAGAAAAATATAACTAAATAAAATAAAAGAAGAAAAGTGAGAATATTACATGGAAAATTTTCAATTAGAAAGAAAAATTAAAAAGCTTGATAAAGAGATAGAAGCACTTAAAGTGGCTTTAAAATACTTATCAAATGAAGATGAAATTAAAGAAGTTAGAGAAGAGTTAAATAGAGAGAGACAATTTATGGCAGATATGCTTTATGCAAATGATGCAAAAGCCTTTGATAAGTGCCGTAATATAATATTAGAAGAAATTAATAAAGAAATTAAAGAAGAAGGACAAAAGAAACTTCTTGAAGATATTAAAGAAGTTTATGGAAGACAATATCCAAATGCATCCAAAGAAAGCAATGGATTAAATGCCTGGCTTAAAAAGCTTCTTGTAGATTTTGAATGGAAAGAAAATACTGAAGATGATTGGGCTATATTAGTAATAAAAAGATTATTACCAGTAAATAGAAAATAAGATTTAAAGAAATGAGTCGTATACTTATGTATACGGCATTTTTTATATATAAAAATAAAAAATAATTATGATTAGTAAAGTCTTATAAAAATAATTAAAAAAATTTTTAAAAAATATGTTGAAAAACGTTTACAAATGTATTATTATATAGTTAATCGATTTAGTGAAACGATTTAGTAGGAAGGTGAGTTAAATGAATAAAGTTTGCGTACTTGGAAGTATAAATATGGATTTAGTTATAAAAGTTAATGAGATGCCAAAGGAAGGTGAGACAATCCTTTCAAAATCTTTCGAAAAGATTGCAGGTGGAAAAGGCGCTAACCAAGCAGTTGCAGCAAAAAGATGTGGAAATATAGTTTCTATGATTGGAAAGATTGGTAGAGATGATAATGGACAAATCTTAAAGACTTTATTAGATGAAGAAGGAATAGATACAAGTTTAGTATTTGAGGATAAGAATGAGCCAACAGGAATGGCTATGATAACGGTAAACAATAGAGGCAATAATTCAATAACTGTTATATCAGGATCAAATATGACTTTAAATAAAAGTGAAATAGATAAATCAAAGGAAGTAATAAAAAATAGTGATATTTTGATATCTCAATTTGAAACACCAGAAGAAATTACATTAGAAGCATTTAAAATAGCAAAAGAAAATAATAAAATAACTATTTTAAATCCAGCACCAGCTAAAAAGATAGATGATGAATTATTAAAATATACAGATATAATAATTCCAAATGAAACAGAAGCTGAACTTTTAACAGGAGTAGAGGTAAATGATTTAGAAACTGCAAAAATAGCATCAAAGGAACTATTAGATAAGGGTGTAAAGTTTGTAATTATAACTTTAGGATCAAAGGGAGCTGCTGTTATAAACAAAGAAAATGGACAAGTAGTACCAGCATTTAAAGTTAATGCAGTAGATACTACAGCAGCAGGAGATAGTTTTATTGGTGGATTAAGTTCAAAGCTTAATATAGAAAATTTGAATTTTGAGAATTTATTAAAAGCAGTTAAGTTTGGAAATAAAGTTTCTTCAATAACAGTACAAAGAGAAGGTGCACAACCTTCAATAGCAAGACTTGTAGAAGTTATTGAGATTTATGGAGAGGAGTAAAACTTATGAGAAAGACAAAATTATTAAATAGTGAGATAGGAACAGTTATATCACAAATGGGACATACTGATTCATTAGCAATAGGAGATTGTGGATTGCCTATACCTATGAATGTAAAAAGAATAGATTTAGCATTAATTAAGAACCTACCAACATTTATGGATACATTAAAATCAGTTCTTCTAGAATTGCAAATAGAAGAAGTAATCATAGCAACGGAAACTGAAGAAGTAAGTCCAGAGCTTTTCTTAGAAATAAAGAAGGAAATTGGAGATGTTAAAATAACATTTATAAGCCATGAAGGTTTAAAAGAAGAACTTAAAAATTGTAGAGCAGTTATAAGAACAGGAGAACAAACACCTTATGCAAATATAATTTTAAAGTCAGGAGTTGTCTTTTAATAAGGAGGAATTTATATGGATTCAAAAAAACCAATGCTAAGGATGGAGGGAGTGAGTAAATCATTCCCTGGAGTTAAAGCATTAGACAATGTAGATATAACAGCATATGGAGGAGAAGTTACTGCACTAATGGGAGAAAATGGTGCAGGGAAATCAACTCTTATGAAAATATTAAGTGGTGTATATCAAAAGGATGAAGGTAAGATATTTATCCAAGGAGAAGAAGTAAATATTAAAGGAATAAAGGCAGCGGAAGAACTTGGAGTTACAATAATACACCAAGAGCTTAGTGTAATTAATAATTTAACTGTTTGCGAAAATATATTTTTAGGTAATGAAAAAGTTAATAAGGGAACTAGAAAAATAAATAAAAAACTTCTTGCAGAGAGAAGCAAAATGTTCTTAGAACAAATTGGTTGTAATGTAGATCCAAATGAGCTTGCATCTAATTTAAATGTAGGAGAAAAGCAAATGATTGAAATTGCAAAGGCTCTTACAAAAAATGCAGCAGTTATAATAATGGATGAACCAACAACAGCACTTACTGATGTTGAAACAAAGCAATTATTTAAAGTAATAGATAGCTTAAAGAAAAAAGGTATAGCTATCATATATATATCACACAGAATGGAAGAGATTTTTGCAATATGTGATAGAGTGGAAGTTTTAAGAGATGGAAAGTATGCAGGAAATGCATTAGTTAAAGATATTGATAATGATAAGCTTATAACTATGATGGTTGGAAGAAAGATAGAAGATCAATTTCCATACAGAGAAACTAAAAAGGGAAAAGCCATATTAGAAGTTAAAAATTTATGTTCTAAAGCTGGAGTAAATAATGCAAACTTTGAAGTTAAAGAAGGAGAAATTCTAGGAATTGCAGGACTTATGGGATCTGGAAGAACTGAGCTTGCAAAAACTATATTTGGAGCTTATAAGAAGACTTCTGGAACAGTTAAGATAAATGGCACAGAACTATCAGGCGGAAGTGTACAAGAAGCTATTAAAAATGGTATATGTTATCTTTCAGAAGATAGAAAAAAAGAAGGTTGTGTACTTAGCTTATCTGTTGCTGATAATATGACAATTTCAAATCTTACAAGTTATGAGAATAAATTTGGTGCATTAAATAAAAAAAGTGAGATGTCTGATGTAAATGAATACATAAAGAAAATAAGAATAAAGACACCAAATCCACAGCAACTTATGAAAAATTTAAGTGGAGGTAATCAACAAAAAGTTATTTTAGCAAAATGGCTTATGTTACATCCAGAAGTTTTAATAATAGATGAACCAACTAAAGGTATTGATGTTGGTGCAAAAAAAGAAATATATGAATTATTAAATGAACTTAAAGAAAGTGGAAAAGCCATAATTATAATTTCTTCTGATATGCCAGAAGTACTTGGAATAAGTGATAGAATAATGGTTATGAGTGAAGGAAAGATAACTGGTGAAGTTTCAAGAGAAGAAGCTACACAAGAAAAAATAATGAAATTAGCGGTTGGAATAAATTAATTATTAAATATTAATTTTTACAAATGAGAGGAGTTTTAAACTATGAAAGAAAACTACAAAGAATACTTAGATAAATATAAATCCTTAATTGGACTAGTACTATTATGTATAATAATAACTTTTGTAACTCCAAGCTTTTTAACTGTAGCAAATATAACTAATGTATTTACACAAGTTTCAGTTAATGCAATTATAGCAGTAGGTATGACTTTTGTTATCTTAACAGGTGGAATTGATTTATCAGTTGGATCAACTCTTGCAATTAGTGGAGCACTTGGAGCTTCAATTATTAAATCAACAAATAATATATTCTTAGCAATAATAGTTGCAGCTGTTGTAGGTATCGCTATAGGTCTTGTAAACGGTATACTAATAGCTAAAGGTAAATTACAAGCATTCATAGTAACACTTGCAACTATGACAATATTTAGAGGTGCAACTTTAGTATTTACAAATGGTACTCCAATATCTAAATTACCTGAAAGTTTCTTAAAGATAGGTAATGCGAAGCTTGGTTTCATACCAGTTCCAGTAATTATAACTATAGTAATAGCAGCAATTTCAATTTATATATTATCACAAACTAGATTCGGAAGATATTTATACGCTTTAGGTGGCAATGAGGAATCAGCTAAATTATCAGGAATAAACACAGATAAAATAAAGGTATTAACTTATGTAGTATCAGGTTTTGTATCAGCAATAGCTGGTGTAATTATAACTAGTAGAATAGGATCAGCTTCACCTAATGCAGGGGTAGGTTTTGAGCTAGATGCAATAGCAGCAGTAGTAATTGGAGGAACTTCATTAGCAGGTGGAGAAGGTAAAATATCAGGAACTATAATAGGTGCTTTAATAATTGGAGTTTTAAATAATGGATTAAACTTAATGAATGTATCACCTTTCTATCAATCAATAGTAAAAGGTTTAGTTATATTAATAGCAGTCCTATTAGATAAAAAGAGCAGAAAGAAATAGGATATTACGGAGGGAAAGAATATGAGAATAAAAAAGAGAGTAATTGCTCTTGCTTTAATTGGAGTATTAGCTCTAGGCTCATTAACTGGATGTATGAAAAAAGATAATCCTAAAAAAATTGGAATGGTTCTTTCAACTTTAAATAATCCATTTTTCGTTTCAATGAAAGAAGGAGCAGAAGCTGAGGCTAAAAAATTAGGTTTTGAATTAATTGTACTTGACTCAACAAATGATCCTGCAAAAGAGAGAGCAAATGTAGAGGATTTAATACAACTTGGAGTGACAGCATTACTTATAAATCCAACAGATAGTGATGCAGTAGTTAAAACTATAGAGGTAGCAAATAAAGCTAATGTTCCAGTAATAACATTAGATAGACAAGCGAATGGAGGAGTTGTTACAAGTCATATAGCATCAGATAATATTGCTGGTGGAGAGATGGCAGCTAAGTTTGTATTAGACCAATTTAAGGATAAAGATAATATAAATATAGTAGAAATTCAAGGAATACCAGGAGCATCAGCTACAAGAGATAGAGGACAAGGATTCCATAATATATTAGATAAAGAAAGCAAAGCTAAATTTATATCAATTCAAGCGGCAGATTTTGATAGACAAAAGGGACTTCAAGTTATGGAAAACATCATACAAAGAGATCCAAATATTCAAGTAGTATTTGCACATAATGATGAAATGGCTCTTGGAGCTGCAAAGGCAATAAAGGCAGCAGGACTTAACACTATAGTAATCGGATTCGATGGAAATGAAGATGCTAAAGAGGCTATAGAAAAGGGAGAAATGAAAGCAACTATAGCACAGCAACCAGATGAAATTGGTAAATTAGGAGTAGAGCTTGCAGCTAAGATCTATAATGGTGAAAAGGTAGACAATAATATTGCAGCAGATTTAAAGATTTATTCAAATTAAAGAAAATAAAGAGCCTAAAAATTAATAGAGTTTTAGGCTCTTTTAATTTACTCAATGTACAAATTTAAAGGAAAGAAATATGGTATAATTTTAAATAATAAATTTATGGGGGAAAAAGATGAGAAAAACGACTTTATTAGACATAGCAAAAGCTGTTAATGTTTCTAAGACTACAGTATCAATGGTACTTAATAATAAAGAGAACAATATATCAAAAGAGACAAAAGAAAAAATATTTAAGGCTGCAAAAGAGTTAAATTATGTACCAAATTATTTAGCTAAGAGTTTAATAACTAAAAGATCCTATAGTATTGGTGTTATAGTACCAGATATACAAAATCCCTTCTTCAGTGAAATGGCTAAAGGCATTGAAAAAATAGCAGAAGAGAATGGATATAGCATAATATTATGTAATACACTAAATAGTAAGAGGAGAGAAAATGAACATATTAAGCTACTTATGAGTAAAGCTATAGATGGACTTATAATAGCTCCAAGTGATGATAAGAGTGAATCATTTGATATATTAGAAAATCAAGGTATACCCTTTGTAATAGTGGATAGAGTTGTAGAAGATTTTGAAAAATTTAATGGAGTTTTTTGTAATAATGAAAAAGGTATAAGACTGGGATTAGATTATCTACATAATAAAGGGAAAAGAAATATAGCTTTTATTGGAGGTAATAAAGAATATAGTACTGCTAATATTAGATTAAAGACCTATATAGAAAAAGTTATTGAACTTGGTATATATAACAAAGATTTTAATATAGAGGATGATTTTTCATTAGAAGGTGGATTTAAGGCAACAAAGCGTCTTATAGAAAAAGATCTGGAGATAGATGCAATATTCTACAGTAGTGATGTAATGGCTATTGGAGGTATAAAATACTTACTTAGAAACGGATATAAAATACCAGAAGATATAAGTATATTAGGATTTGATAATATTGATATCTGTAATTTTATTGAGCCAGAGCTTACAACAGTAGCACAGCCTATATATAATATGGGAGAGGAAGGGATAAAACTTCTTCTTAGACTTATAGATAAAAAGGATATTGAGGAAAAGATAATAGAATTAGATCCTTACCTAATAGAAAGAGGTACAGTAAAATAAAAAACAGGTATATATTATAATACCTGTTTTTTATTTTACGTATTTATTGTTATATAGTTTCTTATGATCTTTATTATCAATTATGGCACTAACAATTTTAATTGTATTTTTCATAATAATCACCTCAATTATTATTTTATACCAATGAAATATTTATATAAATTAACACAAGGTAAATATATGTTAATTATATATTCAAAAATAAATTATAGTAAAAAATTAATATAATTTAAAAAAACAATTAAATATATATTAAAAAATTAAAAAATATATATTGCAAATCGGTTTACTGTATATTATATTTACAATAGAGGCTGGATAGCTTTGGTAGATTATAAAATAAAGGGGAGATTATTTTTTATGAGAAAAAGTAAAGAAAGTATAAAGATTTTAATACTTACAGCTTTAATTTCTACTATCTCTGTAACAAGTTTAATTAGTAATACTGTAAATGCAGCTACTTTAAATCCTAAAAAAGCAGAATTAACGGCAGGTAAAGTTAATGATGAGGAACAGGTTATTGAGAAGATACGACTTATGTGGAAAGATGATTTAACTGGAGGTAAAGATATTGATTTAGATAATCCAGTTATATCTAAAAAGATAACCGGATATGTAAATCAAACAAAAAAATTTCTACAAACTATGAATGAAGACAAGTTAAAAGACTGGTTATGGGAAGAGTATAAAGATTATAAGGAGAATCCAGCAAGAATAACATCCATGTTTAATAACGTAGTATCTATGGCTAAGGCTTATAGCTTACCAAATGATACTTACTATCAAAATGAAGAACTTAGAGGTAAAATAATATATGCCTTAGAGTGGATTAATGAAAACGCATACAACGACAAGATAGAAGAATATGGAAATTGGTGGGACTGGATGATTGGTATACCTGCTAGACTAAATGATGTAGTTGTATTAATGTATGATGATTTATCAAAAGAACAAGTTGATAAATATATGAGTGCAATACAAAAGTTCTTACCAAGTATAGAACCAGGGAGTAAGCATCATACAGGAGCAAATTTAGCAGATGTATGTCTAAATAAATTATTACAAGGAGTTAATCAAAAGGATTCAAGTAAAATAAAAGAGGCATCAGAGGATATAGTAAGTGTATTTAATTATGTAACTAGTGATGATGGATTTTATCCAGATGGTTCCTATGTGCAGCATGGCATAGTGGCTTATACTGGCTCTTATGGTAACGTTTTAATAAATAAAGTATCAAATTTAATGTTCTTATTGGAAAATACACCATGGAGTATTAAATCTGATAACAAAAATAACATATATAAATGGATATTTGAAAGTTTTGATCCAATTATCTATAAAGGATATGTTATGGATATGGTAAGAGGAAGATCCATATCAAGACCTAAAGATAACGGATATATTCAAGCAGCAGGAATTATGGAGGGAATGCTTAAACTTTCAATGATTTCAGATAAAGAAACATCACAAAGAATCCAGAGTTTAGTGAAAGAATGGGCACAAGAGTCTTCTAGTGTAATAGACCCTGGAAGTAGATTCAAATCTATAAATGCTATAAATACATTTTATAAGATTATGAAAGATGATAATATTGTAGCATCAAAACAAGGTGAAAATCATTATGCATTAAATATGATGGACAAGACTGTTCATGAGAGAAGTGATTATTCTTTAGCAATTTCAAGAAGTTCAAATAGAATTAGTAAATATGAATTTATGAATAAAGAAAATTTAAGACCTTGGTTCCAAGGAGATGGAATGACATATCTTTATAATAATGATTTAACACAATTTTCAGAGGATTTTTGGCCAACTGTTGATCTATATAGAATGCCTGGAACCACAGTTGATAGTAAAAAGAGAGCAGATAAAGAAATAATTCCAGGGGTTGACCCAGGTGCAACAGAGCAAGATAAGGTATATTATGAACTTACTAATGAAAGCTGGTCAGGTGGAAGTAAGTTAGGTAAGTATGGAGTAGCAGGTATGAAAATAAGCAATAAAAATGATTCATTAACTGCAAATAAAGCTTGGTTTATGTTTGATAATGAGATAGTTTGCTTAGGATCTGGAATAACAAATCCAGATGAATTTGATACAGAGACAATAATAGAGAATAGAAAGATTAAAAAAGACGGAACAAATAAATTTATAGTGGATGGACAAGAGAAAGTATCTAATCTAGGTGATAAGGGAGAGATAAAAAATGCAAAGTGGGCATACCTTCAAGGAAATGCTGAAGGGTCAGATATAGGATATTATTTCCCAGATGGTGAAGATATAAATATTTTAAGAGATAGAAGAGAAGGAAATTGGCTAGATATAAATTCAGGAACATCATCCTTAGATAAAGGGGTAACAAATAATTATCTAACTATGTATATAGATCATGGTAAAAATATTAAAGATGAAGAATATAGTTATGTGCTGCTTCCAAACAAGTCAAAAGATGAAATAGAAAAGTATTCAAAAGATTCTAAGATTAAAATACTTAGAAATGATGAAAAAGCAAGTGGAGTTAAGCATACTGGACTAAATATTGAAGGTGCAAACTTCTGGGTAGATGGAAAAAATACCTCTGGAGATATAACATCAAATAAGAAAGCTTCAGTAATAATGAAGGAAGATGATAATAAAAACCTAACAATTTCTGTGTCAGATCCAACCTTTGAAGGTAATAAGATATCAATAGAAATAAATAAAAGTGGAGGAAATATAGTTTCTAAAGATGATAGAATATCAAATGTTAAATTTAAAGATGGAAAGGTTACATTTGATGTAGATGTTAAAGATTCTAAAGGAACTACATCAGAACTTGTAGTTAAACTTAAAGATGGAAATAACAAACCTGATATAGAAAGCCTAAATGAAATACCAGAGATATATGGACAAGATATAAAATTAAATCAAGGCGATAAGTGGGATAAAGCTCTTCATAAATTAAGTGCAAAAGATAAAGAAGATGGTGATATAACTGATAAAATATTAATAGAGAAAAATAATCTACCCCTTGATAAGAATTCAGTGGTAGATAAGCCTGGAAAGTATAATGTAGTATTCTCTGTTACTGATAGTAAAGGTGGAAAAAAAGAGAAAACTCTAGGGGTAGAAGTATTAGAAAAAGAAATCAAACCACAAAATGATGAGAAGGATAAAAATAATACATCAGAAAATAAACTTCCAAGTACTGGTCTTACGGCAGAAGCATTAGGATTAGTATTAACTGGTGGAGGGTTATTTGGAAGTGGATTATATTTTTTAAAGAAGAGAAAGAATAAACTTTAATATTTAATAAATAAGAATGTGTAGGTAAAATCCTACACATTTTCTCTATAATATTTTTACAGGTTAAATAGTTTATTCATTTAATAAATATAAGAAAATGTGGTAGTATTTATATAGAGATATTAATAAAAAATATGAATATCTTTGCAGATTTTATAGCAATTTAAATAATAATATAAAATAATAATATAATATGTTATTATATAGATGATAAAATAATTAATACAAAGGAGTACATTATGAGAGCAGTTTACAAAAATCCAAAAGAATTAGCAACATGTTTAAAGGACTTAATAGATCAACATTTAGATGATCTTATCACTTATGAAAAACTAGAAGAAAAAATAGTTAGAATTGTTAAGGCTAATGGAAATAGTGTATATAAGGATGGACATATGCCTGTAAAGTTATCTAATATATTAGGTGAAGAAAGAAAAGATATAATAGATAAGATAATGGCAAATAATTAGTTTAAAGAAATAGCTTTAAAGATTAATACATATTGAAGATGATTTAATAAAAGCATAAGTTTTGAAAAGTATTTTTAAAATCTTCTTTTTTAATGTATAATAAACAAGCAGGAAAAAATTAAGTGAGTAGAGCTAACTTCTTTTAAAGTTAGAGAGATTTATTTTAAATCCACTTAAGATAGAGATATATATTTGAAAGAAGGTAGAATTAGGTATGGCAACTATAAAGATATTTAATAAAAAAATTCAATGGGATGGTTTAAATTTAACTTGTGTCATGGAAAGATATTTAGACACTAACAATATTGCGTTAGAAGTTTATGATGAATATGGCGAGTTTTATGAAGGCATTACATTAGATTATAAAGAAACATTACCAAAATCAAATAATGCTATTATAAATAATAGAAATGAATGTGAAGGAATATTAAGCGTTTTAACAGGAGCTAATATTGCTAAAGTTGTTGGTAAGATAGATGTTAATCTTTTAATGAGAGATTTAGTTGTTGTTAATAGTAGAGAATTTAAAGAAATTGATGAAGATTTATTTTTAGACTTTGCAAAAAGTTCATTTATGGATTTAAATTCATTTATAGCAGATATGAGTAAAGCTGAAGAAGAGGTTGCAGTAGATGAAACTGCTGAATAATATCATAAAATAAAAGATGTATTGGATTTTTCCATACATCTTTTATTTTATGAAAAAAGAGATATAAATTTAAATAAAGTTCTATTATACCTCTCTTTGCTTTAAAATATATTCAATTATATGTACTTAACTTATATTAAAGAAAGTGAATTATCTAATAGGGTAGTAGCTTCAGTATTAGATATTTCTTTACTTAAACATATTTCATTAATTAAAAATTTTTTTGTGTTAGTTAACATTTGTTTTTCACTTGTATTTAAATTATGATCTTTACTAACTTGAGTAAGATTAGATATTATTTCAATATAATCCTTTAAAGTACCTAATTTAAATTTTATAGTATTATCATGTAACCTTGCCTTACAATTGCTGCTATTTAATTCTTCTAATTCAGTAGAAAATTTATTAATATTATTAAGAGCCTTATCTAAGACATTAGATTCGCTTATTAATCTTAAATTACAAACTTCTGAACGATTAGCAGGTAGCATAAGTTTTAAGTTGTTATTAACTAAATGAATTCTATAATATTTCTGCATCTTACCTAAGAATTCCTTCTCTTCAACAACATCAATAACACCAACACCTTGGCTAGGATAAACAATTTTATCTCCTACATTAAACAAACAGAGCACCTCCAAAAATAGTTATAATAATATTATAACACACTTGTTGTATTTTGACGAAACAAATATTTTATCATATTAGAATATGCATGTCAATTATTTTATGTAGTTCCTAAATTTAGCTTAGAATTAATTTATATTTATAAATTAATGGTTGATATTAGTTAGCTTAATAATAGATTTTATGTGAAAAATAATAAGGGAGGACATTAGATAAAATATATATGGTATAGTTAAATATGTAAGTAATTTTAGAAAAGAGGTACATAAGATGAATGAAAATTATATTAATGTATTAGAAGCAGCAAAAGAGCTAGGATTAAAAGCCAAAGTAGTTACTTCAGTAAAATCCTTTGACAATTATAATAGTTTTTTTAATATATATGCAGATAGTGAAGAACCTTGTAGACGTATTGTTATTTTAACAGAAGACGAATATGTAGAAGAGGTGTATGATGAGGATCCAAGTAGAGCAGTAAATCTTATGGAAAAGATAGATGGTAACATATGGATTGAGGAGTTTCCTTTAACTACTAATCCCAATAGCATAATATTAGAAAATATAGCTGTACCAAAGGAAATTGTTGAAAAATTTAAGTGTGATAAAAATATATAAAGATATGTCGTAAGTAAATAGCGTTACATTATTATTTACATTACAAATATGTAATGTTATTGAAAGGTTATAAAATATGTAAAATAACATTGAAAATATATAATAAGTGTATAATAAAATAACAGAGAGAGGATAAAAGATGCTAAAAATACGGAATTTAATTATATTAGGAATTATAGTAATAAGTATAGGATTAATGTTATTGGAGCATGTAAATGATACTAGAAAAAAAGAAATAGATGAGCAAAAACAATATATAAAAGCAACATATAAAGAGATAAAATGAAAATAAGCAAATAAAGAGATAATATATATTTAAATATATATTATCTCTTTTAATTTAAATATCTAAAATTCTCCTTGGAATTTTAAATTCTATAGTTTCTTCTATTTCCTCTAACATTCTACTATCCTTTGGATCTACAAAAAGACAAGTATAACCACATTCACCAGCTCTACCAGTTCTACCTATACGGTGTATATAACTTTCAACATTTTCTGGTATATCATAATTATAAATGTTATCAACACCACTTATATCAAGTCCGCGAGCAGCTACATCTGTTGCAATTAAATATTGTATATCAGCATTTCTAAAAGATTTCATTATTCTTTCACGCTTAGGTTGAGGAATGTCACTATGAATCTTCTTACAGTTATAGCCTCGTTTATGAAGGTCCATTTCTAAATTATCAACTCTTCTTTTGGTTCTACAAAAGATTATTGCCATAAATGGATTATCTTTATCTAATACTGTACATAAAGCATCTTGTTTTCTTCTATCTGTTGTTTCAACTACCTCTTGCTTTATATTTTTTAATGTAATTTCTTCTTTTTTTACTGAAACAACAACTGGATCAATCATATATCTATAAGATAACTTTTTAACTTTTGAATCCATTGTTGCTGAGAAACATAAAGTTTGACGTTTTTTTGGAGTCTCTTTCATTATGGCTTCAACTTCATTTTTAAACCCCATAAACAACATTTGATCAGCTTCATCGAGGACTAATGTTTTTAAGTTTTTAAGATCAATAGTACCTCTTTTTAGGTGATCTAGAAGTCTTCCTGGAGTTGCAATTACTAATTGTATATTTCCTTTTAATTTTTTTAATTGAGATCCAATATCCTTTCCGCCATATGCAGATAGTATATTAATATCTTTTCCTTCTTTAAGCTTTATAGCCTCTTCTGTTATTTGTATTGCAAGTTCTCTTGTAGGAGATACTATGAGCGCTTGAATACCCTTAGAATCTAGAGAAATATTTTCAAATATAGGAAGTAAGAAAGCTAAAGTTTTTCCAGTACCTGTTTGTGCTTCAGCTATAACATCTCTACCTTCTTTTATAAAAGGAATAGCCTCCCTTTGTATATCTGTTGGAGTGTGTATTCCATATTTTTCTAATACATTAAGTATATCTGATTTTATTCCTAAGTTTTTAAAATTCATAAATCTTACCTTTCGTTTAAAAATTTATTTTAATAAGTTCATTTAATGATATCATAATGAATAGATTAATTCTAATATATTTATTTTTAACTTATTTATAATCAATATTATAGGTAAATTATATAATATTTAACAAAATGTGAATAGGGGATTGTATATGGTGAATAGAAAATTGATTAAAATAGTTATGGAGACAAGAAAAGTATTTAGTATATTTTTATTTATCATTTTCTATCAATTCTTAAGGGACAATTATATGAAAAAGAGAATAGAATAAAAGACATGTAATAAATATACATGTCTTTTTTATTTTAGCTTTAACTTATAAATTACTCACCTAAAACTTGAGATGCATTTGTTATAATACTATCTAAATAATCGGAAGACCCCTCTCCAAAATAGCGAAGTATTTCATCGCAAGAAGAAGAGTTCTTTATAATCATTTCAAGTATTTTAACTTCATTAGTTAGGGTATCTATCTTATTGTTTAGACTTTTATTTGATTCTTTTGAATTCATAATAACACATCCTTTAACAAAGTTTATTTTTTTTAGCAAGTTCCATAAGATCTTCTCTAAATTTTGGGTGAGCTATATTTATTAAGCTATAAGCTCTTTCTTTAATACTTTTTCCGCATAGATTTGCAATACCATATTCTGTAACAATATAATCAGCATCATTTCTAGAATAAGAAATTGCAGAACCTAGATAATGATTTATAGTAATAGTTGAGATAGTGTCATTTTTTGCAGTTGAATGAAGGGCTATTATTGATTTACCATCACTACAAATGCAAGCACCAACTCCAGTATCTGTTTGTCCACCAGTTCCACTATATTGAGTAAAGCCTAGACTTTCTGACGAACATTGCCCAGTTAAATCTACTGAAAGGGCAGTATTTATTGAAATCATTTTATTATTTTTTGAAATTACATATGGATCATTAGTATATGAACACCTTTTCAGCTCAACACAAGGATTATCATCTAGGAAATCATAAAGTTTTTGACTTCCTAAGGCAAATGAACCTATTATTTTATGAGGATGAAGTGTTTTGTATTTATTTGTTACTACTCCTGCATTAAATAAATCTACTATACCTTCTGTTATCATTTCGGTATGTACTCCAAGATCCTTTTTATTAAGTAGGGATTTTGCAACTGCATTAGGAATATTACCGATTCCAAGTTGAATTGTTGATCCATCTTCAACCAAAGAAGATATATATTCGCCTATTTTATAATCTTTATCTGATGGTTCTGTAGAAATTAATTCATTCACTTTACAAGTATTTTCTATAATATAATCAACTTCACTTATATGAACACAAGTATCACCATGTACTTTTGGAAGATTTTCATTTACTTCTAATATAACTATATCTGCTTTATCAATATTCTCTCTCTCGTAAACTAAAGAAAGTGATAAAGAAAAGAATCCATGTTTATCCATTGGTGTTACTGCACCTACAAATATATTAGGCTTTCTATATTTAAGTCTTCTTGTAGCTGAATATCTTAAATGAGTTGGTATATATGAGCAAAGGTCATTTTTGTTAGAATTTCTTGCGGGTGCACCCATAAAAAGAGATTCATTAAAAAAATGACCTTTCATTTCTTCTAATGTGTTGTATTTATATTCATTTAAACTTAACATAGTTACAACAGTAACATTCTCAACCGTATCTTTTATTGTGTGCAATTTTCCTAAAAATCCTTTTGGCTCACAAGGACCTAATGAGCAAACTATTTCATCATTTGATTTTACTAAGTTAAGAGCATCCTCTGTTGAAATTAATTTTTCTTTATAAATATTTAAATAATTCATATAATTGCCTCCTTGTAATAAAAAAATAAGTTAAAATTTTAACAAAGATTTGTAAAAAAAGAGTTATAACTAAATTGCTAAAAGAAATTACATGCAACATATAATCTATTTTAAAAATTTCGTGTATAACTCTAAATCTCTCTAAACACTTTATTTATTAACTTACTTATATAATATAACGAATATTCAGAAAAATCTACACAAAATGTAAAAGTTTACTGTTTGTTAAAAAATAAACTAAATACTATATAATAATATATAATTTATCTAGTAATAATGTGATTATAATAATGAGGTTTATAAATAAATCATAAAAAATTTAAAGAATGAAATTAAGATGTAATTCTATAATTAGAAAAAATATACGATTATACTAAAGGTAAATGTTTAACTTTGAAATTTTAATAATTTTAAAGTTAATGAATTTTAAATTTAAATTTTATGATATAATATGAAACATATCATAGAAACTGCTCGTATATCATCGGAAATAGGGTCCGAAAGTTTCTACCTGCTAGCCGTAAATTAGCAGACTACGAGGTAAATATAAATTTAGTATATAGGATAACACTATTGTTAAATTTATTCACCTCAAATTATATTTGAGGTGTTTTTTTATCCCTAAAAATTAAATAGAGCAGATGATAAATATATCAAAAGGGGAAGAAAATAGGATGGAGAAAATTAAAGAAAGTAGCAATGAGTATAAGCTGATATATGGGATTAATGATAAACCAAAATTAGCAGCACAAGTACTATTAGGATTTCAAAATATTTTTGCGGCTTTTGGAGGAATTATAGCAGTACCGCTTGTAATATCAAGCGCATTAGGTTTAGATGGAGCAACATCAACTGCACTGTTAAGTGCTTCAATTTTAGCATCAGGAGTTGCAACTGTTATACAATCTAAGGGAATTGGACCTTTTGGAGCAAAAGTACCTTGTGTCATGGGAACAGACTTTACTTTTGTTGCCCCATCAATTGCAGTAGGTTCAATTGCAGGGCTTCCAGGAATTATTGGAGCTACAATTTTAGGATCAATACTAGAATTTATATTAAGTTTTTTTATAAGACCGTTAATGAAGTTATTTCCTCCGATTGTAACAGGAACAGTTGTATGTTTAATTGGATTAACATTAGTACCAGTATCTATTGATTGGGCGGCTGGTGGAGTAGGAAATGCTGATTATGGAAGTATGAGGAACATAAGTATAGCAATGATTGTATTAGTTATAACATTACTTTTAAATAGATATGGTAAGGGTATGATAAGTAGTGCAGCAATTCTTATAGGAATGACAATAGGGTACATATTGTGTATTCCACTAGGAATGGTAGATTTTACTTTGGTTAAGGAATCAAGTTGGTTTGCAATGCCTAATATATTTAAGTATGGAGTAGATTTTGATATAAAGTATGTATTAACTTTTATACCAGCATATTTCGTTACCGTTATAGAAACTGTGGGATGTTTAGCTTCTATTTGTGAAGTAACAGATATTAAGGCTGATGATAAAATAATCGGTAGAGGTGTATTAGCTGACGGTGTGGGAAGCTTATTTGCAGGAATAGTAGGCTCTTTCCCAAATACAACTTTTAGTCAAAATGTTGGTTTAATACCATTAACTAAGAATGGTAGCCGTTTTGTGGCTATGACGGCAGGAATACTTTTAATATTACTTGGATTTTTCCCGAAATTTGCAGCGCTTATAAATATAATGCCAGCACCAGTTCTTGGAGGAGTCGGTATAGTAATGTTTGGTACTATAGCGGCAGCTGGAATAAAAACTTTAAGCGGTATAAAGATAAATAATAGAAATTTATTAATTATAGCAACTTCAATAGGATTAGGACTTGGAGTTACCTTTAGACCTGAATTTATAGCAGAGCTTCCTCAAGGAATAAAGATGATATTTTCATCAGGAATATCAACAGGAACAATTGTTGCGCTTATTTTAAATAAGATCCTAAAGGAAGAGAAAATAGAAGAATCCAAAAAAGAAGAAGTGTTAGATGATATAGAAAGTAACATAAAAACTGACGTTACAAATATGGCATAGAATTAAATGAATTTATCTAATAAAAAACTAAGACTAAGTTCTTGGTTTTTTTATTTTTATACAATTTATGTAATAAATTGTATAAAAATGTATTGGAAATAATGTATATTATGAAAACCTTTCATAATATAAAGAAGTAAATTAAAGATTTATAAAAAAATATATTAAAATTCTATTGACAACCTTTTCAAAAGAAAATATAATAAACTCATAAGCTGAGTAAAGCGGTTTAAGAAAAACGGTTTACTAAGTTGGAGCTTTAAGGAGGATATTATGAATTATAGATATGCGAATCATCCAGAGGATTCAAAAAAATATACTACAGAGGATCTTAGAAGACATTATTTAGTTGAAGAAATATTTGTTGATGACAATATTGAATTAACTTATAGCCATGTTGATAGAATAATATTTGGAGGTATTAAACCGGTTTATAAAGAATTAGTTCTTGAAGCAGGAAAAGAAATGGGAGTTGATTATTTCTTAGAAAGAAGAGAGCTTGGATTAATCAATATAGGTGGAGCAGCAATAGTCACTATAGATGGTGTTGAATATAACTTAAATAAAAGAGATGGATTATATGTAGGAAAAGGAAATAAAGAAGTAAAGTTTAAATCAGTAAATCCAGAAGAGCCTGCAAAACTTTATGTAAATTCAGTACCAGCTCATAAAGAGTATAAAACTGTTAAGATTGAAATAGAAAAAGCGAATCCAGTTAAGCTTGGAGATGCTAAGAGTCTTAATAAGAGAACAATATATCAATATGTACATCCAAATGTATGTGAAAGTTGCCAATTGTTAATGGGAATGACAGTTTTAGAAGAGGGTAGTGCTTGGAATACAATGCCATGCCATACTCACGAAAGAAGAATGGAAGTTTACTTCTACTTTGATATGGAAGAAAACACAAGAGTATTCCACTTCATGGGTGAACCGGATGAGACAAGACACTTAGTTGTAAAAAGTGAACAAGCTATCATATCTCCAAGTTGGTCAATACACTCAGGTGTAGGAACAAGTGATTATACATTTATATGGGGAATGTGTGGAGAAAACCAAACATTTGATGATATGGATGCAATAAGAATGGATGAATTAAGATAATATAGCATTTAGGAGATAATTATGATTAAGGATATAAATATTGAAGAAATAAAAAAAAGAGATGAATTTTTAAGTAGTAATTTATTAACTAAATCAGAAGTAAAGCAAGCTATAGAAAATGTTATTAAGCAGATAGATGCAAATATGGAATATTTCAAAGAAAAGTTTCCATATTCAGCAACTAAGAATAGTAAGTATGAAATCATAGAAAATATAGAATGGACAGATGGTTTCTGGACAGGCTTATTATGGCTGGCATACGAATATACTGGAGATAACAAATATAGAGAACTTGCAGAAAAGAATGTTTTATCATTTAAAAATAGAGTAGATAAAGACATTGAAATAGATCATCATGATTTAGGGTTCCTTTATTCGCTATCTTGTGTTAGTGCATATAAATTAACAGGGTCAGAGATTGCAAAAGAGGCTTCAATAAAGGCTGCCGATAAATTAATTTCAAGATATCAAGAAAAAGGTGGATTTATTCAAGCTTGGGGAGAACTAGGACATAAAGATCATTATAGATTTATAATAGATTGCTTATTAAATATTCCTTTACTATACTGGGCAAGTGATGAAACAAGAAATGATAAATATAGAAAAATTGCAGAAAAACATTTCGAAACATCATGCAATTATGTTATTAGAGATGATGCATCAGCATTCCATACATTCTATATGAATCCAGAAGATGGAGCTCCAGTTAAAGGGGTAACTAGACAAGGATATAATGATGAATCAGCTTGGGCTAGAGGACAAGCATGGGGTATATATGGAATTCCTCTAAATTATAGAAGTACAAAAAATACTCATGCATTTAATCTGTATAAAGGAATGACAAACTATTTCTTAAATAGATTACCTAAAGATAATGTATGTTATTGGGATTTAATATTTAATGATGGAGATGATCAATCAAGAGATTCATCAGCTGCTGCAATTGCAGTATGTGGAATGCATGAAATGAATAAATATCTTCCAGAAGTTGATGAAAATAAGGAAGTATATAAGTATGCAATGCATACAATTCTTAGAGAATTAATTGAGAATTATACAAATCCTAATATTGCAGAAGGTGAACCGGTTTTATTACATGGAGTTTACTCATGGCATTCAGGAAAAGGAGTAGATGAAGGTAATATATGGGGAGATTATTACTACTTAGAAGCATTAATTAGGTTCTATAAAGATTGGGAATTATATTGGTAAAAGAGGAGAGGTAATTATGAATACGCCAAATATTGAAATGATGAGAGTGGATCAAAGATTAATACATGGACAAGGACAAATGTGGTTAAATGCATTAGGCGTTAATACTGTAATAGTTGCGGATGATGAGGCAAGTGAAGATAAAATTCAACAAACTTTAATGAAAACGGTTGTTCCAAAGTCTGTTGCAATGAGATTTTTCTCAATTCAGCATACATGTGATGTAATATTTAAAGCATCACCTAAACAAAAAATATTTATAGTATGCAAAACTCCAGAGGATGCATTAAAACTAATTAGAGGTGGAGTTCCAGTTAAAGAAATAAATTTAGGTAACATACACAACTGCGAAGGTAAAGAACAAGTAACTCGTTCTATTTACTTAGGCAAAGAAGATAAGGCTGCTATTAAAGAAATGTCAGAAAAATACGGAATAAAATTTAATACAAAGACTACACCATCAGGAAATGATGGAGCAGTTCAAGTAGATATAACAAAATACTTAGATTAAATTGCTTTATAAAAAATCCTCCTAGGTAAACTCTAGGAGGTAGAATATAATTTATTTATGGAGGTATAATAATGGAAATATCATTAATTCAATGTGTACTGATAGGTCTATGGACAGCATTCTGTCTAGCAGGTATGCTATTAGGTATTTATACAAATCGTTGTATTATTTTATCATTCGGTGTAGGTATTATACTAGGTGATATACCAACTGGTCTTGCAATGGGGGCTGTTGGAGAACTTGCATTCATGGGATTCGGTGTAGGAGCAGGTGGAACAGTTCCTCCAAA
This sequence comes from Clostridium sardiniense, assembly GCF_016907995.1. Classification (GTDB taxonomy): domain Bacteria; phylum Bacillota; class Clostridia; order Clostridiales; family Clostridiaceae; genus Clostridium; species Clostridium sardiniense. The sequence goes on along the minus strand of NZ_JAFBDA010000005.1, from coordinate 74,400 downwards.
TCCAATGGGCCCTGGAATTGTTGGAACAATTATGGCAATAACTATGAAGGGAACTGGGATGGATACAGCAACAGCACTTGCATTATCATTCCCATTTGCAGTAGCGTTCCAATTCTTAATAACAGCAACTTATACTTTTGCAACAGGATTAACTTCTTATGCTAAAAAAGGTCTTGAAAAGAAACATTTTAAGCAATTTAGAATAGCAGCTAATGCAACAATATTTGTATTTATTATAGTAGGTTTCTTAATAGGATTTGCAGGAGCTTATAGTGCAGAAGGATTACAAAAGGTTATAGAACTTATACCAGCATGGCTTATTAATGGATTATCAGTAGCAGGTAAGATGTTACCAGCTGTAGGATTTGCAATGATTTTAACAGTTATGGCAAAGACAGAATTAATACCATTTGTATTACTTGGTTATATAGCGGTAGCTTATTTAAATTTACCTGTAATGGGAGTAGCATTTGTTGGAACAATGTTTGCTTTAATGGAGTACTTCAGAATAAAGCATAATGGTAAATCAAATGGAGGAAATGAAGAAGACGAGGAGGTTGTATTTGAAGATGGCATCTAATAGAGTTTTAAAAAAGAGTGATTATGTAAAAGTATCATTAAGATCATATTTCTTGCAAAATGGATTTAACTATGGAAACTATCAAGGTCTTGGATATGCTAATGTAATGTATCCAGCGTTAAAAAAGATATATAAGAATAATGAGGACGGACTAAAGAATACACTAGATGATAATATTGAGTTTTTCAACTCAAACCCTCACTTCTTACCATTTATAACAAGTTTGCATTTAGTAATGCTTGAAGCAGATACACCAACTGATGAAATCAGAGGAATAAAAATGGCGCTTATGGGACCATTATCAGGTATTGGTGATTCATTATCACAATTCTGTTTAGCACCACTTTTCTCTACAATTGCAGCATCATTAGCTCAAGATGGATTAGTTGCAGGACCATTACTATTCTTCTTAGCAATGAATGGAATATTACTAACTATTAAGTTGTTAACCGGTTTATGGGGATACAAATTAGGTACAAGTGTTATTGAAACTTTAAGTGAGAAAATGGGAGAAGTTTCAAAGATCGCAAGCATGATTGGTGTAACAGTAATTTCAGGACTTGCAGTATCATTTGTTAAATTACAAATTCCAATAAAGTATACAGCAGCAATGCCAGATGGTAAGGAAAAGGTAGTTGCTATACAAGAGATGGTAGATAAAATAGCACCAGCATTATTACCAGCGTTATTTACAATACTAGTTTTCTACTTAATTAAGAAACGCAAATGGACAACTTATCATGTTGTTGCTTTAACAATAGTACTAGGAGTACTTGGATCAGTACTTGGAATATTAGGATAATAGGATTAGAGAGGAATAGATATAATGAAGATTTTAATTGTAGGACATGGAGAATATGCAGCTGGAATAAAATCAGCTATAAAGTTATTAACTGGAGTAGATGAAGGAATAGATGCTATAAACTTAAATGAAGAATTAACTCATGATAAGTTTACGGAGATGATTCATTCACATGTAAATGAAAATAAGGATTTAATAATTTTTGCTGATATAACTGGAGGAGCACCTTTCCAGATTACATCAAGGGAAGTACTTTTAAATGAAGAAAGTGATAACCAATATGTTATAGGTGGAGTATCAGTTGGATGTATACTTGATATAGTAATGAAAACTTTAGTTATTAGTACTGATGAAGACATAAGAGAAACAATTGAATCTTCATTAGAGGGACTTAAAGATATGAGCTCTATTATATGTAGAAAGGATTTAGCTTAATTTCTTATGGATAGATTGACTTTCATACTTATAATACTATTAGCGGCATATCCAGTAATAGTTCTTATGATAATGCCACTTTTAAATAAAAAGAAATTAGCAAAACAAGAAGAGGAGAGAGAGAAGATTCTCTCTTCTCTAAAAATTAATGATAAAGTAATTACTATATCAGGGATTTATGGGAAGATTAAAAAAATAGATAAGAATATAGTAAAACTTGAAATAGCCAAAGATGTAATAATAGAAATAGATAAAGCTAGTATTATAGGAGCTTTAAAAGAATAAGGAGATGTTTATTATGGATAATTTAAAAGAATTTTCACTAGATTTTTTCAATTTAAGAGGAAAAGTAGCTATAATTACTGGAGGAAATACAGGTCTTGGTATGGCTTATGCTGAAGCATTAGCAAAGGCTGGAGCAGATTTATTAGTAACTTCTTTTGATGATAATGTACAAGAAGTTAAAGAGCTTGTAGAAGGTGCTGGTAGAAAAATTGTTTTTGTAAAGGGAGATCTTACTAAAAAGGAAGTTAGAGAAACAGTTGTAGATACTTGTTTAAAAGAATATGGAAAAATTGATATTTTAGTAAATAATGCTGGAACAATAAGAAGAGCACCACTTCTTGAATACAAAGATGAAGATTTTGAAGCGGTTATGAACATAAACTTAAACGCTGTATATTATCTTTCAAGAAGAGTTGCTGAAGTAATGGTAGAACAGGGAAGCGGTAAGATAATAAATATAGCTTCAATGCTATCATTCCAAGGAGGAAAATTTGTACCACCTTATACAGCATCAAAACATGGAGTGGTTGGAATAACTCGTGCTTTTGCTAATGAATTAGCTATGCATAATATACAAATAAATGCTATAGCACCTGGATATATAAAGACTGCAAATACTGCACCAATTAGAGCAGATGAGAAGAGAAATGCTGAAATACTTGGAAGAATTCCAGCAGAAAGATGGGGAGAAGTTTCAGATCTTATGGGAACAGTAGTATTCTTATCAAGTAGAGCATCAGATTATATAAATGGCCATGTTATTGCAGTTGATGGCGGATGGCTTGTGAGATAATATGATTAATAAAATAAATAAATTAGTTACTATAGGTAAGGAAGCTTTTGTATTAGTATTAAGAACTGATACCACAGAAGAAGGTATTGAAATTGCAAAAGCTGCTATAGATGGAGGGTGTAAGGTAATTGAAGTTACTTTTACTATTCCAAATGCCGATGAAGTAATAAAGAATTTAGTTAATGATAAGAATGATGATGTTTTAATCGGTGCTGGAACTGTACTTGACCCGGAAACTGCTAGACTTGCAATTTTAAAAGGTGCAGAATTTATTGTAAGTCCATATTTTAATAAAGAAACATCAATAATATGCAATAGATATGGTGTACCATATATACCTGGATGTTTTACTACTAAAGAGATTGTTGAAGCTAGAGAATCAGGAGTAGATGTTATAAAGTTATTCCCAGGTTCAGCTTATAGTCCTTCAATTGTAAAAGATATTAAAGCTCCAATTAAAGATATTGGAGTTATGGTATCAGGTGGTGTATCTTACGATAATATTAGCGAATGGTTTAAATGTGGAGCTGAAGTTGTAAGTATTGGTAGTGCAATAACTAAACTTAAGGATCCAAATAAAGTTAAGAATGAGACTGAAAAATATATAAATTTAATTAAAGAGCTTAAGAAATAATGAGGTATATACAATGAGGAAGGTTTTAGTTTTAGGAGAATTATTGATGAGATTAACTCCTCCTAATAATTTAAGATTAGACCAAACAAGTACTCTTGAGATGTACTTTGGGGGTGCAGAGGCTAATGTAGCTGTTGGTCTTAAAAATTTAGGGGTAGAGACAAGCATAATATCAGCAGTACCCAATAATGCAATAGGAAATTCAGCAAAGGCCTTTCTTATGTCCTATGGGGTTAACTGTGATAATGTAGTTACAAAGGGAGATAGGCTTGGACTATATTATTATGAAGAAGGATATGGAGCACGAAGTGCGAATGTAATATATGATAGAAAGAATTCTTCAATAACAGAAATAGAAGAAGATGACTTAAATTTTGATAACATATTTAATGGAGTAGATTTACTGCATGTTTCAGGAATAACTTTTGGACTTGGAGAAAATGTTAGAAAAATTAGTACTAAAATTATAAATGAAGCTAAAAAAAGAGACATTAAAATTAGCGTAGATTTAAATTATAGAGCTAAATTATTTGAAAGCTATGAGGAATTTTTAGAAGTATTAAAGCCTATAGTTAAGGATAGTTATATATGTTTTGGATGGCTTACTAAAAATCCGAAAGAATTCAAATTTTTAGATCCATCTAAAGAGGAAGTAACTGATTTAGCTTTAAAAGAAAAATTTAAGTATATGACAGAAGAGCTTGGAGTTAAGTATGTAGCAACAACTTTAAGAAGAGCTAATGCATTAAACGTACATTCACTTACTGGGGTTCTTTATGCAGATGGAGAAATTTATAGATCATCTAAGTATGAATTCCATATGTTATCTAGGATTGGTGGAGGAGATGCATTTGCAACTGGAGTTCTTAAAAAGATACTAGATAATAGTGTAGAAGATAAAAGTGAAATTATTGAATTTGGAATAGCTACTGCTGTATTGAAACATGCTCAAAGAGGGGATATTAGTTTAGCAAGTAGTGATGAAATTTATAGTTTAATTAACAATAAAAGTTTAGGAAGTGTAAATAGATAAGTTCTAGTTAAGAGGCTACAGACAAAAACATTGTTTGTAGCCTCTTAAAGTATAATAACTATGATATGTAGTTTAATGGAGGGTTTATATGGAAAGCTATAATAAAAAAATAGATAATCTTAAAATTAAGGTTGGAAATTACTTTAACAAATATGATAAATACTTTGTTATTGATTATATAAAAAATAAAAATACTAAAGAATATAATAAAAAATTAATAGGAGCAAATCTTCTAATTAATAACTCTTTTATTTTTGATAATACTTGGGATATGGAGCAATGCAATATTCCATATAGAATAAATCCATTTAAGTGGAATTATACACCAAATGGAGATGAAGAATGGATCTTTATGTTGAATAGACATGAGTATTTAAATAAATTACTTATGGCTTATTATATTGAAAAAGATGATAGGTATATTGAAAAATTAAAATGGTTTATATTTAATTGGATAGATAATAATGAAATTAATATAAAAGGTGGAAATACTATAAGAACAATTGACACTGGCATTAGATGTCTTGCTTGGATTGAGGTGTTAATTCATTTAATAGATGAAAAAAAAGTAACGAATGAAGAGATTTTAAAGATAATATTTAGTATAAAAGATCAAATAGAATATTTAAAGAAAGCTTATATTGGTAAATATACATTAAGTAATTGGGGAGTACTTCAAACAACTTCAATATGCTCTATATATTTATGGCTTAATGAATTTCTAGAAGATGGAGAGTTAAGGAATTGGGCGGAGAAGGAATTGTATGAACAAATAGAGATGCAGGTCTTTGATGATGGATCACATTGGGAGCAATCTATTATGTATCATGTAGAAGTTTTAAATTGTTCAATGAAACTTATTAATTATGGTAAAAAGCTTGGCATGGAGATAGATAATAATTTCATAAATAAAATAGAGAGCATGGCTGAATATCTAATGTATTCAAAATCTCCTAAATCAACACAAGAAGCACAAGGGGATAGTGATATAACAGATGTTAGAGATGTGTTAGTTAAAGCTGCAGTTTTATTTAATAATGAGACTTTAAAATGGGCTTCTTTTGATGATATGGATTTAATGAGTATATGGTTACTTGGAAAAAATGGATATGATGAATTTAATAAATTAAATAAAAAAGAACCAATTGATAAGTGCAAGATTTTTAAAGATTCAGGAAATATTTATATAAGGGATACATTTGAATGTGATGGAAGTTATACTTATCTTCAAAATGGAACATTAGGTAGTGGACATGGGCATACAGATTTAGGACATATATCAATTTACTATAAAGGTAAGCCATACCTTATTGATTGTGGTAGGTATACATACGTAGAAGAAGATCCATTAAGGGAATATTTAAAGTCTTATAGGGCTCATAATGTATGTGTAATAGATAAAGAACCACATGGAATACCAAATAAATCATGGAGTTATTTTAGTTATGGAGATTGTCTTAAAAACTATTTTGAAAATAAAGATAATATAAGTTATGTGGAAATGCCATTTACAGGAGAGCTTAAAAGTGGAATTCCATATTTAATAAATAGAAAGGTGTTATATATAGATCCTGCAATATGGATAGTTGTTAATGATGTAAAATGTAGTGGGAATCATGAACTTGAATGTATATATAATCTAGATAATAATGTTGAGGTATCTTTAAATTATAATGGTGTAGATATAAAAAATGAAAATGATAATCTTAAAATTATAAGTGAAGAAAAATTAAGAATAACTAATGGACTTTTATCAAAATGTTACAATAAAGTTAATAATAATAAAAAGATTGTTAAATCATTAAAATTCAACAATAGAAGTGTAAATTATGATATTATTATAGATGGTAATATTGAAGTTAGAGAAGCTAATATAAAGCAATTCAATAGCCTAGATTATGTTGATAAAGAAGTAGCATTTTCTAAAGAATTCATAATATCTAAAAATGAGAGTTATATTGTTATAATATTTAATAAAGAAACATATAAAGGTGGAAAAATGTATTATTATAAAGATGTACCTTTTTACGGGAAAGTTATAGTTATTCATAAAAAAGGAGAAACTTATAATAAGATAAGATTAAAGGCATAATCAAATAATACAATGTAAACCGATTTAGAGGTGGAGTATAATGAAAAAAGTAACAATAAAAGATATAGCAGATATGGCAGGAACGTCGAAAACAACAGTATCTTTTTATTTAAATGGGAAATATGAAAAGATGTCAGCAGAGACAAAAATAAAAATAGAAGAGGTAATCAAAGAAACTAACTATAGTCCAAGTATTGTGGCAAGGAGTCTTACCTCTAAAAAGATGAATTTAATAGGAGTTGTAGTTGCGGACATATCAAATCCTTTTAGTAGTACAATAGTAAAAGGTATAGATAAAGTTGCTAGAAAAGAAGACTATCAAATAATAGTTGGAAGTAGCAGTTATGATTTTAATTATGAAGAGAAATATATAAATAGAATGTTAGATATGGGTGTTGATGGATTTATTGTTCAATCAACTGTGAAATTTACAAAACTTATAGATAAAATAAAAGAGCGTGGTAAAAAATTAGTACTACTAGATTCAGTAAATAAAGACTTTAGAGGCAAGTGGGTTAAAACAAACAATTATGATATAACTAAAGAAGCAATTACTAAGTTAGTAGAAAAAGGGTATAACAATTTTGTGCTTTTAACACAAGATCCAAATATGTTAATGGTTAGAGTGGAAAGAATGAACGGGTTTATAGATACACTAGAGGAACTAGGTGTAAGTTATAAAGTTCAAGTAATTGATGATAATATTACAAGGGAAGAGCTTAATGAAGTAATAAATACAAATATTGATTTAGATAGAAAAAATTTAATATTTGCTGTAAATGGAAAGGTACTTCAGAAATCTTATGATTATATAAAGACTCAAAATTTAAATATACCAAATAATGTTGGGCTTATAGGGTTTGATGATTGGGAGTGGACTAGGTACGCTACTCCAACAGTAACAACAATATCCCAGCCAACATATGAAGAAGGTAAGTGTGCAGCAAGAATTCTAATTGATTCTATTGAAGAAGAAAATTTAGAAAATAAAAATTTAATACTTAAATGTAGTATAAACTGGAATGAATCAACAGATTTAAAATAATAAAGAACGTGAATTATATCACGTTCTTTATTCATCTCTAAATGCAAAACTTTCATTAAGATTAAATAAGAATTCATTTGTATCCGCAACGGATAGACCTTTATTTATTGCGAATATTAATGCGCTATCTCTTGGATCTTTAGCATATAATTTTCCAACCTTTGCAATTGCAAGAGCTCTTTCAGTTTCATCTAAGTTAAGTTTAGCACTTATACAAAGTTTAATTATTTTATCACGACTAGGATTCTTATCTCCACTTAATATTTGGTATCCATAAGTTCTACTAATATCAGCTTTATTAATAAGCTCACTCTTTTTAATTCCTTTTTCTTCACATTTATTTAGTATATATTTTGCAAAATCTGTATAAGTATATTCATCTATAGAATCTATATAATTCTCTAATTCTTTAATATTTTTTGCGTTTTTAAGGCGATCTAGTAATTCAGTTGTATTTTTTTCATTCATTATTATATATTCACTCCTTAGGATTAAATTGTAAGGTGTACAAGTAATATGATATAATTCTTTAGGGGTAAAATCAATATTGTAAGGGGAAATAGAGTTATGGATAATCTTGTTTTAGAATACAAGCTTTCTTGTTATAAAGAACTAACTAAATTAAATGAGAACAATAAGAGTAAGATATATTTAGTTGAAAATACTAACGATAAAAAGATTTATATAAAAAAGATTTTAACTAATTATAATTTTAGAATATATGAAACTATAAAAGAAATGAATTTTAAAAATTTACCTAAAATATATGAAGTATTTAGAAATAATGAATCTCTAATAGTTATTGAAGAATATATTCATGGAGATACTTTAAAAGGAATAATAGAGGATAAGGGAATTATTAAAGAAGAAAAGGCTATAGATTATATAATATCTCTTTGTAGTGTATTAGAACAACTACATAATATGAATCCTCCAATTATACATAGAGATATAAAGCCATCAAATATAATTATAAGTAGTGATGATGTATTAAAATTAATAGATTTTGATGTATCTAGAGAATATAAAGAGGGCGTAAATGAAGATACTAAAATTCAAGGTACAGAAGAGTATGCACCTCCTGAACAATTTGGTTTTATACAAACTGATGGAAGAAGTGATATATATTCAGTTGGAATACTTATGAATGTGCTTACAACAGGAACTTATCCTAAAAATAAGCTTAATAATGGGTATCTACAGAACATAATAAAAAAGAGTATTGAATTTTCACCATCTGATAGATATCAAAATGTAAGTGAATTAAAAAGAGATTTGCTAATGCTTAAAGAAGAATTTTATAAATCAGTAGATAATATTGATGAGTCTATTGTGGATAAAAATAAAAAAGTGAATTTGTTAGATCTTAATAAAGAAATGAATTTACTAGATCTTAATAAAGGAGATGATGACTCTACTTTAAATGTAAAATTAGAAAATGTAGAAAGTAATTCTGAGGATATTAATAAAAACACATCAATTACTGATGACATTAAAGGTATAAATAAAAGCGGATATAAAGTTTCTATAAAAAACTTTTATAAAATAATTCCTGGCTTTAGGACAGGGGTATTATGGAAGAAAATATTAGCATGTTGTGGATATGGATTTTTAGTGATTGGACTATTTACTCCGACAGAAACTGAAGGCATTAAATCTGCATTTTTAGAAAACTTATACATGGTAGTATCTTTATTAGCACTTATATTTTTATATTCTAATTTTATTAATATTAAAGTTAAGTTACCATTATTAAAAAGTAATAATAAGTTTAAAGTGTTAGGTGGATATATTTTATATACAATAATTATATTCTTTATATTAGGATTAATATTGGAAACTAATAAAATTTAATTTGTATGCTGGTAGCAGACCATAAAATTAATAATGTAATTTATAATAATACCTGTAGCAAGAAGTAATAAGCTACAGGTATTATTTTTATTCATTAGGAGGTATTATAAAATGGAAAAGAGAAGTAAGGTATTAATTATATCAGCGGTACTTGGAGTATTATATTCCATATTTTTAGTAGTTAATTTTGGAGGGGCTATATCTGGAGCATCCTCAGATGCAGAAGCTTTAGGAGGTGCTATAGCAACAGCTTTAGTAACACCACATATGATCTGTATTATTCTAGCAACTATATTTAATGTAATAGGGGCAATTAAAAGTAAAGCAGGATTTGCATTAACTGGTGCTATTCTTTACTCTGTAGGAGGAGTATTATTCTTAATGTATATTCCTTTTGTAATACCTATGATAGTTTTAAGCTTTGTAGGATATGCAAAGGTTAAAAAAATAGTTAAATTATCATAAAGTTATATATGAAAAAGGTTAAAGGCTAAGCATTGTTAAATAAACAAGGCTTAGCCCTTTTTTTGATATATAATATGAATAGGTGTAATATAAAAAGAGAGATTAAGGATATTAAGGAGGAAAGTATGAAGGTTTCAATTTTATATGATTCTAAAAGTGGACATACTAGAGAAGTAGGGGAAATAATAAAGAAAGGCATTGAAAGAGTAGATGGAATAGAAATAAAATGTATGAATATTGAAGAAATTGATAAAGAATTTTTAGATGAGAGTAAAGGAGTAGTATTTGGAACACCAACATATCTTGCAAATACTACTGCAAATATGAAGAAATGGCTTGATGATTCTCATGACATAAATTTAGAAGGTAAATTAGCATCATTTTATGCAACAGCAGATTATATATGGGGTGGTGCAGACACTGCTATTTTAACTTTAATAAATCAGATAATAGTAAAGGGAATGCTTATTTATTCTGGTGGAGCAGCCCTTGGAAAGCCATTTATACATTTAGGATATATAAGTGTAAATGGGGTAAATGATAAAGATATAGATACACCTATGATATTTGGAGAAAGAATAGGTGAAAAAGTTAAGGAATTATTTTAAGTTTTTAAAATAAAAAATAGCCATAGAGATATAAATATCTTTATGGCTATTTTTTATTTAATTATATAAGGTATTGTTGCTAGTGCAACACTTTTTCTAGTTAATAAAGATGCTCTAAGTATTAGAGTAATTTGATTATGAAGGAAGTTATCATGAATTTTAGAAGAAACTAGTTGAGGTAATACAACTAAGACTTTCTCATCACTTGATAAGTCCTTGCGCATTTGATCTATATATTTAATAATTGGATTACGTATTTCTCTATAAGGTGATGATAATACTGTAATTTCATTTTTAAATCCAAATTTTTTAAAATCATCAATAAGCTTCTTCGTTTTATCTTCATTTGTAGATATATGAAGAATTGTTATATCTGAAGATATTGACTTCGCATAATTATAGCATTTAACAAAACTTTTATTTAAAGAATCAATAAGTAAAACAACCCTATAGTTTGTAATATCTGATTCATAGGTTTTAAGAGTTTCTCCTTCATGTATTTTAAGCTCAGAATAAGTTACATCATAGTATTTTTTTATTCTCCACATTATAAATACTATGATAGGAATTATTATACAAATAATCCAAGCACCTTCAAGGAATTTAGAAACTGTTATTATAATTAAAGTAATAGCACTTACAATAAGTCCTAGACCATTTACTAAAGCTTTATGTTTCCATCCTTTAGGTCTTCCTTTAAACCATTTGACTAACATACCACTTTGAGCAATTGTAAATGAAATAAATACTCCAATTGCATAAAGTGGAAGTAGTAAAGATAAATCTCCATTAAAAATAATTACTAACAATATTGAAACTATTGAAAGCAATATGATTCCATTTGAGTAACCAAGTCTTCTTCCGATTTTACTTAATTGTCTTGGAGCAAATCCATCCCTTGAAACTATTGATAATAATAATGGTAGTCCTGAAAAGGCAGTATTTGCAGCCATAAGTAATATTATTGCAGTTGTAAACTGTATTATATAGTAAAATATATTATGACCAAATATTTGAATAGCTATTTGTGATATCTGTGTTTGTTCAGGATTTGGTATAGCATAATATATTGTTGATAGGTAGGATAATCCACCTAAAATTAAAAATACTAAAAGCCCTAATAAATAAAGTACATGCTTTGCATGTTTTTGTGAAGGCGCTTTAAATGCTGGAACAGCATTACTTACAGCTTCAATACCAGTAAGGGCAGTGCATCCAGAAGCAAAAGCCTTTAAAAATATTAAAATTGTTAAATTCTTTGAAAAGCTTGGCAAGCTATATAGTGGTTTAGGAGTAAATCCTAAAACATGTACTTTATATATACCAACAACAATCATAAAAAGTATTGCTATCGCAAAAAGATATGTAGGTACACCAAAAAGCTTTGATGCTTCTCTTATCCCTCTTAAATTACCTATAGTTAAAAAAAGTATAAGTCCTATTGTTATTAACACTCTATAGTTATAAAGTGAGGGAAAAGCTGATGTTATGGCATCCGTACTTGCAGTACCACTAACGGCTACAGTTAAAATATAGTCGACTATTAATGCAGATGCTGCAAGTAAACTAGTCTTTGTACCAAAATTATCTTTGGCAACCATATAGGCACCGCCACCAGCAGGGTAGCAATCAATAACTTGCTTATATGAGCAAATTAAAAAGAACATTAATAGTATTATGGATATTGTAACAAATAACATATATTTAAAGGCTAATAAGCCTGTTACTGGCAATAATACTCCAAGTATTGCACCACCAGCATATGCTACAGATGATATTGCATCACTTGATAATATAGGCAGTCCCCATAATGTATTAAATGTCTGATTTTTTAAATCTTTTGTCATTAATGGTTTCCCAATTAAAATTTGTGAAATATTCATAATTACACCTCTAAAAAACAATTTGTTACGATTATAAGTGCTATTATTGAACTAGCTATTAACATTCGCTACCCCTACATTAAATAAGTGTGAAATTTTTTAAAACAAAATCCAGTTTAAAATAAATAGAATTATATATTCAATTTATAAAGTTAAAGAAAAAATCATAAGAGATAATTAATTTATTATATATTGAAATAAAATTATAGAATTGGAAAATAATAAAAATAAACAAAGTATCAAAGAAATGTAAGTTGAATTATGGAATATATTAATTTGATCATTAGGAATTTATAAATTAATGAAAACTTTTAGAATATGATAACTACAGGGATTTGATAGACTTAAAAATTATTTGACATTTTCTGAAATTTTGTCTAAAATTACAATGTCATAATATAATGAATCGGGTAAGATAGAGGTCGCAATAATAATAAGTAATATTAATGAGGAAAGCACTTTGAGTTAATATAAAAGGTATTGTTGCCGAAGTATATAATTAATGCTTTAAGATTATATACTGGGTTTACATAGAATATGTGTAAAACTGCCATAAGAAATTGTGGTGAGCTATCTTTGCGTTTGTAGTAGATATATACAAGCTCAAAGACAGTAGCTCTTTTGGGCTTATTTTTTTACTCTAAAATTGGGAGGGGACAAATTGGAAGAAAGAAACTTAAAAAAAGAGATTAGTCTATTTATGGCCACCATGCTTGTTTGTGGTAATATGATTGGATCTGGTGTATTTATGCTTCCTGCAACATTAGCACAACTTTCAGGACCACTTGCAACAATAATTGCTTGGATTATAACATCAGCTGGATCCATATTAATAGCAATATCTTTTGCAAATCTTGGATCAAAGTATCCAACGACAGGTGGAGCATATCAATATACAAAAATAGCATTTGGAGAATTTACAGGATTTTTAAGTGCATGGCTTTATTGGAATGGTTCATGGATTGGAAATGCAGCTATAATTGTAGCACTTTCAAGCTATAGTTCAGCAGTTATTCCAGCACTACGGGACCCATTTATTTCAATAATATATACAAGTGCTATTTTATGGTTTTTTACTATAATAAATATTATTGGGGTTAAAAAGGCTGGGAAACTTCAAACTATAGCAACTGTATTTAAAATTGCATTCTTTGCTATATTTATAATAGTAGCTTTCCTAAACTTTGATGTAGCAAATATTATGCCTTTAATTCCAGATGGGAAAGGATTTTCAACAATTTCACTTGCGGCAACATCAACACTTTGGGCTTTTGTAGGACTTGAAAGTGCAACTGTTACTGCTGGAGAAATAGAGAATCCAGAGCAAAATGTTAAGAAAAGTACAATTTATGGAATGATAATAGCAGCTGTAATTTATATGTTAATTAGTGTAGCGAGCATGGGTGCTATGCCAAACGGAGAACTTGCAAATAGCCAAGCGCCTCTTACTGATATATTAAGCAAGATTTTAGGTAGTTCAATTGGTAAACCAATTACAATTGCAGTAGTTATATGTATACTTGGAACAACTATAGGATGGCTTCTTTCAACTGCACGTGTTGCTTTTGCAGCTGGAGAAGATGGAGTATTCCCTAAATTTTTTGGAAAACTTCATCCTAAATATGGTACTCCTGCAAATGCTTTAATAGTGGGATCAATATTAGTAAATATATTATTAATTATGAATTTCCAAAAGAGTATGGTTTCAGCATTTACATTTATAACTATACTTGCAACACTTTCGTTTTTACCAATATACCTTTTAACATCAGCAGCAGAAATAATGTTAATGTTTAAAGGTGCAAAAGAATTTAACTTTAAGATTTTCATAACAAAAGCTATAGTTCCAATTTTAGCTTTCATATATTCAATATGGACAATATATGGATCAGGTGCAGAAACTGTAATGTGGGGCTTTATATTAATGCTTATAGGGGTTCCATTTTATATATATAATTATCATAAAAATAAAATTAATAACAATTAAGATATTATTATTAAGAAATTATAAATACCTTTTTATTCTAAAAAGAATAAAGAGGTATTTTTTTATGAAAAATATGTCCGCCATATAGATACAAAAAATAAAAAATGTGCGAAAAATAGATATGTAATAAAATAAGTCTGATAATGAATTAATAATAAAGTTGAAGTGATTTTAATAAAATGTTAATTAATCGAGGAAAAATATTGAATTTACGAAGAAAGTCATAAAGAAGAGGTAAAAAATACTTTAAATTTTAAATATAGAAATAAAGATGATATAATTAAAAAGAAATTATGAATAAATTAATAATAATATGTCTAAATAATAAACAAGGAAAAGGGGTTTAGAAATGAAAGAAGGGAAAAAACAAAAAGGGTCTTTTATTGAAAAGGTTGGGAAAAAGATACCAGATCCAGTAATAATATTCATGGTATTATATGCAATAGTAATTACTGCAACTATATTCATGGGTGGAATAAAATTTGAAACTTTAGGTGCAGATGGTGGAACAGTTGCTTATGAAATAAAAAATATGTTCCAAGCAGAAAATTTTAGATGGATATTTGATAATGCACTTTTAAATAACTGGCTTGCTTATGGTGGCGGAGTTTTAGGAACAATACTTATTGTAATGCTTGGAGTTGGACTTGCAGAAGAGTCAGGATTATTAACTACATTAATTAAGAAAATAGGACTTAAAGTATCAGATAAATTTTTACCTGTAGTTTTAGTTTTCTTAGGAATAATGAGTAGTATTGCAACAGATGCTGGATACATAATATTAATACCACTTGCTGGACTATTATATGTTGGATTAAAGAAAAATCCATTAATAGGTATGGCAGCTGCTTTTGCTGGGGTATCAGCTGGATTTAGTGCTAACTTAATACCGGGAACTCCAATTGATGTTATAGTTGGTAATAATGCTAAGATATTTGCAGAGGGACAAGGTGTTCCATTTTTATCACAAAGTGGACAAGCATTAAATCCTGCTACAATGCATTATATATTTATAGTAGCATCAACTGTTTTGTTATCAATGGTTGGATACTTTATTACTGCTAAATTTATAAAACCAAGATTAGAAAAGGAAACGTATGTTGTTCCAGAAGATATGGACTTATCAGATTTCTCAGTTAAGGTTGAAGAAAATAAAGGATTAAAATTTGCAGGATTTGGTTTTTTAATAGGATTAGTTTTAGTTGCAATTCTTTACTTTGGGCCATTAGCACCTTTTATAGGAGAAGATGGAGCAAAAGTTAATCCGTTTATGGATAATGTTATATTAATAATTACATTCTTATTCTTTATGCCAGGATTATTCTATGGTAGAAAGGTAGGTAAGTTTAATAATGCGATGGACATAGTAAGAGCTATGTCAAAACAAATGGGTGGAATGGGATATGTTTTAGTCTTAACATTCTTCTCATATAATTTCTTAGCATTGCTTAGTTACTCAAATATTGGAACTTATATAACATATTTAGGAGCATCATTCCTTCAAGGACTTGGTATAGATAAATATCCAATAGTTCTTTTAATAGGATTTATTATAATAACTTCAATAATAAATCTATTTGTTGGTGGACTAACATCAAAATGGATGTTACTTGGACCTATATTTATTCCAATGTTATATCAAGTTAACAATAACTTGACTCCAGAGTTTGTATCAGCTGCATATAGATTAGCAGATTCATCGACAAATGTTATTTCTCCACTTATGTCATATGCTGGAATAATACTTGTATTTATGAGAAAGTATAAGCCGGAATATACATTAGGAGATATGATCAGATTAATGTTCCCATATTCAGTTGGATTCTTAATATGTTGGACAATTCTATTAATTGGATTCTTTGCATTTGGAATTCCATTAGGATTTTAGTTATAAAAGACTTCAGTTTATTTAAACTGAAGTCTTTTTTACTGAATATTATTTTTTATAATCATAAAATAATTTAACATAAATTACCATGGTGATTAATATCTTTATAATATATGAGGAATATTACATAACTTTTTTAGATGTAATACAAAATTAAAGATTGAGAGGGGTTTTATTATGGAAAAGGCTTTAATTAGTCTTTGTATGATATGTAAAGATGAGGAAAAAACAATAGGAAATGCATTAGAAAGTGTTAAAGATATGGTTGATGAGATAATAGTTGTAGATACAGGATCTACTGATAGAAGTATGGATATTGTAAAATCATATGGAGGAAAAGTATATAAAGAAAAATGGATAGATGATTTTTCCTATGCTCGAAATATATCTATAGAAAAAGCTAAGGGAGAATGGATTTTAGTATTAGATTGTGATGAGATAATAAATGATGAAGGGAAAAGAAGAATTTTTAATTATATAAAAGATAATAAAAAAGATAAGGGAATAAGTCTTAGAGTAGTCTCATTTATAGATGGAAAAAGAAGATCCATAGATAATTCTATAAGACTTTTTAGAAATGATAGTGCCATAAGATTTAAAGGGAAAATACAAGAGACTGTTAAAGATAGTATTATAAAAAATTATGGTGAGGATGCCTTATCATTTAGTGATACTCAAATTTTTCATTATGGAAATGATAAGAATTTAGTAGATGTTGATAATAAGAGTAAGAGGAATATTTTAATACTTGAAAATTATGAAGATGAAAAAAAAGATATATATTACTTTTTTAGACTGGGTAATGAATTTGGAAAAATTGGAAATTTTAAGAATGCTTTAGAAAATTATGATGAAGCTATAACAAAAATTAAAGAAGAAAAGAATAAATATATAGTAGAGTTGATACCAAGACTTATAATAAATAGAAGCAAAGCTCTCCATCAACTAAAAATGTATAAGGAGGAAGAAGAATTTTTAAAAACTTATACTAAAAAATATGATGATTTTAGAGATCTATATTTTATGGAGTGTCTTCTGAGAATTGAACTTTGTGAGTTTGGTAAAGCTAAAAAAGCATTAGATAATTATGTTAATACAAGAATTAATATAAAATATCCATCAAGTGAATTTGATGAAATTATTGATATAGATGAGCTAAGTGAAAAATTATGTAGTATTGATATGATTTTAATTGATGATTAGAATAAATAAAAGATTGAGAAATTATTTCTCAATCTTTTTAATTTTTTGAAACTTTTTAAGCGTTACTTTACTTTTAAGTTTTACTTTATAGTATTGTCTAGTTATAGTTGACACAAATATAACCCCAAGTGCTAATGCTCCCGCACTAGCTAAGGTATTAATTCCAAGTTCAAGGGATTGCATAACATCTCCAGTAACAGCTTGATACATAGTATAATACATTCCAGAACCAGGAACTAAAGGAATTAGTGCACAGGCAACTAAAGTAGTAACTGGGGTCTTTAATTTTCTTGCAAGTATTTCAGAATAAGTACTAAAAACTACTGCAGATAAGAAAAAGTTTGTTGTAGTTGAAAAATGAGCTTCAAGTCCTAAGGCATAAACAAACCAGCTTATACCTCCACCGATTGCTGCAAAAAATAAGTTTCTTCCATGGATATTAAAAATTATTCCAAATCCTAAAGTCGCTATAAATGCATATATGGTTTGTAGGGCAATAGTCATATTAAACACCTCCTAAAACCTTAAGCCAGAAGCTTATGACACTACCTGTACCTACAGCTATTGCAATTGCAACTATAAAAGCTTCACTAGCCTTTATAATTCCACCTAAGTAATCGCCAGCTATAGTATCACGTATAGCATTTGTAATTGCAAGACCAGGAACCAAAATCATTATAGCTCCGATTATAGTTTCATCTATATTCCTTATGAACCCTAGGTTTAAAAATAATATTGCAAATGCAGCAGATACTCCAGCGCAAATAGTGTTTATAAAGAATTCATTTAACGACATTTTTGTAAATAATGAGGCTAGATATTTTATAAAGCCACCTATAAAAAAGGCTGCAATTAAATCCCTAAAGTTTCCCCCAAAAAGTATTGAAAAAAATCCAGCAGCGAGTCCTGAAAACATTAGTGTAACAGGCATGGAATATCTTGCTGTATTATTTATATCATTAAGTTCTTTATCTATTGACTCAAGGGATGGTTTAAAAGCAGCTATTCTTCTTGATAAATCATTTATTCTTTCAATCTTATGTAAGTCAATTCCTCTTAGATTTACTCTTTTAACTATAGAGTAAGTTTGATCGTTATAGCTTAGAGATACCATAATTCCAGTTGGAGTAACAAAGCTATTTGCTTCATCAATTTCATATGCTTCACATATTCTACATATAGTTTCCTCAACTCTGTATATTTCTGCTCCACTTTGAAGCATTATAATACCTGCATATGTGGATAAATGAAGTAATTTATTTACATCCAAAATATCACCACCTCAAAATCAATTACCAAGAGTATTATATCATATATTAAAGAGATTATAATGTTAAAAGAAGTAAAATTATATGAATGGAATATATAAATATGAGAAATAATATTTAGGAAATTTAAGAAAAAAGATTGAAAAATATTGGTTAAGAACTTATAATTTTTATAATTAAAAGAAATTGGGGTGGAAATATGAATTTTGAAAAAATATCAAAAAAAGACGAAGAAATTTATAATTTAATTGAGAAGGAAGTTGAAAGACAAGAAGAGGGGATAGAACTAATTGCATCAGAAAATTTTGCAAGTGAATCAGTTATGGAAGCTATGGGATCATACTTAACAAATAAGTACGCAGAAGGTTATCCAAATAAAAGATATTATGGTGGATGTTATGTAGTTGATGAAATTGAAGAACTTGCAAGAGAAAGAGCAAAAAAATTATTTAATGCAGAGCATGCAAATGTTCAACCTCATGCTGGATCACAAGCAAATATGGCTGTATACTTTACTGTATTAAATCCAGGAGATACTGTACTTGGAATGGATTTAAGCCATGGAGGACATTTAACTCATGGTTCACCAGTAAATTTCTCAGGTAAATTATTTAACTTTGTTTCATATGGAGTAGATAAAGACACTGAGGTTATAGATTATGATAATGTAAGAAAACTTGCTTTAGAGCATAAGCCTAAAATGATAGTTGCAGGTGCTAGTGCTTATTCAAGAGCGATAGATTTTAAAAGATTTAGAGAGATATGTGATGAAGTAGGAGCTTACTTTATGGTTGACATGGCTCATATTGCAGGGCTTGTTGCAGCAGGAATACACATGTCACCTGTTCCTTATGCTGATTTTGTAACATCAACAACTCATAAGACTTTAAGAGGACCTAGAGGAGGACTAATTCTTTGCAAAGAAAAGTATGCAAAAGATATTGATAAAAATATATTCCCAGGAATGCAAGGTGGTCCATTAATGCATGTTATAGCTGCAAAAGCTGTATGTTTTAATGAGGCATCAGATCCAAGTTTTAAAGAATATATGAATCAAGTTGTTAAGAACTGCAAAGTTTTAGGTGAAGAACTTGTTAATTATGGATTTAAACTTGTATCAGGAGGAACTGATAATCATTTAATATTAGTAGATTTAACTAATAAAGATATAACTGGTAAAGAAGCAGAGCATCTTTTAGATTCAATTGGAATTACATTAAATAAAAATACGGTTCCAAATGAACAAAGAAGTCCATTTGTTACTTCAGGTGTAAGAATAGGAACAGCAGCAGTAACAACTAGAGGATATAAGGAAGAAGATATGAAAGAAATTGCTTCAATAATTAATGAATTAATAGATAAGAGAGAAGAAGGATCTAAAGAGTTAATTGAAAGAGTTAAAAAGTTAAGCTCAAAACATAGAATGTATAAATAAGTTTAAAGTCAGGTAGAATACTACCTGACTTTTTCTTTTCTTAGGCAACTAAAATTTATTAGTATAGATAGTATATTTAATTGCAGGTTAAAGAAAGATACAAATTTACTATTCATTTATACTATCAGAGAATAAACTCATGAATATAATAATACTGCAAAATAATTATAAAGAGATAGATATGGGAAAGAAAAAGTTTGAAAAAATATTGCAAAATGCAGAGGTCTTAGATATAGACTTAAATTCTAAAATTGTATTTATAAGTGATGTTCATAGAGGTGATGGAGGATCTGCTGATTCACTTATAGTCAATAAGAATATATATTTAGCAGCTATAAATTATTATTATAAAGAAGAGTATACTTTAGTTGAGATTGGAGATGGAGATGAGTTATGGAAAAATAAAGACTGTAGAGATATAGCCTATAATTATAAAGATGTATTTAGTATATACAATAGATTCAATAAAGATAAGAGGCTATATATGTTATATGGAAATCATGATAAGATGAAAAAAAATAGAAATTTTAAAATAATTCATAGAAATAGATTTAAAAAAATTGGAGATAACTTTGGAGAAAATTTCTTGAATCTTATAGAAAATATAGAATTTCATGAGGGTCTTGTACTGAATTTTATACCATCAAATAAAAAAGGTATAGTAGCTCATGGACATCAATTAGATTTAATGAATGATGAATTAAGTTGTGTAAGTAGATTTCTAGTAAGATATTTATGGAGATTTTTAGAAGGAGTTGCTGGATTTAAAGCTCCAAATAGTCCAGCAAATAGCTATAAAAAAGGAAGTAAAATTGATAAAGAACTTGGAAAGTGGTCAGATAAGAATAAAATATTATTGATATGTGGACATACACATAAAGTTAAATTCCCAAAAGTCGGAGAGGGACTTTATTTTAATGATGGTTCTTGTGTTCTTCCTAATAGTATAACATCTTTAGAAATTAATAAGGGTCTTATTTCAGTAGTAAAATGGAGTATAGAAGTTGGAAATGAAAATAATTTATATATAAGAAGGAGTTTTTTGGCAGGACCTGAGAGAGTTGAATCTTATTTAAAATTTGTTGAGAAATAAATGTTATAATATAAATAATATCTTATACATTTATTGGAGGAATTATGAAATATATTGATTTACACTGTGATACAGCTTATAGAATGTTAAATGAAAAATTACCATTAGGTAATAGTATATGCAAGGTTGATATAGAAAAACTTAAAAAAGGAGGGGCTCTTGCTCAAGTATTTGCTTTTTTCTTAGACCTAGATGAAGTGAGTGATCCATTTATAGGATTTATGGATATGTACAAAAATTTTATGAAGGAAGTAAATAAAAATACAGATAGCATAAAAATAGTAAGAAATCTAAAAGAGATTAAAGAGGCAGAAAGAATAGGAAAAGTAGGTGCTTTTTTATCAATAGAAGAAGGTGAAGTTCTAAAGGGAGATATAGATAAGGTTAAGGAAGTTTATGATTTAGGTATAAGAATGATAACATTAACTTGGAACTATGAAAACAGCATAGGATACCCGAATTATAATTTTAAATATAAAGATATGGGTTTGAAAGATAAAGGAATAGAAATAGTTCAAGAAATGGAAAGAGTAGGGATAATACCTGATGCTTCACATTTATCGGATCAAGGATTTTACGACTTAGTAAACATATGTAAAAAACCTTTTATAGCAACTCATTCTAACTCAAGAAGGATAATGAACCATCCAAGAAATCTAACAGATGATATGATAAAACTTTTAGCAGAAAAAGGTGGTGTTATGGGATTAAATTTCTGTAATGATTTTGTTGGAGAAAATAAAGTAACATCTATTAATGATTTAGTACTGCATGCAAAACATATAAGAAATATAGGTGGAATAGATGTTCTGTCATTGGGGAGCGATTTTGATGGAATTGAAAATGAAGTTGAAATAAAAGATACAAGTGAAATGAATAAACTAGCTAACTATCTTGAAAAAGAAGGGTTTAGTTATTATGAAATAGAAAAGATATTTTATAAAAATATAATTAGAGTACTAAAGGAATGCAGTAAGGAGTAATTAAATGAGCAAATTATTAGGGAAGGTAGCAATTGTTACAGGGGGATCTAGAGGTATAGGAAGAGATATAGCAATAGAGCTTGCAAAAAATGGTGCGAATGTTTTAATAAACTATTCAAAGGATGAAGAAGGTGCAAATAAAACTATAGATATAATAAAGGAACTTGGTGGATATGCTATAAAGGTGAAAGAGGATATTAAAAGTTTTAAAGGTGCAAAAAATGTAGTAGATGCAGCTATAAATAAATTTGGAACTATTGATATTATAATTAATAATGCAGGAATAAGTAGCTTAGGACTTTTTATGGATTCAAGTGAGGAAGATATAGATAACATTATAGGAGTTAATCTTAAAGGAGCTATGTATATAACAAGGCATGGGGTACCTCATATGGTTGGAAGAGGTGGCAATATAATAAATATATCTTCTATGTGGGGAGAGGTTGGAGCATCATGTGAAGTTATATATTCAGCATCAAAAGGAGGACTGAATTTATTTACTAAAGCATTAGCTAAAGAAATGGCACCTTCAAATATAAGAGTAAACTGCATAGCACCAGGAGTAATAGATACTGACATGAATGCATTTTTACAAGGTGAGGAAAGAAAATCCTTAGAGGAAGAAATACCTATGGGGAGATTTGGAAGTGGTAGTGAAATTGCAAAGTGTGTAATATTTTTATGTACAGATGATTCATCTTATTTAACGGGACAAATAATCAGAATAGATGGGGGATTAATCTAACATACAAATTATCTAAGGTTTTATGGGGTTATTTATATAAAACCTAATGATACAGTATTTTAAAATTACATTTCTATAAAATAAAAGGGCTGCTTATTAAGCAGTCCTTAATTTATTATTAAAATTATTTATTATATCTCTTCTCCAACATCATCAATTTGAGCCTTTTTTAAGAAAAATTCAAATAGGACACCGTTAGGAACATTTCTTAAATCATAGGTAAAGTGATGTAAATCGAGTATATTCTTAACTATTGCAAGCCCAAGTCCTGTACTATTATTTCTTCTACTTCCTGATTTATCAAGTCTATAGAATTTATTAAATAGGTTTATATTTTCACCATCAGGTATTGAAGCGCCAGTGTTTAATACTGAAATTCTAAAGTAATCTTCATTTACAGTAGAAATACTTACTATAATATTATTATTTTCAGGAGTATACTTTATTGCATTAGTAATAATATTAGTAAGAACCTGCTCCATTTTAAATATGTCAGCATTTATATAAGAGTAATCTGTTTTGGGGATGAAATTCATATTTAAATTTCTTTCTTTAGAATCTGGTTTTAATTTATTTACTACTTTGTTTATTAATCTGTTAATATTAAAAACTTCAAAGTGTGGCTTGATTACACCAGACTCAAGCTTTGATAGTTCCAACATATTTGAAACAAGCTTACTCATTTTTTGAGATTCATCAATTATTGTTTCCAAATAAACAAGTTCATCATGGCCTGATACTATTCCATCCTTTATTCCCTCAGCATATCCTTCAATAATTCCAATAGGAGTTTTAAGTTCATGACTTACACTAGCTACAAAATCTTTTCTCATAGTTTCAAGTTTACGTTCTTTTTCAATATCCTGTTCAAGCTTCTTATTCTTTTCTTTTAGATCATCCAAAGAGGATTGTAAATTAGTAGATAAGAAGTTTAAAGTTTTAGCGAGATTTCCTATTTCATCATCTCTATTAGTTTCACATTTCTCTGAAAAATCCATCTTTGACATTTTAGTTGCAACATGATTAATATTTTTAAGAGGATGAGTAACTAAACTAGAGAAGATAGAAGAAATTATTAAACAGATAAACAATATGCCTATAAATATGTAAACATAAAATTCACTTATTACATTACTAGCTTCAATAATTGGTTGAATAGATGATACTGATAATACTATAGAATCATTTTTACTATTGATTGACATAGGAGCCGCAACGCCTATGTTTTTATCAGTATGATTATTTGTATAAAATGTAGTTGATATTGGCTTATTATTAGTAAATAATTTTAATAAAATATCTTTGCTATCTAATAAGGAAGAACAAAATTCTGTAAGCATTTCTATATCATCTTTATCATTTTGAAGATCACTTGATATATATCTAAGTTTACCATCTACTGAGAAGATAGCTATTTTCGAATTATTAGTATCTTCAAAATTTTTAAGTGCAGAATAAAGTTTTGTTGGATTACTAATTTGAAAAGAATTTTCTATTGAAAATTGTTCAATTTCATTTGTTAGTGCTTTAGTTTTTTTACGCTCATAAAAATCCTCAAAAATAAATGTTTGAAAAATTAAGGTTAATGCCATAAAAGATACAAGAAAGATAGATGTTATAATAAATAATCTTTTAGATAAAGTTTCTTTCATTATTTCACCTCAAATTTATATCCACTACCACGAACAGTAACTATATAACTAGATTTATTTAATAGCTTTTCACGAAGTCTTTTTATATTTGTATCAACAGTTCTTATATCACCATAATAATCAATTCCCCATACATTATCTAATATAGTATCTCTTGAAAGAGCAATTCCTTCATTAGAAATTAGATATAACAGAAGTTCATATTCCTTTGGAGATAGAGATATTATTTCATTATCTACTTTAACTTCATGAGAAAGTTTATTAATTATAAGACCATTAAAGTCTTGAGAACTTGAATCAACATCTTTTCTCGTACGTTTTAAAAGAGCTTTACTTTTAGCAACTAAAACTTTTGGACTAAAAGGTTTCGTCATGTAATCATCTGCTCCAAATTCATATCCTTGAAGTTTATCTTCCTCTTCAGCTTTAGCGGTTAAAAGAATAACAGGAACTGATGATACAGAACGTATTTTTTCAAGAAATGTAAATCCATCCATGTTTGGCATCATAATATCTAAAATTATTAAATCAATCTTTTCTCTTGAAAAGACTTCTAATCCAATTTCTCCATCCTCAGCTTCATATATATTAAAATTTTCTTTTAAAAAATAGTCTCTAATTAAAAAGCGTATTTTTAATTCATCTTCTACTATAAGTATAGATTTTTTCATGTTGTTTAACCCCCTGTTAAAAAAATACTTAATTACATTATATACAAATATAAAAATATTTAAATAGTTTATAAGGTTTGTATTGTATTATTTCTCAAAACATATTATATTAAAGGTTGTAATTAAATTACAAATAGGAGATGAATATGGTTAAATTAAATTTTGATATAAAAAAGACTATGCTTAAAAATGGTCTTAAAGTAATAACAGTAAAAAAGGACACTAAGATAGCATCTGTTAATGTTGGAGTAGGTATTGGTGCTATGTATGAAGAGTTGAATGAGAAAGGTATTAGTCATTTTATTGAACATATGTTATTTAAAGGGACAAGTTCAAGAACTAATGAAGAATTAAATGAAGAACTTGAATGTTTAGGTGGGGAATATAATGCTTATACAGACTATGATTCAACTGTCTATACAATAAGTTGTTTAGAAGAAGAAATTGAAAATGGAGTGGTATTACTAGGGGATATGTTAGTAAAATCTAATTTCCCATTAGAAGAAATTGAAAAAGAAAGAAGTGTAATACTTGCAGAAATAAGAACTAGTAAAGATGATATAGAAGATTTAAGCTTTAAGAAGACTGATGAAGTAGCATTTGAAAGAAGCCATTTAAGATATGATGTTATAGGTATAGAGGAAAATGTTAATAATTTTATGAGAGAAGATTTATTAGCATTTTACAATGAAAATTATGGTCCTAATAATTCAGTAGTTACAATAGTATCTTCTTTTGAACATGAAAAAGCTCTTAAATTAATAGAAAATAGCTTTGGAAAGTGGGAAAAAAGTAATTTTAGAAAAAAGAATGTAATTTTAGAGAAGAACAAAAAAGTAGAAGTTACAAGTTATAAAAATGAAATTGAACAAAGCACAATAGTATATCTATATACATTTAATGACTTAAAGAAAGAAGATGAACTTTCTTTAAGAATTTTAAATCATAGATTAGGTGAAAGTGCAAATTCTTTATTATTTAGAGAAGTTAGAGAGAATAGAGGCCTTGCTTATGATATTTTTACACATTTAGATATAAGCAAAGATTCTAAGGTTCTTTATATATACACATCAGTGGGTGATGAGGATGTAGAAGAAGCAAAGATTGCTATAGATAGCGTTATAAATGATATACATGTAGGGAAGATAAGATTCCAAAATAAGGACTTAGAGATAATGAAGAAAGTTCATAAAACAGCAGTTATATCAACTCTTGAAGATTCAGCAGATCTTTGTAATTATGTACTACATCAAGAACTTGAAGATGAAGATGTATTAGAATTTGTTAAAGATATGGAGAGGATAAATAAAATAGAGAAGAAACAAGTTTATGAAGTTGCTTCAAAGGTTTTAAAAGATCCTACAATTCATATTTTAAGAAGAGATAGACAAGGTGAGTAAAGTTGAGTAAAATAACAAAAATAGAAGCTGGTAAAAGAAATAAGGATAGAGCAAATATTTATATAGATGATGAATATGCTTTTTCTGTGAATATGGAAATAGTTTATAAATTTGGGTTAAGGGAAAAGGAAGAAGTTGATAGAGAAAAACTTCTTCAGATATCTATTTTAGAGAATCTATCGAAATGTAAAGAAACAGCTCTTAGAACTGTAGAGAGAAGTTACAAAACTGAAAAAGAAATTAGAGATAAGTTGATCTTAAAAGAATTTGATGAAGAAACTATAGGGAAAACAGTTGAATTTTTAAAAGAATATGGGTTTATAGATGATTCAAAATTTGTAAGGATGTTTGTTAAAGATCGTATAAAAAATCAAGGTAAAAATAAGATTAAGTATGCATTATTACAAAAAGGTATTAATAAGTATCTAATAGATGAAGTTTTTGAGGAGCTAGACAGAGATGATGAGATTAAACGTGCAATTGAGTTATGTGAAAAAAAATATCTGTCTATAATAAAGAGAGAATCTGATGATTTTAAAATAAAAAATAAGATTACAAGATATTTATTAGGTAGAGGGTATGATTATGATATAGCAAAAGAGTGTATTAGAGAGGTTTATTTAAAGTATAAAGGAGAATAATATGAACTTCAATTTAGCACAAATAATCATTTTTATAATAATGGCTTTTATGCTCATAACAAGCATAAAAAATTCTATGATAAGTAGAAATTTATATGAAGTAATAACAGCCATAATAGGAAGTATAGCAAGTGTATTAAGTTTTTTTGTGATATTCACATTTTATAATTTTTTTAATAGTAAAGTGGATGAATTTTTATTAAAGATAAGTCCAGAGCAAACACTTAATGGATTAATAAAAGTATTAATATTTATTATAATATTTTTTGTTGTTAAGTGGATTATTTATGTAGTGCTTAAGCTCATTAATTCAATTTTTGATTTTAATTTCAATGAAGGAGGAGCAGTAAGTGGATTTTTACTCTTTGTACTTAGTACTGTACTTGGAATTATAAGAGGAGTATTAGTTGTATTATGTATTCTAATTGCAGTTGTAACTTATAATGGATGTGTATCACCGAGAGAGCAGATAGATACTTTTTCAAATTTAAACATGTACAATAAACTTACAAGACTTATTGATGAGCAGAAGATTGGTAAAATAAAAAGCGGACTTGTAGAGGATATATCAAAGTCTACTATTATATATTATAATGGTGTAACTCTAGAACAGGGAATAAAATCAAATAGTGAAATAGATAAAAAAGCAAAAGAAATAACAGCAGGAGATAAAACTGATAGAGAAAAAGCAAAATCAATATATAAGTGGGTAGGAAGTAATATAAGGTATGATTACAATAAAGCTGATATGGTAATGAGTAGCAACAATGTTAAAAATAGTGGAGCTATACCTGCGTTTAAAGAGAGAGAAGGTATATGTTTTGATTATGCTTGCCTGTATGTAGCAATGTGTAGAGCTGTAGGATTAAATGTTAGAATGGTTATGGGTGATGCTTATAATGGAGAAGAATATATAAGCCACGCATGGAATGAAGTTTATCTTAAGGACGAAAATAAATGGATTAAAGTAGATCCAACATTCTATATTGCAGGAAATTACTTTGATAACAAGAATTTTGATAAAGATCACAGACAAAAAAGTATTGCTGGAGAATGGTAATATAAAAAAAGATTAGCATAAGTTTATGCTAATCTTTTTTTAATTTAGAAAGGATTAAATTAATGGCTTTTTCGCAATCTTTATCTTTATTATCTAAAGCCCAAGACATATTAAAATATATTAAAGCTTTATTATTATTTTCTTGCATAGCATAACAATAACCAAGATTAAAAAAGTATTTGCTATCTCTCTGAAGATTAAGAGCTTCTTTTAACATAGTTATTGCTTCACTGTAGTTTTTTAGTTTAATAAAACAAACTCCTGAATTGTAATAAGAGCAAGCTTCATTTTCTTTGTACTCTACTGCTTTTTTATAAAATTGTATTGCTTTCTCATATTCCTTAGTATTATATAATCTATTTGCTTCACTAAAGTAATTCATATTTCCTCCTTAAGAAAAACAAAGTTTTTTCTAAGGTTAAATAAGATAAATTATATTAACCTTAAATAGAAAAAAATCTTTACATTAACAGTATGTACATAGATTTTATAATATATTCTCATTTTACCAAAAATATACTAAAATCTTAAAAAATATTAAACGTAATCTTAAATTTTCAATAATTAGAACTATAATTTTGTATAAAATGTTGATTTGATAGTAAGTTAATATATAATACATATATAGGTGTTTTATTTAAAATGAAATAAGTAGGTGTAAAATTAATGAACAATTATAAATTGGGGTTAGATGTAGGATCAACTACGGTAAAATTAGTAATGCTAAATAGTAGTGATGCTATTGTATATTCTGAGTATAGAAGACATTACTCAGACATAAAGAATACTATAATTGGGCTAATGAAAGAGTGTTATGAGAAAATAGGAAATAGAAAGGTTACAGTAACTATTACAGGATCAGGAGGGCTTTCAGTTTCTGAATGGCTTAATGTTAAGTTTGTTCAAGAAGTTATAGCTTGTACTGAGACTATTGAGAATATTATTCCTCAAACTGATGTCGCAATTGAACTTGGTGGGGAAGATGCTAAAATCACTTATTTAAAAGGTGGAATAGAGCAAAGAATGAATGGGACTTGTGCTGGTGGTACAGGAGCATTTATAGATCAAATGGCAGCATTATTAAATACTGATGCGTCAGGACTTAATGATCTTGCAAAAGAACACTCAGTAATATATCCAATAGCCTCAAGATGTGGAGTATTTGCTAAGACTGATGTTCAACCTCTTATAAATGAGGGAGCAAAAAAAGAAGATATAGCAGCTTCAGTACTTCAAGCGGTAGTAAACCAAACTATTGGAGGGTTAGCTTGTGGTAAGCCAATAAGAGGAAATGTTGCTTTCTTAGGGGGACCACTATACTTCTTATCAGAACTTAGAAATAGGTTTATTGAGACTTTAGGACTTACAAAAAACGAAATAATATTTCCAGATAATTCACAGTTATTTGTTGCGATGGGTGCAGCACTTTTATCAAGTGAAGAAGCTTCAGTTTCATTTAAGGAGTTAATAGATAAGGTTAATAAAATAGGCGATGCTAAAGATGATGCTATAGAAAGATTACCTTCTTTATTCGAAGGTAAAGAAGATTATAAAACATTTAAAGATAGACATGATAAGGCAAAAGCTAAGAGAGCAGAATTAAAAGATACTAAAGGAAAAGTGTTTTTAGGAATTGATGCTGGATCTACAACAACTAAAGTTGTATTAATTAATGAAAGTGGAGAAATAGTATATTCATTTTATGGAAGTAATGAGGGGAATCCTCTAAAAACAATAGTTAATATAATGAATGATGTTTACGATAATATTCCAAAGGGAGTAGAAATCGCAAAAGCTACAGTAACTGGGTATGGAGAAGCATTAATTAAATCAGCTCTTCATATGGATCTTGGTGAAATAGAGACAATTGCTCACTATAAAGCTGCTGAATACTTCTTACCTGGAGTAGATTTTATTCTTGATATTGGTGGTCAAGATATGAAGTGTCTAAAGATTAAAGGTGGAGTAATTGACAGTATACTTTTAAATGAAGCATGTTCATCAGGATGTGGATCATTTATTGAAACCTTTGGTAAGTCCCTTGGAATGGAAGTACAAGAGTTTGCAAAGGCTGCATTATTCTCTAATTCACCAGTTGATTTAGGATCAAGATGTACAGTTTTTATGAACTCAAGGGTTAAACAGTCTCAAAAAGAAGGAGCTTCTGTTGGAGATATATCAGCAGGACTTTCATATTCAGTAATCAAAAATGCTTTATATAAAGTTATAAAGATTAGAGATGAAAAAGAAATGGGAGAAAAAATTATAGTTCAAGGTGGTACCTTCTATAATGATGCTGTTTTAAGAAGTTTTGAAAAGATATCAGGAAGAGAAGTTGTAAGACCAGATATTGCAGGGCTTATGGGAGCCTTTGGAGCTGCTTTAATTTCAAAGGAGAGGTATGTAGAAGGAGAGAAATCTTCAATATTACCAAAAGAGCAAGTTAAAGATTTTAAGATGACTTCAGAATTTAGAAGATGTGGACTTTGTGGAAATAATTGTCTTCTTACTGAAAATACATTCTCTACAAATGAGAAATTTATTTCAGGAAATAGATGTGAAAGACCACTTGGAATACATATTAATAAAAAAGAAGTTCCAAATCTTTACAAATATAAATTCAAAAGAACATTTGGGTATAAGCCATTAAAGAAAGAAGAGGCTAAAAGAGGAACAATTGGAATTCCTAGAGTTTTAAATATGTATGAAAATTATCCATTATGGTTTACATTATTTACAGAGCTAGGATTTAGAGTTGTATCTTCACCAGTTTCATCTAAAAAGCTTTATGAAAAAGGTATTGATACTATACCTTCAGAATCAGCGTGTTATCCAGCTAAACTTGTACATGGACATATAATGGCTTTAATAGAAAATGGAGTAGATACAATATTCTATCCATGTATACCATATGAAAAGAAAGAATTTAGTGATTCAACAAATCATTATAATTGTCCAATGGTTACTTCATATCCAGAGGTAATTAAAAATAATATGGATGTTCTTTTAGAAAAAAATATAAAATATATAGCACCATTCTTCTCTTTAGATGATGAGAAGGTATTAGCTAAGAGAATAGTTGAAGAATTTAAAGATTTTGGAATAACTATTAAAGAAGCTAGGGATGCTGTAACTAAAGCATATATTGAAAGAGAAAATTATAGAAATGATATAAAAAATAAAGGAAGAGAAGTTGTAGAATACCTTAAGAAGACTAATAAAAAAGGTATAGTATTAACAGGAAGACCATATCATATAGATCCAGAAATAAACCATGGAATTCCAGATGTTATAACTTCATTTGGAATGGCGGTATTAACAGAGGATAGTATATCAGACTTAGGTGAATTACATGCTCCTCTTAGAGTTGTAGACCAATGGACATATCATGGAAGACTATATAGAGCAGCAGCTTATGTTAGAGACTCTGAAGTTCTTGAGATGATTCAACTTAATTCATTTGGTTGTGGATTAGATGCTGTTACTACAGATCAGGTAAATGAGATTCTTGAAGAGAAGGGTAAGATATATACTGTTCTTAAAATAGATGAGGGTAATAATTTAGGAGCTGCTAAAATAAGAATAAGATCATTAAAAGCAGCAATTGAAGAGAGAGATAGAAATAATTATAAGCCTGTAGTTAAGAATATAGCTTATGAGAACCCTGTATTTACTAAAGAAATGAAAAACAATCATACAATATTGTGTCCACAAATGTCACCAATACATTTTGATGTATTAGAGGAAGCTGTAAAGGCTGCTGGATATAATATAGAGATACTTCCATCTAGTGATCCAGGTGCAGTTGAAGAGGGGTTAAAATATGTTAATAATGATGCCTGTTATCCTTCAATAATAGTAATTGGGCAAATTATAAAGGCTTTAAAATCAGGTAAGTATGATTTAAATAATACATCAGTTATAATTTCTCAAACTGGTGGAGGATGTAGAGCAACAAATTATATTGGATTCTTAAAGCTTGCAATGAAAAATGCTGGATTTAGCAATGTTCCTATTCTTTCATTAAATGCAGTAGGACTTGAAAAGCAACCAGGATTTAAAATAACGTTAAAGCTTATAAAGAGAGCATTAATGGCACTTGTATATGGTGATTTATTTATGAGAGTCTTATATAGAACAAGACCTTATGAAAAGATTAAAGGATCTGCTAATATGCTTTATGAAAAGTGGAATAAGATAGCAAAAGAGAATGTTAGAAATGGAAGCAAGAGAGAGTTTAATAGAAATATCAAAGATCTTATAAGAGAGTTTGATGAGTTAGAATTATTAGATATCAAGAAGCCAAGAGTTGGTGTTGTTGGTGAGATATTAGTTAAATATCACCCAACTGCAAATAATGATATTGTTAGTCTTTTAGAAAGTGAAGGAGTAGAAGCTGTTGTGCCTGATCTTTTAGACTTCTTCTTCTACTCAGCATATGATAGTGACTTTAAGCATAAATATTTAGCATTTAGTAGAACTTCAAGAGATTTAAGCATGCTTGCTATGAAATATATGGAAAGCTATAGGAAAACAATGAATGAAGCATTGGAGAAGAGTAATAGATTTGAGGCTCCAAAAAATATTAAACATCTTGGAAAGATGGCTTCAAAGATACTTTCACTTGGAAATCAAACAGGAGAAGGCTGGTTTTTAACAGCTGAGATGATAGAGCTTATAAAGAGTGGTGCAGATAATATAGTCTGTATGCAACCATTTGCTTGTCTGCCAAACCATGTTACAGGTAAAGGCATGATGAAAGCACTTAAAAAGAATTATCCAACTGCTAATATAGTGGCTGTGGATTATGACCCAGGTGCTTCAGTTGTAAATCAAGTTAATAGAATTAAGCTTATGCTATCAGTTGCATTTAAGAAAGTGAAAGAAGAAGAAAATAAAATAGAAAGAGAGGTTGTGGAAATCTTTGAAGAACCACAACAATCATTTGAAGAAGCAAGCGCAACTCTTCATCAATAAATTTATATTAATAATTTGACAAAAAAGAATTATTAATATAAGATAATATTTAAATAATATAATAAAAGCAATGAGAAAGAGGAGTAAAAATAGGAAATATCAAAGAGAGAAGGGAAAAGGTGAGAGCCCTTTATATGAAATATTTTGAAGGTAGCTTTTGAGCTTCTTTAGTGAAATTATAGTAGCTAAAGACGGTCTGTCTAGGTCGTTATTTTAATTAAGAGCTTATAGGGATTTAATTATAAATCTCTGTAGGAATAAAGGTGGTACCACGAGCTTTCGTCCTTTTATGGATGAAAGCTCTTTTTTTATTTAAATAGATTAATTTTAAGGAGGAGTTTTATATGTCAGATATAAGAAATATTGAAACAACATATAATCCAAAAGAATTTGAAGATAGAATTTA
This sequence comes from Clostridium sardiniense, assembly GCF_016907995.1. Taxonomy (GTDB): domain Bacteria; phylum Bacillota; class Clostridia; order Clostridiales; family Clostridiaceae; genus Clostridium; species Clostridium sardiniense. The sequence goes on along the minus strand of NZ_JAFBDA010000005.1, from coordinate 40,482 downwards.
TAAAACTTGGGAAGAAAAGAAGTACTTTACGCCAGTGGTTGATAAGAATAAGAAGTCATATTCAATCGTTATGCCACCGCCAAATATAACAGGAAAATTACACTTAGGTCATGCACTTGACAATACACTTCAAGACATGCTTATAAGATTTAAGAGAATGCAAGGATTTGAAACGCTTTGGCTTCCAGGTCAAGACCATGCTTCAATTGCAACAGAAGTTAAAGTTGAAAATGAGCTTCTAAAAAAAGGTTTTAAGAAGAAAGAAATGGGAAGAGAAGCATTCCTTGAAAAGGTTTGGGAATGGACTGATGAATATAGAGAAAGAATAAGAACTCAACTTAAAAAGATGGGATGCTCAGCTGACTTTACAAGAGAAGCATTTACAATGGATGAACATTTAGATAAAGCAGTTAAATATGTATTTGTTAAGTTATATAAAGAAGGTCTTATATACCAAGGAAATAGAATAACTAACTGGTGTCCTAAATGTCAAACAGCTCTATCAGATGCAGAAATAGAATATGAAGAGCATGCAGGACACTTCTGGCATATAAATTATCCATTAAAAAATGGAGAAGGTTTCTTAGAGATTGCTACAACAAGACCAGAAACTTTACTTGGAGATACAGCAGTTGCAGTTAATCCAAATGATGATAGATTTAAACATCTTATAGGAGAAACTTTAATACTTCCATTAGTAAATAGAGAGATTCCTATAGTTGGTGATGAATACGTTGATATAGAATTTGGTACAGGTGCAGTTAAAATAACTCCAGCACATGATCCTAATGATTTTGAAGTTGGAAAGAGACACAACTTACCTCAAATAAGGGTGATGGACGATAAGGGAGTTATAAACGAAAAAGGCGGAAAATACCAAGGGTTAGATAGATATGAAGCTAGAAAAGCTATGGTTAAAGATTTAGAAGACCTAGGACTTTTAGTAAAGGTAAAAGACCATACCCACAATGTAGGAACTCATGATAGATGTAGCACTGTAATAGAGCCTATAATATCAAAACAATGGTATGTAAAGATGCAATCATTAGCAGATCCTGCTATAGAAGTTGTAAAGAATGATAAAACAAAATTCATTCCTGAAAGATTTGAAAAGACATACTTTAACTGGATGGAAAATATACAAGATTGGTGTATATCAAGACAATTATGGTGGGGACATAGAATACCAGTATGGTACTGTAATGACTGTGGACATATAAACGTATCAACAGGAGAAATTACTACATGTGAAGAGTGTGGAAGTCATAATTTAGAACAAGAAACAGATGTTTTAGATACTTGGTTCTCATCAGCATTATGGCCTTTCTCAACACTTGGATGGCCAGATAAAACTGAAGACTTAGAATACTTCTATCCAACTAATACATTAGTTACTGGATATGATATTATATTCTTCTGGGTTGCAAGAATGATATTTAGTGGTATACATAACATGGGAGAAACTCCATTTGAAAATGTATTAATACACGGAATAATAAGAGACTCTGAAGGCAGAAAAATGAGTAAATCTTTAGGAAATGGAGTAGATCCACTAGAAGTTATAGATACTTATGGTGCAGATGCTTTAAGATTTATGCTTGTTACTGGTAATGCACCAGGAAATGATATAAGATATTATCCAGAAAGAGTTGAATCAGCAAGAAACTTTGCAAACAAGATATGGAATGCTTCAAGATTTGTTATGATGAACCTTGATAGAGAATTAATGAATAAATATAAAGATTGCAAAGAGTATAGTTTAGCAGATAGATGGATACTTTCAAATTTAAATACTTTAATTAAAGAAGTTACAGAAAACATGGATAAATTTGAACTTGGAATTGCACTTCAAAAGGTTTATGACTTCATGTGGACAGAATTCTGTGATTGGTATATAGAATTAGTTAAGCCTGTATTATACGGAGAAGATGAAAAGGCGAAGGGAATAGTTTATAATGTATTATTTATTGTTTTAGAATCAGGACTTAAATTACTTCACCCAGTAATGCCATTTATAACAGAAGAAATATTTACTCATTTAAATGAAGAGGAAGAAACTATAACTCTATCAGCTTGGCCAGAATTTAAGGAAGAATTAAATGATGTTAAGGCTGAAGAAGATATGGCATTTGTTATAGAAGCAATTAAGAATCTAAGAAACTTAAGAGCGGAAATGAATGTACCACCATCAAGAAAAGCAAATGTTATGTGTTATATATCAAATGAAGCTAAAGATGCATTTATGGCAGGCGCTGCTTACATTGAAAAATTAGCATCAGCTTCAAATGTATCATTTATAGAAGATAAAAAAGAAGTTCCAGAAAATGCAGTATCATTAGTTGTAAAGGGTGGAGAATTATTCATGCCATTACTTGATCTAGTTGATAGAGAAAAGGAACTTGAAAGATTAAATAAAGAGCTTAAGAAGCTAGAAGGAGAAATTGAAAGAATAGATAAAAAGCTTTCAAATCAAGGTTTCGTAGCTAAAGCCCCTGAAAAAGTTGTTTTAGGAGAAAAAGAAAAAAGAGTTAAATATGTTGAAATGTTAGATGCTGTTAAAGGTAGAATTGATGCATTAAAATAATTATTAAACTTAGCGTTAGCATTTTGCTAACGCTTTTTTATAAAATGGGAGATGGGAATATGTATAGAGAAGATAAGTGTGAGCTTAAAGGCTTTGCTGAAAATGAAGAATTCTTAATTTGGACAGATTTATTAATTAAATATGAATTTGCTATAGAAGAAATAAGCACTAAAATTAATATATTAAATAATGAATTTAAAATGTTACATGATTATAATCCTATAGAACATATAAAAACTAGAGTCAAAAAGCCTAAGAGTATAGTGCAAAAACTTATAAGCAAAGGATTGGAACCTACAGCGGAGAATATTATGGATAATCTTAAAGATATAGCTGGAGTTAGAATAATATGTTCATTCACAGAAGATATATATTTAATATTTAATATATTATCTAAGCAAGATGATATTAATGTTATTGAAGTTAAGGATTACATAAAGAATCCAAAAGAAAATGGATATAGAAGTTTACATGCTATAATAACAATACCCGTATTCTTATCTACAGGGACAGTAGATGTTCCTGTAGAGATACAGATAAGAACAATAGCTATGGATTTTTGGGCTAGTCTTGAGCATAAGCTATATTATAAATATAGGAATAAAACACTTGATCACATATCAAGTGATCTTAGAGAATGTGCAGATATGATAACTGTTTTAGATAATAAAATGATTGATATAAGAAAAGAAATAGAAAAATTATCTAAGGATTAATATACTAAAAAAGAGAGACAAGAATTGTCTCTCTTTTTTGTGGCTATTTAAATAAGAAATAGCTATCATAAATATATGTGTAGTATAATAACTTTTATTTAGAGCTTGTAGCTACTTATAAACTACCTAGGTATACTACAGGAGTATAGTTATATCTCTATAGTAATATTATTTTTTTACTACGTCACACTTTCCATGATCTACTGCTTTTATATCCATTTCTCCAAACATTGTTTTAGAGAAAGAATTACCAAAGTTTATTGCTTCTTCAATTTGTTCTTGTGAAGCTCTAAACTTAACACGAAGACCAGGATTTACTAATTTCATTTTTAATTCTTCTAGTCTGTGTTCTATTCTAGGAACTGCTTCACCACTCCATCCATATGAACCAAATGCAGCTGCAAATTTTCCGCCATGTATTATAGGGTTTAAATTAGCAAGCAAGATTCTAATTGGAGGTAATAATTCATTAACTATAGTTGGTGAACCAAATAATAAACCATCTGACTCCTCAATATCTTTAATAATTTCAGCAGTTTCATGATGAATCACATCATACATTTTAACTTCTACGTTATGATCTTTCTTTATTCCTTCAGCAATATGCTTTGCTAATTCTTCTGTGTAGCCATATGCTGATACGTAGCAAATAGTGACTTTTTTATCTCCGTTAATTTTAGGTTTAACAGGAGTACTCCATTCTTTGTAAGTTTCTACTATCTTCCATGGATCTTCTCTTAATACTGGTCCATGTCCAGGACATATAACATCTATTTTTAAGTCCTTTATCTTGTTTATAGCCTTTAATACAAAAGGTTTAAATGGTCCCATTATACAATCATAATAGTATCTTAATGCTTCGTTATATGCATCTTTATCTGGAATTAAGTCATTAAATACTTCTTCACATGAGTAGTGACTTCCAAATGAATCGCAAGTTATTAATACTTCGTCTTCAACAACGTAAGTATACATTGAATCTGGCCAATGTAAAAATGGTGCTGAAATAAATTTTAATGTTTTATTTCCAAGTGATAAAGTATCACCATCCCTAACTACTATGTGTTCAAAATCTCTGTTTATGATTTCTTTTAAGTAAGAGATTGCTTGCATTGAACCAACAACTTTAGCGTGTGGTGCAAGATCTAATATTTTACCAACTGATCCAGCATGATCAGGCTCAGTATGATCAACAATTATATAGTCGATATCAGCTGGAGTAATATCTAATGTTTCAAGAGTCTTTAAGTACTCATCAAAACATCTTTCTTTAACTGTTTCAAATAATGCGATTTTCTCACTACCTTTAACTACATATGAATTATAAGTTGTTCCATATGGAGTATACATTATAATATCAAATATTCTTAACTTAGGATCTAGTGCACCTACCCAGTAGATGTCCTTTTTAATTTCTACATTTCTCATATTAACACCTCTTGTAAATAATAACTTCTATAAAATAATAAATATTAATTCGATATGATTTATGATAGCAAAAAAGTAATTGATTGTAAATGATATTTTCTTATCAATTAGATAAATTTAGTAAAATGACGTATACTCTTATTATAAACTTTTGACAATAAAATATTTATAGTTAAAATATTAATAGTGTTAATTTTAAATTAACAAAACAAGTAATACAGTATTTTAATATATAAGGGGCGAAAACAAATGAATTATAAGGAAGCAATGAATTACATTAAAAAGGTGGGGAATTTTGGGTCAAACTATGGTTTGGAAAGAACGGAAAGACTTCTAGAGATTTTAGGAAATCCACATAAGAAATTAAATGTTATACATATAGCAGGTACAAATGGTAAAGGATCTACAACTTCTATGATTTCTTCAATGCTTATTGAGGAAGGTTTTAATGTTGGTATGTATACTTCACCATTTTTAGAGGAATTTGAAGAGAGAATACAAATAAATAGAGAAAATATTAAAAAAACTGATTTGGGAAATTATATGGATCATATAAAATATGCAGTAGAAGAGGTAATTAAAGAAGGGTATAGCCATCCAACAGAGTTTGAAATAATAACTTGTTTAATGTTTAAATATTTTTATGATAAAAAGGTAGATTATGCGGTTATAGAAGTTGGACTTGGAGGAAGACTTGATTCAACAAATGTAGTAAATCCACTAGTTACAGTTATAACCTCAATAAGCTTGGATCATACAAATATATTAGGAAACACTTTAGGTGAAATAGCAAGAGAGAAAGGAGGTATAATAAAAGAAAATACTCCTTTAGTACTATATCCTCAGAAAGAAGAGGCTCTTAAAGAGCTTGAATATATAGCGAAAGAAAAATCATCAAAGATATATAAAGTTAAATATAATGATGCAAAACTATTAGAAATTATTAGAGAAGATGATGTTTATCAAAAGATTGAAATAAAGGGCGAACTTAAAAGCTATGTTGCTAATTTAAGACTTTTAGGAGAACATCAAATATTAAATTGTGCTGTTGCTGTTAAGACAATGGAGATATTATCAAAAGTACAAGATTTTGAAATAAAAGATATAGAAAAAGGTATAGAAAATTCAAAATGGATTGGAAGACTTGAAATATTAAATAAAAATCCATTAGTAGTTATAGATGGTGCGCATAACATTCAAGGAATAAGTACTCTTAAAGAAAATGTTATTAAGTATTTTAATTATGAAAATATAGTTCTTTTAATAGGAATATTGGCAGACAAACAAGTGGAAGATATGATAAATATAATAGCACCTATGAGTAAGGAGATAATAGCACTAACACCTCATAGTGAAAGAGCAGAACTTGGGGAAGAACTTAAAAAGGAAATAGAAAAAGTTAATGCAAATGTAGAAAGCTTTGATAGTTATGAAGAAGGTTTTAGAAAGGCTTTAGAGATTTCAGGAAATAATGATTTAATTTTAGTTACAGGTTCTTTGTACATGATTGGAGAAATGAGAGGTATAATAAATAACATAGTAAAAGAAGAATAGTAGGTGAGACTTTATTATGGTAGATATAACTTTTTTAGGAACGGGTGGAGGCATGCCTATGCCTTTTAGGCATCTTTCATCTCTTATGATTAATTATGAAGGAAGAAAAATATTAATTGATTGTGGAGAAGGATGCCAAATATGGATTAGGGAATATGGATTAGGGTTTAAGAGTATAGATGTTATACTTATAACTCATGGACATGGGGATCATGTTAATGGGTTATCTGGACTTTTAGCTACTATAGGAAACAGCGGAAGAGAAGATGAACTTACAATTATAGGTCCTAAAGGAATAAAAGACATTGTGGAAGGACTTATGGTTACAGCTAGATATATTCCTTATAGTATAAATATTATAGAATGTGACCTTGATAATTTGAATTTTAAGATACAAAATAAACGTATAGTACCTTCTGATGAAAAAACTAGTGAAATAATTATTAGAACATTGCCTCTTGAGCATTCAATTGAGTGCATAGGAGCTAGAATAGAAATAAAAAGAAGGGCTAGATTTAGCAAAGAACTTGCAGAAAAGAATGATGTACCTAAAATATTATGGAGTAGACTTCAAAAGGGAGAAGAAATAGAGTTTGAAGGAAAAATATACGGAAGTAACTTAGTTTTAGGAGAAAAAAGAAAAGGGATAATTATAAGCTATATAACAGATAGTAGGCCAATAGACAGTATTGTAGATTTTATCAAAGAAAGTGATTTATTTATATGCGAAGGTACCTATGGAGATGATAATGATTTAGAGAAGGCAATTAAAAATAAGCATATGGCCTTTAGAGAAGGAGCCACTTTAGCTCAAAAAGCAAATGTAAAAGAATTAATATTTACTCATTATTCTCCAGCCTTATTAAATCCAGAAGAGTTTATAAACAATGCTACGGATACATTTGAAAATTCAGTTTTAGCAAATGATGGGATGAAGAAAGTATTAAATTTTATAGATTAACTTAGCATATGTAAAAGACGTTATTGCAAGAATTATTCATATGATTAAAAAAAGAATATAAGGCAATGTATGATAGAAAGTATTTAAATATATAAATTTGTTAAGATCAATATTTATCTTTATTTTAAGAGTAATATATTGGTCTTTTTTTGTTTAAATATTAAAAATAAATTTTAAGTTAATAAATGATATATATAATAAACAAAAATGAGTATTAGTACATTGATAATTAATAAGTGACTAATACATTTTAAAGATATGTATAAAATTGTAACTATATAGAAAATAAAGTAAAGTTATATAAAATAAAGTAAAATTTTTAAATAAAAGAAGTTATTAGAAGGGAAATTTATCACAATGGAATATCTATGTAAACGATTAACAGAAGCTATATAGTCATTTATAAAAATTAACAATTACGGAATAATTATTAATTATATGAGGAAAGTAGCTATTTTAAAGGCTTTGATAGAAATTTGTAAATTTTACAAAGTGAATTTAGTAGAAAAACTAAGAGTAGATAAGAATGCTATATTATTAATAGAATTTTATCACTATAATCAACTATTATTATGAAATTAAGAGCTTTGTGCCTAAAAACGACGTTTTACATGAAAAATTACAGTTGTTATACTTTAGCCAAGACAGGGATAAGAAAAAAATTCCTAACTTGATTAATTTTGTCGGCAATATTAATAGTTTAAAAATAAAATATCGAAGGGGCGTGAAATTATGGATAAAAATTTAAAGCAAAGTAATGCCAAATCATTAAGTTTATTTGGATTCTTTGCAATAACAGCTTCTATGGTTATGACGGTGTATGAATATCCTACGTTTGCAACATCAGGATTTCATTTAGTATTTTTCTTATTATTAGGTGGATTCTTATGGTTCTTGCCAGTAGCTTTATGTGCAGCAGAAATGGCTACCGTTGAAGGTTGGCAAGAAGGCGGGATTTTTGCTTGGGTAGGAAATACCTTAGGAGAAAGGTTTGGATTTGCAGCAATATTCTTTCAATGGTTTCAAATAACTGTTGGATTTGTAACAATGATTTATTTTATATTAGGAGCATTATCATATGTATTTGATTTTCCTGCACTTAACACTAATCCAGCTGTAAAATTTGTTGGTGTATTAATTATATTCTGGGTTCTAACTTTTTCACAGTTAGGAGGTACAAAGAATACAGCTAAAATAGCTAAACTAGGATTTATAGTCGGTATTGTTATACCTGCAATAATTTTATTTGCATTAGTAATTATTTATGTAGTTCAAGGAAATCCAATAGATGTGGAAATAAGTACAAAAGCATTTATACCAGATTTCACTAAAATAAACACATTGGTTGTATTTGTATCATTTATATTGGCATATATGGGAGTTGAAGCATCAGCATCACATGTTAATGAAATGACTAATCCTAAAAGAGATTATCCTATAGCAATGATTATATTAATAGTAGTAGCTATTATATTAAATACTGTAGGAGGATTAGGGGTAGCATCAGTAATACCACAATCACAGTTAAATTTAAGTGCTGGTGTTGTACAAACATTCGAGGCGTTAGTAGGTCACTTTACTTCTAATGGAACTTGGATTGTAAAGATTATAGCTTTAATGATAGCACTTGGTGTTATAGGAGAAGTTAGTGCATGGGTTGTAGGACCATCAAGAGGGATGTATACAGCAGCTCAAAATGGAATTTTACCAAAAGTATTTAGAAAAGTTAATAAACATAACGTACCAGTTCCATTAATTATGGTTCAAGGTGTTGTTGTTACAATATGGGCAGCAGTTCTAACATTTGGAGGCGGTGGTAACAACGTTTCATTTTTAACTGCAATTTCTTTAACGGTTGTAATTTACTTAGTAGGTTATATATTATTCTTTATAGGTTATTTTGTATTAATATATAAAAAGAAGAATCTAAATAGAGCATATCAAATTCCAGGCGGTATAGTAGTTAAGACAATAATTGCTGCAGCTGGTTTAATAATGTCAATACTTTCATTAATAATATCATTTGTTCCACCAAGCAGTTTAACAGGTAAAAGTACTACTGAATATGAGGTTATACTAGTAATTAGTTTCATTATAGCGATAATAATACCATTTGCTATATATGCATTACATGATAAATCACAAAATGGTAGTAATAATCATAAAGTTTCAAGAATTAAGCATCATGAAATTAACAGTTTTGTACATCCGATAGCAAGAGGTGAACATCATATTAACTCAAATGAGGAAGATGTTATGGATCAAACAGACAGTATGAAAAATAATAAAGAATAATATTAATTTAAATTAATATTATTTTAAATTAATAAATTTAGGAGGTATTGTTATGTTATTTGGTAGAGATGATAAAAAATTAAAGGATGTTTATAGTACGCCAATATTTGGTACTGAGGAAGAGAATATGGATATTCCAAGATATTCAATTAGAAAGAAATCTGTAGAGCCAAGAGTTGCATATAGATTAGTTAAAGATGAATTAATGGATGAGGGTAATGCAAGATTAAACTTAGCTACATTCTGTCAAACTTATATGGAGGATGAAGCTACAAAATTAATGGCTGAAACATTAGAAAAGAATGCTATTGATAAGTCAGAATATCCTCAAACAACAGAACTTGAAAATCGTTGTGTAAATATAATCGCTGATTTATGGAATGCTCCAAAGGATATGAAGTTTATAGGTACTTCAACAGTTGGATCATCAGAAGCATGTATGTTAGCTGGTATGGCTATGAAGTTTAGATGGAGAAATAGAGCTAAGAAACTTGGTATGGAAGTAAATAATAAGAAGCCAAACTTAGTAATATCATCAGGATTCCAAGTATGTTGGGAAAAGTTTTGTGTATACTGGGATATAGAAATGAGATTAGTTCCAATGGATGAAAAGCATATGAGCTTAGACATTGATAAAGTAATGGATTATGTTGATGATTATACAATTGGTATAGTTGGAATACTTGGTATAACTTATACAGGTAAATTTGATGATATTAAGAAGTTAAATGATGTTGTTGAAGAATATAATAAGACTGCTAAGTTATCAGTACCAATTCATGTTGATGCTGCTTCAGGTGGATTATTTGCACCATTTATAGAACCAGATCTTGAATGGGATTTCAGGTTAAAGAATGTTGTATCAATAAGTACTTCAGGTCATAAATACGGATTAGTTTATCCAGGTATCGGTTGGGTAATGTGGAAGGATGAACAATTCCTACCTAAAGAATTGATATTTGAAGTAAGCTACTTAGGAGGAAAGATGCCAACAATGGCTATAAACTTCTCAAGAAGTGCAAGCCAAATAATAGGACAATACTACAACTTCTTAAGATATGGTTTCGAAGGATACAAACAAATACATCAAAAAACAAAAGATGTTGCAATGTATTTAGCTAAAGAAATCAAGGACATGGGATTGTTTGAAATATATAATGATGGATCAAACTTACCAATAGTTTGTTACAAATTAAAAGAAGATGCTAATGTAGAATGGACATTAGATGATCTAGCAGATAGATTATTAATGAAAGGATGGCAAGTACCTGCTTATCCATTACCAGAAAACTTACAAGATGTAAGAATCCAACGTATTGTATGTCGTGCTGACTTAGGTCATGCAATGGCTGAACAATTAGTAAATGATATTAAATCTGGTATAAAGGCTCTTAATAATGCACGTGTTTTACAAAAAAATGAAACAAATAAAGGTGCATATGGTTTTACACATTAATAATATATAGTTTAAATTACTTTTAAAATACAGGGCTGTTACTAAGGCAACTAATAAAGTTGTTTTAGTAACAGTTTTTGTATTATTGATTAAATAATACTTTATTTAGTTTAGCATATGGTATTAATTGTTTTTACAAATGCTAAGTATCTGGGATTATACATACTAGTTCTTTACTTAATTTGTTTAATGATTAAATTAGCTAGAGAGGCATTTTGAATTTTTTCATGTAATTAAAAATAAAACAGAAAAATTCCTAGTAGCTATAGGCTTTGACTATAAATGCTAGGAATTTTTTATTACATATTTTTAATTTCTTTTAAAGCATTAGCTAACTGATCAGGACATGATGTAGATTTATCTTTGCATTTAATTCCTTCAAGCTTTAATATGGCTTCATCAATGTTCATTCCTTTTACTAGACTTGAGATACCAAATAAATTTCCAGGACAACCTCTGATAAATTCTACTGATTTTATAATATTATTTTCTACATCAACATGTATTTCAGTTGAGCACACGCCACTTGTTTTATATGTATACATAAATGCCTCCTAAATAAAAAATATAAATTAATTATACTGTGAAATTTACAAGAAATAAAGTATATTTTGTCGCTAAAGTCAAATGGAGTCATATTATATAAAGATAGGTATTCCTTAGGAGGCGTTACTTATGAACAATATTTATATTTGTAATACTTGTGATGATTGTATAAGGAGAATAGATGAGGCGAGCTTAAGTATAGAAAATATAAGCTTAAGTTCAAATGGAAGGCCTATAGGTCCTAGGAGTATAGAAGTAAGAGGAGGATTAGGAGTCGTAGCAAATAGTTATGACAACAGTTTATCATTTTTAGATTTGAGAAGTCTAAAAGAGATAGATAGAGAATATATAGGACCTCATCCTAATGATGTAAAGCTTTATGAAAAATATGCTTGTGTTGCATGCAATGAAACAAATTCTATAATATTCTATAATATAGAAAATAAGAATATTGAATTTGAAGTTCCTTCAGGAAACTCTCCAGATAGTATTGTTCTAGATTCTACGCGGAGAGTACTTTTATCTGCCAATTTACTTGAGAATACGGTATCTTTAATAAATTTAGATAATAAAGATATAGATAAGAAGGTAAAGGTTGGTGAATATCCTATTAAGATTATTATGTCTAAAAATGGTGAATATTTTTATCTTTGTGAGAGTTATTTAGGAAGTGATAAGGAGGGTTTTATTGGAATTTATTCAATGAAGAATTTAGTATGTATAAGTAGAATAAAGGTTGACTCTATGCCTATAGATGTATTTGAAGATAATGAAAAATTATATGTTGCAAATTTTGGATCTGAAAGTGTAAGTGTAGTAAACATAAGAGAAGGAAAAGTAGTTAGAAATATAAATGTAGGTGGAATGCCAAATAGAGTGATAAAAAGAAAAAAAGAAATATTTATTAGTGACTATCTAAATGGAAAATTGCATGTAATAAGTGATGATGAAAATAAAAGAAAAATCATCGCAATAGGGAACGAACCTAATGCAATGATTATGGTTAATTCAAATCATCAAATAATAAAGTGATAATCTGATTGTATATTTCTGAAGGATTTTCTTGCCACTTGTTACAAAGATAAGTGGCTTGTTTTTTTGTTGGTACTTGTAATGTTAATTCCATTAAAGGAGAATTATCCTCTAAAGCTTTAATATCAACAATAAAGCTATCGTTAGCACCTATTGTATAGTCACTATGTATTGTTAGTTCTTTTTTTATTAAATCTATATGTGACTTAACATATTCATTAACAAGGGAAATTTTTGAAGGAGATATTCTATCCTTAAAGAAGGAAAGTACACTATCACCCTTATCTGTTAATTTTAATAATTTTTTATCCATCACTTCAGCATATTCTATAAATTTTGACTCATCAAGTTCTGCTACGTATTGTTGTAGGGTAAAATAATTTATAAAACTATTTTCAAGCACTATTTCAGTGAGTTGTGTATTAGAAATAGGCTGTTTTAGAGTTTTTAAGATATATAAAAGCAATAACTTGTTTTCTGCTAATTCTAATGAACTCTCTTCGTACATAATTAAGCCTCCATTTTATTCAGATATATTAATAATTATAGCATAAATTCTAAAAGAATGAATATAGTGTAATTAAATAAAATATAAATGAATATATTTTTAAAAATAATGAGGAGAAGTTGTTTTGAATTTAGAAAAAAGAAAGAGTATATTTGTAGTTGCACTTATTTTGTTTGTAGTTTTAGCATCAGCTGGGATTTTTGTATATGAAGGCTATAGAAAATCTTTAGATGCATTTGCTAAGGAAAAGAGTTTGCCTATTCATTCAATAAATACTGAAGAAAAAAATATAGCTTTAACTTTTGATATAAATTGGGCTGAAAAAGATTACTTAAGTGACATATTAAACATAATGGACAAATATAATGTAAAAGGAACATTCTTTATGATGGGAAAATGGATAGATTGTACTGAAGAAAATGCGGAGAAACTTAAGCTTATACAGGAAAAGGGGCATGAAATAGGTAATCATAGCTATATTCATCCAAACTTTTCAGAGATAAGTAGTGACAAGATAGAAAAGGAGATAAAGAAGACAGAAGAAACCATAAAGAAAGTTACTGGAGAGGGAACTAAATTATTTAGATTCCCAAGTGGAGACTATAATGATGCTGCTGTAAAAAAAGTTATAGAACTTGGATATATTCCAATTCAATGGGATGCAGACTCGGTGGATTGGAGACAAGATGGAGAAAAGCAGGAATATGAAAGGGTTAGGAAAAAGGTAAAGCCAGGCTCCATTACTCTTTTCCATAACAATGCAAAGTACACACCGAAGAATTTAGATAGAATAATTAAAGAACTTAAAGATGAAGGATATGAGTTTAAAAAAGTAGGAGAAATGATTTATAAAGAAGATTATTATATTGATTCAAATGGCGTCCAACATAAAAAATAATAATTTATATTGAAAATTGGATAAATTATGTATTATAATGGAAATGTACTTGTGGGGGTCATTAAATTTATATAAATTAGTTTATCACAAAGGGAGAGAGGGGTTACAATGGATAATTTAATGTTAAACAACAAAATTTATCTTGAAGGAAAGGTAGTTTCAGAATTAGAGTATAGTCACGAAATGTATGGAGAAGGGTTTTATACATTTGGTCTTGAGGTACAGAGGTTAAGCGATTCAGTAGATTTATTGAATGTTACGATCTCAGAAAGATTATTAGCTGGGTTTGATATCAGTATAGGCAAGGACGTTATAGTAGAAGGGCAGTTAAGATCATATAATAAATTTATAGAAGGATCAAACAAATTAATACTTACTGTTTTTGCGAGAAATATTGAACCTTGTATAGAGAGAAGTAAAAATCCTAATGAAATTTTCTTAGATGGATATATATGCAAAGAGCCAGTATATAGAACAACACCATTTGGAAGAGAAATTGCAGACGTTTTACTAGCAGTAAACAGAGCATACAATAAGTCAGATTATATACCAACAATTGCTTGGGGAAGAAATTCAAGATTCTGTAAGACCTTAGAAGTTGGAGATAACATTAAGGTATGGGGTAGACTACAAAGTAGAGAGTATCAAAAGAAGGTATCAGAAACTGAAGTAGTTAAGAAAATTGCATATGAAGTATCAATATCAAAAATGGAAAGATCTAAAAGAGATGAAACAAATGAGCACGAAGAAGGTGCCGTATAAATTATAAAAGATATTAAAAAAGGTATTTGAGTATTCAAATACCTTTTTTATTTAATATTATTTTCTTAAATCATCAAGAAGTTGAGTCTTATCTTTAGTCTTATCATCAACTGACTTAATTATTTTAGCTGGTGAACCTGCAACAACAACACCATCTGGAACATCTTCAGTTACAACTGAACCTGCAGCTACAACTGAACCTTTTCCTATTTTAACACCTTCAAGTATTACAGCGTTAGCTCCTATTAAGGTATTATCACCTATTTCACATGGTGATTTGCTAGGTGGTTCTAAAACTCCTGCAACAACAGCTCCAGCACCTAGGTGAACATTATTTCCAAGTTTTCCACGAGCACCTATTACAGCGTTCATATCTACCATAGTTCCATCACCTATTTCAGCACCTATATTTATAACAGCACCCATCATGATTACAGCATTCTTACCTATAGATACTCTATCACGGATTATAGCGCCTGGTTCTATTCTAGCTTCTATTTCAAGAATATCAAGCATTGGGATTGCAGAATTTCTTCTATCATTTTCTATTTTAAAGTGTTTTATTAAGTGCTTATTATCTAAAACAACCTTTAATATTAAATCTGATTCACCAACTAATATGTAGAAACCATTAGTTCCATACCATTCTATTCCTTCTAAGTTTGCTTCTCTTAAATCACCATTTACATAAACCTTAACTGGTGTTGATTTTTTTGATTCTTTTATGAATCTTGCTATTTCATATGGATCAGTAAAATTGTATTCCATAGTATCATCCTCTCTAACATTGTTATTTAATAATAATAAATTAATTATAATAAAAAAAGTTCAGGAATAAAAGAGTTTCTTATAAAAAAGAACAAAATTTGCTAGTATCTTTACTTTAATGTAAAATATTTTCTAAAGGAGATGATCACTTTGAAACTAAATGAAGGTTTTGTTCAGATATATACAGGAAATGGAAAGGGAAAAACTACTGCAGCTATAGGTCAAGGAATTAGAGCTTATGGTAATGGACTTAAAGTTATAATGGTTCAATTCTTAAAAAGTGGAAGGACTGGTGAACTTAATACTATAGATGAGCTTGGAGAAAATTTTGAGATCTTTAGATTTGAAAAGAGAAGAGGTTTTGTTTGGACTCTTACTGAAGAAGAGAAAGAAGAAGTTAAAAAAGAAGTTAAAGTTGCATACAATTTTATAATGGATATTTTAGAAAATTGCAAATGCGATATGATTATAATAGATGAAGTTATGGGAGTTCTTAAAAATGAATTTTTATCAGTAGAAGAAGTTATAGAATTAATTGATAAAAAGCCGAAAAATGTAGAGCTTATAATGACAGGAAGGAATGTTCCAAAAGAAATAGTTGATAGAGCGAATCTTGTTACAGAAATGAAAGAAATAAAACATTATTATAAAGAAGGAGTACCAGCTAGAAAAGGAGTTGAATTTTGATGAACAATAGAGTAATGGATGTAGAGATATCAGGTA
The DNA here is from genome assembly GCF_016907995.1 of Clostridium sardiniense. Taxonomy (GTDB): domain Bacteria; phylum Bacillota; class Clostridia; order Clostridiales; family Clostridiaceae; genus Clostridium; species Clostridium sardiniense. The sequence goes on along the minus strand of NZ_JAFBDA010000005.1, from coordinate 24,251 downwards.
TTAGAAAATTTTATAATAAAGTGCGAAAAGTTGAAGGCGCAATATCATTAACTTTGGGCCAACCGGACTTTAATACACCTATGGCTATAAAAAATGGTATTAAAAAAGCAATTGATGAAAATAAAACTGTTTATACTGAAAATGCAGGAGTAAAAGAATTAAGGTCTGAAATTTCAAATTACTTAAGAAAATTAGGTGTAAATTATTCAGAAGAAGAAATATGTATAACAATTGGAGGTAGTGAAGCGATATTAGATTGCTTTATGGCATTATTAAATGAAGGAGATAAGGTGTTAATTCCAACACCAGCATATCCAGCATATGAAAGTGTTGTAAATATAGTTGGAGGAAAAATTATAAATTATAAATTAAATGAAGACTTTACTGTAAATGTAGATAACATAAAAGAAAAGTTTAAAAAAGAGGGATGTAAATACTTGGTACTATCATTCCCGACTAATCCAACTGGTGCAGTTCTTGATAAGAAAGGCAGAGATGGGTTAATAGACTTTATAAAAAGTGAGGATATAGTTGTAATTACAGATGAGATATATGCTTCTATTATATATGATGATTATTATTCTGTTGCACAAGATAGTAGCATAAAGGAAAAGGTAATATATATAAGTGGCTTTTCAAAGATGTTTTCTGCAACAGGCCTTAGAATCGGTTATATAGCATGCCATGATACTATAATGAAAGAAATTATGAAGGTTCATCAATATGGCGTGTCATGTGCAACTTCAATAGTGCAATATGGTATGATTGAAGGGTTAAAATATTCTATGGATGATGTTATATATATGAGGGATGAATTCTTAAATAGAAAGAATTATGTTGTTGGAAGACTTAGACAGATAGGATTCCATGTTAGTGAACCTAGAGGAGCATTTTATGTTTTTCCATCTATAAAGAAGTTTAATTTAACTTCTGAAGAATTTTGCGAAAGACTTCTAAATGAGAAAAAAGTTGCTTGTGTTCCAGGGTCAGCTTTTGGTGATGGTGGAGAAGGTTTTATAAGAATATCATATTGCTATTCTATAGAGGAATTAGAACTTGCATTAAATAAAATAGAAGAATTTATAAAAAACTTATAAAAATTCATAAAAATCAAACAAAAATATGACGATTAACTTTATTGATCGCCATATTTTTTTTATTTTTGTAGAAATGATATAAAAATAAAATGAAAGTATGATACTTAAAAATTTCAAAAAAGGTTTTTAAAACCCCTAATTTAGTAGAGATTACCTTTAAAATTAAATGTTAATAAAAAAAACCTTCAAATTGTATTTCTAATACGTACAAAATCTGAAAAATGTATGAGAATATTCATTGCTAAATAAATATTAAAAAAAAATTAAAAATATTAAATTTATGAAAAAAGTATATGTATAAAAAATGCAAGTTTAAATAAAAAACTTGCATCAATTGGCTAAATAAGGCAGGGTAAACGTATTCAGATAAGGAGAGATGTATTTGATAAATTGATAAAAATAACCTAGATTTTATTATTATATTAATAAAAAGAAAGCTGTAAGCTTAACATTATCAATTGACAAAAGGCATAGATATAATATAATTATTAATAAATATCAAATGTATATATATGTAAAAATGAATAGGGGGTTTTAAAAATGCTAAAGTACATAGGGAAAAGAGTTTTTACTAGTATTTTAACAATATGGGTAGTTGTAACGCTAACATTCTTTCTGGTAAGAGCAATGCCTGGTGGGCCATTTGATGGTGAGAAAATCACAGCTGAAATGAAGGCGGTACTAAATGAAAAGTATGGATTAGACAAGCCATTAAGTGAGCAATATGCAATTTATATGAAAAATTTATTAAAAGGAGACTTGGGAGAATCATTAAAGTATAGGGGAAGAAGTGTAAATGAAACTATAGCATATTCATTCCCTAAATCAGCAAAGCTTGGGTCAGTGGCAATTATATTCTCTCTTATTGCTGGAACATTACTTGGGGTAGTTTCAGCACTTAAATCTGGAAAGTGGCCTGATAAGGTATGTATGTTTATATCAACTCTCGGAATAACAGTACCGAGCTTTGTAATAGGAGCTATATTAATATATTTCTTTACAGTTAAATGGGGATTACTTCCTCCTGCTGGATTAAATGGACCAGAGACTTATATAATGCCGGTAATAGCACTTGCAGGAAGCTCTATGGCATTTATAACTAGACTTACAAGAAGCAAGCTTATAGATGTCTTAAAATCTGATTATATAAGAACAGCTAAAGCTAAGGGATTAAATAGTAGAGTAGTTATCTTCAAGCATGCTTTAAGAAATTCACTTATACCTGTAGTTACGTATCTTGGACCATTAGTTGCATCAATACTTACAGGATCATTTGTTGTTGAGAAAATATTTGTAATACCTGGTCTTGGTAATGAATTTGTATCAACAATTACAAATAGAGATTATACAGCTTTACTTGGGGTTGTTGTGTTCTTCTGTACATTAATTGTAGTGTGTAATTTATTAGTTGATATTTTATATGTAGTTATTGACCCAAGAATAAAACTTGATAATGTAGAAGGTTAAGGGGGTAAAGTGTATGGAAAATTTGGGATTTGATAAAAGTATGTTTACTCCTGTATCACAAGAGGAGAAAAAATTTGAAGAAAATGTGAGACCAAGTGTTGGATATTGGAGTGATGCTTGGAGGAGACTTAGAGCAAATAAAGTAGCATTAGTTTCGTTGATAGTAATAATAGTATTAGTTTTACTTGCAATAATAGTTCCAATAATATCACCTTTTGCATATGATGCTCAAATAGCAGGATCAAAAGATTTAGGACCTAATGGAACACACTTTTTTGGTACAGATAAGCTTGGGAGAGATCTATTTGTAAGAGTTATGATGGGTGCGAGATATTCATTAATTATTGGAGGAGCCGCTGCTGTAATAAACTTATTTATTGGAGTTATATATGGTGGTATATCAGGCTTCTTTGGTGGAAAAATTGACAATATTATGATGCGAGTTGTTGATTGTCTATATTCAATTCCAACAACAATATATGTTGTAATAATTATGGCGGTATTAAAGGATACCGCATTTGACCAAACTGGAATACTAAGTATTATATTAGCACTTTCAATATCATATTGGGTTGGAATGGCAAGAATAGTAAGAGGAGATATACTTCAACTTAAACAACAAGAATTTGTACTTGCTGCTAAAACATTAGGGGCATCAAAGAAAAGAATTTTATTTAGACATTTAATACCTAATTGTATGGGTTCAATCATAGTTACAATGACACTTTTAATACCACAGGCTATATTTACTGAAGCGTTTTTAAGCTTTATTGGACTTGGTCTAAATGCACCACTTGCTTCATTAGGTACATTGTGTAATGATGCAATGCCAGCAATATATACAAAGCCATATCAGTTATTTTTCCCAGCAGTTATGATATGTTTAATAATACTTTCATTTAATATGCTAGGTGATGGACTAACAGAAGCATTAGATCCTAAACATCAAAGATAGGGGGAGTTTAAAAGTATGAGTAAATTATTAGAAGTAAAAAATTTAAGAACCTCCTTTGATACACATTTAGGTGATGTACAGGCGGTAAGAGGAGTTTCGTTTTATGTAGATAAAGGAGAAGCACTTGGAATTGTTGGAGAATCAGGATGTGGAAAATCAGTTACAATGATGTCGATAATGAAATTATTATCAGAAAATGCAAATATACAAAGTGATGAAATAATATTTGATGGAAATGACATAAGTAATTATGGAGAAAGAGAAATGGAGAAGATAAGAGGAGAAAAAATGGGAATGATATTCCAAGATCCTATGACATCTTTAAATCCATTATATACAATAGGTAACCAATTAACAGAACATCTTATGAAGCATAAGGGAATTTCTAAAAAAGAAGCTTGGGAAAAAGGAATAGAGATGCTAGATTTAGTTGGAATACCAAGTCCAGAAAGTAGAATGAAGCAATATCCACATGAATTTTCAGGTGGTATGAGACAAAGAGCTATGATAGCTATAAGTTTAATTTGTGAACCAAATTTAATCATTGCAGACGAGCCAACAACAGCACTTGATGTTACAATTCAAGCACAAATACTTGATCTTATGAAAAGCTTAAAAGAAAAGCTAAACACATCAATTATACTAATAACTCATGATCTTGGTGTTGTAGCAGATCTTTGTTCAAGAATAAATGTTATGTATGGCGGAATAATTGTGGAGTCTGGAACTGCAGAGGATATTTTCTATAGAGGAAAACATCCTTATACTTGGGGATTGCTTAGAAGTGTTCCAAATCCACTTAGTGAACTTAAAGAGAAACTTATACCAATAGATGGTCAGCCCCCAGATCTTTTAAAACCACCTACTGGATGTCCTTTTGCTGATAGGTGTGATTATACAATGAAAATATGTATGGAAAATCAGCCACCATTATTTAAGGTTGACAATGGACATGAAGCTGCTTGTTGGCTATGTCATGAAAATGCGCCAGAGGTTAAAACATCTATAGGGAGGGAAGGCTAATATGGAAAAGCATAAAGATGTAATTTTAGAAGTTAATAATCTTTGCAAGTACTTCCCAGTTAAAAAAGGGATATTTGAAAAGAAGAGTTATGTAAAGGCTGTTGACAATGTTTCTTTTAGTATAAAAAAAGGAGAAACTTTAGGTCTTGTTGGAGAATCAGGGTGTGGTAAAACTACAACTGGTAGAAGTATATTAAAATTATATGAGCCAACTAGTGGAAATATAATTTTTAATGGTGAAGATATAACAGGAAAATCTGAAAAGGAAATGATTCCTTTAAGAAGGAAGATGCAAATGATATTTCAAGATCCATATGCATCTTTAAATCCAAGAATGACTGTTGGCGATATTATTGGGGAAGCAATAGATATTCACGGATTATATAAAGGCGCGGAGAGAGAAAATAGAATAAGATATTTGCTTGATAAAGTTGGATTAAATGGAAGTCATATAAATAGATATGCACATGAATTTTCAGGAGGTCAAAGACAAAGAATTGGAATCGCAAGAGCACTTGCAGTTGAACCAGATTTTATAGTTTGTGATGAACCAATTTCTGCTCTCGATGTTTCAATCCAAGCACAGGTAATTAATATGTTAGAGGATTTACAAGATGAACTTGGATTAACTTATCTTTTTATAGCTCATGATTTATCAATGGTTAAGCATATATCAACACATATTGGGGTAATGTATTTAGGACAAATGGTTGAAAAAGGACCTAGTGATGATGTTTATTTAAAACCAAAACATCCATATACTAAAGCACTTTTATCAGCAGTTCCTATACCAGATCCAGATATAGCAAAAGCAAATAAAAGAATAGTTTTAGATGGAGATATTTCATCTCCTATAGATCCTGAACCAGGATGTAGATTTAAAGGTAGATGCAAATATTCTAAGGATATTTGTAGCAATGAAGATCCTATACTAAGGGAAATTGAAAAGGATCATTTTGTAGCTTGTCATTTATTCAATGAAGAATAATTCATTATCAAACTGATAATTTATTATAACTATATAAAAGGGGGATAAAAAATGAAATTAAGTAAAATTAAAAAACTTTGTGCTGTTGCATTAGCAATTTCACTAAGTGCATCAGTTTTCGTTGGGTGTGGGGGATCAGATAAAGGTGGATCTTCAGCAGAGCAAAAACTTACGTATAATATTGGGGCCGTTGTAGAAACTATAGATCCAGCTCTTAACACAGCAGTTGATGGATCAACAGTTATTGGAAATGCTTTTGAAGGTCTAGTTAGACTAGATGAAAATGATAAAGCAATTCCTGGAGTAGCAAAAGAGTGGAAGATATCTGATGATGGGTTAACTTACACATTTACATTGAGAGATGATGCTAAATGGTCAGATGGACAGCCTGTAACTGCAAAAGATTTTGAGTATGCTTGGAAAAGAGTATTAAATAAAAAGACAGCAGCAGAGTATGTATATCAATTCTGGTATATAAAGAATGCAGAGGAATATTATAATGGAAAAGCTGAAGAGAAAGATTTAGGAATTAAAGTTGTTGATGATAAGACTTTAGAGGTTACATTAAATGCTCCAACTCCATATTTTATAGAACTTATGGCATTCCCAACTTATATGCCTGTTAGAAAGGATGTAGTTGAAGCAAATGGAGATAAGTGGAGTCTTAAACCAGAAACTTATATTTCAAATGGACCATTCAAATTAACAGATTATCAAATGAAAGATTCTTATACTTTTGAAAAGAATGAAAATTATTGGAATAAGGATGATATAAAGCTTGAACAATTAGTTTATAAGATGGCTACTGATGAAACAAGTTCTTATGCATCATTAGAATCAGGGAATTTTGATATGATTTCAAATGTTCCAGTTGAAAGAATTGAAGATGGAAAAGAAAAGGGACTTGTACAAGTATTCCCTAACTTAGGAACATATTTTGTATGTGCTAATGTAGGAAATAATTCAGATAAATTAGATAAAGAAGTTCAAAAAGCTCTTGGTAATAAGAAGGTAAGACAAGCGCTTTCATTAGCAATAGATAGAGAAACAATAGTTAAAGATGTAACTAAAGCAGAACAAGTACCATCTGCTAGCTTTGTTCCATCAGGTGTTAAAGATCCGGATGGAAAAGAATTTAAAAATAATAAATTCGATCCTTTAAAGCTTGAAGATAATATTGCAGAAGCTAAAAAATTATTAAAGGAAGCTGGGTATGAAGATGGAAAAGGACTTCCACAATTAGAATTAATGTATAATTCAGAAGGTGGACATAAGGCTATAATGGAAGTTATTGAACAAAACTGGAAAGCTATTGGCGTTAATGTTAAACTTACAAATCAAGAATGGGCAGTATTCTTAAATACAAGACAAAATGGTGATTATCAAATAGCTAGACATGGTTGGTCAGCTGACTATACAGATCCTATGACATTCTTAGACATGTGGGTAAGCGGAAATGCAGATGACAAAAATAGCTGGGGTAACAATGATGCTCACTTCTCAAATAAGGAGTATGATGAGCTAATTAAGAAAGCTAAAATAGAATCAGATAATAAGAAGAGATTTGAATACATGAAGAAGGCGGAAGAAATTTTATTAGAAGAAATGCCAATTATGCCTATATATGATTATACTAAAGTATATGGTGTACAATCATATGTTAAAGGATTTAGAGCTTCAACTCTTGGTCAAGTTTACTTTGATAAAGCATATATAGAAGCACATTAGTTAAAAATAAAAAGCTAAAGAAGATATCTTCTTTAGCTTTTTATTGCATAAATCATTATATATATTATTAAAATATATATGGGAGAGGGGGGAGAGTTATATGAGAATTATAAGATTAGATAAAAGATATACTAGAGAACTATACAATCTATTTTATGCTTTAGACCATGAAAGTGAGTTTATGCTATTTGAAGAAGGGGAAAGAAATATAACGGAAAAGCAGGTAGAAAATATTTTATCTTCGCCAGAAAGTGAAGGGGTTGCAATAGGTGCAATAGTGGATGGAAAACTTATTGGATATTTAACTTGTTTTAGAGGGCAATATAAAAGAATAAGACATACAGCTTATAATGTTATTGGTATAAGATCTGGATTTAGAGGAAAGGGTATAGGGACTAAATTATTTAGAGAATTATTTATATGGGCAAGAGAAAATGAGATAGTTAGACTTGAACTTACAGTTATATGTAATAATAAAGCAGGAGTTAAATTATATAAGAATATGGGATTTAAAATAGAGGGAATAAAAATGAAAGCTTTTTTAAAAGATGGAGTGTATTTAGATGAATATTATATGGGAAAAATATTAAATTAAAAAAAGATGGTAGAAAAATTCTACCATCTTTTAATATATTTATAATCCAATTACGTCATCCATGTTATATAGTCCAGGTTTAGTAATCTTACCCATATATTCACATGCTTTTAATGCTCCTACTGCAAATACTTCTCTTGATATTGCTTTATGAGTTAATTCAATAACTTCACCTGTACCTGCAAATATCACATCATGATCACCAACGATTGATCCGCCACGAACTGCATGAATTCCTATTTCTTCTTTTTCACGTTTGTGTGAACCTTCTCTGCCATATACATATTTAGTATCTTCTTTTAAAGAATCTCTTATAGTATCAGCTAAAAGAAGAGCAGTTCCACTTGGAGCATCTACTTTTTGATTATGATGCTTTTCTATGATTTCTATATCATAATTTCCATATAGAAGAGGTGCTACTTTCTTTAATAATGAATTTATCAAATTAATTCCAAGCGACATGTTTGCAGATCTAAATAGAGGAAGAGTTTTGCTCTTTTCATCTATAAGCTTTAAATCTTCATCTGAAAAACCAGTTGAGCATATTACAAGTGGTTTTTTAGTTTTCTCTGTTAATTCTAATAAACCATTTAAAGCATCAGCTCTAGAAAAATCAAGTAGTACATCATACTCTATATTTACATCTATAGGCTTTTCAAACACTTTATATGGTAAATCCTTTTTAGGAAATCTATCTATACCAGCAACTATTTCAAGATCGTTAAAATCTTTTGATATATTTGTTATAACAGTTCCCATTTTACCTGAGCAACCATTTAATATTACTTTAATCATATAAGTATCTCCTTAAATTACATTAATTTATATTTTTTTAATGTATCTTCAAGACTGTTTTTTAGAGTTTTATCCATTTCATATAATGGAAGTCTTAAAGGACCTACATTTAATCCCATTAAGTTAAGAGCAGTCTTAACTGGTATAGGGTTAGTTTCTAAGAATAATGAATTTGCAAGCTCTAAAGTATCTATTTGAATCTTTGAAGCTTCATGACACTTCCCATCTAAATACATTCTTGTCATGTTATGAACTTCTTTTGGTATTACATTTGCAAGAACAGATATAACACCGATACCTCCAAGAGACATAATAGGTATGATTTGATCATCATTACCTGAATAGATATCTATAGAGTCTCCGCATAAAGCTTTCATTTTTGCTACTTGGCTTAAATCTCCACTAGCTTCTTTAATAGCAACAACATTTTTAAGTGCTGAAAGTTCTTCTAAAGTAGATGGTTTAATATTCATACCAGTTCTACTTGGAACGTTATATAGAATTATTGGTATATTTATAGCATCGTTTATAGCTTCAAAGTGCTTTAATAAGCCCTTGTGATTTGTTTTGTTATAGTATGGAGTAATTACAAGAACAGCTGAAGCACCAACACTTTCTGCGTATTTACTCATATCTATTGAAGCTTTAGTGTTATTTGAACCAGTACCAGCAATTACTGGTATTCTACCATTTATAACATCAACTGTGAATTTTATTACTTCTTTCTTTTCATCTAAAGACATTGTAGTGGCTTCGCCTGTTGTTCCACAAATAACTATAGAATCTGTTCCTTCTTTTACATGCCATTCTAGAAGTTCTTTTAATTTATTATAGTCAACTCCGTTTTCTGTGAAAGGTGTAACTATAGCAACACCTGAACCTTCAAAAATTGTCATATTAAAAATCCTCCAATTCTTATTTGTCCTTAATCATTAATTCAGCAATTTGGACAGCATTTAATGCAGCACCTTTTCTAATATTGTCAGCAACAACCCAAAGGTTTAATCCATTATCGATACTAAAATCTCTTCTTATTCTTCCAACAAAAATATCATCTTTATCTGATGCTTCAAGAGGAGTAGGATACTTAAGGTTGTCTACATCATCATAAACTACAACTCCTGGTGCAGCTTCTAAAACTTTAACTACATCTTCAAGCTCAAATGAATTTAAAAGTTCTACATTAATACTTTCACTATGTGAATTTAATACAGGAACTCTTACAGTAGTAGCAGTTACTTTTAAATCATCAAGATGAAGAATTTTTCTAGTTTCATTTATCATTTTCATTTCTTCTTTAGTGTATCCATTTTCTAGGAATACATCTATATGAGGTAATACATTACCTACTATTGGTTTAGGGAATTTTTTAGGTGCCATTCCCTTCATTCCATCTTCTAAATCCTGTATTGCTTGCATTCCTGCACCAGATACGGCCTGATAAGTAGAATATACAACTCTCTTTAAACCATATTTATCATGTATAGCTTTTAATACAGGCATGGCTTGGATTGTAGAACAGTTTGGGTTAGCTATAATTCCATTATTCCATTTTATATCCTCAGGATTTACTTCAGGAACAACTAAAGGAACTTTAGGATCCATTCTCCAAGCACTACTATTATCTATAACTACAGCACCATTTTTGGCAAAAATAGGAGCGAATTCTAAACTTGTATCTCCACCTGCTGAAAATAACGCAAAATCTAAATCTTTAGATTTTATGTTTTCTTCGCATGTTTCTTCTACTACGTATTCTACTCCTTTAGAATTTATTTTTTTACCTGCTGATCTTTTAGAAGCAAAAAGATAAAGATTTTTTATAGGAAAATTTCTTTCTTCTAATATACTTAATATTTTTCTGCCTACATTACCAGTAGCCCCAACTATTGCAATGTTATACAAATTAATCCCTCCAATACTTTTTCTATAATTGTATTTATACAATAACTATAAGGATTTATTAAAGAAATATCAAGAGTTATGAAAAAAATAGCAAGAAAAAATAGAGTGTTAAAAAACTTTTCACATAATTATATTAGTTCCTTAATAGAATAATACATTTTTTATTTTTTTATGGATAAAATAAAAAATAAAGATGGGAGTGAATGATATGAGTAAAACACCTTTAAAAAAAATTATAAAATCTAAATTAAAATCAAACAAAGAGCTTACAGATGCAGAAAAATTAAGAGAAAAAATAAAATATGAAATTGCAGAAGAATTAGGTCTTAGAGATAAGGTTGATGAAGGTGGCTGGTCTGCACTTACTGCTGAAGAAACAGGGAGAATAGGTGGTATAATGACAAGTAGGAAAAAAAAGCTTCATATACCAACAAACGATGAGATATTAGGAAGAAAATAATTAATAATAATAAATTTGTAAGTAATTAGTTTGACTAAATCTAGAATTGATTATAATATAAATGGTAGTGTTTTTATAAAGCGAATGGGGGAGTTTTATGGCATATGGTGAATTTGCTAAAATATATGATGAATTAATAAACGAAGATATAAACTACGATGAAATAGCACAAAGAGTTAGAGATATATCAAATGAATATAATATAGAAAAGATAGATTATTTAGATTTAGCTTGTGGAACAGGTAATGTTTCTATTAGAGTAGCTAAAGATTTTAAAAACTCATTTGCAGTAGATCTTTCAGAGGACATGTTAAGAGAAGCCTTTGAAAAATTTAAAAAAGAAAGAATTAAGAGTAGAATAGTATGTCAGGATATGACGGAACTTACATTGAATCATAAATTTGATTTAATAACTTGCGTACTAGATTCTACTAATTATATATTAGAAGAAGAAGACCTTAGGAACTATTTTAATGGAGTAGTCAATCATTTAAAGGATGATGGGATATTTATATTTGATATAAATTCTTATTATAAATTATCTACTATATTAGGTAATAATATATACACTTATAATTCTGAGGATGTATTTTATTCATGGGAAAATACATTTGAAGATGAAATAACAAATATGTTTTTAACTTTCTTCATTAAAGATGGTGATCTTTATGAAAGATTTGAAGAAGAACATTTTGAAAGAGCATATAAAGAGGAAGATATAGAAAGAATACTAAAAGAATGTGGACTATGTATATTAGGAAGATATGAAGGGTATTCAGAAAATAAAGTACTAGATTCTTCAGAGAGAATATTATATGTAGTTAAAAAAGAGATGGAGGGATAACTTATGAAGGATAAAATTATTAGAGGTACTGCTAAAAATGGAATGGTTAGATTTATAGGAGGTATCACTACAAATTTAGTTAATGAAGGAACTTCATTACATGAATGTACGCCAGTTGCATCAGCAGCACTTGGAAGAATGTTAACTGCATGCTCACTTATGGGAGTTCAGCTAAAGTCAGATAAAGAAGCTATAACATTAAAGATTGATGGCGGTGGAGAACTTAGAGGAGTTACAGTAACTGGACATTCAGATGGATCGGTTAAAGGATTTATAGGAAATTCAAGCGTAGATTTACCACTAAAAGAAAATGGAAAGCTTGATGTAAGTGGAGCGGTTGGAATTAATGGATTACTTTATGTAATAAAAGATATGGGATTAAAAGATCCATATGTAGGACAGGTTCCTATATATACAGGAGAAATAGCAGAGGATTTAGCGTATTACTTTACTGTATCAGAACAAACTCCGTCAGCCGTATCACTTGGTGTTTTAGTTGATAAAGATCTTTCAATAAAAGCTGCGGGAGGATTTATAATTCAAATGATGCCAGATGCAGATGAATTATTAGCCGATATAATAACATATAGACTTCAAGAAATGAAGCCAATAACAACACTTATTGATGAAGGTATGACTATAGAACAAATCATTGAAGAAGTGTTTGAAGATATGGAACCTAGAATATTAGATAACATTGAACCACAATATAAATGTGATTGTTCAAAGGAAAGAATAGAGAAGGCATTAATAAGTATTGGTGAAGAAGAATTAAGAAATATCTATAATGATGGAAAAGATGAAGAGATAGTGTGTCATTTCTGTAATAGGAAATATAAAGTAACTCATGACGAAATCGGTGAGTTATTAGAAAAGTGTAAATAAAAAAGATAAAAAGATGAGAGCTGTGATTAGCTCTCATCTTTTTTTGTTTGGAGGCGCCACCCAGATTTGAACTGGGGAATAAAGGTTTTGCAGACCTCTGCCTTACCACTTGGCTACAGCGCCTTATAGTTATAGTATATTCGGTTTTGAAAAAAAGATTACAAAATTTTTTAGTAATATACATTTTTTCTATAAAAATGGTTAAAATAGTTTTGGTGAAAGGAGTAGAGTTTAAATGCCTAAATTAAAAATAAAAGATATTGAACATAGTTTGCTTTATGATAAAAAACCATCTGAATATTTTAATGAATTATTCAGAGAGGAAAAACTCAACGAAGAACCACTTAATGAACTTAAAAAATTATATGATATCCCCCAATCAGAAAAACATCATCCTGAAGGAAATGTATGGAATCACACTATGATGGTAGTGGATAATGCAGCTCATTATAGAGAGTATGCAAATGATAAAAGAGCATTTATGTGGGCTGCCCTTTTACACGATATAGGTAAGATAAAAACTACTAAGCTTAGAAAAGGAAGATGGACTTCTTACAATCATGATAATGTAGGTTATGATGAAAGCGATTTATTTCTTAAAGGTATAGGATTTACTGATGAAATTTTTATAAAAAAAGTTCAAAATTTAATAAAATATCATATGCATTTTTTATATATAACAAAAAAATTACCATTTGGAAATGAAGAGAAAATGGCAAAAACAGTAGATGTTAATGATATTACATTAGTGTTTTTATGTGATAGATTAGGTAGAGGTGGATTAGATAAAGAGGATAAACTAGATATAATTGCAAGCATGCATGAGTTCTTAGAAAAATATAGAGAGAATGGGACTAAAAATTTAAATTTTATTAAGTAGGTTATTTAAAAATAAAAAAAGCTATAAAATAAAAAAAAATATAGCTTTTATTATTCAAAATTGAAACATTTTAAATATGAGAACGTACTATATAGAGAAGCTTATAGAGTTAATATGCTACCCCTATCTATTAGCTTAGAATCTGATAAATAAACAGGTTTAATATTATGCTTTTTTAAGAATGATATAACTTGCGAACCATATTTATAATGTTTTAAATTACCGAAAAAAGCTATTTTACTATCTCCGATCATGCCACCTGTGCCACCTATAAAACCGTAATCTAGTCCTTCAAGGATAATATCACCAGGTGGAATTAATAGAACATCATAATTTTCTTCTATTAAAGTATTATATATTATTTTATCAGATGTTATGAAAGCTTTATCATAAATGTTTAAAACTGAACATTTTGTATATCCTTGAGTTACGTTTAGTAGCTTTTTCATGGTGCAATTTTCTAATATATTTTTATCTGTATATTTAAGGTTATGCATTAGAAAATTATCAGTTATTAAAGCGTTTAAAATTATATCATTAGGATATTTACTATTTAATGAATTTTTAGAAAGAATGAAATTGATTGAAAAAAATTTCAATTTATTTAAAAAAGATTCTTCAATATTTTTATGAACTATTATTGTTTTACTTTTTTTATCTAAGATATTTAATTGAATATCTACATGTCCATCAATAGCGTCATAAAGGAGTATGGACTTTGGCACCTTTATAGGTTGAACTCCTTGTCTTTTTAAGTTTAATATTTCAATGTCAGTTGTCCTATAGTCAACAAAAGAATACATAAATGCCCTCCTAAATATAAATATATACTTAAATTACTACTAATATGCTAAAAAATCAATAAAACTAGGAAGTTTTACAAAATGATTAGTAGTATAGGTGGGTTACATTTAATACATACTATTACTAAGAAGGGAGTGAAATCTATGCTTGTACTGAAGTTAGCGTATATGGGAGAATTAGACTTTATAAAAGAGTTGCAAGAATTGAAAACCCTACTAAAAAATAAAGAAATAGTAATAGGTTTAGTTGAAAAGATTGAAGGTAAGACTCATCTTGTAAAAGTTATGTGTGATGAAGAGTGTTATAGTGATGAAGTTTTCGAAAAAATTAAAATATATATAAGTGAAGTATTATATGGAATAGTAATTAAAAACTATAAAGAAAAAGAATTATTTGAGTTTTTAACAGATACTTACTTTTTCTTAAAACAAGATGAAATATTAGAAGTTGAAAAAAATATTATGGATACGTTATATAGACGAAGAGGCATTAAGGATGAAACTAGTGTGTATTGTGAAAATAAGATAAATAAAATAGTTTCAAAAATAAAGAAATGCTTAGAAGAAAAGAATGAGCTTAATATAAATGGGTTTATAACATTTAGAATGAGAGAACTAAGAGATGATATAGAAAGAGTTATAGATAAAGTAGTAGAGAAGTATATGGTGGAAAAGGAATACAGAGAATTTATAAAATTACTAAAGTATTTTGTAGATATACAAGATAGTAAAGTTGAAAGGGTTGATATTATAATCCATAAAGATGGTGGATATAATGTAGTAGATGAAAATAATAATGATCTTTTTGATGAGTTTATGAATGAGTTAACTGATTGTAAATTAGGCGTGGATGCAAGTATAGAAGATGTAATAATAAGTGGTCTTATAACTAATGCTCCAAAAAAAATTAAAATTTATAGAAAAAAATACTGTACAAATAAAGAATTCATTGATACAATAATAAATGTCTTTGGCGAACGAGTAGAATTTGTTAATGAATATGAAGTTAATAATTTGTTGTAGAATTCTAAAGAAAAGTGTTGACAAAGATAAATAAAAATAGTAAAATAACTCATGTAAAGAAGAAACAGCCGTTTCTCACCTGCAACGCTTCGTGGAAAGTTGTTAGTAAGGTTTAGTTTATTTAATGAATTTGATTATTGATTAAACAGGACGGCTTTATGCCGTCCTTTATTTATATGTATATTTAAATGTTAAAACCCGGAGGTGGAAGCTATTAGTAAAAATTATATAATTAACGAAAAGATTAGAGATAGAGAGATAAGAGTAATCTCTAAAGATGGAGAGCAACTTGGTATATTACCAACTAAAGAAGCCCTTAACATGGCAGAAGAGAGTGAATTAGATTTAGTGATGATATCACCAAATGCTAAGCCACCAGTTTGCAAAATTATGGACTTAGGTAAGTTCATATATGAGCAATCAAAAAAAGAAAAAGAAGCTAAGAAGAAACAAAAAGTTATTAATATCAAAGAAATCAGAGTAAGTCTTACTATTGAAGAAAATGATATTGCAATTAAAGCTAAAAAAGCAAGGAAGTTCCTATTAGATGGAGATAAAGTTAAAGTCACTGTAAGATTCAGAGGAAGAGAAATGCAATTAGGCGATATCGCCCAAAAGATTCTTGATAATTTCTTAGGAAAGCTTGATGATGTTTGTATCATGGAAAAGCCAGCTAAGAGAGAAGGAAGAAACATGACTATGATTTTAGGCCCAAAAAAGGCATAACTTTTGAGAGGAGGATTTTATCATGCCAAAAATGAAGACACATAGAGGTGCAGCAAAGAGATTTAGAAAGACAGGTACAGGAAAACTTAAGAGAGCTAAAGCTTTCAGAAGCCACATCTTAACTAAGAAAAGTTCAAAGACTAAGAGAAAACTTAGAAAAGGTGGATACGTATCAGTAGCACAAGAAAAAGTAATCAAGAAATTATTACCATACCTATAAGAGTTTGGACGCAGGAGGTTTTGTTAAATGGCAAGAGTTAAAAGAGCAGTTAACGCTCGTAAGAATCATAAAAAAGTATTAAAGCTTGCAAAAGGATACTACGGTGGAAAGAGCAAGTTATTTAAGACAGCTAATGAATCAGTTATCAGAGCATTAAGAAATGCTTATGTTGGTAGAAGATTAAAGAAAAGAGATTATAGAAGATTATGGATAGCTAGAATAAATGCAGCTACAAGAATGAATGGTCTTTCATACTCAAGATTCATGAATGGAATGAAGTTAGCTGAAATAGACATAAACAGAAAAATGTTATCAGAGATCGCTATAAATGATCCAAAGGCATTTGCTGAATTAGTTGAAGTAGCTAAAAAACATATAAACGCTTAATTTAAAAATGCGACTTAGGTCGCATTTTCTTTATATATACAGAAAAAATAAAGGGAAATGTTTCATGTTTATAGAATGTTAATATAGATATAATAATACTTTAACAAGTAGATAGTAAAATTTAGTTGCTAATATTTTATATTAGATTGTTTATAATAAATATTAGATATCATTAGATACAAACCGTTGAGGTGATTAAATGAAAAAATTTTCAATAAAAAAATTAAGATTAAGTGGAGTACAAATATTAGCACTAGGATTTATAATAGTTATCCTTATAGGAGGGATACTTTTAAGCTTACCAATTTCATCAGCAAATGGGGAGAGCACAAATTTTTTAGATGCGTTATTTACTTCAACTTCGGCTGTATGTGTAACAGGTCTTGTAACTTTGGATACGGGAACACATTGGAATGAATTTGGTCAGATAGTTATAATGCTTCTTATTGAAGTTGGGGGACTTGGATTTATGTCTTTTGCAACTTTTATAGCGGTATTGTTGGGCAAAAAGATAACCCTAAGAGATAGATTACTTATGCAAGAGGCTATGAATACATTTAATATTCAAGGATTAGTTAGAATGGTAAGGTATGTCTTAGGTTTTACCTTTTCAGTGCAATTTTTTGGAGCACTTTTATTATCTACGCAATTTATTCCGCAATTTGGATTTCTAAAAGGAATCTATTTTAGTATATTCCATTCAATATCAGCTTTCTGTAATGCGGGTTTTGATTTGTTTGGAGGATTTAGCTCAGTTACTGCATATTCAAGTAATGCTGTAGTATTACTTACTATAAGTAGTTTAATTATAATAGGTGGACTTGGTTTTACTGTATGGCTTGAATTATATAATTACAGAGGTCTTAGGAAGTTATCTGTACATTCAAAGATAGTAATATTAATTACAGTGGTACTATTAATTGGTGGAACTATATTAATGTATCTATTTGAAATGAATAACCCTCAAACTATAGGAAATATGGGATTCGGAGATAAGATGCTTAATTCTTATTTTGCTTCAGCGTCACCAAGAACTGCTGGATTTAATAGCGTATCTACAGATGGGATGACGAATTCAGGAAAGTTCCTAACTATAATATTAATGTTTATTGGTGGATCACCAGGATCAACAGCAGGTGGACTTAAGACAGCAACATTTGGTATAGTTATTTTAACTGTTATATCAGTTATAAGAGGTAGAGAAGATACACAAGTTTTTGGTAGAAGATTTTCAAAAGAGTTAGTTTATAAATCATTTGCTCTTTTAATAATAGGTATGGCTCTTGTTATAGGAGTCTCTATGTTATTATCTATTACGGATCCAAATGAATCATTTATAAATATACTTTATGAAGCAACATCGGCCTTTGGTACAGTTGGACTTACAACTGGAGTTACTCAAAGATTAAGCACAGCAGGAAAAATAATAATAATGATAACAATGTATTGTGGTAGAGTTGGACCTATGACTGTAGCTTTAGCATTTTTAAGAAATAAGAAAAAACAGACACATAAATATCCAGAAGGAAAGATTTTAATTGGTTAGGGGATGAATTAAATGGTAAAGAAGCAATTTGTAATTATAGGTCTTGGAAGATTCGGATCATCAGTAGCTGAAACTCTTTATGGACTTGGAAATGATGTTCTTGTTATAGATAAGGATGAGGATTTAATTCAGGATATATCTGATAAAGTTACTCATGCAGTTCAAATGGATGCAACAGATGAGGGTGCACTTAGAACTTTAGGACTTAGAAACTTTGATGTTGCAGTTGTAACTATTGGATCTAATATACAGGCTAGTGTTATGGTTACACTTTTAGTTAAAGAACTTGGTGTTAAATATATAATTGCTAAGGGAAATAGTGATTTACATGCAAAAGTATTATATAAGATAGGTGCAGATAGAGTAATATTACCTGAAAAAGATATGGGAGTTAGAGTAGCCCATAATTTAGTTTCAGAAAGTATTTTAGACTTTATTGAATTATCACCAGATTACAGTATTATGGAAATAGAAGCACCGGAAGAATGGCAGAATAAGACTATAAGTGAATTAAAGCTTAGAAGTAAATATGGAATTAACGTTATGGCTATAAAGAGAGATGATGAGATAAACCTTTCTCCTCCAGCAGATTTCATAGTTGAAGGTAAAGATATATTTGTTGCGATAGGTTCTGCTGAAGACTTAAGCAAGTTAGAAGGTATGATAGTTAAATTTAACTAATGAGGTGCAGAATTTGATTTATATAGAAAGTAAAGATAACGCTATATATAAAGAAACAAAAAAATTAAAAGATAGAAGAAATAGAAACAAACAAAAAAAATATTTAATAGAAGGTTTTAGATTAGTAGAGGAAGCCCTTAAAGCTGGAGCTAATATAGAAACTATATTTTGTTTTGATGAATTAGAGAATAAGACAACAGAGCTTATAGAAAAATATAATTATAGTGGTAAAATATTTAAGTTAAATAGAAGTTTGTTTTTAGAGATTTGTGGAACAGAAAATCCACAAGGAATTCTTGCAGTAGTATTAATGGATAGCAATGATAAATTATTAAATGGTGAGTTTTATCTACTATGTGATAAAGTTCAAGACCCTGGTAATCTTGGAACTATAATAAGAACGGCACATGCAGCTGGGATTGATGGGATTATATTAACAAAAGGTACAGTTGATATATATAATGATAAAACAATAAGATCTACAATGGGATCTATGTTTTATATACCAATAATACAAGACGATGATTTTAGTATAATTAATGATTTAAAAGAAAGAGGATTTTCATTAGTAGCTACTTCATTAGAAGGGAAAAATGACTTTTTTGATGAAGATTTAACTGGTAAGATAGTTATAACAGTAGGGAATGAAGGTAACGGAGTATCCGATGAAATTTATAATATATCAGATAAAAAGGTAAAAATACCTATGCCAGGAGGAGCGGAATCATTAAATGTAGGAGTAGCCACTTCTATAATTCTTTATGAAAGAGTTAGACAAATAAGAAGACTATTGTAATTTTAGAAAATAATATGTATAATCTAAAGTATAATTTTAAATTAATAAAGCGTTGATCAAGAGAGTAGGTATAATTAGTTTTTTTAGGGAGAAATGGCCATAGACTGTAAGCTGTTTTAAAAACGTTATATTGAAGTTCACTTGGGAGTTCTAACTATGAATTTAAGTAGTAGTTAGCGGGTAAAATCGTTAAATTTACGAGTTGGGTCTATTTATTTTTGTATTAGACCAATTAGGGTGGTAACGCGGATAATCCGTCCCTTGTTATAGGGGCGGTTTTTTTTATGTAAAATTAATTTGGAATTGTTAAGAAAGGAGAATTTTAATATGCAAGAACAATTAAAAAATATTCAAGAAGTAGCATTAAAAGAAATAACAAATGCTAAGACTTCTTCAGAAATTGAAGAAATAAGAGTAAAGTACCTTGGTAAAAAAGGAGAGCTTACAACTATACTTAGAGGTATGAAAGATGTATCAAAAGAAGAAAGACCTTTAGTAGGTAAGATGGTTAACGAAGTAAAGGCTGCTCTAGAAAATGATATAGAAAAAATTTCCAGGGAAATAAAAAATAGAGAAAAAAATGAAAAGTTAGCTAATGAGGTAATAGATATTTCTCTTCCAGGAAAAAAGAATAGATTAGGAAAGAGACATCCATTAGACTTAACTCTTGAAAGTATGAAAGATATATTTGTTTCAATGGGATTCACTATTGAAGAAGGACCAGAAATAGAACTTGATAAATATAACTTTGAAGCTTTAAATATACCAAAGGATCATCCAGCTAGAAGTGAGCAAGATACATTCTACATAAATGATAATCTTGTTTTAAGAACTCAAACTTCTCCAGTTCAAGTTAGAACTATGGAAAATCAAAAGCCACCAATTAAGATGATCTCACCAGGAAAAGTTTATAGATCAGATGATGTTGATGCAACACATTCACCTATATTCTATCAAATGGAAGGGTTAGTAATTGATAAAGGTGTTACATTTGCAGATCTTAAAGGAACACTAGAATTATTTGCAAAGAAGATGTTTGGGAATAAAGTTAAAACTAAATTTAGACCTCACCATTTCCCATTTACAGAACCTTCAGCAGAAATGGATGCAACATGCTTTGTTTGTGGAGGTAAAGGATGTAAAGTATGTAAAGGAAGCGGCTGGATTGAAATATTAGGTTGCGGTATGGTTCATCCTCAAGTACTTAGAAATTGTAACATAGATCCAGAAGAATATTCAGGATTTGCATTCGGATTTGGTGTTGATAGAATGGTTATGCTTAAGTATGGTATAGATGATATAAGATTATTATACGAAAGTGATATGAGATTTTTAGATCAATTCTAAAATATTTTAGTTTAAAAACAGGAGGTAAGAAAATGAAAGTACCATATAGTTGGTTAAATGATTATGTTGATATAAATGTAAATGCTACAGAACTTGGAGATTTATTAACTCTTACAGGATCAGCATTAGAAGGAATAATAGTTCAAGGAGATCTTATAAATAGAGTTGTTACTTGTAAGTTTAATTCTATTGAAAAACATCCAGATGCAGAAAAGCTAAATGTATGTCTTGTTGATATTGGAGAAGATGAAGAGCTTCAAATAGTAACTGCTGCAACAAACATGAAGGTTGGAGATATTGTACCGGTTGCCCTTCACAAATCAACATTAGCAGATGGAACAGAAATTAAAAAGGGAAAACTTAGAGGGATTGTTTCTAATGGTATGTTCTGCTCAGAAGCTGAACTTGGACTTAAGGGAGAAGATGAAGTTGATGGACTTATGATTCTTCCATCAGATGCTCCTTTAGGTGTTGAAATTAAAGAATATTTAGGTCTTAAGAAAGAAACTTTAGATTTTGATATTACATCAAATAGACCAGATTGCTTAAGTATGGTAGGGATGGCAAGAGAAACAGCTGCAACTCTTAGAACAATATATAAGATGCCAAATATGGAGTATAAAACTACTTCAAATATAAATATAAATGATGAATTAACAGTTGAAGTTAAGGACTCTTTATGTAGAAGATATATGGCAAGAGGCGTTAAAAATGTAAAGATAGGACCATCACCTAAGTGGATGCAAGATAGACTTTTAGAAGCTGGTGTTAGACCTATAAATAATATAGTTGATATAACTAATTTTGTAATGCTTGAAATAGGAGAACCTATGCATGCATTTGATAAAAGAGAAATTAAAACAAACACTATAGTTGTTGAAAAAGCTTTAAATGGAGAGAAGTTTATAACTTTAGATGATTCAGAAAGAGAATTAGATGATACAGTTTTATGTATTAAAGATGGAGAAAGACCTGTAGCTCTTGCTGGAATAATGGGAGGACAAAACTCAGAAGTTAAAGAAGATACAACTGAAATAATATTTGAATGTGCAAATTTTGAAGGAACTAATATAAGAGTAAATTCTAAAAAACTTGGAATCAGAACTGAAAGTTCCTCAAGATTTGAAAAAGATATTGATCCAAATTTAGCAGAACTTGCTTTAAATAGAGCTTGTGCTCTTGTTTGTGAATTAGGTTGTGGAGATGTTATGGAAGGAACAATTGATGTATATAACGAAGTTAAAGAAGTTTCAAGTATATCAGTTGATTCAAAGTGGATTAATAAATTCCTAGGAACAAACATATCAAAAGAAGAAATGAAAAGATGTTTAAACTCAGTAGATTTAAATACTGAAATAAATGGGGATAATTTAGATATAACTATCCCAACATTTAGAATAGATATTGCAATTAAGGAAGATATAGCTGAAGAAGTTGCAAGAATATACGGATATAATAATATTGAAGGTACTATATTTAAGGTTCAAACAGAGAGAGAGCCAAAATATAGAAAAGAAATATTGGATGATAAAGTTGTTGAGATAATGACAGCAAGTGGATTAAATCAATCTATTAGTTACTCATTCATATCTCCAAAAGCTTTTGACAAAATAGTTTTACCAGAAGATAGTGATTTAAGACGTGTAGTTACTATAAAGAATCCTTTAGGAGAAGATTATAGTGTAATGCGAACAACTACTTTAGCTTCAATGATGGAATCACTTGCGAGAAACTATTCAAGAAATAATAGCGAAGCATATCTTTTTGAAATAGGTAAAGTATATATTCCTTCAGAAGATCCTACAGAACTTCCAATAGAAAAGAATATACTAACTGTTGGTATTTATGGAGAAGTTGATTATTTAAATCTAAAGGGAATAGTTGAAAATTTAATTGATGGTTTAGGGGTTAAAGGAGTTAAGTTCTTAAGAGAATCTGAAAATCCAAGCTTCCATCCAGGAAAAACTGCAAAACTTATTGTTGGAAGAAAGACAGAAGCAGGAGTATTTGGAGAAGTGCACCCTGATGTTAATGAAAACTTTGGAATAGAAGTTCCATGTTTTGTAGCAGAAATAAATTTAGATGCTATATATGATAATGCTGAACTTGAAAGAAAGTATAAAGTATTACCTAAATTCCCAGCAGTTACAAGAGATATTGCTCTTTTAGTTGAAGAAGCAATATTAGTTCAAGATATTGAGGATACAATAAGAAAAGCTGGCGGAAATATAGTTGAAAAGGTAGAGCTTTTCGATATATATAGAGGTGAGCAAGTTGAAGAAGGTAAAAAGAGTATTGCTTATGCTATAGTTTATAGAAATGAATCAAAAACTTTAACTGATAAAGAAGTAAATAAGGTTCATGATAAAATATTAAGAGCTCTTGAGCATAAACTAGGAGCAATATTAAGATAGAAAAATGTCTTAATATAATTAATAAAATGACGAAAATTAAAAGGGTTAATCACATTTTGTGACTAACCCTTTTTATATCATAAAAATTATTAAAAATTAATTACCTTTTCACTTTACATAATTGTGCAATCCTTAAATATCCAATATAATTAGTATAAGAGGAATTATTATATTTTAAGAGGTGGAGTAGTATGATAAGAATTACAGTTAACATAAATGGTGTGGATTATAACCTAAAGGGAAAAGAGAGTGAAGATTATTTAAGAGATATTGCTTCATATGTAGATGAGAGAATAAAAGAAATATTAGGTAAAAACCCTATGCTTAGTATATCACAAGCATCAGTACTTGCAGCTGTAAATATTACAGATGAATTATATAAATCAGATAATGAGATTAAGAATTTAGTAAGTATAAAAAATAATATAGAAAATGAAAAAGGGACTCTTTTTAAAACTATTGAGGAATTAAAGAGTAATATAACAAGATTAAAAGAAGAAAACATTAATCTTAAAGAGAGTAAAGACAGTGCAATAAATAGATTAAAGGATGATCGGGAAGCATTATTAAAAGAACTTAATGAGATTAAAGAAGATAGAAATAAATTAAAGTCTGATATTTCTAATTTTATAAATAATATAAAGAGTAAAGAAGTTGAAATATCAAAATTAAAAGAAGAAAATAAT
>NZ_JAFBDA010000004.1 GCF_016907995.1 Clostridium sardiniense | reverse complement strand
AAGCGAAGGTGTGAACTTAAGCCCCAGTAAACGGCGGCCGTAACTATAACGGTCCTAAGGTAGCGAAATTCCTTGTCAGGTAAGTTCTGACCCGCACGAATGGCGTAATGACTTGGGCACTGTCTCAACTGCAAATCCGGCGAAGTTGTAGTGCGAGTGAAGATGCTCGCTACCCGCGATTGGACGGAAAGACCCCGTAGAGCTTTACTGTAGCTTAGCATTGAATTTCGGTATTATCTGTACAGGATAGGTGGGAGACTGGGAAATCAGGACGTCAGTCTTGATGGAGTCATCCTTGGGATACCACCCTGATATTACTGGAGTTCTAACAGGACGCCATGAATCTGGTGACTGGACATTGTTAGGTGGGCAGTTTGACTGGGGCGGTCGCCTCCTAAAAAGTAACGGAGGCGCCCAAAGGTTCCCTCAGAACGGTCGGAAATCGTTCGTAGAGTGCAAAGGCAGAAGGGAGCCTGACTGCGACACCTACAAGTGGAGCAGGGACGAAAGTCGGGCTTAGTGATCCGGTGGTACCTCGTGGGAGGGCCATCGCTCAACGGATAAAAGCTACCTCGGGGATAACAGGCTGATCTCCCCCAAGAGTTCACATCGACGGGGAGGTTTGGCACCTCGATGTCGGCTCGTCGCATCCTGGGGCTGAAGTAGGTCCCAAGGGTTGGGCTGTTCGCCCATTAAAGCGGCACGCGAGCTGGGTTCAGAACGTCGTGAGACAGTTCGGTCCCTATCCGTCGCGGGCGTAGGAAATTTGAGAGGAGCTGTCCTTAGTACGAGAGGACCGGGATGGACTGACCTCTGGTGTACCAGTTGTTCTGCCAAGAGCATAGCTGGGTAGCTAAGTCGGGAAGGGATAAACGCTGAAAGCATCTAAGCGTGAAGCCCACCTCAAGATGAGATTTCCCATAGCGTAAGCTAGTAAGACCCCTTGAAGAACACAAGGTTGATAGGTCGGAGGTGTAAGCATAGCAATATGTTCAGCTGACCGATACTAATAGGTCGAGGGCTTGACCAATAGAAAAAGCGATCAACAAAAATTCATGTGCAATTTTCAGAGAACAATCTGAAATCTGGTGATGATGGCATAGAGGAAACACTCCTTCCCATTCCGAACAGGAAAGTTAAGCTCTATAGCGCCAATGGTACTGCACGGGAGACTGTGTGGGAGAGTAGGACGTTGCCAGGTCCAATTGGATCTTTAGCTCAGTTGGTTAGAGCAACCGGCTCATAACCGGTAGGTCCGGGGTTCGAGTCCCTGAAGGTCCACCATTTTGGGGGTATAGCTCAGTTGGGAGAGCACCTGCCTTGCACGCAGGGGGTCAAGAGTTCGAATCTCTTTATCTCCACCAAATAGGTGGAAAGCTATGAACTTAGGTTCATAGCTTTTTTTGTTTATATAAAATTGATAAGATATAATCTAAATGATATTATAAAGTAAGAAATAAAATATTTTTAATGAATTTAAAGTTTTGAGGAATTAAAAATGATATATAGAGTTAAACAATTTTTTTGGCATGTAACTTCTAGATGGCAAAGTATAGACAATAAGCTAATAAAAAAATATTTAAACAAAAAAGAAATAGAAATATTTAATAGATTAAATGTATCCGAACAGCAACATTGTATTAGAGTTTGTAATGATGCATTAAAAAAAGTTAATAAAGAAAATATAGAGATTAATAAGAATAAATTAGCCAAGGTGGCTCTTTTACATGATGTAGGGAAGACTATGAAATCATTAAATGTAATGGATAAGTCTATAATGGTAATATTGGATAAGTTCACTAAAGGAAGTCTTAGAAATTATACTAATATTAAAAAAATAGATGTGTATTATAATCATCCTAAAGAAGGTGTTAGAATATTAGAGGACTTATATAGATATGATAATGAGTTCCTAGAAGTAGTAAAGAAGCACCATAAAGAGTCTAAAGAATCAGAAGATAATATATATCTTAAAATAATAAGAGAGTGTGATAACAAAAATTAAGGATGCTAAAATTATTTAAGGAGGATATATAAGAGAAAAATGGATTCAAAGAAAAGAAGAGAAGATATTTTATTAAAATTAATAGAAAATAATGATCCTATAAAAGGTACTGATTTTGCAAAAGTATATGGAGTTACTAGACAGATAATAGTTAAGGACATCGCTATATTAAGGGCAAGAGGAAATAAGATTATAGCTACTCCAGATGGGTACATTATAGCTAAAGAAGAAAATAGAGTTAAATCTATAATTGCAGTGTCTCATGATAGTGATAGTATTAGAGAAGAATTGGAGATAGTTATAAAGTATGGCGGAATTATAGAAGATGTAATTGTTGAACATCCTATGTATGGAGAAATAAAAGCTATGCTAATGATAAAAAATTTGAATGATATAAATAACTTTGTAGAGAAATATAAGAATAACCATGCTAAGCCGCTATCAGTTTTAACAAATGGCGTTCACATACATACCATTTCGGCTGATGATGAGATTAATATGGATTTGATAAAGAAAGAGTTAAAAGATAAGGGGTTTGTAGTTTCTTAAATGGCTACACTTTAAATATGGAGGTATATCAAAAGTATGGATTATGATGTATTGATACTAGGTGGAGGAATAGTTGGATGCGCTGTTGCATATGAGCTTTCAAAGTATAACCTTAATATAGCATTAATTGAAAAAGGATATGATGTTGCAGATGATATTGCTGTAGTAAATACTACTATTGTATATGATGGGTCAGAAACTTCTAATGAAGTTATGGCTGGATTTGAGAATATAGGGAGTGGTCTCATTAGGGAAGCTTGTGAGAAATTTAAAATTCCATATAAGAAAGTAGGCTATCTTAGAATAGCTACTAATGATGCACAATGTGCTAAGCTTGAGGAAATGTATTTAAATGCAAAAGATAGAGGTATATCTGGAGTTAAATTAGTTAATGATAGTGAAATAAAAGAGATAGAGCCTAATTTAGATATAGAGGTAAAAAAGGCTTTATATTCAAAAAATACAGCTATAATAGCTCCTTATCACTTATCAATAGCATATGCAGAAGTAGCGGCTGATAACGGGGTTAATTTTAGGCTAGAAGAGGAAGTTTTAAATATATCTAAAATAACTACCAAAACAACTAAGGGATTTGATGTAATTACAAGCAAAAATAAATTTAAATGTAAGGTAGTTATAAATACTATTCCAGACGAAATATATGTTTATGATAATAACAGGATAGAAGAAAAATCAGAGGAAATAATTCAAAAGAAAATGAACTACTTTTTAGCTGAGGATAAAATTAAAAATAGTCTTAAAAAGATAGTTGTTAATGTTATTGATGAGCAAACATTTGTTATAAGTTCTCCTATGATTAATGGTGGTACTATGTTTGGTGTTAAGAATACAAATGTATTAGATACTAATAAGGGTGTTTATTTTAGTAAATGTATCGTACCTAGCGTAACTAAGGAAGACATTAGTGAAATGATTAGAGAAGTATATAAAAGAGATGAAATGGTTATTGATAATAGTAAATTCAATGATGGATATATAAGAGTTACTGGTAAGCATTATGGTAAAGTAACTATAGCGCCAGCTATTGCGCAGAGTATAAGAAATGACATAGTCAACGGAATGAATTCTACATTAAAGAAAAATTTTGTTGATAAGAGAAGAGAATTTTATAGATTTAAAAATTTAAATAGAGATGAAATAAATGAAATAATAAATCTAGATAGAAGATATGGAAATATTATATGTGCATGTAATAAAGTAAGTGAAGGCGAAATTGTAGACTGTATTAGAAGACCACTTGGTGCTAGAACTGTTGAGGGCGTTAAAAAAAGAACAGGAGCTGGATATGGTAATTGCCATGGATCATATTGTATTAGAAAAATAGTAAACATATTGGCAAGGGAAATGGATAAAAGCCCAACTGATATAGTTAGAAATTCAAAAGATTCTAAAATTGTATCAGGAAGAATAAAGGAATTTGATGAGGTCTAGTTTAGGGAGGAATACTTTTGGGTAAGAAAGATATTTTCACTAGTGTTGTGAGAATTAAAGGAGATATTAAGCATAAGGTTGTACCTGTAAAGAGTAGTGATAAGGTTGATATAGCTTTATGGAAAGAGTTTTCTAAAGTTATAGGGAGAATATATGCAAGTACGCCTATTAATACTGGAGATATTATATGTAAAAATATATTAAATACAGGTATAGATATTGTATGTAGTAAAAGAATAGATAATGAGTAACAAATATATTGAGTAAAATATTGACAAAGAAGCTTGGAATGTAATATATTAGAGATAATCGTATAAAATACTTTAAACCGATGATAAGGATAAGTAATTTTAATTAGGCTTTAAGAGAGTCAGTGGTTGGTGTAAACTGATAGTTTTAATTAATATGAATCCACCTTTGAGGGACTGTGAACACAAGCAGTACGGTGTGAATCGTTAAATTTATTAAGAGGATAAGGAAAATTTTCTTATCAATTAGGGTGGCAACGCGGAGTCTATTCGTCCCTGTATTAGGGATAATAGGCTCTTTTTATATGTAAAAAATTAAATGATTAAATAGATTTTAGGAGGAAATAGAAATGTTAGACTTAAAAAGAATAAGAAACAATCCAGAAGAGATCAAGTTAGCTTTAACTAACAGAGGAGAAGATTTTGATGTAACTATTATTGATGAATTAGTTAAATTAGATGAGGAAAGAAGAAATATTTTAAGTGAAGTCGAAGTATTAAAGAGTAAGAGAAATCAAGTTTCAGCAGAAATTCCAAAACTTAAAAAAGCTGGAGAAGATGTAGTTCCAATAATGGCTGAGATGAAAGAGCTTGGAAATGAAATAAAAGAACATGATATTAAGCTTGCTGAAGTTAATGAGAAAATGGATTATATAATGCTTAGAATTCCAAACATACCAAATCCACAAGTACCAGAAGGAGACTCTGATGCTGATAATGTTGAGATTAAGAGATGGGGAGAAACTAGAGTATTTGAAGGTGAACCAAAGGCTCACTGGGATTTAGGGGCAGACCTTGGTATACTTGATGCAGAAAGAGGAGGAAAGGTTGCTGGTTCAAGATTTACATTCTATAAAGGATTAGGAGCTAGACTTGAAAGAGCTGTTCTTAACTACTTTATGGATAAACATTCAGATGATCATGGTTATACTGAAATATTACCTCCTTATATGGTTAATAGAAATAGTATGACTGGAACTGGTCAATTACCTAAATTTGAAGATGATGCATTTAAAGTAGAGAATAATGGATTCTTCTTAATACCAACAGCAGAAGTACCAGTAACTAATATGTATAGAGATGAAGTATTAAATGGAGAAGAACTTCCAATAAAGCATGTTGCCTACTCAGCTTGCTTTAGAGCAGAAGCTGGATCAGCAGGTAGAGATACTAGAGGGCTTATAAGACAACATCAATTCAACAAAGTTGAATTGGTTAAATTCTCAAGACCAGAGGATTCATATGATGAATTAGAAAAGTTAGTTAAAGATGCTGAAGAAGTTCTAGAAGAGTTAGGATTACCATATAGAAAAGTTAGAATCTGTAAGGGCGATTTAGGATTTACTGCAGCATTAAAGTTTGACTTAGAAGTTTGGATGCCAAGTTACAATAGATATGTTGAAATTTCAAGTTGTTCAAACTTTGAGGATTTCCAAGCTAGAAGAGCTAATATTAAATTTAGAGACGGAAAGGGTAAGCCTCAATTCGTTCATACATTAAATGGATCAGGATTAGCTGTAGGAAGAACAGTAGCAGCTATACTTGAAAACTACCAAAATGAAGATGGAACTGTTACAGTACCAGATGTTTTAAAGAGATATATGGGTGTGGACGTAATAAAGTAGCATAAAATATACAAAATAGCAGGAATCTAATGAATACCTGCTATTTTGTATGAAAAATTCTATAAAGATAATGATTTTAAATACTTAACAACTCCATCATTAACATTTGAGTCAATTATTGAAGTGGATAAATTTTTTATATCTTTTGCAGCATTTTTTACTGCATAACATTCATCAGATATTTCAAACATAGGAATATCATTTAAGTTATCACCAAAAGAAATTAATCTATTAAAGTTAAAAAGGCTCATAATTTCTTTTATAGAATTAGCTTTTGAAGATTTATTACTATATATTTCTAAATTATAAAAACCTTCGTTATAAACATCTTTATAAGCAATAGCATATATATCTTCTATATCTTTTACTTTATTATATATATTCATTACGATATCTTTTTTATTTAGTAGTAAAAAGTATAGAACATTTGAATCTTTAGGTAAAGAAGCATTTATAAAGGTTTTATGAGGACTTCCTGCTCGATCTTTTATAAATTTTTCTTCAACATGATTACTAATTTTATCATAGTATGCGTTTATATGATTATCACAAAGTGTATATGATAATGCAGAAATTTTGTTTTCTGATAATATAGATAGTATTTTATCTATTGGATTAGGTAAAATAGGGTTAAATTTCAAATATTTATTATTTTCTATATCATATATTGCAGCACCGTTCATTACAACCACAGGTAGATTTATATCAATATCTGATAAGATAGGTACAACAGTGGCTGGAGTTCTTGCTGTTGCAATAGAAAAGTTTAAACCATTTTTCATAAGATTTTTTAGAGTGGATTTTGTGTAATTAGAAAGTTTAGCGGTGCTATCTAATAAAGTTCCGTCTAAATCTGAAATGTATAAATTCATAAAGTTCCTCCAATTTCGTTAAAATATAAATTTCCAATAATTATAATATAAATAGTTATATTATTCAATTTAGAAATATTATAATATAGTTTAAATGTTATGTATCATATGAAATATTATAGATAATAATAAATATTATAGTAGTGGAGGTAAAAATATGAAAAATAATAGGAAAAATAATATAAGTATATACTTATTATCATTTTTAATTCCTATAATAATAATGCTAATAGTTTATGCAATTTCTAAAATATATCCTTTTGGAGATAAAACATTATTATTTAGAGACTTGAGGGGACAATATGTAAGTTATTTTAGCGCGTTTAGAAATGCCTTATTAGGTGATGGAAATCTATTATATTCATTTACGAAAGAAATGGGAGGAAATATGTTTGGACTTACAGCCTATTATATGTTGAGTCCATTTAATATAATATTAGCATTATTTCCAAAATCGATGATTACAGAAGCCATTTTAGTTATAACGTTATTAAAAATAGGAACATGTGGATTAACATTATCAATATTTTTAAAGAAATCATTTAAAAATTTTGGTTATTTTTCAATTATATTCTCATCAGCATACGCATTGATGGCCTATAATACAATGTATCAATCAAATATTATGTGGTTAGATGGAGTTATATTACTTCCATTAGTTTTGATTGGTATAGATAATATTATAAATAAGAAGAAAATTTTGCTATACATAATTACATTAGCATTATGTATAATAACTAATTTTTACATAGGATTTATAATATGTATATTTTCAGTTATATATTTTATATACAGAATTACTATATTAAGTATTTACAATAAGAAATATTTTTCTAAATCAGTTATATATAATAGATTTAAATATTTTTTAGTAGGTTCTATTTTAGGTGGAGCTCTTAGTTCATTTGTCTTGATACCAACTGTATATGCATTATTAGGTGGAAAAGCTAAATTTGAGTTTTTCTCAACTCCAATACAAGCTAATTTTAAAATGTTTGATATATTATCTAAATTCTATATAAATGGATTAGTTAATAACGATATTTTAAAGGGATTACCTAATATATATTGTGGAGTATTTATAGGAATCTTATTTATATTATATTTCTTTAATAAAGGCATAAAAAGAGGAGAGAAAAGTTGCTCGCTTATAGTTGTTGGTATTTTATTAGTAAGCTTTTATGTAAATAAATTTGATTACATATGGCATGGATTTAACAAGCCAGTTGGTTTTCCATATAGATATTCATTTTTATTTAGCTTCTTTATGATTTTATTAGCATATAAGGCTTATATAAATATAAAAGAAATATCAAATAAATCTATAGTAATAACATTAATATCAATATGTGTACTTTCAATGGTTATGTTTAAGTTAAATTATGTATATTTATCTAAGTTTAATGTTATATTAAGCACAATATTAGCATTAGCATATTCCATTTTTATTATAATTAAAAAAGATAAAATAAGTTGGGATAAGTTAGCCACTTTTCTTATAATGATATTAATGCTTGGAGAACTTTGTATACATGCATTGGAGATAAATACGAAACTAGATTATGCAAAAAGAAGTGAATTTGTAAAGTATAATTCAGAGCTAGATAGTATTTTGAACAATATAAAGAATAAAGATAGTGATTTTTATAGAATAGATAAGAACTTTGTATATAATATGAATGATCCGATGCTTTTAAACTATAATGGATTATCTCACTTTAGCTCAATGTATAAGGTGTGTGTAAAAGATTTTTTAGGTAAAATGGGTTATATGTCAAATAAAGTGTTATTTGGTGAAGGTATGACGTCAACAGTAACAGCAAATTCATTACTTGATGTAAAATATATATTATCTAAGGAGAATGAGGAAGGATTATATAATAACTACTATAAGTTATTAGGAACTACTCACGGAATAAACATATATGAAAATCCTTATTATCTACCATTAGGTTTCATGGTAAATAAAGATATCACTAACTTAAACATAAAAGATGAAGAAAATCCATTTAAAATACAAAATGATATTTTAAATTCTATGATTTATAGTAATAACGAAAACCAATATTATAGAAAAGTTGATTATAATATTAAGTTAACTAATTTAACAGTAAAAGACATTAAAGGATCTAAAGAATATAATAAGGAAAATAAAAATAAGCCAGCATATATAGAATTTACTATGAATAATAATAGCAGCAATCCTTTATATGCATTTATTGAGACTAATAAGATTCATGATGCCCAAATATATCTTAATAATAAGAAAATAACATATTTCTCACCTAACAACTATAAAGTTATACCTTTAGGTAAGCAAAATATTGCTGAGAAGCTGAATTTTAAAATTGAGCTTAAAAAAGATAAATTTAATATAAAAAATCAATATTTTTATTACTTAAATATAAAAAATTACGGAAAAGACTATAAAGAGATGTCTAAAAATAAATATGATATAAATTACTTTAGTAATACTGATATAAAAGGAACTGTAAACTCATCTAATTCAAAAAATATATTATATACATCAATTCCGTATGATCAAGGTTGGACTGTTAGTATTGATGGTAATGAAGTTCCAAAAATAAAACTACTTGATTCATTAATAGGGGTAAGTGTACCAAATGGAGTACATGAAGTTGAATTTAAATTTGTTCCAGAAGGTTTATATTTAGGTAGTATGATATCAATAGTAGCACTAGGATTAATAATAATTGTATGTCTTTATAAGAAAAAAGGACGTAATTAAATTATATGGTAAGATTATATAAAGAAATATAAATTTATATATAAAATATGTACACTACTAAATAAATTAAAGTATATTTGCTAGATATCTTATATTTATATATAAGATATCTAGCATTTCTTTAATAAAATACTAAATAACTAATTTTTTTTAAAAAGTAGTTGACATAAAAAATATATGTTGATATAATTCTACTTGTGTTTCGCATGGAGAGATGGTCGAGTTGGTTTAAGGCACCGGTCTTGAAAACCGGCGTACCTTCACGGGTACCGTGGGTTCGAATCCCACTCTCTCCGCCAGAGAGCATAACCTGTTCGTAAGAACAGGTTTTTTTTCACATAAAAATAAGTTGATTAATGAAGAATATAAAAATGATAAAAAGTGTAGAGCGATATGTAAAATATAATTTTGAATAATGAATTCAATATTTAAGATTCAAGAGCACTAATAAGTTTATATTTTATAATTAACTTTATTAAAATAGAGCCTAGTGATTAAAATATATTAAGTAAGGACACTGAGATTTATCTTGGTGTCTTTACTATTTTATTGTTATGAAAAAAAGAAAAAAGTTTTAGAAAAAGTGTTGACAGTATAGTGCTCTGTTGCTATAATAGTAAATGTCTTTGATACGGAGAGATGGTCGAGTTGGTTTAAGGCACCGGTCTTGAAAACCGGCGTACCTTCACGGGTACCGTGGGTTCGAATCCCACTCTCTCCGCCACATATATTTTTTAATATAGAAGGCACTTGGAGAATTACTCAAGTGGCTGAAGAGGCGCCCCTGCTAAGGGCGTAGGTCGGGCAACTGGCGCCCGGGTTCAAATCCCGGATTCTCCGCCATAAAGCATCTAACTTTTTGTTAGGTGCTTTTTTTATATATTAAATTATTTTGTTAGATAAATTATGCAATTAGGATATAATTAAAATATGTAAATTAAAGAAATAGGAGTTTAGTTATGGGAATAAGATTTATTTATGGGAGAGCAGGAAGTGGAAAAAGTAGATTTTGCTTAGACCAGATAAGAAAAAAATTAGATAATAAAGAACAAAATAAGTTAATATTATTAGTTCCAGAACAATATACATTCCAAACAGAAAATAAACTTTTAGATATAGCTGGAGAAAGGGCACTTTTAAGAGCGCAAGTTTTAAGCTTTAAGAGTATGGCTCAAAGAGTATTTGATGAATGTGGCGGAAGAGTTCATCAAAATATGAAAGATGAGGGAAAGAGTATGCTTATTTATAAGCTTCTTCAGGAAAAGGGTGAGGAGCTTGAGTACTTTAATAAGATAGCTAGACAACAGGGATTTATTGATATAGTATCAAAAACTCTTACAGAATTTAAAAAGTATAATATTTCCCAGGAAGTATTATTAGATGGAGCAGAGAGAGCTGAAGCTGAAGAATTAAAAGAAAAGCTTAATGATTTAGCTGATCTTTATAATGAATATAATAGAAGAATTGAAAATAATGTAATAGATGGAGATGATGAGCTTACTATACTAGCTAATAAGCTTAAAGGTTGCAATATTTATGAAGGTGCGGAAATATGGATTGATGAATTTACAACATTTACTCCACAGCAGCTTGATGTGATTAGAGAATTAGCCTTTAGTGCAAGCAAAATAAATATAACTTTATGTATGGATGAGTCAGGTAATGGAAAAGACTCTGAAGTAACAGATATATTTAATGCATTAAAGAGTACAGAAAATAGAATCATTAAGCTTATGGAGGAAAATAACATAGGTTACTTAGAACCTATAAATTTAAATAAAGAATATCCTTATAGATTTAAAGATAGTGAAGAATTAAAACATATAGAGAAACATTTCTTTACGTATCCTTTTAGAATTTATAGTGGAAAAAATAAAGATGTAAGATTATATAAAGCTAATAATAGTTATGATGAAATTGATATGATAGCTAAAGATATTATTAGGTTAGTTAGAGATAAAGAATATAGATATAAAGATATAGCAGTTGTTTGTAGAGATATTGGAGCATACGAGAAGATAACTTCTGTAGTATTTAATCAATATGATATACCATACTTCTTAGATAAGAAGATAGAAGTTTTAAGTAATCCACTAGTTATATTAATAATGTCAGCCTTTGAGATTTTTATACAAAATTGGTCATATGAAAGTGTATTTAAGTATTTAAAAAGTGGACTTATAAAAATTGATAGAAACTACATTGATATTCTTGAGAATTATATATTAGCCCATGGATTGAAAGGATATAGATGGACTACGGAAGAAGTTAATGATGGATATTTTGAGAGTGAGGATGTTTATGAGAATCAAGATGAGTTATTAATAAAAGAAATAATGGAAGAAGTACGAGCACCTCTTATGACATTCCATAAAAAAATAAAAGGTGAGAAATCTGTTAGAGAAGTCTGTACTGCTATATATGAATTATTACTAGAATTAGATGTATTTAATAGAATAGATGAGTGGATAGAAGTATTTAGTGAAGAAGGCTTAGAGGGAAAAATCAAAGAGTATGAGCAAGTTCCATCAATGGTTATGGAGATATTAGATCAAGCAGTCGATGTAATTGGAGATGATGAGGTATCACCAAAAGAGTTTTATAAGGTCCTAAATGCAGGATTTGAAACTAAGGAGATAGGTGTTATACCAGTTGCTTTAGATCAAGTTAATATAGGTGATATTGCAAGAGTTAAGGGAAGAGAAGTAAAGGCACTTTATATTGTTGGAGTTAATGATGGGGTGTTACCAGCGGCAAGTAAGGATGAAGGGATACTATCAGATAGAGATAGAGATATATTAAAGGATATGGGAATAGAACTTGCGTCAACAACTAAGGCAAGGGCATTTGAAGAACAGTATATGGTCTATACTGCACTTACTATACCAAGTAGATATTTAATGGTTACTTATCCTATGGCAGATTTTGAAGGTAAATCCCTTAGACCATCAATTATAATACCTAGGTTAAAAAGAATTCTTAGCAATTTAAAAGAAGAGAGTGATATATTCAATTACCCTCAAAAATATGATGAATTTAATAAAATAACAACTCCAGTACCAACTTTTAATGAACTTATATTAGCACTTAGAAAGCAGGCTGATAGAGAAGAAGTTGATTGTTATTGGAGAGATGTATTTAGCTGGTATATGAAGCATGAAGGTTTTGAAGAGAAGACTAGTACAATATTCAAAGGTATAGATTATTCCAACACAGGAGAGGTTATTCCAAGAGAAAAGATTAGGAAACTGTACCAAAATGAAAATGGCAATTTAAGATTTAGTGTTTCAAGGCTTGAAAAGTATGCAGAATGTCCATTTTCATATTTTGTTCAATATGGATTGAAAGCTAAAGATAGAAAGATATATGAGTTTTCTGCACCAGATTTGGGCTCATTTATGCATGAAATATTAGATAAGTTTACTAATAAAGTTAAAGAAGAAAAATTAGCATGGTCAGAATTAAATAGAGAAAAATGCAGAGAAATAGTTGGAAGTTTAATTGATGTGAAACTTAAAGAAGATGCTAATTCAATACTTAATAGTACAAAGAGATATAAGTACTTTACTGATAGATTTAAAAGAGTTATTACAAAATCAGTATCAATTATTTCGGAGCAAATGAAAAGAGGAGAATTCGAAGTATTTAGAAATGAATTTGAATTTGGATCAATGGATGGTGGAGAGCCAATAAAGCTTGATTTACCTACTGGAGAAAGAGTTTATCTAACTGGTAGAATAGATAGAATTGATACCTTAAATATGGATGGTAATACTTATCTTAGAGTAATAGATTATAAATCTGGGGCTAAGAAGTTTGACTTAACAGAATTATATTATGGCATTCAAATTCAATTATTAGTGTACTTAGATGCGCTACTTAGAAATTCAGAACATATTTTAAATACAGGTGCTGTACCAGGTGCAATACTTTATTTTAAAATAGATGACCCTATAATAAAGAGCAATAAAGGATTAGATGATGAAGAAATTCAAAAGCAAGTTTTAGATAGACTTAAAATGAATGGTCTTATATTAAAAGATGCTAAGCTTGTAAGGGCAATGGATAACACTATGGACACATATTCCCTTATAATTCCAGCTAGCTTCAAAAAAGATGGGGATTTTTCATCAAGAAGCTCTGTTGCAACAGAGGAGCAATTTAACATATTAAGAGAATACGTAAATATGAAGATGATAGAGCTTTGTACTGATATGTTAAGTGGAAAGATAAAAATAGAGCCAACTAAAAATAATCAAAGAGCATATTGTAATTATTGCGATTACTCAGCTATATGTCAGTTTGATACTAGTATAAAAGATAATAAATATAAGCTTATCATAAAGAAGAGTGATGATGAGGTATGGCAAAAAATTGAGAGTCAAGTTAAAGGAGAGGAGGAAGAATAGGAATGGGAGAAACAAAATGGACCAATGAACAATTGGAAGCAATAAAAACTAGAAGATGTAATCTATTAGTAGCAGCTGCAGCAGGTTCAGGTAAGACTGCTGTATTAGTTGAAAGAATTATAAGAATTGTAACAGATATAGAGAATCCTATAGATATAGATAGACTTTTAGTAGTTACATTCACAAGTGCAGCGGCTTCAGAGATGAGAGAAAGAATAGCTGCTGCAATAACAAAAGAGCTTGAAAGAAATCCTAGCTCTAAAACCCTTCAAAGGCAGTTAACACTTTTAAGTAGAGCCAATATAACAACTATGCATTCCTTTTGTTTAGATGTTATAAAAAATAACTTCCATACTATAGATTTAGATCCCGCCTTTAGAATCGGTGATGAGACAGAAGGTACACTATTAAAAAATGAAATCATAGATGAATTATTTGAGGATTTATATGAAAATGATGATAAAGAGTTTTTCAATTTAGTTGAAGCTTACTCAGGAAGTAAGGATGATGAGAAACTTAAAGAGATAATATTAGGTTTATATAGATTCTCAATGAGTGGACCTTGGCCAGAAAGATGGCTTAAGGAAAAGGCTGAAGAATTTAATATAAAATCTTTGGATGAACTAGATGATACAGTGTGGGTTAAAGTGCTAAAAAATGATATAGGAATGGAAGTTGATAGCTTTATAAATATGTATCATAAAGCGATTGATGTTATATCAAATACTGAAGGAATAGAACCATACTTAGATGTATTTAACGACGAATTATCAGCACTTATTAACTTAAACGACAGTTTAAATGAAGGGATTAATGATATTTATCATGGACTTTCTAAGATATCCTTCGGTAGACTTAAATCTATAAGAAAAAATAATGTAAGTGATCCAGAAGCTCAAGAGTTAGTTAAGGGCATTAGAGATCAAGTAAAGAAGAAGATAGGAAAGCTTAAAGATGAAGTATTTTCTATGACTCCAGAAGAATCTTTAGATGGAATACAAGCTTCATATCCATTTATGAAAAAGCTTGTAGAAATCACATTAGATTTTTCTAAGAGATTTAGTGAGAGCAAAAAAGAAAGAAATATGCTTGATTTTAATGACTTAGAGCATTTATGTTTAAAGATTCTTATAGAAGAGGATGAGGATGGAGAGATAAAACCATCTAAGGTAGCTGAGAACTTTAGAGAGTTCTTTGATGAGGTATTAGTAGATGAATATCAAGATTCAAATAATGTCCAAGAGGCTATTATAAATCTTGTATCAAGAAAGAGTACTAATAATCCAAATGTATTTATGGTTGGAGATGTTAAGCAGAGTATATATAGATTTAGACAGGCAAAGCCAGAGTTATTTTTAGAAAAGTATAATACTTATTCTAAAGAAGAAGGTGGGCTTGATAGAGTTATACAACTTTATAAGAATTTTAGAAGCAGAGAAGAAGTTATAAACGGTGTTAATTTTATCTTTAAAGAAGTTATGTCAACTAGTGTTGGAGAGCTTGAATATACAGATGAAGAGTCTCTAAATTTAGGTGCAAGTTTTAAATATATAAAAGAAGATAATTGTTATGCAGGTGGACCTATTGAACTTAATATATTAGATAAAAATGATACTAGAGATTTAGATGAAATAGAAGATGATGAAGATATAGATTCAATGAACTTAGAGGCTAGAGTTGTAGCTAAAAGAATTAATGAACTTATGTCACAGCAAAATGAAAAGAATTTTAGAGTATTAGATAAAGATACAGGAGAATATAGACCTCTTAAGTATAAAGATATAGTAATACTTTTAAGAGCAACTAAGAACTGGTCAGAAGTATTCTTAGATGAATTAGGATTAGAGGGTATACCTGTCTATGCAGATACAGGTGCCGGATATTTTGAGTCAATAGAAATTAGAACTATAATGTCACTTCTTAAAATTATAGATAATCCACTTCAGGATGTACCTATGATTGCAGTATTAAAATCACCTTTTATGGGGTTTACAGCCGAAGAACTTAGTGACATTAGAATGATAAATAGAGATAAATATTTCTATGAAAATATAATTTCTATTTCAAAAGATGAAGAAGAGGCTACCGATGAACTTAAAGGTAAGTGTGATAAGCTAGTTAATTATCTTGATAAGTGGAGAAATAAATCTGTATACATGCCAATAGATGAATTTATTTGGTATCTATATATGGATACTGCTTACTATGGATATGTTGGTGCTATGCCAAATGGAGTATTAAGACAGGCAAATTTAAAGATACTATTCCAAAGGGCAAAGCAATATGAGCAAACTAGTTTTAAGGGTCTATTTAATTTTATAAATTTCATAAATAAGCTTAGAAAATCATCAGGAGATATGGGAAGTGCAAAAATATTAGGTGAAAATGAAGATGTAGTTAGAATTATGAGTATTCATAAAAGTAAGGGATTAGAGTTCCCTGTTGTATTTTTAGCTGGAGCTGGAAAACAATTTAACTTAATGGATTTAAATAATTCAATTCTTCACCATGATGATTTAGGATTTGGTCCAGATTATATAAACTTAGGAAAGAGAATTAGTTATGGAACGCTACCTAAGGAAGCTATAAAGAAGAAAATTAGGTTGGAAACTTTATCTGAAGAAATGAGGATATTATATGTTGCATTCACTAGAGCAAAAGAGAAATTAATTATAACTGGAGCTACTCGTGATATAGATAAAACTGTGGAAAAGTGGTTTCAATCTGCAATCATAGAACAAAAAAGAATATCCCCAGCTGAAGTATTTAAGGGGAAAAGTTATTTAGATTGGATTGGAATGGCTCTTTGCCAACATAAAGATGGTGAAGTAATTAGGGAAAGAATAGGAGTATCAAATGAAATAGCTAAAGATGACTTATCCACATGGCAGGTTAAATTATGGGATAGAAATGATATAATTGTGGAAAAAAAATTAGATGTTGTGGATGAAATATCTATTGATGATGAGTTGTTTATAAATTGCAAAGAAGAAACTGTGGATAAAGAAATAGGAAGAAGACTTGGATATAGATACAAATTTAAAGAAGCAACAACTATTAAAAGTAATTTTTCTGTTTCAGATTTAAAAAAGGCTGGATATGAGGTTGAAGTCGATTATAGTGGGGAAAGATTATTTAAAGAAGAGATTGTTTTAAAGCCAAGATTCCTTCAAGAAGAAAAGGGGCTATCAGGAGCTGAGAAAGGTACAGCAGTTCACTTTGTAATGCAAAAGATAGATTATGAAAGAATAGGCTCATTAAATGAAATAAAATTACAACTTGAAGAAATGGTACAAAATGAGCTTTTGACTAAGGATGAATTTAAGGCTGTTAATCCATTTAAAATATTTAATTTCTTTAGAAGTGAAATAGGAAAGAGAATACTAAAGGTATACAAAAATGGGGGGATGGTGCATAGAGAATTACCATTCTACACAAGTATAAGTGCTAAAGAAGTAAAAGAGGATTTATCAGATGAATCAATTAATGAGAAAGTAAGACTTCAAGGGGTAATAGACCTTTTCTTTGAAGAGGATGGAGAGATAGTTCTTGTAGATTATAAAACTGATTATATTAAAGATAATATAGAAGAAGAGATGAAGAAGAAATATAAGGTTCAGCTTGATTATTATACTCAAGCATTAGAAAAAATAACAGGTAAAAAAATAAAGAGTAGATATCTTTATCTATTCTATCCAGAAGAGGAAATAGAGATTTAATTTTAAATAAAATATGATGAAAAGAAAGAGTTATGATATTATAGATTAATGTAGAGTAGTTCTTAAGGAGTTTTTAGGAGGAAATTATGTTGAAGAAAATTATTGAGTTATATAATAAGTTTAGAGAACAAATATTATATATAGTATTTGGCGTATTAACTACAGCAATTAATATCATAAGCTTTTTCTTATGTACAAGATTATTTGGAATTGGATTAATGGCAAGTAACATAATAGCATGGATAGCTTCTGTAATTTTTGCATTTGTAACTAATAAAATATATGTATTTGATAGTAGAAATTATAGTTTAAAGGTAGTAACTAAAGAATTAGTTGATTTTACTATATCAAGAGGAGCAACAGGTGCCTTAGATATGGGACTTATGTATTTGTTTGTATCGGTTATTCATATAGAAGATATGGCAAGTAAGATTATAATAAATATTATTGTTATTATATTAAATTATATATTAAGTAAACTATATGTATTTAGAAAAAGAGCTTAACTTAGATTTCTAAGTTAAGCTTTTTCTTTGGCCTATTTAGATTAATTTAGCTCTAATACAACCTTATTATTTTTATTAATAAGATTTTTATTTTGTATTATCTAGATTTTTTAGATATTCTTTCGCTTCGCTTAATAGAATATCTTTATTATTTAAATCAGGGTCATCCAGAACTAATTGAAGAATATGGTTTAGTGTATCTCCAATAATTTTTCCAGGTACTAAAGATAATTCTCTTATTAATGTACCTCCATCTATAGCTAAATCCTTTGTAGACGTTGGAGCCTTTGATTCTAAAATAAATTTAGTTTTATCTCTCATAATATTAAGTTTAGATAATGCTTTGTCAGGAATTTTAAGTGATTTTATATCTGCTTCCTGAAGAGAATATAGTAAGTGAATATTATCTACTGATACTCTATTTATAAGCCTTTTTATTGCCACGTTACTTGGATTATCTAAAACATTCATATGCTCTTTAATAAGAATGCATACAGTTTTAATTG
This sequence comes from Clostridium sardiniense, assembly GCF_016907995.1. Classification (GTDB taxonomy): domain Bacteria; phylum Bacillota; class Clostridia; order Clostridiales; family Clostridiaceae; genus Clostridium; species Clostridium sardiniense. The sequence continues at coordinate 188,494 of NZ_JAFBDA010000004.1, read as the reverse complement.
TTTTATTATCAAAGTGTAATCTAGTTAATATTCCTTCAGCAATTTCTTCACTAACATTGTTATGTCCAAAGAATCTTCCATTACCATCAGCATCAATAAAAAAACAATCTGGTTTGCCTATATCATGAAATAGTGCAGAAAGTCTTAATGCTAAATTGTTTGGAGTATTCTCAACTACGGATAGGGTATGGTTAAATATATCTTCATGATGATATCTATTTCTTTGATTAAAACCTATAAGTGGTATTAATTCTGGAATTATTATATTTAAAACTCCACAATCCCTTAAAAAAATAAGTCCTTTTCGTGGATTATCGGATATTAATATCTTACAAAGCTCATCACGTATCCTTTCAGCACTTATATTTTCAAGTAACTCTTTATTTTTCTTAATGGCATTTAAAGTATTTTCTTCAATTTCAAAATTTAATTGAGCAGAAAATCTTATAGCACGCAGTATTCTAAGAGCATCTTCATTAAATCGTTTATCACTATTACCCACTGTTCTTATAATTCTATTTTTAAGATCTTCTAGTCCGTTAAAATAATCTTTAAGACCTTCTCTAGAATTATAAGCAAAGGCATTTATAGTAAAGTCCCTTCTTGAAAGGTCATCTTTAATATCTGTAACAAAAGAGATTTCATCAGGTCTTCGATTATCCTTATATTTACCTTCAATCCTATATGTTGTAACTTCGAAAGGCTCTTTATCAATAAGTACTGTTATAGTGCCATGTTTTATACCCGTTGGGATTGTCTTGTCAAAAAGTGATTCAGTTATTGTTGGTGTAGCAGAAGTTGCAATATCATAATCCTTAGGCTCTTTTAAAAGTAAAGAATCTCTTATACAGCCTCCTACCATAAACGCTTCATAATTATTTTCATAAAATGTATCTATTATAAATTTAACTTTATCCGGAATATTTATATTCATGATTTCCTCCTATAATATTAAAATACCGTATCTATATTATAAATTAATAGATAAGGTATTTAAAACATAAAGGGACTACTTAATTATTACTTTAGTACTTTTTGTTACATTATCATAAAGCCATTTAGAATCTTCTAAGGATAATCTTATACATCCATGTGATGCAGGTGTACCTAATGTTGTATCAAGAACATTTTGCTTATCTTTATCATAAGGTAGTGAGTGGAAAAGATAATCTCCATCAAATTGGACCCAATACTTACCGCCTTGATTAAACTTTTCTGAGAAAAACCATTCATCTCTATTTTGAATAGTATAAACACCGGATGGAGTTTCTTTCCCTTTTATACCAGTAGAGCATTTCATTGATTTTTTTAAGTTCCATTTATTTTTTGAACCAGTATAAACATTAGTGGTTTGAGATGTAGTATCTACATATATTAGATAATCAGTTAAACTTTCAATATCTAATGAATTTATGTTTGGAAGCATTTATTGCACTAACTAATTGTGAAGAACTCGCTGGAGCAGTAGAAGATTTTTGACTTGCTAGATAATTATCTTTAGAAGTCTTTAAATCTTCAATTTTTTTAACTAAATCTTTATCATTAGAAAGTAAAATAAGCTTACTTTCTATTAAATTAATAGCAGCTGTAAAATACTCTTTTTTTTCATAGTCATTAGCTGTTTTTAGAAGATCTTCTTTTAGTTTTTCTTTAGATTTAGCTATATAATTTGTAGCATTTTGATAGCCTGGATCACTAGATGGGACATTTTGTAATGTTGCAATTGCATCTTCATATTTACCATCTTCAAACTCAGAGATACCTTTAGATAGGGGAGTATCGTTATTTGTACCTTGAGATAAAACAGAAGAATCATTTTGTAAATTTGAGCTCAATAGATCATACCTATTCATTTCATTAAATACTATTAAAGCATCATCTTTTGAAATCTCATTTAGACTTATCTTATTTTTTAGATCTGTTGCTTTTACTCTAAAATAAGTTTCTAAATCATCCTCTAAAAAGAATGCTTTAAATATATTAGAATTTCCTGAAGTTACAATATATTTATTAGCTTCTGAATAATTGCTTGAATCAAAATTATCTTTAAAGGTAGCCATTAGCGATTTATATTGATAAGCTTGATAACTTACTATACCTGCAGTTATAAATATAATAATTATTAATGCTGGAATTAATTTTTTAGGATTAAACCTTTTATAAAATTTATCTTCTAATTCATTTAGATTGTCCTCATTAATAGTATGTTTATCTTCTTGTAAGTCATTATCTTTTTGTATATTGGTTATATTTTCATCTGGTGTATTATTAAGTTCTTTCATATCTGACAAGCTGATCCCTCCTAAAATAATATTTATCTTAATACTTGACCAAATTTTGGAATATTAAACATAAAACATTTAATAATGTAATTTAGTATGTTACTATAGTTAAAGAGGATTTAGGAAAAAATAATTACAGAAAAGTAGTTTAAAGGAGTAGAGAACGTGAAGAGAGATGGTTTTTTTAGTAAGCTAAAAAATAATATATATAACATAGAAAAATTTTCGGAATATGTAAGATATGGACTTGGTAAAGCTATATTATATGCACTTATTCTAAGTCTTATAATCGGTGGTATACAAGGTGTATACATGGGATTTAGGGTTAAAAATAATATAAATGAAGGTATCATAGAACTTAATGAACCCAAGTATGATTTTTCAATAAAAAATGGAATATTAGAAATGAAAAATAGTCCAGTTAAATTTAATCAAGATAATATAGTTGTTTATATAGATAGTAATAAAGATTTAAATCAAGCAGAAGGATTAAAGGATGCATATGTTCATGGAGACATGTATATATTACTTCTTAAAGATGGAATTAAAGTAGGTTCAGGAGGAGTTAATAAAGATATATTATATAAAGATGCATTTACAGGAGAATATACTAATAAAACTATTGTCGAGCAATTAAAACTTGCATCGGTTGTTATACTTCCGATTACAGTAGGATTTACAATATTCCAATACTTCACAACATACTTACTTAATTGCTTAATAATAGCAGCTTTTTCAATAATAATCGGAATGATAATGGGGTTAAGAATGAAGGCATCAGCAATGTATTCATTATCTGTTTATGCAGCAACACTTCCAAGTTTAATATTGCTACCATTTAGCTTAATAAGGCCAGATATATATTTTGATACAGCATTTATGGCAGGGACAATAATATACGTGGCATTTATATTAAGGTATATAAAAAAGGATCTTTTAAAGAAAATAAAATTATAATATATAAGGTGATTTCTAATTCTTAGAGATCACCTTTATTACATTATTATAAATAATATCTTAATTTTATGGTATTATTTGCTAAATTAAAATTATATAAGCAAGGATATCCTATTTTTAAAAAATAAAATTATTGAAAAAAGATTTTATTGAGAAGAAGAAAAAGAAATACCTTAAATAGAAAAATATTATTAGAAAAATAAAGGTTTATAATATGCTGTTATAGAAGTAATTTATAAAATAAATGAATTAAATATAGTTTTTTGTACATACAAAAGTTGTAAGATATGATTTTATAAGGGTTAGAATTATAAAAGAAAAAATAAAATACACTTTCCATATGTAGACCAGCTTATGTGATGTAGTAACAGAAAGCATATGTATTGTTATGAACTAATAAGAAATAATAATTTGGGGAGGAAAAAAATGATAAGATTAGGGATTGCGGGAATTGGATATATTGCTGAAGAATATATAAAATTAATTGTCAGCAATAAAATTAAGGGGTGTCGTATTTGTGCTTTATCAAGCAGAAATTTTGAACGTATGGAAGGTATATGTTCTCAATATGATTTGACAAATGTTTCATTATTTACAAACTATGAAGATATGATTAAGTCTGGAAGGATAGATATGGTGATGATTTGTACACCACATTTTACCCATCCATTAATGGCAATCAAGGCTATTGAATCAGGCATTCACACATTAATTGAAAAGCCTGTTGGGGTATTTTCAGATGAAGTGGAAAAACTTATGAAGTGCGTAGAAACGCATCCTAATATTTTAAGTGGTGTACTGTATTGTAGAAGAACCAGTCAGGCCTTTAACAAAATAAAGGATCTGATTTCTTCAGGGAAAATAGGAGAGTTAAAGAGAGTCAACTGGATAATTACAAACCTGTATCGTACTCAGGCATACCATAATGCACAATCGTGGAAGGGTACATATAAGGGAGAAGGAGGCGGGTTATTGATGACACAGGCCTCTCATCAATTAGATTTGTTGATCTGGCTATGTGGTATGCCAAAAAATATTCATGCATTTTGTTATTACGGTGCTGAGCGTAAAATTGAAGTAGAAAATGATGTAATGTTGCATATGGAATATCAGAATGGTGCAACTGCTCAGTTCATCGCATCTTCAAGGGAATTTCCAGGAAGTAACCGTTTGGAGATAATAGGAAGTAAAGGACAGGTAATTTTATCTGATGATCAAAACTTGCTATTCCGTGAATTAGAACAAGATGAAAAAAATTATGCAAATACAACAGATGAAGTCTACGGAAAAATTCCGTTCAAAGAGCAAGAATTTACATTTGATGATGCAGACAATTCAATACAGCAAGCTGCTATTGTAAACAACTTCATAGATTCTATTGCAGGTAATACAACTGTGTTGTGTCCTGTAAAGGAAGCTATAAATTCATTATATATAATTAATGGGGCATATTTGTCATCATGGAACAATGAAATGATTACTTTCCCAATGGATACTAAAGAATTCAGAATAAAATTGGAGGAAAGGTTTTAATACAGTTGTAGGAAAGACAATAGATGAATTATTAGGAATATGGTCTTAGAAATTTATATTGATGTATGAAATATGAATATAACAGAGAGATATATAAATATTCTAAAAATCTGAGTATTAAAAGTAATTACTATATTTAGTGAGATAGACTCATATACAATATAAAGATGATTTCTAAAGGTTAGAAATCATCTTTTTTGATATAATTAATTTATATAGTAAAAATGGTAGGGAGGATTAATATGAAAATTATTCATACAAGTGACTGGCATATTGGGAAAATAGTAAATGAGTTTTCAATGTTAGAAGATCAAAAATATATATTAGATGAATTAATAAAGCTTGTAGATAAAGAAAGGCCAGATGTACTTATAATAGCTGGAGATATGTATGATAGATCAATCCCACCTGTTGATGGGGTAGAATTACTAAATAATATTTTAAGTAAATTAGTAATGGAAAAAGGAATAAAGGTTTTAGCCATATCAGGAAATCATGATAGTGGAGAGAGAGTATGCTTTGCTAGTAATATACTAGAAAAACAAGGATTATATATCGTAGGTCGTGACGAAGAATTATATAGAAAAATAGAGATAGATGATGAATATGGTAAGGTGAATTTTTATTTAATACCTTATAAAGATCCATCAGTAATTAAGAAACTTTTAGATAATAGTGAAATTAAAAATCATAATGATGTAATGAAAGCAGTTGTAGAAAATATAAATAAAAATATTGATAAGAGTGATAGAAATATACTAGTAGCACATGGATATGTAACTATGTATAGAGAAGAGGCTAAAGAATCAAGTGAAGATAAATATGAGGCTGCAAATCTTGAGGTTAGCGAATCAGAGAGACCTTTATCAATAGGTGGAACAGATCTCATTGATTGTAATATATTTAATGACTTTGATTATGTGGCACTTGGACATCTTCATGGAAGGCAAAAAATAGGAAGAGAAGAAGTAAGGTATTCGGGTTCATTATTAAAGTATTCATTCTCGGAAGTTAATCAAAAGAAGGGAGTTACAATATTCGATATAGATAAGGATAAGAATGTAACTTTAGATTTAAGAGAATTAAAGCCAATAAGGGATTTAAGAATCATAAAAGGAAATATAGATGAACTTATAGAGGTCGGTAGAAGTGTAGTAGATGGAAGAGAAGATTATATACAGGCAATTCTATTAGATGAAGGTGAACTTATAAATCCAATAGAAAAATTAAGAGCAGTATATCCAAATGTAATGCTAATAACTAGAGAAAAGAAAAGAGAACATGATGAGAATAGCACATCAGCTAAAAAAGGATATAAAAATAAATCAGAAAAAGATTTATTTGAAGAATTTTATAACTCATTATCAGATGGAGAATTTACAGAAGAGAAAAGTAAAATTATAGATGAAACTATAAATGAAATTTTAAAAGAGGAGGTGTAATTTATGAGACCGGTTAGGTTAGTAATATCAGCATTTGGACCATATGCAGAAAAGCAAGAACTTGATTTTAGAGAATTAAAAGGTAGAAATATATTTGTTATAACAGGTACTACAGGTTCAGGTAAGACTACTATATTTGATGCTATAAGTTATGCTTTATATGGAGAGGCAAGCGGAGAATCTAGAGAAAATGATTCCCTTAGAAGCCACTTTGCAGATGATGATACGGAAACATTTGTAGAGTTAGATTTTGAACTTAGAGGAGATATATACAAAGTTGTAAGAAGCCCTAAACAAAAGAAAAGAAAGACTAGGGGGGAAGGGTTTACAGATAAAGAGCCAGAGGCAGAGTTAGTACTTCCAAATGGTAAAGTTATTACAAAGGTTAAGGCTGTTAATGATAAAATAACTGAAATTTTAGGTATAACTAAGGAACAGTTTAAGCAAATTGTTATGCTTCCACAGGGTGAGTTTAAGAAATTACTTCTTGCAAGTTCTGTAGAACGTGAGGGGATTTTTAGAAAGATATTTAATACGTATGTCTTTGAAAAAATACAGTCATCACTTAAAGATAAGGCTATTAAATTAAGTAAGGAAAGAAACTTATGTAAAGAAAAGATGAAGACTTATTTAGAAAATATACAAGGTGAACATAATATTTTAATTGGTGAGTATATAGATTTTCCTTTAGTAATAGAGGAGCTTACTGAATTGATAAATAGTGAGAAGAGTTCGTATAAGGAAAATAAGGATTCATTAAATGAAATAAAAATTGCTTTAGAAAAAAAGAATAAAGAAAAATTAATGGGGGAACAAAATAATGCTTTACTAAAAGAAAAGGAAGAAACAACAATAAGCTTAGAAAAAGAATTTCTTAAGGAAGCTGATTTTGAAAGCAAAAAGGAACTATTATTAAAAATAAAAAAGGCTAAAGATATTAAACATATAGAAGAGAAGTATATAGATTTTAATAAAAGATTAGAGATAAAAGATACAGAATATAATAATTCAATTAAAGAAATAGAAAGATTAAAAAATGAATTAAGCAAGCAAGAGGATTTTGTAAAGATTGAAGAAAATAATGATAAATTAAGAGTTGAGCTTACTGAAGAGATAGGTAAATTAAGAAATATAGAACCTAAGATAGAGGCTTACGAAAAAGAAAGAAAGCTAATAATAACTTTTGAAAATAGAATTAAGGAAATAACTAATGAAATAAGAAATAAGCAATTGCGTTTAGAGGAAAATAAAAAAATTAGAGAAGAAAATGAAGCTGTATTAAAGAATATTTCTGAGCTTGAAATTAAAAAAGTTAATTTAGAAAATAGTATAAAAGATGAAACAAAAAGAATTAATGAACTGAGGGATTTATACGAGAAGATAAGATTATATGAAGGTATAAAAAATGATCATATAAATTTTAAAAATGAATATTCTCAGTTTGAAATTAAATATAAAAATATTAAAAGTGAGTATGAAAGTTTAGAAGAGATATATAAGAAAGAACAAGCTGGTATATTAGCAAATGAGTTAGTAGATGGAAATCCTTGTCCTGTGTGCGGTTCATTAGACCATCCAAATCCAGCAAGTAAAAGTGGCAGAAGTATACCAACTGAAGAGGAATTAAAGAAAAAGAAGATTGAATTTGAAAAATATGAAAAAAATAATAATGAAAAGATAATAAATCTAACTGAAATAAATTCTAACTTGAATAATGCATTGCAAAATATCAATGATATCTTAAAGTCAGTAAACATAGGAAATGATTTTAGTACTTATGAAGATAATTTAAAAGTTATCATAAGAGATAAGGGGATTGAATTAAAGAAGATAATTGATTCTATAAATAATGAACTAAAGGATATTATAATTAAGATAAATAATAAAGATTCACTTCAAAAAAGAAATATGGAATTAGAAGAAGATATAAAGATATTAGAAGCAGCAATTGAATTACTAAATAATGAAGACAAAGGGACCTTTGCAAAGCTTGAGGGCTTAAAGGCTTCATGTAATAATCTTAAAAAAGATATTCCACATGAAGTTAATTCTATTAATAGTTTAGCGAAATCAATAAAAGATAAGGAAAAGCAGTTAGAGGATAGTAAGAATAGATTAATTACACTAGTAAAAAAGAGAGATAATACTATAAAGATTTTTGAAGGTGAAAAATCAAAGTGTAAAGAAATAGAAAAAAGCATTAAAGAGTTAAAAAAAGATATTAAAAAGGCCAAAGAAGATTTTGTAGTTAATTTAGGAAAAGAAGGATTTTTAAATGTAGATGACTATAATAATACAAAAATATATATTGATAAAATAGATATTCTGGATAAAGAAATAATCGAATACAACAAAAAAATCGGAATATTAATGGAAGCTAAAGAAACATTAAATAAAAAATGTGAAAATATAAGTGTAGTTTCTATAGAAGAAATAGATGATTCAATTAAGTGTATGAAGATAGATGAGAAAGAAAAAGAAGATAAATTAAAACAAGAGTTTTCTATAATAGATAATAATATGAATGTTTTAAAAAAGGTTATAGAATTAAATAAGGAATTTAAGGAAAAAGAAGATGAGTATAGAGTTATAGGAGAACTCTCAGAGCTTTCAAATGGAAGGAAAGCTCCGTATATATCATTTGAAAGATATGTATTAGCATCATACTTCCAAGATATAATAGATGCAGCAAACTTAAGGTTAGAAAAAATGACAGGAGATAGATTCTCTCTTAGAAGAAAAACAAGTAAGAGTAAAGGTGCAGGTCAAAAGGGGTTAGAGCTTGAAGTTTATGATAATTATACAGCAAGTTCAAGAGATGTAAGCTCACTTTCAGGAGGAGAGAGTTTTAAGGCATCGTTATCTTTAGCCCTTGGTTTATCTGATGTAGTTCAATCAAATAGTGGAGGGGTATCATTAGAAACAATGTTTGTTGATGAAGGTTTTGGTACTTTAGATCCACAATCTCTTGATAATGCTATAGATAGTCTTTTAGATTTACAACGTGGGGGTAGATTAGTCGGTATAATATCTCACGTTGAAGAGCTTAAAGAAAGAGTAGATGCAAAACTTGAAGTAAAGGCAACTAAAAATGGAAGTATAGCAAAATTTAATGTTTTATAATAAAAATGAGATACTTTATAAGTATCTCATTTTCTGCCTCCAATTATTTAGGGGCATATCTTTTACTTTTGCCAAGAGCTTCAGTGTCATACATAATTTCAAAATATCCTTGAGGATGTTTGCATGCAGGACATATTTTGGGAGCCTCAGTTCCTTCATAGATATACCCACAATTTCTACATTTCCAATATTCTGGTTCATTACGTTTGTATAGAAGATCATCTTTTAAGTTAGCATATAGATCTAAATAACGTTGTTCATGATGCTTTTCTATTTCTAATATTTTAGAAAAAGCAAATGCTACTTCTGGATAACCTTCTTCTTCTGCGACCTTAGCAAATTCAGGATAAGCAGTACCCCATTCTTCTCTTTCGCCTTCAGCTCCATATTTTAGATTATCTAAAGTAGTTCCAAAACCTATTGGATAATCTGTATCCACATGAATCTGTGCTGCACCAAGACCTTCAATCATTAAGTCATAAAAAACCTTAGCATGAGCTCTTTCATTTTCAGCTGTTTCTAAGAATATAGATTCAATTTGCTTATGTCCTTCCTTTGCAGCCACTCTTGAGAAGAATGTATATCTATTTCTAGCTTGAGATTCACCTGCAAATGCCTTAGCTAGATTATCAGCTGTTTTACTTCCTTTTAAACTTTTCATAAAAAATCCCCTTTCAAATAGTTCTCGTTATAGTATTAACTATTTAAAAGAAGATTATGTTTAATTTATATTTCTATTATTTCCCTTAAAGAAAAGAGTTAGTGTATTTGGACCGGCATGACTTCCAATTGCAAGTCCAATATAATTTATAATTACTTCTGTATTATACTTTTCCTTTATTATATTTGCTAAGTTTTTCGCATCATTTAAACAATCGCCATGAGATATGAAAATTGTTTGATTACTAGGATCTAATACTTTTTCTTCAAATTTATTAAATAAAGCTTTTATTGATTTCTTTCTTCCTTTTACTTTACCAAAGTTTTGAAGAGTACCATCATCAGGAATGTAAAGAAGCGGCTTAACTTGAAGTAATGTACCTATAGTAGCCATAGCAGGAGAGATCCTACCCCCACGTTTTAAATGGTTCAAATCGTCAACTGTAAATAGATGATTTACCTTAAGCTTAGTATCTTCTATATATTTAATAACCTCATCTTTTGAAGCTCCATTTTCTCTTAATGTGCATGCATCATAAACTAAAAGTCCTACTCCAAGTGAAGCTGAACGAGTATCTATGATTGATATATCTGCGTTAGGATAAGATTCAAGTATTTCCTCTTTAGCAATTAATGCACTATTATATGTCCCACTTAGTGCTGAAGAGAATGCTAGGTATATAACTGAAATATCTTCTTTAGTATACTTTTCAAAGGCTTCATAAAATCTAAAACTATTTATCTGTGATGTGGTTGGCATTAGACCATTTCTTAAATCATTATAGAAATCTGAATAGCTTAATGATTCTCCACAGTCCTCAACATACTCAGTATTATTTAAATTGCATATAAGACCAATATAATGTATAGAGAATCTATCTATTATATCTTTTGGTAAATCACAACTAGAATCTGTCATTATAATAAAATTTTTAATAATAAAAACCTCCCTTTTATTAATTTATTATACTTAGATATTATCTAATAGTATAAATAGAAATACAAGTTATTAAATTATATCAATAAAATCTTAAAATAATATAACTTTATAAAATTTATTTTATAGAAATAAAAATGAAATTAAAGGATATTATACAAAAAAATGGTTGTTAGTATTCGAAAATAATGATAAAATTTATTTAGGGTTAAAATAGGGGGTAAGGTAGGGAGAATTATGGTCCAAAATAAATTTAAACATAAGGTAAATGAATTATCGAGAGAAGAGATGATATCACTTATAGAGAATTTAAAAGGTAAGCAGGAAATGCAAGAAAAGTTCATACTGAATATATCTCATGATTTAAGATCACCACTAAATGTGATTATGAGCATAAATCAGATGCTAGAATGTGTTAAGAAGAATGAATATTCTAATTATAATGATAAAGAAAAAGAATATTTAAAGATGTTAAAAAGAAATAGCTATAAAATGCTAAAGTTAATAGATAATTTAATTGATGTAACTAGATTAGAGAAAAATTATTTTAAAATGAATAAGAAAAATATAGAAATAGTAAACTTCCTTGAGGATACGATAGGTTCTATAGATAAATATGCAAAACAAAAAGATATAACTCTTATATTTGATACAAATAAAGAGGAATGCATAGTTGCGGTAGATCCTCAATCTCTTGACAGGATATGTATAAACCTTATTTCAAATGCTATAAAATTTTCACCAAGTGGAAGTTATATATATGTAACTCTTATGATAGACGATGAATATATTAAAATTAGTGTAATGGATAATGGTATAGGCGTAAGTGAAGAAGAGCAAAAGAAAATTTTTGATAGATTTGATAGAGGAAATGAAAAGAGTGAGTATAAAGGAAGCGGCATAGGTTTAGATTTAGTTAAATCATTAGTTGGGCTTCATAATGGAAAAGTATCTTTAAAGAGTAAATTAGGAGAAGGTTCTACGTTTACAGTTATGCTTCCTAATATTAAATTAGAAAAAGAAGAAGTCAAGTTTGAAGAACATAGTGACAAGGTTCAATTATTAGAAATAGAGTTTTCAGATATATATCTTTAAATAAGCAATTATAACAAGGAAAGAAGCTTCTAAGTATAGCCTCTTTCCATTTAGCTTACCGCAAATAAGTTTGCACTGGATTAAAAATTATGATAAAATATTTCTGTTAATAAAAAATAATATATGGGGCGTTAGTTAAATGGATATAACATACCGCTACGGACGGTACATTATGGGTTCGATTCCTATACGCCCTACCATAAAACTTCAAAAGACTTTTCTTTTGAAGTTTTTTATTTTATATAAAAAGGCTTAACTGTACATACATAAGAGAATATATTATAATTGAGATTATTGAATTAATGCAGCAAGTTTAAAAATAATATTAAATTGTATAAAGGCTTTATAATATTAATAGTATATTTGATTCAGAATATACGCAAAGCTTTCTATTAGAAAGTACAGGAGGGGTATTTTGTTTAAGAAGTACAAAATAAGCGTTATTGTTCCTGTTTATAATGTAGAGGAGTATCTTAGAGAAACACTAGATTCTTTAATGGAACAAACTTTAAAAGATTTTGAATTAATACTAATAAATGATGGATCTACTGATAAGAGTGGTGAAATTATAGAAGAGTATTCGAAGAAGTACAATAACATAGTTAATGTATATCAGGATAATAGTGGACCTAGTAGGGCTAGAAACAAAGGAATAGAATTAGCTAAAGGTGAGTTTATAGCATTTATGGATTCTGATGATATAATACCAAAAGATTCATTAGAGGTAAGATATAATTTAGCTTTAGATAATAAAGCTGATGTTATAGTTTGTGGTACTTATAAGTATGATGGAGAGAAGACATGGCCAATGCATAAACATTTTTTAGCAGAAGGTTCTAAAGATATAAAAAATGATTATGACTTACTATGGACTGTAGGACCTTGTAATAAACTTTTTAAAACAGATCTTATAAGAGGATTAAAATTTCCAGAAAGTATTAAATATGCTGAAGATCAGGTGTTTGTTATGACTTCTTACTTAAGGGCAAAAAAGATATATGCAACTAAGTATGCTGGATATTACTATAGAATGAGGAATAATCCAACTGAATCATTAACACAACAGATACAAACAGCGTCAGCAAGTGTTATAGAACAGGTTCTTAAGTCATGGGAATTAACATCTAATGAAATTGATAAAGATATTAATGATAAGCAAACAGCAACAAAACTTAAAAATGCATACTTTTATAGACTGGCTGATATTGATATATGGCCACCGTTTAGAAGGGCTCTTTTAAGTAATGATAAAGTTATAGAGCTAAAAGCATTAAGAAATTTAAATAAACTATTAAATGTAGTAGGAGAAGAGCAACTAAATAGTATAGGAAAAATAAAAAGATTAGTATTTAGAGACATTATAAAAAATAATTCTACCTTAAGTGAAAAATCTAAGATAAAAACTATCAAACTAATAATAAAGATGCATAATGGTATTATTAGAATAAAAAAAATAGGCAAGAATTAATAGTAAATAGAGCTTTTAGATATAAGAATGTTACTGTTTATAAAATAAACACACAGATTTAGGAGGGGTATCTTGGATAGTAAGTATAAGGTAAGTGTCATAATGCCTGTATATAATGTTGAAGAGTATCTTAAAGAAACATTAGATTCTTTAGTAGTTCAAACGTTAGATGCTGTAGAGATAATCTTAATAGATGATGGGTCTACAGATAATAGTAAGGCGATTATAGAAGAGTATGCAAGTAAGCACTCAAATATAATAGGAATATATCAAAAAAATAGTGGGCCAAGTAGGGCAAGAAATAAAGGGATAGAATTAGCAAAAGGTGAATTCATAGCATTTATGGATTCAGATGATTTAATTCCTAAAGATTCATTAGAAGTTAGATATAACTTAGCTGTAAAGAATGATTCAGATGTTATAGTATGCGGAACATGCAAGTATGATGGAGCAAAATTATGGCCAATGGTTAAGCACTTCTTAAGTGAGGGATCTAAAGATATAAAAGAAGATTATGATTTACTTTGGACGTTAGGACCATGTAATAAATTATTTAGAACTAGTTTAATAAAAGAATTAAGATTTCCAGAAACTATTAAGTATGCAGAAGACCAAGTGTTTGTAATGAGTGCTTATTTAAGAGCTAGAAAAATTTATGCAACAAAATATGTAGCATATTTCTATAGAATGAGAAATAATCCAACAGAATCATTAACTCAACAAATACATACTGCATCAGGAAGTGTTATAAAGCAAGTTTGTGATTCCTGGAGTAGAACAAAAGAAGAGATAGATAGAAATATAAGAAATAAATATATAGCATCTGGATTAAAGTATGCATATATATCAAGACTTGTAAGTGTTGATATATGGCCACCTTTCAAACGTGCAATTATTAGTAGGGATGAAGGTGTACAATTAGAAGCAATAACTAATATGGAGAACTTATTAGATGCAGTAGATGATGATATATTTAATGACCTTAGCACTTTTAAATGGATAGTAATTAAAGGTGTAATAGATAAGTATCTATTTTTGTCAGCAAAGGCAAGAACTAAATATATTGATTTATTAACAAAAGTATATAACAAGTTAAATACTAATAGTAGATATACATTAGCTGTTGAGAATAAATATCTTTTAAACTATGTAGAGAAAGCAGTTCGTAAACATAGTAAATATTATATCTATAAATACTTAGCTAGAAGAAAGATTGAAAGACTTCCAGAAGAAATAAAGAAAACTTCTAAAAAGTATGTAAGAATTAGCTTTAAATTAAGTAAATTAATGCCTATAAAGAAAGATAAAGTTATATTAGCGAGTAATAAATCAAATATATTATCAGGAAACCTAAAGTTTATAAACGATGAGTTAGTTAAAAAGAATAAGTATGATATAAAAGTATATATGGATAGAAGTAATAGATATTTATGGGAATTAATAAAAATGTATTACAATTTTGCTACAGCGAGATATATAATCTTAGATGACTATTATAGACAGCTTTATGGATTAAAGTTTAAGCCAGGCGTTGAGGTTGTACAAGTATGGCATGCTTGTGGAGCTTTTAAGAAATTTGGTTTTAGTTCAGTTGGAAAAGGTGATGGAAATACATCTGAATTTGAACAAAGGGCTCATGGACATTACACAAAAGTTATAACAAGTTCAAAAAATATAAATAAACATTATGCAGAAGCATTTAATATTGATGAGAGTAAGGTAATTCCGCTTGGAGTACCAAGAACTGATATATTATTTGATACTGATTATAGAGACTTTATTAGAAATAAGTTAGAATCAGAACATCCAATTATAAGAGGAAAGAAGATAATAACTTATGCACCGACATTTAGAGGAAGCCCAAAGGAAAGACAGAACTTTAAGTTAGAATTAGATGCAGTAAAAATATTAAAAGAAGTTGGAGAAGATTATGTAATAATCTTTAAGCTTCATCCAAGTGTTAAAAATGGTTTAGATGATGTAATAACTATACCTAAAGAATTTAAAAATAGAATAATTAATTTAAATAGTAATACAGATATAAATGACTTAATAATGGTTACTGAAATTTTAATATCAGATTATTCATCTGTTATATTTGAAGGTGCATTATTGGATAAGAAGATGATACTATTTGCATATGATAAGGAATCATATCTTGCAGAGAGAGATTTCTATTATGAGTATGATGAATTTGTACCAGGTCCTATTGCATACACAAATAATGATATTATTAAAATAATAAATGAAGATAAATTTGATGAAACAAAAGTATCAGAATTCAAGAAAGAATTCTTTGATCATACAGATGGAAAATCAAGTGAAAGATTTGTTGAATATATATTCAATGAAAAGTAATAGATAAATAGGTGATAAAAAATGTTAAAAACTATTGTATTAGAAAACATAAGAAATATTAAACAAACGATACTTATATCTAAAGCTGACTTAGTAAAATTTTATAAGGGTGCGGCCCTTGGATATGCATGGGCTGTTATAAGACCTATGGTAACAATAGCCGTTTACCTTTTTGCATTTCAGATGGGGATCAGAAAAAGTGGTTATGTAGATGGATTTCCCTTCCTATTATGGCTTATTGCTGGGCTTGGACCATGGTTCTTTATAAGTGATGCAATTGTTGGTGGAGCAATGTCAATTAGACAGTATAGACACTTTGTTACAAAGATGAAGTTCCCAATATCAACAATTCCTACTTTTGTATTGTTATCAAAGCTATATGTACAAATAATGCTTTTAGCATTTATTGTATTAATATTTGCAGCGTATGGATATTATCCTGATATATACTATTTACAATTTTTGTATTATATACCAACTATGTATATATTCTTCTTAGTATTATCATGGACACTATCATCTCTATCAGTTATAAGTAGAGACTTTGAAAACTTAGTAAAAGCGGCTATACAAGCAGTTTTATGGTTAACACCAATTCTTTGGAATATAAGAGGACTTTCTCCTACAATGAAATTTATAATGAAATTAAATCCAGTAAATTACTTTATAGAAGGATTTAGAGATATATTCTTATATAAAGAGTGGTTCTTCCAAGGAACATATTCAATATATATTTGGATTGTAATATTAATAACTGCATTAATAGGCAGTCATGTTTACAAGAAATTATATAAAGACTTTACTGATGTGTTATAAGGAGAAGATTTATGGAATATGCAGTTGAATTTAAAAATGTAGTTAAGGAATATAAACTATATAAAAATGATAAAGATCGTTTTAAAGATTTATTCTGGGGAAAAAGATATACTCCTTTTAGAGCAATAGATAATTTAAGTATTGGATTACCAAAAGGTGAGGTTATAGGTATCTTTGGTAAAAATGGATCAGGTAAATCTACTATACTTAAGATGGTAACTGGAGTTGTATATCCGACAGAAGGTGAAATATTAGTAAATGGTACAGTATCAGCATTATTAGAACTTACAGCAGGTTTCGATGGAGAGCTTACAGGAAGAGAAAATATTTATCTTAAAGGTTACTCAATGGGACTTATAAGAAGTGAGATAACTAAAAAGTTAAATGATATAATTGGATTCTCGGAACTTGGAGAATACATAGATCAACCTGTAAGAATGTATTCAAGTGGTATGAAAGCTCGTTTAGGTTTTGCTATAGCAGTTAATATTGATCCAGAAATATTAGTTGTCGATGAAGCTTTAGCAGTTGGTGATGAAATATTTAGACAAAAATGTATGACGAGAATGGATAAATTCAGAGATGAAGGAAAAACAATTCTTTTCGTATCTCACTCATTACCTCAAATGAGATCATTCTGTACAAAGGGAATGTGGCTTAATGAAGGAAAGCTTTTATCATATGGAGATATTGATGAAGTTGCGAATCTTTATAAGCATTATTTAAATGGAATACCAGTAGAGACTATATTAAAGAATATGGAACAATATAAGGATTTTGTAGAGATAAAGCAAAGCTTGACTGATATTGATATGTTCTCTGATAAAGTTGAATTTAAAGGTTATGTTGAAGTTTTACCAGAAAATAAAGAATTTAAAATTGATAGTATTACTTTAAAACAAGATAATGAAGAAGTTGAATTTAAGAATTTTGAATTTGAATATAAAAAAGAAACTAATAGAATTGAATATGTATGTACTCTTAAGTTTGATGAAATACCAAAGGGATATTTCACAGCTGAGTTACACTTAGATGTTCAAGGTGAAAGATTTATAAGACAAATGTGGTGCATGAATAAGGTTGGACAATTTATGGCACAAGAATATAATTTATCTTTATTAATAAAAAATAATAGATTGAAGGTAAAGAGAAATTAATAATAAGGGTAGTGTTTATCACTATCCTTATTATTTTAAATAATAAAAAATTGTGATACAATTATAATAATATGGAAAACAATAAGTAAATGTAATATATATTTAATACAGTAAAGCATAAAATAATATATTATTAAATTATGATAATATAAGACAAGAAACTAGATAAAGAATCGTTAAATTACAAAGAATGAGCATAAAAGAAAATATGCATAGGAGTGATAATATGATATACGCAGAGATATTAGCAGGTGGAAAAGGTACTCGTATGGGTAACACTGAAATGCCAAAGCAATTTTTAAAAATTGGTGATAAGCCAATAATAATTCATACTGTTGAGACGTTTTTATTAAATACAAGATTTGATAAAATAATCATAACAACACCAAAGCAATGGATTCAGCACACTAATGATTTAATAAATAAATACATACCAAAAAATCTAATAGATAACATAGTTATATGTGCAGGTGGATCAGATAGAAATGAGTCAATAATGAGTGGTATAAGGTATATCGAAGAAAAATTCGGAATAAATGATGAAGATATAATAGTTACTCATGATGCAGTAAGACCGTTTTTAACTCATAGAATAATAAATGATAACATAGATGCTACTTTAGAGTTTGGTGCTTGTGATACTGTCGTTCCAGCTTTCGATACAATAGTAGAATCAGTTGATGGAGATATAATAAGTGATATCCCAAGACGTGACTTTATGTACCAAGGACAAACACCACAAAGTTTTAATATAAAAGAATTAACTAATTTATATAATTCATTATCAAATGATGAAAAGCAAATATTAACTGATGCTGCAAAGATATTCGTTGTTAAAGGAAAACATGTTAAGTTAGTACAAGGAGAAGTATTCAATATGAAGATAACTACTCCATATGACTTAAAACTAGCAAATGCTTTAGTGAGGGATGAGATAAATGATAAATAAGGTATATAGATTAATTGCACCTAAGCAAATCACTGTAGAATTTGAAGAGAGAAGCTTAGATGGAGAAGGAATAATTGTAAGACCTACAAGATTATCAATATGTGCAGCAGACCAAAGATACTATACAGGAACAAGAGGCAAAGAAGCTATGAAGAAGAAGCTTCCTATGGCTCTTATTCATGAAGGTGTTGGTGAAGTTATATATGATCCAAAGGGAGAATTTAAACCTGGAGATACAGTAGTTATGATACCAAATACTCCAACTCAAGTTGATAATATAATAGCAGAAAATTACTTAATAACAAGTAAGTTTAGAGCCAGTGGTTATGATGGATTTATGCAACAATATGTATTTATGAAAAGAGATCGTATTATAAAATATGATAATATAAATCATGACGTTGCTTCATTCCTAGAACTTATAAGTGTTTCAGCTCATTCAATAGATAGATTTGATAGAAGAGCTCATAAGAGAAGAAATAAGATAGGAATCTGGGGAGATGGAAATGTAGGATTTATAACTGCATTAATACTTAGAAAGAAATTCCCGGAATCAGAAATAATAGTTTTTGGTAAAAACGAAGAAAAATTAAACTTCTTCTCATTCGTAGATGAAACTATACAAATAGATAATATTCCAGATGATTTAAGAGTAGATCATGCTTTTGAAGCAGTTGGTGGAAAAGGAAGTCAATATGCAATAGATCAAATAATAGATTACATAAATCCAGAAGGTACGATTGCACTACTTGGAGTTTCAGAAAATCCAGTGCCTATAAATACTAGAATGGTTTTAGAAAAAGGATTAACTATTGTAGGAAGCAGCAGAAGTGGAAGAGTTGATTTCCAAGAAGGTGTAGACTTCTTAGAAGCGCATGAAGATGCACAGAATCAATTACAAAAATTAATCTCAGCAGTAATTGATGTAAGAGGCATTGAGGATATAATAAAAGGATTTGAACATGACTTAACAACTCCGTTTAAAACAGTATTAAATTGGAGAGTTTAATATTAAAATAAAGACCCTTTTATAAGGGTCTTTAAATATATCTTAAGGTGAGGATTTTAGGACATGAAAACATTAGAAAGAGTAATATTAAAGTACCTACTAAGGATTGTATATTATTGTTCTTATATATTTCCTGTAAAGAAGAGAATAGTATTTGCAACTTATAGAAATGACACTATGAATGGTAATTTTAAATATATACATGATGAAATAGAATCAATAAATTCAGGATATGAGTGTAAATTCCTTTATGAAAAGTTTAATAAAGGTGCGAAAGGAATATTAACTTACTTTCTTCATATGATGAAAGCTACATATTACATGGCAACTTCTGAGTATTTTTTAATAGATGATTTTTACTTTCCGGTATATACAGTAAGCAAGCTTAGACGAGGTACAGAAGTAGCTCAAGTGTGGCATGCCTGTGGCGCATTCAAAAAGTTTGGATTTAGTATATTAGATAAAAACTTTGGAGCAGATAATAGTTATGTTAAGTATATACCAATACACAGTAACTACTCACATGTGTTAGTTAGCTCAAAAGAGGTAGCTAAATATTATGCTGAAGCTTTTAATATGAGTGAAGATAATATCGATCCCATAGGAATACCAAGAACAGATATATTCTTTAATGAGAAAATGAAGCAGGATGCCATGGAGAGAGTATATAATAAATATCCAGAAATCAAAGGTAAAAAGATTGTATTATATGCACCTACATTTAGAGGTAATAGTCAATCAGATGCTAAAATGGATATAGCTTTTGATATAGAAAAAGTAGTAAATACATTACCAGAAGAGTATATACTGGCACTTAAGATGCATCCATTTGTAAAGGATAGTATAAATATAAAGAATGATAGAGTAGTTAATTTATCAGACTATCCAGCTATAAATGATATCTTAATAATGACAGATTTGCTTATTACAGATTACTCATCAATAGTATTTGAATATTCACTATTAGAGAGACCTATGATATTCTATGCTGATGATTTAGATTCATATGAGCATGAGAGAGATTTCTATTATCCATATGAAAGTTTTGTGCCAGGACCTATAGTTAAGAATACGGATGAACTTATAGAAGTATTAAATAGCAGTAATTGTGATTATGAAAAAATAAAGGCATTTAAAAATAAATTCTTTGATTATACTGATGGTTTAGCATCTAAAAGATTTGTAGATAAAATAATCTTAAAGAAAGATATTTAGGTGAGATACATGAAAAAAGTTATATTTATATCATCAACTGGTGGACACTTATCTGAATTAATGCAATTAAAAAGTATATTTAAAAACTATGATTATCATATAATAACTGAGAAGAATGATACTACTTTAAAATTTAAAGAAGAGTATGGAAATAAAATAAATTATTTAGTGTACGGAGCTAGAAATTATATGCTTAGTTATATGTTTAAGTTTCCATATAACATAATAAAATCATTATTTTTATATATGAAGATAAGACCAGATGTAATAGTAACAACTGGAGCTCACACAGCGGTACCAATGTGTTATATTGCAAAGTTATTTAAGAAGAAGATAATATTTATTGAAACATTTGCAAGAGTAAATTCTCAAAGTATGTCTGGTAGGATGATAAATAAAATTGCAGATGTATTTTTAGTTCAACATGAAGAAATGCTTGATGTTTATGAAAATGCAATTTACAAAGGAGATTTATATTAATGATATTCGTTATTTTAGGAACTCATGAGCTAGAGTTTAAAAGAATGTTACAGTATTTAGAAGATATGAATATTAACGAGCAAGTTATAATCCAATCAGGGAATACAGAGTTTTCTTCAAAAAAATATAAGGTAATACCTTTTTTATCACCAAAGGAATTCAATGAATATATAAATAAAAGTGATCTTGTTATAACTCATGGAGGAGTTGGTTCAATACTTACTGGGCTTAGATATAGGAAGAAAGTTATAACTATGCCAAGGCTTTCAAAGTATAAGGAACATAATGATGATCATCAATTAGAAATATGTAATAAGCTATCAAAAGAGGGATATACAATTAATTGTACAGATTTTGATTCATTAAATGAAGCTATTAATAACTACAAGGAAATAGATTTAAAGGAATATGTATTTGATAATAGTAAGCTTATCAACTTTATAAATGATACTATAGATAATTTATAGTTTGAATTTAAAGAGAAACCTATATAGGGTTTCTCTTTTTTTAGCAATAATTATTGGATACATTATACTTCTCATTGAATTAAAGTTGTATTTAAAGGTTAAATTAATTATAAAATAGAACATTTAAGGAGAATTATTATGAAAGAAGGTACCTTGCTTACAGTATTTAATGATCATAATGAGAGTGGAATAATTTTAGCTAAAAAATATAAGTTTGAAAATATAATTGTTGCTGAATGTAATGTGCATAAAGAAGAGATCTTTGATAATTTAGTGGAGATATATAAAGAAAATAATAATGATAGTAATATTGAAATAGTAAAAGAGAATATAGAGAGTATAATAGATAGGTTTAAAGGTAAAGAGAATAGACTTATAATAAACCTAACTTTAAATGATACATTAAAGGCTCTTAAACTTTTATATAAATGTAAAGAACTTAATATAGATGGAGTATATGTTGATATACCTAAAAAGAAGGAATATTGGTTTAAGAAGAATTTAAATATATTAGAAGAGGAGCTTGTAGATTTAGATATAGAGGAAATATTTAAATCGAATGGCAATAATATAATATCTCATGAGTGTAGACTTACAAATGATAATCAGATATTAGATTTTGCTAAGATAATCTATGAAAATATGGATATATGGCATAAATACAAACAAAGGTTATATGATACGGAAATATTTTCACACGATTATAATAATCAAAGAATAGTTACCATAAATAAAGAAAAACTATGTGATGAAGAGAAAACTATCTTATTTAAAGTAATAAGCAATCTTAAAAAATTAAATTTAATAGATGTAGAAGAAGATAAGAGTATAAAAGTTACATTTTTGAATGATTATCTAAAAGGATTTATATTTAAAAGTGGAACTTGGCTTGAGATACTTACGGAAAGTATAGTTAAAGAAATAAATTCTATAGATGATGTTAAAAGTGGAGTTGTATTTATGTGGAATGAACTTCATGGAAATATAAAAAACGAATTAGACGTTGTGGCTATTAAAGATTCAGTTATGGTATGTATATCTTGCAAGGACAGTGCAAAGTATGATGAAAATACACTTAATGAATTAAAGGTATATAGTGATAGAATTGGTGGAGAAATTTCTAAAAAGATACTAATAGCTACTAAAAAGCCAAATAAATCATCAGTGATAGATAGAGCAAGAGAGATGGGAATACACTTAGTTATACTTGATAGAGATATAAATATCTTTAAAAAAACATTAGAGAATATAATAAACAAAATAACTCAAGATTAAATCTTGA
Organism: Clostridium sardiniense; assembly: GCF_016907995.1. Classification (GTDB taxonomy): domain Bacteria; phylum Bacillota; class Clostridia; order Clostridiales; family Clostridiaceae; genus Clostridium; species Clostridium sardiniense. The sequence goes on along the minus strand of NZ_JAFBDA010000004.1, from coordinate 165,264 downwards.
GTTATTTTACTATAGTATCTTGGTACCTATTTCTTCACCCATAACTACCTTTGTTTCATATCCTAAATTAGTTTGATTTATTATATCATCATCAATTTTAACTATCCCTTTTTTTAGGAATACTATAACTGTTGATCCACCAAACTTAAAATATCCTTTTTCATCGCCTCTATTGACGTGTTTGCCTACTGTGTATGATTGAATTATACTACCAACACATGTTGCCCCTACCTCAACATAGAGTACATCATCAAAATTATCTGATTTAAATACTGACCATTCACGTTTATTTTGGCAGAATAATTTAGGTATTTTATCAACTGCTATAGGATTTACTGAATAGTAATTTCCTCTTATAAAGTGATTTGGTCCAGGGATACCAGAATCTATAAAGTGATATCTATGATAATCTGTTGGACAAAGTCTAAAAATTAAACAGGTTCCGCCATCATAGTCTTTAGCAACATTTGAGCCTCCAAGCAATTCCTTTAAGCTATATGTAATTCCCTTAACTTGAACGATTTTATTCATATCTATGTTTTCATAAGCAAAGAGTCTTCCATCTGCAGGTGACATTAACTTATTAATATCATCTGGAATTGGACGAGCATTTGGTAGCACCGTTCTTGCAAAGAAATCATTAAATGTTATAAAATCAGAAGCTTCTTTAGAATATATATTCATATCAATATTAAAATCTTCTATAAATTGTGGTATTTTCTTTGTACTTAATTTAGTGTCACAGAAAAGTCCATACATTTTAGAGCAAAGTTTTTTCTTAATTAATAATTCGGTAAGGCGTTTGCCAGCAGGTGATTGATAGCACCATTCTAAATACTTTCTTCCAGCTACCTTTTCTTCCTCATGTGATTTTGTAGTTCTATTGTATACAAGTATCATTAATTACTCCTTTGTTACTTTTATTGGAAATTTCTTAGTAAATATAATAAAAGTATAGTAGAAATCGTTTGTTAATGCAAGTTATAGGAAATTCTGATACATAATAATAGGAACTTCCAATTGATATTAGTATCGGAATAGGTTAAAATCTAATAGTAGTTTAAATATGATTAGATATTTTATATAAATTTATACTTAATAATATAAATTTTATTTTTATTATTATAAGTTAAAATTATAACAAAGTTTTTGTTTAAGAGAGTTTTAAATTTAAGTTAATGGAGGTACGTCTTTTAGGATGAAAAAATTAGTTATTAATGATAAGGAAATCCAAGTTGCAGAAGGTACTAATATATTAGATGCAGCGAGAGCAAATGGGATTGATGACATTGCTACTCTTTGCTATTTAAAAGAGTGTGGAAATGTTGGTAAGTGTGGAGTTTGTGCAGTAGAAGTTGAAGGTAAACCAAATCTTGTACTAGCATGTCTTACAAAAGTTGAAGATGGAATGGTTATAAGAACAAACACAGAAAAGGTTCAAGAAAGAGTTAAATCTAGAGTTTCAGCTTTATTAAATAAACATGAATTCAAGTGTGGACCATGTTCAAGAAGAGAAACTTGTGAGTTCTTAAAATTAGTTATAAAAAGTAAAGGAAGAGCAACAACGCCTTTCTTACCAAAAGATAAAAGTGAATATATTGATGAAAGAAGTAAATCAATTACTATAGATAGAACAAAGTGTGTACTTTGTGGAAGATGCCAATCAAGCTGTAAAGTAAAATCAGGTACAGAAGCTATAAAGATAGCAAACTTTGATGGAACTAGAATGGTAGCTCCAACAGATAATAAATGTTTTGATGATACAAATTGTTTATTATGTGGACAATGTGTATCTGCATGTCCAGTGGCTGCATTAGAAGAAAAATCACATATTGAAAGAGTTGAAGAAGCTTTAGCTGATCCAGAAATGCATGTATTAGTTGCTATGGCTCCTGCTGTAAGAACTTCAATGGGTGAATTATTCAAAATGGGTTATGGGGTAGATGTAACTGGTAAATTATATACTGCTTTAAGAGAATTAGGATTCAATAAAGTATTTGATATAAACTTTGGTGCTGATATGACCATAATGGAAGAAGCAACTGAGCTTGTCCAAAGAATACAGGCAGGTGGACCTTTCCCAATGCTTACATCATGTTGTCCTGCTTGGGTAAGACAAGTTGAAAATTACTATCCAAATCTTATAGATAATTTATCAACAGCTAAATCACCTCAACAAATATTTGGTACTGCTACTAAAACATACTATCCTCAATTAGCTGATATTGACCCTAAAAAGGTATTTACGGTAACTGTTATGCCATGTACAGCTAAAAAATATGAAGCTGATAGACCAGAAATGGAACAAAATGGATTAAGAGATATAGATGCTGTTATTACAACAAGAGAATTAGCTAAAATGATAAAAGCTAGAAAGATAGATTTTGCTAATTTAGAAGATGGAGTTCAAGATCCTGCAATGGGAGAATACACCGGTGCTGGAGTAATATTCGGAGCAACAGGTGGAGTTATGGAAGCTGCGATAAGAACAGCTAAGGACTTTGTTGAAAATGAAAGCTTAGAAAATGTAGAATATCATGAAGTAAGAGGATTAGATGGAATTAAAGAAGCTACGGTAAAGATAGGTGGAAAAGACTATAATCTAGCTGTAGTTAATGGTTCAGCAAATCTTTTTGAATTCATTGAAAGTGGAAGACTTGATAATAAACAATACCACTTCATCGAAGTAATGGCATGTCCTGGTGGATGTGTAGATGGTGGTGGTCAGCCACATGTAAGTGCTACAGATAGAGAAAAGATAAATGTAAGAGCTGTAAGAGCATCTGTTTTATATAATCAAGATAAAAACTTTAAAAAGAGAAAATCTCATGAAAATGAAGCTTTATTAAAGATGTATGAAACATATATGGGACATCCAGGTCATGGAAAGGCTCATGAGTTATTACATCTTAAGTATAAGAAAAAAGATAAAAAATCAGAAGAAATTGTATAATTCTGTAGAATAATCTGTAATTTAAATATATCTCATGCTATAGTAAGTGTGAGATATATTTTTTTTATTTATGGAGGTAATATGAAGATACTAGCGAGTGATTTTGATGGAACTTTATTAGTTGATAAAGAGATTAATCAAAAGGATATTGAGGGAATAAAGAGACTAAGGAAAGAAGGACACAAATTTATTGTATCCACTGGAAGAACTTTTTTAGGGATGAAAGATGTCTTAGAAAAATATGAGTTAGAATTTGATTACTTAGTGCTTTGTAACGGAGCATTAATATTAGATAAAGACCTTAAGGTTATAAAAAATAGTATGATAAGTTTTGAAGTGGTAGAAAAGATTATTAAAGAATTCTCACAAGAAGAAAATACAATGGTTTATTTTGATAATGGAAATGGAATGAATTTAATTGAAAACCCTAGTGTTGATTTAAATAATCTTGAATTCTTTGCAGAATTAGATGTTGATACAGCATCAAAAGAGGAGATATTAAAATTAAAAAGTGGAGCCCTTATATTAAGTGTATTTGCGACAGATGGCTCAATAGAAAGAGCGGAGAAAATAAAAGAAAATTTAATAGGTATGTTTGGAGATGAACTTGGAATATTTAGAAATCAATTTTTTGTTGATATAGTATCAAAAGGTTCATCAAAGGGAAATGGACTTACAGAGGTACTAGAACTTGAAAATAAGAGTTTTGATGATATATATACAGTTGGAGATTCTTTTAATGATGTATCTATGTTTAATATAACTAATAATAGTTATACATTTAATAGGGCGGAAGAGGGCGTAAAAGAATATGCTAAGAATCATATAGACTTTGTTCATGAAATTGTAGATAACATAATAAAATAATTAAATGGATATTTTAAGAATATAAAGGTTAACTCATTTAAATAAGTTAACCTTTAAAATTATCTAATTTAAGAAATAAGAAGTATAAAAATGTTTATAAAAAATATAATGTTTATTTGCTATATATACTTTTAAAAATAGTATGATTTAAATAAAGGCATTATAGAGAAGGAGCTTTTTACTATGAAATTATTTAATAGTATTAAGAATGGTGCGATAAGGGCAGATATTATGCTAAATAGAGTGAATTTTCCAATATTAGCTGTAATATTAGTTTTAGCTATAGGATCAATGACATTATTTATTAAACCTTTAATAGGTATGGCTAATAATGGTGACTTTTTTAGAATTATAAGTCAAAATGATCTTCATTATTTAAACAATAATCCAGAAGATCAACAAGATGAGCATTTTAAATACTTTCAAAAAGACTATGGTATTAATCAGTATCATAGTGATAACAAAAGAATGCTTATATCAACTCAATCTATTCTAATAAAACCAGCAATTATGTTAAATAAATTAATTACAGGTAATAATAAAATATTTGATATCCGATTTTTGTCAGCTATATTACTTGTATTTCATGCAATAGCTGCTTATATATTAGTAAAGGTATTTACATCGTACTTAAGAAGGCCAGTATTTAAGTTAATGATAACTTTATTATACATATTTATTTTTATGGACACTGGCTATATAGCATATTTTAATTCTTTCTATGGAGAAGGAGTTAATATACCATTCTTTTTATTGAGTATAGGAATATTACTCTATATGATAAGACTTAATAAATTTACTTGGTATAACTTAATTACCTTTTTTATTACATCTTTTATATTCTTTGGAGCTAAGCAGCAATTAGCACCTACTGGTGTATTACTTGGAATTTTAATGTGGAGAATATTGCATTATACAAATAAATTATCAGTAAAAATACTATCTTGTATAATGGCAATAGCATTTGTTGTAGGAGCAGGATTTTTTTACAAATCAATAGAAGGAGACTTTGACTATATAAATAGATATCATGCATTAAATAGAGGTATTCTTTTAGATGAAGGAGATGCAGATAAAATACTAGATGATATGAATATAAATGATCAATATTCATTGCTAGAAAATACAATATATTTTGTAGATGTCCCTCAAATTGATTTGAAAAATAAAGATCTTATTAAATCATATTATGATCATTTTACGATAGATAAAATAATTCTTTATTATGCGACACATCCTAAGGATATGTTTAAGATGATTGATATAGGATTCAGAAATGCTTATTATATAAGGCCAATTACACAAGGAAATTATGAAAAAAGTGCAGGAAGGGAGCCAGGTGCTAAATCTTATTTCTTCAGTGGATGGAGTACATTTAAGAGTGAATATTTGCCTAAAACATTTATTGCATCTATGATTTATATAATATTATTTTTCATTTTATCTATAAAAAGATATAAACTTTCAAGATATGAAGATGATGAGAGTGGGAGATTAATGGAAGAGGCTTATGTATATATATTCTTAATAGGATTAGTCCAAATAGCGACATCATTAGTTGGAGCAGGAGATGCGGACCTTTCTAAGCATGAATTTATGTACAACATGTCTTGGGACATAATGTTTTTATATTTTGTATTAAATTTATTAAAGAAAAAGGACATTAAGGAGGGTTAAAGAGTGAGTTCGTTAGATATAAGAAAGAAAATAGACTTAGCAGTAACTATACTAATAGTATTTTTCTTTGGAATAGGGATTACATTTAATATATTAAAATTGGAATCAAGCTTTGAAAATTATATTATGTTTTTAATTTTAGTAATTGTTATGATTATATCTTATTATACAAATATAACATTGTCACTAATAGTATCCTTAGTTGTAGACTTTGTATATATGAGTATAAAACTTTATTTTGCATTAGGTGGAAATAGTAGAATTGATATTAGTACATATTTCTGGACTATTATTATTATTATTTCAGCTATATTAATATCTAATATATCAAGCCTTATTTTTAAGATGCAAAAAGAGATAACTGAACTAAGAGAAAGAAACAATAATCTTGTAATGATTGACCACGAAACAGGTATGCGAAACTCAAGAGCTTTTATGAATGAACTACCAATATATATAAGCATGACAAGGAGAAGAAAAGATATTCCAATAACTGTAATGGTAGTAAATATACAATATAGCGATAAGATAAAAGGATTCCTTGGAGAGGAGAAGTATAAGGATGTTATAACTTTTGCCGTAAATAGAATAAGTACTTTATTAAGAGGCGAAGACAGAAAATATATTATCAATGATTCAACTTTTGCGTATATATTATTATCAACTGAAGAAGGTGCAAGAGTAGTAATGAAAAGGCTTAAGGAAGAGATAAAGAAGATAGTTTTAGATGAGGATAGTTTACTTGGGGGATTGAACCTAGAGATACAAGTTGGATATAAGGCTTGGAGCGAAGATATAAAAGATCCAATTGATTTCTTAAGGAGAGCAGAAGCAGAGGTCGAGTATGATGTATAAAAAATATAGAAATTATATTTTTTATATTTTTATTATATTTGCTTTATTTGGTGTGCTTCCGCAAAGGAAAGCTTCTGCTTCAACATTGAATAATATAATCATATTATATGATAGCTATACTCAGTATGGAGAAGATAAGAATACCCTGGATTATGTAAATGAAATGGTGTTATCATTTGGCGGGAAAGTAGATATAGTTAATTTTAATGATTTTAAAGATGAGTTATTTAGAGATTACAGTAGTGTAATTATATTAAGTAATGATGATAATAGTCTAAGTAAAGATATGAAGGACAAAATCAAAAACTTTAAGGGAACTATATTCTGGATAGGAAAGAATTACGGTGAGTTTAAAGGCCAATCTAATATAACACATATCGGTTTAAATTCATTAAATAGTTCTACTCAAAAAAAGATTTTTAAGGCATTTAATGAAAAAGAAGTATGGATTCAAAAGAAATATTTTATACTAGATAATGTTAATCCTTTTATAGATTTAAATGAATTAGTAAATAAAATAGATTATTTAAATAGTCATGGAATTCAATTTTTTATTAGTGCAATACCTATATTTGAAAATACAGATTTTAATGCAATGAAGAGATTTGCAGAAGTGCTTAGGTATGCTCAATGTAAGGGAGGATATGTAATATTACATAGCCCATACATTATGGAAAAATCAGTACCTTCAGAAGATATAATTAATAAAAGTGAAATAGGATATCAAAATTATCTAAACTATCTTATATATCCATTAGGATTTGATATACCGGATTTCTTTTTATATAGAGAGGATATGAAGCAATTTCTTGAAAAGACAAATACAATCTTTATAAGTGATGATGAAGGTATGGGAGTCCAAAATCATGGATATTTTAAAAATATTAAATTTAATAATGTTATAAATAAGGTAGATTATACAAAGATAAATAATATTAAATATCGTGATTTTAAAGATATTGCTATATCTGTGGATAATAGTATACCTTATGATAAGTTTAAAAATATTGTAGATGAACTTAGAAATTTAGAGATATATTTTAATGATCCAAGATATTTAAATATAGAATTGAAGATAAATAATAATACAATAAAGTCGGGGATTAGTGGTACTTTTTTAGATGGAAGTCCAGTTACTCAAAATAATTTTATAAGTCAAGATGACTTTGCAAAAGCTGTAGAGAAAAATAGTAGCTTAGAGGAAAATGAAAAGTTAATAAGCATTGAAAAGCCTAAAAAAATAATTATAATAATAGCGGTATCTTCAAGCATTATTTTCTTAATAATAGTTATCTTGAGTAGGAAAAAAGACAAGAGGAAGTACTTCAAATAAGGAGACTGGTATGAATATATTTGATTATTTGGCTTTATACTCTTTGGCAGTTATATGGGTAATAATATTTATAAATGTCATATTAATGGTTGCTGGATATGTTTATTATACTAAAACTTTAAAAGTTAAAATGGATGAAGAATTAAAAGAATATCCTTTTGTTTCTGTTATGGTTCCAGCGCATAATGAAGCAAAGGTAATTAGAAAAACTGTTCAATCTCTTTTGGAGTTTGATTATCCAAAGGATAAATATGAAATTATAGTCATTAATGATAACTCAAGTGATAATTCACATGATATATTAACTGAAATACAAAATAATAATCCAGATAGAAATTTAACCGTGATAAGTACAGATAATATAGTTGGAGGTAAGGGAAAATCGAATTCTTTAAATATTGGATTTGAAAAAAGCAGAGGAGAAATTCTTGCAATATATGATGCTGATAATACTCCAGAGAAAAAAGCACTTAAATATTTAGTACAGACACTTATAAAAGATGATGGACTTGGAGCTGTTATCGGGAAATTTAGATGTAGAAATAAATCTAGGAACCTTCTTACAAGGTTTATAAATATAGAAACACTTACATTTCAATGGATGGCGCAGGCGGGTAGATGGCAATTGTTGGGTTTATGCACTATTCCAGGAACGAATTTTGTTATAAGAAGAAGTATAATAGAAGAAATGGGTGGATGGGACACAAAAGCAATAACGGAAGATACAGAAATAAGTTTTAGAATGTATAGAATGGGATACAAAATAAAATTTATGCCCCTTGCAGTTACGTGGGAGCAGGAGCCTCAAACTCTAAAGGTTTGGATTAGACAAAGAACAAGATGGGCAAAGGGAAATACCTATGTTGTAATAAAAAACTTCAAATATTTATTTAAGAGAAATGCTGGTGTTACTAGATTTGATATTCTTTATTATGCTATGACATATTTCTTATTCTTATCAGCAAGTATTATTTCGGATGGCTTATTTATACTTGGAATGACAGGACTTATCCATTTAAATTTAACTGGATTTGGGGCAATAATTTGGTTAATTGCAATAGTCATGTTTATATTATCTATAATGGTAGCGATATCTACAGAAAAAGGTGAATTAACATTTAAAAATATAATTATTATATTCTTAATGTATTTTTTCTATTGTAAGCTATGGGCTTTTGTAGCACTACTTGGATTTTATAATTACATTAAAGATATATTATTCAAAAGAGAGGTTAAGTGGTATAAAACAGAAAGATTTTAGAAGGGAGGATATAATATGAAAAATCACAATAAAGCAGAATGGATGTTTAAAGTATTACTAATATTCAGCTTTACCATTCTTATAGGATTTACCTTAAATAATAATATTGCGAATGCAGCACCTAAAAATAATAAAGTTACAAACCAATCAAATAAAAAAACTTTTTATATAGATTCTGATGTAGTATTTAAAGGGGTATTTTCTTCTCATAGTTGGTTTTTTGATTTAGAAAAATGGTGGGGAACAGACTATGTTGAGGCAGAAATAGATTTTAGTATGAATCAGGTTGTTCAAAAAGGCGTTGAAAGTTATTTAACTCTTTCAGTAAATGATATACCATTTTCATCTGAGAAGATAGCATATAATCCTAAAAAAGAAACTCAAACTCTAAAGGTAAGAATACCAAAGAAACTATTTAAAGAAGGAAGTAATAAATTTACTGTAAATGCATATGCAAGAGTTACTGATTTGCCATGTGTTGATGATGTAAACTCAGCAAATTGGCTTGATATATACAAAACCTCTAAGGTAACAGTAAATTATAAAAACATAGCTTCAGATAATAATATTTCAAATTTTCCATATCCATTTTTAAAAGTTAATGATGATAAAAATCCTGGTACTGTAATTGTAGTGCCAGATAATTACACAGATAGTGATGTATCATCTGCATTAATGATGAATTCATATCTTGGAAGCATATATAAAAATGGTGATTATAACGGGAAGATAATAAAGTATTCTGATATAAAAAATTATAAGGATTATAATATAATTTATATAGGTGAAGAGAGTAATCTACCGAATGAACTTAGAGGCTATTTTAATAAAGTTGATTCAGGGAATTTTAAGAATGGATCAGTAATAAAAGAAGCACAATCACCTTATACAAAAAATGAAAATACAAAGATACTATTATTAGTATCAAATAATACAGATATGCTAAATAAGTCAATTAAGTTTATGATGAATGAAAATCTAGTTTCTCAAATTAATCAAGATCAATATATAATTGATAATAATACCAAAGAATTAGATATTGTATCAGAGCCTTCAAATAAGATAACCTTTAGTGAACTTGGTAATAATGAGATTCTTTTAAAGGGACCATTTAGAAGAACAGCGAACTTATCATATTACATACCAAAAAATAGGATTCTTGCAGATGGCGGAAAAATAAAACTTGATATGAGATATTCGGAGAATTTAGATTTTGATAGATCACTAGTGACTGTTTATATAAATGGAGTTCCAATAGGGAGCAAGAAACTTACTAAAGAAAATGCTAATGGAGATTTCGTAGAACTAAATATTCCATCTGATATTAAAAAAACAAGTTACTTAAATATTCAAGTTGCCTTTGATTTAGAGGTTCCAGGAGTATGGTGTGAAAAGAGAAGTGAAGATACGCCATGGGCACTAGTTACTGGAGATTCTTATTTATACTTACCAAATTCAAAGCAACTTAATTATTATTTTGATAATTATCCTAATCCATTTATAAATGATGGTGCACTTAATAATATATTAATAGTTACTCCAGATAATATGGAATCAGATGATTTAACTACACTAGGAAATATAGCATCATATTGGGGTAAGGACTTAAAATATAATATAGGAACTATAATGGTAAAGAAGGGCTCACAAGTAGGGAAAGAAAAGAAAGAAAAGAACCTTTTAATATATGGTACACCAGATAATAATCCATTTATAAAAGAAGTAAATGAAGATTTATGGTTTAAGTATAATAAAGAATATAGTGCATTTGAATCAAATGAGAAGTTGTATTTAATAGATCCATTTAGTTCTCAAATAACAACATATCAATTAAGTGAATCACCATTTAATAATCAATTAGGCATGCTTGTGCTTACATCACCTAACGATAAGTTATTAAGAGAATCAACGGAGTACCTATCATCATCAGATAAAGCATTCAAGCTTACTGGCGATTCAGAAATTATAGATCAGTATGGAAATGTAAGAAGTTTTGTTATGAGTGCTCCGAAGGAAAAGCCTATATTCGAAAAAATAAATAATTTAGATGGAAACATAAAGGTTTTAATGGCTACACTTATATTAATACTAATACTAGTAATAGCTATAATAATAATGTTCACATATAAGTATAGAAAATTAGATAAGAAAGAGAAAAAACATATAGTTGAAGACAAGATAAAGAATATATTTAAGAGAAAATAAAAAAAGCCTTAGGAGTTATAAATTCCTAAGGCTTTTAATTATTTCATTGTTTCTAAGTACTCATCATATGTCATAACTCTGTCAACTAAGCTACCATCTTCTTTAATATCAAAGATTCTATTTGCAATAGTTTGAATGAACTCATGGTCATGAGAAGCGAATAAAAGTACGCTCTTAAAGTCTTTAAGTCCATTATTTACAGCAGTTATTGATTCAAGGTCTAAGTGGTTTGTAGGTTGATCTAGCATTAATACATTTGCATTTGAAAGCATCATTCTAGATAACATACATCTAACCTTTTCTCCTCCAGAAAGTACTGAAGCTTCTTTTAATGCTTCTTCGCCTGAGAATAACATTCTTCCAAGGAAACCTCTTATGTAACTTTCTGATTTTTCCTCTGAGAATTGTCTAAGCCAATCAACAAGTGATAGGTTACAATCATTGAAGAATTCTGAATTATCTTTAGGGAAGTAAGAAGTTGATATAGTAACACCCCATTTGAATGCTCCGCTATCTGCTTCCATTTCTCCGCTTAATATCTTAAATAATGTAGTTATAGCTATTTCATTAGCACCAACTAAAGCAATTTTATCGTCTTTGTTTACTCTAAAGCTTACATTGTCTAGAACTTTAACACCATCGATAGTTTTACTTAAGCCTTCAACTACTAATATATCATTACCAACTTCTCTTTCAGGCTTAAATCCAACGAATGGATATCTTCTAGTAGAAGGTTGAATATCGTCTAAAGTAATTTTGTCTAATAACTTCTTTCTTGAAGTTGCTTGCTTAGATTTTGATGCATTAGCACTAAATCTAGCAATGAAGTCTTGAAGTTCTTTAATTTTTTCTTCTTTTTTCTTATTTTGATCCTTAGACATTTGAAGAGCAAGTTGACTTGACTCATACCAGAAATCATAGTTACCAGTAAATATTTTAATCTTACCAAAATCAACATCGGCTATATTAGTACAAACTTTATTTAGGAAGTGTCTATCATGGGATACAACTATAACAGTTCCTGGGAAGTTTATTAAGAACTCTTCAAGCCAGTTTATTGATTTAATATCTAAATGGTTTGTAGGCTCATCTAGTATAAGGATTCCAGGATTACCGAATAAGGCTTGAGCTAAAAGAACTTTAACCTTTTCTGAACCAGTTAATTCTGAAACTTTTTTATAGTGCGTATCAGTACCAATACCAAGTCCTTGAAGTAATGATGAAGCTTCTGATTCAGCTTCCCATCCATTAAGATCAGCAAATTCTCCTTCAAGTTCTGATGCTTTTATTCCATCTTCATCAGTGAAATCAGGCTTTGCATATAATGCATCCTTTTCTTTTATGATTTGATATAATCTTTCATTACCCATAATTACTGTTTCTAAAACTTCGAACTCATCATATTCAAAGTGATCTTGTTTTAAAACAGACATTCTTGTATTTGGAGCAATTGATACGTCTCCTGTGTTTGGTTCAACTTCTCCTGAAAGAATCTTTAAGAAAGTACTCTTACCAGCACCATTAGCTCCAATTACGCCATAACAGTTTCCAGCAGTGAACTTTAAGTTAACATCTTCAAAAAGCTTACGTCCACCATATCTTAAACTAACATTTGATACAGTTATCAATCTTATTCTACCTCATTTCATAAATATATTTATCTGCCTATTATAACATATAAATTAAAATAAATACCATAACAAAATAAACATTAGGTAAATGGCTCTAAAGTTAGTAAAAGTAATAACTTAGATAACATACCAATAGTAAGAATTTATATTGACAAGTTTTTTATAATGATGGTAAAATTAACTTATATTAAAAAGTAGGTTGGGAGAATCAGTCATGAAAAATTGCATTAACTTCAATTTTATAAAAAAAGTTAATATAGCATATTACTTTAATTATTATAGATAAAGTTTGTATTTATGAAATGAAATTATAGATACAAACTTTAGTCGAAACTTTAAGTTTGTATCTATGATGGTTAAGGTTAAATGACTTGTTCGGATTTAATATATTATTAGCCACATAGGACGAAATACTATGTGGTGCTTTTTATTTTTACAGTAAAATATGCCACATAGGAGAGAAATCACCTATGTGGCTTTTTATATAAATTTAATCATCAAGTACATAATAAATATGTATATTGATTAGTAGGATAGTAGGATAAGAAGGGGGACATTAAAAAAATGAAAAGAGAAAAATTTAGTAGTAAAGTAGGATTTGTATTGGCGTGTATAGGAGCGGCAATAGGGCTTGGGAACATATGGATGTTTCCATACAGACTTGGTCAATATGGAGGTGCGGCATTTTTAATACCATACTTCATATTTGTTTTTGGACTTGGTACGATAGGACTTATGACGGAATTCTCTTTTGGGAGAAGATTTAAGGGGGGATCATCAACTGGACTTAGTAAAATACTTAAAGGTAAAGGAATAAAATTTAATAGGCTTATTTCCTTAATACCTGCAATTGGACTCATGGGAGTATTCATGTTTTATAACATTGTTATTGGATGGATAATAAAATATTTTGGTATGAGTATAACAGGTAATATATCAAAAGTAGATATACCAAATTATTTTAATTCTTTTGCAGGAACTAGTAGTTCTATATTCTTTAATTTTATAGCCATAGCCATAACTCTTGGAATTGTATACATTGGAGTGACAAAGGGGATTGAAAAGATAAATAAAATAATAATGCCAGCATTATTTATAATATTTATATTACTTGCAATTAGATCTTTAACACTTCCTAATGCAATGGAGGGAGTTAAGTATCTTTTAACACCAGACTTTTCGTATCTATTAAAGCCAGAAACTTGGGTTATGGCTTTAGGTCAAGCTTTTTTTACAGTTTCTCTTAATGGATGTGGAATGGTTGTATACGGAAGCTACATTGATAAAGACTTTGATATTCCAAAATCAGCATTTAGCACAGCTATATTAGATACATCAGCAGCACTTTTAGTATCATTTGTAATAATGCCAGCAGTATTTTCTTTTGGATTAGATCCACAAGCTGGGCCACCATTACTTTTTATAACAATGCCAACAATATTTAAATCAATGCCAGGAGGACATATATTAAGTGTTATATTCTTTTTAAGTATACTTTTTGCAGCTATAAGCTCATCAATAAATATGCTTGAAGGGCCAGTTGAAGCTTTGATGGAAAAAACTAAGATTACAAGAAAAAAAGCCTCAATACTTGTTGCGCTTATAGGATTTATATTATCAATACCTTTAAATTTGAGCATGAGCGGCTTTGATAATTTTACTAATTTAATAACAATAGTTATATCACCAATTGCAACTCTTATAGTTGCTTTAACCTTTTATTTCATGCATGGAGCAGATAATGTCCTTGAAGAAGTTAATATTGGAGCTAAAAGAAAGCTTGGTGATGGATTTATAGTTATGGGTAAGTATGTATTTAGTATAACAACAATATGTGTAATAGTACTTGGTATTGTTTATGGGGGGATAGGTTAGAAATATCTATTGAAGTATATTTGATCATAACAAAAAAGATAATTTAGAGAAATAAAAGAAAACTAACTTCATTGCACTAGAGAGAATGTTTTTAGAGATCATTTTTATTTATTACGATTAGAGTTTAATGATTATTAGGATTTTTATATATTAGCCACATAGTATAGAACTATGTGGCTTTTTGTTTCTCTTTTTGATAGTAGACTAATATAAATTTCAATTTGAATTATAAAAATACTTTACATTAAAAAATACATTTAAAATTTAGGCTAAATTTATTTTTTAATGTAACTAAGCTCTTAATTTAATGTTTTAGTCAAAGTGACCTTTATAAATTTTTATCCATATCAAATGTCAATTTTGAAAGTTCAATGCTTTTAACTACTAGTTCTCCAATGTATTTCATAGTAATTTCACGCATCTTAGCAACAATTTCATGATTTTTATTTGTTAAGAATTTAGTTGCTTCTTCATTCCTTAAGTATTTACCAGCTTCATCTGTTTCATTAATAGTTCTAATTAAGAATTCACGACACTCTTTTAAATAATCTAAATCAGATTGGATTAATTTGCTGTAATGGCCTTCTACTAAGGCAGTAACAGTACGATACATCCAATAAGCATCAGTTAAATTCCATTCTAATTTTGTATCACTATAGCTTGGATCTGAGTCGTTAGAATTTCCGTAAAATGGTACATAAGGTGTATAAGCAGGAACACCTACACATATCCACATTATTGTAGACAAGTCTTCTGGCACATTATTTCTAACTTGCATTACATGAGAATTTTGAGTACGGTTTAAGGAAATTGGTCTGAATAAAAGTTTTTCAGTTTCTGTTCCTTTACCATATGGATCATATACTGTCTCGTCATAATGAGAACTTAAAATATATTCTACATCTTCCACAGAAAGTTTTCTATTTGCATGGAAAATGAATGGTAAATCATTAGAATCAGGCTCTTGTTTAATATCTGGATTAAAATATCTTTGTCCAAACCAAACTCTTGGAGTATTATAGTGACGATCTTTTTCTGTGCTTGTACCAAAAATTTTACGGAAGTTCCATCCAGATAAATTTGGATTTAGATTATTTTTTTCTACAAACTCTTGAATTCCTTCTGACCACATAAAGTTTTCATGATCATTAAAATCTATCTCTTCAATAGATACTTGGTTTGCAATTACACAACATGCATCATCTGGTATTCTTTGAGCTACCCAATGATGTCCTGTTACTATTTCCATATACCAAACATCATTTTTATCACTAAAAATAACACCATTTCCTTCTGCAGAACCATGTGTTTTAATTAAATTACCTAAATACTCAACACCATGTTTTGCTGAATCAATGTAAGGGAGTACCATAAGCATCATAGAATCTTCAGCTAATCCATCTGATAATAAAGGGTCATAAGCTAGTACATGTTCATTTGCATAAACACTTTCTGTTGCACTCATTCCTACATTTTTTTCATTAAAGCCACTTTCTCCAAAGAACCCTTCTTTTTTTATATCTACATTTGGAACAATTTGATACCTATAAGCGACTTTAGGTAGCTCAGCCTTAAATCCATTTTGATTAGAAGAATAAATGCCACTTTGTTCTTTATTGGATGCTTGAACATAAAATCTTTGTGGATTATAAGGTGCAAAAGTATCGTCATTTCTACCGATAATTGTTGAACCATCAATTGAAGCTTTTTTTCCTACTAAAACAGTTGTACACATAATACATTCCTCCTAAGTTTTTTTATTTAATTTAGTTAACAAGTTTATAATTAAATAAAATATTTATTTACATATTTTATATTACATAGTAACATTTTCAAGACACTCTATAATTCATATGATATACTTTAAGATTATTTTGTAAATCCTTCTAAATTTTAATTATTGATACCTAAAGTGCTTATTTATAACGTTTAATATACTTTTTAAAATGGATACTATAAAAAGTTTAATGAACCATATTTAATATTGAGAATGTTATAATAGTTATGAAATATTTAGTGTACTTTAGTTAAATAGTAATTTGAATTAGCTATGGCTAACATTTTTAAATTAAACATATAATTATTTAAGAAATTTTTATAGAAGAAATGAAAAATAAATATTTATATAAATTAAAAGGCTAGGAATTCACTCCTAGCCTTTATTTTAAAGTTTAGTATGTTTGTTTTATGAAAGGTTTTTTATGGAATAGAACCCATAACGTTAAACTAGTTATAGCAACAATTAAATACATAGTTCCAATGGCAACTATTTTATTACCTACATTTAAAGTTATAAGGAACATTCCAACGCTACCCATTATTGTATTCGCGAAGCTTATAAGGGAAGACGCTGAGCCTATATTGGTATCTTGCTGAGCTAACATTAAGTTTGTACTAGGTGGTCTTAACATATTACCACAAAGCATAGCAGGAACTAATGAAAGGGCAAAAATATATGGCGATTTATTTCCTACTGTAATTAATAAAATTCCGCTTAAAATTAAAACTATAAAGTCTACAGTCATAATACTATTACTTTTAAATCTTTTTGCTAGTTTAACGTAGAGCATTGGCCCTATTATTAAAAATATAGCAGAGAAAGAATAGAAGTAAGTATAAACATCATCTTTTAAACCAAAACCATCGATGTAGATATAAGATGACATAGTTATATAAGCCATAAGTGGTATTGATGTTATTGAAAATATAAGCATAAGTAATGAAAACCCTGGATTTTTGCTAACAACTTTTAAATTACCAAAAACTTTAGATAATTTTTGAGTGCTATAAGTTATTAAAGTTTCTTCTAATAAAATCCCACCAACTATACCAATTATACTAACAATTGTTAAAGTCCAAAATATTCCGTGCCATGAAGAATATTTTAATATAAGTGCGCCTATTGAAGGAGCAATAACTGGTGTAGTCATCGCTATTGATTGAACTAAAGCTAACATGGCGACTAATTTTTTGCCAGTATAGACATCTTTCATCATAGCAGTAGAAACTGATACGGCAGAACCACTACCCATAGCTTGAATTATACGAGATATTATAAGTGTTTCAACGCTACTTGAATTTGCACATAAAAAACTTCCTATACAGTAACAAGTCATTCCTATTAAAAGAATTTTACGTCTTCCGTATTTATCACTTAATGGTCCCCAAAATAACATACCAATTGCATAGAAAATAAAGAAAAATGTTATTGTTAAGTTTAATGTACTTATATCTGTATGAAAAGTATCTACCATTTTAGGTAATGCAGGTAGATAGAGGTCAGTAGACATAGGGACAAAGGCGCTTAAAAATCCAATAAATAATATAAAACCTTTATCTCCTAAGAATTTTTGAGTATTATTGATTTTTTCTTCTGTGTTCATTTAAATCTCCCTGTGTATTCAATTTTATAATAAAAAACAAGAACTTAGACATTTACATTAGATAATTGACTAGTAATGTAAATGCCTAAGTTATTGCATAAAGAAATGATAATATCAAATTAAACATAAGTCAATGTAAGGAAAGGTCTATGTTTACTTTATTTTCTATAACTTTTAAATATTAAAAATAATTTCTTAAGAATTTATAAGTAAATTTATATATAAAATAATAGTATAGAGAATTAACAAAGGAATAGATATAAATGATAGGTAAATAATAGTTGTAACTATTAAACAGATTAAGCATAAAGGGGAGATAGTTTATTTTGAGAAATTTATTTAGTTCAAATGAGAGCTTATTTAAAAAAGTTAAAGATGGGAAACCATCAGGAATTATATTTACGTTATTACTTCCTATAATAGTGCCATTCTTAGCACTTCCTATAGTAGTATTAATGACAATGATTATGAAACTTTTAGGAATATGGAGAATTGGAGCGTTTGCATCTATAAATAGGCCTTTAGGGCTTATGATATCAACAGGATCAGTAATTATAGTATATTTTCTAATAGTTAAATTTAAAGAAAAGAGAAAAATAGCTACTATGGGATTCTCACTTAAAGATAATGCTATATTTAAATACATAAGAGGATTTCTTATAGGGGTTTTAATGATTTTTATAGTTGCTGTTTTAATAGTTGCTATAGGTAATGGAAAATTTGTATTTAATAAAAATTTAGATTTTTCTTTTTTAATATCCTTTATATTTATGATTATAGCTTGGATTATTCAAGGTGCATCAGAAGAAATTATGATGAGAGGTCATATGTTGCCAGTTTTAGGGGTTAAAATTTCACCTATAGTTGCAATAATAATATCATCGTCATATTTTGTAGTACTTCATCTTGGAAATGCAGGTGTAGCACCGCTTGCTATAGTAAACCTAATATTATTTGGAATTTTTGCTGCTATATATGCAATTTATGAGGAAAGTCTTTGGGGGGTATGTGCATTACATAGTGCTTGGAATTTCGCTCAAGGAAATATATTTGGATTTCTAGTAAGTGGTACAGAGACAGGTGTAGGAAGTATTATAAACACGAAAATATTAGAAAATAATTTAATTAATGGTGGAACATTCGGACCAGAGGGCGGGGTTATAGTTACTTTAATATTGGCTATTGGAATAGCTATTTTAGTATACTTACTTATAAGAAAAAATAAATTAAAGATATAAAAATAAGCTAACCTATATTTTAAAATATAAGTTAGCTTATTCTATTGTAACCTTATTTATATTTTGCCAAGCATGTAGTTTTTCTTTTATTATTTCACGATGTCTAAGATTAGGATTAATTTTAGTTTCCAAAATATATTCTTTTGGAAATATAGTTTTAATATCTTTATTATGAGAGATAGACTTAAAATCAGTAACAATAAAATCTTTATCATTTTTTAAAATAGATATTACTCCATTGAAATCTTCATTAGATGTGTTTTTGGCTGTAGTCTTATCAACTTTATATCCAGATAGAGAGTATGTTATATAAGCAAGAAGTACATTGTTTTCAACTTCTTTTCCCACAATGTCATATGATAAAAATATTTGATTTGCATTAGAAAAGTGCTTATCTTTATAATCTTTTTTTAAGTAATTAGATATAACATTATCTAATCTTTTATAAGAGATAAAATTTTCTTCTTTATTTAAACTTTCATTAGGAATATACTCTTGTTCAAAAGCAAATAAAACAATAATGGCAGTTGATACAAGAATTATAATTAATTTCTTCAAAAAATCACCCCCTATAAGAATAGTATAAAGCATGTCTAACACCTAATTAACAACAAAAGGGTTAAAAAAAGGAATATTTAAGGTTACATTAAGGAAAATATAAGATTTCAAAAATAATGTGTATAATAAATATATGAGATTTTAAAAATGGAGTGATTATTATGCAAAAGACTAATGCGATGAGAATATTAGACAAGAATAAAATAGAATACAATGCACTTGAGTATGACTGCTCAGATGGTCATATAGATGGAGCTTCAGTAGCAGAAAAGACAGGGCAAGATCCAAAGACAGTATATAAAACATTAGTTACAATTGGTAACTCAAAAAATCTTTATGTATTTGTTATTCCTGTACTTGAGGAATTAGACTTGAAGAAAGCTGCAAAGGTATCAGGGGAGAAAAAAGTTGAAATGATACATGTTAAAGATATAAATAAACTAACTGGATACATAAGGGGAGGTTGTTCTCCTATAGGAATGAAAAAACAGTATAAAACATTTATACAAAAGGAAGGACTAGAACTGGAAAAGATAGTCTTTAGTGGTGGAAAGATAGGACTTCAGATAGAGATGAATCCAAAAGATATAGAAAAAGCAATTAGAGTGGATTTTGAAGATTTAATAAAATAGTAGTATGTATGGTATAAGCTAACTTGGATAAACTAACCTTATAATGAAAAAGGAGAGTTTATTATGAAAACAAAGAAGGTTATATCGTATTTAATTATAGCTAATTTAATAGTAATTTTATTATATATCCTTGGAAACTTTAAAGTAATAGATGAATTTATAGATGTGTTTGTTTTGGTTATATTCACACCAATGATATTTGGCGTTTTTTTATTTTATATATTGAAACCATTAAATGAGATATTTATAAGAAAGGGATTAAAGCGTTCTATGGCAACAGCTTTAACACTTGTTATTTTTATATTTGTGCTATCAGGTATAGCAAAGTATTTTGGAGAATATTTTATAAAGCAGATAATACAATTAAGGCAAATTATAAATTCAATATTAATAGAAAATAATATAAGAGAATTTGCAGAAAAAGGTTTTAATGATGGTCAATTAAAAGTATTTATAGATGGATTTGCTAATCAGATTATAAGATATATTAATTTAATACTATCTAATGTAGGCGGAATATTTAATAAGGGAATGATGTTATTTTCAAATGTTATACTTGTTATTTTAATAACTTTTTTCTTGTTAAGAGATGGAGATCAGTTTAAACCTCATGTACTTAAATATTGCCCTAAGAAATATCAAGGTACTGCTGAGGATATACTATCTGAAAGTGATACAGTATTATCAAGTTATATAATAGGTCAGGCTACAGTAGCATTATCTTTAGCAATAATGGTCTTTATAGGATATAAAATAATAGGTATGCCAGGTGCGTTATTTTTAGCAGGATCGACATTTGTATTAGCATTTATACCTTTTGTTGGATTTTTTATATCCATGATAATCCCATATATACTTGCAGCATCTATGGGACTAGGTATGATAATTAAACTTACTATATTATTTATAATAGCTCAGACTTTAAAAGGAAGAGTAGTTGTACCATTTATTATGGGAAGGGCCATGAAGATACATCCAATAACGGATATATTTTTAGTTGTAGGAGCTGCTGCAATTGGAGGTCCTATAGCAGCTTTTTGTATAGTGCCTATATATTCATTATTAAAAGTGATTTTGAAAAATTTAAGAGACAATGGTTATATATCTTATGAAAAAATAATAGAGAAAAAATTCAATTAGAAAATAATAAATATAATAAATAACTATCTTATAATTCTATAATTATAAGATAGTTATTTATTTATGTAAATGTTTAAATTAGTGATATAATTGGTATTAAGAACTATCAGGTAATAAGAACTATTATTATTAAAGGGGTGATATTGTGTATGATGTTGTAATAATTGGTGGTGGAGTTATTGGTGGAAACATCGCTAGAGAACTTTCAAAATACAAATTAGAAGTCTGTATGATAGAAAAAGAGGAAGATGTTAGCTGTGGCTGCTCCAAGGCTAATAGTGGAATAGTACATGGTGGATATGCAGATACTCCAGGAACATTAAAGGCTGAGCTTTGCGTTAAAGGGAATAGAATGTTCGCTGATCTAGAAAAGGATCTAAATTTTGGTTATAGGGAGACAGGCTCTCTAGTATTAGCATTCTCAGATGAAGAGAAGGAGCATTTAGAAAAACTTTATAATGATGGTATAGAAAATGGAGTAGGTGGACTTAAAATAATAGATGGTGAAGAAGTAATTAAAATGGAGCCTCATCTAAATAAGGAAGTAAAGTGGGCGTTATATTGTAGTGATTCAGGGGTATGCTCTCCATATGAATTTACTATAGCCCTTATAGAAAATGCCATAAAAAATGGAATGGAATTAAGACTAAGTGAGGAAGTTATAGGACTTGAAAAGTCAGGAGATAGATTTAAAGTTAAAACTAATAAATGTGTTATTGAATCAAGATATGTAATAAATGCAGCTGGTGTATATAGTGATAAGGTATCAAAAATGATAGGAGTAGACACATTTGATATTATTCCTAGAAAAGGTGAATATATAATATTTAATAAAGATCAAGCTTATTTAGTGAATAAGGTAATATTCCAAGTGCCTACTAAAAAGGGAAAAGGGATATTAGTTACAACAACTTATCATGGCAATCTTTTAATAGGTCCAGATGCAGAGCAAGTTGCTCATAAAGATGATGTATCAACAGATGAAAAATCCCTTAGAGAGATTGTAGATTCTGCAAGAAAATCAGTAAGTGGATTTGATATGAAGAAGGCTTTAACTTCTTTTGCGGGAGTAAGACCTACTAGTTCAACTAAGGATTTTATAGTGGAGGAGACTGATGTTAAAGGATTCCTAAATGTAACAGGAGACTCACCAGGGCTTACATCATCACCTGCAATAGCTAAGAAGGTAATTGGAATACTTAGAGATTCAGGACTAAAATTAGAAGAAAATAATGATTTTATTGCCTATAGAAAACCTATATTTATTAAAAAAGATAGGGACTTTAAAGGAGATATTAATGCAATAGATCCAAAGAAACATATAATATGTAGATGTGAAACAGTCACTGAAGCTGAAATAGTAGATGCACTAAATAGAGAGATAAAGATTTGCTCTATAGATGCTATTAAAAGACGTACAAGAGCTGGGATGGGTACATGCCAAGGGGCATTTTGTAGACCAAGAGTTAGAAAGCTTATTGCAGAAACTCTAAATATAAAGGAAGAAGATGTAGGTGGCTTAGCACCAAGGTCATCAGATCTCCATAATAGAGTTAAAAGAATGGATATAATGAAACTTTAATATAAACATAAAATGAGTGTCTTTACTGTTATATAAATAATAATAGTAAAGACACTCATTTTGTTATATTAAATAACGTAAAAGAATACTGCTATAAAGTGGCAGAGAGTTCCAAGCATTATAAAGATGTGAAAAATTTCATGAGTACCAAAGGGTCCTATTTGAAGTCTATCATCCTTAAATGCGTAGATAACCCCACCAATTGTGTACATAACTCCCCCAAGAACTAGTAAAAATAAAGCTTGAGGTACTAATACTTGTGATAATGGGTATATTGCAAATATAGCAAACCAACCAATTGCTATATACATTACGCTTGAAATCCATTTAGGGCAACCAACCCAAAACATTTTAAATATAATTCCAAGTACACCAGAGGTTAATACTGCTCCAAATAGAATCCAACCAATTTTATTGTTCAGAGCTATTAAGCAAAATGGTGCATATGAACCTGTGATAAGTACAAATATCATTGAGTGATCTAATTTTTTTAATCTATATATTACCTTTTCGGTAGAAATAACTGAGTGATAAGTCGCAGAAGCTGAGTAAAGCAAAATCATGCTGATTCCAAACATAATAACTGACAGTATAGCAATAAATCCACTATGGGTTAATATCGCCTTTATAACTAAAGCTATTAATCCTACTAATGAAAGAGCAGCACCTATAAGGTGAGTAAGCCCATTTACTGGTTCTCTAAAATATTTATCCATACTTAAACCTCCAAAAAATTCCACGTAGTTTTTATAACTACTTATTATAATATTATTATATTATTTATAACTAAATATGGTCAAAGTTATTATTGACTCAAAAATGAGTAAAAATACTTAAAATACTGTAAAAATATTGAATTATCTCCGAAATACTATTATTATTAAAATATAGATATTTTGACACGTAGTTTTTGAAACTAGATTGGGAAGTGAAGTTATGGAAAAAAAACAAATAATAAAGTTGATAGAGGAAATGGCATTAGAGAAAAATATTAGATTAGAAGATATGCCGGAAATAGATCTATATATGGACCAAGTTATACAGTTATTTGAGAGTAAATATAATGACGCTAAAAGAAATAAAGAAGATAAGGTATTAACAAAAACAATGATAAATAATTATGCTAAGGGTAAGCTTCTTATGCCAATTAAAAATAAAAAGTATTCAAAAGAGCATTTAATACTTATGAGCCTCATTTATAATTTAAAGGGCAGTTTATCAATAAGTGATATAAAATCATCTTTAGATCATATAGTAAAAGAATTTGAAAATGGATCAGAATATCCTTTAAGAGAGGTATATAATGCTTATTTAGAACAGTGCGAAGAAGATTTAGATAGCTTTAAAAAGAGCGTTTGTGATAAGGATGAATTAGTAAAAAATAAGGTTAAAAATCATAAAGATAAGGATTTTGAAGAAAAGTTTCTACTTCTATGTTCAATGATTAATATGAGCAATATGTATAGAAGAATGGGAGAAAAAATTATAGATGAGTTCTTAACTATAGAAGGAGGAAAATAAAATTTATGAAAAATTTAAATGACCTAAAGAAGCAAATAGATTCTATAGATGGTAGAGGTTATAAATCTTATAAAGTATTAGAGGGAGATTATGATTTTTCAGATTATATACTTCATATAGATCATGTTCAAGGAGATCCGTTTGCATCACCATCAAGAATAAGAGTAAGTATGAAAAGTAATGTAAATAAGATTCCATATGATTTATTTAATGAAACCCATAAAAGAATAGCAGTTCAAGATTTTATAACTAGGGTTTTTTCTCAAAATATAAATAGATTTGGAGAAAGGGTTATGGGATCTGGTAAAAGTGGAATGATAAATATAAGTAGATGCCCACAAGAAATACTAGATAGAACAGCAATTGTTATAGATAAAGATAAAATTGAAGCAAGATTTGAAGTTGGATTTCCAGCTAGGGGAAGAAGTGTTTTAGGAAGAGAACTTCAAAAGATACTTTATGATTTCTTACCGAAGATAGTAGATGATAGCTTAAAATATGAAAAGCTAAATAAAAATAAACTTATAAATAGAGTTAAACTTGTATGTGATCAAGAGTTTATAAGAGAAGAACTTAAAAGACAGGGATTAGTTTCATTTGTTGCTAATGAATCAATATTACCAAGAGAAAGTGGTGTATCAACTAGACCATTAAGAGATGGAAGAGAATTTATATCACCAAAGGAATTAGAGGTATCAATAAAATTACCAAACAAAGGAATAATTAAAGGAATGGGAATAAAAAAGGGAATAACTTTGATAGTTGGTGGAGGATACCATGGTAAGTCAACTCTTTTAAATGCTCTAGAACTTGGAGTATACAATCACATAGAAGGTGATGGAAGAGAGTATGTTATATCTGATAGCACAGCTATGAAAGTTAGAGCTGAAGATGGTAGAGCAATAATAAAGGATGATATATCTTTATTTATAAATAACCTTCCAAATGGAAAAGATACTAAGAAGTTTACAAGTGAAAATGCTAGTGGTAGTACATCACAGGCTGCAAATATAGTTGAGGCCATGGAATCAGGTAGCAATTTATTACTTATAGATGAAGATACATCTGCAACTAATTTTATGATTAGAGATGATGTTATGCAAAGCTTAGTATCTAACGAAAATGAGCCAATAACTCCATTTATAGAGCTTGTTAGAGGAATATATGAAGAAAAGGATATATCAACTATCATAGTTGTTGGAAGTTCAGGAGATTATTTTGATATTGCAGATACTGTAATACAAATGGATGCATATGAGCCAAAGGATGTAACAAATAAAGCTAAGGGATTAGCTAAGGGACTTATTCTTAAGAGAATAGAAGATAGAGATTTAAAGATTGACATAAACTTTGATAGAAAGTTATTAAAGGGATCAATAGAGAAGGGTCCAAAGGGTGTGAAAATTAAGACTCTAGGGGTAGATGGACTTAATATAAATAGAGAAGAATTAAATTTAAGATCTGTTGAGCAAATAGTAGATAAAGAGCAGGTAACTACAATTGGAAACGTAATGAAATGGGCTGATGATAAATTAGTTAATAATAGTCTTACTATGATTGAAATAACAGATAAAATAATAGATGAGATAAAAAATAAAGGCTTACTATCAATTAGCGGAACTAAAGGCGGCGCTGGAAACTTAGCACTTCCAAGAAAACAAGAAATAATGGCTGCCTTTAATAGATATAGAAAGCTTAGAATAAAGTAAATTTTAAAATTATAGTAACTAGATTTGTACAGGGGCATATCTAGTTACTATTTTTTGTGATTAGTTATATGATTCAATCTATAAGCAAAATGATCTTGTACTTATAAATCTTTAGTCATTTTCATATGTAAAATTCCTACTTCTGTGAATTCTTCACCTATCTTTTTATAACTAATTCTTTCATAAAATGCTATAGTTGTTTTTCTAGCATTTAGTATTATTTTAGTAAAACCTTTATCTTTAGCAAAGCTTTCTGCAAAAGATATAAGTTTTCTTCCTATATTTTTATTACGTAAAGATTCATCTACAGCGACTTGTTTCATTTGAAGTGTAGTATTATTAAATTTCCTTAATAGAAGTGTACCCACAACTTTAGAATTAATAAGTGCACAAATATGATAGTCATATATTTCTATTTCTAAAGCATCATCTGATATATCCATTCCTAAAGGCTTTCTTAAAACATTATCTCTAAGTCTCAATTCAGATTTATATTCTGGAGTATTAAAAAATACCTCTTTTATTATTATCTCATTCATTAAAATTCACCCCAAATTAATGTATTTATATTAAGATTTTATTATATATAGTTATTTGTGAACAGTATATAATAAAAATTTAGTATATTATTAAGTAGGAGGGGATGTGTAGGTATGAAAATAATAATTTCTATATTAGTAGTAATTATAATATTATTAGGTGGGATATTAGGTTTTGTAGGAAATTATTTCTATAATTTAGCACTTAACCCACACATGTCAAAGGATGCAATATTTGGTGCAACTGAAGAAGCAAGCAGTGATGCAGTATCTAAAGATGAAACTAGTGGGGAAACTAGATCTGAAGATCTAGAATGGCTTTTAGCGGAATCAGATTATAAAGATAAATATGTAAAGTCTAATGATGGGCTTAAACTTCATAGCTATGAAGTTATAAATACAAAGAAAACAAACAACTGGGTTGTAGTTGTTCATGGATATACTAGTGAAGGAAAGCAAATGTCTAGCTTTGCAAAACCTTTTTATGATATGGGATATAATGTACTAATTCCAGACTTAAGAGGGCACGGAAAAAGCGAAGGTGACTATATAGGCATGGGATGGGATGATAGATTAGATATTATAAAATGGATAGATCATATAATAGATGAAAATGAGAATGCAAATATAGTACTTCATGGAGTATCAATGGGGGCGGCTACAGTTATGATGACAGCGGGAGAAGAACTTCCAAGCAATGTTAAGGCTATAATCGAGGATTGTGGTTATACTTCAGCTTGGGATGAATTTTCATATCAATTAAAAGCACTTTTTAAGTTACCATCATTTCCAGTAATGAATGCAGCGAGTGTAGTTAGTAAGATAAGAGCTGGATATTGGCTTGGAGAGGGCTCTGCAATAAAGCAAGTTGCTAAATCAAAGACACCTATGCTATTTATACATGGGGATGCAGATGACTTTGTTCCATACTTTATGTTGGATGAATTATATAATGCAGCAAATTCTGAGAAGGAAAAGTTAGTAATAGAAGGTGCCGGACATGCTAAGGCAGCAACAGTAAATCCTGAGCTTTACTGGGATACAATAAAGAAATTTATAGATAAGAATATTTAAAATACTTTATAGAAATAAAGGAGGACTTTATGAGAAAGTTAAGTCATGGTTGTACTTTAGATTGCTTTGATTGCTGTAAATTTAATGTTTACGTTGATGATAATAATATAATCAAAATAGAAGGTGATAAGGGACATCCATACACTAAAGGATTTGTATGCAAAAAGGGACTAGCTCATTTAGATAGATTAAATCATAAAGATAGAATATATAGCCCAATGATAAAAAGAGATGATAAGTGGTTGGAGATATCATTTGATGAGGCTTTAGATATAATGGCAGAGAAATTAAAAAAGTATAAAACTGATTTTGGTTCAAAATCAATTATGTACTATGAACAATATGGTAATGGAGCTATATTAAAGAGTATAGGGAATACATTTTTTAATATGTATGGTGGTGTAAGTACATCAAAAGGGGGTCCATGTTGGAGTGCTGGAATAACGGCACAGAAATATGATTTTGGAGATGTTAGAAGCCATTCATTAGAAGATATGTTAAATAGCAAAAGTATATTTGTTTGGGGTAAAAATCCTGCATTTACTACTATTCATACCATGCAAATGATTAGAAAAGCTAAGGCTAATGGAAGCAAAATAGTAGTAATAGATCCTATATATACTGAGACTGCTAAAATTTCTGATTTATATATAAGAGTTAAGCCAGGTGGAGATTATGCTTTAGCTTTAGCAATGGGAAAGATAATCATAGAAAAAGATTTATGTGATTTTGAATATATAGATTCATATGTATTAGGATTTAATGATTATAGAAGATATATTGAATCGTTAGAACTAGATGAACTTTTAAAAAGATCTGGGGTATCTAGAGATGCTTTAGAAAAATTAGTTGAGTTATATACTAATAAATACTCTACACTTTTATTAGGTTATGGAATGCAAAAATATAAAAACGGTGGAAATACGATTAGATCTATAGATGCTTTAGGGGCTATAACAGGACAAATAGGTTTTAGCGGTGGAGGAGTAAACTATGCAAATAAAGTTTATCCTAAAATATTAAATGGAGATCCTTATAATAGCGAAAATTTCGGTGATAATAGACTGTTTTATGTAAGTGATATAAGTGATTTTATTGACGAAACAATAGAGGGTGATACCTATTATAAAAATGGAATATTTACTAATGATATAAAAAATAGAGAAGATTTAGAGAAATTAAATATTCCAATAAAGATGGCTGTTATAACTAAAAGTAATTTATTAAATCAATTAGCTGATTTAAATAAGATTAAGGATTCAATAAATAAAATTGAATTTAAAGTTTGTTTTGATATGTTTATGACAGACACAGCAAATATTTGTGATATGGTTATCCCAACTACAAGCACATTAGAAAGTGAAGATTTACTATTTAGCTCAATGACAAATCCATATATTATTTATAATGAGAAACTTGTAGAACCTAAGAATAAGTATATGGATGAGTATTATTTCTTTATGGAATTAGCAAAGAGAATGGGAATAGAGAAATATCCATTAGTCTCAAAGAAAGAATATTTAACTAAGGTTATAGAACCACTTAAAGGTTATTATAAAGATATGTCATTAGATAAAATAAAAAATGAATATATAACAATACATGAGAGCATTCCATGGGAGGATAAAAAATTTTTAACACCATCAGGCAAGTTTGAAATTTCTTTATATAGAGATAACTTCAAAGATAATAGGGAAGGTAAATTTAGACTATTAACTAATCATGGCAGGGATTCTCTATCTAGTCAGCATTTCATGGATACAGAAGGTATATCTAAAGCTTATATAAATGAGAAGATGGCAAAGAGTATAAATATATCTAATGGAGAGACGGTAAACTTAAAATCAACAAATGGAGCAATAAAAGTAGAAATAATTATAGATGAATCTGTAATTGATGATGTTGTAATGATGTATGTAGGATGGTGGAATAAGCATGGAAATCCTAACTTATTAACAGAGTCAGGAATATCAGATATAGGTGGACAAGTAACATATAATGAAACCTTTGTAGAGATAGAAACTAAGCGTAAATAGTGTCTCACATTTTGGATATAAAGCATATAATAACCTTGAAAAATAATATTTATGGAATGAAAAAATGAAGCATAATGATTGGGTAATAATGAGGTTTAGAGGAGATCCAAATAAGAAATCTTTCACTCTTGAAGAAGCAAAAAAGATAGCTAAAGACTTAAAAATTGATTTTCCTAAAGAAAAGTTTGATATAGAGCAATTTAGAATGGGACTAGATGTAGAACTTGAACATGGAAGTAGATCGCCAAGGACTGATGTTACACATGATGATCCTATATTAACAGGTAAAATAGCTTTGGCACACTTGATGGAATTTCCGGATTATTATACAAGACTTAAAAAACTTGAATCTGAAGCTGAGGTTTATTGGAGCAAAAAAAGATAACATAGGGATATTATTTGTAAATTAGATACACAATTTTTATAAGATTGTGTATCTTTTTATATTTAGAAATATTTTCGTGATTATAAAACGTCCTTAAAGGTGAAAGGTGACAGGAACTTAAAGTAACCTTTAAGAATATAATATAATAAATTTTTTTTTGGGAGAAAAGTTATGATAAGTAATAAAAAGTATGTTGTACTATCGTTAGAATTACATTTATTTTTTGCAAGAATAATGAAAGAGCATTCTCTTTTTTTAGAGGCAGGGTTTACACCTAAAGATTCTAAACTTGCTAAAGAAGCGGATTGTTATAAGCGAAGATTTGAGGAAGTTTTATTAGAAGCAGTTAAACTAAGTGACGGTATAATTAGGGAAGAAGTATTAGAGTCTGGAGAATTTTTTACTGACTATACATTAAGCACGGAACGAAAAACAGAGCACTTTACAGGCATAAAGATAAATGAAAAGATAACTATGATGGAGCTAAAGCTACACTGTGAAGAACATAAATATATTAAGTCTGAAACGGTTAAAGATGTAAAGCAGCTTAATAAGAGAGCAAGGAGATTGGTAGAGGGCCTTATAGATTTAAAGATGAGAATATTGGATTGTGTACTATGTTGTGAGATATTTACAATGAATTATCCTCTACTTATTGAACATATAATCAGAGAGGCAAAATTATATCGTGATTATATAGTAAAGCTTGAGAATAATGAAGATGTTGAGGAGATTGATAATAGGGATATTAAAGAAACTCAACTATTTTGGGATAGAATTATGATGGAGCATGCGCTATTTATTAGAGGATT
Source organism: Clostridium sardiniense (assembly GCF_016907995.1). GTDB lineage: Bacteria > Bacillota > Clostridia > Clostridiales > Clostridiaceae > Clostridium > Clostridium sardiniense. The sequence continues at coordinate 133,998 of NZ_JAFBDA010000004.1, read as the reverse complement.
ACTTGATCCGGCTGAGAATAATTTAATTGATACGTCAGATAAGATTGCTAAAGAGTATGATATGATTATTAAAAAGGCACGTAGAATGACTGATGAAACAATGTCTGATGTTACTATGGAAACCTTAAATGAAACAATTAAAATTAAAGATTTTAAGCAAGCTGGAACAAAGGGTATAGATGAATGTAAAATACGATCAATAATTTTACCTCTCCTTGGAGATCATGTACTAAGGGAAGCTAACCATTATATTAGAATATTAGAAAAATATAAAGGAAAAATAGAAGAATGTTAGGGGTTATAGTTAATTAAAAATTATCTATAAGATATCAATAAATTAGGAGAGGCGAATTTTAAAAAATTCACCTCTTTTTGTTTTAATATTAGCCTTTTGACATTTGTTGTTTAACTGTCGCTACTTCTTCAGGTTTTGCTTGTTCAGCAGGTATGTAATATCCCTTTTCTCTCGCTTTTTGGAAAAGAGCATATTGACGAGTTTCATCTTGATTTCTCATCATTTGAATAGTTTCACGAAGTTCTTTATTTTCTGTTTGAGCTATTATACCTCCATAGCCAGCTAGACTAGCATTTAAGCCAGCAAGGTAATCGCTTATCATTTCTTTTTCTTGCATAAATAATACCTCCTATCCTAAGAAGGACATTAATTTGTCCTTACTTTTTTTAGCATCTTGAGCATCTTTTTGTAACATTTGCTTTAATGTTGCATCTGTACATTGATTAGAGTAATCTGTTAATTTTTTTTCGATTGTACCATGAGCACCGATTAGGTGACGTAAATTTTGTAATTCTAATTCGTTTAAATTAGCCACAATATTCAACTCCTTTTGTTTAATGTTCAATATTAATATCTGCAATCTAGTAAAAAGTTATTCTTAATTAAGCAATGGTTATTTTAGATTATTAATTCTAATAATGGTATATTTAGATTAGTATATAATTAATTCTTATAGATAAAAATAAGTTATAAAATTTAAGTGTAGTTAATTATTTTATTAGAAATGATAGAAGAGAACCTAGCAATTCAATAGATTAAAGAAACATACGTTATTTGTTGATTCATTTACGAAAAATATATATAAGCATCTAAATATAGTAGATTAAATTCACGAATATATATGGATAGAGTATTATAATAATGAAAACTCTTAAATAATGGGGAATTAAATAATGGGATATTATGTTGAAGTTGATTCAAATGTAAAAGTATATGTAGAAGACCTTAATGAGGAAGGAAATAAAACAATTGTATTTTTACATGGATGGCCAGGTAGTCATGAGCTATTTGAATATCAATTTGATTACTTTTCAAAAAAAGGATATAGATGTATTGGGTTGGACCAAAGAGGTTTCGGTAAGTCTGATAGACCAAAGGATGGATATGATTATAATACATTAGCTGATGATGTAAGATGTGTCATGGAAAAGTTAAAATTAAAAGACTGTACATTATTGGGGCATTCTACTGGTGGAGCAATTGCTACAAGATATATGGCAAGGCATGAACAATATGGGGTATCAAAACTTGTACTTTGTGCAGCAGCGGCTCCTAGTCTTATAAAACGAGCAAATTTTCCTTACGGATCAAAAGTGGAGACAGTTGAAAACATTATAGAGGGAACTTATAGAGATAGACCTAAAATGTTAGAGGATTTTGGTAAAATATTCTTTTATAAGAAGATAAGTAGACCATTTTCTGAATGGTTTTTACAATTAGGATTTCAAGCGGCGGGATGGTCTACAGCAGCAATCGCTAACACTTGGATTAACGAATGTTTATTTGAAGATTTGGAGGAGATTCATGTTCCTACATTAATTTTGCATGGTGTTCATGATAAAGTTGTTTTACCTCCACTTGGTGAAGCGCAAAGAGATCTTATTAGAAATTCTAAGCTTATAAAATTTGAAAAAAGTGGTCATGGATTATTTTATGATGAAAAAGATAGGTTTAATAGGGAAGTAAGATGTTTTATTGAAGAGAAGTAGTATTAAACTTATATAATATTAATATGTATATTATTGATGTATAATTTCAAAATAATAATATTTTAATTATTACTTTATATAGATAAGTTAAAAGGATTATTATAAAACACAAGGAATAGGGAATTTAACCCTATTCCTTTATTTTATACTTCATGGTAATTGGTTCTACTATAAATAATGTAATTATAGCTATTATTACAAATGGAATATAGAAAGGAACAATTCCTTTAGTTGATAGGAGTTGAGATACACCATAACCTATAACTAAGCATATTCCTGCAACAAAGGTATTAGATAAAGTAGCTATTAGGGGAGTTTTGCAATGAGGACATTTTGTAACTCTACTCATTTTTACTTGAGTAACTTTAAAATCTTCTTTACATTTAGGACATGTCTTAGTGAAACTATACAAAGTAATCACCTCCTAATTTAAATATATTATACAGATTATACCATATATTGCTACATATTAAACAAAAACCCCATCTATAGATGAGGTTTTTATTTAAAAGAATATATTTGCCATTATAACAATAACAGGTAGTGTTATGATAGTTCTTTCTATAAATAATATTACTAAGTCTTTTAATCCAACTGGAATTTTTGATCCAAGTAAAAGTCCACCAACTTCTGACATATAAATAAGTTGAGTAACTGATATACAAGCAACTATAAATCTTGTCATTTCACTAGTTATACTAGTTGCAAGAACTGATGGAATAAACATATCAGCAAAACCAACAACTAATGTTTGAGCAGCAGCAGCAGCTTCTGGAACACCAAGTAATTTTAATAATGGAATAAATGGTGTACCCATAACTTGGAATATTGAAGTGTATTCTGCAATCATAAGTGCAATTCCGCCCATAGCCATAACTATTGCAAGAACACCAATCCACATATCTAGTACATTTTTTATTCCTGATATAACAAATTCTTTTGGGTGAGTATTGTCACTAGCCTTTTCTACAGCCTTTTCAAGTCCCCAAGAAAATGGAGTATAGCCTTCTGGTATAACTTCTAAATTTTTTGAATCCTGACCACCAAAGTAATCATCTTTCTTTCTTGAAAGAGGTGGTATTCTAGGTATTATTATTGCAGCAACTATTCCTGAAAGTGTAACTGTTAAATAAAATGGTAGGAACATATGAGCAAGTCCTACTTGAGATATTATAACTAGACAGAATGTAATTGAAACAGCAGAGAATGTTGTACCAATTACAGCAGCTTCCCTTTTAGTATAAAAACCTTGTTCGTATTGTTTTGAAGTTAAAAGTATACCAATACTTCCATCACCAAGCCATGAAGCTATACAGTCAATTGAAGATCTACCTGGTAAGTTAAATATCGGTCTCATGAATTTAGTAAGAAGTGATCCAACAAATTCTAAAAGACCAAAATCTAAAAGTAGTGGAAGTAAGAATCCTGCAAATAGGAAAACTGCTATTAGTATAGGTAATAAATCATTTAAAACAAGTCCACCAGTATTCTCTGACCATATGAATTCTGGTCCAATTTTAAAAAATGTACATATAATAAAAATCATTCCTAAGATTCTAGCAATAAACCATAGTGGTGTTACATTAAATAGATTATTTAAATAAGCATTTTCAGTTAAAAATTTTGGTTTAAATAATTTTATAACAACACTACCTACAACTGATAGTGAAATAAGTATTAATGCCATAAACTTAAGCAATTCTGTAAAATTTCCCTTAATAAAATTAGCCATAAATGCTATTGGTATAGTTATATCTCCATCTATTTTCATTGGTATCATAAATAGAGATATTCCGATTAAAGATGGTATTATAAATTTCAATAATGATGCCGTGTGATGTTTAGTATCTATCTTTTCCATAATTAGCTCCTTTATATAAATTTTATGCATAAATTACTTATAAATATACAATATATATACATGATAACCTAAAATATTAAAAAAAGATACCCTCTTTAATAAAAATATTCATAAAATATACATAAAACATTAAAGGCTTAATTTAAAATAGTTGAGTATCAAATAAAGAAAACTACAGACAATATTAAGGTAGAAAGAAATGAAGGAGGGTGAATTGCGATGGCACAAAATGAACAAAATACACAAGACTCACAGTGTATTCAATATATGCAAACTGCGCAAAATAAGCAAGGCTCGCAGAATGAACAGAATACGCAAGGTGCGCAAAATAAGCAAGGCTCGCAGAATGAACAGAATACGCAAGGTGCACAAAATATGCAAGGCTCACAGAATGAACAGAATACGCAAGGTGCACAAAATAAGCAAGGCTCACAAAATGAACAGAATACTCAAGGTGCACAAAATACGCAAGGTTCACAAAATGAACAGAATACTCAAGGTGCACAAAATACGCAAGGTTCACAAGATGAACAGAATACTCAAGGTACACAAAATATGCAAAGGCCACAGAATGAAGAAAATGTGCAGAATGCACAAGTTGCACAAAATGCTCAATATGCTCAATACGCACAAAATGCACAATATGCGCAGTATGCACAAAATGTACAAAATGGGCAAAATACACAAAATGAACAAGGTACACAAAATAATCAAAATGAACAAAATACACAAAGTGCAATAGAAAGTGTAGAAAGCTGCCTAGATGAATTAAATAAAGCTAAAACAAAGTTAGATGAAGCTATTCAATCAGCAGAAAAAGAGCAAAATAAAAGCTTAATTCAAAATTCCTTAAAGTCAGTTGATCAATCAATAAATAATGTAGAATATACAATCAATAACTATAAGGAGAGCAGTAAATAGATTGATAAAACATTAAATAAAAAAGAACTATCAATTATAATTGATAGTTCTTTTATAGTTAAATGTTATTAATTAATCTTCTTCCCAATCCATAGATCTCTTAACAGCCTTTTGCCATCCAGTATAATATTTATCCATATCATCCTTAGAAGCCTTAGGCATGAATGTTTCACCAATGCATTTCATAGACTTAATTTCCTCTTTATCTTTCCAGAATCCAACTGATAATCCAGCTAAATAAGCAGCACCAAGCGCTGTTGTTTCTACTATTATTGGCTTTTCTACATTTTTACCTATTAAATCAGATTGAAATTGCATTAAGAATTTATTTCTACTTGCACCGCCATCAACACTTAAAACGTTTACTTCGCAATTTGTATCAGAAACCATTGCATCTAAAACATCTTTAGTTTGGTAAGCTATTGATTCTAAAGCAGCCCTTATTAAATGGTTTCTATTAGATCCCCTAGTTAATCCAAGGATTGCTCCTCTAGCATACATATCCCAATAAGGTGCACCAAGTCCTACAAAGGCAGGTACAACATATACTCCACCATTGGTATTAACTTTTTTAGCAAAGTATTCAGAATCAGCAGCATCATTTAATAATCTTAATTCATCTCTAAGCCATTGTATAACAGCACCACCAACAAATATGGATCCCTCTAAAGCATATTGAACATTATCCTTAGTACTTGCTGCTATTGTTGTTAGAAGGCCTTTATTACTTTTAACCATTTCATTACCTGTATTCATAAGTAAGAAACATCCAGTACCATACGTATTCTTAGCATCACCTTTATTAAAGGCAGTTTGTCCAAATAGAGCAGCTTGCTGATCACCTGCCATACCTGAAACTGGAACTCTAACACCACCTTCTCCGCCTAAATTAGTATATCCATAAATTTCTGATGAGCTTTTAACTTCTGGAAGCATACTCTTAGGTATATTTAATTCATTTAATAATTTTTCGTCCCATTTTAAATCTCTTATATTAAATAGCATGGTTCTTGATGCATTAGTATAGTCAGTTACATGAACCTTTCCATGTGTAAGTTTCCAAACAAGCCATGTATCAACTGTTCCAAATAATAATTCACCTTTTTCTGCCTTTTCTCTAGCACCTTCAACATTATCAAGTATCCATTTTATTTTTGTTCCTGAGAAATAAGCATCTATAACTAATCCAGTAGTATCTTTTATATATTCTTCTAATCCTTTTTCTCTTAATTTATCGCATATAGGGGCAGTTCTTCTACATTGCCAAACTATTGCATTATATATAGGAGTTCCTGTATTTTTATCCCAAACTATCGTAGTTTCTCTTTGGTTTGTTATACCTATTGCTGCAATTTCATCTTGATTTATATTGCTTTTAGCTATAGCTTCTTGAAGTACTGCAAATTGAGATGCCCATATTTCCATAGGGTTATGTTCAACCCATCCTTCTTTTGGATATATTTGAGTAAATTCCTTTTGGCTAACTGCAATTATATTTTGATCCTTATCGAAAATAATTGCTCTTGAACTTGTAGTTCCTTGATCTAATGCTATTACATATTTTTTCATTTCACTCACCTCTAAATTAAAAATATTAATTATCTAAATAAGTATATAAATGTAAATGCTCCAACTAGTGCGCCTAGGATAGGTGCAACTACAGGAATCCATGCATATTTCCAGTCAGAATCTCTCTTTCCTGGCACTGGTAAGATTGCATGAGCTATTCTTGGAGCTAAGTCTCTTGCAGGGTTAATTGCATAACCTGTAGTTCCTCCAGAGCTTAATCCTATTGCCCAGATTAGTAGTCCTACAGCAAGTGTATTTAATCCATTTGCCATTGGAACTGCATTTATTCCTAGAATAGCAAATACTAATAAGAATGTTCCTATAAATTCACTTATGAAATTAAACTTACCATTTCTTATAGCTGGGCCTGTACAGAATACTCCAAGCTTACCATCTTTATCATCAGTTGCTTCGAAATGATTATAATATTGAATAAATACTAGGAAAGCACCTAAGAAAGCACCGATCATTTGAGCGGTTATATACATAGGAACTTGACTCCAAGGGAAATCTCCAATAGATGCTAATGCTAAAGTTAGTGCAGGATTAAAGTGAGCACCACTTGTAGCGCCAAATATGAATGCAGGAATAGCGACAGCAAAAGCCCAGCCAGTAGTAATAACCATCCAGCCACCATTTGTGCCTTTTGTTTTTTTCAAGACAACATTTGCAACAACCCCATCACCTAAATAAATTAGGATCATTGTTCCAATCATCTCAGATAGAAAATTGATCATAAAAATACCCCCATTAGAATTAATTTTTATAATATGAACATTAGCAATAGTTTGAAAATATTGTTAATGAACAAATCAAATAATCTTAGGTTACATAATAAAATAAAAAAAAGCTAAGCAAAAAGATGAAAATCTCCTTTATGCTTAACTCTCTAAATCTCTATCACACAAATTATATTCATTTTATTTAATTATCAAACGTAAATGTATTTTTATTTTTTGAAAATGTTTACAACAATAGTATAACACTTTTGACTAGATATGTAAAAAGATTTTTAGAGAGTAAAAATAATTTATAAGTATAGTATTTTAATATGCTAAAAATATGAGAATAATGAATAATGGACTATTAATTTTAATAGTTTCAATAAAAAACATTATATTTTTGAGGTATACTATATAAAGTAATTAAACTTTTATAGTAAATATAATAATAAAAAGATATAATAAAATCAGTTTAATAAATAAAATTAATACAAGGGGCTGTACACAATATGAGCAATAGAAATGAAATAAAAGATTCAAAAAGAATAGTTATAAAAGTAGGAACATCTACATTAACTTACGAGAATGGAAATATTAATTTAACTAGAATTGAAATATTAACTAGAGTTATTTCAGATTTAATGAATTCTGGCAAAGAGGTTGTACTTGTTACATCAGGTGCAATTGGCGTTGGAAGTAGTAAGTTAAAGCTTAAAGAAAAACCCCAAAGTATTAGAGAGAAACAAGCAGTTGCAGCAATAGGTCAATGTGAATTAATGCATATATATAGTAAATTTTTTGGAGAATATAGCAATACAGTAGGTCAAGTATTACTTACTAGAGATGTTGTTGAAGATGATCATATAAGAAATAATGTATGTAATACATTTAATACATTATTAGAAATGGGAGTAATTCCAATAGTAAACGAAAATGATACGGTTTCAATTGATGAAATAGAGAATATAGTTAAGTTTGGAGATAATGACAATCTGTCAGCTATAGTTTCACGACTTTGTGATGCAGATCTTCTTATAATACTTTCAGATATAGATGGATTCTATGATAAGGATCCAAGAACTAATGAAGATGCTAAGCTTTTAACTGAAGTTCATGAAATAACAGAAGAATTAGAAGCAGCAGCAGGTGGAGCAGGAACAAGTTTTGGTACAGGTGGAATGATTACTAAGCTTGCAGCTGCAAAGGTTGCAAATAGTTCAGGTATAAATATGATTTTAGCAAATGGTGAAGAACCAAAGATACTATTAAATATAGTAAATGGAGAAAATATAGGCACATTATTTTTAAAGGGTAGAGAGGAGAATTAAAGTGAGTGAGTTAATTTTAAAAGGGCAAAAAGCAAAGGAAGCATCATATGTATTAGCTAATCTTACTACTACAGATAAAGATAGGGCTTTAGTAAATATGGCAAAAAAGCTTTTAGAAAAGTCAGATGAAATAATACTAGAAAACAAAAAGGATTTACAAAAGGCAGTAGAGAACGGAACAAGCAAAGCTATGCTTGATAGATTATTATTAGATAAAAGTAGAATAGAAGGTATGGCAGAGGGGTTAATGCAAGTTGTAAATCTGCAAGATCCTGTTGGAGAAGTTATAGGAATGTGGAATAGGCCAAATGGACTTCAAATTGGTCAAAAGAGAGTTCCTATGGGAGTAATCGGAATAATATACGAGGCAAGACCAAATGTTACTTGTGATGCGGCTGGACTTTGTTTAAAAACAGGAAATGCAGTAATACTAAGAGGTGGAAAAGAAGCTATAAATTCAAATATGGCGATAATAAGAGCCCTTAGAGAAGGACTTAAGGAAGCAGGTCTTCCAGAAGATGCAGTTCAACTTGTTGAAGATACAAGTAGAGAAATAGCTACAGAAATGATGAGATTAAATGATTATATAGATGTTCTAATTCCAAGAGGAGGAGCTGGGCTTATAAATGCGGTGGTTAATAATGCAACTGTTCCTGTAATTGAGACAGGTACAGGGAATTGTCATATTTATGTGGATTCAGAGTGTGATTTTGAAATGGCAAAAGATATTGTAGTTAATGCGAAAACATCAAGACCAGCAGTATGTAATGCCGCAGAAAGCCTGGTTATACACGAAGATGTTGCGGAGGAAGTACTTCCAATACTTGCAGAAGCCTTAAGAGAAAAAGATGTACTTTTAAAAGGTGATGAAAGAGCAAGAGAAATAGTAAAGGATATGGAAGAGGCTACAGAAGAAGATTTCTATAAAGAATTCTTAGATTATATAATGAGCGTCAAAGTAGTAAAAAATATAGATGATGCTATAGCTCATATAAATAAATATAATACTGGACATTCAGAAGCTATCGTTACAAGGAGTTATGAGAATTCTCAAAAATTCTTACAAAGAATTGATGCAGCAGCTGTTTATGTAAATGCATCAACAAGATTTACTGATGGATCAGAATTTGGATTTGGAGCTGAGATTGGAATAAGTACTCAAAAGCTTCATGCAAGAGGACCTATGGGACTTAAAGAGCTTACAACAGTTAAATATATTATATTTGGCAATGGACAAATTAGATAAATAAGTTATGAATAATTAAGCTCACTCTAAGATTTTAGGGTGGGCTTTATATAAAAGGAGGAGAGGGTTTTATGAGACTTTGTATTGAAAAGTTTGATGAACTTACAAGAGATGATTTATATAGAATAATGCAAGAAAGATTTGAAGTCTTCGCTTGTGAGCAAAAAATAACATGTGAAAATGAATTTGATGGAAAGGATAAAGATTGTATACATATATATGCGAAGGATGGCGATAAAATATCAGCTTATCTTAGAATATTACCAAAAGGGATTGGGTATGAAGATGCGCCTGGTATAGGAAGGGTGTTAGTAAAGAAAGAGTATAGGGGATATGGACTTGGGAGAGTTGTATTAAGAGCAGCTATAAAATATATAAAAGAAAATTTTGATGATAAAAAGATAAAATTATCATCTCAAGCATATATAAAGAGTTTATATGAAACAGTTGGATTTTCAGTAGTATCAGATGAGTATGAGGAAGCGGGAATTCCTCATGTTAAAATGATTTATAATATATAGTAAAAAGCCTTCGGACGTTAAGTCTTGAAGGCTTTTAAAGGTATTATTGAAAGTAAGTTTGGTCAGTTCTTAAAAAATAAAGTAACTGCCTCTTACTATAAATTATCTGAATATTCAAATAAATTATACTATAAATTATAAATAAAATCAAATTACATCTATATCTAATATATATTATGAGTTTTGGTAAAATATGTTACAATTAATGTGTAAATAAACACTAAAAGGGAGAGTGTATGGGAGATGTTTATAAAGAAGCATAAAAGGGGAATAGCATCACTTTTAATAGTGGGGAGTTTCTTCACTACTATATTATTTGGATGCTCTAAAAAGGAAGAGGTGTCATCTACTCCAAAGGCTAATGGATTTCAGTGGGAAGTAAAAAAGGATGATAAAATTATGTACTTAATAGGTACAATGCATCCTATAAATAAGGGATATGATTACTTTACTGATACTGTAAATAATATAGTTAAAGAAACAGATGTGCTAGCAGTTGAAATTAATCCAACACAGGAAGAGATATTAAAAGTTAACGCTGATGGGGTATATGCTGGGGATGACTCCATTGAAAAGGAATTAAGTAAAGATCAAGTTGAAAAACTAAAATCTATATGTAATGAAATTGGGATAGAATATGAAAAAATAAAGATATTAAAACCTAATATGGTTGTAAATAATCTTGAAGCAGTTTTATATGATAAAGCTGGTCTTACTATGGAAACCTTTGATGATATGTTAATGAAGGATATAAAGAATAAGAAAAAGGAGATAGTTCAATTAGAATCAATTGGTTTTCAGATGGATCTTCTAAATAAAATAGGGGGAATACAAGCATTAAAAGCAAGCCTTGATGCACATGAAGATGGGAAGTTTATAGAGAGTGGGAAAGAAGTTATTGAGTATTCAGAAGGGTTAATGGATGGATACGTAAAAGGTGATACAAAGGTAATGGAAGATGCAATAAAAACTCAAAAGCAAAGTCCAGAAAGTTATGATCTTATGATAACTAAAAGAAATAAAGCTATGGTAGAGAAGATGGAAAAGTTCTTTAAAGAAGATAAAACATATACTGTAGCAGTTGGTGCACTTCACTTTTTTGGTGATGATGGAATAGTTAAAATGATGAAGGATAGGGGCTATGAAGTTAATATAATGGAATAATAAAAAGATTAGAGGCAAGTTATATCTTAAATAAAGAAGGTGTAACTTGCTTTTTTATAAGGATTTTATATTAGATCAATTAAAATTAGGTTTATTACAATAATTTTAAATATTTAACTTTAAAATATAATTAAGATAAGTAAATTAAATCCTGATAGAAAGTATACTTTTATATATAGGTAAAAATATATTATTATTATAAAAATAATATATTTTACTTATATGTAATGCGACTATATAATATAATTGAAGTTACTTAAGAATGCTTTAAATAAATTGATAACTATAGATAAATTGATGATAACTAATGATAAGAGGTGATTATTAGATATGAAAAAATACTTAGATAAATTAAAAAATTATCCTATTGGTATAAGTGGTACATGCTTAGCATTTATAACATTGAGTAATTCTTGGATAATAAAAGATGTTAATTATTTCAAGCCAATAGCAATTTTTATTGCAGTATGTATGTTAGGACTAATGTTAATAAGATTAATTAGATTTCCAAAAGTTATGTTAGACGAATTGAAAAATCCTGTTACAGGTACATTTTACCCAACTATTGGTATGGTAGTATGGCTTGTTTCAGCGTACTTCTACCCTAGTTTTCCAGTACTTTGTAGTTATTTATGGATTGGTGCAGTAGTATATCACTATGCAATCGTAATTTTCTATACAATATTAAGAATTAAAGAGAGAAAATTTAGTAATATAATGCCAACTTGTTTTATCGTATATACAGGTATGATAACAGGTAGTGTTGCTAGTAAAGGAATGGATGGGGTTATACCTCAAATTCCACAAATAGCACACTTCATGCTTATGTTCGGATTTGTATTTTATACATTATTATTGCCATTAGTTCTATATATAGTGTTTAGAAGTGAAAAATTAGATGATCATAAACTTCCAACAGCAGGTATAATTTGTTCACCAGCTCCACTAGGAGTAGTTGGAATACTAACAATAGAACCAAATCCAAATAAATATATGTTAGCTTGGTTAGTTATTACAGGATTAATTTTACTTGTAGTTGTATATGGATATATTTTAAAATTATTTAAGGAAGGCTTTAAACCAGCATATGCAGCATTTACGTTCCCTTTAGCTATCGCAACCCTTGCAGCGTATAAATTATCAGATTATTGCATGGGATTAGGAAATATATCATTAGGAAATATTTTTGAATTATTAGGGAATATAGAAATATTTATAGCAACTTACGTAGTGCTATTTATATTACTAAATTTTTTAAATATGTTTATTAAAGCTATTAATCCTAGAGCAGGCAAATATATAGAAAAAGAAGAGCAAATAGTAGGGGGCTCTTTATACTCTAAATAACAAAATAACATCTATATTTATATGGTTGTATAAATATTAAAGACAAGTTACATCTTTAAATGAAAAAGATGTAACTTGTCTTTTTTATATTTTAAGAATTAGACAGTTCATTATTATATTTAATATCCAAATTATCTTCTGGAATAATTTTAAGTTCAATAGTTCCTTTTGCATTTTTTGCATATATTTTTATTGAAAAATCATAGTTTCCATTAGAATTTATAACTATAGAGCCAGAATTATTAGATGATATTTCTTTAATAATGTTATTATATTTATCTACTACATAAATATTAAATTTGCCACTTAGAATCGTACTGTCATATTTGATAGTAAAATTACCATTATCTTTAATATGAATTTTGCTTAAAGTAGTAATTCCGGTTAATTTTCTGAAAGCTACTAATTGTTCATTATTGTTTTCCTCACTATCATAATATAGTGCAGAGATCTTTTGATTATGATCTTTTAGTAGTTCTTGTGGATTATGAAATGCAAATGCTGAAAACGTTTTAAAAAATAGGAAAATAATAATAGCTAAAATTGCTGATATAATGGCTACTCTTCTTTTGTTAATCATCTTCATAAAATATCATCCTCTCATCATATGGTAATAATACTAAAAATTACTTATATGGTTATTATACTACAAAACTTAGATAATAAATAAAAGTAGCATAAGCTACTTTTATTTATTGCATGTATTTAAAATCTCTATATTAGATAAGTTTCTTATTTTATATATATTTAGTATTAATCCAATTAACATTAGGTTTATTATACCTGAAGTTCCCCCATAACTTAAAAATGGAATAGAAATTGGTATGTGTGGTGCCATTCCTAAATTCATAAGAATACCATATATAAACTTAATACAAAGAGTAGTAAACATTATAATTATTAATGATTTATTGTAAGTATTTTTTACTTTCATTAATATTTTTGATATTTTAAATAATAAGAATCCGCATAATAAAACAGTAATAAATCCTGCTAAAAATCCAAATCTATATATTATAAAAGTAAAGATAAAATCTCCCTCAAATCCAGGCATTAAATATGTTGTAAAGTCATTAGCTTGTCCTATAAATACTGAGCTACTAAGAGCGGTATGGATTTGATTATATATATAAGTACTTCCTTGTGGGTCAGATGATGGATTTAAAAATGAAGTTAATCTCATAAATCTATAAACATCTAAAGCAAATAAAAATAATAAGAAACATACCAAAATAGGAATTAGTATATATCTATTTTTATATTTTTTAATTTTTAAAATTGTGCATACTCCAACAAAATATATAGCTACACAAGGAATATTTCGAAATGTAATCATAAAGATTAATGGAATAAAGCATAGAGCATATACTTCTAAAAAATCTATTTTACTTTTACATTCTTTAAACTCTTTAACTAAATTGCATAATGATATTAGTATAAGTATAGGAGATAATTCTAATATATTTATAGAAACAGAACCTAACACTAAAAATGCTCTACTACCACCTATCACTTCTTCATGGAATAAGCAAAGTAACAATAATAATATACATGTTATATATATCTTTTTAGACCATACATTTAATTTAATATAATTGAAAGAGCTACTTACAAATAGAAGAACTATTCCTATAAGAGAAAATACTAAACTTCTACTAATAAATAATTCTCTTAAATCTAAAGAGTTTGATAAAGAATTTAAGGCAATTAGGCCTATACATAATATTAATATTGTTGATATTAATATACCCCACTCAATTGATGGTTTATGGATCTTATTTAAATCATCACCAACCTTTTTATAATCACCCATAATCGTAACTGCGTTTTTAATAGCTTCTTCCTCTTCTAGCCCCTTATCTAAATTTGAAAGAAATCTATCCTCAATATGGCATAATAATTCCTCACGAATTTCACTATGCATTTTAGTATTTCGTATATTTGAACAGACATTATCTAAGTAGTCATTAACAAGCTTATTATTTTCTATATTCATGCTGTAGTTCCCCCTAAAACTTTATCTACAGTTGTACTAAATAAACTCCATTCATCTTCTTTTTCCTTAAGATATTTTTTTCCTGTGTTAGTAATGCAATAATATTTCCTTTTTCTTTTGGTTTCTCCTTCTTTCCAGAATGATTCAATAGCTCCTTCGTTTTCAAGTGCATGGAGAATAGGGTAGAGTGTACCTTCGTTGAAAGAAAAAACGCCATTTGAAGTTACTTCAATCTCCTTAATCATTTCATATCCATACATCTCTTTCCTGTTTAATAATCCAAGGATTAAAAGAGAAGTACTGCCTTTCATTAATTCTTTGTTTACTTTCATTATTATCCCTCCTCTAATTCATTATAAGTTTAAATAGTTTTACCTTTGAGAATAAAGTAAATATTAAAAAGCCAAATAGTCCCCCTAAAATATTTAATATAATATCATCTATATCAGTAACTCTAAAGCCTCCACTTAATGATGTAATGAATTGGATTAACTCTATAGATATTGTGGCTATTAGTGAGATCTTAAATATATGCTTTATATTATTAATATTTGGATTTACTATTGGAAGTAAAAATCCGAGTGGTGTAAAGAGTAGTATATTACCAAGCACATTAACTAAAAATAATTTTATTGCAAATAAAGGTGAAAATGAGTCTAAAAGGCTATTAAATGAATTTATAGTTTCTTTAAAAGGAACTAAGTTTATAGTTGCAGAAACATCAATTGTTCTTTGAGTATTTATAATAATGGGGAATATAGTTATACTCATAACAACTAGAATGTAGATTGCAAATAAAGTATTCCATATTACGCGTTTTGTAGAAAACTTTAAATTACTTCTTTTCTGCATTTTAAAGAATAGTATGTTGAGTATAATTATAAAAGGAATAGATATCAGAATTAGAAACCCAGAATTTAAATGAATCATTAGTGTCCTCCTATATAATCATGAATTTTAAATTATACCTAGATAATCTATGCATAGATTATCTAGGTATAATTATATTAGAATATTTTTACAAATACAATACTTTTATCCAGTAATATGTTAATTATGTAAAATAAATTTATATTAAGGCATAAATAAAAAAACAATATTCATCTTTTATATAAATGTAAATTCAAACTAGTACTATAATTCTAAATATTATTATTGTAAAATAATAGAAAAGTGAAATATAGAAATAGAGTTGAATTATATTAGGAGTGAAATTTAATCGATATGAATAAAAAATATACACTAATAACTGGAGGAACAAAGGGGATAGGGTTAGAGCTTGCAAAATTATTTGCAAAAGATAAAAATAATTTAATTATATTAGCAAGAAAAGAAGATGAGCTTAAAATAGTAAAAGAAAATTTAGAAAAAGAATTTAATATATCTGTTGAAATTTTAGGTTTAGACCTTAGTGTGGATAATTCTTGTGAGAAACTTATAGAATTTGTGGAAGAAAAAAATATGGTTGTGGATAACTTAATTAACAATGCTGGTGTAGGAAGTTTTGGATATTTTGATGAAATAGATGTGGATAAAGATATAAAACTTATAGATATAAATATTATAGTGTTAACTAAGCTTATAAAATATTTCTTACCAAAAATGAAAGAGAGAAGGTCTGGAGGAATACTAAATGTGGCATCTACAGCAGCATTTGTTGGAGGTCCTAAGATGAGCACTTATTATTCTTCAAAAGCGTATGTACTTACATTATCAGAGGCACTTTATGAAGAGGCAAAAGAATTTGGCGTTAATGTAAGTTGCCTTTGTCCTGGACCAGTTAAAACATCTTTTCAAGAGAATGCAGGAATTATAAAATCAGAGAAAGCAAAGAAATATTTAATGGATGCAAAGGATGTTGCAAAAGAAGGTTATGATGGATTTAAAAATAAAAAAGCTATTATAATACCTGGATTTAAGAATAAAGCGATGGTTATAGCAACAAAATTTTTACCTAGGGATATAATAAGAAAAATAATATTTAGTACAAATAAATAGGAGGAATAGGGATATGGGAATTTTTAATGGTTATATTTTAGTTTCAGATATGGATGGAACATTGTTAAATGATAAAAGAATAATTTCAGATGAAGATAAAAAATCAATACAGTATTTTATGGATAATGGAGGGCTATTTACAATAGCTACAGGGAGGATGCTTCCAGCAGCTAGTAGGTTTGCAAGAGAACTTAATTTGAGTTTACCGATAATTTTATATAATGGTAGCAAGGTTTATGATTATTCAAATGAAGAAGTTATTAAAGAATATTTTTTAGAAGAAGAAAGAAAAGATGTAATAAATAAAATATTTAATACTAGAAATGATGTTGGAATAGAGGTTTATTCAGAAGAAAATATATACATATTTAAAGACTGCACATATACAAAAAGATTTACAGGTAAGGGATATAACGTAATTTATGATATAGATGAGGATGTATGGAAAAAGAGATGGACTAAGATTTTAGTTGTAGGCGATAAAGATGTATTAGATGAAATGGAAGAAGAGTTTAAAGAAAAATATGATAGTGAAATTCCAATAAGAAGTGGTGATAATTTTCTTGAAGTTGTTCCTAGATACACATCTAAAGGTCATGCACTTAAAGATTTAATAAATAATTATAATCTAAATGATCTAAAGATAGTTACGGTAGGAGATAATATGAATGATAAAGAGCTTATAGAAGAAGCTCACTATGGATTTGTAGTTGATAATGGAAATGAAAAGCTAAAAGATAGTAGTAATTATATAGCTCCAAGCAATAATGAGAATCCTATTACTTATATTGTAAAATTTATAGAAAAAATCTAAAAAAAATCTCTCCTTACGGAGAGATTTAAAAGTTTTACCATTAAATTAAACCTTGATCTACTAGGAACTTATGAGCAACCTCTTCCGGAGATTTGCCAAGTTCATCTACTTGATAGTTAAGATCTATCATAGTTTTTTCATCAATTTTGCCTTTTAATGAATTGAATATATCTTTAAGTTCTGGATGTTCTTCTAAAGTTTCGTTATTAACTAAAGGTACTGCGTTATAAGGCGAAAAGAAACCTTTATCATCCTTTAATACCTTAAGCTTAAATTTCTTTAAAAGCCCATCAGTTGAGAATGCATCAACTACTTGAGATTCATTATTTGCTAGGGCTGAATATCTAAGGCTTCCATCCATTGCCTTAACATTTTTAAAACTCATGTTATAGAATTTAGATAATCCAACTAATCCATCATCTCTGTTTTCAAACTCTATTGTTGGAGAAAATATAAGATCCCTACTATGTTTAGCTAAATCAGATAGTGTATTTATTCCATACTTTTCAGCAACCTCAGGCATAATAGCTAATGTATATGTGTTATTAAATCCAATTGGATCTAATAAAGTTAATCCATATTTATTATTCATAATATCTTTTATATGGTTATAAGATTTAGTCGCATCCTTTATTGGTTGTTCTTTCATTACACTTAATAAAAGTGTACCAGTATAATCAACGTACATATCTAAATCACCAGATTGAACAGCTCCAAATGCTACGGATGTACCACCAAGATTAAGTTTTCTATCTACATTTAAATCTGTTTTAGCTTCAACTAAATCAGCATACATATTTCCAAGTATAAGTTGTTCTGTATAGTTCTTTGAACCTATAGTTATAGTATTTTTCTTACCTACAAATATTGAGTTAAATGCTGTAAATAGAACTAATATAGCAAGTATGGCTCCAACTACTTTTAGTACAATAGTATTTCTTCTTGGAGATTTAGGATTTAAACCTGATGGAGTAACAGCAAGCTCTATTTTACCAAATATATAGTCTACTATTAAAGCAAGTATACAAGCAGGTATAGCACCAGCTAATATCATATTATTATTAACAGTTTGAACTCCTGAGAATACTAAGTATCCAAGTCCACCAGCACCTATAAATGCAGCTAGTGTCATAAGTCCAACAGCGGTAACAGCTGAAATTCTAACACCTGCCATTATTATTGGAAGTGCAAGAGGTAATTGAATTTTAAATAAAGTCTGATTTCTTGTAAGACCAATACCCTTAGCTGATTCTAAGATTACTGGATCAATGCTTGTAAGACCTGTATAAGTATTCTTAACAATAGGTAATAAAGAATAAATTACTACCATGAATATTGCAGGAGTACTACCTATACCAAGTAGAGGAATAAGAAGTCCAAGTAATGCCATTGATGGTACTGCTTGAATTAGATTTACAAAACCTATTATAGGCTTTCTAAGAAATGACACTCTAGATACTATTATTCCAAGTGGAACACCAACTAATATAGCAATTAATATAGCAGTAAGTGTTAATGAGATGTGTTGAACTAAAAGATCAAGTATTTGATTCTTTTGTGAAATTATAAATTGAAAGAAACTATCCAAGAACACTCACCTCCATATCAAGGAATTGTTCACTTAAGATTGAAAGTAAACTACTTCTAGTTATCAATCCAACTAATTTGTTAGATGAATTAGTAACTGGAACATATCCAACTGAATGTTCATTCATCTTAGCTAAAATATCTACTAAATTATCATTTTCATTTACAGTAAGAGGTTCTTTGCTCATAATTTTTTCTAAATGTGTAGATTTATCATGAGTAGATTTAATATCTTTTACTGTAACTATTCCTTTTAATATATGATCTTTATCAACAACTAAGAGACTATCAACTTTACTACTTCTCATTATTTCTATGCCTTGAAGGATAGTCCTCGCTCCCTTAACTGCAACTGGATTTTTAATCATAATATCATCAGCTTTAATAAATTCTGGATTGTTCCAAACTCTATCAGAGCCAATGAAATCTCTAATAAAATCATTAGCAGGATTCCTAAGTATATTCTCAGGTGTATCATACTGAGCTACTTTTCCATTTTCCATGATACAAATCTTATCAGCTATTTTTAGTGCTTCATCCATATCGTGAGTAACAAATATTATTGTTTTCTTTAATTCTTCATGAAGAGAAAATAATTCTTCTTGAAGAGAAGTACGAGTTATTGGATCTAGTGCGCTAAAAGGCTCATCCATAAGAATAATCTCTGCATCAGTAGCAAATGCTCTTGCAACCCCAATTCTTTGTTGCTGCCCTCCACTTAGTTCTGATGGATACTTATTTAAATAAGTATCAGGATCAAGTCCTACCATGTTTAAAAGTTTTACTGTAGTTTCCTCAATATCTTTAATAGACTTTTCCTTTTTAAGTTTTGGAATAAGCTCTATATTTTCTTTTATAGTTAAATGCGGAAATAATCCAGTATTTTGTATTACATAACCAATTCTTCTTCTAAGATCTATAGTATTTTCTTTAGATAGTGGTTTGCCATCAATAAAGATTTCACCAGAAGTTGGTGTAATTAATTTATTTATAAGTTTAAGTGTTGTAGTCTTTCCACAACCACTTGATCCTATTAAAACAACCAAACTACCACTTTCTATTGAAAGTGAAATATCATCTAATATCATTCTATTGCCTAATTTCTTTGATACGTTTTTTATCTCTATCACAAAAAAGCCCCCTTTTCGACAACTAACAACTTAATTGTTGAATTAAAGTTGCTAGTTGTGATTATATCATTAAAGTTCATAAATTTCAAATAAAATTCATTAATACAATTAATTTTATTAATTATATTATTTGAGTAAAAAGAAGATTTTATTATGAAAATTATAAAAAAAGAAGGTTATTTTTAATAACCTTCTTTAAAATATTTAAGCTCTAAATATAACTTCCTCTCTTGAGAACATATACTTAGCAAATAATACAGCAGCAACTACATAAATTATATGCCATCCAACTACTATTCCTATATGAGTTGGATTATAAACTCCTACCATAACTTCTTTCATGAGAGCAACTGAATTTGCAACTGGAATATTAAATATAAGCATAGATGTATTTTTTGCATCCATGAATACAGGAACATATGAAAGAATCATAAATGGCATAATAAGTCCTGATAAATAAGTTCCAGCCTCTTTAACTGATTTAGCATATAAGCTAACACAAGTTTCTAATGAACAAATTGCAATCAATAATAAGAATGATATTAATAGGATAAGAGTTATACTTGTTGCATTTAATCCTAGTGAGAAGCCTTCTTCAAGTCCAGGTATATTTTGCATAGCAAAGTACATGGAACCTAAGCTTAATACAAGTGCTAAAGCAGATACTATACTCATTGCAACTACTTTACCCCATAAAAGAGCACTTCTATTACATGAAGTTGAAAGTAATGGCTCTAAGGTATTTCTTTCTTTCTCTCCAGCACCTAAATCTGCAGCTATTGCAAGGGTTGGTGAGATCATAAGTATTACTATTAATGATGGAATCATTCCTAAGAATCCATTAGTTGCACCATTTCCAGTACTATCACTTAATCCAGATTTAACATCTAATGAAAATGGTGTAAGTGATGCCTTATCGATTCCTTTTGCTTTTAATTTATCAGTAACTATTTTATCTGATAAGCCTCCTAATAATTCTTGGACTACATTTGAGGCAATAGCTGAATTATTAGAATTCTCATCAATTGATATAGGGATTTTTAGTAATTCACCTTTATTAACTCTTTCATCGAAATTATCTGGAATAGATACAATAAGTTGAATGTCTCCATTTTGTAGAGCTTCTGTAGGATCATCAACATTTTTTATACTTATATTTTTTTGAGATTTAAGTAAGTTTGCTGCACTAGAGTTTACATCACCTTTAAGACATATATTTATATTTTCTGTTGCCTTTTTTGCTGTACTTTCCATGCCTTTAAACATAACGTTAAATATTATTGGAAAAACTAATATTGGAAGTAATATAGAGAATAAAATAGTTTTTCTATCACGGAATATATCTTTAAGTTCTTTCTTCAAAACGATCATAAAATTACTCATGGCTATTACCTCCAATTAAAGATACAAAAACATCTTCTAAATTATCATTATTATATTTTGTTTTAAGAGTATTTATTGAGCAATTTTCTATAAGCTTACCTTTATTTATAATAACAACCCTGTCACAAAGCTTTTCAACTTCTGCCATAGAATGGCTAGAGAAGAGAATAGTTTTACCTTCTTCTTTACAGCTAAGTATAAATTCCTGAATTGTTCTTGCAGCAGTAACATCAAGTCCTGTAGATGGCTCATCAAATAGCATAACACTTGGGCTATGTACTATTGAACGTGCAATAGATACCTTCTGCTTCATACCCCTTGAAAATTTTGATACTCTTTTATCGATATATTCATCCATTTGAAATCTTTTAGATAATTCATCGATTCTTTTATCGGCCTCTTTATTGTCTATGCCATAAAGATTTGCAAAGTATCGTATGTTTTCTCTTGCTGTTAATCTATCATAAAGACCAACATCTCCTCCAAAAAGAATACCAATCTCATTTCGTACTTTAACAGGATCTATAGAAGCTGAATAGTTATTTACTATAGCTTCGCCAGAAGTAATTTTTAGCATTGTAGAGATCATTCTGAGAGTAGTAGTTTTACCAGCACCATTTTCACCTAAAAGTCCAACTATTTCACCAGGATTTACAGTGAAAGTAATATCGTTAACAACGGTATTTTTCTTAAATGTCTTAGTTAAATTTTTTACCTGTAACATGTATTTCCCCCTTTAATGTTTTCATGTAATATATTACCATATTTTAGTTGTTAAGGAAATTATACTATTATATAAAACTGTTGTAAATAGTATTTAATAACTTTTTAAACAATATTCACATCTATTTTAACAAGTATATGTAATTGAAGGTAATTTAAATAAATTCCTTGACATGGAAATCGTCATAAATTAAAATAAGAAAAAAGAATAAATTTGAAGTTAAGGTACACTTTAAATTGGTCCTGTGAGGCCAGAAAGGAGTATGCAACTATGTTATTGAGAAATATGAATATCATAGCTTTGTCTTTAAAGATAAATTTAAATAACGATGAACATACGAGGATAATAAGGATAGCAATTTAAAATGTTGTAGTCTCTTTATTGTCCTTTTTTTTATAAAAAATTATTGAGGTTTATCTTTTAAAGTGTATTTTTAGCAGCTAACTAATAGTTTAGAGGAGGGCTAAGCATGAAAGCAAAGCTTATATTAGAAAATGGTATGGTCTTTGAAGGAAATCCATTTGGATATTTAAAAGAAAATGTAGGAGAAGTAGTTTTTACTACAGGTATGACTGGATATCAAGAGGTTTTAACTGATCCATCATATTATGGTCAAATAGTTACAATGACATATCCTTTAATAGGAAATTACGGAGTTAATTTAGAGGATGTAGAGTCAAGTAAGCCACAGGTTAAAGGGTTTATAGTTAGGGAAAAATGCAATATGCCAAATAACTTTAGATGCGAATTAACTTTAGATGATTATTTAAAACAAAATAAAATAATAGGGCTTGAGGGAATAGATACAAGAGCACTAACAAAAGTATTAAGAAACAATGGAACAATGAAGGGAATAATTGTTTTAGATGATTCAAATTTAGACGATGTTAATGAAAAATTAAATAGCTTTTCAAACAAAGAGGCAGTACATATAGTTACTACAAAAGAAAAGTATGAGATTCCAGGAGAAGGCAAGCATGTAGCAATAATAGATTATGGAATAAAGCAAAATATAATAAGATGCTTCAGAAAGAGAGGATGCAAACTTACAGTATTCCCATCAGGTGCATCAGCGGAAGAAATACTTAATGTAAATCCGGATCTAGTATTTGTATCAAATGGTCCTGGGGATCCTCAAGATTTAGAATATGAAATACAAACAATAAAAAATATAATAGGAAAGAAACCTATAGTTGGAATATGTCTAGGGCATCAACTTTTAGCATTAAGCTTAGGTGGAAACACAACTAAATTAAAATTTGGACATAGAGGTGGAAACCATCCAGTAAAAGATTTAGAAACAGGAAAAGTACACATAACCTCACAGAATCACGGATATGTTGTAGATAGTATGCCAGAAGATGTAGAGGCGACTCATATAAACATCAATGATGGAACGATTGAAGGATTAAAGCATAAAACAATGCCAATATATTCAGTTCAATTCCATCCAGAAGCATCAGCAGGTCCAAAGGATTCTGAATATATATTTGATAGATTCTTAAATTACGCACTATAAGATTATTGGGAGGTTTAAAGTTATGCCATTAAATAAAGATATAAAAAGAGTATTAGTTATAGGTTCAGGTCCAATTATAATAGGTCAAGCTGCTGAGTTTGATTATTCAGGAACTCAAGCTTGTCAGGCTTTAAAAGAAGAAGGGATGGAAGTTGTATTAATAAACTCAAATCCTGCAACTATAATGACAGATAAAGAAGTAGCAGATAAAGTTTACTTAGAGCCATTAACTTTAGAGTTTGTTGAAAAAGTAATAGAGAAGGAAAGACCAGATAGCTTACTTGCAGGAATGGGTGGACAAACAGGTCTGAATTTAGCAGTAGAGCTTTATGATGCTGGAATTTTAGATAAATATAATGTAAAAGTAATAGGTACATCTATCGAATCTATAAAAGAGGGTGAAGATAGAGAACTATTTAGAAATATGATGAATAGAATCAATGAACCAGTTATACAAAGTGATATAATAACTGATTTAGAAGCTGGAATGGCTTTTGCAAATAAAATAGGATATCCAGTTATAGTAAGACCTGCGTATACCCTAGGAGGAACTGGTGGAGGTATCGCTGAAACTGAAGAAGAATTAAGAGAGATATTAGAGTCAGGGTTACAGTTAAGTACTATAGGACAGGTTCTTTTAGAGAAATCAGTTAAGGGTTGGAGAGAAGTTGAGTATGAAGTAATGAGAGATTCATACGGAAACTGCATAACAGTATGTAATATGGAAAACATAGACCCAGTTGGAATACATACAGGAGATAGTATAGTTGTTGCACCATCTCAAACATTATCAGATAAAGAATATCAAATGCTTAGAACAGCATCAATAAACATAATAAATGCTGTAGGAATTGAAGGTGGATGTAATGTACAATTTGCTCTTCACCCAGAAAGCTTTGAATATGCAGTAATAGAAATAAACCCAAGAGTTTCAAGATCATCAGCCTTAGCATCAAAGGCAACAGGATATCCCATAGCAAAACTTGCAGCAAAGATAGCACTTGGATATGGATTAGATGAAATCAAAAATGCAGTTACACAAAAAACATATGCATGTTTTGAGCCAACACTTGATTATGTTGTATGTAAAATACCAAAGTGGCCTTTTGATAAATTCTTCAGCGCAGATAGAGCACTTGGAACAAAGATGATGGCAACTGGAGAAATAATGGCTATAGGAGCTAACTTTGAGCAAGCATTCTTAAAAGGGATAAGAAGTTTAGAAATAGGAAGATACTCATTAGACTTTAAAAAGTTTAGAGATTTAAGCATGCAAGAATTAAAAGAGAGAGTAGTAACTCCTGATGATGAAAGAATCTTTGCACTTGCAGAAATGCTTAGAAGAGACTATAGAGTTGATATGGTATCTCAAATAACTGGAATAGATAGATTCTTTGTAGATAAAATAAAATGGATAGTAAATGAAGAACAAAGGCTAAAGTTAAGCCACATAGAAAATTTAGATAAAGAATGGTTATTAAACTTAAAGAAAAAGGGATTCTCAGATAAGGCAATTGCAGATTTCTTAGAAGTTAGTCCTGAAGATATCTATAGATTAAGAGATATATGGAATATTAGACCGTCATATAAGATGGTTGATACTTGTGCAGGAGAATTTGAAGCCTTATCACCGTATTATTACTCAACTTATGAGCAATATGATGAAGTTACAGTAAATAAAGATAAGAAGAAAGTAATAGTTATAGGTTCAGGTCCAATAAGAATAGGACAAGGTGTTGAATTTGACTATGCATCTGTACATTGTGTAAAATCACTTAAAAACATGGGAATAGAGACTATAATAGTTAATAACAACCCAGAGACAGTAAGTACAGATTTTGATATATCAGATAAGCTATACTTTGAACCATTAACAGAAGAAGATGTACTTAATATAGTAGAGAAAGAAAACCCAGATGGAGTAATACTTCAATTTGGTGGTCAAACAGCAATAAAGCTTGCTAATTTCTTAAAGGAAAAAGATATACCAGCTCTTGGAACTACAGCAGATCAAATAGATATGGCTGAAGATAGAGAAAAGTTCGATGAATTATTAGAAGAACTTGGAGTTTCAAGACCTAAGGGTAAAGGTGTATGGTCATTAGAAGAAGGATTAGAAGAAGCTAGAAGACTTGGATTCCCAGTACTTGTTAGACCCTCATATGTACTTGGTGGTCAAGGGATGGAAATAACTCATGACGAAGAGGAATTAACATATTATCTTAAGAATGCATTTATAAAAGATACAAAAAATCCTATATTAATAGATAAGTATTTAATGGGTAGAGAAATTGAAGTAGATGCAATATCAGACGGAGAAGATATATTAATACCAGGAATAATGGAGCATTTAGAAAGGGCAGGAGTACACTCAGGGGATAGTGTTACTATGTACCCAAGTCAAAATATAAGTGATGAGATTAAGGGGAAAGTATTAGAATATACTAAGAAGCTCGCTTTAGCAATAGGAATAAAAGGAATGATAAACATACAGTTTATCGAATTTGAAGGGCAGTTATATGTAATAGAAGTTAATCCAAGAGCATCAAGAACAGTACCATATATAAGCAAGGTATCTGGAGTACCAATAGTAGATCTTGCAACTAAGGCGATGCTTGGATATAAGATTAAAGATTTAGGTTATGGAGTAGATGTTTATAAAGAACCAGAATTAGTATCAGTAAAGGTTCCAGTATTCTCAACTCAAAAGCTTCCAAATGTAGAGGTATCATTAGGGCCAGAAATGAAATCTACAGGAGAAGTATTAGGAATAGGTAGAAACATAGAAGAAGCTTTATACAAAGGATTTGTTGGAGCTAGTATGTTCCCAGGAATGGAAAAAGGAAAGATACTTGCAACAATTAAAAATCATGACAAAGATGAGTTCTTAAAAATGGCAGTAGAACTTTCAAAACTTGGATATAAATTTGTATCAACAGAAGGAACTTGTAAGCTTTTAAGAGAGCATGGAGTTGATGTAGAAGAAGTAAGAAAGTTAAATGAAGAAAAACCAAATATATTAGATGTTGTTAAGAATAAGGAAGTAGATTTAGTAATCAACACTCCAACTAAAGGAAATGATTCAAAGAGAGATGGATTCTTAATAAGAAGAGCTGCTGTAGAGAGAAATATTGGGGTTATAACAGCCCTTGATACACTAAAGGCTATTATAGATGTTAAGAAGAAGCATTTTGAAAATGAGAGCAATCTAGAGGTATTTAATATAGCTGAAATCTAAAGCAGAATTATATAAATAAAATTACACCTATTTTAATATGAGAGAGTTTATTGTTATGTTCATAGTTTTAAATACTATGAGTATTTAGGGGCAATGAACTCTCTTTTCTTGTAAATTAAGTAAATTTATAAAAGTGAAAAAATAATTAGGAATATTTAGAAAATGGGTACATATATTGTTAACATAAGAGAAAAATATGTTGACATACGAACTTGCGTTCGATAAAATGTAATCAAACGTATGTTCGTACAGAAGGAGTGTTATTTATGAAATCAGATTCAGGCGTTTTTGTAAAATTAAACTATAAAAATATAGGTGAAAGCAATAGCTTAATTATCGATAGACAAGGAAACTTTGGAAGTTCAAAAAAATACTTAATGTGTGCAGGTAAGTATGATAAAAATGGATGGACTATAGTTTTTAAGGCTAGAGATTTTAAAGAGGCTGAAGAGATAGTAAATAATAATCCTTTTAGACATGGCAAAGACTATTCAGCTAGTATGTATCAGAATTAATATAAAAATTAATATAAAGATAAAAAGACTAGATATTTGATCTAGTCTTTTTTTATTTAATTTTATAAGTCTAATAAATTCTTTTCATATGATGAATAAAGTTCTCTTAATTCACTCATAGAATCTTCAATTTGTAAGTATAAGCTTGAAGCTAATTCATAATCATTATTTTTAAATGCATCCTTAGTGCTAGTGAATAATGATTTACTATTATAAGTATCTTTAAGTAAAGTATGTCTTAGCTTATTTATTTCTGTCCATCTTGAAATATCTAAATCAAGAGCCTTTTCAGGGGCATGAAGAATTCTACTAGATCTTATTTCTTTCATATAGTTAGTTATTACTCTATGTTCTATTTCAGTAGCCCATCTACTTAGTGCTGCTATTTTAAAGCTTTCTATTATTTGGTCAGTAAATACTGGATTTTTCTTTAATACATCAACCTTTTCTGGATTAGCTTCAAGTTGAGCTAAATTCTCAAATACAGTTGCTGGAGCTTTTCCAAAGTATTCGCTTCTTTCTTCTTCAGTGAAATCTTCAAATACATCTTCTTCAGTTCTATAAGCTCTTCCCTTTTCTAGGTAATCAGCATCTTCACCAGGTTTTTTTGATAACTCTTTTAATAGATCATCTTTTGATTTATTAGAATTTGCAGCGTATAATATACCATCAAGCATAGCTGTATAAGAAACTGCTATAGCAAGATATGTATTTGTATGAGGATTTGGTGATCTAAGTTCAAATCTAGTAGCCATAGGCTTATCAAGATCTCTTATTAATCCTATAAGTATTGTTCTATTTCTTGAAGGATTATCAGGTGCTAATCCTAAGGATGTAACAGTACATATAGGTGCCTCAAATCCAGGTTTTAATCTTTTAAGTGAATTATTAGTTGAAGAAATAAATGGATTCATTACTTCATAATTTTTAAGTACTCCCATTACAGCTCCATATCCTATTTCACTTAAGAAGTGCTCTTTTCCAACGTGGAATAAGTTAATTCTACTTCCGTTCTTTAACTTAGCACTAACTCCTAGGTGAGTGTGCATACCAGATCCAGCAACTCCATCTATTGGTTTAGCCATGAATGTTACATCAAGTCCGTTTCTTCTGAATGTTTCTTGGATTAATATTCTAACAAATAATTCATTATCAGCAGCTTGTAATGCTGAAGAGAATTTCCAGTCAACCTCTAACTGTTCCATTATATGATTGAATTTTCCTGAACTTTCTAATTGGGCTCTAACGCCACCAACTTCTTTATGACCCATTTCTGGCTCAAATCCGTACTTATCCATTAAATCTAATGTTTGTTCTAAAGCTGTTCTAACATTACCTTTTGTTCTTGTCCAGTATTGCTCTCTTAAAACTTGAGAAGTTGATAATTCTTCTATTTGAGCTATATCATTTGGTGTCTTTACCCAGAATTCTAACTCAGTAGCTGAAGTAAGAACAATTTCTTCTACATCATCTTTAGTTATATTGTATGTATCTAATAATCTAGGATTTTTATCAAATGCTTCCCAAAGAGATTTTTTGAAAGTTTCAATGGATGATTTTAAGATATATCTTGAATCAACAGGTTTGTTGTCGTGATATAAAAAACAAGGGATTTTAAGAGTACCAACAGGTCTGTTAGTTATTGGGTTTACGTTATCGTAGTTGTAGTCAACGAACCAATTACAGTCTAGGTCTGCAATCATATCAACTTTAGCGTTATTAAGAGTGGCAATTCCAGGAAGGACAACGGAAGAACCGTCAGTTTGAACAGCAACGCCATTTAAGAAAGAGTCGATATCATCTAAGAATAAGGTCATAGGAATTTTTTCGTCAGTATCATTCCCTGATAAATCTATTCCGACTAAAGAAACAAATTTAATTTGAGGATTCTTAGACATAATCTCGATAATATCATTTTTAGTATGTTTATCGCTTGGTATAGTGTAAATTAAATTTTCAATCATAATAGTATAATTCTAGATACTTTCTATTAATTTATATCTAGAATAGCTTCACATCCTTTCTTAATGTAGGGTCGAATGAAATTGTGAACATTTCATTAAATGTTCGTATAATCCAAATCTTAGAAAGATTTTACTACAATATATCTCGTCAGTCAATAAACTTAATAAAAAATTATATTTTATATTTGAAATAAATAAACTAAGTAAATCTAGATTTATTTTAGTTAAAGTTATAGAATATGTAGTATATAAATTTAAACGAAAAAGAGTGGAGTGATTAGGCTTTGAATAAGAAACAATTACCAATAGGTTTTTTTGATTCAGGAGTTGGTGGGCTAAGCGTGATGAGAGAAGCATTAAAACTTATGCCTAATGAAAATTACATATATTTTGGAGACTCAAAAAATGCTCCTTATGGAGTTAAAGAAATGAAGGAAGTTAGAGATTTAACATTTGAGGCAGTTGAATTTTTATTAAATAAGGGAGCTAAAGCTATAGCAGTAGCTTGCAATACAGCAACAAGTGCAGCAGTTGCAGAACTTAGAAGGGTCTACAAAGATGTTCCTATAGTAGGTATAGAGCCAGCAGTTAAGCCAGCCGTTGAATTACATAGAGATGGAGATGTTATAATAATGGCTACTCCATTTACATTAACACATAATAAATTCAAGAGGCTTATGGATAGTTATGGAGAATATGCTACTATAACTCCAATGCCTTGTGATGGATTAGTAGAATTTATTGAAAATGGAGATTTAGATAGCGAAGAACTTAAATATTATCTTAAAGATAAATTTAAGGAATATAAAGATAAAGATATAGCAGCTATAGTCCTTGGTTGTACCCATTATCCATTTATAATAGAGAGTCTATCAGAAGTGGTAGGAAAGGATATTCCTATAATTGATGGTGGAGAAGGTACTGTAAGAGAACTTAGGAGAAGGCTTAGAGAAGCTGATCTTATAAATGATAGTGATGAAAAGGGAACAGTTGAATTTTATAATTCTTGTGGAAGAGATGATGTAACAGAACTTAGTAAAAAATTACTTGGTATATAGGAAATAATATTTATAATAAACCGCATGTATTTTATATACATGCGGTTTATTAAATTTAATACTAAAAACAGTAACCATATTAGAAATTTTGAATATATTAAATTAAGAAGATAAAAAATTCAAAAAAACTTTGTTAAATAGTTGACAAAGAAATAGGAAGTTGGTATATTATAGATGTAGACAGAATTGTCAGAAAATTTGAAAAAAGAAAACTAATAAAGATAAAAATAAATTTATGAGGTGATTGTAATGATGATTAATGTTAGAGAATTTTTAGGAGAAAATTTTGCTGTTGAAGATGCTATAGTACTAAGAGAACAAATAAAACAGAACTTAAATGATGAAGTTGTTTTAGACTTTGAGGGACTAGACAGAATACCAAGCACATTCTTAACATGCCTATTCAGTGAATTAATAAATCAAAATGGAAGAGAAGCAATTTTTAATGCTATAAATGTTAAGAACTTAACAAACTACAATGATTTTTCAAGAGTTGTAATGGGAACTACTTTCCTAAATTAACAAATGGAGTAATAGAATGAGTATATTAATTAAAATCCATAAGAGGCCACTATCTTTTTGATATTAAGATAGTGGTCTTTTTAATTTTATAGAATTAATAAATTTTATAAGAATCTATTAATATTATAATTACTTAATCAATAATTAACATAATACCTTTATAATAATTATGAAAACAAAAAATCGATAAAAACTTAGAGCAAAATTAGCTTAGGGAGTGATAAGATGAACTTAATAAGTGGACTAATAGACATAGTATTACACTTAGATAAGTACTTAGGAGTATTAATTAATAATTATGGAACACTAGTATATGTTATATTATTTTTCATAATTTTATGTGAAACAGGATTAGTTGTAACACCATTTTTACCAGGTGATTCATTAGTATTTGCGGCAGCAGCCTTTGCAGCAATAGGATCACTTAATATTTGGATACTATTAATTTCTTTATCAGTAGCTGCAATACTTGGAGATACTATAAATTATAATATAGGAAAATATCTAGGGCAGAAGATATTAAATCGTGGAGATTCAAGGTTTATAAAAAAAGAGTACATAGATAAAACAAATGCTTATTATGATAAATATGGCGGAAAAACTATTGTAATAGCTAGATTTATTCCAATAGTTCGTACATTTGCACCTTTTGTAGCAGGGATAGGGTCAATGCATTATAAGCAATTTATAACTTTCAATGCAATTGGAGGACTACTTTGGGTAGTAACAGCATCTTTATTAGGATTCTTTTTTGGGAATATACCATTTGTTGCAAATAATTTCTCACTTGTTATAATAGCTATAATTTTAATATCAATTTTACCAGCGCTTATTGAAGTGATTAAAGGAAGAAAGAATGCTGGAAAGAGTTTAAATTAAATATAAAAGATTATTTAATGTATGTTTTATTTAAATTCTTTAATGAAAATATACTATAGGCTATAGTAATTGTTTAATAGGTATAAATGAGATATAATTTCATTATATAGAACAAAATATTATCTTAAGAAGTATATGAATTTATATGAATTTTTTGGATAATAATAGTTAATAGGTTTTAGTTTTGAAAGGAGAATTTATATGAAAAATCCAATAGTAACAATAGAAATGGAAAACGGAGGAGTTATAAAAGCAGAATTATACCCAGAAATAGCTCCAACTACAGTTGATAACTTTATACATTTAATAAATATGGGATTCTATGATGATTTAATATTCCATAGAGTAATTCCAGGATTCATGATCCAAGGAGGATGCCCAGAAGGAACAGGAACTGGTGGACCAGGATACTCAATAAAGGGAGAATTCTCAAGAAACGGATTTAAAAATGACTTAAAGCACACTAAAGGTGTTTTATCAATGGCTAGAGCAATGCATCCAGATTCAGCTGGCAGCCAATTCTTTATAATGGTTGCAGATGCACCACACTTAGATGGACAATATGCTTCATTTGGTAAGGTTACAGAAGGAATGGAAGTTGCTGATGAAATAGTTAAAGAGCCAAGAGATCGTGGAGATAGACCATACGAAGACCAAAGAATTAAAAAGGTTACTGTAGACCTTGGAGATTATTCAGCAAAAGAACCTAAAGTAATAGAAGAGTAAGAGGTGGGCTAAATGAATAATAATAAATCATTATTAGTACATGGCTTATCAAAAAATGAAATAAATTCATTAAGATTATTAGCAAAAGTTATTGAAATAAAACCAGAAATGGTAGAACTTAAAGTTCATGAAATAGCTTCAGGCGTTGTTAATGAAGAAGTTATTGAAATAGTTGAAATGCCAGAAGAGAAGGTAATATTATTTAATGGATTCTCAGATGGTGAAGTTCAAATTTTAATAAAGAAAATAAGAAGAGCTGTAAAGGATGGAGTACTAGCAGTAGTAACACCTGTATCACGTAATTGGTCATTTAAGTACCTAATTACACATCTTTTAGAAGAGAGAGAATGGTATAGAAAACAGCAAAAAGGAGAGTAATAGTCTTGAGTAGAGTTGGAGATAGAATTAAGGAAGCTAGACTTAAAGCTAATATACCTCAAAAAGCATTAGCTAAGAAGCTTGGTGTTTCTGAAAAGTATATAAATGAAGTTGAAATGGGAAGAAAAGTTGCTCAAGAAAGTTTTATAAATAAAGCTTCAAAGGTTTTAAATACTGATTTAAATGATATTAATATGGTAGTTACTGATGAAGATTTAATGGAAGAAAAGAGAGTAGCTAAAGAATCTAAACCTAGCTTTAAAAAAGATAATAAATCAAATGAAGTTTGGGAAAATGCTTTTTCTTCAGTTTTAAAGAATGTTCCTATATATGATTATGAATTAAAAAATGTTAAGGGACATAAAGAATTGCCTATACATTCAAATAAGGTTGAAGGTTATCCTCAAGATAAGGTAATATATTTAGAAGTTTCTGATGATGAAATGAGTGGCTTTAGAATGCTAAAAGGAGATTTAGTATTTGGACACTTAGTTACTGAACTTAATCAAAATGGTTTTTACTTAGTTAATTACAAGGGAGAAACTAAGATAAGGGAAGTTAGAAGACTAGATAATTCTAAAGTATTGCTTATGAGTAACAGAGGAAGTGCTATGACTGAGACTGTTGAAGTTAGAAATATGAAGGTAATAGCAAAATTAGATAGAGTAGAAATTAAGTTATAAATAAAAAGAAAGTACATCCATAGATGTACTTTCTTTTTATTTATATATGTTTTTGCAGCACCTTTATCAAAAGTTATATACTTTCATACAAT
Source organism: Clostridium sardiniense (assembly GCF_016907995.1). Lineage (GTDB taxonomy): Bacteria > Bacillota > Clostridia > Clostridiales > Clostridiaceae > Clostridium > Clostridium sardiniense. The sequence continues at coordinate 100,109 of NZ_JAFBDA010000004.1, read as the reverse complement.
AAGTATATGATAAGAATAATCTCGAGGTGAATTAGAGGTGGAGAATAAGTTAGATACTTACTTTAAACTATATAGAGCATTAGGAAGGGATACAATTAATAAACTGAATTTATTTAAAGGGAATATGATTAATGGAGAAAATGCGATAGAAGTTATAATAATAAGTGGAGAAAGTGTGGATAGAATATCACAAATTGTGAATGGTATAGGTGGAAAATATGAGAGCTTGGGATATGGGTATGGAATAGTGACCATATCTGTGGATAAAGTAGCTCAATTAGAAGATTTAGATGAAATACAATATATAGAATTACCTAAAGCTTTATATTTTTCGGATATAAACAGCAATAGAGCAGCTTGTATACCAGAAGCGCAGTCCAGTTACAGTGTAGATGGAGAAGGTGTTGTTGTAGGATTTATAGATACTGGAATAGATTATATGCATCCTGCATTTAGAAATACTGATGGTACTACAAGAATAGAGTATATTTATGATTTAAGTTTAGGTGGAGTTATATATAATAAGGCAACAATAAATGATGCTATATTAAATGAAGATCCATCTAGTATAGTTCCATCAATTGATTTAGCAGAGCATGGAACTCATGTTGCGGGAATAGCGTGTGCTGGGGGGCGAATTCCAGTAGCTAATTATGGGGTGGCACCTAAGAGTTCTATAATGATGGTAAAAGCAAATCGAGGAAGGTTCGCTCTTAGTACTCAAATATTAAGAGGACTTAAGTTTTTGGTTGATAGAAGCAAGGAACTTAAAATGCCTTTAGCTGTAAATATAAGTTTAAGCACTAATGATGGTGCACATAATGGTCAATCATTATTAGAAAAATATATAAGTACAGTCTGTGATTTGGAAAGAATAACTATAATTATAGCAGCAGGTAATGAGGGTGATGCCTCACATCATGTTGGAGGAGAACTTAGAGGTGAGCAAACAATATCAATAAATATTGCAGATGATGAGCCATCTGTAGAATTAGCTTTATACCATGATATTTTATCAGCGATAAATGTTCAAATAACAAACCCAACAGGTAGAGTAAGTGGAGCAATGAAAATAGGTCAAGGATTAAATGAAATTAATTTAGATGGAGATAGAATTGTATTTTATATGTCTGGTCCTAAACCTTTTGATTTACTTGGAGAAGTAGTTATAGCATTCATTTCAGGGGGAGAATATCTTATTGCAGGTGAGTGGAAAATAAGTTTAAATGTTTTGAATGAGTATAGAGGAAATTATGATATATGGATGCCTGTATCAGAAGGTCTTAATAAAAATACAAAGTTTTTAAGACCAACACTTTTTAATACATTAGGAATACCAGCAACAGTTAGTAATGTCATATCAGTTGGAAGTTATAATTATATAACTAATACTATATCGAGTTTTAGTGGAAGAGGAGCAATTGGAGATCCAGCATATACAAAACCAGAACTTATAGCCCCTGGGGAAGGGATAATCTCATCTGTTCCTTATAATAATTTTGATGCTAAAACAGGGACTTCTATGGCAGCACCTCATGTCACGGGTATAGCTGCATTATTTATGCAATGGGGAATAGTAAAAGATAATGATAAATTCCTATATGGGGAACGGTTAAAGAATTATCTAGTTAGAGGAGCGAAAAGAGATAGACCAAGTGTAACCTATCCTAATCCTTTATGGGGATATGGAACCGTATGCGCATATAATGCACTTGAGATATTGAGGAATGAAGTAGGTTTACCTAGAGTTGAAAGAGGTCTTGAAGATCTAAATAGGCAAGAGATAAGGCGGAAAATAATTGAATATGCAGGCGATATTCAGAAAGCAATAGATGCATATCCAAATGCGAAAGTAATAATATTAGACGAAAATTTTGCAGTAATAACGGCACCTGATAATGAGATAGACAAAATAACGTCTGAAGTACCAGAGATTGTATTTGTAGAACAATCACCGGTTTACACACTTAATGATATATCTCCAGTATATGCATCAAATGCACCAATTTTTCACAGAAATCCTTATCTCGGATTAAATGGGAGAGGTATATTAGTGGGCATACTCGATACTGGGATTGATTATATGAATACAGAATTTACTAGAGAAGATAATAAAACGAGAATATTATCATTATGGGATCAAAGTATTATAGATGGAGTTACAGAAAGCTTTGCTCAATATGGAATAGTATATTCAGAAGAACAGATTAATAATGCAATAAGTGTGGGACTAGGTGGAGGAGATCCGTACTCTATTGTTAAAAGTAGGGATGAAATAGGACATGGAACTATGGTAGCAGGACTTGCTGGGGCAAGAGGAAAGAATCCTGAACTTGTAGGTGCAGCACCAGACTGTAGTTTTGTAATAGTAAAATTGAAGGAAGCATCACAAGCATATTTAAGGAATTTTGGGGTAACTACACCAGGGGTTGGAAGATATGAAAATACGGATATGATATTAGCAATAAGATATATATTAAATGAAGCTAGAAGTAGAAATATGCCTGTTGTAATATATATTCCAGTTGGAACTAATATAGGATCTCATGATGGAACTTCTATTGTAGAGAGGTATATAGATGATATATCTAAGCGAAGAGGACTTGTTGTAGTTACAACAACAGGGAATCAAGGAGATGCAGATACACATACTGTATCCACTATAACAGCAACAGGAGATACAGCTACAATGGAGCTTAGGGTAGCTCCTAATCAAACAGAATTATATTTTGAGATATGGATAAATAGTCCTGATAAAGTATCTTTATCGATAGTATCACCTTCTGGAGAAATTATAGAAAAGATACCAGCAAAGTTGAATCAGACTGAGGAAATAAAGTTTGTTTTTGAGGGGACAAGGATGTTTATACAGTATTCAATTCCAGAAGAGCAAACAGGGGATGAGTTAATAATAATAAAAGCAGAAAACTTAAGAGAAGGAATATGGCAATTTAAATTGACAGGAGATTATATAGTTGATGGAAGATGTTATTCTTGGATACCTCAAAAGGATTTACTTCAAGAAGGTACAAGATTTTTAAACTCAAATCAATATACTACACTAACACTTCCATCAACAGCACGTAGGGCTATATCTGTTGCATATTATAATCAAAATAATAATGCTACAGTGGGAAAATCGGGGAGAGGATATACTAGGGATGGAAGAATAAAGCCAGATATAGCAGCAGGAGGAATAAATGCAGTAGTACTATCACCAGGCGGAGGTACTAAGGTTGCATCTGGGTCATCTATCGCAGGAGGGGTTGTTGCTGGATGTTGTGCACAATTGCTTCAATGGGGAATAGTAGATAGAAATGATCCAACTATGTACTCTGTAAAGATGAAGACATACTTAACAAGGGGAGCTGGAAAGAGAGAAGGAGATGTATATCCAAATCGTGAATGGGGCTATGGAACTATTGATATGCAGGGTGTATTTAATAATATTAGAAGTAGGAGTTATAGAAGCGATATATATGATGAATTTTATGTAGGAAATTTATTTATAAGGAAACCAAATGATTTCACCAATGAAGATGAAAAGGCATAAATTATTTATAAAAGAAATAGTAAGGAGCATTTTATGGCTGATAAAGGAAGTTTAAAAATTCAGTGTTTTAGTGGGGATGATTATATCCCCGTAGAAGGATGCAAAGCAACTGTAACTCCAAATTTCGGTACATCAACTCAGGTAGAATTAGTTACGGATTCATCTGGTCTTACACAAACTATAGAATTAGATGCACCTCCATTTGAGAATTCACAGCAACCTAATGGGGGCCTGCCATATGGTTTGTGCAATATAACAATTGAAAGAGAAGGATTTCAACCGTTCATAGTCAATGGATGTCAGATATTCCCTAGAGAAACAGCTTATCAAAAATGTAATTTATCAGAGATACCTACAGCTAGAGCAAGCAGAGCAGAAATTATAAATATACCACCGAATAGACTTAATGGTAATTTCCCGAGAAAGATTCCTGAAGAGGTAGATAAGCCACTACCACCACCAACTAGTGGGGTAGTATTACCAAAGCCTGTTGTACCCGAATATATCATAGTTCATGAGGGTGGACCTAATGCACCGGGCAGAAATCATAGAGTTCTTTATAAGGACTATATTAAAAATGTTGCTTCAAGTGAAATATATTCAACATGGTCAAGTAATACAATAAGGGCTAATGTATTTTGTATTATATCATTTACACTAAATAGAATTTACACAGAATGGTATAGATCAAAAGGTAAGAATTTTGATATTACTAATTCAACAGCTTATGATCATGCATTTAATTTTGGACGTAATGTATATGAAAATATAGGCGATATAGTAGATGAAATTTTTTCAACATACGTAAGAAGAATAGGAAGAAAGCAACCGCTTTTAACTCAATATTGTGATGGAAAGAATGTTATTTGTCCAGAATGGCTTAGTCAATGGGGGAGTAAGGCGCTTGGAGATCAAGGGGTAGCTCCATATGATATATTAACTCGCTATTATGGAAGTAATATTGAGCTTACTACAGCGGAAATTGTTAAAGGAAGTCCTCAATCTTATCCAGGATATGACTTAACAGTTGGATCAAGAGGGGAACCAGTAAGGGTAACACAAGAGTTTCTAAATAGAATATCTAGAAATTATCCATTAATACCTAAAGTAGCTGAGGATGGTATATACGGAGAAAGTACGGCAGAGCAAGTAAGGGTATTCCAAGGTATATTTGGATTACCAAAAACAGGAGTAGTAGATTATAAAACATGGTATAAAATTTCAGAAATATATGTTGGAGTTACTAAAATAGCAGAACTTAATCAATAAGGTAAATGACCATTTCTTATTTAATATAGAAATGGTCATTTATTTGAAAAATATTAAGAATCTAATGTTTTTCTATTTTTAAAATAGAATATTAAGCATTGAGAAATAAAAATTAAGCTTAACATTCCAAATAATGGGTATAAAGTCGATATAAGATTACCAAAGCCTATTTGTGATATTGGGAATGCTATTAATAATACTAATAGTATCCCTTTTTTAAATCCTATCTTAAAGGTTTTTTCTAATGTTTTACTTATAGAATATACATCAGAAACCTCTGTTGAGAACATTTCTAAAAGTATAACCATAAGAAGAAGTGCTTGCAATATTGTACTAAATCGTTTTGCTACAAATAATAACGGTATTTCAAGAGTGTAAATGTAGGGTTGATTTATTATAAGTAATAAATTTATCATTAGGCAAAGTAATGTAAGACCTAATGCACCAAATACAACACCTAAAGACATAGTCTTAGTCTTCTTTATACTTGTACTTAATGGTACTAAAACACCACAACAACACAATATATTATAGCCTGCATAAAGAATTGTTGATACAGCAAGTCCACTTTCTTTTTTAGGTGTAAAGCTTAATATGTTTTCAAATGTTATAGCATCACGACAAAGTATAAAATAAAGTATTGTAATAGTTGATATCGTAAATATCAAGGTTGGGACTATGAAAGAGTTGACCTCTATTAATCCATTTGTACCTCTAAGTAAGAAGAATATAGAAACTGCAATCATAATTAAAGTACCAACTATTTTAGGAATTCCAAAAAATTGATTAATAAGTGCTCCGCTACCTGCAAGAATTATAGATGCACTTGATATTAAATAAATTGTTGTTATACCTCCTGTAATTTTCCCAAAAAAGTTTGGACTAATTTTATGAATAACATCTCCATAGGATTCTAGTTTATATTTGATACTTATTTTTGAAATTATAGTCCCCATTGCAATATAAAATAATCCACAAATAATTATAGATATAAAGCTTGCTATACCAAAAGATGTGAAAAATTGTGTTATTTCTTTTCCGGAAGCAAGACCAGCACCAACAACTGTTCCTATAAAAACAACTGCAACTTGAAATACTTTAATCCATTCTTTTTTCAAGATATACCTCCTTATAAATACTCTTAATATCAAATATACAAAGTATACTTAAGATTTATTCTATTTATAAGTGAATAAGGTAAATTTTCTAAGGAAAACTAATAGGAGATTAAGTAGAACTAAAGAGGAGTGAGTTTTTTGAAAAAGAGGAGATTATTTATTTTATTTATAATATTTATTTTATGTATAGTTGGATGTAAGGCAAAAGAGGAAAAGGTTGAAGTACAGCAAAGATTCAATACTCAAATTGCAAAAGAAAAAGGGATTCAGTATATGGAGAGGCTTAAGGCAAGTGATATATCAGGAGCCAATGCTATATCAACTCCAGAACTTGCAGCTAGTAATAAGATAAAAGAGTTATCTAATATGCCTATTGTGGCTTTTCAGCCTGGAAATGTAACTGAGACTGGGATGAGTTCATATATTGTATTTTTTTGTTCTAGAACAAATGGACATTTATCAGATGCAGATTTAGATATGGTAACTTTAAAGATAGTTAAGTCTGGAGAGGAGTATAGAGTTGCAGATGTTAAAAGTGATAATGTTAAAGAGGTATACCATGATAAGGATGAGCTTAGGGTACTAACAAAGGGAATAGGAAGTAGTCAATTAATACTTAGATTAAAAGATTTGCCTTTAGAAATTTATCCAAAGGGGCAAATACCGGTTATAAAAAAAGTTACAGTGCCAAAAGATAGATATTCTGTAATAGGTATAAGTTATAGGGGTAGCAATATAGGAATAAGTACAACAGATGGAAAAAATAGCTTTATTGGAGTTGCTATTATTGAAGAGGCTAGTATTGAAAGTAGTGCAAGAGTATTAGATGAAAGAGTGGCACAAGACGGAAATGCTGGTGGAGGAAGTAGTACTGGTGGAGGATTAAATGAAAATACATTAAAAAAAGCATTAGAAAAACCTATTGCACAAAAAATATCTGCATATGATGTTTTAGAAGATAGTCAAGTTAAAAGAATGATGTTTAATGAAGAAGAAGGTTTCTTAATAGTTCAATACACAAAAGTGAATGGAACGTCATTGGGACTAAAGATATACAAAAATCCTGAAGGAGATTTGTTACCAATAGAATTTGATAAAATATTTCCAATAGATAAATATAATATTGAATATGTAAAGGCGACAAAAAATAATATTATAATTAATGTTACAGCAGGAGATAAAGGCAATGCATCTCAAGAAATCCTTGGAAATTATGAAATAGATTTAGTAAAAGAAACTATTGAAAAAATGTAATAGGAAATAAAATTTCACTTATGATATTATAGTATAAAAGAGAAATAACAATGGAGGAAATCATAGTGAAAGAATGGAATGGAAAAAGATATCACAGCTTAAACTATTTCCTAAGAAATAAATTTGACGAAAAAGTATTTAAAATATCGTTAGATGGAGGATTTTCTTGTCCAAATAGAGATGGGACTATAAGCATAGGTGGCTGCCTTTTCTGTAGTGAAAGTGGGTCAGGAGATTATGCTGGAAATAGAGTTTTATCAATAGGTAAGCAATTTTGTGATATAAAAGAGATGATGAATAAAAAGTGGAAAGAAGGTAAGTATATTGCCTATTTTCAAGCTTTTACAAATACATATGCACCAGTTGAAGAGCTTAGAAGAAAGTATGAAGAAGCTATAAGCCAAGAAGGTGTAGTTGCACTTGCTATTGCGACTAGACCAGACTGTTTGGGTGATGATGTATTAGATTTATTAGAAGAGATAAACAAAGATATATATGTTTGGGTAGAACTTGGGCTTCAAACTGTATCTGATGAAACAGCAAGAAAAATAAATAGAGGATATAAATTAGAAGTATATGAAGATGCTATAAAAAGATTAAAGGAAAGAAATATCGATTTTGTAACTCATTGTATATTTGGACTTCCTGGTGAAACAAAAGAAGATATGCTAAAGAGTGTAGACTATATAGCACATTCAGGATCAAAAGGAATTAAATTTCATCTTCTACATTTAATGAAGAATACTCCTATGGTTAAGTTATATGAAAGAGGAGAGCTTGAATTTGTATCACATGATGATTATATAGACTTAATATGTAAGTCTATAGCTATGATTCCAGAAGATATGATAGTTCATAGATTAACTGGAGATGCACCAAGGGATCTTTTAATAGGACCTATATGGAGCCTTAAGAAGTGGGAGATATTAAATGCTATAGATAAAGCTTTAATAGACAATGAGATATATCAAGGAAAAGAATTTAGGGAAATTAATGATAAATAATTAAATATATTTTTATAACATAAAAAGCCCTTAGGGGTTTTTTGTGTTATATAGATTTAAAGTGGAGGCGTTTTATGAATATAGATATTATTATTTCAGCAGATCATATAGAAGAGAATTTATTAAGGGATAAGGTTGTAGTTGTTATTGATATGCTTAGAGCAACAAGTGTTATAACAACTGCATTTATGAATGGATGTAAAGAAGTAATACCTTACTTAACTGTTGAAGAAGCAAGAGAAAAAAGCACAGAATTTAAAAGTGGACAATGTGTCCTTGGGGGGGAAAGAAGAGCAGTTAAAATAGAAGGCTTTGATTTATCAAACTCTCCTTTAGAATATACAGAGGACGTAGTTAAAGGTAAAACAGTAATAATCACAACAACAAATGGTACTAGAACACTAACAGAATGTTCTAAGGCTAAAAGAGTATTGGTTGGAGCTATGATTAATGGAAAGGCAGTAGCTAAAAAATTAATAGAGATTGGAGATGATGTTGTTATAGTAAATGCAGGAACAAATGGACAGTTTTCAATGGATGACTTTATATGTGCAGGATATATGATTAATGAGATGCTTAAGGTGAGCTCTAAACTATACCTTACTGATATAGCTAAAACTGCAAATTATATATATGAAAATAATACCGGAATAGAGAGTTTTATAAAGAATGCAAGACATTATGGAGTAATGAAAGATTTAAATCTTATGGATGATATCTCATATTGCATGAAAAAAAATATTACTGATATTGTTCCAGAATATAAATATGGACATATTATAGAATAAATTAACCCTATAAAGGGTAGTAAGAATTTTTGAGGGGAAAGGTATGGGTAGGTGTAAGTATCCTAAGTGTATCAAAAAAAATAATATAACAGTGTTAGAAGACTCTCCTGAAGGCAATTGTTATAAAATAAGTATTGATGTTTCAAGTGAGGGAGATACCATACTTATAATTTCTAATTATCCTAAAAGAATAGATAGTAGAGGATGTAGTAAAACTTTTAAGAAAATATTGAAATACCTTAATGAAAAATCTTATAAAAGCTTTATAAATGGAGTAAATAAGATAGTTATAACTAATTTATTTTCAGCATATGAAGTTGATATAAGGGATGAAAATTATACAGAAAACTTATATATAAACAATGATATTATTAAAGAATGTATAAGTGAGAGTGATATAATAATTGCTGCATGGGGAGAGCCTTGTATTAGAAATAAAAAGGTTTACAGAGACAGAGTTAAAGATATATTAGAATTAATAAGAGATGGATTTTTAGATTCTAATTCTAAAAAACAATTTTTAAGAGTTGGAGATTTAACTAAGTTTGGATATCCAAAGAACTGTTTAGCATGGGAATTTAAAGAAGAACTGAATCCTTTCTATAATTAAAAAAGCTACCCTAAATTAGGGTAGCTTCTTTAATTAAATATATTTATATTTTAGTAGTTTTCTACAAATAATTCAAAGTATGATTGAGGGTGTAAGCAAGCTGGACACTTAACTGGAGCTTCAGCACCTTCAAATATGAATCCACAGTTTCCACATTTCCATAAAGTTTCAGCTGAGTCTCTCTTAAATACTTTTCCATTTTCTATGTTTGCAGCTAATTTTCTGTATCTAGTTTCATGTGCTATTTCTGCTTTAGTAATCATTCTAAATGCAGCAGCAATTTCAGGGAATCCTTCTTCTTCAGCTACTTTAGCAAATGTAGGATAAAGATTTGAGTTTTCATCATGTTCACCTTCAGCTGCAAATATTAAGTTTGTCTTTGTATCAGTAGGTAATTCTACTGGGTATGCTGCATTAATTTCAATTGCTTCTCCTTGGAAATCATCCTTTAAGAATTTATAGAATCTCTTAGCATGTTCTTTTTCATTTTCAGCAGTTTCCATGAAGATATTTGATATTTGGTGATAACCTTCTTTTAATGCTGCACTAGCAAAATAAGTATATCTTGTTCTAGCTTGACATTCCCCTGCGAAAGATTTCATTAAATTTTCAGCTGTTTTTGTTCCTTTTAAACTTTTCATAACTAACTCCTCCTTAAATATGTACAATTAATATTAACGGATAATCATTTTCCGAAAAAATCTTATGAATTAATTATAACCCTATAAAAGCCTATAATCAATTAACATACTGTTAACAAAAGCGTTGTTATTATAATTATCTATTAAAAATATGTAATTATTAAAAATTGTAAATATTAATGATGAATATAATTTATTAAACTACTTGGAACACAAAGAATTTTAGATAATATGATTCATCAGAATTCCAAAGTATTGGGTGATCTGAAGATTGAGTTCTAAACTCTATTTGTCTTAATGTTCTATGTGAATCATGCGCAGCTTCAGCAATTGTAGATTTTAGTAAATCTTCTGCCATGTAGTGAGAGCATGAGCATGTAACAAAATAACCGCCCGGTTTAACCATTTTTAATCCTCTAAGATTAATTTCTTTATAGCCTCTTTTAGCACCGCTTATTGTATCTCTTGATTTTGTGAAGGCTGGAGGATCTAATATTACAACATCAAATTTTCTTCCTTCTTTTGACCAAGAAGATAGTACATCAAAAGCATTATGACATTCAAATTTAACTGTATCTTGGAGTCCATTAAGCTTAGCATTTCTAGTTGCACAATCAACTGCGTGTTGAGATACATCAATACCAAGAACAGACTTTGCACCAGCGATTCCAGCGTTTAATGCAAATGATCCAGTATGAGTAAAGCAATCTAGAACATCTTTTCCTTTGCAAATTCTATGAATTGCAGCTCTATTTTCTTTTTGGTCTAAGAAGAAACCAGTCTTTTGACCATTTTCTAAATCAACAATATATTTAACACCATTTTCGATAATCTGAATATTTGTATCAAAAGGTTCAGTTAAAAATCCTTTAGTTTGCTCTAATCCTTCTATTTCTCTAGTTTTAAGGTCACTTCTTTCATAAACTCCTTTAGCATTATATTCTTCAACTAATATTTTTGTTACTATATCTCTGTATTTATCCATACCTAAAGTAGAAATTTGTATTACATAATAGTCTTCAAATTTATCAACTGTAAGTCCTGGCAGAAAATCAGCTTCTCCAAATATAAATCTACAAGATGATGTATCAATTACAGTTTTTCTATAATCCCATGCAGCTTTAAATCTTTTTTTGAAGAATTCTTCATTTATTTCTTCATCTATATCTCTTGTCATTATTCTTATGGCAATCTTACTTGCATCATTTATGTAGCCTTTACCTATAAAGAAATGTTTGTGATTATAAACCTCAACTATATCTCCATTTTGGTATTCACCGTCATATTCTTTAATTTCATCTGTATATATCCATGGTCTGCCTTGTTCGGCTTTTGCCTTTTTGCTTAACTTTTCTAAGTAGAATTTACTAGCCATTTAATCGTAGCTCCCTTCAAATTAATTCTTTTAAGATTATAACACAACTTTTTTAATGTTATTCCAATAAAAATAACTTGTTTTTTTATCGTATTGATAATATATTATAAAAAAGATTTACTGAAGAATAGTTTTTAGGAGGACGTTATGAATTTATTTTTAAATGAAGAAGCAAATAGATGTTTATTATGTAAAAAGCCAAGATGTAAAGAATTTTGTCCTATAAGTACTCCAATTCCAGAGATTATAGAACTTTATAGAGAAGGTAAACTTAATGAGGCAGGAGAGATATTATTTCAAAATAATCCTCTTTCAGCTGTGTGTGCTATAGTTTGTCCACATGAAGATCAGTGCGCAGGACATTGTATCAGAGGAATTAAAGGTGAACCAATTCACTTTTATGAAATGGAAGAAGAAATATCAAAAGATTACTTAAATAATGTTAAATTTGAAAAGCCAGTAGCTAATAGAGAGAGGATTGCAATAATTGGTGGAGGACCAGCTGGAATAACTATTGCATTTACATTAGCAAAGAGAGGATTCAAAGTTACTATATTTGAAGCGCATGAAAAAATAGGTGGAGTTTTAAGATATGGAATACCTGAATATAGACTTCCAAATACAATGGTTGATAAAATCGCAGAAAAACTACAGGAATTAGGAGTTCAAATAAGACCTAACATAATGATAGGACCAGTTATTACATTAGATAGATTATTTGAGGATGGATATAAATCAGTATTTATAGGAACTGGTGTATGGAATGCTAAGAAGTTAAATATAAAAGGTGAAACTCTTGGAAATGTTCATTATGCTATAGATTATTTAAAAGCACCAAATGTTTATAATTTAGGCGATACTGTATGTGTTATTGGCGCTGGAAATGTTGCTATGGATGCTGCTAGAACAGCTAAGAGAAATGGCGCAAAAAATGTATATGTAGTATATAGAAAGCATTTCGATCAAATGACAGCAACAAAGAAAGAAATAGAAGAAGCTAAAGAAGATAATGTAGAGTTTAAATTATTTAGAGCTCCAGTTGAGATATTAGAAGATGGTATTAAGGTAGTTAAAACTGAAAATATAGAAGTTGATGGAAGGATTCAAACTAAAACATTAGACGGTCAAGAAGAAATAATACCATGTGATTCAACAATAATAGCTGTAAGTCAGGAGCCAAGATCAGTTATTGTTTCAAGTACGACAAGATTAGAAACAAATAAGTGGGGACTTGTTATAACAGATGAAGAAGGTCATACAACAAGAGAAGGTGTATTCGCTTCAGGCGATGTTGTTACAGGGGCTAAAACTGTTGTTCAAGCGGTTGCTCATGCAAAGCATGTTGCAGATGCAATGGAAAGATATTGTGAAGAGAACAAATAAAAGTATATATAATAAGCTATGATAAGTTTAAGTTTTAATTTTAAAATTTAAATTATAGCAATAAATTATATTTAATATTTAAAAATATAATAATAATAAATAAAAGGATATAGCAAAGGCTATATCCTTTTATAATTCTTATTTTTCAGTATTTTTAGCTGGATTTTTATTTGTAGAAGTCCACTCATTATTTCCTTCAGTTTTTTCTTTATGACAATCAGATGAAAAACCTTGAGATTCTACTGGAGTTGAAATCCATTGGTTATTAGTTGCAGTTTTTTCATTTTTATTCATAATAAACGCCTCCTTTTTTATAACACTATTAGTTTTAGCATTATAAAAAATTTAATCCGAGGAATTTATTTGTATTCACCATTTTCAAATTGCTCTATTAAACCTTGAATCTTAAATACGCATCTAGCGCCGCCACAGCATCCAGTTCCAGCGCCAGTTGCTTTTTTAACATCCTCCATATTTCTAGCACCATTTCTTATAGCATCCTTTATAGTAGCTCTATTAATAGCCTTACACACACATACTTTGGTTAATTTATCCATTATTTCTGGATTTGCATTGTTATTTTCCATAGTTACTCCTCCTAATATTAAGTAATTTATATCTTAAATTTTCAACTAAATTTCATATTTATTTTTCTATAAGACAATTTAATCATTCTTTAATACAAAAATCAATACTAAGTAATAAAAATTATTATTTAAATTAAGGAAATTTATAAATTTATGTTTAATTGACTTTTTTAGGGGCATAATATATAATGTTTTTAATAAAGACAATGATTAGGAAAAGTAGTTAATAGACTTGCTTAAAGAGAGTAGCTGTTTGGTGAGAAGCTATAGCAAATATTAATGAAAATCACCTAGGAGTCGGTAGCCTAACGGTAATAAATTTACTTACTAAGTGAACCCGTAATCTTGCGTTAAAAGATAGAGTATGTTAGTACTTGAATCTCACAATATCAAGTTAAATAGTAAAGGAGAAAATTTACTATTATAAAAGTGTCGGTGTTTTATCAATACTATTGATTATTGTATTACCATGGGTGGTATAGCGAGTTATTTACTTCGTCCTATAGTTTGGATGAGGTTTTTTTATATTTAAAATGAAATTATAGAGCGTCAAATTATATTCTTGAAGATTTTAATTAAATAAAATACAAAAGAGATTATTAGATGCTTATATATATAAATATTTTAACAAAAATAAATATATATTGAGAAAGGAGTTTTGACATGTACAAAAAAGTAGAACTTACAAATGGATTTGTAGGGATGGAAAATGAAGTTGCTGACCTTTGGAAAGCAAGAAATGTAATCAAGAAAAATTTTGACATGAATCAAGATGGTGAATATTTCACATTTTACGATGGACCTCCAACAGCAAATGGAAGACCTCACGTAGGACATATCTTAACAAGAGTTATGAAGGATATTATCCCAAGATATAAGGTAATGAAGGGATATAAAGTTATAAGAAAAGCTGGTTGGGATACTCATGGATTACCAGTTGAACTTGAAATCGAAAAGAAACTTGGAATTTCAGGTAAAGAGAAAATCGAAGAGTATGGTGTTGAAAAATTCGTTAAAGAGTGTAAAGAAAGTGTTTTCACATATGTTAACATGTGGGAAAAGATGACTGATAAAATAGGTTACTGGGTAGATATGGAGGATCCATATGTAACATACCATAATCCATATATTGAATCAGTATGGTGGGCATTAAAACAAATGTGGAATAAAGATCTTTTATACAAAGGTCATAAGGTTATGCCATACTGCCCAAGATGTGGAACAGGACTTTCATCACACGAAGTATCTCAAGGATATAAAGATGTTAAAGACTTAACTGCAGTTGCTAAATTTAAAGTTTTAGGAGAAGACAACAAATACATACTTGCATGGACAACAACTCCTTGGACATTACCTTCAAATGTAGCTTTATGTTTAAATAAAGCATATGATTACATCGAAGCTAAGGTAGGAGATGAAACTTATATTTTAGCTAAAGAATTAGCTCCAAAGGTTCTTGGAGAAGACTACGAAGTAGTTAAAGAATTTAAGGGTGCAGATCTTCTAGGAATGAAGTATGAGCAGTTATTACCATTCCATACTCCAGAAGGAAGGGCATTTGAAGTAATCCACGGAGACTTCGTAACACTTTCAGACGGTACTGGAATAGTTCATATAGCACCAGCTTATGGTGAAGATGATAGCTTAGTTGCAAAGAAAAATGGAATGGCATTTATAAACTTAGTTGATGCTGCTGGATGCTTTACTGAAGAAGTAACTCCATGGGCTGGCAAGTTTGTTAAGAAGTGCGACCAACAAATTTGTGATTACCTAGAAGCTGAAAATAAATTATTTAAATCAGAAAAACATACTCACTCATATCCACATTGTTGGAGATGTGATACACCACTTCTTTACTATCCAAAAGATAGCTGGTTTGTCGCTATGACAACTTTAAGAGATAAGTTATTAGAAAATAATGATAAGATTAACTGGTTACCAGACAACATTAGAACTGGTAGATTTGGTAAATTCTTAGAGAATGTTATTGACTGGGGTATTTCAAGAGACAGATACTGGGGTACACCACTTCCAATATGGGAATGTGAATGCGGACATAGAGAATGTATTGGAAGCATAGCAGAACTAAAAGAAAAGGGAATTGATGTTCCTGATGATATAGAATTACACAAACCATTTATAGATAAGATCGATTTAACTTGTGAACACTGTGGAAAGAAGATGAAGAGAACTCATGAAGTTATTGACTGTTGGTTCGATTCAGGATCAATGCCATTTGCTCAACTTCACTATCCATTTGAAAATAAAGAGTTATTCGATCAAAACTTCCCAGCTCAATTTATATCAGAAGCTGTTGACCAAACAAGAGGATGGTTCTATACATTACTTGCAATTTCAACTGCAATATTTGATAGAAATCCATTTGAGAACTGTATAGTTTTAGGTCACGTTCTTGATAAAAAGGGATTAAAGATGAGTAAATCAAAGGGTAACGTTGTAGATCCATTTGATGTACTTGATTCACAAGGTGCTGATGCTACAAGATGGCATTTCTATACTGCAAGTGCACCATGGCTTCCAACTAGATTCTCAATAGATGATGTTGCTGAAGCTTCAAGAAAGTTCTTAAGCACATTATGGAATGTATATTCATTCTACGTGTTATATGCAGATTTAGATAAGTTCAATCCAAGCAAATATGCTGATTTTGAATCAGATAATGTAATGGATAAATGGATATTATCAAAATTAAATACATTAATTAAGACAGTAGAAGATGGATTAGATGAGTATGATATAACAAAATCAGCTCTTGCTATTGAAGATTTTACAGATGAGTTATCAAACTGGTATGTAAGAAGAAATAGATCAAGATTCTGGTCATCAGAATTAACTGATGATAAGATTGGAGCTTATGTAACATTAAACAAAGTACTTGTTACTTTAGCTAAAGTTGCTGCACCATTTGTTCCATTTATAACAGAAGAAATCTATCAAAACTTAGTAGTTAACTTAGATCCTACTGCACCAGAAAGTATTCATTTATGTGAATGGCCAAAAGTTAATGAAAAATCTATAGATAAAGATTTAGAAAAAGATATGGATTTAGCCTACACAATAGTTAAGTTAGGAAGAAGTGCTAGAAATGGAGCTAATGTTAAGAACAGACAGCCACTTTCAAAGATACTTGTATCTACAACATCACTTCCAAACTATTATGGTGATATCATAGCAAATGAGCTTAACATCAAGGAAATAGAATTTGGAGCAGACCTTTCAAAGTATGTTAACTTTGAAATTAAGCCTAACCTACCTGTTTTAGGAAGAGCTTATGGTAAGTTAATACCAGGAATAAGAAAAGAAATTGCTTCAAGAAACCAAATGGAATTAGCTCAAAAGATTCAAAATGGTGGAGTTGAAGTTATAAACGTTCAAGGAACTGAAATAGAGCTTAACTCAGATAGTATCCTAGTAACAATGCAAGGTCTAGATGGATTTGCATTTGCAGGTGAAGGAGATACTGGAGTAGTTTTAGATACTCATATTACAGAAGAATTAAGAGAAGAAGGTCACGTAAGAGAAATTATATCAAAAATTCAAAATATGAGAAAAGAAAAAGGTTTCGAGGTTGCGGATAATATAACACTTTATGTTGCAAATAACGACATGTTAATTGATGTTATAAAGAAATTCGATGATACTATTAAGAAGGAAACTTTAACTAAGAATATAGTATTTAATGGCGAATTTGATTATACAGAAGTAACAATAAATGGCGAAACGTTAGATATGACAGTGGAAGTTGTTAGATAAAATTTTCTTAAGACTAGGAATCGTAAAGATTTCTAGTCTTTTTTAAGAATTAATATATATTTACATAAATTTTAGGAAAACTATAATTAAAGAAGGTATTTTATTGAAATAAGGCGAATATATTAGTATAATAAATTATCAAATATGATTAGGAGTGATAAATTATGGCTACTTCTATTAAAGATGTTGCTAGAGAAGCGGGCGTTTCAATTGCTACGGTTTCTAGAGTTTTAAATGACATAGATGTTGTAAACGAGGACACAAAGAAAAAAGTTTTAGATGCAATAAAGAAATTAGGATATAGACCAAACATAGTAGCAAGAAGTTTAAAGACACAAAGAACAAAGACAATCGGAATATTAATACCAGACATATCAAGCCAATTCTATCCAGAGATAGTTAGAGGAGCTGAAGACGTATCTAATATATATGATTATAATATAATACTTGGAAATTCAGATTTTGATGTAGAGAAAGAAAAAGAGTACTTAAGAGTATTAAAAGAAAAAATGGTAGATGGAGTTATTTACATGAGTAGCTCTCTTCAAGATGAAATTTTAGATTTAATAAATGAATTAGATTTAAAAACAATTCTTGTTGAAACTAAAGATAAGGAAGGAAAACTTCCAAGTGTAACTATAGATAACATAGATGCAGCTTATGAAGGAACAAAGTACTTATTAAATAAAGGTTTAAAGAACATAGCGTTTATCGGAGTTAAGAAAGATGAGATGAATGCATGGAGCGATAGATATGTAGGTTTCGAAAAAGCTATGAAAGAATCAGGTGTAGCTATTAATAACGAATTAATTCATTTAGCAGATCTTAAAGTTAGCAGTGGATATAAGGCAGCTGAAGGTTATGTGAAATTAGGCAAAAAAGTAGACGGTATAGTTTGTGCAACTGATGAACTTGCAATGGGAGCAATAAATGGATTAAGAGATAATGGGGTAAGTGTACCAGAAGATGTTAGTGTTATTGGATTTAATAATAACTATGTTGGAGAAATATTCTATCCAAAACTTACTACTGTTGGTCAACCAAGTTATGATATGGGATCAGTTGCTATGAGAATGTTAATAAAACTTCTTAATAAGCAAGAGCTAGAGCAAGCGCATTATGTATTACCACATAATATAATTGAAAGAAATAGCGTAAAATAACAAAAGTAACAGAAATTATAAAGATAGCTTCATTAGAAATTTTTAATGAAGCTATTTTTTAGTTTGGAATATTTATCCTTAGTTTGCAATGTATTTTTAATTTTTATAAGGCAACAATTATATTTTATTTATGATATAGTATATCTATGAAAAGACTATAAAGGAGGAGTATTTTTGAAGAAAAAACAAATAATAATTATTAGTATTATTATTGCTATTGTAGTTATAGCTGCGAGTACTTTCGCTATTATTCACATAAATAATAAAAATAAATATGATGCTATAAAATATGGTAGAGCTGAATTTGTAACAAGTATGAAGGATATAAATAAGGATTTGCCAACAATAATACTATTTAAAAGTTCACTTGTAGAAAATAGTGTTAAAGCTGAGAGAAATTTAAAGCTTCTACATGATGAATATGGTAGTCAATTTAATATAGTACATGCTAATTCAGATGCTTTAGATAATGAAGAAGCAGTAGAACTTGCAAAAAAGTATCAAGTTACAGGAGTACCAACATTAGTAGCATTAGATAGAGATGGTGATTTCATAGAGAAGAAATCAGATATTTCTTCAATGAATGGAATTAAAGGTATGCTTAAAGATATGGGCGTAGATATAGAGAATAAATAAATATAAGGGGTATAAAATGAATAAACAAAAAAGATTGGGAGAAGAAAAAATTTCAAAATTACTATTAACATTTTCAATACCTGCAATTGTAGGTATGATGGTTAATACTTTATACAATATAATTGATAGAATGTACATAGGTAATATTGAAGGTGTTGGACAATTGGCTATAACTGGTGTGGGAATAACTATGCCGATAATGACTATAATATTAGCCTTTGGGATGTTAGTTGGAATAGGAACAGCCGCTAGAGTATCATTAAAGCTTGGGCAGCATGATAAGAAAGCTGCAGAAAAACATTTAGGTAATGCATTTACTTTAATAATTATAATTAGTATTGTGATTACTATTGTTGGTCTTATATTTTTAGATCCAATACTTAATGTTTTTGGGGCAAGTGAAAATACAGAAATTTATGCAAGGCAATACATGCAAATAATATTTATTGGAACGATTGTAAATATGTTAAGCTTTGGGCTCAATCACTCAATTAGAAGTGATGGAAGTCCTAAAATTGCTATGTTATCAATGTTAATTGGAGCAATTACTAACATAATATTAGATCCAATATTCATATTTGCTCTAGATATGGGTGTTAGGGGAGCTGCTATTGCTACAGTAATTTCTCAAGTATTAACAACAATTTGGATACTTCAGTATTTTACTAGAGGTAAAAGTATTATAAAGCTTAGAGTAGAGAATTTAATGTTAGAGAAATCTACTATTATTAGTATATTTTCAATAGGTATGAGTCCTTTTAGTATGCAACTTGCAGCAAGTATTGTTCAGGTTCTTGCAAATAATTCATTAAAAGAATATGGCGGAGATTTAGCCATTGGTGCTATGACCATAATATCAAGTATTTCTATGATTTTCTTAATGCCTATCTTCGGTATAAACCAAGGGTCACAGCCTATAATAGGATATAATTATGGTGCTGGTAAATATCATAGAGTAAAAGAGACTGTTAAATATGGAGCAATAGCTGCGACGATAATTGTTGTTTTAGGATGGATTGCAATACAATTTGCACCTCATTTATTAATAAGAATATTTAATAGTGATCCAGAGCTTGTTTCTATAGCGACTACAGGAATAAGAATATATCTATTTATGTTACCTGTTATTGGATTCCAAGTAATAAGTTCAAATTACTTCCAATCAGTAGGTAAGGCAAAAATATCAATGTTCTTAAGTTTATTAAGGCAAGTTATTCTTTTAATTCCATGCCTTGTAATACTTCCAAATATTCCGGGATTAAATGGAGAAGTTCTTGGACTTACAGGAATATGGCTTTCAGGGGCAATAAGTGATGCACTTTCATCATTAATTACAGGGATTATATTCTATAATTCAGTAAAGAAATTAAAAGAAATAGTAACAGTGGATAGTAAAGAAGAATTAGAGCTATGTTAATATAAATTAGATATTAATTGCCATAGTAAATATATGGTGATTAATATCTTTTTTTTATTTTTGTAACTTTGGTTACAACTTAATTTAGAAGGGTAATATATAATAAGATTATAAAATGGAATTATTATAGTTTATTTAAATAGATATTTTAAAAGAGGAGGAGAACTTATGAGCGATATAAAAAATACAGTTCCTAATATGCCTACTATGGTAAGTGGAGCACATCATGGCAATCTTCAAAAGATTAGAAATGGTAGAAGGACTTTTGGTATAACACCTCATATTCCAGGAGGGTTTATAACTATAGAAACTCTAGAGAAGATAACAAAAGTTGCAAAGAAGTATAATGGAGTAATTAAAATAACATCAGGGCAAAGATTATTAATAACAAATCTTGAAGGTGATGACTTGCCTAAGATTTGGGAAGAGCTTGGAATGGAACCAGCTGTAAAAAAGCAAAATACAGTTAAAAATGTTGAAATGTGTCCAGCTGGATATTGCAAAAGGTCTAAATTTAATACAATAGGAACAGGAATGAAGCTTTCAAAGAAGTATCAATACATGGAAGTCCCTTGTAGAACCAAAATTGGAGTAGCTGGATGTAGAAATGCATGTGGTGGTGTGTACTCAAAAGATGTTGGAGTTATAGCTGATAAGACAGGATTTCTTGTAACTGCTGGTGGATCAGCAGGACATAATCCGAGGATGGCAGATATAATTATACAAGATGTAGATGAAAAGGAAGCTATGAAAATAGTAGATAAAATTTTTGAAATCTATAAAGAAGAAGGTATGCCAGGAGAAAAACTTGGTGATTATATAGACAGGATTGGATTAAAAGAATTTAAAGATAAAGTATTATAAAAAAAGGACTATAGAAATATTTAAAAAATATAATTATTTCTATAGTCTTTTTTAAAGATAAATTATAATTTATAGATCTTTTCATATGCTAAAGCTATACTTTTAAACCCATTATTATTTAATGATTTAACTACAGAGTTAATTAATTCATTATAAGATGCAGATCTACAATCATTAGTAATCTCTTTTAATATATCTTCTGCACCTTTTGAAACTAAGTCTAAGTCTCCTTCAGTGTATGAGAAATTTGCATCTTCAAATGCGCCAAAGATACTCTTTTTTAATTTTTTAAAATCAAATGGGACAACCTCATTATGTTTATTTATTATTCTCATTTTAAATTCCTCCCTTGTATAAATGTTAAAAATGCACAAAAGAAGCTTATAGGATAAGCTTCTTATATTTTCTAGATACTATTAAATTTTATAATATGCCTTCATTCTTTAAGATATCTTCTAATTGTTGAAGTCTATCGCTTAATGATATGAATTTTTCTTTTATATCATCTTTTGACATATTGTCATTATCGATTCCATTTTCTAAATCCTCTACAGTTTTTAATGCTTCTTCAATATCTTGTTGTGCTATTTTAAGATTTTCTTCTTTCATTCAAGCTTCTCCTTTAACATATCATATTTAACTTATGTTTATATATATTTATCCTATCACTACTAAAACCCTTACGCAAGGCATATATTTAAATGTTAACAGTACTTATTTTATGGAGGGTAATATGATTAATTACATTTGGTTTTTGATGATATTTTTTGGAGTGATATTTGCACTTTTTACTGGAAACGCAGATAAGATAACAGAGGCTATTGTAAATGGTAGTGGAAGTACGGTAACTTTTATTATTGAACTTGCTGGAATAATGTGCTTTTGGTGCGGGGTTATGAAGGTAGCGGAAAAGAGTGGACTTACAGCACAATTAGCTAAACTTTTAAGACCTGTCCTTAGGATGTTATTCAAAGATGCAGCCAAAGATGAAAAAGCCCTTGGTGCTATAGTTATGAATCTAACTGCAAATATGATGGGACTTTCTAATGCAGCGACTCCTTTTGGAATAAAAGCAATGGAGGAAATGGAGAGATTAAATAAAGGTAGTAGTATAGCGTCTAATGATATGTCATTATTTTTAGTGATGAATGCAGCTTGTATACAGTTACTTCCTACTACTATTATTTCAATAAGGGCAGCGGCGGGTTCTGGTAACCCTGGAATAATTATAATTCCAGCGATTATATCTACTGGAGTAGCAGCAATAGTTGGGATAACTTGCTGTAAGATATTACAACGATATTTTTAAGGGGGATGTATCATGTTTGATTATATGACAAAAAGTATAATCCCTGTAGTTGTTGCAATAATACTATTTTATGGGATGATAAAGGGAAGAAAGGTTTATGAATGGTTTATAGAAGGTGCTAAGGATGGTCTTGGAGTTTGTATGAGAATATTTCCGTGTCTACTGGCTATGATAGTTGCAGTTCAAATACTTAAGAGTTCAAACCTTTTAGATTTATTAAATAAAGGAATTTCACCACTTTCAGGGGCCATAGGACTACCTGAGGAAGTTGTGCCTTTAGTATTAATAAAGCCAATTTCAGGGAGTGGAGCAGTTGGAATGTTTACAGAGATAATTAAAACATATGGAGCAGATACATTTATTGGACTTGTTGCATCAGTAATTATGGGAACTACAGAGACTATATTTTATACAGTAACAGTTTATTTTGGAGCAGCAAAAATTAAAAAGATAAGACATACCCTTTGGGCAGCTATAATAGCTGATATAACTGCCATAATAACAGCTATTATAGTGGTTAATTGGATGTTATTGTAATAGGTAATACATTATGGTAACATTTAACTAAAAAAGGGGGAATTAAGTTGATTTGTATTAAAGATGTAAGCAAAACGTACAATGGGACTTTTAAGGCGGTAGATAATATTAATCTACAGGTTAAAGATGGAGAAATATTTGGACTTTTAGGGCCAAATGGAGCAGGTAAAACAACTACTATAAAAATGATAACAGGTATATCAGAAATAACTGATGGTAATATTACAATCAATAATGTGGATATAAATAAAGAGCCAGTAAGGGCAAAGGAACAATTTGGATATGTCCCTGATAATCCAGATATGTTTTTAAGATTTACAGGGATTGAATACTTAAATTTTATGGGAGATGTATATGGGGTACCAAAGGAAGAGAGAAAGGATAGAATAGAAGAGCTATCAAAAAGATTTTCAATGGAAGGTGCTTTAGGAGATAAAATTCAAAGTTATTCTCATGGTATGAGACAAAAGATGATAATAATGGGAGTTTTACTTCATAAACCTAAAGTGTGGATATTAGACGAGCCGTTAACTGGACTAGATCCTAAATCATCATATATATTAAAAGAGATGATGAGGGAACATGCAGATGAAGGTAATACAGTATTATTTTCAACTCATGTATTAGAGGTAGCAGAAAAAGTTTGTGATAGAATTGCAATTATAAATAAGGGGAAATTACAGTTTGTTGGAACTTTAGATGAAATGAGAGAAGAGTTTAAAGAGAGTGAGTCATTAGAAAAAATGTTCTTGGAGATGACAGAACATGAATAGGATTAAGATGGCAACAAAATTCTTTTTAAAAAATGCTCTTGGAGAGATGTTTAATAACAAAACGTCAGGTAAATTAATGATGGCTCTTATGCTTGGATTAGTTCTTTTATTTTCAGCACCTATATGCATGATGGTTAGTACAAATTATGAGGGTTTTAAGGCAATAAATCAAGAAGGATATCTTATATCACTTATATTATTTATGGGAAGTGCAACAACATTTCTTATGGGTATTTACACTGTGCTTAATGTCTTTTTCTTCTCAGAAGATATAGAAGTACTTATGCCAATGCCATTTAAAGCTAGTGATATTATGATAGGTAAATTTGCAGTTACTTTATTAAATATGTATGTTTATACATGTATAATAATTTTACCTCTTATAGCATATGGTATAGAGGCTAAGATGGGAGTGCTATATTACTTATTCGCAATTATAGTTATAATAGTAAATCCAATATTACCACTTATGTTATGTTTACTAATTTCATTAATAATTATGAGATTTACTAATATATCAAGACATAAGGATATGTTTAAAACAATTTCAGGTGTAATAGCGCTAGCTTTTATTGTGGCAATTAATTTCTTTTCAAATAGAGGTGCTAGTGCTACAGGTACAATTGAAGGATTATTAAAGAAAAGTAATGGGCTCATGGAGACTATGAATGGGGTATTCTTTACAAATATATTTGGTGCAAATGCATTATTATATAGTAATGAAGGTAAAGGAATAATCAATTTAGTATTATTAATTGTAGCAACTTTAATACTTACTCTTATCCTATATTATATTGGAGATAAGTTATACTTTAAGAGTATCGTTGGAATGTCAGAGACTGTAGGTAAGAGAGAAAAGATATTAGAAAATAATAAAGAATATATAAAAGAAAAATCACCACTGATAACACTTGCTATTAAGGATGTAAAGATGATATTTAGAACACCAACATTTTTTATAAATTGTGTTGTTATGATTATATATATGCCAGCAATATTTTTTATTGCCTTTACAACTGAAGGATTGCCTTTTGGTAATGAAGCCTTAGGAAGCGCAGTTATAGTTGGAGGATCTGTTTTATTTATGGCATTAACAATAGCTGGTGGCAGTGCTGCCTCTACTTGTATAAGTAGAGAAGGCAAAAACCTGATGGTATTAAAATATATTCCTATTGATTATAAAACGCAAATAAAGTCTAAAATACTTTCATCAATAATGATAAATTGTATAGGATTTTTAATTGGAGTATTTATACTTATATATTTTGATGCTCCTATAATAGCATTTATTATGAGTTTAATATTACAAGCTTTAACTATAGTTATGGTTTCTGTAATAGGTGTATATATGGATTATAGCTCTCCAAAACTTAACTGGGAGGATGAAAAAGCTTTATTTAATAAGAATTTTAAGCCTTTTATAATGTTTTTAATATTTATTCCTATTGGAGGAATACTAACATGGCTTGCATTTAAGATAGTAAATATATATTTAATATTTGCTTTAAATGTAGCTGTAATATTATTAATTACTATAATTGCATATAAGATGTTGATGAAGAATGGTCCTAAAGTATATGATAAAATTTAGAGAATAAATTCATGTTTGTCGAGTTTATTAAAAGATAAAATATAAAAGTAGAGATGGCAATTAAGCTATCTCTACTTTTGTTTTAATAAAATTTAATTTACTAAAAAAATAATAAGATATTATATACATATATACCTTATAAGCATCAGAAATAGTAAAAATATAGAATAATAACGTTAATATATTAAGGTTTTTTTAGAATTATACATACAAAATTATACATAATATAAATATATTTCATGATAAACTATTTATAATAAGATGTATTAGGGGGATTAGAGATGAAAAAGAGAGGGATTATAATACTTACTGCAACTTTAGCTATGGCAGCCACATTATCATTAATGATTAAAGATGTAACTAGTAGTGCTAATGCAACTAGCCAAGTATATACTAGTTATGGGGGAGGTTTCGGGTTTGGACTAGTTAGAGATGGGGAGGGTGAAGCTGATTTATATAGTTTTAGTGATGAAGAATTTAACTCTGGAAAGGTAAATATATCAATATTTTATGAAGGGGCAGGTGAGAGAGAATTTACTATAACGCCATTATTAAACGGAGAGCCTATAAGCGTTAATTTTAATAATGAGGGGTTTAGATATGAGTATAATATTGATATAAGAAATGGACAAAATATAGTAGAAATAGAAACAGATAATATAGGTGATGGTATATTAAGTTTCATAGCAAAAGGTGATGATACTGTATTTGGAATATATGGGTATAGTAATTATGAAAATATAGATATGGGCATAAGAAAAATAAAATATGATAGGTTAGATGATGCTAATAGTAAATTTAATTATGATATTGTAGGATATAGAGGAGAAGAGACAGAATACTCTTTTAAGGTAAAATTAGATGAAGAGAGATTTAAAGGAGATAACTATGGGTATAAGGTATTTATAGATAATAAGCTTGTAAAGATAGATGGAAAGTGGGGCAAGATATTTAAAAGAAACAAAGATGTATTACAAGATACATTTAAATTTAATCTCCCAAAAGAGAGAGGACAATACGATTTATATATAGTAAGGTCTATAAATCCAATTAGTAATGTTAATCCACATGAAGAAATAATTTTTAAGTCAAAAATTATTGTTAACTAGATATAATAATAAAGCTTTATTTTTCATAAATTATATTAACTTATAAAAAAATACAAAAATATATATTAATATATAAAAACAGTATCAATATTTAATATTGATACTGTTTTACTCTACTTAAATTTAAATCTATCAACTATTAGTGCAATTGCGTTATCTCCTGATACATTACACGCAGTTCCGAAACTATCTTGTGTTATATATAGTGCTATCATTAAAGCAAGCTGTGCTTCACTAAAACCTAAATTAGCTTGAAGTACTCCAAGTGCTGCCATAACTGCACCTCCAGGAACACCAGGGGCGGCAACCATAGTTATACCAAGCATTGCTATAAATCCAGCAAATTGAGGAAAAGTAAAATTCATACCGTTTAGAAGCATTACTGCTATTGAACAGCAAGTAAGAGTTATAGTACTACCTGATAAGTGAATAGTTGCACAAAGTGGAACAACAAATTCTCTAACACCTTTTGATACACCATTTCTTTCAGCAACATCAAGATTCACAGGTATAGTTGCAGCTGATGATTGAGTACCAAGAGCAGTTAAATAGCCAGCAACCTGGTTTTTTAGGAGAACAAAAATGTTCTTTTTACTAGCAGCACCAGCTATTGAAAATTGGAATAGTATTATACAGAATTGAATAGCTAGTATAATTAAAAATACCTTCCAAAATACAGAGAAGATAGTTTGAACTTCGCCTGTATATGTCATATTTGCAAATATCCCTAAGATATGTAATGGGATTAATGGAATAATAATTACTTTAATAACTTTTTGAACTATTTCTTGAAATTCTAAAGCCATATTATAAAGAGTACGACCTTTTTTTAATGATGATATACCAAGCCCTAAAAGAAAAGCTAAAAGTAAAGCTGTCATAACAGGCATTATAGGTGGCATATCAACTATAAATAAAGATGGTAGAAGTCCTTTTTCTGGATTACTTGCACTAAAAGATTCAGCCGCAGTAATAAACTTTGGAAAAATATTTGAAGAAACAAAAAAAGCAAAGAATCCTGCCAAAAGAGTTGATCCATAAGCTAATAATGTTGTAAATCCAAGCATTTTACCAGCAGAGCCACCAAGGTCTGCGATACCACAAACCACAAATCCTAATATGATAAGTGGGATTATAAATCCAAGAAAATTACCGAATAAGGAATTAAAAGTAGCTAATACTCTTATAAATCCTTCGGGCATAAAGTTTCCAATTAATAAACCTAATATAATTGCTATTATAAGCTTAGGAATTAAACCTAATTTTTTCATGTGTATTCCTCCTATGGACAAGTGTATTTTATATGATATTATAAGAATATAGAAAAGATGTCTATTTATTTAACATAAAAGTATAATATAAGGAGGAAATAAGAATAAAAAGAAGAATAACAATAATTATATGTATATTAGGAGATAATATGCCTATAAATTAGAGTAATAAGCATAAATTAAATTATACTAAAAAACAGATTGTGGGATTTGTTTTTAAAAGTACAGGGGGACGAGATATATGTCAGAAGAAAAATTCTACATAGTTAATGAGAATGTATTACCGAACGTATTTTATAAGGTTATTGAAGTAAAAGAATTATTACACACAGGAAAGGTTAAGGATATTTCAGAAGGAGTAAAGAAGGTGGGCATAAGTAGAAGCACTTATTATAAATATAAAGATGCTGTTTACCCAATGGCAGAAGGAGTTAATAGCAAAAAAATAACAATTGTGCTATTGCTTTCTCATGAATCAGGAGTATTATCAAAAGTATTAGACTTTATTGCAACTAGAAAACTAAATATATTAACAATAAATCAAGATATACCAATAAACATGACAGCTAATGTTACTATAACTCTAGATGTTTCTAAGATAAAAGGGGATGTTAAAAGATTTTTATATAAAATGAGTGAAATAGATGGAGTAATAAAGGTTAGGGTATTAGCTGTTGAATAAACATTTGGAGGGATCAATATGAAAAACGAAGTATTTGAATTAAATAGGAAGAGGTTAGCAGAAAAGCTAGAGGATAATGATTTAGTAATTCTTTTTGCTGGTAATGCACCAAAGAAAACAGCAGATGAAAAATATGATTTTACACCAAATAGAAATTTTTATTACTTAACAGGAATAGATGAAGAAGATCATATACTTGTCATGGAAAAGAGTAATGGAAGTATAACTGCAAAGATGTTCATAAAGGAAATTGATGAAGAAAAAGAAAAATGGCTAGGAAAAACTATAAGAAAAGAAGAAGTATATGAAATAAACAAGATTGAAGAAGTTCTATACTTAGGAGAGTTTAAGGGGTATTTGAATAAAATTTTAAACGAGAGTGTAGAGAAAACTATATACTTAGACTTAGAAAGAGATGGCTTTGATAGCTTTCCTTCAGTAAGCAATGTTTTCTGCAATGAATTAAAGAATAGATATTCACAAGTAACTATAAAAAATGTATTTCCTATATTAGCCCCTTTAAGATTAGTAAAGAGCCCTGGAGAAGTAATAGAAATGCAAAAAGCTATTGATATAACAATTAAAGGCGTTGAATCAATAATGAGAAATATAAAACCAGGCATGAAAGAATATGAGCTTGAAGCGTACTTTGAATTTGAATGTAAGAGAAGAGGAGTACGTGATTATGCATTTAAAACTATTGCAGCCGCAGGTAAAAATGCCACAATTCTTCATTATGTAGATAACGATTCAGAGGCTAAGGATGGAGATTTAATATTATTTGATTTAGGAGCACAAGTTAATTATTATAATGGGGATATTTCAAGAACCTTCCCTGTAAACGGAAAATTTACAGAAAGACAAAAGGAAGTATATGAGGCTGTTTTAAGAGTTAATGAAAGAGTAATAGATGAATTAAAATCAGGTGTGAACTTCTTAGATATTAATAAGAAGTCAAGGGATTGGATTGCCGAAGAATGCATAAAACTTGGCCTTATAGAGGATAAGAAAGATGTATCAAAATACTACTGGCATAGTATAGGTCATAGTCTTGGACTAGATACTCATGATGTTGAAAATCCGGGAAGAAATACTACTCTAGAAGCAGGTATGGTATATACAGTAGAACCTGGAATATATATAGCTGAAGAAGGAATAGGAGTAAGAATAGAAGATGATGTATTAATAACAGATGGTGGACACGAAGTTCTTACTAGAGATATGATTAAGAGTGTAGAAGATATAGAAGCATTCATGAGCAGATGTTAATAAAATAAAGATAAAGTATTAATAAATTATTGACAATAATTTGAAAATAATGTATAATAGCATTAATTTAATAAGTGAATAATGAGAAGAGGTAGAGGCGCGATATTTAAGAGTACTATCATTGAGGTAAGCACTTAGAGATGATAGAAAAGGAGATGTCGCCGAAGGATATAGCTAATGCTTTAATGCTATAATCCTGGGCTTATGTAGAACATACATAAGACTGTCACAATTATATTGTGGTGAGCTATCATTCAACGGATTTTTACGTATATAGTAGAACCTTGAGTGTTATCTCAAGGTTCTTTTTTGCATTAAAGAGCAATAAATGATGGGCCTCTAATATTCACAAAAATTATTTTGAGGGGGATTCAATCATGAAAAAAAGAAATTATTTAGTATTTTTATTAACATTCATCTTAATGATGAGTATATCAACAGTTGCTTTTGCGGCAGAGGTTGATCCTGGAACTATAAATGCAGATAAATTTGGTATCTGGACGATAATTCCACCATTAGTTGCAATTGTATTAGCATTTATAACTAAAAATGTTGTTATTTCATTATTCGTTGGGGCATTAGCTGGATGCTTTATGCTTCAAATAGTAGATAATAATGCATTTACGTCATTAATTCAAGCATTTCTAGACTTTATCCAAAGGGTTTTAAATTCACTTGCAGATCCTTGGAATGCTGGAATTATACTTCAAGTATTAGCTATAGGTGGTGTTATAAATCTAGTTTCTAAGATGGGTGGGGCAAGAGCCATAGCAGAGGCATTAGCTAAGAGAGCTAAGACGCCAAGAAGCGCTCAAATGACAACTTGGTTCTTAGGATTATTAGTATTTTTTGATGATTATGCAAATTCACTAATTGTTGGACCTATAATGAAACCTGTCGCAGATAAATTAAAAGTCTCAAGAGAGAGACTAGCTTTTATAATAGATGCTACAGCAGCTCCAATTGCTGGACTTGCTATTATATCAACATGGATTGGACTTGAAGTTGGACTTATAAATGATTCATTTACTCAAATAGGAGTAGAGGTAGATGCTTTTGGAGTGTTTTTAGACACTATACCATTTAGATTTTATAATATATTAATACTTGCTTTTGTTGTAATTACAACACTTATGCTTAGAGATTTTGGACCTATGAGAAAAGCTGAGATTAGAGCAAGAAAAGGAATTAAAGATAAAAAAGCAGAGCTTGAAAGCATAACTGTAAATGAAGAGATGGAAGTTAAAGCAGGGATAAAACTAAGTGTATGGAATGCAATAATTCCAATTGGAACATTAATAATTTCAGCGCTTGTAAGCTTTTACTATAGTGGATATTCATCAATAATGGCAGGAAATGATGTAGCTCTTCAAGGAGTACTTACTAATTCACCATTTTCATTCCAAGCTATTCAGCAAGCATTTAGTGCAGCAGATGCATCAACAGCACTTTTCCAATCAGCAGTATTTGCATCAATAGTTGCAATAGCAATGGCTGTTTGCAAAAAGATATTTACAATTTCAGAAGCTATAGATGCATGGATTGATGGAATGAAAGGCCTGATAATCACTGGTGTAATACTTTTACTTGCTTGGTCATTAAGTTCAGTAATAAAAGATTTAGGCACAGCTAAATACTTAGTTACATTACTTTCAGATTCAATACCAGTTTTCTTACTTCCAAGTATTATATTTATTCTAGGTGCAGTAATATCATTTGCAACTGGAACTGCGTATGGAACAATGGGAATACTTATGCCACTTGCAATACCTCTTGCACATTCAATATCACCAGAAATGGGGTATATCGTAATAAGTACAAGTGCTGTACTTACTGGAGCGATCTTTGGAGATCATTGTTCACCTATATCAGATACAACCATTTTATCATCCATGGGAGCGGGATGTGATCATATAGAACACGTTAAGACACAGATGTGGTATGCATTATTTGTTGGAGGAGCAACAATTTTGCTTGGTTATATTCCAGCAGGATTAAATATACCAGTATATATTATCTTACCAGTTGCTATATTAGTACTTACAGTGGCAGTAAGGTTTATAGGAAAACCTGTTGATAATGTAGAATAAAATTATTTTTAATAATATAGAATCCCACGGAAGCAAAGCCTGTGGGATTTATTTATAATTTATAAATTATTTGTGTCATCATATGTATAAATATAATAACTTATATAGAGGAAAAATTTATATTAGGAGACGTATAATGAATAGAAATATTATGAATGGTGGGAATGACCTGACTAATATATTTACTCAAACATTTAATGCGGTTATAAACAATACTGATTTAATTGATGGAATAGTTAATAGCTTATTTAATTCGAATTTTTTAGAAGAGGTTAATGAGGCTTTTAGTGAAGGATTCAATGGAGGTTATAATAATGGAGATAGTATAATAAAAGTTAATATAAGAGACGAAAACGATAAATACTTAATAGAAGGAGAATTTCCAGGAATAGATAGACAAGATATAAAAATAGATTATAAAGATAACTATATATATTTAAATGTTAAAAGAAAACAAGTATTTTCTAACGGATGTAATATGGCCATGATGGTAATGCAATTTGGAGATGAATTTAGTAGAGAATTCTTTGTACCTAATGCTGATGCTACAAAGCTTAGAGCTTCATACAAGAATTATAGATTAAGGCTAGAACTTCCTAAGTATAGGAAAGAAATAGTGGGAAATAAGAATGATAACTTAACAGAGAATGAAGATAATATTATTGATGTTGTTGATTACGAAGAAGAATAAATCTGAGATGTTTTGCATTCTCAGATTTTTTTATTTTGGATAAGCTTGATATAAAAGTATGTATATGGGAAAATGTAGTATAAGAAAAAGGGGGCAAGATTATGGATATATTAAAGAGAATAGAGTCATTAAGAAGTCTAATGAAAAAAAGAGGAATAGACTATTATATTATTCCAAGTGGTGATGCTCATCAAAGTGAATATGTATGTGAGCACTATAGAGGAAGGGCATATATGTCAGGGTTTACAGGGTCAGCAGGTACTTTATTAGTGGGGCTAGATAAAGCTATACTTTGGACTGATGGAAGATATTTTATTCAGGCTGAAAAAGAACTTAAAGGTTCTAATATAGAATTATTTAAAATGAGAATACCTGGATGGCCAAGTTTACAAGAATGGCTTATGGATAATATGAATTCTGATGAAGTACTAGCTTTTGATGGAAAGGTGTTCTCAGTAACTGACTATAAGCAATTTAAAAATATAGAAGATAAAAAATCAATAAAGATAGAGAGTGATTATGATTTATTAAATGATGTATGGATAGATAGACCTAAGCTACCTATGGAGAAGATATTTATACATGATATTAAGTACTGTGGGAAGAGTACAAAAGAGAAGGTTAGCGAAGTTAGAGAGAAGATGAAAAGCTTAGGAGTATCAAATTATATAATAGCTTCATTAGATGATATAGCATGGGTTTATAATATTAGAGGAAATGATGTCGAATGTAATCCAGTTGTAATAGGCTATGCATTAATTAAGGAAGATGAAGCGATTCTTTATGTTGATAATTCTAAAGTGTTAGATGATGTAAGAAATAAGCTTAATGAAGAAGGTGTAATATTAAAAGAATATGATGATATAAAAGAGGATGTTAATGATATTAAAGGAAGTGTATTAATAGATCCAAATAAGATAAGTTCATTTATATATACTAATGTAAATGAAGATGTAGATATAATTGAAGGATTAAATATAACAACATCACTAAAGTCCATAAAAAATGATATTGAAATAGAGAATCTAAAAAGATGTCAAATAAGAGATGGTATAGCAATGGTTAGATTCACTAAATGGCTTAAAGAAAATATAGGTAAAATTGAAATAAGCGAGATATCAGCTTCTGATAAATTACAGGAGTTTAGGGCTTTAGGAGAGTTATTTAAAGGAATAAGCTTTAACACAATTGCAGGACATAAAGATCATGGTGCAATGATGCATTATTTTGCAACAGAAAAAACTAATTATAATTTAGAAGAAAAAGGATTTTTACTAGTAGATTCAGGTGGTCAATATTTAGATGGAACTACTGATATAACAAGAACCTTTGTACTTGGAAGGCTTACAGAGGAAGAAAAGAGAGATTTTACATTAGTTTTAAAAGCTCACATAAGTTTAATGAATACAAAATTCTTAAAGGGAACAACTGGATCAAACCTTGATATTAAAGCTAGGGGACCATTATGGGATGAAGGTATAGATTATAAATGCGGAACTGGCCATGGTGTAGGTTTTTTCTTAAATGTACATGAAGGCCCACAAAGTATAAGCCCAGTTCCAAATAAAGTTTCATTAGAGCCAGGAATGATTTTAACAAATGAGCCAGGAATTTATAGGGAAGGAAAACATGGTATAAGAACTGAAAATACTATGCTTGTAGTTAAGGATACATCATCAAAAGAATTTGGTGAATTCTATAAATTTGAAGTAATATCACTATGTCCAATAGATATACAGGGAATAGATATTAAATTATTAGATTATAAAGAAAAGGAATGGATAAATAATTATCATAGGTGGATGTATGATACACTTTCAGTTTATTTAAGTGATGATGAAAGAAAATTCTTAAAAAAAGAAACCAAAAGCATATAATAAAAAGCCCGATTAAATAAATCAATTATTTAACCGGGCTTTTTTCTATATTTCTACTCTTTTTCTTCTGGTGGATTAAAATATTTATTAATTAAAATCGCTACTATAATTCCTATAGCAGTATCGACACTTCTACCAATTGCGTAAGCATATGATTGTGGACCGCTATAGTTTATCATGATACCTATGAGAACTATACAAGCTATAGTTACAGAACCTGGTTTGTTGAAAAGATTACATACATATATAACCCCAACAATACCAAAACCAGTGACAAAAGCATTGTAATCATATAAGAAAGGTAGCTTAATCATAATAAATATAATTATTATCCCGAATAGTCCACCTAGTATAGTCCCTATCAGTCTATTTTTACCCATTGTAAAAGAGCTTGATACAGTATCTTTCATACAGATAACCGCAGCTATACAAGCATAAAAAGCATTTTCTCTTCCAATAAGCTGAAAAATAACCATACATACAGTAACTGCTAGAGCCGTCTTTATATTACGTAAACCCACTCTATGCACATTTAGCTTCATACTTATTCCCCTCTCTAATTAAGTATTTTAATATTATATCATATGAAATAATATTATGTTAAACTAATAAAAGTTAAAAGTAATTGACATATAAAACTATATGGAATATTATATACTTAAAATGTAAATGCTATGAAAAGAAGAGTAATAAAAGTAGATTTCTAAAGAGAGCTAACAATAGCTGAAAGTTAGCGTTATGGACTTTTATGAAGATGGACTTTGAGCATATCTTTTGAGCTTATAAGATTTAGTAAGGAAGATACGGGAGCAACCGTTATATTGCATGGTGATAATTCACCTAGTGAGTTTCTTATTGCGAGATAAGAATGAAGTAGAGTGGTACGCGTATATAACGCCTCTATGCAGTATATTGCATAGAGGATTTTTTATTAAAGGAAACTATAAAAAATTTAAAATAGTAGAAAATACATTTAATATGTAAATAACAAGGAGGATTTTAAGATGTGTAAAAAACCATACTATATAACTACACCAATATATTATCCATCAACGAAACTGCATATAGGTAATACCTATACAACAGTTGCAGCAGATGCAATTGCAAGATTTAAGAGATTAACAGGATATGATGTTATGTTCTTAACAGGAACAGATGAGCATGGCCAAAAGATTCAAAGAATTGCAGAAGAAAAAGGGATAAAACCAATAGAGCATGTAGATGAAATCGTTGCAGGAATCAAAGAGCTTTGGAAGATAATGGACGTAAGCTATGATAAATTCATAAGAACAACAGATGATTATCATGTAGAAGCTGTTCAAAAGATATTTAAGAGATTATATGATCAAGGCGACATATATAAGAGTTCATATGAAGGATTATACTGTACTCCATGTGAATCTTTCTGGACAGAAAGCCAACTAGTAGATGGAAAATGCCCAGACTGTGGAAGACCAGTTGAAACTTCAAAAGAAGAAGCATACTTCTTCAAGATGAGTAAATATGCTGATAGATTAATAAAGTATATTGAAGAACATCCACACTTCATTCAACCAGAATCAAGAAAGAATGAAATGCTAAATAACTTCTTAAGACCAGGACTTCAAGATCTTTGTGTTTCAAGAACTAGCTTTGATTGGGGTGTACCTGTAACATTTGATGAAAAGCACGTAGTATATGTTTGGATAGATGCATTATCAAACTATATAACTGCATTAGGCTATGGTAGTGATAATACAGAATTATTTGATAAATACTGGCCAGCAGATGTTCATTTAATAGGTAAAGATATATTAAGATTCCATACAATTTATTGGCCAATAATGTTAATGGCACTTGACTTACCATTACCAAAGCAAATATTTGGCCATGGATGGTTACTTGTTGATGGTGGTAAGATGAGTAAATCAAAAGGAAACGTAGTAGATCCAGTTGCACTTGTTGAAAACTTTGGTGTAGATGCTGTTAGATATTACTTATTAAGAGAAATACCTTTTGGAGCAGATGGATTATTTAATAATGAAATATTTATAAAGAAGATAAACTCAGACCTTTGTAATGACCTTGGAAACTTACTTTCAAGAACAGTTGCAATGGTAGAAAAATACTTTGATGGAGTAATACCTGCACCACTAGAAAAAGAAGAAGTTGATGATGAGTTAATAAATCTTGCATTAGATACTCCAAAGAATGTTGAAGAAGCTATAGGAGAACTTAGAATTCCAGAAGCTTTAGAATATATCTTTGATTTAGTTGGAAGAGCTAACAAGTATATTGATGAAACAACTCCTTGGATATTAGCTAAGGATGAAGATAAGAAAGGTAGACTTGGAACTGTACTTTATAATTTAGCAGAATCTTTAAGATTTGCATCAGTTTTAATATCATCATTCTTACCAACAACATCAGAAAAGATAAATGAGCAATTAGCAGTAACAGCTAAAGATTGGAGTTCATTAGAAGGATTTGATGGTACAGCACCAGGAACAACAGTTAAGAAGGGCGATAGTTTATTCCCAAGAATAGATGTTGAAAAGAAGCTTGCTGAACTTGAAGAATTAAGAAAAACTCAAATGGAAGCTATTAAGCCTCAAGAAGAAGTTAAAGAAATGAAGCCAATAAAAGAAGAAATTACAATAGATGATTTTGAAAAACTTGACCTAAGAGTGGTTAAAGTATTAGAATGCGAACCAATAAAGAAGGCAAATAAACTACTTAAATTAAAAGTAGACTTAGGTGGAGAAATTAGACAGGTTGTCTCAGGAATAGCAAAACATTTTAAACCAGAAGAATTAGTTGGAAAAAATGTTGTTCTTGTAGCAAACCTTAAGCCAGTTAAGTTAAGAGGAGAATTATCACAAGGTATGATACTTGCTGCATCAAATGATGATGATAGCGTATTAAACTTAGTGGATCCTGGTAAATTACCAACTGGAAGCGAAGTAAGATAGTAATATAAAATAAACACTAAAGAGGAAGTCAGCTTAGATTATAAGTTGACTTCCTTATTTATATCAATAATAGAGGGGGAGAATTTATGAATATAGTAATAGGAAATGCATGGCCTTATGCAAATGGAAAATTGCATTTAGGTAGAATAGCAGTATTTCTTCCGGGAGATATTCTAGCTAGATATCATAGAATGATGGGTGATAATGTCTTATTTATATCTGGAAGTGATGCACATGGTAGGCCAGTTAAGGTGAAGGCGGAAGAGCTTAATATAACTCCAAAGGAAACTCTATTAAAGTATCATGAAGAATTTTTGGAATGCTTTAATAAGCTTAATTTTTCCTTTGATTTATTTACTAATACTGATACAGATTATCATAAGAGAATGGTAATGGATTTTATTATAAGCTTATATGATAAAGGATACATATATGAAAAAAAGTCTTTAGAGGGAGAAACAGGACGTGAAAGTAATCATCTATTTTTGGCTCTTTCAAGGTTCCAAAATGATGTTAAGAGGATATTTATAAAGCAACAAGGTTGGAGAGAAAATGCTCAAAGTATAACTAAAAAATATATAGATGAAGGACTAAGAGATAGAGCAGTAACTAAAGAAATTGATTGGGGCGTAGATGTACCCTTAGATGGATTTTCAGACAAAAAAATATTCGTATGGATTGAAGCTTTAATGGGTTATATTACAGCAACGGCAAAATGTCTTGAAGGTACCAATGAAGTTATAGAAGATTATTGGAATGATGAAGATAGTAGAATTTACTTAGTTCATGGAAAGGATAATATTCCATTTCATACAATAATATTTCCGGGATTATTATCAGCATTAGGTTTTAAAAATGTAAATTTAAGTATAATGTCTAGTGAACATTTAAGGCTAGAGGGTAAAGATTTTTCTACTAATAAAAATTGGGCTATTTGGGTTGATGAGATATTAGAAAAATATAATGTAGACTCTTTAAGATATTATTTAATATCTAATGGACCTGAAAATTCAAATACTGATTTTAAGTGGAGGAACTTTATAAACTCAAATAACTATGATTTAGTATTGGAATTTGATAAATTATATAAAAATATTATTATAAATGGAGATTTAAAAGAACTAGATTTAAGTGAAAAAAAGAAAATATTAGATTTATATTTTAGTGTAGGGGATAAGATTGAGGAAGGGGAATTTAAGGCTGCATTAAAAGAGGTTTTTTCATATATAAAGGAAGAAAGTAAGAAGAAAAGACCCTCTATTAATGTGCTAATAAATATAGCAAATATACTAGAGCCGTTTATGCCAAATACATCTTCGAAAATAAAGGAACAATTTAATATAAAAGAAAGTATATGGAACTTAATAGAGGTAAAAGAATTGACTAAAAAGCTAAGGTATAAGCCTATTTTTGAAATGATAGATAAGAAAAATATAATGGAAGAAATAAAGAGGCTAAAAGATAATAAGGTTTAAAGACAAAAAAAACCTAGAATATCTACAATAGGGGGACGAGATATTCTAGGTAACCAATCAATTAAGATGGTTATAAGGGGTAAATAATAATGCTTTAACTACTTTACAATTACATGATAACTTAGTAATATGTCAGTTATGTGTCAAAAAATATAATAAAGTATTAAGAGATAATACTTATCAAGTTAAATATCCTAAATAAGGAATTATTGTATATAAATCTTATCGAAATTTAGTATTTTTATTGTTTTTCTGTCATAATCTATCATTTTTTCCTGCTTCATATTGATTAATTCCCTAGAAAGAGATGGTCTTTGAACTCCAAATGAATCTGCTAATGATTGTTTTGTCATAGTCAATTTTATTGTGTCACTATTTTGCTTCTTTGCTTCTTTTATTAAAAAATCGCAAATCATATGTCTTAAAGATTTAGAACTTACTTGTCTTAATTTATTACTAAGTATCATGGCTTTATTTGACAATAGTTTCAAAAATGCTAATAAAAAAGTTTGGTTTGATTGAAGTAACTTAGTTACTTCTTTTTTGTTTATGTGGATTACTGTACTATTTTCTTTACTTACGACATCCATTGGATATGTATTTTTATCACCAAATAAAAGGTTTTCGCCAAACATATTTGCTCTATTTAAGGTGGTTACCACTAAAGTGTTTCCATTAGCATCATTTTGTTGTATTTCAACTTTACCTGAAATTAAAATGCTTAAATCATTACAAGTATCATTATGAAAGAAAATGGTTTCTTCTTTTGAATATTTTTTTATGTGAACTAATGGATTATTAATCATTGAATCTAAATCATCTTTAGAAAAGTTATTGAATAGAGATGATAAATTTAAAACATCAATTATTTCACTATTTGTCATATGTTTCACATCCTTTCAATTTGTATTTATTTTTTGTCAGTTGTTTATAATGTATAATAATATATATTATTAATTATTTAAAGAGGGAGACAGAAGATATGGAGAAAAAATATAGAATTTTTGATACTCATGCACACTATGATTCAGAAGATTATGATATAGATAGAGATGAGGTATTTAAGGAGTTAAAAGAGAATGGAGTTATAGGAATATTAAATTGTGCATCATCATATGACAGTGTAAAACTAACTGATGAACTTACAAAAAAATATGACTTTATTTATGGTGCGTTAGGGGTTCATCCTGAGAATGCTGATGAACTTACAGATGAAAGATTAGAAATAATAAAAGAAATGATTAAAGCAAATGATAAAATAGTTGCTGTTGGAGAGATAGGGCTTGATTATTACTGGGAAGAAAATCCTTCAAGAGAGATACAGAAAAATGCTTTAAGAGCTCAAATGAATTTAGCTAAAGAACTTAAAATGCCGGTAGTGATTCATGATAGAGATGCACATAAAGATACTCTTGATATATTAAAAGAATTTCCTGAGGTTAATGGAGTAGTGCATTGTTTTTCAGGTAGTGTTGAGTTTGCTAAAGAATGCATAAAACTTGGATATTATATAGGATTTACAGGAGTAGTAACATTTAAAAATTCTAGAAAGATAGTAGAAGTTGCTAAAGAAATACCAGTTGACAGAATGCTTGTAGAGACTGATGCACCATTTATGGCACCAGTTCCAAACAGAGGAAAAAGAAATAGATCTGATTACATAAAAGAGATTATAGAGAAAATAGCAGAAATAAGAAGTATAAATCCAGATGAATTAAATATTCAACTAAATACCAATTTTTTCAATTTGATTAAAAAAGATATTTAAGATAAAATGAAATGGAATTAATTGTATATTGAGAAATAGCAATTGATTTAAGGAGACACTTCACTAAATATACCATGGACGCAAGGATACCCAATAAAGAACTGAAAATATACAATTTATAAATTTTGTTAATTATGCATAGAACTGCATTTATTGTATCAGTTCAAGCAAGCAAGAGGCTTTAAATTTGACAAAATGTCAAAAAGTAATATATAATGCAAAAGACACTCTTGCCAAAGGAGGGAATTAAATGGTAGAAAAATTTAAAACTTTTATTAAGAAAAGTTTTTCTAACGGTCCGAAGGCAAAAATAGTGATATTAGCCACGGCATGTGTTGTGGCAGTAGCAGCAACAACCGTTGCTACAATGAGAAAGACAGTAAATTTAAGCATCGACGGAAAAGAAGAAACATTTATCACATATAAAGGGACTGTTAAAGATGCGTTGCAACAGAAAGGTATAGAAATATCTGATCACGATAAGGTGCAACCATCCTTAGAATCCAAAATTGAAGAAGCTGAGGAGATTACAGTTAAGAAGGCCGTGCCTATCAAAGTTAATTTTGCAAAGAAGGATGTTACAATTCTTTCAGCAGAAGATAACGTTGAAGATGCCTTATTAGCTAGTAATGATCAACTTAAAAAAGAAGGAGTAGAATATGTTCATGGTGTTGATGAAGTTCAGCCAGGACCAGAAACTCCAGTTAAAGAAAACATGGATGTTGACGTCACAAAGGTAGAGACTAAGAGTGTAACTGAACATAAAGTTATACCTTTTGACACTGTAACTAAGAGTGATGCAGAACTTGAAAAAGGGAAGAAAAAAGTTGAAGCTGAAGGTAAAAACGGAAAGCAAGAGGTTACTTACCAAGTAGTGTATAAAGATGGCAAGGAAGCTTCAAAGAAAGAAGTTAGCAGCAAAACTGTTGCTACCCCAGTAAATGCAATTGTTGTACAAGGTGCTAAGAATCCAGTTAAATATATACCAAATAGAGGGGATTCAGTACAGTATAAGAAACACTTAGTTATGGAAGCAACCGCATATTCAGGACATAATATTACTGCTACTGGAGTTAAGCCAGTGTACAACCCTGGTGGTACTAGTACTATAGCAGTTGACCCAAGAGTAATACCATTAGGTAGCCTAGTATACGTAGAAGGATACGGATATGCTAGAGCATCAGATACAGGTGGAGCAATAAAAGGAAACATTATAGACGTTTTCTTAAATAGTGCGGAAGCGTGTACTCAATGGGGAAGAAAATATGGCGTAGATGTTTATATAGTGTCTTATCCGGGAGAATGATAGAATTTTTTTTAAGAGATAACAATTTTGTTATCTCTATTTTTTTGTGATAAAATAAAACCTTGATATTTGACACAGGGTGTATATACAGGTAAATTATTTATATAGAAACTGATAAGGAAAAATAGAATTTGCGAAAGGATGTAGTCGCGTGAGTAAAAAAGTCATAAAAGAGGTCATAGTTGTAGAGGGTAGAGATGATATAGATGCAGTAAAAAAGGCAGTAGATGCTGAGCTTATTGCTGTTGGTGGATTTGGAATAAATAAGAGAGTTATAGATAGAATAAAAGAAGCTCAAAAGAGAAAGGGTGTTATAGTACTTACTGATCCAGATTTTGCTGGAGAAAAAATAAGAAGTATTATAAGAAAAAGAGTTAGTGGAATAAAACATGCATATATCGCTCAAGAAGATGGATTAAAAGATGGAGATATTGGTGTTGAGAATGCTTGTCCTGAAGTTATAATAAGAGCTCTAGAAGGAGCAAAAGTAACATTAGAAGAAAAGCAATCTACATATGGAATGGAAGATATGTTCTTTTTTAAATTAACAGCTGATAGTAAGGCTAGAGAAAGAAGAATGGCACTTGGAAAAGAACTAGGGATAGGATATGGCAATGCAAAGCAAATGGTATCTAGATTAAATAATTACGGAATAGATAAAGATGAGTTTGTAAAAGCTATACAAAAGGTAGAGAAAGAAATAGGAGAATAATTATTATGGAAATAAAAGATTATAAAACACAAGAACTTGTAAAGAAGTATAACTTCAGATTTTCAAAAAGTCTAGGACAAAACTTCCTTATAGATGACTCAGTACTTAATGATATAGTAAAGGGCGCTGACGTAAATAGTGAAGATTTAGTAATAGAAATTGGTCCAGGGGTTGGAACTTTAACAGCTCAATTATTAAATAAAGCAAAAAGAGTTGTTTCAATTGAGTTGGATAGTGACCTAATTCCTATATTGCAACAAGAACTTGGGGAACATCCAAATTTCTCACTTATACATAAAGATGCATTAAAGGTAGATTTTAATGAAGTAATTGGAGATGAAAAAAGCGTAAAATTAGTTGCTAACCTTCCATACTATGTTACAACTCCAATAATAGTTAATCTTTTAAAGGAAGGATATAATTTTAAGAGTTTAACTATTATGATTCAAAAAGAGGTTGCAGAGAGAATAGATGCTGAGCCAAACTGCAAAGAGTATGGTTCATTATCATTATTAGTACAATATTATTGCAACACTGAAATCATAAGGAAAGTTGCACCAAGTTCATTTATGCCAAGACCTAAGGTTGAATCTATAGTAATAAGATTAGATAGATTAGAGGAGCCAAAAGTTAAAGTTAAGGATGAGAAACTTATGTTTGAAATCATTAGAAGTTCATTCAATATGAGAAGAAAGACTTTATGGAATGGTGTAAAAAATATTGGATTAGATAAAGAGGATTTAAAGAAAGCTTTTGAAGAAGCCGAGATTGATCCTAAAAGAAGAGGGGAAACTCTATCATTAGAAGAGTTTGCAAGACTTAGCGATAAGATTTACGAATATAAATAAATTAATATTATCATAATAGTGACCTTCACGCATATACTATATGGAATAAATATATGTGGAGGTAATGGAGACTTGGCACATAATAAATTATATAGAAACTTTATAATATTACAGGAAGATGATAAGTCAAAATCTTCTTCAAATGATAAAGCTTTATCAGGATATGC
Source organism: Clostridium sardiniense (assembly GCF_016907995.1). Taxonomy (GTDB): domain Bacteria; phylum Bacillota; class Clostridia; order Clostridiales; family Clostridiaceae; genus Clostridium; species Clostridium sardiniense. The sequence continues at coordinate 56,247 of NZ_JAFBDA010000004.1, read as the reverse complement.
AAAAATCGAGGCAAAGGGGGAAAAGTGTAAAATAACCTTTTATGCTCAGAACTTAAAAAAGGATGACGATTACGCCATAGTACTTATTTGTTATAAAAAAGACATGAAACAGATAATTGACATGGGACCACTAACTGTCAATGAAGTTGGTAAGGGAGAGGCTTGTATTGAGTACTATTCTGATAATATAGCGGGTCTAAGCTTAGGATACGATAAGATTTCAGGAGCTGGTATATGTAAAAAGAAAAGTGGAAACTTAGATTTTTCAATGTATGGTTTTATGAACGGAGAAAAGATCGAAGATGGCTGGAAGAAGATGAAAGTAGTAAACTGTTATGATAAGAGTGGTAGTACAAAGTCAAAAGAGTACTACAAGAAAGATGATGTTAAAAAATACGAAAGTAAAAAAGATAAAGATAAGAAGTGCGAAGAGAAAAAATATGAAAAGAAGCATGAGGACGGGATGCATTGTGAAAAGATGCATGAAGAAAAGAAGTCTCATGATAAGGATGATCATAAACATAAGTGTGATGATAAGAAAAGGGATATAGATGAAGATGATACTATAAACGAGAATGATATTAGAGATGATGAAATTCAAGAGCATAATGGTGAAATTCAAGAGCATCATGATGAAGACTATGATAATGAGAATTACAGCGTTGATGATGAGATTAGAGGTCATAAAAAATATTGCTCGGGTAAGAAAAATTACAAAAAACATGATAAGAAGATGCATTGTGGAAAGATGCACGGAGAAAAGATGTATGATGATAAGATGCATTGTGAAAAGATGCATGGAGAAAAGATGTATGATGATAAGATGCATTGTGAAATGATGCACGGAGAAAAGATGTATGATGATAAGATGCATGGAGAAAAGATGCATGACGATAAGATGCATTGTGGAATGATGCATGGAGAAAAGATGTATGATGATAAGATGCATTGTGGAAAGATGCACGGAGAAAAGATGTATGATAATAAGATGCATTGTGGAATGATGCATGGAGATAAGATGCATTGTGGAAAGATGCATGATAGAGATGAAGATTATACTTTAGAAGAAAATGATATTAAGGATTATGAAATCAAAGATTACCATAATGAAGACTATAACATTGATGATGAGATTAGAGATAATAAGTACTATTGTGGTAGAGATGACTTAGCAAATAATTTTGAAGAGTATGAAAGAAGAATAGAAGAACAAAAAATAGATCCTTATGATTTTAGTTTAAGAGGTGGAGTTGGAAACTTCTTTGAGAATTTAGTAAAAGAATTTGAAGAAGTAAAAGGTGGCTTTAAAGAAATATCTTACTGTAAGTGGTTTAAAATTCCTGTACGTGATATAGAAGATATGTGTAATTCAAAAGATTATAATAAATATTCAATTATATATTATCCAATGTTAAACTATTATCCATATATCAAGAAATATGGTTACTTTATGATGGGATATAAATGTGATTCAAAAGGTAACTTAAAGTACTTAGTTTATGCAATTCCAGGAAAAAGAGATAGAGAAGAACAACCTTATTGTGGAAAATCAGGCTTTGTAACATGGTGCAAGAGAGATTGTGATCGTAATGGATTCTGGTTAATGTTCTATGATTACAAAAATTCAACAGTTGTAGTACCTTCAAAGTAATAAAATCGTAATATACAATTGTTTGCCAATGATAAGTTAAAGTATTATAATTTAGATATAATTAGGAGAAGCATATGCTTCTCCTAATTACTTATATAAGGTTTGGGAGGGCATATGAGATTAGTATTATTTCAAATAGGGGATTTTAAGGTTTATAGCTACGGGCTCATGATAGCTATAGGGATAATTGTAGCGGCTACATTATTCATAAGGAGAGCAAGGAATGCTGGATATAATGAAGATAAATTATTAAATTTAATAATAGTAACAGTTATATCAGGGATCTTAGGTGGAAAATTCCTATTTATATTAACAGAATTAAATAACATAATTAATGATCCGTCAATTCTTTTAAACTTTGGAAATGGATTTGTTATATATGGAGCTATAATGGGTGGTGCATTAGGTTTATATTTATATTGTAGAAAAAATAAATTTAATTCATTAAGAATATTAGATTTTGCAGCCCCTGGAGTTGCATTAGCTCAAGGATTTGGAAGAATTGGATGCTTTTTAGCGGGATGTTGCTATGGAAGAGAGACTACACTTCCTATAGGGGTTACATTTCCACAAGATTCATTAGCTCCAAGTGGAGTGAGTTTACTTCCAACACAGCTTTTTAGTTCAGGCTTTGATTTTATATTAGCTGGAATATTACTCTGGTATAGCAGGAAAAATAGCAAAGATGGAAGAGCGTTTGCTTTATATGTAATAATATATAGTATAGGTAGATTTTTTATTGAGTTTTTTAGAAATGATCCTAGAGGTAATGTTTGGATTTTAAGTACATCTCAATTTATAGCTATTTTTACATTAATACTTGGAATTGTAGTATACAATTTAGATAAACTAAAAAAGGAGAGGTAAGCAGGTTTATGAAAAAGAGAGTAACTAAACTATTAATGCTTGGCATTATGTTTATTATTGGATCATCTATGGTTGGATGTGCACCAGTAAATGATGTTATGGTTAAACTTGGATTTAGAAATAATGACTTTGACTATATGAAAACAAATAAAGTAGATGAAATCACAATTGAAAGCACTAGAGATAGTGGTTTTAGGTTTAAAGTTACTGATCCAAAAGCCATTGATGAGATATACAATACTTTAGCAGCTGGTAATCCAGAGTCAGAGAAGAGTTCCTTAGATCCAGATTACATATTTGAGATTCACTGTGGAGATGAAATAAAAAAATATGAGTATGTTGTTGGAGTAGATGAAAGCGGTAAAGGGAACTTTTATGATGGAGAAAAAGCATATAAGGTTCCTAAGAATCTAGATCAAACAATAATAAACAATTTATCATTTATAAGAAGACCTAGAGATTTTAATTCAATTTATTATGGAACAATAATGGATGTATTAAAAATGAATAAAGATCAATTAGGAGATGGAAAACATAAAGTTGGAGTAGATATACTTGGAGATCTAGATTGTGTTAAATACTTATTCTCAGTTGAATTACAAGGGTTCCAAAATGAACTTCAAAAAATTATTCCAGGAGCCGAAATTATAAAGAATAATGAAGAAGATTATAATGTTATTGTCACAGTTCAAAATAAAGGATATGACAGTGATACATTTAGAACAATTATTACTATAGATAATAAAGTGGATAATGTTTATGAAAAGTATTATGTTGTAGGACATTATGAATTTAAGAAGTGGGAAATAACAGTTGGTAAAGATGGAAAGAAACCAGAAAAGTGGTAAGTAAGGAGGAGAAGGAATGAACGAATTAAAAACTAAAGGTATACCTATAGGAGAATTTAAAAAGAAACCTAGATACGGAAAGATAAAAAACGTAATTGGTGTTATAAGTGGTAAAGGTGGAGTTGGTAAATCAACAGTAACTGGAATTATGGCGACTATGCTTAGCAAAAAAGGATATAAAGTAGGAGTTTTGGATGCTGATATAACAGGACCATCAATGCCAAGATTTTTTGGTATAAATAATGAAAGAGCGCAAATAATATCATTAGATGAACAAAATATAAAGTTCATCCCAGCTACTACTAAGAGTGGAATAAAGGTAATGTCAATGAATCTCTTAACAGATGTAGAGGACGATCCAGTTATATGGAGAGGTCCAGTTATAACTGGTGTATTAAATCAAATGTACTTTGATACTGAGTGGGAAGAGTTAGATTATCTATTAATAGATATGCCACCAGGTACAGGTGATATAGCACTTACAGTTATGAATGATTTCCATTTAAAAGAGCTAATAATAATTTCTACACCACAAGATATGGTTTCAATGATAGTTAAAAAAGTGGTTAAAATGGCTCAAAAGGTAGGGGTACCTATAAGAGGAGTCGTAGAGAATATGGCTTATATAGTTTGTGATGGATGCGATAAAAAGTTAAGAGTATTTAGTAAAAAGTCAGCTGAAGAGCATGCTGAATATCTTGGGTTACCACTTTTAGGAGAACTTCCAATCAATTTAGAGCTTACAGAAGCTTTAGAGGAAGGTAGAGCTGAGGAGTATGTATTAGATAATCCTCTGTACTCATTAATTTTTGAAGGGTTATACTAAGATATACTCTCTATAAAAGAGAGGAGTAACTTAATATGAAAGCACATGTAGATAAGGATACTTGCATAGGATGTGGATTATGTCCTTCAATTTGCCCAGATGTATTCTCAATGGATGATGATGGAAAGGCAGTAGCTATCGAAGGAGATGTACCATCAGAACATGAAGATGGAGCTAAAGAAGGCGAAGAGAGCTGTCCAGTTAATGCCATCGAAGTAGAATAATTAAGTAATTAATAAAAATAGCAAGCTTAAATTTAAGCTTGCTATTTTTATTGAAAGAAATCATTCATAAATGGGTTTACATTACATTCGGATAAATTATGATTATTGGGTGAAATAGAATTAGATAAATAAATACTATCACCTATAGAGGCACCAGATAATTGATGAGTAGGTACAGAAACTAGACTACCTCCATCAAGTTCAACAAATGCTTCTAGACCGTTTATATCGATTATTTGTCCATGCATAACACTAACCTCCTTATTGTTTATTAGTTAGTGTTATCAAAATTAGCAATATCTATACAAAATTAGGCGCTAACATATGTTAGCGCCTTTAATAAATATCATTGTATATAATTTTAAATACTTCTAAAGCCTCTTCGATTTTAGATTTAAGTAGATATTTTTTTCTTAAATATTCTTTTTTTCCATCTGGTGTAAGGGAGTAAATTTTTCTAAACTTTTTCTTAGGATCATCCCAAGTACCAATAACCAGACCATCTTTTTCTAAGCTTTTTAATAAAGGGTATATACCACCGGTACTAGGAACCCATTTGCCCTTTGTACGCTCTCCTATATCATGAGATATATAATTGCCTGTAGTTGGTCCTATATTGAGTATATGAAGGACGTAAATCGGTAAAAGTCCTTTAGTAAAAACTTGACCTACTGCATCATTTTCTTTTTTTACTTTTTTAAGTTCAGAAACCTTCTTTTTATACTCTTCATAAAGACGCTTTTCCTCAGCCCTTATATCATTTGAATTAGAGAAATTTAAATTATTCATCAGTTATTACACCTCTTGAACTACAACTCCTAATAAGCCAGGGCCAGTGTGTACACCAAGAGCTGGTCCGATTGTTGCAGGAGCTATTGATTCTATATTATCAAGCCCTGAAATTAATTTGTATAAAGAGTCAAATTCTTCACTAGAACTTCCTCCGTTTAGAACCCAAATTTTACACTTTGACTTTTCAAGATGCTCTTTTGCTATCTTATATATTCTATTCATTGATTGTTTTCTACCACGTACTTTTGCGTAAGTGTAATAAACACCTTCTTGATCAACAGAAATAATAGGTTTTAAGTTTAAAATTTCACCTATTGTACCTGCTACTTTTCCTATTCTGCCACCTTTTTTTAAATACTCTAATGTACTTATAGTAAAGTATCCATAAGTTTTTTCTCTAAGCTTTGGAAGTTTCTCAATAATTTCCTCAAAGCTTAGACCTTCTTTAACCATTTTGGCAGTATTTAATACTAAAGCACCTTCTGCCATACTAAGTATCTTAGTATCATATACATAAGAAATTAATTTCGGGTGATCTTCAAGAGCAAGTCGTATTGCATTTCCAGTACCTGAAAGTCCACTTGAAATTGTTACTGCGATTAAATGAGTATAACCTTCATCCTCTAATTTATTCAGAATATTTTCAATTCTAGCTGTACTAGGCAGTGATGTTTTTGGAATTTCTTTCTCTAAAGAATCGTAAACTTCTTGAGGACTTAAATCTATTTTATCTTCAAATTCACCATATGAATATATAATTTTAAATGGCGCAAATTCTAGGTTATTCTCTCTTAATTCTTCTAATGTTAAATCTGATCCACTATCAGTTAAAATAGCGATTTTTTGCATTAATGATTCCTCCTAAATTTAGATTGTAATTATGAAATCTTTATCACTTATGATAATATAAACTATATCACTGCTGATATAGTTTAGCAATAAAAAAAGAAATTATTGTAAATAATTTCTTTTTTTATTGCTTAATATGTGATCACAGATTGAGAGTCTACTATATTCCATATAGTATTACCTTCTGATAAAGATATTTCTTTTCCATCTAAATCATAAAGCTTAGTATCACCATATTCTGAATCCTTAGACCATTTTATATCTAGTACTTTTCCGTTAGAGAATACATAACCCTCTCCACTGTTAACCAAGTCAATATCTAGATGAGAGTTATCAGTTTGGAGAGTTATATCAGTCTTTTGAATAACTATATTAGTAAATGTTAATGGAGAATTTGTTAAAGCGTCCTTAGCAATTTTGCCATCCATTAATTTAGTATAAACGCCGTTTTCGAATGCATAAGAAGTCTTATATATGTTATTTGGTTTAACAGTTATGTTTAAAGCTTCTCTTAAATCATTTTTATTGAAAAATTCTTTATCAAACTTTAATGATGACTCTGCTTTTAGGTTGTACTTCTTATCTTTTGTAGCTTGTATTATATTCTCACTAGAAGTATACAGATTATGAGGGGCTTTTCTATTTTTATCTCTATTATAATATTTCCCGTTAGTCATTTCATTAAGACTCATAATAGAATTATCTTTTTTTACTTCATTAAGAGCCTCTTTAGATCCACCACAATGAGCTATAGGAAGTGCATATTCTTTAGATATGGTCAAAAAGTAGGGTCTAATGCTTCTAACAGGACCAATTTTATTAGCTGTATTACTATGATACACTGCTATAAACCTTGGAATACCACCTTCAGCAGATGTTTCATATACTATATCAGCAAAGGATAAACCGCTTTGTGGTCTTGCAGCTTTTGAATTTTCAACAACGACCATATATGGGATTTTATCTTCAGGATTTTCTTTAGTTTCAAGTCCTGTAAATGGATATTTATATATTTGTTCTGTTTCTTTAGAAATAGATTCTGTAGTTTCGGAATCTGGTTGCATAGATTCTAACGAATTGCAGGATACTAATGATGAAATAACAAAAATTAAAAGTATAGATAATAATATTTTTTTTCTCATAAATTCCTCCTAAAATTAAATGCTTTCTACTTAATATATATTAATGGTTTAGGAGAAATCATGCCTAATATAAAAATTATTTTAATAGCAAAAGTACAATAAAAACCAAAAAAGAGAGATAAATAGACATAGAGAGAATTATATCTAAAAATTTAAAAATAAAATGTAATTGCACTAGAATATCTTTTGAAGTATAATAATACGGTACGAAAAAACGGTACTATATATTGTGTAATGGGGGTAGTTTAAATGCTATATGTTGTAAAAAGGGACGGTAGAGAGGTAGAATTCAATGCCGAAAAAATTGGTAACGCTATAAAGAGTGCGGCAGCAGAAATAGGCGTAAATTTAAAGACAAGTAAGACTTTGGATATCGTTCAAAAAGTTATCAAATATATAGAAATGTCAGGAGACAGTAGAATTACAGTAGAGCAAGTTCAAAATCTTGTAGAAAAAGCATTAAAGGATTCAGAACTTAATGATGTAGTTCTAGCATACCAAAATTATAGAAAAGAAAGAACTAAGGTTAGAGAAATAAAATCAGATCTTATGAGAGCTATAAGTAAAATTGGAGTTGAAACTGATAGAGATAATGCTAATGTAGGTAATAATTTTAGTTCAAAATTATTAAGAATAGCATCAGAATCAAATAAGTGGCACAATTTAGCTTCAATGCCAAAGCATTTATCAAAAGGTCATGAAATAGGAGATCTTTACTATCATGATTTAGATAGTTATAATCTAACAACTAACTGTCTTCATATACCAACTAGAGAAATATTAGAAAATGGATTCAATACAGGATATGGAACAATCAATGCTCCAAGAAGAATAGAAACAGCAGCTGAATTATCATGTATATTATTACAATCAACTCAAAACGATATGTTTGGAGGACAATCACACCCAGACTTTGATAATGATATGGCTGTATTTGTAGCGCCAACAAGAGAAGAAATAATAAGTGAATTAAAAGAGCTTGAAGTACCAGCAGAAAAAATAGAAGAATTAGCTGAAAAAAGACTAAGAAAGAGAATACATCAAGCAATGCAAGGAGTTGTATATAATTTAAACACAATGCATTCAAGAGCGGGTTCACAGGTTCCATTTAGTTCAATAAACCTTGGAATTCCTGAATCAGAAGATGCTGCATTAGTTTGTGAAATATTCCTATTAGAATATGAAAAGGGATTAGGAAAAGGTGAGCAACCAATATTCCCTAATATAATCTTTAGAGTTAAAGAAGGTGTAAATAGAGAGACAGAGGATCCATACTTCTATTTATATAAATTAGCTTGTAGAGTAGCAGCTAAGAGGATGAATCCTACATTTATGAATATAGATGCAGATTTTAATAAAAAATATTATGATATGGGCATAACTCCTGCAACAATGGGTTGTAGAACATACCTTATGAGTAATGTGAATGGAGAGCCAGGAGTTAAAGGTAGAGGTAATATAGCACCAACTACAATAAACTTACCTAGAATAGGAATACAAGCACAAGGTAATATAGATAAATTCTTTGAAATATTTGATGCTAGATTAAATCTTGCAAAAGAAGCTTTAATGCATAGATATGGGGTATTAAAGAATTTAAGAGTTAAAGATCTACCATTTGTAGCAGGACAGCACTTAATGAAAGGTGCAGAAGGATTATCACCAGATGATTCAATTGAACCAGTATTAAAGCAAGGAACTTGGGGAATTGGATTTATAGGGCTTGCTGAAACTTTAGTCGCTTTAACTGGTAAACATCATGGCGAAGATGAAGAAGCTAGAGCGCTTGGTTTAAGAATAATTGATCATTTAAGAGCTTATTGTGATAGATTAACAGAAGAAACAAAACTTAACTGGAGTGCATATGCAACACCAGCAGAAGGATTATCAGGTAAATTTATAAAACAAGACCAAAAGGTATTTGGAATCATTGAAGGCGTAACTGATAAAGAATATTATACTAATAGTTATCATGTTCCGGTTGGATGTGCTATTTCAATAAAAAATAAGATAGAGATTGAAGCACCATACCATAAGTTATGTAATGGTGGTCATATAAGCTACTTAGAAGTTGATGACTGTCCATCAGGTGAAGCTATAATGGATATCTTAAATTTTGCATATAAGAAAACTAACATCAGCTATTTGGGAATTAACTTCCATATAAGATATTGTAAGGACTGTGGAACTTACCTACAAAATCACGAAAAGAGCTGCACTAATTGTGGAAGTACAGATATACAAGGAGTTTCAAGAGTTACTGGATACCTAAGCTTAGATGAAAGATTCGGACCAGGAAAATATCATGAAAGACAAGATAGAGTAACTCATACAGGAACAAAACTAAATCACTATCAAGAATGTTAGAAATATTAAAGGCCGCTATAATAGGAAACTAATTATAGCGGCCTTTTTTACTTGTAAATAAATTATGTAAATTAGGTATGTTAATAAGGTACTTAAATAGACTTGAAAATTAAAATGAATAATATATTAAAAAACTTGCAAAAAAAGTCGATTAATAATAAAAGAATATAAAATATAGCCGTAAAATGAATGGCATATTGATATTGCTTGCAAAAATGCTTGTTCTGCAAGTTGGCTTGTGGTAAAATTAGGATATTGGGGAATTTGATATAAAGGGGGCTATAAAATGACTATTAGAAAGCTAGATAATGGAAAGCATATATATGTTGTAGATACAACATTAAGAGATGGAGAGCAGACCGCAGGAGTTGTTTTTGCAAATGATGAGAAAGTAGCTATTGCAGAACTTTTGAATGATTTAGGAATTGATCAATTAGAAGTTGGCATTCCTACAATGGGTGGTGATGAAAAAGAAGCTATAAAAAAAATAGTGAAAAGAAATTTAAAAAGTAGCATAATGGCATGGAATAGAGCTGTAATTTCAGACATCGATCAATCAATTGATTGTGGAGTAGATGCAGTTGCAATCTCAATATCCGTATCAGATATTCATATAAAGCATAAGCTTAAGACATCGAGAGAATGGGTAATAGAGAATATGTGTAAGGCAGTTGAGTATGCAAAGAGAAGTGGTCTTTATGTATCAGTAAATGGGGAAGATGCATCAAGGGCAGATAGAGACTTTTTAGTTAAATTCATTGAATCTGCAAAAAACTCAGGTGCAGATAGATTTAGGTATTGCGATACAGTTGGTATAATGGATCCGTTTAAGATCTATACAGATATAAAGTACCTAGAGGAAAAAACTAATTTTGATATAGAGATGCATACCCATAATGATTTTGGAATGGCAACAGCAAATGCGGTGGCTGGAGTAAAAGCTGGGGCAAGTTATGTTGGAGTAACTGTAAATGGTCTTGGGGAGAGAGCTGGTAATGCAGCACTTGAAGAGGTAATAATGACATTTAAATATCTATTTAATTATGATGTAGATATAGATACAAAGAAATTTAGAGAGGTTTCAGAGTATGTATCAAGAGCATCAGGAAGAGTACTTCCTGCATGGAAAGCAATAGTTGGAGATAATATGTTTGCTCATGAATCAGGAATACACGCTGATGGAGCTATAAAAAATCCTAAGAATTATGAAGCTTTTGATCCTGATGTTGTAGGTCTTGAAAGACAAATAGTAATAGGAAAACATTCAGGAAAGGCAGCTATAATAAATAAGTTTAAAGAGTATGGTATGGATCTTACTCAAGATGAATCTGATGGTATATTAAATCTTGTACGTGCCACATCAGTAAGACTTAAAAGAAGCCTTTTTGATAAAGAATTAGTTAAGCTTTATAAAGACTATAAAGAATCCTTAAAAGCAAGAGTTAATTAGGGGGCTTAAATAAATGGGAGATAATTTAGTAATTAAGATTTTAAGAAATCATCTAGTTAGTGGAATAATTGAGGAAAATGGATCTATTGGCATAAAAATAGATCAAACATTAACACAGGATTCAACAGGAACAATGGCATACCTTCAACTTGAGGCTATGGATATAGGTACTGTTAAAACAAAAAGATCTGTGGCTTTTGTTGATCATAATATGTTACAGCAAGGATTTGAAAATGCAGATGATCATAAATTTATTCAAACTGTTGCATCAAAATATGGGGTGTATTTTTCAAAGCCTGGTAATGGGATATGTCATCAAGTATTTTTAGAGAGATTTTCAAAACCAGGGGAAACTTTAATAGGATCTGATAGTCACACGCCAACGGCTGGTGGAGTAGGGATGCTTGCTATGGGTGCTGGAGGTCTTGATGTTGCACTTGCCATGGCTGGCGGTGAATATAATATTAATACTCCAAAAGTATGTAAGATAAATCTTGTTGGAAAGTTAAATAAAATGGTATCTGCAAAAGATATAATATTAGAAGTTTTAAGGAGGTTTTCAGTTAAAGGTGGAATTAATAAAGTCTTTGAGTATGGAGGAGAGGGTGTAAAGACTCTTTCGGTTCCCGAGAGAGCCACAATAACTAATATGGGGGCTGAACTTGGAGCAACTACATCAATATTTCCTAGTGATGAAAGAACATTAGAATTCTTTAAAGCTCAAGATAGAGAATCAGATTATATTGAGCTAAAGGCCGATGAATATGCTACGTATGATGAGGAGATTATAATAGATTTAAATCATCTTAAGCCTATGGTAGCAAAACCTTATTCTCCTGATAATGTTATAGAAATTTCAGAGATATCAAAAATTAAAGTTGATCAAGTGGCAATAGGTAGCTGTACTAATTCATCTTATGAAGATTTGATGAAAGTTAGTAAGATATTAAAGGGTAAAAAAGTTCATCCAGATGTTAGCTTAGTTATTGCACCAGGATCAAGGCAGGTAATGGAGATGTTAGCTAGAAATGGTGCTCTTGCTGATATTATAAGCTCTGGAGCTAGGATACTTGAAAATTCATGTGGACCATGCATTGGAATGGGTCAAGCACCTGGTACAGATGGTGTATCTCTTAGAACATTTAATAGAAATTTTTATGGAAGAAGTGGAACTTTATCTGCTAAAGTATATCTAGTAAGTCCAGAAACTGCTGCTGTTTCTGCAATAAATGGAGTACTTACAGATCCAAGAGAAATGAATGTTGATTTAAGTATTGATATGCCAAAGAAGTTTTTAATTGATGACTCTATGATATTAAAACCAGCAGAAAATAATTCAGATGTTATAGTATGTAGAGGACCCAATATTAAACCATTTCCTATTAATAAGCCATTAGGTAGAGATATAAAAGGGAAAGTTCTTATAAAGGTTCAAGATAATATTACAACTGATCATATAATGCCATCTAATTCAAAGCTTTTACCATTTAGGTCTAATATACCATATCTTTCAGAGTTCTGTTTTAATACAGTAGATGCAGAATTTCCTAAAAGAGCAAAAGAAAGTGATGGAGGTATTATAGTCGCTGGAACAAATTATGGACAAGGATCGAGTAGAGAACATGCGGCACTTGCACCGTTATATCTTGGTGTAAAAGCAGTTTTAGCAAAATCATTCTCTAGAATTCATAAAGCAAACCTTATAAATAATGGAATATTACCATTAGAATTTAAGGATGAGGAGAGCTATAATAGTATAGAGTTAATGGATGAAATAATATGTGATAACATACAAGATGCCTTAATCAAAAGAATAGTTAAGTTTAAAAATATAACTAATAAGAGTGAATTTAATACTATTTTAGATTTGACAGATAAGGAAGTAGATATAATTAGAGCTGGTGGAAGGCTAAATTATGTAAAAAATAATAGTTAATATTTATATATTGAAGGGAGTAATAGAGACAATCTATTATTCCTTTTAATTTTAAAATGTAAGCATACTAAATATGTAAATTTAAAAGAAATATAATTAATTCTAATAAGGGTATAAACAATATAAATTTATATATAGGTAAAATATATCTTAACATAGGAAACTTTAATTATATTTAATTTAGGTTTTAGCTTATAATATATTTAATGAAAAGAATAAATTATAAATACATAAGTAGTATGTGATAAATATATTAATAATTTAAATTAAGTAATAAAAAGTATCTATAAATATATGATAATAGTTATCATAGTGATATAATAATTAATTAAAGGAGTGAGCCTATGGGCAAAAAGATTAGACTTGCTGGCATAGCTTATGAGAGCTTAGTAAATGGACCAGGTATGAGAAGGGTATTTTTCTCACAAGGGTGTAAACATAATTGCAAAGGATGCTTCAATCCTGATACTCATGATTTCTCAGGTGGAGAAGAAAGAGATATGGATGAACTTATAGAGGATGTATTAGAAAATCCTATTATTAAGGGTGTTACATTTAGTGGTGGAGATCCAATGGAAAGAGCAGAAGAATTTGCTTATATGGCAAAGAAATTCAGAGAAAATGGATTAAATGTTTGGTCATTTACAGGCTATACCTTTGAGTATATCTTAGAGCATTTAGATGAAAGATTAGGATGGAGAGAGTTTATAAATAATATAGATGTTCTTATAGATGGTAGATTTGATGAAACAAAGATGGATGATGGCATAAGGTTTAGAGGTTCAAGTAATCAAAGAATTATAAATGTCAAAGAAAGCCTAGATAAAGGAAAAATAGTTTTAGTACATGAATACATGAACTAATTTATTTGTATATGAAGGGAGAGAATTATATGGACGTAAGTGCAAAGACAAAAAAATGGACAGAAGTTCAAGGTGTAATCATTTCTTTATTTGAGGATAATTTAGAATTAAAAACTCCTGAAATAAATAAGATGATAAAGCATTTAGAAAAGAGTGGCAAGTTTAGCGGAAAAGAAGGAGAAGTTTATACTTTCACTCAAGAGGTTGAAGGTAATATAGAGGATATAGTTCTATTAGGTCTTGGGAAAGAAGAAGATATAAATTTAGAAAAGATAAAAGTTAATTTATCAAAAGCTTATAAAAAGATGAAGGAACTAAAAAATGATGATATTATTGTAAGAATGATAGAAACTGAGAATTTAGATTTAAAAGAAATGGCTAAAGCTATGACAATATCTTTAATGCTTTCAGATTATGAATTTGATAAGTATAAGAGCGATAAGAAAGAGGAACAAAAAGATGTATTTGTTTCAATTTCATGCGCTAAATTAAATGATTCAATGATAGAAGAAGTTGAGGAATATATAATTGAAGGAAAAGATATAGCAGAAGGAGTAACTATAGCTAGAAACTTAGTTAATGAACCTGCAAATGAAATGTATCCAGAAGTCTTAGCTGATGAAGCTAAAATATTAGGTAATAAGTTTGGATTTGAAGTTGACATCTTTGGAAGAGAAAAAATTGAAGAGCTTGGTATGGAAGCATTTATGTCAGTTGCGAAGGGATCAAGTAAAGAACCAAAGCTTATAGTTATGAGATACTTTGGAGATAAACACAATAAAAAAGATGTTCTAGGACTTGTTGGTAAGGGATTAACTTATGATTCAGGTGGATACTCAATCAAGCCAACTGCAAGCATGGATACAATGAAATCAGATATGGGTGGTGCAGCAGCTGTTATAGGTGCCATGGCGACTATCGCAAAAAGAAATTTAAGAATGAATGTAATAGCCGTGGTTGCAGCTTGTGAAAATATGATATCAGGAAATGCCTATAAGCCAGGTGATATTATAGGAAGTATGGCAGGTAAGACAATTGAAGTTTTAAATACAGATGCTGAAGGTAGATTAACTTTAGCAGATGCAGTAACTTATATAATAAGAAAAGAAAAGGTAAATGAAGTTATTGAGATGGCTACACTTACAGGGGCCGCTCTTGTTGCACTTGGAGAGACAACAACAGCTGTTATAACTAATGATGAAGAATTATATAAAGAGTTAGAAGATGTATCAGAATATACAGGAGAGAAAGTATGGAAGTTACCAACATTTCCTGAATATAGAGAATTAATAAAATCTGATATAGCTGATATTAAAAATATAGGTGGAAGAAATGCAGGTACAATAACTGCTGGATTATTTATAGAAGAATTTGTAGATGATGGAGTATCATTCTTACATTTAGATATTGCAGGAACTGCTTGGACAGATTCAGCAAAGCATTATAAATTAAAAGGTGGAACTGGAGTACCTGTTAATTCAATATATGAATTAGCAAAAGGAAGAGAAAACCTATAATAAATATTTTCCTCTATTAAAAAGTAGCTTTTTAGCTGCTTTTTTTTATGTAAGAAGATATAGGTGTATGATAAAATGTATTAAAGAAAATAATATTATAAAATATGTTAAGTTAATAAACTTATTATTAGGAGGAGTCTATATGCTTAGCAAAGAATTGGCTCAAAATATTTCAAAAAAGATGATGGAAGTCATTCCGTATAACGTTAATATAATGAATGAAAATGGCATTATTATTGGAAGTGGAGATAATAATAGAATTGGTGATATTCATAAAGGCGCAGTTGAGACATTAGAGAAAAAATGTATTACTGAAATAGATAAAGAAGTAGGAGGCGTTAAACCTGGTGTTAACACTCCTATATTTTTTAGAGGTAAGGTAATAGGTGTTATAGGAATAACTGGAGATCCAGAAGAGGTTAGACAGTTTTCAAAACTTGTATCTGTTACAGCAGAACTTTTAATAAATCAAGAATATACATTAAATCAATATCTTATAAGGAAGCAATTGGAAGAAGAGTATATATATGAATTATTGTATTCAAATAAGGAATATGATAATGATTTTATACAAAGGGGAAAATCATTAGGTATAGATTTAAGTAAAAGGAGAGCTGTTATAATTTTAAATTACCAAAGGGAAAATGAAAGTGCAATAAAAACAAAGCTAGATAAAATTATAAACAGCAATGAGTATTTTATAAATATATCAAATAATAGATTTGCAATAATTGCTGTAGTTGATGATAAGTTTAATGAAAAGGTAAGTAGGATCGATAAGAGCTTAAGCAAATATAAGATATCAATTGGGGTTGGAAATCCCCATAAAATATTACAAAACTCTTTGATAGAAAGTATTGAGGCACTAAATATTGGACAAAAAATATATGAAAAAGATAGAGTAAATTTTTATAGCAAAATAAAACTTTTTTATTATATGGATGACTTTTTCTTTCAAGATGAGAATAAAGAAGTAATGTATAAAATTAAAAATGAAGGAGAAGAATTATTTGAAACATTTATTGCTTACTTTGATATGAATGGAGAAAAAAATAAAGTGGCAGATAAACTTCACATACACAGAAATACATTAAATTATAGATTAAATAAGATAGAGGAAGCGACAGAGTTAAATTTTGAAAATTATATTGACTTATTTCAATTTTTATCAAGTTATATAAGTTATAAACTTAAGAATTAATTGTGCATTTGAACAAAAATATTTAACGAAGTTTGTTTTAAGTAATAATGAAATTGATTACTAAAACCTTTACAATTGATATGATAACATAAGATGAAAGGAGAGATAGTGATGAATGTTACAGTTACAGCATTTGGAGCAGTAGTTGCATTGATAGTAGCTATTGTATTAATTGTAAAAAAAGTTCACCCAGCTTATGGATTAATTCTTGGAGCAATTGTTGGAGGATTAGTTGGAGGTGCAGGACTTACAGGAACAGTATCATTAATGATGGATGGCGCTAAGGGAATGATTCCTGCGATACTTAGAATATTAACAGCTGGAGTTTTAGCTGGTGTGCTTATAGAATCAGGGGCCGCAGCTAAAATAGCAGAAACTATTGTTGAAAAAATAGGGGAATCAAGAGCACTTATGGCATTAACAATTGCCACAACAGTACTTACAATGGTTGGGATATTTGTAGATGTAGCAGTAATAACTGTTTCACCTATAGCACTTGCTATAGCGCAAAAATCAAAATTAAGTAAAACAGCAATATTAATAGCAATGGTTGGTGGAGGAAAAGCAGGAAACATAATGTCACCAAATCCAAATACTATTGCAGCAGCAGATAATCTTGGAGTTCCATTAACTTCAGTAATGCTTGCAGGTATTATACCAGCTATTTTCGGAATTATAATAACATGTATTATTTCAAAAAGATTAAAACAAAAAGGAACCTTCGTAAATGAAGATGATAAATTAAAAGAAGTAGAGAATATGCCTAGTTTCTTTGCAGCTATTCTAGGACCTATAGTTGCAATAGTACTTTTAATGTTAAGACCAATAGCAGGAATAGCTATTGATCCATTAATAGCACTTCCAGTTGGAGGAATATGTGGGATATTAGCAATGGGTAAAATAAGATATTTAAATAGATATGCCACATTTGGATTAGCAAAGATGACAGGCGTTGCAGTTCTTTTAATAGGAACTGGGACATTAGCTGGAATAATAGCAAATTCAGGACTTAAAGATGTAATAATACAAGGAGTTAATGCACTAGGATTACCAAGTTTTGCATTAGCACCTATATCAGGTATATTAATGTCAGCTGCAACAGCTTCAACAACATCAGGTACAGCAGTTGCAACATCAGTATTTGGACCTACGATTGTTGGACTTGGAGTAACACCACTTGCAACAGCTGCAATGATTCATGTTGGAGCAACAGTATTAGATCATTTGCCACACGGTAGTTTCTTCCATGCAACTGGAGGAAGTGTATCAATGGATATGAAAGAAAGATTAAAACTTATACCATATGAATCATTAGTTGGGTTGACAATGACAATTGTATCAACAATAATATTTGGATTCATACTTTAAGATATAGTTAAAGGAAGGAGAAAAGTTACCATGAAATTTGTATTAGCACCAGATTCTTTCAAAGAGAGCATGACTTCAAAGGAAGCGTGTGATGCGATGGAGCGAGGAATAAAAAAAGTAATAAAAGATGCAGAATGTATTAAGGTACCTATGGCAGATGGAGGAGAAGGAACAGTTGAAGCTTTAGTTTGGGCGACAAATGGATCAATTTCAAAAGTCATGGTAAAAGGGCCTTTAGGAAATGATGTGGAAGCTAAATTTGGAATGCTTGGAAACTCAAAAACTGCAGTAATTGAAATGGCAGAAGCAAGTGGAATTGCACTTGTAGATAGAGATAAAAGAAATCCTATGATTTCAACAACATATGGTACTGGGCAGATAATAAAAAGAGCATTAGATTTAGGTGCTGAAAGAATTGTTATTGGAATTGGAGGAAGTGCTACTAATGATGGTGGAGCAGGTATGGTTCAAGCATTAGGCGGAAGATTACTTGATAAGGATGGTAATGAACTTTCTTTCGGAGGAGGAGAGCTCGGAAAACTTTCTAAAATAGATATATCAGAATTAGATAAAAGATTAAAGGATATAGATATAGAAGTTGCTTGTGATGTAACTAATCCACTTTGTGGAAAATTTGGAGCATCTCATATTTTTGGACCACAAAAAGGCGCAACAGAAGAGATGGTCTTAGAACTTGATAAAAATCTAGAGCATTATGCAGAAAAAATTAAAGAATATTTAGGCAAAGATATAAAGGATGTAGAAGGAGCTGGAGCGGCTGGAGGCCTTGGAGCTGCACTTCTAGCATTTTTGGATGGAAAGCTCAAAAGAGGAATTGATATTGTAATAGAGCATACTAGATTAGAAGAAAAATTAGAAGGTGCAGACTTATTACTTACAGGTGAGGGTAGTATTGATGATCAAACTATTTATGGAAAGACGCCAATGGGAGTTTCTGTAGTTGCAAAAGCTAAAGGTGTAAAGTCAATTGCTTTTGGAGGAAGAATTTTAGAAGGATCCGAAAATCTTTATGAAATAGGAATTAATGCTATATTTTCTATTACGCCTGGAGTTATAACATTAGATGAAGCACTAAAAGATGGAACTAAAAATTTAGAGAAAACAGTTGAGAATGTTATAAGACTTTTATAAGATATCCATAGAAGTTATACACAAATATGTGGATAAATAGCCAATAGAATTTAATATTGTGGATAAAATATAAGCACCAGATTTTTGTATATAGCTTAATAAAGCTTGTATAAAAATCTGGTGTATTTTATTTATTTTTTATAAATTTATTTCTATAATTAATAGGTGATAATCCATTATACTTTGTAAATATACGTGAAAAATATGATGGACTACTAAATCCAGTTAAGTATGCTATTTCATTTATAGAAGAAGTGCTCTTTCTTAAAAGTTCACAAGCTTTATTTAACCTATAATTTATAAGATATTGCTGTGGGCTCATTGTCATATTTGATTTGAAAAGTTTAAATAAGTGACTTCTATCGATATTTACTTCAGCAGCTATATCTGCAACAGATATTTCTTTATCATAATTTTTGTGAATGAAATCTAATGCCTCAGTAACGTAGGTAGCTGAATTACTAACGTTATAATTACTTGTCTTATTATCATATTCGCTTATAAGAGTCCCTAAAAATAAATAAAGATAACCTATAGCAAGAAATGGATCACCAGTATTACAATATTCAAATATTTTATCAAAATAAGAATTAATGGATTTGTCTTTCTGATAATTAAAAACATAGTTATCATTTGAAAAACCACATAATTTAAGCAATGACTTGCATTCAGTACCATTAAATCCTATCCATTTATATTTCCAGGGATTATCTTCACAAGGAAAGTATTTATTTTTAACTTGAGGTGGAATTAAAAAGCCATCACCTTTTTTTAAGTGATATTCTATTCCATCTATAGTTGCTATGCCTTCACCTTCTACAATATAGTGAATTAGATAGTAATCTATAGGTACATATTCAAAGGGCTTTGTGGCTTTACAATCTTCATAACCACACTCGTAAATAAATAGTTCTTTGCTAGGTCTGTTGTTAGTCTTAAATAATCCAACAAAATCTCCCATGATGAAAACCTCCTTAAAAGATGCAACAAAAGTGAAAATTAATACAACAAAATGTAATCGAAAAAATCTTTGATAGAATATAAAATGTAATTAGAAAAAATATTCAATACAATATAATTTTACCATCTAGTAAATATATTTACAAATAGATGCAAAATAGTATATACAGGATTCTATTATTTTTTACATCATTTGTAAAGGTTTACCGAAGTGGTTAGGATATTGACTTTGGATTATGGAATAATTAAAAGGTTATAAATAAGGAGGAATTAACATGGAGGATTCAAGAAGAAGGATGAGCTCTAAGGCATTAATGCTTATGACATTTACGGCTGTATTCTCATTCAACAGCATAATTAACAATAGTATAAATATAGGACTTGCATCAATACCGACTTATGTATTTGCAACAATATTTTACTTTTTCCCATTTGCACTTATGATCGGGGAGTTTTCATCAGCAAATCAAGATTCAGAATCAGGGGTTTATAGTTGGATTAAAACAGCATTAGGTGAGAAATGGGCATTCTTAGGATCTTGGGCATATTTCTTTGTTAACTTATTTTTCTTTACATCATTATTACCACAAACTTTAATATATGCTTCATACACATTCTTAGGAAGGAATATATTCCAAGGAAGTAATATGACAGTTATTATATCAATTGTATCAATAGTACTATTTTGGATTTCAACATATGTATCTACAAAAGGTGTAGATTGGATATCGAAAATAACTAATATATCAGGGATAGCTAGAATAGTAATTGGTATTGGATTTATAGTTTTAGCTTTTGGAGTGACTTTTGTATTAGAAGAAAGTCCAGCACAAGACTTTACAGCAACTACAGTAGCTCCAAAATTTAATTGGGCATACTTCATGACACTTGCATGGATACTTCAAGCAGTTGGAGGGGCCGAGAGTATTGGGGTATACGTCAAAGATGTTAAAGGTGGAACAAAAGCTTTTGTAAGAACTATGTTATTATCTACAGCTGCAATAGGATTAATTTATAGCTTAGGTTGTGTAGCTGTTGGTTTAATAGTTCCTGAATCAACTTTAAGTGGGAATTTCTCAAATGGATTATTTGATTCATTCATGATTTTAGGTAAGTACTATGGAATAGGTAACTTCATTACTAATATAGTTGGTTTAATAATGCTGTTAAGTAGTATAGGATCACTTGTTATATGGACTGCTGCACCAGCTAAAATACTTTTCTCAGAGATTCCAGAAGGAATTCTTGGAAAGTGGATTGCAAAAACAGATAAGCAAGGAACTCCAGTAAATGCATTATATATGCAAGCTATTATAGTAACTATTCTTTTAATAATACCTGCACTTGGCATAGGTTCTATGGATACATTCTTAGAAACTTTAATAAATATGACAGCAGCAACATCATTAATACCAGTATTATTCTTACTTTTTGCTTATGTAGTTTTCAGAGTTAAGAAAGATCATATAAAGAGAGATTTTAGACTTGGAAGTAGGAATGTAGGTATAGGGATTGGGATAATGATATTTGTATTATTCACATTATCATTTGTAATTTCAACAATTCCGGAACCTTCAGTAATTATTGATTATTTAAAAGGAGTACCATTAGCAGAAGGTGTTGCAAATCCAATGTTTGTACTTGGTTATAACATATTAGGGATAGTAATATTTATGGGTGTAGCATTATTCTGTTGGAATAGATATGAAAAGAGTATAAATGTTTCAAATACTATGGAAAGAAGAGGTAGAAAATCTAATTTAGTTGCTCAAGAAGTAGCTGCAACTAAAAGTAGTGATAAAGATAGATAATTTTAGAATATAAGATAATTATTAAGTAGATAAAATGGGAGGATTATTATGAAACTTTGGGAAAACATTAATGTTGATGGAATTAATAGATTAGAGGCAAGAAGTTATTTTAGAAGCTTTGATTCAATGGAAAAGGCAGAAATAAATGAAAATAGGTATAGTCATAAATTTAAAAATTTAAATGGTACATGGAAATTCTTATTCTTAGATGCACCGGAATATTCACCAGCTGGATTTAGTGATGATGACTTTAATACAGAAAGTTGGGATGATATAATCGTTCCTGGGAACTGGCAGCTTCAAGGGTATGGAAAGATGCATTATTCAGATCTGTGGTACAACTTCCCTATAAACCCTCCATATGTGCCAACAGAAAATCCAACAGGAATTTATAAGAGAAGTTTTTATATTGATGAGAGTTGGAATGATAAAAGGGTAATATTAAGATTTAATGGTGTAGATTCAGCATTTAATCTTTGGATAAATGGGGTAGAAGTTGGATATAGCAAGGGAGCTAGACTTTTAACTGAATTTGATATAACAGATCATATAAGACTTGGAGAGAATCAATGTACTGTTAGAGTATATCAATGGTCAGATGGAACATACCTAGAAGACCAAGATATGTGGTGGCTAAGTGGAATATTTAGAGATGTTGAAATTATAGGAGAACCAAAGGATGGTATTGAAGATATATATGTAGTTACAGATTTAGATGAAAATTATAATAATGCAAACCTAAATGTAAATTTAAAGCTTAGATCATTAGAATGCGATATGATTTCCTTTAAATTAGTAGATAAAGATAATAATAAAGTATTTGAGGAGTCAGTTGAGGTAAACAATGAAAAAATAACATTTAATAAAGAAGTAATGGCTCCATTAAAGTGGACAGCAGAAACTCCAAATTTATATACATTATTCATAACTGTTATGAAGTCTGGAGAAGTAATAGAAGTTATACCTCAAAGAGTTGGATTTAGAAAAATAGAATTAAAGGGTGAAGTTTTCACTGTAAATGGAGTTGCTATAAAGTTTAAAGGTGTAAATAGACATGATTATAATCCTAAGACAGGAAGAGTTGTAACAAGAGAAGAGATTGAAAAAGATATTATTTTAATGAAAGAGAATAATATAAATGCTATAAGAACAGCTCATTACCCAAATCAATATTATTTGTATGAATTATGTGATGAGTATGGAATGTATTTAATTGCAGAAACAGATTTAGAATGCCATGGATTTGAATTAACAGGAAACTACAAGTGGATAACTGATGATCCAGCTTGGGAATTAGCTTACGTTAAGAGAATGGAAAGAATGGTTGAAATGTTAAAAAACCATCCATCAATAATAATGTGGTCTTTAGGAAATGAATCAGCATTTGGATGTAACTTTAAGGCTATGACTGAAAAGACAAAGGAAATAGATCCGACTAGATTAGTACATTATGAAGGTGATTTTGATGCTGAAATAACAGATGTATACAGCACTATGTATACTTGGCTTGAGCATAAGGAAAAATTGATTATGGATAAAGTTATTAAAGAGAGTAAAAAGCCTCATATACTTTGTGAATACTGTCATGCTATGGGTAATGGCCCTGGAAATCTTAAAGAATACCAAGATTTATTCTATGCACATGATAAGCTACAAGGTGGATTTGTTTGGGAATGGTTTGATCATGGTATAGAAACTATTAGTGAAGATGGAGAAGTTTATTATAGATATGGTGGAGACTTTGGTGATGATCCAAGTAACATTAATTTCTGTATAGATGGACTTATAATGCCAGATAGAACTCCATCACCAGGATTACTTGAATACAAGAAAGTAATAGAGCCTGTTCAAACTGAAGCTGTAGATTTAAATAAGGGAATATTTAAGCTTATAAATAGATATGATTTTAATAACTTAAATACTTTAGATTTAGTATATACAATAGTTGAGGACGATAAGATAATAGAAAGCAAAAAGGTAGAGCTTCCTTCAATTGAAGCAAGGGATACTAAAGAAATAGAACTTAACTACTCTTTAGATTTCAAGAAGATTAAAGGTGCTGACTATTATGTAAACTTCTCTTATGTATTAAAGGAAGATACTATGTGGTCAAAAGCTGGAATTGAACTTGCAACAGCACAATTTAAGTTACCGATAGATACAGAGATGGTAAAGGTAAAACCAGAAGGCGATTTAGAAGTTAAAAAAGATAACTATAGATTAATAGCTAAAGGTGAAGACTTTGAAGTAGAATTCGACTTAGTTAGAGGTAATATAGTACATGTAATTAAAGATGGATATAAATTAGTAGAAGAAGGTCCAAAGTTAAACTTCTGGAGAGCTCCAATTGATAATGATATGTATGTAGTTGAAGATTATAAGAAAAAATACTTTATGCATTTAATGCACGAAATTGTAAAAGAAGTATCTTATGATGTAAAAGAAAATATATTAACTGTTACTGTAAAAGTTGTAAATGGAACAACAAATAGTTCATGGTACTATGAATCAAGCTATGAATATGTAGTATATCCAACTGGAGATATAGTAGTAAATGTAGAAGGAGTTCCTTCAGGAATGATTGAAAATGCACCAGATATGTTACCGAGAATAGGTGTTAAGCTTAAAGTTAATAAAGGTTGTAGCAATGTAACTTGGAAGGGAAGAGGTCCAGGAGAATCTTATGCAGATACTAAAGAGTGCAACATTTTTGGAGTATTCAATAAGACTGTAGATGATATGTTTACAAACTATGTTAAACCACAAGAGAATGGGAACCGTTCAGATTGTAAGTGGGCAAGCTTAGTTGATGGTAAAGGACTAGGAATAATTGCAGCTACTGAAAATAAATTTGATTTTAGTGCATCTTATTATGAAGATACAGATTTAGAATATGCTAAGCATACAATAGATCTTAAGAAAAGAGATTATATAGTATTAAATATAGACTACAAACAAAATGGTGTTGGAACTAATTCTTGTGGACAAAGCCAATTAGAAAAGTATAGATGTAAATTTGAGTCATTCAAATTATCATTTAAATTAACACCATACAATAATACAGAAGTTTCAGCAGTATCATTAGGTAGAGAAGTAATAGAAAGAAAATAGATAAATAGAAATAGAGGTAATTTGTTTTAAAAAGAGATTTTTAAATAAACTAAAAAAGAATGAGTCTTATTGACTCATTCTTTTTCTATTAAATATATTAGAAGTCTGATTGACCAGTTGTTCTTGGGAATGGTATTACGTCTCTGATATTTGACATACCAGTGATATACATTATTAATCTTTCGAATCCAAGTCCGTATCCTGAGTGCTTAGTTTCTCCGTACTTTCTAAGCTCTAAGTACCACCAGTAATCTTCTTCGTTTAAGTTAAGTTCTGCCATTCTTTGCTTTAATAGGTCAAGTCTTTCTTCTCTTTGGCTACCACCAATGATTTCTCCTATTCCAGGAACTAAAAGATCCATAGCAGCAACTGTTTTATTATCATCATTCATTCTCATGTAGAATGCCTTGATATCCTTTGGATAATCAGTTACAAATAGTGGCTTTTTGAAATGTTCTTCTGTTAAGAATCTTTCATGTTCTGTTTGAAGGTCAATTCCCCATTCAACTGGGTAGTCAAACTTCTTACCACAATTTTTTAATATTTCAACTGCATCTGTATAAGTAACTCTAGCAAAGTCTGAGTTTGCAACATGGTTTAGTCTTTCAACTAATCCTTTATCGATGAACTTATTGAAGAATTCTATTTCTTCTGGACATTCTTTCATTACATACTTAATTACGTAAGTAAGCATTTCTTCTGCAAGCTTCATGTTGTCTTCTAAATCAGCAAATGATATTTCAGGTTCAACCATCCAGAACTCTGCTGCGTGTCTTGCTGTATTTGAATTTTCTGCTCTAAATGTTGGTCCGAATGTATAAATGTTTCTAAATGCTAAAGCATATGATTCACCATTTAATTGTCCTGAAACTGTAAGGTTAGTTTCTTTTCCAAAGAAATCTTGAGTGTAATCAATAGCTCCTTCTTCAGTTTTAGCAACATCATTTAAATCAAGAGTTGTTACTCTAAACATTTCTCCTGCACCTTCGCAGTCACTTCCAGTAAGGATTGGAGTATGAGTATAAACAAATCCTTGATCCTGGAAGAACTTATGAATAGCGTAAGCTGCAACTGATCTTACTCTAAATACTGCTGAGAAAGCATTACTTCTAGGTCTTAAGTGCGCTATTGTTCTTAAGTACTCAAAAGTATGTCTTTTCTTTTGAAGAGGATAATCTGAATCTGACATCCCTTCAATTACTATTTCTTTAGCTTGAATTTCAAATGGTTGTTTTGCATTTGGAGTTTCAACTAAAGTACCAACTACTTTTAATGATGAGCAGATTGGAAGTTTTGATATTTCTTTAAAATTATCTAATTTGTTATCAAAAACAATTTGGATATTCTTAAAGAAAGAACCATCATTAACTTCTATGAAACCAAAAGCATTTGAAGCTCTTAAAGTTCTTATCCAACCAGTTATAGACACTTCTTTATCTAAGTAATCTGAAGTATTTCTGTAAATTGACTTTACTAAAGTATTTTTATCCATTATATTACCTCCTGTAATTTTAAAAATCTTTTTTATAAAATAAAAAAACCTCTCATCCCCAAAATTATGGGACGAAAGGATACTATCGCGGTACCACCCAAATTGCTATAAAATTTATAGCCAACTCAAAATGTAGGCACATTTAATTATGCCCTTCTAGAAGTTAACGGTCTAGAAAATTCCGTCTAAGTCTACTAACAATAAATGCTTTCGGTTAGAAACTCGGAGATGTTCTTCAAAATAGGCTTCATATAAGGCTTACACCATCCCTTACTCGCTAAGACTACTTCCTAAGTTTACTCTTCTCGTCACAGTTATTTTAAAAATAATATTATATTAAATTGATTTTACAATACTTTTCTAACAAATGCAACTTACTTAGCATATATTACTTATATATTAATGTTATAGGAGAAGTTTTATGATACTTGAGAAGCTTATAATGAAGAAAAATAGTGAGCTTAATGAATTAAAAAACAGACTTTTTTACAGAGGAGAAGAAGATAGGGAGGAAATTTTAGAAGATATCAAGAATGTAATTGAAGATTTAGATATCATATTAGAGGAAGAAAAAAAATTAGATATTGAAGTAGAAGAAAATAGCTTCAGAGGATATAGAGGCTACAGAGAGATTAACGAAGAACCTAATGACGCTGATAGAGCAGGTAGGGAATTTACTATGATGGATTTAGCAAAATATAATGGTCAAAATGGAGCATCAGCTTATATAGCTATAGATGGAACTGTTTATGATGTGACAGGTATTATGGGATTTGAAGATGGAAATCATTTTGGAGTAAGACCTGGAACAGATGCAAGCAAAAACTTTAAAGAATGTCACAATGGAGACAGGAAAGTACTTATGAATTTGAGGAAGGTTGGAGTGTTAAGACAGTAGAGTAATAGTGATTTACAATTGACAAAGGGGCTTATATAAATATGATATTATAATTTATATAAGCCCTCATTATAATTGTTAGCTTAGTTATTCTACGCCTGTCTCAAAAGACTTTATTAAACTTTCAGGGAATTTAAGCATTGTCATATCTTTTATTATTCTTTTAACTTCGTAAGTAATTTCTCGTATTTCAGATTTTATAGGTCTATTATTTTCAATATCTAATATACAGTAAGTTGGATTTGGACGTCCTATTTTAGGTTTTCCTATGCTACCATCATTTATAAAAAGCTTGTCTCCAAAACGTTTTACTGATGGTATATGAGTATGAGCACATACTAAAACATCTTCTTTTAGGTTTTTCATAATCTCAGAAGTATTCTCTCCATCTTCTAACATATATTCATTGATTTTATTTGGACTTCCGTGAACAAATAAAATTTTCTTTCCTTCAAATTCTAATGTGATAGAAGTTGGAAGTGAATTTAAATAAAATTTATTTACAGCTCTAAGCTCATCTACCGCCCAAGGTAGAGAGAAGGAGTTTATGCTGTTTTCTCTTATAAAAGTGTAATTTTCATCTACAACTGAAGCATCGTAATTACCCTTTAAACAAATGATATTTCTTCTTTTTATCATTGCAACTACTTCATTTGGATGAGGTCCGTATCCTACTAAATCTCCTAAGCAAATTATAGTATCTACTTTTTGATCTTCTATATCTTCTAAAGCTCTCATTAATGCGTAAAGATTTCCGTGTATATCTGAGATTACTGCTATTTTCATGTGTATATCCTCCTAAATATTATGTTAATAATATTATAGCACTTACATTAATTTATAGTTATTAAATAATACTTAAGTTGTTATGATTTGTAATTTATTCATAATAGTATATTATAATAGATAATATAAAAAATTAATAAACGGAGGGAAGAAGAATGAAAGAAAATAGAATTAAAAAAGTTATAACTGAAATGGAGAAGGAAAACTTATCACAGATGATAGTTTCATCACCATCATCACTTTTCTATTTAACAGGAAAATGGTTCCACCCAGGAAATAGAATGATAGCTTTACTTATTAAATCAAATGGTGATCATAAGTTAGTTATAAATAAATTATTCCCTGTTGAAGAAGATTTAGGGGTAGATTTAGTATGGTATGTAGATACTGAAAATCCAGTAGAAGTATTAGCAAAATATGTTGATAAGGATAAAGAACTTGGAATAGATAAAACTTGGGCATCACATTTCTTACTATCATTAATGGATTTAAATGCAGCTAAAGGATATAAAAATGCATCACCAATAATTGATAATTTAAGAATGATAAAAGATGAAGAAGAAATAGCGATAATGAAAGAATCATCAAAGCGAAATGATAAAACTATGAAAGATTTATGGAGCAACTTAAAAGAAGGCATGACAGAAATAGAATGTGTAGAATTATTAGAAAAATTATACGCTGAAAATGGGGTTCATAAATTCTCATTCTCACCTATCATTGCAGTTTCACCAAATGGAGCGGATCCACACCATAGCACTGATGATTCAGTACTTAAAAAAGGACATAGCATAGTAATAGATATGGGGGGAGTTTATAATGATTACTGTTCAGATATGACAAGAACAGTATTCTTTAAGGAAGAGCCATCAGAAGAGCATAAAAAGATATATAACATAGTAAGAGAAGCTAATGAAAGAGCTATTGCTATGATAAAACCAGGAGTTAAATTCTCAGATATAGATAATACAGCAAGAAGCTATATTACAGAACAAGGATATGGAGAATATTTTACACATAGAACAGGACATTGTATAGGAATAGACTGCCATGACTTTGGTGATGTAAGCGGAGTAAATCACAATGAAGTTAAGCCAGGAATGATATTCTCAATAGAACCAGGAATATATTTAAGTGGTAACATAGGAGTTAGAGTAGAAGATTTAGTTTTAGTTACTGAAGATGGATGTGAAAGATTAAATAAAGTAACTAAAGAATTAACAGTAATAAAATAAAAATTTTGGAGGAGTTATTTATAATAATTCCTCCTATAAATTTAAGGTGAATTTATGGGAAGATTAATGATATTTCTCTGTACTATAATTGCTGTAGGGGCTATGTTTAGTAATAGAGAAAATAATGAGCGAGCAATTACTATAATAAAGAATTTATTTATAGAAATAAACGTTACGTATTTAAATTTATTTAAAGAAAAATCAAAAATTACGAGATGGCTTCAAGGATCATTTTTTATTTTTGCTGAAATAATGACAATAATAGGTGCACTAGGAGTAGCCTTTAGAAGTATGAACAATGATATTACGAAAAAAACTTTTTTGATTCCAATACTTATAATAGGGATTGTAATTGCGGTTCATTTATCAATAGGTTACCTACTTCTTGTACTAACTAATATTCAATTATTCATAACAAAAATAGATAATAGAAATTTAAAAACAGAGCTTTTAATAGCATACTTTATTATAAGTACATACTTTTTTACATTAATAATATTCCCTGATGATTTTGAGAGTACATATATCACAGGGCTTATTGGGCTTGCCATATCTTATTATTTAAATATGAGAGTTTTAATAAAACTTATAAGAAATCCTAGAGATGTTCATAGTGAAAAGAGTGAAAGAAAATCTGGAAAGCAAAGAAATAGTGTAGTTATAGCCTCAATTCTACTTTTAATTATGATAGTTTTAAATCTATTTTTGGCTGTGAACTTAATAAATAGTGGTATTCCAGGATCATTCTCTAACAATCCATCAAATTTTGATTTGTTTTATTATACTATAGTTACATTTACAACTATCGGATATGGAGATATAGTTCCACTTACTATAGTAGGTAAGATTATAACAATAGTAATTTCAATAACAAGTGTTGTATGCTTAACTGTATTTTTAAGTAGCGTACTTTCAAGTAGTGATGAAAAGTGAAAAAATTATATTAGCTAAAAGATAATTATAATTATCTTTTAGCTTTTTTATTTAAAAAAATATTTATATGTGAGAACATTTTAATATATAAAGTTATCTAATAAATAGTTACGTAACTACATAGAAGGTTTAGTTAGGGGTGAAATGATGCAATTAACTATATTTAAAAAAGAGAGGCTTGTTAGAAAAGCTAAAAGTGGAGAGAGGGATGCCTTCAGCGAGCTTATACGTGAAAATAAGTTATCACTTTATAAAGTGGCAAGAGGAATGCTTAAAAGAGAATGTGATATTGAAGATGCAATTCAAAATACCATAATGAAGGCTTTTGAAGGTATATCTAGCTTAAGAAATAATAGTTATTTTAAAACTTGGCTGATTAGGATACTTATAAATGAATGTAATGTTATTTTAAAAAGCAATAAAAGAGAAAGTTTAACTGATGTATCAGAAGGTTTTAATGAATTAAGGCATAATGATGAGTATGAAAATTTAGATGTTACAAATGCAGTAAATATGCTAGAAGTTGACCTTAGGGAGGTAATAGTACTTTATTACTTTGAAGATTTTAAGCAGAAGGATATTTCAGAGATATTGGGTATAAAAGAGGGGACAGTTAGGACTAGACTTCTTAGGGCTAAAAAGAAATTAAAAGAAGCTTTGGGCGAAAGGGAGTAATTTTTATTATGGATAACTTTGATAAAAGAATAAAAAATAGAGTAAATGATGAAATTAAACATATACCAGAAGATTTAGATAAAAAGATAGAAAAACTATTAAATGATAAGAAGAAAAATAATAGATGGAAGAGAACAGCTGCCGTAGCAGCTATAGGATTTATAGTATTTTCAGGGTTTGGTGTGACATTTACAAGTTATGCAACTGGAAGAGATTTTAAAGATATAGTGTACTCAATTTTAGGATTTAATGATAATTATAATAAATATGCTACAGGACTTAATGAGGCGCAAAGTAGTGAAGGTATGAAGGTAACTATAACAAGTGTTGTATTTGATGGCTATAAGGTTAATATTGCTTATAAGCTTGAAGCTGAGGATGATAAACAACATTTAATAGATACCAAGGGGTTTAACCTTCAAACAAATAATTTAGGTGAGACTAAAATAAAAATAAATAATAAAAATGTGAAAACTCCAACAGAGGAGCATTGGGATTTAGATGAAGAAGGAAATCAAATTGGAGTGCTTAGTTATGGTGTAGAAGGCGGAGTGGTAGAAGAGGAAGGTTGGTTAGATCGTATATTAAGCACTAATGCTAATCTATCAAATGAGTTAATAAATAATTGGATATCAAAAGAATTAATAGGTGAAAGTGCTAAAGACTTTAATATAGAAATAGATATAAACAAATATATAGATGGAAAAGAAGCTAATTGGAAGTTTAATATTCCTATATCTAACGAAAAATTAAGAGCTGATATTAAAGAGTATAAAGTAGATAAGACTGAAGATGGAGTAAATGTAGAATCAATAGTAGTTACCCCTTTATCTATATATGTAAAGGGAAATGTAAGTAAAGAATATGAAGAATTAAATGTTATATTAGAAAATGATAAAGGCAAGAATTATGACTTTAGAACTGGAAGTATAGGTGGTACTATTGGAGAGTATAAATTTAAATATGAATTTGATAATAGGATAAAAGATTCAAAGGATATTAAGATTAAAGTTATCTATAATAATAAAGAACTTAAGAATTTAGAAACTAAATTAAATGTGGAATAAAAAAGAGTGCTTGAAATATTTCAAGCACTCTTTAAAATTATATATTATATTGAGAATAGGATACCAGCAATTGTTCCTGTTAAACAAGTTGCAAGTGCACCACCCAATAATGCTTTAAATCCTAACTTTGCAATTAAACCTTTCTTTTCTGGAGCTAAAGCACCGATACCACCAATTTGGATGGCAACTGAGCTGATATTAGCAAATCCACATAAAGCGTAAGTTAATATAAGTATTGTCTTAGGTTGTAATGTTCCAGCTGCAATATACTTAGATAATTCTGAGTAAGCAACGAACTCATTAATCATAACCTTTTGACCAAGTAAGCTACCAGCAGCTCCTAGGTCGCTAACAGGTATACCCATTGCAAATGTTAAAGGTGAGAAGATCTTACCTAAAATCCATTGGAAGCTAAGTTCTGGGAAGCCTACAAATCCACCAATGCTAGCTAATATGTAGTTAAGTAAAGCGATAAGTGCAACGAATGCTAAAAGCATAGCAGCAACGTTTAATGCAAGACCTAATCCTTCGCTTGCTCCATTAGCAGCAGCTTCAACAACGTTTGATGCAGTTTGTTCTATTTGAATATCTGTAGTATTTTTTGTTTTTGGTTCTTCAGTTTCTGGTACTAATATTTTAGCTAATATAAGTCCAGCAGGAGCAGCCATTATACTTGCAGCAAGTAAGTCACCAGCATTAACTCCCATTGCAACGTATCCAGCCATAACTCCACCAGCAACCGTTGCCATACCACCAACCATGATAGCCATAAGCTCTGACTTAGTCATGTCTTTTATAAATGGTTTAACAAGAAGTGGTGCTTCTGTTTGACCTAAGAATATGTTACCAACAGCACTTAATGTTTCAGCGCCTGATGTTCCAAGTAGCTTACAAAGCCCCTTAGCTATTATTTTAACTATAAATTGCATAATTCCTAAATAGTAAAGTATTCCCATTAAAGCTGAGAAGAAGATAATTGTTGGAAGTACTTGAAGTGCAAATATCATTCCAAAAGTATCTTGGTTCATTAAGTTACCGAATAAGAACTTTGAACCTTCAAGTGTAAAGTCAAGTAATTTAGTTATAGCTTTACTACAAAAATCAAAGAATGCTCTACCAGCAGGTACTTTTAGTATTAATAATGCGAATACTACTTGCAGTCCAATACCAATTCCAACTAAACGCCAGTTAATTTTTTTCCTGTTATCTGAGAATAGTACAGCTATTCCGATAATTGCAGCGACTCCTAATAATCCTATAAATCTACTCAATGTTAATTCTCCTTTGTTTGTAAAATTTAGTCATTTGTACTCTAGCTTTTTTTATAATCGTTTGATTATTTCTCTAGTTAAAGTCATAAAGCTATCTCTAGCCTTGGTTGAAGTTTCTATAACTTCTTCGTGGTTAAGTGGTTGTTCTAAAATTCCAGCAGCCATATTTGTTAAGCATGAGATCCCTAAAACTTCAATGCCAGAATGATTGGCTACAATTACTTCTGGTGCAGTAGACATTCCTACAGCATCACCGCCCATAAATCTTACCATTCTAATTTCGGCAGGAGTTTCATAAGTGGGCCCGCTAAACATAGTATAAACGCCTTCTTTTATGTCTATTCCTAAATCTTTTGCAGTATTTTTTGCAAGGTCTCTAAGATGTGGCTTGTAAGCTGTAGACATATCAGGGAATCTTGGGCCAAAGTCGTCTAAATTTCTTCCAATTAAAGGATTTGCTCCAGAGAAGTTAATTTGATCACTAATGATCATTAAGTCACCAGGCTTAAAGTCAGTATTAACTGCTCCAGCAGCGTTGGTAACGATTAACTTTTTGATTCCTAAAAGGTGCATTACTCTAACTGGAAATGTTACTTCTTGCATTGAATATCCTTCGTAATAATGGAATCTTCCTTGCATTGCAACAACAACTTTTCCTTCAAGCTTTCCTATAACTAGACGGCCAGCATGACCTTCTACAGTGGATACAGGGAAATTTGGTAACTCTTCATATGGATAAAATTCAGGTTCTTCAATTAAATCAGCTAAAGATCCTAAACCTGATCCAAGTATAAGTCCAATTTCAGGTTTATACTTACTTTTTGCAAGTATGTAATCTGAAGTAGTCTTAATGGTGTTTGATAAATCCATTTTAATCACCCCTATAAATATTTCGTTTTAATTATTACTTTACTGCTTATAGCAAAAAGCATAATTTTTCATTTTGTCATATTAAATTATAGAATAAAATTAAACAAATTTAAATACAAAAATTAAATTTTAGCGAAATAAATAAAAAAATGGCGAATATAACCCAAATGGTACCTAAATGAATATATTAGTATATACTATTTCTGCGAGGCGGTGGGTAAAAATAATATTTATAACATTTATTACAATAATAATATTAATAGTTTTAGATATTATCATTACTTCTTATAGAAGTAGAGGAGAAAAAAGTGATGTAATAGTGGTATTAGGATGCAATTTAGAAAGCTTTTTTATGAGGCAAAGAATTGAAAAAACAATTGAGCTATACAAAAACAATATTGCACAGCATATTATTGTAACTGGAAAAGGAAGAGGCGAAATAACGGAAGCATTAGGTATGAAAGAGAAGCTTATAGAACTTGGAATACCTAGAGAATACATATATGTAGAAGAAAAAGCAATAAATACTTATGATAATTTAAAGTTTTCAAAAGATATAATGGATATAAAGGGTTTTAAAAGTGCTGTTATTGTTTCTGATGGTTATCATTTAGCTAGAATAAAAATGATTTGTAGGAATATAAAATTAAAAGCAACTTTTGAGGGGAAGAATTGTAATTATTATGGGAGATATGAGATATTTGCCATTATAAGAGAGGTTCCTGCATACATTAAAGATTTTATTATTAGTTTTGTTCAGTACAAAATAAAAAAAGTGGCTAGTTAGCCACTTTTTATTATTTTTCTAGGAATTTTTCTCCAACTATAACAACATCTCCAGCACCAACTGTTAGTAACATATCACCAGAGTTTATATGTTGCTTTATATACTCTACAGCTTCATCATGAGAGTGTACATTTGTACATTTAACACCAGTTTTTCTTATAGCATCTCCTAATTCATCAGAAGAAACGAGGCCAGTATCCTTCTCTCTTGCAGCATAAATATCCATCAATACTAATTCATCTGTATCATTAAATGCTGTAATAAAATCATCAAATAATGTCTTTGTTCTAGTATAAGTATGTGGTTGGAAAACACAGAATGTATTTCCGTGAGGTATCTTTTTAGCTGTATTTAGAGTAGCTTTTATTTCAACTGGATGATGAGCATAGTCGTCTATTACAGTTACTCCATTAGCTTCACCTTTGTACTCGAATCTTTTATGAGCCCCTCTACATTCAGCTAATCCTTCAGCTATATCATCATATGAAAGTCCAAAGATTAAACCAACACAAACGCTAGATAATGCATTTAATACATTATGCTTTCCAGGCATGTTTAATTTAAGATTGAATAATTCCTCTCCATCTTTACAAACTGTAAATGAAGCACATCCCATATTGTTGTATTCAATATTTTTAGCTGTTACATTAGCATTAGAGAAACCATAACTTAATATATTACAATCAGCTTCTTCTAAAATTTTAGCTACATTGCTATCTTCATTGTAGCCAATTAAGTATCCATCTTTAGGAATTAACTTTGAGAATTTTTTAAATGTTTCAGTAATATGATTTAAATCTCTATAATAGTCAAGGTGATCCGCATCTATATTTAGAATTATTCCTATGTATGGGAAGAATCTTAAGAATGACTCTTTATACTCACAAGCTTCTGTCACGAAATATTCGCTATTTCCTATTCTATAGTTACCACCAATTACATCAACTTCTCCACCAACAAGAATTGTTGGATCTAGATCAGCTTTAAGAGTTATATTTGTAATCATACTCGTAGTTGTTGTTTTACCATGAGTACCAGCGACTGCTACATTGTACTTATGTCCCTTCATGATATGTCCTAAGAATTCAGCTCTATCCATAAGATGAATATTATTATCCTTAGCTTCTACAATTTCAGGATTATCCTGAGGGATAGCAGCAGTATACACAACTAAGTCAACATCTTGAATATTTTCTCTTCTATGACCTATGTGAATTTCTGCACCCTTCGCTTTTAAGCTATTAGTGATGTTTGATTCTTTAGAATCAGAACCTGAAACTTTAAATCCATTATTTAAAAGCACAGCTGCAAGACCGCTCATGCTTATACCACCAATTCCTATAAAGTGAACTTTTTTATTAGTATCTTTTAAAAAATCAAATGACATGAAATCAACCCCTTTTTATTAGTTCATTTATAATTATATACATTTTTAATTAATTGAACACAACAAAACAATTAAGAATTAAAAATTTTTTAGAAAATAAACCCATATTTAAAAAGAATTTAAAAATAATTAATGTATAAGTAGTTAAAAAATATTGCACTGGGATAGAATATAGAATAAAATATGAATATTAAGATGGTAAAAAGTAAAAATAATTCGTACAAATTCGTACGATTATGGAAATGTAGGTGATTTTAATGGAAAAATTGAGTAGAAATAGTAGAGTTGTTGTAATAACAAAGATACTAATGGAAAATCCAAATAAAATTATTGGGTTAAATAAATTTTCAGAATTATTAAATGCAGCAAAATCAACAATAAGTGAAGATATAGTTATAGTTAGAGAAATCTTAGAAAAACTTAAAATGGGAAGAGTAGAAACAATATCAGGTGCTGCTGGAGGTATAAGATACGTTCCAGAAATGAGTATTGAAAAAGGAAAAGAATTTGCGTTAGAATTATGTGATCTTTTAAAAGATGATGGAAGAGTAGTACCTGGAAATATAATTTATATGACAGATTTAATGTATAATCCTGAAATAATAAGCCGAGCAGGAACTATACTTTCATCATGGTTTGAGCAGATGGAGATAGATTATGTTATAACAGTTGAAACTAAGGGTATACCGTTAGCTTATGAAGTTGCTAGAAACTTAGGAGTTCAACTTGTAATAGCAAGAAGAGATAATCAGTTTACAGAAGGAACTACAATGACAATAAATTATGTATCAGGAACGAGTGGAAGACTTCAACAAATGTCCCTTTCAAAAAAATCAATGAAGAGCAATTCAAAATGTGTATTTATTGATGATTTTATGAAAGGTGGCGGAACTGCGCTTGGAATAAAAGACCTTTTAAAAGAGTTTGATAGTGAACTTGTTGGAATTGGTGTTTTAGTTGATAGTAAGGAAGCAAAGAAGAAGCTTGTTGATGAATATGTATCTATAGTAGAGCTTCACTCAGTTAGTGAATCATCAATAATAGATGTTCGTCCATCAAAAATATTAGAATAGAGTATATAGGTTACACCGAAGAGTAAAAAATAAATTATTTTTTAAAATATTTCCAAATAAAAAGAGGAAATTGCCAACTTATGGAGAATTATAATACCATCAAGGCAACTGGAGGTGTAGTCAAATGCAAATTACAGACGTTAGAATTAGAAAGATAGCTACGGATGGAAAAATGAAAGCAATAGTATCCATTACTTTTGATGACCAATTTGTGGTTCACGATATTAAGGTTATTGAAGGACAAAATGGATTATTTATCGCTATGCCAAGTAGAAAGACTCCTGATGGAGAGTTTAAGGATATCGCGCATCCTATAAACACAGACTCAAGAGAAACAATACAAACAGCTATTCTTGAAGCATATGATAAAGCGTTAACAGAAGACGCAAGTGCAGAATAATATTAAGACTTAAAATAAAAGGGAAATTCCCTTTTATTTTTTTGTTTTAAAATACTTGGAAATACGAATGTTGGAAAGTGAAAATTAAATATTGTAAGCAAATAATTTATTTAAAAGTTTACAAAGGTTGAAATACAAGATTGATTGAAATATAATAAAATAGAAATAGTTTGGTTTAAGAATATAGATAGCAAATAATATATACTATTTAATAAAAAAGTATCATAATAGAGGTGGTAAAGTGTATAAATGTGCATTAATACTTGCAGCAGGTCAAGGAAAGAGAATAAAATCTGATATTCCGAAGGTGCTACATAAAGTTTGCGGTAAGGAAATGGTTAACCATGTTATAGATAACATGAGAAAAGCAGAAATAGAAGATGTAAATGTAATAATCGGAAAAGGTGCTGAACTTGTAAAAGAAGGTACTAAAGATAGAATCGTTTCATATTCTATGCAAGAAGAACAACTAGGAACTGGACACGCGGTTAAGTGTGCGGCAGATTTCTTAAGAGGCAAAAAAGGAACTGTAGTAGTGTTTGCAGGTGACGCGCCATTAACAAAAAAGGCCACTATAGAAAGCTTAATAAAAGAGCATGAGGAAAATAAAAATGCTGCTACATTATTAAGTGCGATGGTAGAAGATCCAACAGGATACGGAAGAATAATAAGAGATGAAGATGGCTATGTTTTAAAGATAGTTGAGCATAAAGATTGTAATGAAGATGAGCTATTAGTTAATGAAATGAATGCAGCTATGTATTGCTTTGATATAGAGGAATTAGTTAGTTCATTAGAAAAACTTTCAAATAATAATAACCAAGGAGAATATTATCTTACAGATGTAATTGGTATTCTTAAGGATGAAGGAAAGAAAATAGGAGCTGTTGTTACAGATTACGAAGATACAATAGGAGTAAATTCAAGAGCTCAATTAGCAGAAGCAGAAGAAATATTAAGAAATAGAATAAATGGGTTACATCTTGATAATGGAGTTACTCTAATAGATCCAAAAGCTACTTATATAGGTATAGATGTTGAAATTGGGAAGGACACAGTTATTTATCCTGGAACAATATTAGAAGGAAAAACTATAATCGGATCAAACTGCTTAATTATGCAAAATTGTAGAATTAAAGATAGTAAGATAAACGAAGGTGTTACTGTTGAATCATCAGTAATATTAGATAGTGAAATTGGAGATAACACAACAGTTGGACCATTCGCATATATAAGACCTGAAAGTAAGATAGGTTCAAAAGCGAGAATAGGTGATTTTGTAGAAATTAAAAAGTCAACTATAGGAGATGGTACAAAGGTATCACATTTAACTTATATTGGAGATGCAGAAGTTGGATCAGGATGTAATTTTGGATGTGGAACAGTTGTAGTTAACTATGATGGTAAGGTAA
Organism: Clostridium sardiniense; assembly: GCF_016907995.1. Taxonomy (GTDB): domain Bacteria; phylum Bacillota; class Clostridia; order Clostridiales; family Clostridiaceae; genus Clostridium; species Clostridium sardiniense. Next base: position 17,026 of record NZ_JAFBDA010000004.1, on the reverse strand, counting down.
AGAACAAGACAATAATAGGGGATCATAGCTTTATTGGATGTAATACTAACTTAGTTTCACCAGTAACAGTTCATGATAATACTTATATTGCTGCTGGTTCTACAATAACTAATGATGTTTTAGAAGGAGATCTTGCAATAGCTAGAGCTAAGCAAAGAAACATCAAAGGATGGGTAGAAAAAAAGGGACTAAAGAAGTAGATAATTAAAAATTTATATACAATTAAAGAGCTAAAGTTTGAGGAGGTCTTCATTAATTATGTTAAGTCATGTAAAGAATATAAAAATATTCACAGGGAACTCACACCCAGAATTAGCGCAAGAGATTGCTAAAATATTAGGACTAAAAGTAGGTGCTGGTGATGTAGGAACTTTTAGTGATGGAGAAATATCAGTAAATATCGGAGAAACTGTAAGAGGTGCTGACGTATTTATAGTACAATCAACTTGTTCACCTGTTAATAATAACTTAATGGAATTATTAATAATGATAGATGCATTTAAGAGAGCATCAGCAGGAAGAATAACAGCAGTTATGCCTTACTATGGATATGCAAGACAAGACAGAAAGGCTAAGTCAAGAGATCCAATAACTGCAAAACTAGTAGCAGATCTTTTAACTACAGCTGGAGCGGATAGAGTTCTAACAATGGATTTACATGCTGCTCAAATTCAAGGATATTTCAATATACCAGTTGATCACTTAGTTGGTTCACCAATCCTTTCAAGATATTTTGTAGACAAAGGATTAGCAGATCAAGACGACGTTGTAGTTGTATCACCTGACCTTGGAAGTGTTACAAGAGCTAGAAAATTTGCAGATAAATTACACGCACCAATAGCAATCATAGATAAAAGAAGACCTAAAGCAAATGTATCTGAAATAATGAATATTATTGGAGATGTTGAAGGAAAGAAATGTATTTTAATAGATGACATGATAGATACAGCTGGAACAATTGCAAATGCAGCAAATGCACTAAAGGAATTAGGAGCTAAAAATGTATATGCTTGTTGTACTCACGGAGTATTATCAGGTCCAGCATTTGAAAGAATAAATAATTCAGCAATAGAAGAATTAGTCATGTTAAACACAATCAAATTACCAGAGGGTGTAGATAAGGAAAAGTTCAAATCAATATCAGTAGCACCATTATTCGCAGAAGCAATAAAAAGAATATATGATGATGAACCAATAAGTAAATTATTTGAAGCTTAGGATTTATAGTACATAAATGGATAATAAATAATCATTTAAAACCTCTAGAAGATTAACTAGAGGTTTTAAATTTTATGAAAATAATGATTTATAGTTAATAATTTGTAACTTTTAGACAAAACTATATTAAAAAGTAATAAAAAATGATAAATTTATAATTGTTAGTTAACTGATATAATGGAAAGTTAACAATATTAAGCATGGAGGTGCCGAGATGGAAGGCGTTTTAGGAAAAGTATTAATAGTTGATGATGATGAAAATATTTGTGAAGTTATAAATATGTACGTTAAGAGTGCAGGATATGATACAAGAGTTGCACATAACGGAAAAGAAGCAGAAGAGTTATTTTTAGATTATAAACCTGACATAGTATTATTAGATGTTATGATACCAAACATAGATGGAATAGATGTATTAAAGTGGGTAAGAAAAGAAGGAACAACTCCTGTAATAATGCTTACAGCTAAGGGAGATACATTTGATAAAGTTTTAGCTTTAGAACTTGGAGCAGACGATTACATAGTTAAACCATTTGAACCAAAGGAATTACTAGCAAGAGTTAATGCTGTAATGAGAAGATATACAGCAGATAACACAAATAAGGAAGTAATCCAATATAATGATTTAACAATTGATGCTAACTCATACAGAGTTATATATAGAAATAATGAAGTTAAAATGCCACCTAAAGAATTCGAACTATTATATTACTTAGCATGTAATAAAAATAGAGTATTCACAAGAGAACAGTTATTATGCGAAGTTTGGGGATATGATTATCCAGGAGATTCAAGAACTGTTGACGTTCACGTTAAGAGATTAAGAGAAAAACTTCACTCAGGAGATACATGGCAAATAGAAACTGTTTGGGGGGTTGGCTACAAATTCGAGGTGAAATAGATGAAAAAAAGTAGCTTAGCTTATAAGCTTATAATAACCTTTACTTTAATTTTAGCCATTGCATTAGTAATAGTTGCGGGAGTACTATCTATTTGGTTTAAAGGATACTACTTTGACCAAAAGAAAGATCAGCTTAATAAAGAAAGTACAATTATTGAGAGTGCAGCTATATCGTATCTAACGTTAGATAAAAGTTCAAATTTAACAACTCTAAAAAACGTAATGGATTTCGTTGGTAAATCAGTAGATGCAGAGATATTAATTACTGACAATTTAGGATACACATATGCTGTATCTAGTAGTGAGCATGAAAGTTATAAGTTTTCTAATTTGGGAATTCCTAAGGAAGATATGGATGTCTTAAAAAAAGGTAAAGCTATAGAGTATGGTAGTATAAAAACTTCAACAAAAAATGATTATGTTTATTTAAAGCCAATATTTGATAAGGATTATTTTAGTGGAGTTATAGTTATGGTAATACCTATAGATAGTATTCTTGATCCTATAATAAGAGTTAATGAAGTAATTTGGGTTACAGCTATAATTGCTATTGTTTTAGGGGGAATAGTACTTTACTTATATAGTAAGAAATCATTAATAGAACCAATAGATGAAGTGGCTACAGCCGCTAGAAGGTTAGCTAAAGGAAGTGTAGATCAAAGGATTGAGGTAAAAGCTAATAATGAAATAGGTGAGCTTGCACAATCATTTAATACAATTGCAGAATCACTTCAGCAAGTTGATGATAATAGAAGGGCATTTATATCAAACGTATCTCATGAACTTAGATCGCCGATAACATCAATAAAAGGTTTTATATCAGGAATTCTAGATGGAGTAATTCCTAGAGATAAAGAAGGATATTATCTTAATATTGTTTATGAAGAAACAGATAGATTATCAAGACTTATAAATGACTTATTAGATATATCAAGCTTAGAAGCAGGGAAGATAAAGCTTAATAAACAAGAATTGGATATAAGTAATTTAATAAGGCATACTATTGCTAAATTTGAAGGATCAATAAATAATAAATGTCTAATCGTTGATGTTGTATTAGAAAAAGAGCATCAATATGTTATTGGTGACAATGATAGAATAACTCAAGTAGTTACGAATTTAATTGATAATGCCGTTAAGTATAGCCATGAAAATGGTAATATAAGAATTAACACTAAGTCAAAGGGAGATAAGGTGTTTGTAAGCATTTACAATGATGGTGAAACCCTAACACAAGAGCAATTAGTTAAAATTTGGGATAGATTCTATAAGGCTTATGTATCTAGAACAAATAAAGTAAGTACAGGACTTGGATTGCCAATAGTAAGATTGATACTTACAGAGCATGGTGAAGATATTTGGGTTGAAAATTATAAAGATACTGGTGTTATATTTACATTTACTTTAACTAAAAAATAGGTTTGGTGATGTATATGAAAAATAGTAAAGATAAAAACGGTACTATAAATATAAAAAGTAAGAAGAAAATTATTACACGAAAAAGTATTCTAATAGTATTAGCAGTGCTATTAGTAGCAGTGATGACTGGAGTAATATCAGTAGAGTATGTTTTAAATAAATTAAATGTACGAAATATAAATGAAAATAATGATATAAGTAGCATAAAAACAGGGGCTATAACAGAAAGAAATATAAAAAAGGTTATAAGCGAAGTGGCTCCATCTTTAGTTACTGTAGGAGAGAGCGTTAGTAATTTAGAACCACATAAATTACCAAATACAAACTCAACTGGAGTGGTTATTGCAAAGGATGGGCTTATAGCAACTTCATATAGCAATATAAAAGATTATAAAAATATTTTTGTAGAATTACCTTCAAAAGGATTTAAACCGATGAAGGGAGTTTTGCTAGGATATAATAAGAATGCTGATATAGCATTAGTCAAAATATCAGCCAATGATTTAAGCCCTATAAAGATATCTGCTGATAAGTCCATAAAGCCTGGGAACATAGTTTATGCTTTAGGAAATTCAAATGGTGATAGTTATATTGGTCTTATTACCCCAGGGATAATAACATCAACAAACCATAATGTTAAGGTTGGTGATAGCGACTATGAAGCAATTCAAACTAGTGCTATTATGAATGAAGAAAATTATGGTGGAGTTCTCTGTAATTCAAGTGGTGAACTTATTGGAATAAATAGTAAATATTTAACTGATAAGTATAGTAGAGATGAGTTATTCTTTGCTGTAAGTAGTGAGGCGCTAAAAGCTGTTACAAATGAAATAATAAAAGATGCAGATGTTTTAGGAATAAGAGGGTCAGAAGTTGAAGTAGATAATGAATATAAAAAAGGTTTCTATATTGAAAGTTTAAGTGAAGATGGAAAGGCTGCAAAGAGTGGACTTAAGCCTACGGATATAATATTGACGGCCAATGGGAAACCTATATTATCTTATGATGATTTAATAGATATTATTAAAAATTCTAAAAAAGATAGTAAGATAGAACTTCAAATTTTAAGAGATGGCAAAATGCAAAAATTGGATATGGATATATAAATACCAAAGAGGCTTTTTTTGAAAGCCTCTTTATTATTGCAAAAATTTAGTATAATATTAAGTAGTATTTGAATAGATGTATGGTTATAGTGAAAAGATTATAATATATAAGTAAGCTAGAAAGAGGAGATTACATGTTTTTAATAGTTGGACTTGGGAATCCAGGTGAAAAGTATGATAATACTAGACATAATATAGGATTTGAAGCTATAGATTATATAGCTAAAAAGTATAATATAGATATAAATAGGAAAAAATTCAAAGGTGAATATGGAGAAGGATTTATAGGAAGCGAAAAGGTTATTCTTATGAAACCAACTACATATATGAATTTAAGTGGAGAGTGTGTAAGGGAAGTTATAGATTTTTATAAACTTACAAATGAGGATATATTAGTAATATACGATGATATAAGTCTAGATGTTGGAAGGCTTAGAATAAGAGAAAAGGGAAGTGCTGGTGGACATAATGGAATTAAGAGTATAATAGCACACCTTGGAAGTGACGAATTCTCAAGAATTAAAATTGGCGTAGGACAACCTAAAGGAGATTTAGTTAATCATGTATTAGGTAAATTCTCAAAAGAAGAAAATGAAATTTTAGAAGAAAGTTTAGAAACTACAAAACTTTCAGTGGATACAATTCTAAAAGAAGATACAAGTTCAGCAATGAATAAATATAATGGATTTAAGGCGAAGAAAAGTATTTAAGGAGGATGTATAACATGAGGTTACAAGGGTTAATGGCGCCCTTAATTGAGAGTAGGGAATTTAATGAGATAAGTAATGATATAGATAATAAGAAATTTCCTTCTGCAATATATGGTTTATCTGAATCAGGTAGAACGTACTTAATGGATGCTCTATTTGAAAAGTATGATAGACCATTAGTTGTAGTTACTCATAGTGATATTGAGGCAAAAAATTTATATGAAGATTTAAATTTCTACTCTACAGAAGTCTATTATTTTCCAGTAAGAGAAGTTGTTTTCTATAATATAGACGCAATATCAGGAGATTTAAGGTGGGCTAGACTTAAGGTTATAAAAGAAATTTTAAATAAGAAGAAGAAAATAATAGTAACATCGATAGAAGCTTTTGCGGCAAATTATACTCCAAGGGAGTATTATGAAAAGCATAAAATTAAGTTGAGTGTAAATGATGAAACTAATTTCTCTAGTGTTAGTAGATTACTAATTGAAGGGGGATATGAGAGAGTTGAGATGGTGGAAGGTAAGGGAGAATTTGCTCTAAGAGGAGGTATACTTGATGTATATCCACCAGATTCAGCATACCCTTACAGAGTAGAATTATTTGGAGATGAAATTGATTCTATAAGAACCTTTAATGTAGAATCTCAAAGAAGTATAGAAAAAGTAAAGTCAGTAGATATTTTTCCTGCTAAGGAAATAATAATAGATGATGATGTTATAAGTTATGCTAAAGAGAATTTGAGAAATGAACTAAATAAATCTTTAGAGAGTAATAAAGATAAAGAAGTTAAGGAAAAGCTTTCTGAGATTATAAATAGAAATTTAGAAAGTTTAGTTCAGACTTCAAGTTTTGAAACTATAGACTCATATTTACCCTTCTTCTATGAAAAGCTTGAGAGTTTATTTGATTATTTTAAAGGGTACAATTTTATAATAGATGATACAACAAGAGTCCTTGGAAAACTAGAAGGAACCTATACTGAATTTAGAGAGAATTTTTCAATATTTCTTCAAAAGGGAAATATACTCCCAAAGCATTCAGAATTATTAATTGACTATAATAAAGTAGTCGATAGATTTGAAGAATCTAATTTAATAACTTTAGATACATTCCAAAAGAGTAGAGAGATATTTAGACCTCGTTCTATCAATAATATATCTCAATTAACTCTTCATAATTATCAAGGTCAATTAGATTTATTAATCGATGATATTAAAGATAAGAAAAATAAAGGTTTTAGAACACTAATCCTTTCAGGTACAAGAACGAGGGGAGAAAGATTAGTTGATACGTTAAGAGATAGAGATATAGAAAGTGTTTATAAAGATACTGTAGATAATATACAATGTGGAGAAGTTGTTATAACTTTTGGCAATCTTCTAAAGGGATTTGAATATCCAAATGAAAAAGTTTGTGTAATATCAGATAAAGAAGTCTTTGGTGAAGCAAAAAGAAAATTACCAAAGAAGAGAAAGCACAGAAAGGGAGTATCAAAAATAAACTCCTTTGCAGAGCTTAAAATAGGAGATTATGTTGTCCACGTAAATCACGGGGTTGGAGTATATAAAGGTATAAAGCAAATAGAAGTATCAGGTAATACTAGAGATTATTTGGATATAGTATATCAAAAGGGAGATAAGCTTTATGTACCAGTTGAGCAGCTTGACCTTATACAGAAGTATATAGGTAGTGAAGGAAAGACTCCTAAAGTTAATAAACTAGGAGGAACTGAGTGGCAAAAGGCTAAAAGTAAAGTTAGAACTTCTATAAATGAAATAGCAAAGGATTTAGTAAAACTTTATGCAACAAGAGCTACACTAAAGGGATATAAATTCAGTAGGGATACAGAATGGCAAAGACAGTTTGAAGATGAATTCCCTTATGATGAAACTCCAGACCAACTAACATCTCTTGAAGAGATTAAGAAAGATATGGAATCACAAAAGTCTATGGATAGACTTCTTTGTGGTGATGTTGGATATGGTAAGACAGAAGTAGCTGTAAGAGCTGCATTTAAAGCTGTTATGGATGGAAAGCAAGTAGCATTCTTAGTTCCTACAACAATACTTGCAGAGCAACATTATAAGAATATGGTTAAGAGATTCTCAGATTTTCCTATAAAGATAGATATGATAAGTAGATTTAGGACTGCAAAGCAGCAGAAAGCTACTATACAGGCAGCTAAAGAGGGGAATGTTGATATACTTATAGGAACACATAAACTTGTAGCTAAAGATATACAGTTTAAGGATTTAGGACTTCTTATAATTGATGAAGAGCAAAGATTTGGAGTTAAACAAAAAGAGAAAATAAAAGAGATTAAAAAGAATGTTGATGTACTAACACTTAGTGCAACACCAATTCCAAGAACCCTTCATATGTCTTTAACAGGAGCTCGTGATATTTCAGTAATAGAGACTCCGCCAGAAGAAAGATATCCTGTACAGACTTATGTTATAGAGCAAAATGATCAACTTATAAGAGATGCTATACTTAGGGAGATGAATAGAGGGGGTCAGGTTTTCTTTGTTTATAATAGAGTAGAAAGCATTGAAAGCATGGCAAACTATATTAAAGAATTAGTTCCTGAAAGTAGGGTAACATTTGCACATGGAAGAATGACAGAGAGACAACTTGAAACAGAAATGATGGATTTCGTAAATAAGGAGTATGATGTTTTAGTATGTACTACTATTATTGAAACAGGTATAGATATGCCAAATGTAAATACAATAATAGTTTATGATGCAGATAAGATGGGGCTTTCACAACTTTATCAATTAAGAGGAAGAGTTGGAAGATCTAATAAAATTGCATATGCATACCTTCTATATACTAAGGATAAAGTTTTAACAGAAGTAGCAGAAAAGAGACTTAAAGCATTAAAAGATTTTACAGAGCTAGGATCAGGCTTTAAGATTGCTATGAGAGATTTAGAAATAAGAGGTGCAGGAAATATGATGGGATCTGCGCAGCATGGTCATATGGCCACTATAGGCTATGATTTATATTGCAGGATGCTTGAAGATACAATAAAGCTTATTAAGGGTGAAATCACAAAGGAACCTATTGAAACGACTGTTGATATTAAGGTAGATGCATATATTCCAGAAAGCTTCATAAAAGATGAAAATCAAAAGATTGAAGTATACAAGAAAATTGCCGCAATTGAAAGCTATGATGAATACATGGAGATTAAGGATGAGCTTGAGGATAGATATTCAGATATTCCAGATTCTGTTTATAATTTAATGGATATAGCTTATATAAAGAGTAAGGCTAGAGAGCTGAATGTAGAAGAGATAAAAGAAACTCCAAAAGGCATATTCTTTAAATTTGTAGAAGGTGATAAGGAATATGAAAAAGTATTTAAAGTTTTATTAGAAAAATATAAAAATAATGTTATACTTAAATTTGGAAATAACCCAGAATTTGAATTTAAGCAAAATAGTGTAAAAAAAGAAGAAACCTTACCATTCTTTAAGGAAATGTTAGACAATATTATAAAAGTAATAAATACTTAAAAGTTAAATAATTGAATTGAGGTTATAATATTGTTATACTTAAAACATGTGAAATTTTAGAAATAAATCGTTATAAAATAAAATTAGTGAAGTGAGGGAAAAAACGTGGGTAAGATTAAAAAGTTAGTAGCTCTAGGATTAGTTGCGATGGCTAGTATGTCATTTGCAGGATGTAAGATGATACAAAAGACTCCAGAAGCGATACAAAAAGAAACGTTAGCTAAAGTTGGAGACCAAAAGATAACAAGACAAAACTTAACAGACGCAATGACATATTACTACAAACAATATGAACAACAATTTGGAAAAGATTATAGAAATAATGATCAAGTAAAAACTCAATTACAAGCTCAAGAAAAACAAATGCTAGAGAGTTTAGTAGATACAAAAGTAATAGTACAGGAAGCTGAAAAGAATAAATGGGTTCCAGCAAAAGAAGAGTTAGATAAGGAAGTAAATGCACAATTTGATAAAATGAAGACTGCATATAAGACAGAAGAAGAGTTCAAACAAGCATATCAACAAAGTGGACTTAAAGATGATGCTGCAGTTAAAGCAATGCTAAAAGAGAACATAATAGTAAAAACAGCTCTTGATGATCATATATATAAAGATTTAAAAGTTAGTGATGAATCTATTAAAAAGTATTATGATGAGAATAAAGACTCATTTAAAGTAGATAAGGCTGGAGCTATGATATACAATATAGTTCTTCCAGATGAAAAGACAGCAGAAAAAGTAAGAAAAGAAATTTTAGACAAATCAACAACTTTTGAAAAGGCGGCTGCAAAGTATAATACTGATAATACTAAAGCTACTGGTGGTTCATTAGGATATGTTGCTTATGATTCAACTCAATACCTACCTGAGTTTATGAGTGCGGCTAAGAAACTTAAAAATGGTGAGATATCACAACCTGTTAAGAGTAAGTATGGATATCATTTAATAAAAGTAGAAAATGTTATGGAAAAACCAGGTATAATGCCACTTGATTACGTAAAGAGCGATATAAAAGATAAATTATTAAGTTCAGAACAACAAAAGGCTTATACTGAAACTATTAAAAAATGGAAAGATGAAATTGGAGTTAAAGTATACGAAGATAAACTTCAATCATAAATTATACGTTTAAAGAACATCTAAATTGTTAGATGTTCTTTTTTTCTTTTAAATATTGGTTATATGTGCATAAAATTTCTATCTAGTTAAATAATAATAGTGCTACTAATTTTAACAGTATTTTATTAAGGAGGTTAATTATAAATGAAAGCTACAGGAATTGTAAGACGTATTGATGATTTAGGTAGAGTTGTTATACCAAAAGAAATAAGAAGAACTTTAAGAATTAGAGAAGGAGATCCACTTGAAATCTTTACAGATAGAGAAGGTGGAGTAATTCTTAAGAAGTATTCTCCTATTGGAGAACTTACAGACTTCTCAAAAGAATATGCTGAAAGCTTACAACAAGCTATTGGGCATATAATCTTAATAAGTGATAAAGATGCATTTATATCAGCAAGTGGTGTGCCTAAGAAAGATTATATAGATAGAAAAATAAGCAACGAACTTGAAACTGTTATGGAAGGTAGAAAACCAATATTGCTTGGGGACGGCAATCAAAAATTAATCCCATTACATAGTGATGAAGACGTAGAAGGAATGACATCACAAGTAGTAGCACCTATAATTGCAGAAGGTGATGCAATTGGAGCTGTTGTTATCCTATCAAAGCAATCAGGAGAAAAGATGGGAGAATTAGAACTTAAATTAGCAGAAACAGCTGCAGCTTTCCTAGGAAAGCAAATGGAACAATAAAAAATTATTCTTTATTAAGTAAAACAGAAAATAAAAGTAATAATACCTCTAAACTTACAATAATAATTATTAGTAAAAGAAAAGTTTGGAGGTATTTTATGAAGAAACAATCCCTAATAAAGGGTAGTATAATATTAGGAACTGCTGGAATACTAGCAAAATTCCTCGGTGTATTTTTTAGATGGCCTCTTATAATGCTTATAGGTGATGAAGGAATAGGGCTTTATCAAATGTCATTCCCTTTATATATGTTTTTTGTAGCCATAGCATCAGGAGTACCAGTTGCTATCTCTAAAATCGTTTCAGAAAATAATGCAATGGGTGATATAGAAGGAAGTTTTAAAGTTGTAAAATGCTCTACCTATATGATGATTATACTAGGTGCTGGGACAACATTCTTTTTATTTTTCTTTGCAAAGCCTATAATTAATTTTTTGAAATGGGACATGAAGGCTTATTATTCATTGATAGGTATATCATTTGCACCTCTCATAATTTCAATTATGACAATATTTAGAGGATTCTTTCAAGGTCTTCAAAATATGACACCATCTGCGGCATCACAAGTTCTTGAGCAGATTGGTAGAGTGGTTTTTGGAGTTGGACTAGCTGTTTTATTTCTTCCAAAAGGAATAGAATTTGCAGCTGGGGGTGCAGCTTTTGGTGCAGCAGCAGGAGGTCTACTTGGAGGTGGATACCTATATGTTAAATATCTAATTACTAAGAAAAATTATGGGATAAAGAAAGTAAAAAGTGATCCAGCTGTTATGAGTAAAATACTTAGAATTGCAATTCCTATATCACTAGGAGCTACAGTTGGAACAATAATGAATCTTATTGATTCTATATTTATTCCACAAAAATTATTAGAAGCAGGGTTTACAACGCAACAATCAACGATTCTATATGCACAGCTTACAGGTAAGGCCTCGGTCATAGTAAATATACCAATGACTCTTTCGATGGCTCTATCTATATCACTAATTCCAATAATAGCAGAACAATATATTTTAAGAAGAAATAGAGATGTTGAAAATAAAGTAAATCTAGCAATAAAAATTTCAACTGTTATATCAATACCGTGTATGTTTGGTATGTTTTTTATGGCAGAACCAATAATGAAACTTATATTTCCAGGAAGGCATGAGGGATTCGAGATTCTTAGATATCTTTCGCTTACAGTACCTTTTGTAATTTTAACTCAAACCACTACATCTATATTACAAGGAGTTGGTAGATATATACTTCCAGTTGTAAATCTTTTTATAGGTTGCGGAATAAAGCTTATATTAACTCTTATGCTAGTTCCTATGGCTAAGTTTAATATATATGGAGCTGTAATAGCGAGTATATTAGCTTATATCGTAACTACAATTTTAAATATGATTTTACTAAAAGTGAATTTAAAAACAAAAATTAAAATAAATAATAATATAATAAAACCTATAATTGCATCAGTAATAATGACAGCAGCAGTTTTATTTAGCTATAAAATTATTTTAAACTATACAATGAGTAATGGAGTATCTTGCTTATTATCAGTATTTTTAGGTATTATAGTATATATGGCTTCAATAATTTGCATGAGAGTGTTTTATGTTGAAGAAGTAAAGAGCAGATTTTATAAAAAATAAACATACAAAAGGAGAACTACCTAATGATTAAGATTATTGGTTTAGGACCAGGAGCTAGTGATGCTCTTACAGTAGGTGCACTAAGAGTATTAGAAGAAAGCGATAATATTTATTTTAGAACAGAAATTCATCCAACAGTTGAATTTATAAGAAAAAGAAATATAGAATTTAAAACATATGATCATTTTTATAATAGTGGAGAAAGTTTTGATGAAGTTTATAAAAATATAGCAGAAGACTTGGTTGAAATTCATAAAGCAACAGGAAATGTTGTATATGCGGTTCCAGGACATCCGTTAGTTGCGGAAAAGTCAGTATCAAATCTTATGGAGATTTGTGATGAAGAGAAAATAGAGTATGATATTCTTCCAGCAGTTAGCTTTATTGATGCAATGATGGATAGACTTAAAATAGATCCTATTGAAGGACTTAAAGTTATTGACGCCTTTGATATAAATAATCAAATAATGGATAAGAGAATAGGGACTATAATAACACAAGTATACAATCCATTTATTGCATCAGAAGTTAAGCTTAAACTTTTAGAGTGTTATGATGATGAAACAAAGATAATTTATGTAAGAGCGGCAGGTATTGAAGGTTTAGAGAGTATAAGGGAAATACCACTATATGAACTTGATATGCAAGAAGATATAGATTATCTAACATCTGTATATATACCTAAAGATTTAAATAATAAAAAGGACATAAATGATTTAATAACTTTAATAGATGTATTAAGAAGTGATGAGGGATGCCCTTGGGATAGAGAACAAACTCATGAAAGTATAAAAAATGGAATAGTTGAAGAAAGTTATGAAGTTAAGGATGCTATAGAAAAAGATGATGACAATGCGTTGATAGAAGAACTTGGGGATGTTTTATTACATGTAATATTCCATTCATCAATAGGAAAAGAAGATGGATATTTTGATTTTAGTGATGTAATAGAAGGAATTTATACTAAGATGATAGATAGACATCCACATATATTCAAGGGGAAAGATGTCTGTAATTCAGAAGAAGTTGTACAAAATTGGGATGAAATAAAGAAGGAAGAGAAGGGATTTGAAACAGTAACGGAAGAATTAAGAGGTGTTGCAAATGCTCTTCCAGCTTTAATTAGAGCTCATAAGATTCAAAATAAGGCTAGAAAAGTTGGATTTGATTGGGATAATGTAGAAGATGCATCAAAGAAAGTAACAGAAGAATTAAATGAAGTTTTAGATGTATATAATACAGAAGATAAGGGAAAGATAACAGAAGAAGTTGGAGATTTATTGTTTGCATGTGTAAATGTAGCAAGATTTCTAAATGTTGATGAAGAAGAAGCATTAAACAAAACAACTGATAAATTCATAAGAAGATTTAGTTTTATAGAAGAACAAGCGATTAGCAAAGGGAAAAATTTAAGAGATATGTCTCTTGAAGAAATGGATGAACTTTGGAATGAGGCTAAAAAACAAGAAAATAATTAGATTTAGAAGGAATTCCAATGTTTTTAGAGAATATAATTAAGTAATAAATTCTATACTTCTAAATTATTATATTAAATTAGCTTTTTTTTACAGGAATATGTGAATATTTATATATTCAGTATAGACGAGAATAGAAAGTAATAATATAATAAGATAATGTAAGTGTAGTACATAAAGAATTAGTTAGTACTATAAATATATAACTAGTTATTTAAGGAGGATGTAATTGTGAATAAAGCAGAATTAATTACTAGTATGGCTGAAAAGTCAAAGTTAACTAAAAAAGATGCAGAAGTAGCTTTAAAAGCATTTATAGAAAGTGTTGAAGAAGCTTTAGAAAATGGTGAAAGAGTTCAATTAGTTGGATTCGGAACTTTCGAAACTAGAGAAAGAGCAGCTAGAGAAGGAAGAAACCCAAGAACTAAAGAAACTATAAAGATTCCAGCATCAACTGTTCCAGTATTCAAAGCTGGTAAAGAGTTTAAAGAAAAAGTTAATAAGTAATTTTTTTGAACCCGAGGAGACTCGGGTTCTTTTATAAAATTAAGCTTTAATTTAAATATTAGATGCAATATATCCATCACTAAATAGTGATGGATATAAATTTAAAAAAAGAAGGTGACTTTGTATGAGATTAGACAAGTATTTAAAGGTTTCAAGACTTATAAAGAGAAGAACTATTGCTAAAGAAGCATGTGAAAGTGAAAGAGTTTCTATAAATGGTAAAATAGCAAAGTCAGGAACTCAAGTAAAAGAAGGTGACATAATAGAAATTACATTTGCAAATAGATCATTACGTGCTGAAGTTTTAAATATAGTAGAGCATGTTAAAAAAGAAGATGCAAAGGATATGTATAAGATATTAGAGGGCGCAGAAATAGAATAATTTCATAATAATCTTTAAAGACGTCAATTTAAGAATATAGAAATTAATAATCACATATATTTCTTAGTAAGAGTAATGTCTAAAGGAGATTATATATGGAAAAGAAATCTGATAACATACAAGCTTGCAAAAGTAAGATGGAACTAGAAAATAGAAAAAAACTTTCATTGACAGGTGTTGATGAAGTAATGAGCTTTGATGATGAGAAGATAGTACTTAATACTATACTTGGAAAGCTTAAAATCAATGGCCAAGGACTTAAGATGAATAAGCTAGATGTTAAAAATGGGGATGTAATAATAGAGGGACATATTACAAGCATGATATACAGTGGTAAAGTAAAGCAAAAAAGAAGAAGAATAAATCTGAAAAAGCTTATAAGTAGGTAAAAATATGCCGTTAGAGTTAGAGGTTCAATTTGAAATTGTATTTTATGCATTAGCTGCTGGATTTATTTTAGGAATTTTTTTCGACATATATAGAATATTAAGAGGAAAAAAAGGACATAAAATAATAGTAATGATACAGGATATCCTATTTTGGATATTATCAGCATTAGCTATATTTACATTTTTGCTTTACACAAACTTTGCTTTTTTGGGGCCATATGTTTATTTATGTATGGGAGTATCTTTGCTCATATATCTAAAATTGTTTAGCAAAGCCATTTATAAATTAGAAAATATAATTTTTTTCGGCACAAAGACAATAGTGAGAAGAAGCTACAAAAATGCAAGTTATCCCCTAAGAATTATATGGTCAAAGATTAATAATAAAAACTAATTTTAAATAAAAGCTAAATATAATTAAAAATAACTTGAATTAAGAGTTCAGAGTGTTTAAAATATATTTATAGAATTTAAAAAATGAGGTACTATGGATGATAAAAAAAATAAAAGGGAAGAGTTTAATAATCTTAGTACTATGCCTTGTTTTTTTACTTAGTTTTGTTAGACAAGAGAGAGCTATAAAAAGAATAGAAGATACTATAGCTCAGAAGCATACAGAATTAGAAAAGCTGAAGGAAAAAAACAAGCAGCTTGAAGAGGAAGTTAAAAGTGCTAATTCTGATGAATACATTGAGACCTTAGCGAGAGAAAGACTTAAGATGGTTAAACCAGATGAACAAGTCGTAAATGATAAAAAAGGTGACTCAAAGTCTGAAAAGTAGGTTATTATTAATAATAACATATATATTTTATTTAAATTAAGGAGGAGTCTTTTAAACATGACCTTAGAGGCAGGAAACATATTAGAGGGTACAGTGGTAAATATCACTAATTTCGGAGCTTTCGTAGAATTAGAAGGCGGAAAAACAGGTCTAGTTCATATATCAGAAGTAGCAGATTCTTTTGTAAAGGACATAAGACAACATTTAAAAGAACAAGATAAAGTAAAAGTAAAAGTTATATCAATTGATGATAACGGAAAAATTAGTTTATCAATAAAGCAAGCTGAACCTAAACCAAAAAAATCAGTTAAACCAGTTGAATTTGACTGGGCAACTGAAAAGAAAAAAGCTGGAGGGAATTTTGAAGATAAAATGTCAAAGTTCTTAAAAGATAGCGAAGAAAGAATGCAAGATGTTAAAAAACATCAAGATTTCAAAAGCAAGAGTGGTAAAAAATCATTCTAAGATACAAGACATCATATAAATTTAATATATAAATCTATATAATAAAAAGCCTTTATGTGATTAAACTAGAGGCTTTTTATTGTTTTTATAATAAAAAGTTATACTTATAAAAATATTTTCACTTAAATTATAGGAATCTATATATAAATATGTAGACTATATATAAATATATATAGATTGAAAGTAAGTGAAATAGCGAGTTTGTATACTTTTATAAAATAAAAGTAATATTAATATAAAAAAGTTTGAAATAAATGTTGACAGTATTATTACTATACTATATAATAACTATTGTCGTCAGGAAATGACAGAAAGAAAAACGCATGCCGAAGTGGCGGAACTGGCAGACGCACAGGACTTAAAATCCTGCGGTGGTTAAACACCGTACCGGTTCGATTCCGGTCTTCGGCACCAAGTTTTTTTTAATGTAATATCGCGGGATGGAGCAGTTGGTAGCTCGTCGGGCTCATAACCCGAAGGTCGTAGGTTCAAGTCCTGCTCCCGCAACCACAAATGTGGCGGAATAGCTCAGCTGGCTAGAGCATTCGGTTCATACCCGAAGTGTCGTAGGTTCAAGTCCTATTTCCGCTACCAATTAACTCATGCCGAAGTGGCGGAACTGGCAGACGCACAGGACTTAAAATCCTGCGGTGGTTAAACACCGTACCGGTTCGATTCCGGTCTTCGGCACCAAGT
>NZ_JAFBDA010000003.1 GCF_016907995.1 Clostridium sardiniense | reverse complement strand
CGCTGAAAGCATCTAAGCGTGAAGCCCACCTCAAGATGAGATTTCCCATAGCGTAAGCTAGTAAGACCCCTTGAAGAACACAAGGTTGATAGGTCAGAGGTGTAAGCATAGCAATATGTTCAGCTGACTGATACTAATAGGTCGAGGGCTTGACCAATAAAAAGACGATCAACAAAAATTCATGTGCAATTTTCAGAGAATAATCTGAAATCTGGTGATGATGGCATAGAGGAAACACTCCTTCCCATTCCGAACAGGAAAGTTAAGTTCTATAGCGCCAATGGTACTGCACGGGAGACTGTGTGGGAGAGTAGGACGTTGCCAGGTAAGTGTGGCTCGATAGCTCAGTTGGTAGAGCAGCGGATTGAAGATCCGCGTGTCGTAGGTTCGATTCCTACTCGAGCCACCATATATGGGGGTATAGCTCAGTTGGGAGAGCACCTGCCTTGCACGCAGGGGGTCAAGAGTTCGAATCTCTTTATCTCCACCAAATAAAAAGATGTTCTAGATAAGAACATCTTTTTTTATTTGCCAAAATACAAAAAAGTATTAGTAGTAATACAAAAGAATTTTTAAAATTATGCACAGAACACAACATGAATTGTGGATATTATCCACAAAAGATATAGAAACTGTGGACAAAATTAATGAATGAATAAAAATTTTACAATAAATGTTTAAGTTATGCTATTTAGATTGTTAAATTATATATATATTGATAGAATTAGATGGTAGAATAAATTACAGTAGAAGTAGAAAAGGAGATTTTAAAATGGAAAATAAAGTATTAGCAACAGTTGGTTCACAAGAAATAACTGAAAAAGAATTAAATGAAATAATATCAAAGTACCCAGAAGATAGAAGAATGATGTTCGAAAGTGAGCAAGGTAAGAAACAATTATTAGAACAAGTTATTTCTTTTGAATTAATGAGCAAATTAGGTGAAGAGTTAAAATTAAATGAAACTGAAGAATACAAAGAAACAGTTAATCGTTTAGCTAAAGAAATATTAACTCAAATGACTATTGGAAAAATATTAGCAGATGTAACAGTTACTGATGAAGAAGCTAAAGAATACTACGATGCTCATAAGGAACAATTTGAAGAACAAGCTACTGTTTCAGCTAAGCATATATTAGTTGAAAATGAAGATGATGCTGTTAAGATAAAAGAAGAAATAGACAATGGAATAAGCTTTGAAGAAGCAGCTATGAAATATTCAAGCTGTCCATCAAAGGAACAAGGCGGAAATCTTGGAGCATTTGGTAGAGGAATGATGGTTCCAGAATTCGAAAATGCTGCATTTGAAGCAGAAATCGGAAAAGTTACAGAACCAGTTAAGACTCAATTTGGATATCACTTAATTTTAGTTGATGCTAAAAATGAGCCAAAGACAAAATCATTTGAAGAAGTGAAAGATGCAGTTGTTCAACAATTAATCCAAGAAAGACAACAAAGAAAATACTTAGATGTATTAAAAGAATTAGAAGCTAAATACGGAGTTACTAGAAAGTAATATCAATTAATTTAAAAAGGTAATTTTCATTAGAAAATTACCTTTTTGTTATATATAAAACTATATCAATTAAACTACTATTTCTTGAGGTATTATTTCACGAAAATCAGTAATGAAATCATCAGCTAATGAAAGAATCTCATTTTTATCATTTAAGCTTCTAATATCTTCCACACCTATAACTTTCATTCCAGCCTTCTTTGCCCCCTTAACAGCTTGGATAATATCTTCGAACACAACACATTCTTCAGGAGATACTCCTAATTTTTTTGATGCTAGAAGATATACATCAGGCTCATGTTTCCCAACTGATACTTCATCTGTAATAGTTATTGAATCAAAATAATTATATATTCCATTATTTTTTAAAACAGCTTCTAAAAGATGAAGAGAATTGCTAGTAGCCAATCCTATTTTAATATTTGATTTTTTTAAGAAATTAAAAAATTCTATTACACCATTTTTTAATTTTATATCCGTTGAATAGTGATAATAAGCCATATCACTCCATGATTTCTTTATTTCGTCTAAGGAATCTTCTAATTTGAATCTTTCCTTAAAATATACAGCAACTTGATTAAAACTTAAATGTCCAATTTCATCATTTAAATTTTCCGGAACTTCTATATTTTTTTCACCAAGATAATCCATATCTATTTGCTCCCAAACCCACATAGAATCAATTAAAGTTCCATCTAAATCAAAGATTGCTGCTTTTACGTCATTAAACATATTCTGCCCCCTTTTAAAGCTAAAAATAAACTGTAGAATAGAGTTTTATCCTACAGTAATTATACAAGTATATTTAGTTATATGCTATGTTTTCTAAAAAGTTCTATGAAAAATCTTAGTTTTTTCTTCATCAAGTAAGTCTTCGAAATTTTCTATTCCAAGTCTTTTAAATAAATCCACCAATATATCACTATGCGTAGCTATTTTTATTGGTGATGAATATGCGAAGTCTGTGACCGCTTTTGTTCCTTCCTCAACTGCAATTATACGTTTAGGTCCACCAACGCATCCTCCAACACATCCCATACCTTCTATGAAATTATAGTTGCATGAAGAACCGATGACTTCATTTAATAATGCTTTGCACTCTTTTACTCCACTAGCATTTTTACCTATAAATAAGTTGGACTTTTCAGGGAATAATTCAGATACAGCTTCAGAAATAGCGGTTGTTACTCCATTTGCTCGTGCATATATTCTACCGCCTCTAGAAGTATACTCACCTGAAATTGTTTCTGGTAGTGAAGCTGGTTTAATATTAAGAGTATTAAATAAACCTTGCAACTCTTCAAATGTAAGAACTAAGTCTACATCACCAATCAAGTCTTTTTCTCTTGCTTCAGCTTTTTTCGCTATACAAGGTCCTATGAATACCACTTTAACGTCTTCATTCAATGTTTTGATTACTCTTGCAGCAGCAATCATCGGTGATACTGAAGGTGTGACATGCTTGACTAAATCATTATATACACCTTTAATCATTCCAATCCACATTGGACAGCAGCAAGAAGTAATTAATAGATCATCTGTACTCTTTACATGATGATTGAATTCAAAAGCTTCCTTTATTGTGAGCATATCAGCAGCAAAAGCGACTTCTATCATATCTGTAAATCCCATTTTTATGAAAGCTGTTCTTAGTTGATCCATAGTAATAGTGTCTCCAAATTGACCAATTATAGCAGGGGCAACGGCTGCAATAACTTTAGTATTATTTTTTAGTAAATCTAACAGCGGTATAAGTTCTATTTTGTCAAGATATCTACCGTCATGACAAGTAGTAACGCATACTCCACAATCAGTACATAGGTCAGTATTAATATATGTATTACTTGAAATTGGATCTTTTAGAATTGCATCAAAAGGACATGATCTTTGGCAAGCTGTTTTTCCATCATTACCTGTATGGCAAGAAGAACTACATTTTGAGATTTTCTCAACGAGCTTGTTTTTAACAGAATAATCTGTAATAGCTTTCTTTAGATTATAAATATAATCACCATCTGATTTAACAGAGACACCACATAAGGATGAGATTATTGATTTGATTTCTTCTTCAGAATATTCTTCAGATTTAATAATATTATTGATTTCTTCATCAAATGTATTATTATAATAAGAAGAAATAAGTTTAGTTAATATATCATTGTATTTTTTATGCATAAATTTCACTCCTAAAAACTTTCACTCAATATGTTTATATTATTTATATTTTTGACAATAATAATACTTATAATGCTGAAATATTATAAAGAGAGGAAATAAGGTATGATGTGGTTTGGTTTGGGATATGTTTTAGTTGTTATAGTAACTTTAGCTTTATGTAAGGCTGCAAGCTCAGATAGGGAATATACTGAAAGATATGATGAAAAAGAAAATTTATAAATATAAATAGAATAAATATAGAAATAAAAAAAGACTATGAGTTAACTCATAGTCTTTTTGTGGTCGGGGTGACAGGTCTCGAACCTGCGACCTCATGGTCCCAAACCATGCGCGCTACCATCTGCGCCACACCCCGTTACGACATGTTATATTATATGCAAAAATAGTACAATTGTCAACTTTGTTTACTTTTTATTAAAAAAAACATTACAATTTTGTAATGTTTGTGATATTATAAAAATATAATATCTATAACAAGGTGTTAATCGAGAGAAAATTTATATTGAATAAACAGGGTTTAAATAATTTTACTTCTTATTTATTAAGGTAAGAAGTTATAAGTTATAATAAATAATGGTAAAGTTATCTAGAGATATATAATTACTAACAGGGCTTAGTTGAAGCATCTTATAAAAACAATTATATTTGGGAAAAGTTGTATTATAATTGACACAAGTTAATGTAAACAATATCAATTGTAATATATATTTACAAAATTGTTTTAAAAAAATAGTTGACTTTAAGGAATATGTAATAATTAAGGTTGTACCATTAAAGATGTGATGATATAATATTAGATGTATTTCTAGTAAGAAACACAGAATTTGAAAGGGGGGTAGGTTCATAAAGAACCGATATACTCATGAGAAAGAAGATTGTTGCTGCAATTATTGCAGGCATGTTAGTTGTAAGTTCTGCTGTACCAGCATACGCTACTCCAACTAACACTGAGGTAAATCAAGTAAGGGATGAATACACAGAATTAGGTGCAAAAATATCAGATATACAACATAAAATAGATGATTTAAACGTTAAAATAGAACCACTAGTACAAAAAGTGCAAAATAATAAAGTTGAAATTTCTAACACTAAGAAAGAAATGGATACTACTCAGAAAGAAATGGAACAAACTAAAGAGAAGATGAAAAGCCAAGAAGAAGTTCTTGGAGGAAGACTTAGAGAACTTTATAAGTCAGGTGGACAAACTAGTTACCTTTCATTAATCTTTGGAGCTGATAGTTTCTCAGATCTAATAGGTAGATTAGATTCTGCAAATAGATTAGTAGAACTTGATAAGAGTGTTGTAGATGAGCTACTTGCAAATCAAAAGAGCTTAGATAGTAAAATCACATCTCTTCAAGATAAGAGTAAGAAACTTGAGCAATTAAACACTGAGACTCAACAAGAATTAGGTAAATTCGAAAAATTAAAGAGTGATCAGGAAAAATTAGCATCTGATGCTAAAGCAGCTCAAAAAGAATTTGATGCTAAGTATCTTTCAAAGATGGAAAGACAAATAATATCAGGACAATTAGATGTTATAAATAACTCAAATAGTTCAATTGATGATTTAAAAGGTGCAGTATCACAATTAAAAGATATTAAAAATAATCAAATAAAGAGTCCAACTGTAATTGAAGAAATCGATGCAGCTATAACAAAAGGACAAAATGCAATTTCACAAAAGCAAGCTGCAGCACAGGCTTCACAAAGCGCTCCAAATAGAGGTGGATCAGCAAGTGCTGGATCATCAAATAATGGTGGCGGATCATCAAATGGTGGATCATCATCAAACGGTGGCAGTACTCAATCAGGTAGTGTACAAGCTGTATTAAATATGGCTTATGCACAATTAGGAAAACCATATGTTTATGGTGCAACAGGACCAAGCACATTTGACTGTTCAGGTTTTACAAGCTATGTTTATAGCAAGGCAACAGGAATATATATTGGCAGAACAACATATGATCAAATCGGAGCTGGAAGAGCTGTATCAAGAGCAGAACTTAAGCCAGGAGATTTAGTATTCCCACATGCAGGACACGTTGGAATATATGTAGGTAATGGTAATATTATTCATGCACCTCGTACAGGAGATGTAGTTAAAGTATCACCAATATGGAGCTTCTACGGAGCAAGAAGAATATTAAATTAGAGTATTTTATACATTAAGGAGACCTTAGAATTTTCTAAGGTCTTTTGTTATTATACAAATATTATATGCTGTAAAATGAGTAGTATTACTGAAGTTGTGAAGTAAATTTTAATAATGTATAATTAAAAAAGAAATTTAAATGTAGAAGGATGAGTAAATATGGCAATAAATAATAGTGTTGAAATAAAAGATAACGAGAATATTGATGACTTACAATTAAATGGTTTAATGCTTATACAAAAAACAGATGGTTTTAAATTTGGTGTAGATGCAGTTTTATTATCAGATTTTGCAAATGTAAAAAAGAAACATAAAGTTATTGATCTCTGTACTGGAACAGGAATAATACCATTTTTATTATATGGAAAGTACAATCCAAGTAGTATAAAAGGAATAGAAGTACAAGAAGATATGGTTGAGATGGCAAATAGAAGTGTAAATCTAAATGAAACTTATAATATTGAATTTATACATAGAGATTTAAAAGACAGAGATTTTTTAAAAACAGTAGAAAAAGCTGATGTTATAACTGTTAATCCTCCATATAAATTAAACAATGCTGGAATAGTAAATCCTTCAGACAAATTATCTATTGCTAGACATGAAGTATTATGTAATTTAGAAAATGTAATAGAGGCATCAAGAATTCTATTAAAGGATAATGGAAGATTATTTATGGTTCATAGGCCTGAAAGACTGGCAGATATAATTACTTTAATGAGAAAATATAAAATAGAGCCAAAAAGAATAAGAATGGTACACCCAAATAAGAATAAAGCTCCTAATATAGTATTAGTTGAAGGTCAAAGAGACGGGGGATCATTCTTAAAATGGGATGCTCCAATATATGTATATAATGAAGATGGAAATTATTCAGATGAAATAAATAGAATCTATGGTAGAGGAGAGAATAATAAATAATGAGTGATGGAAAATTATATTTAGTTCCTACTCCAATAGGAAATTTAAAAGATATAACGTTAAGAGCGCTAGAAGTTTTAGAAAATGCAGATGTTGTTGCAGCAGAAGATACAAGGCAAACAATAAAATTACTAAATCATTTTAATTTGAAAAAAACATTAATAAGTTACCATATGCATAATGAGCAAGGTAAAAGTGATGAAATATTAGATAGATTAAAAAGAGGAGAGCAAATTGCATTAGTAAGTGATGCTGGTATGCCAGGAATTTCAGATCCAGGAAGTGTTATAGTAAAAAAATGTATTGAAGAAGGCTTAGAATTTGAAGTTCTTCCAGGAGCTACAGCTTTTGCAACTGCATTAATATATTCAGGATTAGATAGTTCAGCATTCATGTTTAAAGGGTTTATTCCAAGAGATACTAAATCAAGAAAGATTATAGTTGAAGAATTAAAAGAGAGAAAAGAAACTTTAATATTTTATGAGGCACCTCATAGATTACTAAGTACATTAGATTTTCTATTAAATAATTTTGGGGATAGAAATATTGCAGCATGTAGAGAACTTACAAAACTACATGAGGAAATAGTTAGAGGAAGTTTATCAGAAGTAATAGAACATTTCAATAATAATTCACCAAGAGGAGAGTTTGTTCTTGTACTTGATGGATTAAGTGAAGAAGAAATAGAAAAAGAAAAAAGAGCTGAATTTGAAGAACTTTCTATAGAAGAACATATAGTTAAATATATAGAAGAAGGTTTTAGTAAAAAGGATGCAATAAAAAAAGTTGCAAAGGATAGGAAAGTAGCTAAAAACGAAATATATAAATATTCTACAAATATATAAATTGTAATATAATAAAAAGTCACTGAGTCCGGCTCAGTGACTTTATTATTAAAAAATACAAATATATTTTAGGGGAATATATCTGTATTTTAAGTAATACTATCTCTTTAATTCAGCTAAACAGTTCTTGCAGATGTTCTTTCCTTTATAGTTAACAACATCTCTAGCATCTCCACAGAAGATACAAGCTGGCTCATACTTCTTAAGGATGATTTGCTCACCATCTACATATATTTCTAAAGCATCTTTTTCTGCTATATCTAGAGTTCTTCTTAACTCTATTGGAATAACTATTCTTCCTAGTTCATCTACTCTTCTAACTACACCTGTTGATTTCATAAAAGTTTCCTCCTCAAATTATACATTAATCATAAATTGCAAAATTCATCAATATTCGACAATTTACTATGTTATCTTACCAAAATTGTAATTTAAAGTCAACAGTAAAAATATTAAGTTTTATTAAACTACAAAATTTACTATTAAATACTACAATAATTAATATACTACCAAATTCTAGAAATGTCAATAGTTTACAAATTAAATTTTGGTACCCAACTATTATAAAACTAAAAATGGCTTGTTTACAAGGGTTAAAAGGAAAAAATATTAATAAAATGCGAAAATATTTGTAAAAAAGGTGAAAAAATTTTGAATCATATAGAATTAATAGATAAAAAATATTGAAATAAAAGTCCGAAAATATAAAAATTTGTTGAAAAATAATATAAATTGAATATATGCATACTAAAGGAATTTCTAAATATCATAAAATGATTTAATTAAATGGTGTTTGTAAGAAAAATATGTGTAAATATATGTTTAAATATATTTAATAGGGAAAGAATAAAATATAATAATGGTAAAAGTAACTTGTAATAAGTTTATCTATACTATATAATAATATTAAGACTTATATGGAGGTAAAGGTGAAGATCGATGAGTAACAAAATTAATGCAGATTATATTAATGAACTTGCTGAAGAAATGTCTAAAGGAAGTATGATTTCTTATGATGATTTGCCAAAATATGATTTATTTTTATCTCAGGTTATTGATTATTTAAATGATAAATTTGCTGATGATAAATATACTAATAATATAGTTCAAAATTATATTAAGAGTGAAGTCATAACAAAGCCTGAAGATGGCAAAAAAAGAGGATATACTAAAATACATTTAGTTCAATTAGTGCTACTTAGTTATATGAGACCTATACTTACTACGGAAGAAATAAAGAAAGTATTTAGCTTAGCATTTAATGAAATTAATGATAGAACTGATGATATCATATCATGGGAAACAGCATATAAAATGTTTGCAGAAACTCAGAAAGAAAGCTTAGATTCATTTTTATCAACATCTGTAGATACAGAAGAAAGACTAGATGAAATAGTTAAACAATTAAAATTAAATGGTAATGAAGAAGAAAGAATTAGAACTTTCTTATTAGTACTATCTTTAATAGCTCAAGCAAGTGTAATCAAAAAGTTGGTACAAAAGATAGTAAATGAATATCACGAAGATTAAATTATAGAGATGATGCTAGTACATCATCTTTTTTATATTTTAAATATTTTTCTTGTAAAGTTATAAAGTTGCATATTTATAATTTATAAGGAGGGATGATAATATGGAAAGTTTTATTGAAGTTGCTAGTAATGTAGGTTTTCCTATTGCTATTTCATTATATTTGCTTATAAGAATAGAAGGAAAGCTTGAAACACTAACTAATAGCATAAATAATTTATCTAATGTTATGAGTAAATTTGAAAAGTAAGATATAATTATAATCAAGGTTAAATTTGAGAGGAAAATGCTATGAATAAAGAAGTTATAAGAGAGTCTGTAAGAGGTCTTGTAGAATTTATACTTAAGAGTGGAAGTATTGATAGTAGATTTTCTACATCGAAAAGAGCTGTTGAAGGAATAAGAGCACACCAAAAGCTTCAAAAAAGTAATGAGGAAATATTTGATAAGTATGAAAGAGAAGTTTATTTAAGTAATGAATTTGAACTTGAAGATTTTATTTTGAAAATTGATGGAAGAGCTGATGGGATAATTTACGAAGAATCAAAAGTAATAATAGAAGAAATAAAATCTACATATAGACCATTATTAGAAATAGATGATTCTAATGAACTGCATTGGGCTCAAGCTAAAGTATATGGATATATATATTCTGTTCAAAATAAATTAGATAGTATTGAAATACAATTAAGTTACTATCAATTAGAAAGTAATGAAGTAAAAAGTTTTAGGCGAAATTATACGATACAAGAATTAAATGCTTTTTTGAACGAAATAATACAAGGTTATGAGAAATATGTAGTTTTATCTGTTAATCATAGAGAAAATAGAAATAGATCAATAAAGAAATTAGAGTTTCCATTTAAATCATATAGGGAAGGTCAACTAAAGCTTGCACGTGCTGTTTATGGAACTATGAGAGATGGGAAATTACTTTTTGCTCAAGCACCGACAGGTATAGGGAAAACAATATCTACAATATTTCCTTCTATAAAATCTGTAGGTGAGGGAATAAAAGAAAAGATTTTTTATTTAACGGCAAAAACAGTAAATAGTCAAGTGGCAGAAAATACATTGAATATACTTAGAGAAGAAGGATTAAAATTTAGGAGTATAACACTAACGGCGAAACAAAAGGTTTGTTTAAATGATAAGGTAAGTTGTAATCCTGATGAATGTAAGTATGCAGTTGATTATTATGATAAAAGTAAAGATGTTATATATTCTTTACTAAAAGAGTGTGGAAATATTGATAGGGAATTAATACTTAAATTAGCTAAAGAAAATGAGATATGTCCATTTGAATTATCATTAGATATGATTAATTGGTGTGATGGAGTAATCTGTGATTATAATTATATTTTTGATAGAAGAGTTGGACTTAAAAGAGTAGTCGAAGATATGGGGGATGAGATTGCATTACTTATAGATGAGGGACATAACTTGGTGGATCGTGGGAGAAGTATGTATTCAGCAACGCTTAATAAATCTAAATTTTTAGAGATGAGGAGAGAATTAAAAGGAAAGGTTCCAAATCTTTATAAGGTAGTAAATAAAATAAATTCATATTTTGTAACTATTAGAAGAGAATGTGAAAGTAGAGAACAAAATAGTTATTATGAAAAAGAGGGACCTAAGGAATTATATAAATATCTTAGAACATTTATAGGTGAAAGCGAAGAATTATTAGTTAAGCTTAAGAGTGAACCATATTATGATGAGTTACTTGATTTATATTTTGATATAAATAAGTTTATTGGAGTCAGTGAATATTATGGAGATGAGTATGTTACTTATGTTGAGTATGATTATAATGAAGTTAGTATAACTTTATTCTGCATAAATCCAGCAGATAAAATTAAGGCTATAACAGATAAAATCAAAGGAACAGTAATTTTTTCAGCGACATTATCTCCAATTGATTACTACATTGAATTACTTGGTGGGAATGAGGATTCTTATAGATTAAGATTAAAATCACCATTTGATAGTAGTAAGTTTGATGCAAATGTGCATCCTGCCAATACCAGGTTTAGGTTTAGAGAGAAAACCATAAAAGATATAGAGGATAAAATTAGAGAGTTCTTACAAGAGAGAAAAGGAAATTCATTGATATTTTTTCCATCATACGACTATTTAGATATGTTTATTAAGAATATAAATAAAGAATTTGATGGTTATAAAATGTTAGTTCAAGAAAGAGAAATGAATGAAGAGGATAAAGAGCGGTTTATATCTGAATTTAGAGAGAATAATAATATGGTTGGATTTGCTGTACTTGGTGGAATATTTTCAGAAGGAATAGATCTTCCTGGAGATATGTTAATTGGTACTGTTGTTGTAGGTGTAGGTTATCCCAAAATTTCTATAGAGAGAGAAATTATTAAAGATTATTTTGAAGATAAGGGATATGATTATGCGTATATATATCCTGGGATAAATAAAGTCCTGCAGGCTGTTGGAAGAGTAATAAGAACAGAAGAAGATGAAGGTAAAGCATTGCTTGTAGATGATAGATACTTAACATCAAAATATAAAAGTTTGCTTCCAAGAGAGTGGGATATTAATTAAGTATTATTTGTATATGATATAAGAAATAGATAAACAAAAAAAGTCCATTTGAGGACTTTTTTATTTATCTTGATTTAATATAACATACTAGGTATATTACTCAGATAGAGTTAATGTATAACTACATTGGAAAGTATCATTAACATCTAATTTTTCTATTCCAGCTTTATCTTTAAGTTCTCCAGTAAAATCAGAATAATCAGCATGTCCATACCAAGGTTCTATACATACAAATGGAGCTCCTTCTGCTTTAGACCATAAACCCATGAATGGGAATCCTTCGAAATCCATAGTGAGAGACTTACCATGATTCTTTGATTTTAGAGATATCTTATTTGATTTTAGATTATCAAAGACTAGAGCATCACCTGCAAATAATTCTTTGCTTAGTGGGATTATATTTTCATCATCTAAATAATCTTTTCTTTCATGATTAAAATATCCATCTTTAGTAAGAAGCATAGTATCAGCTGTTTCTTTATGGTTGAATTCAAAATAATAATCATTCATAGTTTCATTTTCTTCAATTGGGCATAAAAATGCTGGATGTGCTCCAATTGAGAAGTAAATTATTTTATCATCTAGATTTTTTACTATATAAGTAACCTTAACACCACTTTCAATAAGAGTATATTTAATTTTTAGTGAAAATTTATAAGGGTATACTTTTAATGTATCATTAGAATACTTTAACTCAAAAGTTATTGAGTCCTTAGTTTGATCTATCATTTCAAAATCAGAAACTCTTGCAAGTCCATGCTGAGGAAGGTTATATGTAGCTCCACAAGCTCTATATTCACCGTTATTGACTTTACCTACTATAGGAAATAATATTGGAGAATGATATTTCCAATGCTTTGGATCTCCATTCCATAAGAATTCGATTTCATTTTTCTTTGAAATTAAGTTGTGAAGTTCTCCACCATAAGTGCTAGCAGTTATTTTAGTTGATTCATTTTCAAGTGTATACAACAAATGAAACACTCCCTTTCATATTAAATTATACACTTAATATTACAATTTATGGAAATTAAGTGTATAATAATCTTAATTTTAACTATATTATAAATTATACTATAGTAGAAAACGTTAATAAACACATATATTAAATAGATAAAAGATAAAATAGTAGAAGTATAATAAATATATTTTGCTACAAATAATAATAAGTGATATATTATAAAATAAAACATTAAAAATAAAATAATAGTATTGGTGAGATTATGAAAAAAAATTCTAATAACAGGTCAATGATAGACACATTTTTATATTTATTTGTTAAGGTTAAGAGAGATGATATTTTTGCTCTAGCATCACAGTTAGCATATTATTTAGTAATATCATTCTTTCCTTTTTTAATTTTTCTAATTACTCTAGTAGGATTTAGTAATTTAAATTCTATTGAGGTTTTAGATGGATTGCAAAAGATATTACCAACAGCAGTATTTGAGTTAACTAGCACAACAATAGAAGAAGTTGTAAATTCTCAGAATACAGGAGTATTAGGGGTATCAGTAATATTAACAATTTGGTCTGCTTCTTCTGCATTTAGAGCCGTAACAAAAGGTGTTAATAAAGCTTATAATATAGAAGAAAATAGATCCTTTATTAAAAGATCTATAATAGGAATTATATGTGTAATAGCATTAGCATTAACAATTATTAGTACACTTGTTGTGCTTGTATTTGGTAATCTAGTAGGTGATTTTTTAAACACAGTGCTGCCTTTTGAGCACTTGATAAACTTTATTTGGAATATATTAAGATACGTAATTATAATTGTTATGATGATTATTGTATTTGCTGCAATTTACAAAGTGACTCCAGCTAGGAAAGTTAAATTTAGAAATGCAATACCAGGAGCTATAATATCAACTCTTGGATGGTTAGTAGCTTCATTAGGTTTTTCATTCTATGTAAATAATTTTAGTCATTACTCTAGGCTTTATGGCAGCATTTGGACAGTATTTGTTTTAATGATTTGGTTATTTATAACATCGATGGTATTTATGTTTGGAGTAGAATTAAATTCTGTTTTAGATAATGAAAGAAGAAAGGGTATATATTAAAAATATATACCCTTTCTTCTTTAATAATATTATTTTAAATTTAGAAATTTATTTTGAATATCCATTAGGGTGATTTTTATGCCATTTCCAAGCGGTTTCTATTATTGTTTCAACGCTATTGAATTGAGGCATCCAATGAAGCTCTTCTACAGCTTTATCACTTGAAGCGATAAGGACTGCTGGATCTCCAGCTCTACGAGGGGCAACCTCAGCTGGTATAGGATGTCCAGTAACCTTTCTTGCGATTTCAATCATTTCTTTAACAGAGAAGCCAGTTCCGTTTCCTAAATTATAGATTCTACTTTCTCCACCACCCATTAATCTTTCAAGGGCAAGGGAGTGAGCAGAAGCTAAGTCTGACACATGTATATAGTCTCTTATACAACTTCCATCTTCAGTATTATAATCATCACCGAATATCATTATTTTATCACGCTTACCTAAAGCAACATCTAAGATAAGTGGAATTAAATGAGTTTCAGGAGAATGATCTTCACCTATTTTTCCATTTATATGAGCACCAGCTGCATTAAAGTATCTAAGAGTAGTATACTTTATTCCATAAGCATGATCGCACCAATTTAATATTTTTTCAACAATAAGTTTTGACTCACCATAAGCATTTGTTGGTATAGTCTTACTTTCTTCTAATATTGGAATTTCGTCAGGTTCTCCATAAGTGGCAGCTGTTGATGAGAATACTATATATTTTACATTATAATCTCTCATTGCCTCAAGAAGATTTATAGTTCCATAAACATTATTGTTAAAATATTTTAGTGGTTCAGTCATACTTTCTCCAACTAAAGAATAAGCAGCAAAATCAATTACAGCTTCTATATTATTTTCACTAAATATTTTATCTAGTATTTTTCTATCTCTTAAATCACCAATGTATAATTTTCCACCAAGAAGTGCATCTTCATGTCCCTTTTCAAGATTGTCTAATATAACAACTTCATTTCCGTTTTCTAATAATTCAGCAACCATATGGCTTCCAATGTACCCAGCGCCTCCGCAAACTAATATTGACATGTAATCCCTCCAATTATAATTTATAGCTTAATTTACCATCATAATAATTATACCATCAAAATTATCTAAATATAATACTGTAACTTGAATAATATTTACAATTAAGGAAATACTTTTAGGTATAATTGCTCAGGAGGTATAAGAATGAATAAAATAGTATTATTAGGAAAATTAATAAGGGACCCTGAACTTAGATACTTAGAAAGTAGTGAAAAGGTAAATTCGAAATTTATTATTGCAGTAGAAAGAAGTTTTAAATCTTTAGATGGTACAAGAAAATCAGATTTAATACCTATAACTGTATGGGGAAAGAAAGCAGAGGTAATATGTAAGTATCTTAGAAAAGGTGATTACATAAGTTTAAGTGGAAGACTTAGAACAGGAAGTTATGAAGATAAAGATGGAACTAAAAAATATATAGCTGAAGTTTCTTTAGAAGATTTTAAATTTGTTGGTAGAAGAAGAAGTGAGGCTGATATTATACATGAAGAGTGTAATAAAGTTATGGATTAGTATATACTAATCTATAACTTTTAAAAAATATGCTAGAATATATTGTAACTTTAAAGAATTATATGATATAATAAAAATATCGGTAATGGTAACGTATTCACGTTTCAATTATGGTTGTTTAGGGGATATGAGAGAGAAAAAAGGAGCTAGGGAGCTCTTTTTTTTATGCATATATATCCAAAAAAATACAAATAACAATCATGGTAAAAGTTTACATTAAACAGGAATTAATTTCCATGGAGAATAATTATAAATTAAATTAAACAATAGTCGACAAGAAAAGTATTTTTAAGTTAATTATTGCTCACTTTGACTGTTGAAATATAGATATACACCTAGAAAAGTACGAAACATGTCAATAAAAAAATATTTACAAGAACACCCTTTGACATATTTCACGACATACCTATGATATATTTTACTAGAAGGCATATTTATGGCATATAGAGGGGGATTATCATGGTTAAAGAAAAATTTGTATTTTCAAGAATAACAAACGGAATTGAAAGGAAATATAAGTACAAGCTTATAAAGAGTTTAATGGGAAAAGAAGAGGTATTTGGTATAGAAATAGAAAGAATTGATATTAAAGGGGATTTAATTATAGATTCATTTAAAGATTCAATAGATTTAATTTCACCAATAGAAGAAAAAGTTAATTCATTATTAAAGATGCTTTATGAAAATCAAGTATCACCAATTCATTTAATTGATATAATAGGACCTTACGCTGATGAGTACGTTAGTGATTTTGATAAGATAAGTTTAGAAGTACAAGTATAGTGGTGGTATAAAAAACAAACATCTTTGATTTATAGTAAAATGTAATATATATGATATGTTACAGGGAAGGATGAATTAAGATGATAATTGGTATAGGAACTGACATTATTGAAATAGCTAGGGTTGAAAAAGCAATAGATAGAAATTCTAAATTCTTAGAAAAAATGTTTACTGAAAGAGAAATAGAGTTTTTAAGAAGCAGAAACTTTAAAGGGGAAACTGTAGCTGGATCTTTTGCAGTAAAAGAAGCGGTCAGTAAAGCTTTAGGTACTGGAATAAGGGGATTTGCTTTTAATGATATTGAAGTATTAAGAGACTTATTAGGTAAACCAGAAGTTACTTTAAGTGAAAAAATAATAAATAATTTAAATATTAGTTCAGTTAATATTCATGCTAGTATATCTCATAATTTAGATACTGCCATCGCTTTTGTTGTAATTGAGGAGGCATAACTGAATGGAAATTTTAAGTAGACAAGGTTGTAGAAACATAGATAATGAAACAATTAATAAAGTAGGAATTCCATCAATAGTCTTAATGGAAAATGCAGCAAATGGGATAACTAATATTATTAAAGAGATGGGGAAGAAAATAATTGTTTTCTGTGGAATAGGGAATAATGGCGGAGATGGACTAGCAGTAGCAAGAAAATTACATCTATTAAATAAAGATGTAGAGGTATTTTTAGTTGGAGATATAAAGAGAATAAGCAATGATTGTAACTTGAATTTGAAGATAATCAAAAATTTAAACATTCCTACTATAAATGTAGAAAGAGAAGAAGATATAAAAAACACTATAATAGAAAAGGTAATGGAGGCCGATTATATAGTAGATTCTATATTTGGAATTGGCCTAAATAGGAATGTTTCTGGTATTTATAAATATATAATAGAAGTAATAAATAAATATTCTAAATTTACGGTAGCTATAGATATACCATCTGGAATGGATTCTGATACAGGAGAAGCACTTGGAAAAGCTATAAAGGCAGATATTACATGTACAGTTGAAGTGATGAAAAGAGGGTTTATGTCTAGTAAGGCTGTAGAGTTAACTGGAGATATAAAAATAGTTAATATAGATATACCAGATTATATAAAAAAACAAAATAGTGAAAGAACTTACATACTATCAAAAGATAAATATAAGAAAATGATTCCTATAAGAAAGAAAACAGGACATAAAGGGAATTATGGAAAGATATTGATAGTTGCAGGTAGTGAAAAATATTGTGGAGCAGCATTTATAACTACAGAAGCTTGCGTTAGAACTGGAAGTGGGCTAGTGACTTTATTGACACATAAAGATGTATCAAGTGCATTAAAAGGCAGACTTACTGAAGCTATGATACGAGAATATTCAAGTTATGAGGATATAGATACTTTAGGTGAATTTGATGTTATAGCTTGTGGGCCAGGATTTAGTAAAGCTGAAAATAGTAAAATGATTTTAAAAAAGATTATAGAGGAGACTGATTGCAAATTAGTCTTAGATGCAGATGCTCTTAATATAATAAGTGAAAATAATGATCTAATTAAAGGGTTAAAAGGTAGAACAATAATAACACCTCATCCAGGAGAAATGGCCAGATTAGTAGATAAAACTATAAGTGAAGTTGAGAAAGATAGAATTGAGATTGCAAAGAAATTTGCAAAAGAACATAATATTACAGTCTTACTAAAAGGTTATCATACAGTTATTACAGACGGTATTGATGTATTTATAAATACTACTGGAAATAGCAAGATGGCTTCAGGGGGAATGGGTGATTGTTTAACTGGAATTATAGCTTCTTTTATAGGACAAAATCTCAATATAATAGAAGGAACTCTTTTAGGTGCATATGTTCATGGGTATATAGGAGATGAATTATCAAGAAATATGTATAGTGTAAATGCAAGGGATATAATAGAAGAACTACCTAAAACAATAGAAAAATTATGTGAAAACTAGAATAAAATTCTTCCAAGTTTAATATTAGTATTAATGAGTAATTAAACAGTGGAGGGATCATGAAGTTTTTAGAAAAATTTAAAAGTATAAAAAATAAAAAAAATAAGAACATAAAGACAGAAAAAAGCAATATAAAGAAAAAAATATTAGCTGTATTATTAATGATAATACCGTTTATATCTATAATATTAGTAATATCATTTAGACATGTTACAGATCCAACAAATGAAGAAATATTAGAACATGTAAAAAATATGAAAAGATATGATACAATTGCTGAATACACTATAACTAATACTAGAGGAACATATAATGAGAAGACTAAAGTTTTATTCTGTGATGATCATGGAATCAGAATAGATTTTGGAGAAGAACTTACTAAATTTTATAATGAAGATAAAGTAACTATGGTGTATAACAAAAAGAATGAAAAATATGAGATAAAAAGAGATCTAGATAATTTATATCCATTAGGAGTAATGAGTGAAATTTTTAAGAACCCTGTTGTAGAGGTATCAGAAGGTCAGGAAGAATGGGGAGATTTAAAATACTTAAAGGTTGATTTTGATCTAATAACTAACAATAATCATATGGATAAAGCTACTCTATATATAAATAAGTCTAAAAAAGAGCCATTGTTAATAAAAATTTTTGATAATGAAGGCAAAGAAAGAGTTAAAATAGAGTATAGAGAGTTTAATAAAAATAAAGAATGTAGTGAAGAAGACTTTGAAGTTAATTAGTATATTGAAGAGTGAGTTAAATATAAGTAGTATTAGACATGGAATTTAATGAACTAATTCAGAGGTAATTTCAAATAACATAAGAGAAGTAAGATGATTACAAAGGATAATAATATTAGGATATACACTAATAAGTTTTAATGATGAGATTTTAAAATACGATATTAATAAAGAAAGTATATTCTTTAGAATATGCAAATAAACTCTCAGATATTGCAATATTAAATAAAAATATTGTAAAAGTACATATAGCGCTAGATACTGGTATATAACATATAGTTTTTTATAAACAGACAAAAGCGTAGAAGAGTAAATTTGGAATTAAATATGTATCAAATAGCTTTCTATAAGTAATTTAGAATAATGCCATTTTGATACTGTAAAACTAGTGGTAATACTTTAAGGATATTATCAGTTTAATAAAATAAAAAATAAGGCCGGTATTAACATTAAAAGCAATGTAGTTCATCTTAGAGAAGTCGGAGAAGGAACGTACATAAGTTATTGAAAATGTTATGAAACTGTTGATACACAAATGATCGCAATATTATCTAGATGATATGCAGATGTTTATGTTAAAAATTTAAATGAAAAGAAAAAGTACTTGTAGAAAATATACTATAAATTGTTTTAGGTAATGGTTGTATGGATCAATGTATGGTTTAAGTAGCAGATATTTCAAAGATTAAAATTGAAAACAGGGTTATGTTATTAGAGAAAATAAAAATAAGGTTAATGATATAGCTAATGAATCAAATATTATTAGTTATGAAGTTATAGGTTCCATTGATAGAATATAAGCGTGTATATAAAATGGACAAGTAACAATCACTAAAAAGTATTTATAAATTAAGACAAATTAGAACAAATTTAAACAAATGTGACAAATCCTTTGACACAATGACATATTTTTATATATAATTTAAATATACATAAAAACTCTTTGGTAAATAGGGAGGAATTATCATGTCATGTCAAAAGGAATTAGAAAAAATGTATCTAGAAAAAAATAATTGTAAATATAATAGTGATAATCTAATAGTATATATAGATAGAGAAATTAGTAAGGAAACAGAAAAGCTTATGAAAAAAGGTTATCAAGAAATGGCTTTTCTAAATTTACAGTTAGCTTTGATGACAGAACATGAACTAGTTGATGTTAATGATTATGAGACATGGCTTTGCGGAGAGTGATAATTCTTATGACGACTATGGTAGTAAAAAGAGGCGATATATTTTATGCCGATTTAAGCCCGGTTATAGGATCGGAGCAAGGTGGCATAAGACCTGTGATAATTGTTCAAAATGATATAGGTAATAGGTATAGTCCAACTGTTATTATTGCGGCTATAACATCTCAGATTAATAAAGCAAAATTACCTACTCATGTTGAAATATCTTCGGAAGAATATGGTTTAAACAGAGATTCTGTTGTTTTATTGGAGCAGGTTAGAACTTTAGATAAGAGAAGATTGAAAGAAAAAATAGGACATATGACTGAAGAAGATATGAAAAAAGTTAATAAGGCTTTACTAATAAGTCTAAATTTACTTTAAAAAAAGTTTTTAAATAAGCTACGCAAATGTTTACATTGGCGTAGCTTTTATTGTTTTATAATATTTATTAAATTGAAGAAAAAGCTAGATAAATATCGAAAAATGATACACTATTAGAAATAGTATACTCTATATGGACAAATGTGTAATACTATTAGGAAATAGCGTATATTATAGTGTATACAAAGAATAAATTGTGTGGTAAAATAAAATCTGTAAATAACGGAAAACTAAATCTATAAAATGTTAAATTAAACTGGGAGGATATGAAATGAAAAAGAATAAACAAGAGCTAATGGATATAGCTAAAATTATAAGAAAAGATATAGTATCAATGCTAACAGAATCAGCTTCAGGACATCCAGGCGGATCACTATCTGCAACTGATATCGTAACTACATTGTTCTTTAATGAAATGAACATAGACCCAAAAAATCCTAAAATGGAAGATAGAGATAGATTTGTTTTATCAAAGGGTCACGCAGCACCAGTATTATATAGTGCTCTAGCAAGAAGAGGGTTCTTTGATCCTAAGGAATTAAAAACACTAAGAAAAATTGGATCAAATCTTCAAGGACATCCTAACATGAATGATCTACCAGGAATTGATATGTCAACAGGTTCATTAGGTCAAGGAATATCAGCAGCTGTAGGTATGGCTTTAGCTGGAAAGACTGATGATAAAAATTATAGAGTTTATTCATTACTTGGAGATGGTGAACTAGAAGAAGGTCAAGTATGGGAAGCTGCTATGGCAGGAGCTCATTATAAATTAGATAATTTAACAATATTTATAGATTTCAATGGTCTACAAATTGATGGAGATATTACAAAAGTAATGAATCCTTCTCCAATAGATAAGAAA
Source organism: Clostridium sardiniense (assembly GCF_016907995.1). Classification (GTDB taxonomy): domain Bacteria; phylum Bacillota; class Clostridia; order Clostridiales; family Clostridiaceae; genus Clostridium; species Clostridium sardiniense. The sequence continues at coordinate 189,171 of NZ_JAFBDA010000003.1, read as the reverse complement.
TTCGAAGCTTTCGGATGGAATGTATTAGTTATAGACGGACATAACTATGATGAAATTTTAGAAGCAATTGAAAAAGCTAAGAATCATAAAGGACAGCCAACAGCTATAGTTTGTAAAACTGTAAAAGGAAAAGGCGTTTCATTTATGGAAAATCAAGCAAGCTGGCATGGAACAGCTCCAAGTAAAGAGCAATGTGAAGAAGCTTTAAAAGAAATTGGAGGGGAAGAATAATATGAGTAATAAGATCGCAACAAGAGAAGCATATGGAAAAGCATTAAAAGATTTAGCATCAATGAACAAAAAAGTAGTTGTATTAGATGCTGACCTTTCAAAATCAACAAAGACTGCAGACTTTAAGGCTGTTGCACCAGAAAGATTCTTTAATATGGGAATAGCTGAAGCTAACATGATGGGAGTAGCTGCTGGTATGTCAACTTGCGGAAAAATTCCTTATGTAAGTACTTTTGCAATGTTTGCAGCTGGAAGAGCTTTCGAACAAATAAGAAACTCAATTTGTTACCCAAGATTAAATGTAAAAGTTTGTGCAACTCATGCAGGATTAACTGTTGGAGAAGATGGCGCATCTCACCAAGCAATTGAAGATTTATCATTAATGAGAAGTATACCAAATATGACAGTTATAAACCCAGCTGATGCTGTTGAAACTGATGCAGTAATAAAAGCTATTGCAGAAATAGATGGACCTTGCTACGTAAGACTTGGAAGAGCTGCTGTAAATGTAATAAATGATAAAGACACTTATAAATTTGAACTTGGAAAAGGTGTTACTTTAAGAGAAGGTAATGACTTAACAATAGTTGCAACTGGTATAATGGTTGATGCAGCTTTAGAAGCAGCAGAAATGTTAGCTAAAGATGGAATATCAGCTAGAGTAATTAACATACATACAATTAAGCCAATAGATAGAGAGTTATTAGTTAAAGCTGCTAAAGAAACAGGTGCTTTAGTAACTGCTGAAGAACACAGTGTTATAGGTGGTTTAGGATCAGCTGTATCTGAGGTTTTAACTGAAGAGTATCCAGTACCAGTATTAAAAGTTGGTGTTCAAGATAAGTTTGGTGAAAGCGGAAAGCCAAATGAATTATTAGAAGCTTATGGATTAACAGCTAAAAATATAGCTGAAAAAGCGAAAAAAGCAATAAATTGTAAAAAATAATAACAAAATTTGTTATAAATAAAGTTTAAATATGATATAACAGTATAGTAGAGGTACTATACTGTTATTTTTTATAAAAAACAATAATTTTACTATAGAAATAGGAGGTAAAAATGAAAGGGAAAATTAAAGAGTATGGGATAATAACGATAGGGATAATACTAGTGGGAATAGCCATTCAATTTTTTTATGTCCCAAATAATATAACAGGAGGCGGAGTTACTGGTATTGCATTAGTAGTTAATCATTATATACCAGGTGCTAATCTTGGAACATTAATGGCGGTTATGAATATATTTTTATTTATAATTGCGTTTATATTTATAGGCAAAGGTTTTGGAGGAAAGACAATTTATGCAGCTATGGGGTTATCATTTATAAATTGGTTCTCAGAAAGTTTTATTAAGCCAGTTGGTATTCCGGACAATCCTATGCTTGCAACTATAGCAGGAACAGTTTTATTAGGAATAGGACTTGGAATAGTATTTACTCAAAATGCATCAACAGGCGGAACTGATATAATAGCAAAAATTTTAAATAAATTTTTCCATATTGATATGGGAAAAGGAATGCAAATGGTTGATATTATAGTTGTATTATTGAGTGCTGTAACTTTTGGTGTTGAAAAAGGTATATATGCGGCTATTTGTGTTTTATTAAATGGAATTGTTATAGATAAGGTAATATCAGGTTTTAATACATGTCATCAGGTAGTCATATTTACAGAAAAAATAGATATATTAAAAGGGTACATAATTAAAGACATTGATAGAGGATGTACTGTATTCAAAGGGAAAGGAGGGTATACAGACAAAGAGAAGGATGTTCTATACTGTGTTGTTGGAAGATCTCAGCTTATGAAAATAAGAAAGTTTATAAGTGATAATGAACCGGATGCTTTTGTTATAGTAAATGAAGCTCATGACGTTTTAGGGAAAGGCTTTGGTGATATAGAATAGTATCTCTAAATTTAGGAAAGATAATATCATAAATAAAACTATATAAATTGGGGTGTTAATATGAAAAAAGGTACAATAAAAGAATATGCATTAATAACTTTCGGAATTATTCTTGTTGCTATTTCTGTAGAGTATTTCTTTGCACCAAATGAATTAGCTGCAGGTGGAGTTACTGGGCTTGCAATTGTTATAAATGATTTCTTCCCTTCAATTGGAGTTGGAATCATTACATTAATTATAAATGTAATATTATTCGGAGTTGCATTTATGTTTATTGGTGGAAACTTTGGGGGAAGAACAATATACGCAAGTTTAATTTTATCATTAGTAATGTGGATTATAGAGAGATTTTTAAATCCATTCGCAATAACAAAAGATTTAGTAATAGCAACTGTTTTTGGAACTTTAATTTCTGCATTTGGGATGGCATTAGTATTTAATAAAAATGCCTCAACAGGAGGAACAGACATATTAGCAAAATTACTTAATAAATTTAGTCACATGGATATTGGGAAAGCACTTTTAATAGTGGATCTTATAATTACACTTTCAGGGGCTTATGTATTTGGATTAGATTTAGGATTCTATTCAATGTTAAGTGTAATTATACTTGGTATTACAGTTGATAAATTTATCGAAGGATTTAACGCTTGTAAACAAATAATTATAATAAGTGAACATACTGAAAAAATAAGTAAATTTATTTTAGATGAGCTTGAGAGAGGGTGCACTTGCCTGAAAGGCGTTGGTGGATTCTCTAAGAAAGAGAACTTTATAATATATACAGTATTAAATAGAAATGAGTTCATAAAGCTGAAAAATCACATTAAGGAAGTTGATAGTAAAGCGTTTATTACTGTTGGAGATGTTCATGAGGTTTTAGGAGAAGGATTCACAGAACTTTACCACCCATAATATTACAAAATATGATAAAGTGTTTTGTCGTATTTGGGAATAATATTAAAAACTTAATAAAATCTTATATTATATGTCGTAAGACATGTGATATAATGATTTTGTATAATGGACAAGGGGTTTATGGAGTGGGTCCAAATCTATAAGGAGTGTTTAGAGATGATAGAATTTAAGAATGTATCTAAAATTTACGATAATAATGTAAAAGCTCTATCAGATGTTAACTTAGAAATAGAGTCAGGAGAATTCGTATTTTTAGTTGGTCCATCTGGAGCTGGTAAATCAACTTTTATAAAAATGATATTAAAAGAGATAGATCCTAGTTCAGGACAATTAATAGTAGCTGGAAAAGATTTATCAGAAATAAAAAGAAAGCAAACGCCTTACTATAGAAGAAAAATAGGGATGGTGTTCCAAGATTTCAGATTAATACCTAACTTAAATGTTTATGAAAATGTAGCATTTGCTATGAAAGTAGTTGAAGCTACTCCAAAGGAAATAAGAAGAAGAGTTCCAATGGTATTATCATTAGTTGGGTTATCACATAAGTATAAGATGTTCCCACATGAATTATCAGGAGGGGAGCAACAAAGAGTATCACTAGCTAGAGCTATAGTTAATAATCCAACAGTTCTAATTGCTGATGAGCCTACAGGAAACTTAGACCCTGAAACAGCAAAAGAAATAATGGGATTATTAGATGATATAAATAAAGCAGGTACAACAGTTCTTATGGCAACACATGCTCAAGAAATAGTTAATGACATGAAAAAGAGAGTTATAGCTATTGAAAAAGGAGAAATTGTAAGAGACGAGAAGAGAGGTAGGTACAACGATGAAAATTAATACGGTAAATCATTTTATTTCTGATGCTTTTAAAAGCTTAAAAAGAAATAAGACAATTTGTTTTGCTTCAATTATTACAGTACTTATTACATTCTTCGTGTTAGGTATATTTGTACTTATGAGCAAGAACGTAGGATTAGCACTTAATGATGTTCAATCAAAAGTGGAACTTAAGGTATTCTTAAAAGATGACATTAAGTTAATTGAACAAAGAGAAGTAGAAATTAAATTAAATGAACTTCCAGGAGTTAAGGAAATACATTACGAATCAAAAGAAGAAGCTTTTAAGAACTTCCAAGAAAGCACAAAGGACAACAAGGGATTATTAGAAGGATATAGCCTAGATAAAAATCCATTCCCAGCATCGTTTGTAGTTAAATTAGATAATGCAGACTATGCAAAATCAGTAACTGATGCAGTTAAAAGCTTACCAGGAGTTGAAAGTATAGGTAATCAACAAGACCTTATAAATACAATAACTAAGGTTGTAAATGGTGTTAAAGTAATAGGTGGAGTACTATTTGTTATACTAGTTGGTGTTGCAGTATTCTTAATAATGAATACAACAAAACTAACAGTTTACTCAAGAAGAAGAGAAGTTGGTATAATGAAATTCGTAGGTGCTACAGATTGGTTTATCAGATGGCCGTTTATAATTGAAGGTATGATAATAGGGCTTATAGGTTCTTTACTATCAATTGGATTAGTAGCCTTATTATATAACGGAGCTGTTAGCTGGGTAGCTGGTAAGATGTTATATGTTTCATTAGTACCAGTAAGTTATGTAGGAACAACTTTATTATGGCAATTTGCTTTAGGCGGATTAATAATTGGAGGAGTTTCAAGTTACGCTTCATTAAGAAAATTCTTAATAGTATAAAATTTATTAAATTGAATAGAATATAACTATGATAAACTCAGTAGGAATTTATTCCTACTGAGTTTAGTTTAATATGGAAAAATTGGGTATTATGCTTTATACTATTTAATTATATAGCATTGAGAGTTTAGAAAGGATGTTGTTTTAATGAAGCAAAATAGTAATAAAAACAACAAGAGGTTAGTCTACATAATAGTAGGAGTGCTTTTTGTTGTTTGTTTGTGTTTGGGAAGTTTTTATGTAGGGAATATTTTTGCAACAAAGGGTGTAGTACTTGCATCAACAAATTCTAAAGTAAATAGTACATTTAAAGAATTTAACGACGTAAATAAGTATAAAGAGTTATTCCAAGTTAGGGATGCATTAGTAAAAAATTATGATGGTGAAATTAATGATGAAGTAGCACTAGAAGGTGCAATAAAAGGTATGGTAAATTCTTTGGGTGATCCATATACAGTCTATATGAATAAAAATGAGTTTAAAAAGTTTAATGAACAAAATTCAGGTGAATACATGGGAATAGGTGTTTATGTAGGTGTTAAAGATGGCAAAGTAACTGTAATATCACCTATAGATGGATCACCAGCTGCAAAAGCCGGAATTAAGAGTGATGATGTCATAATTGCAGTAAATGGTGAAAAGGTTGGAGCTGATGTAGAAAAAGCAACATCTCTAATTACTGGTAAAAAGAAAGAAGAAATAACATTGACTATTCAAAGAGGAAAAGAATCACCATTTGATGTTAAAGTTATGAGGGATACTATAAAGACTGATTCAGTAAAGGGTGAAATGATCCAAAAAGATGTAGGATATATCCAAATTACATCGTTCAATGCTAATGTTACAGAAGATTTCAAAAAGGAAATAGAAGCTTTAAAAGCAAAAGGAATGAAGGGAATGATATTGGATTTAAGAGGAAATCCAGGTGGATATCTGTCAGAAGCAGTTGGGGTTGCATCACAATTCATTCCTAAGGGTAAACTAATAACATATACAGTAGATAAATATGATAATAAAACTGAAGAAGTTTCAAAAGGAGGAATAGCTGAAGGTATGCCATTAGTTGTTCTTGTTGATGGAGGAAGTGCAAGCGCTTCAGAGGTTGTTACAGGTGCTTTAAGAGATTATAAGGCTGCAACTATAGTAGGAACTAATACTTTCGGTAAAGGAATAGTTCAGGCACCAGTTCAGTTTGATGATGGAAGTGCTTTAAAAGTTACTATATCAAAGTATTACACTCCAAATGGAGAAAATATCCATCATAAAGGAATAAAGCCAGACGATGTTGTAGAAATTCCTAAAGAGCTTTTAAATAAGCCTTACAGTAAAGATAAAGATAATCAACTTAAGAAAGCTTTGGAGGTCATAGATAACAAAATAAATAAGTAGTAGATTTAGGAGGAGCAATGGATTTAGTTTTATACACATTAAGATCATTAGCATATATAATTATCGAACCTTCTCTATTATTAATTTTAGTTATACTTGGCGTAATGTTTTATTTAAAAAATAAAAAACTTGCTTTTATGCAAAAAATGGTTACAGGGGAGAGTATTAACTCTCCCCTAGAACTTACATTATCCCAAATAACATTAGGATTAATTGGAGGAATCTTTGCAAGTTTAATGCTTAGCATATTAGGAGTAGTATTTAAAGAGAACTCAGGAATTGAATTACTGTTTATTATATCAATAATATCAATATTCTTTAAAACAAAATTAACGAGCTTTGCATATGCAGGAGGAATTATTGGTGCTTTAAGTATAGTAGTTACATATTTTAATATAGGTGGAGATAGTAATAGTTTCTTAAAATTAGATATATCGTCACTTATAATATTTATTGGAATTATACATATAATCCAAGGATTTCTGATTATGATTGATGGAAGTAAAGGTGCAATACCTGCCTTTTCTAAAAAGAATAATAGATTAATTGGTGGGTATGTTTTAAATAGGTCTTGGGCAATACCAATTACTTTATTTATAGCATTATCTAGTAATATGAATTCAGATATAATTAATAACAATATAAGTACACCAGGATGGTGGCCTATATTTTCAAATAGTAGTACATTAAATTTAATAAGTACTGCAATATTAGGAATGATACCTTTGTTTGGATTGGTAAGCTATAATACAGCGACATTCACTAAGACGAAGAGAGGAAAAAGCATAAGTTCAGGAATATACATTGTTATTTATGGTATTGTTATATCTTTAATATCTATCATAGCAGAAATTGGACTAGCAGGTAAAATAATAGCAATAATATTAGTACCATTACTTTATGTAGCTGTTATTAGATTCGAAAGAATGATGGAAGATAAAAAAGAACCTATCTTTTATAGTGATGAGCATAGTATTTGTGTGCTAGAGGTTGTACCATTTTCAAAAGCTTATTCTGCTGGAATAAAAGTTGGAGATAGGATAATATCTATTGAAGGTAAGGATATAGAAAGTGAGAAACAAATATATCAAGCTCTGAAGGATAATCATTTCGATGTAGAAATTGAAATAAAGAGTAAATCAGAAAGTAGAAAGAAAGTACGGGTTGGAAAAGGAAAAGGGGCAGGAATGCTTCTTGTACCTAGATTTGTAGATGAAGACAAAAAGATAGAAATAAATAAGAAAAGAATAAATGAAATATTAGAAAAAATAAAAGATGAACAAAAAAGCTCATAATTAGAACAAAGAGGTTTCCTATATATAATTTTTATTACTTTAATTAATAAAAATAGATATAGGAAGCTTCTTTATATTACAAGATATTTTAGCAAAACAAATACTATTTGCAAAAGAATAAATTTTGGGATAATGTATAAATAAGATTGAATTTAGTAAAGAATTAATGAGGTATGATATACTTTGAAATTTATATTATACATGAAATTGAGGTGAAATAATGGGAGAATTTAAGATAAAATCTAAATTTAAGCCTACGGGAGATCAACCGAAAGCTATAGATAAATTAGTAGAATCTATAAATGCAGGTAATGAGTTTCAGACACTTTTAGGAGTTACTGGATCAGGAAAGACATTTACTATGGCAAATATAATAGAAAGAACTCAAAAACCAACTATTATATTAGCACATAATAAAACTCTAGCAGCACAACTTTGTTCAGAATTTAAAGAGTTTTTTCCAGATAGTATAGTAGAATATTTCGTTTCTTACTATGATTACTATCAGCCAGAAGCGTATGTGCCACAAACAGATACATTTATAGAAAAGGATGCTTCAATAAATGATGAGATAGATAAGCTTCGTCACTCAGCTACATCAGCACTTTTTGAAAGAAAAGACGTTATTATAGTTGCATCTGTATCATGCATATATGGTCTTGGTAATCCAGATGAATATAAGAAACTTACAATAAGTCTTAGAACTGGAATGCAAAAAGATAGAGATGAGATAATAAAGAAACTTATAGAAATTCAATATGAACGAAATGATATTGATTTCTCAAGAGGAACATTTAGAGTTAGAGGAGATTCTTTAGATATTATTCCAGCATCATCTTCAAATAAAGGAATAAGAGTTGAATTTTTTGGAGATGAAATTGATAGAATAAGAGAGTTTGATGTTTTAACAGGAAAAATACTTGGGGAAAGAAATCATGCTCAAATATATCCAGCATCTCACTTTGCTGCTTCAAAAGAAGTATTAGAAAGATCAATTTCAGTAATTGAAGAAGAGCTTGAAGAGAGGTTAAGAGTTTTAAATGCTGAGGATAAATTATTAGAAGCTCAGAGATTAAGGCAAAGAACTAACTTTGATATCGAAATGATAAGAGAGATGGGATATTGTAGTGGTATAGAGAATTACTCTAGAATATTAGATGGAAGAGCACCAGGAACTCCACCTAAAACATTACTTGATTACTTTCCAAAAGATGAATACTTAATGTTTATAGATGAAAGCCACGTAACACTACCACAGGTTAGAGCGATGTATGCGGGTGATAGATCAAGAAAAGATTCATTAGTTGAATATGGATTTAGACTTCCATGTGCATATGATAATAGACCTTTAAAATTCCAAGAGTTTGAAAAGAAAATAAATCAAGTTGTATTCGTAAGTGCAACACCAGCAAAATATGAAGAAGAACATGCAACTGTTATTGCAGAGCAGATTATAAGACCTACAGGATTATTAGATCCACAAATAATTATAAAGCCAGTTAATGGTCAGATTGATGATTTATACGGAGAAATAGGAGAAACAACAAAACGAGGTTTTAGAACTCTTATAACAACTTTAACAAAAAAGATGGCGGAAGATTTAACAAAGTATCTAACAGAACTTGGAGTAAAAACTACCTACATGCATTCTGATATAGATACACTTGAAAGAATGAGGATTATAAGAGATTTAAGAACTGGTGAGTTTGATGTATTAGTTGGAATTAATCTTTTAAGAGAAGGTTTAGACATTCCAGAAGTTGCGTTGGTTGCAATATTAGATGCAGATAAAGAAGGTTTCTTAAGATCGGAAACCTCACTTATTCAAACGATAGGAAGAGCTGCAAGAAACTCAGAAAGTAAGGTTATAATGTATGCAGATAGAATAACTGGTTCAATGGACAGAGCTATTAAAGAAACTGAAAGAAGAAGAGTTATTCAGGAAGCATATAATAAAGAACATAACATTACACCTCAAACAATTATTAAAGATGTGAGAGAAGTAATTGAAGCAACAAAGGTAGCAGAGGAAGAGACTAAGTATGAAATAGAAAATCAACCTAAGAAGCTTACAAAGAAGGAAAGAGAAAAATTAATTAAAGAGTATACAGACGAAATGATGGATGCTTCAAAGAATCTTCAATTTGAAAGGGCAGCTGAACTTAGAGATATGATTAAGAAATTGAAGGATAAAAAATAAAATAAATATTACAAAAGATTAGAGATATAATTCTCTAGTCTTTTTTTATTAGGTAGAAGATTTATGAATATATATAGTAGATTAAGTTAATACAATGAATTTATATATAGGTTCGTTAAAAGTGTTTATATATGTAGTATATGGAATTTAAGTATAGGATTATAGTGAGTTATATAATACATATAGATATAAGAAGATTAAATAAGTTTGAATATGTCACAGAATATAAACATAATTATTCAAAAATTACAAAAAATGAAGAAAAAGACAGAATGATAAGTGTAGGCTATAAAATCATCCAGGAAAAAATATAATATTTATCAAATTAATGGTTATTAATTATAAGATATGTAGAATGAAAAGCTTTAAAAAATTATTACTATAGTTAATATAGTAATTGTAAATTGATATTAAAAGTATGTATTTATAGGTAATAAGTGTATATAAAAGATTAATATTTAAATTAGGGGAGAAGCTTTAAATATTAAAAGGAGTGATCAATATGATTACAAGAGAAGAGGAAAAAAAATTAGAAAGTTTAGGAGCATTTGAAGTCAGTCATAATATGCTAAAGCTTGCTAAAAATAATGAAAAGCATAACGTGTTCTTAAATGCGGGAAGAGGAAATCCTAATTGGATTAATACTGAGGCAAGATTGGCTTTTGCAAGAATTGTTGAATTTGGAGTGTTAGAATCTCAAAGGACAATGCATGATGGAAATTTAGCTGGTTATACAATCTTAGATGGAATTAGAGGAAGGTTTGAATCATTCTTAGATGATAGTAAATATATAGATAAGTTCTTAAGAAATATAATTGAATATTATACAAATGAATTAAGCATAGATGGAGATCAATTAGTAAAAGAGTTGGTTGATGGGGCAGTTGCTAATAACTATCCAGTTCCAAGTCGTTGCTTAGTTAATATAGAGAAGATTTTAAATATGTATCTACAAAAGGAATTATATAATGGAGTAGATCTTAAAGATAAAACATCAGTATTCCCAACAGAAGGTGGAACAGCTGCAATTTGCTATATCTTTAATTCACTTAAAGAAAATAAGTTAATAAAACCAGGAGATAAAATTGCAATTAATACACCAATATTTACACCATATCTACAAATTCCAGAACTTGATGATTATGAAATGGTAGAAATAGATTTAAGATCTAAAGAAGAAAATAAATGGGTTATATCACCAGATGAATTATCAAAGTTAGAAGATGAAAGCATCAAAGCATTATTTTTTGTAAATCCTTCAAATCCAGGATCAAAAGCATTAGATAATCAAGCTTTAGATGCAATAGCTAAGATTGTTCAAAAACGTAAGGATTTAATTATTATAACTGATGATGTTTACGGAACATTTGTAAATGGATTCCAAACAATATATAGTGTTGCACCACATAATACTTTACTTGTATATTCATTCTCAAAATTATATGGAGCAACAGGATGGAGAATTGGTTTAATAGCTGCAAATGAAAAAAATGTATTTGATAGCTTAATAGAAAAACTTCCAGAAGAAGAATTAAAGAAACTTGATGAAAGGTATGGACTTGTAACTTTAGAACCACGTAAATTAAAATTCATAGACCGTTTAGTTGCGGATAGTCGTTCAATTGGACTTTATCATACATCAGGATTATCTACACCTCAACAAGTTATGATGGCATTATTTGCATCAACAGCTTTACTTACAAAAGAAAAAGATCCATATATTGAAAGTTCTAAAAAATTAGTAGCTTCAAGATATCACGATTTATTCTCTACATTAGGAATTGATGAAGATAATAGCAAGGAAAATGCAAAATACTATTCATTGATAGATATATATGCTCTAGCAGAAGGTCACTATAATAGCGACTTTAGAAAATATTTAGAAAATGGATTTGAACCAATTGATTTTTTATTAAAATTAGCAGAAAAGAATGGAGTAGTATTAATGGAGGGGGTAGGCTTTGGAGCAACACCTGGAACATTAAGAGTATCTGAAGCTAATTTACCAGATGACGCATATAAAAAAATAGCAAAACAAGTGTTAGAATTACTTTCTGAGTACTACAGTGATTATAAGCAACAAAAATAATAAGTAAAACAAAAACATTTATTAGAAACAGAAGGTGATTTGGTATGAAGGTGATTATTGACTTTTTAGAAAAGAATCCAAGTGTAGCAATATTCTTTTGCTTAGCACTTGGATACTTAATAGGTAAGTTTAAGTATAAATCATTTAGTCTAGGTTCAACTGTTGGAACACTTATAATTGGATTAATTATAGGACAGTTTGGAGTGTTTCACGTATCACCAATAGTAAAAAATATATTCTTTAGCTTTTTCATATTCACAATAGGATATGAAGTTGGACCTGCTTTTGTAAATAGTTTAAAAAAATCAGGTGTAAAACTAGTTATTCACTCAGTATTTTTTAGTGTAGTTGCTTTTATAGTTGCTATGATTTGTTTCAAAGTATTCCATGTAGATGCAGGGGAGGGTGCTGGAATAATTGCAGGTTCTCTTACACAATCAGCTGTTATAGGAACATCAGCATCAGCTATAAATGGACTTAATGCAACAGCGGCTGTAAAATCAGCTATGGAATCTAAAGTTGCAATTGCATATGCAATAACATATGTTTTTGGAACAGTTGGGATACTTATTTTCTTAAAAAACATTGCACCTATGCTTTTAGGAGTAAATTTAAAAGAAGAAACAAAAAGGATGATTGAAAAGATTCATTTTAAGGGAGATGCATCAGATAATTCAAGCATAGTGAATAATATAAAGATGCGTGCTTTCTTAGTTAATGAAGATTCATCATATGTAGGTAAATCAGTATCTGATATTGAAAAGGGCTTTAAAAATAAAGTTACTTTTGAAAAAATATTCAAAAATGGTGAAGATACTAATTTTGATCAAAGTACAGTTATAGCTTCAGGTGACTATATTACTATAATAGGTGATCTTACAGATATTGTAGAAGCTGAAACTGATGATTTAGTAGAAACATCTGATGAAAAGTATATGAATGTATCTTTAGAAAAATCAGAAATAATGTTAACTAAAGAATTCAATATAAAAAATTTAAAAGACTTATATAGCAATAACATTATGTTAGAATTAGTTAAAAGAAACGGAAAAAAATTAGAAGACGAAACAGAAATGAGAAATGGAGATATATTAACACTTATAGGACCTAAACATGCTATATCTAAAATAATAAAAGAATTTGGATATGTTAAAGATAATGGTACTTCAACAGATGTTAGTTATTTAACATTTGGGATTATAGTAGGTGTTTTAATAGGAACATTAGCATTAACAATTCATGATGTTCCATTAACTCTTGGAAGTGGTGGTGGAGCATTATTCTCAGGTCTATTATTTGGATGGTATCAAAATAAACATCCACATTTTGGAGAAATACCATCATCAACACGTTGGTTTTTAAAGAGTGTAGGTTTAAATTTATTTATTGCTGTAGTTGGATTACAAGCTGGAAGCGCATTTATTCCTGCATTAAAATCAATGGGATTCGCAGTATTAATAATAGGTATATTGGTATGCCTAATTCCACATGTACTTTCATTGTACTTTGGAAAATATGCACTAAAATTAGAACCAGTAGATATAATAGGTTCACTTTGTGGTGCAGGTACAATAACAGCTGCATTAAATGCTATAACTGAAGAAAATGGAAGTAGTATATTTGCGTTAAGTTATACACCTTCCTATGCAGTAGGTAATATTTTGATTACCATAATGGGGCCTCTTACTATTGGATTGCTATATGTCCATTAAGTTTTAGAAAAAGAAAGTAATTACTATTTTGATAGTAATTACTTTCTTTTTCTTATAATAGTTTAAATGAAATCCTATAACATAGTTTAATTATTAAAATATTTGACAGTCAAAATAAATTTTATATAATTATAAAGAGAATTAAACAATACGAGGTGAATAAATGAATAAAGTACATAAAATTTGGAGAGGAATAGCTGGAATTATTATATTATTAGCTATATTAGGATCATTTACTAATCAAATATTAGTTAGTGAAATACCAACATATATGGGAAGAGTACTAGGATTTTTCTCATATTTTACAGAATACAGTAACATATTAGTAATGCTTTGGTTTATAAATAAAGCTTTTTTAGGAGAAAGAATACAATTCTTAAATAAAGATAGTGTAAGAGGTGCAATAACACTTTACATATGTATAGCAGGAATAGTATTTTTCTTTGTTTTAAATTCAGCTTGGAATCAGCAAGGTATTGAGAAGGTTCAAAGTTACATACTACATGGATTTTCACCAATTGCCTTTATTTTAGACTGGTTATTTATAGGTAGAAAAGGAAGATATAATTATAAAGATATTTGTATGTGGATTATATTCCCTATAGTATATTTATTTGGAGCATTATTTATAGGAAATATTATAGGAGCATACCCATATCCATTCTTAGATTTAAATACTATTACATTTGCTGAATTTTTAAATTATCTAATATTTTTAGTTATAGCATTTATAGGTATGTCATTTATCATAGTGAGTGTAGACAAGCTATTAGGAAAATTAAGTAATGTAGTTAAAAGAAATGTTAAGTTTGTAGAGAATAACTAGGACTTTCAATTATATATGTTAAAATTATAATGTATATAATTAAGGAGGGATTTAGTTTGACTGATGAAGATATTAAAAGAATTAGAGAAACTGCTGAAAATTATTATAGAGTAGGTAGTTTCTTTTGTTCAGAGGCTATAGTTAAGACTTTAAAGGATGAATTCATGCCAGAGTTAAGTGATGATGTTGTTAAATTTGCATCAGGATTCCCAGTTGGGATAGGAAGATCAGGATGTACATGTGGAGCATTAGCAGGAGCCGTTATGTCAATCGGAATGATTTTTGGTAGAAGCGAAGCTGGTGGAAAGGAAGTAGACAAGACACTTCAATTATCTAAAGAGTTGCATGATAAGTTTAGAGAAGCTAATAGAGTGACTTGTTGTAGGATTCTAACTAAAGGATTAACTATGGGTTCACCAGAACATAAGGATCAATGTGTGAGATTTACAGGAGATATGGCTGAAGAAGCAGCTAAGATAATTATAAGAGAAAAGAATTTATAATACATAAAAAGAAAGATTAGAGAAATCTAATCTTTCTTTTTTATAATAATCAAAATATATAGGTGGTTTAATGGGAATAAAGTATCTATATGGAATGTAGCATTACTTAAATAAGAAAATAAAAAAGAAACTAAAATAGTATTATAATTCATATAGGCAGCGTATAAATGGCTATACCTTTAAGCTACACACCTTCTAAATATGAGAGAATTTATTATAATTTTAACAATTCTTAAAAATTACTTAGTAATCCTACTTGTTACTTAATAATAGGAAAGACAAGTGATATAATTGACAATAAGATGAGATAAATTTAAAATTAACTTATGGGAACTTATGTTCGAGAATTAATTAGTAAATATAAGTCTAAAATAAAGCTATAAGTTAAAAGAGAGGTAACAATAATATGAAGGATAAAATCATAATAAAAGGAGCTAAAGTACATAATTTAAAGAATGTTAGCTTAGAAATACCAAGAGATAAGTTAGTAGTATTTACTGGACTTTCAGGTTCAGGTAAATCATCATTAGCATTTGATACTCTTTATGCTGAAGGACAAAGAAGATACGTTGAATCATTATCAGCATATGCAAGACAGTTCCTTGGTCAAATGAACAAGCCTGATGTTGAATATATAGAAGGATTATCTCCAGCGATTTCAATAGATCAAAAAACAACAAGTAAGAATCCAAGGTCTACTGTGGGTACAATAACAGAAATATATGATTATTTAAGACTTCTTTATGCTAGAGTAGGAATACCACATTGTCCTAAATGCGGAAAGGTAATAAGTCAACAATCAGTAGATCAAATTATAGATAAAGTAATGGAACTTGAAGAGAGAACAAAGATACAAATTCTAGCTCCAGTTGTAAGAGGTAGAAAAGGAACTCATGAAAAGATATTAGAAAATATCAAAAAGAACGGTTTTGTTAGAGCAAGAATAGATGGAGAAATATATGACCTTACTGAGGAAGATATAAAGCTTGAAAAGAACAAAAAACATAGTATAGAAGCAGTAGTAGATAGGTTAGTTATTAAAGAAGGTATAGAAGGAAGACTTACAGACTCTATAGAAACTGGTTTAAAGCTAGGAGAAGGCTTAATTATAATAAATGAAATAGGTGGAGAAGATACTTTATATAGCGAAAAATTCTCATGTCCTGATTGTGGAATAAGTATAGAAGAATTAGCACCAAGAATGTTCTCATTTAACTCACCATTTGGTAAGTGTGACTATTGTGATGGTCTTGGAACATTAATAGAGATCGATGAAGATTTAGTTATTCCAAATAAAGATTTAAGTATTATGGAAGGTGCAATTGCTTGTTGGGGTGAAGGAAGACTAAAAGATGATTCATGGACATTCTCATTCCTGAAAGCATTAAGCAAAGAATATGACTTTGATTTAAACACTCCAATAAAGGATTTGCCAAAAGATATAGTAAAAGTACTTTTATATGGAACAGAAGGAAAGAGATTAAAAGTAGATTACGTAAAAGAAGGAGTCAGAGCTACCTATAATTCAGTATGGGAAGGCGAAATCAATGCTCTTCAAAGAAGATATAGAGAAACTAACTCTGATCTTATAAAAGGTGAAATAGAACAATATATGAGTAATAAGCACTGTCCTAAGTGTAAAGGTGCAAGACTTAATAAAGAAGCTCTTGCTGTAACTGTTGGAGATAAAAATATTTATGAATTTACTGAGCTTTCAATACAAGAAGAGTTAGATTTTATAAATAGTGTTGAATTCTCAGAAAAGAATAAAATAATAAGCGAGCAAATAGTAAAAGAGATAGTAAGTAGATTAGAGTTCTTAGTGAATGTAGGATTAGATTATTTAAATCTATCAAGAAGTTCAGGAACTTTATCTGGTGGGGAATCTCAAAGAATAAGACTTGCAACTCAAATAGGTTCTGCACTTATGGGGGTTTTATATATTTTAGATGAACCTAGTATCGGACTTCATCAAAGAGATAATGATAGATTAATTAAGACATTAAAACATTTAAGAGATGTAGGTAATACTGTTATAGTCGTAGAACATGATGAAGATACTATAAGAGAAGCTGATTATGTTGTTGATATTGGACCAGGGGCAGGTGAGCATGGTGGAAATATTGTTGCAGCAGGTCCAATGGAAGAAATTAAAAAATGTAAGGAATCCATAACTGCACAGTACTTAACTGGAGAGAAGAAAATAGAAGTTCCAAGTGAAAGAAGAAAAGGAAATGGAAATAAGATTACTGTTTCTAAAGCAAAGGAAAATAATTTAAAAAATGTTACAGTAGATTTTCCGCTTGGAATGCTTACTATGGTTACAGGAGTATCTGGATCTGGAAAGAGTACTTTAGTAAATGAAATTCTTTATAAAGGATTAAATAAATTAGTAAATAAAAGTAAAAATCCGGTTGGAGCTCATAAGGAAATTAAAGGATATGAAAATATTGATAAGATAATCGATATAGATCAAAGTCCAATTGGAAGAACTCCAAGATCAAATCCAGCAACATACACTGGAACATTTGATATAATAAGAGAATTATTCTCACAAACACCAGAAGCTAAAATGAGAGGATATAAGCCGGGAAGATTTAGTTTTAATGTTAAAGGTGGAAGATGTGAGGCGTGTTCTGGAGATGGAATAATAAAGATAGAAATGCAATTCTTATCAGATGTATATGTTCCATGTGAAGTTTGTAAGGGAAAAAGATACAACAGAGAAACATTAGAAGTTAAGTATAAAGGTAAAAATATAGATGATATTTTAAATATGACAGTAGAAGAGGCTTTAGAATTCTTTGAACATATACCAAGAATTAAAAATAAGCTTCAAACACTTTATGATGTAGGGCTTGGATATATAAGATTAGGTCAACCATCAACTCAGTTATCAGGTGGTGAGGCTCAAAGAATAAAGCTTGCATTTGAGCTTTCAAAGAGAAGTACAGGTAAAACATTGTATATCTTAGATGAGCCAACAACAGGACTTCATATAGATGATGTAAATAGACTTGTTCAAATATTACAAAGATTAGTGGATGCTGGTAATTCAGTTGTAGTAATAGAACATAATTTAGATATGATAAAGTGTGCTGATTATATCATAGATTTAGGCCCAGAAGGTGGAGATAAAGGTGGTACAATTATAGGTACAGGAACACCGGAAAAAATATGTGAAATAAAGGATTCATATACTGGATATTATCTACGTAAAATATTAAAGTAAACAAAGAAAACAAAATATTATAAATTAATTAACTAGCTTTTAGAAAAGTTTACTAAGAAAGCTAGTTAATTACTCATACAAGCAATAATTGTAATATAAATGTAGGAATTTAATATTATTTTGGTGTATAATCAAAAAGATAAAGTAATTTTTCGAGGTGAAAAGATGGATTTTTCAAAATTTATTGCAGTCGTATTTGGAATAATTTTTATCGTACTATTATACTTTATAATAATTTATGCCTTAAAAATAATGGCCAAAGATGTTAAGAGTGGAGGGAATACACCAACTAATGCTAAAAGCAATAGTAATAGTAAAAGACCTATTCCTTCAAAACGAAGACATCATGGGATAGAGATAATAGAAATAGGGGATAATACGGCATTAAAGGTAGGCTCGGTAATACCGATTAGGGATGTAACTACAATAGGGAGAAGAGGTAATAACACAGTAGTGTTATCAGATCAATATGTATCAGGTAATCATGCCAAAATAATGGTAAAAAATAATGCGCTAATATTAGAAGATTTAGGAAGTACAAATGGAACTTTCTTAAATGGTGAAAAGATAAGCGGAAGAGTTAAGCTATTTACAAAGGATCAAATAGCTATAGGAACAGCAGTATTTAAAGTACTGTCTTAAATGGCGTGAGGTGATTTAATGTTTAAAGGTAAGAAAGAAACCACAATGCTAGTCTTAACATATTTACTATGTATAGCTCTGTTCACAAATTTAGCTATCATAAAAGATCCAATAGACAAGAATGCACTATATTTTGGTGGAATATTATGTGTAGTTATTTTTATTGCACATTTTGTTGTAAGGAAGTTCTATCCAGATGGTGATAAATTTATTCTTACATTTTCATGTGTGTTAGTTGTTATAGGGATAGCTATGTTATATAGAATAAATCCTAAAGTTGCAGAGAAACAGCTTGTATGGTTTTTATTAGGTATAGTTATTTATATGATAATATTAAAGGCATTTCCAGACTTTAGAAAGTTTGCTAAGTATAAAAACTTATATATGTTAGCTATTATAATCTTTATGCCAATGGCTCTTATAATTGGTACAGAAGTCTATGGAGCAAAGAACTGGGTTATAATTGGACCCGTAAGTTTCCAACCGTCAGAGTTTGGTAAGATAGCTCTAGTATTATATCTATCATCAGCCCTTAGAGAATATAAGTCAGGGGATAATTCTAAGAATAATATAAAAAATCTTATTCAGCCAGCATTAATAGTGATGTTTAGTTTAGGATGTATGGTGCTTCAAAGAGATTTAGGCTCAGCTTTAATATTCTTTGGAATATCAATAACTATGTTATATATTGCAACAGGAAAACTAAAATATATTCTTAGTTGTTTAGCACTTTCAGCTATAGGTTCAGTCGCTGCATTTAAGATGTTTGGACACGTAAGACAGAGAGTTGAGATATGGCAAAATCCTTGGAAGTATGCACAAGATCAAGGTTATCAAATAGTTCAAGGGCTTTATTCAATTTCATCAGGTGGAATGTTTGGGTCAGGACTTGGTCAAGGTTATCCAGGATTTGTACCAGTAAATACAACAGATTATATTTTTGCAATAATATGTGAAGAGTTTGGTATAATCTTTGGAATAGGTATAATGATTGTATATTTCTTATTATTCTATAGATGTATAAGAACAGCCTTTGTTACAGATGATGAATTCCTTCAACTTAATGCAGTTGGATTTAGCGCTATGCTAGTTTGTCAGGTATTAGTTATAATTGGAGGAATATTTGCAGTAATTCCTTTAACAGGTATAGCACTACCACTTATAAGTTATGGTGGTTCATCAATGATTACAATGTTCTTTGCATTAGGTATATTACAGAAGATTTCAGAGGAGGGCTAGGATGAAAGGTGATATTAAAGATAGTGTAAAAAAAGTAATGATTGTATTTTTATTTTGCCTTGTAGCTCTTATTTCATATATAGCTTATTTCCAAGTATTTAAGGCTCCTAAGATTGCAGAAATGTCAGGAAATCAAAGAGCTTGGGCTAAGAAAAATGAGGTCTTAAGAGGAGAAATATTAGATAGTAGTGGAAAAGTAATAGCTAAGAGCGTTAGAGGGAAGAATAATGTTCAAAATAGAGAGTATGAAATGAATTCTTTATATGCACATCCAATAGGATATGTTAGTAATGTATATGGAGAATCAGGTCTTGAAGCTGCTTATGATAAGCAACTAACTACAAGCAATAATGCGTCAGTAGGATTTAAAAAATTATTAAGTGATCCTAGTATAGAAAATTTAAAGAATGCTTTCTTTACTAGAGAAGACAAACCAAAAGTTGGGAACACTGTTGTAACAACTTTAGATACTAACCTTCAAAAGATAGCGTATGATGCACTAGGTAATAATAGAGGTGCTGTAGTTGCACTTGATCCTAAAACAGGAGCAGTTTTAGCAATGGCATCTAAGCCAAGTTTTAATCCAAATAATCTAAAAGAGGAAATGGATAAAGCTAATGCTGGAAAGGCTGAAAATAGTCCGTTAATAAATAGGGCTACCGTTGGAAAATATGCACCAGGATCAACATTTAAGATTGTTACAACTACAAGTGCTCTTGAAAACATACCAGGAATTCAAAATAAAACATTTAATGATACTGGAAGTATTAAATTTAAAGATGGAAGAACTATGAGTAATTCAGAAGGTGCATCTTATGGAAATATAGATTTAAGAAAAGCATTTATAGTTTCAAGTAATGTAGTATTTGGAACTCTAGGAATGGATCTTGGCAATGAAAAACTTATGAAAACTTCAGAAGCTTTTGGGTTTAATAAAAATGTTCCAGCAAATGGATTTACAATAAGTCAAAGTACATTCCCTAAAGAGGTTGACCCAGGGCAATTAGCTCAGACTGGTATAGGGCAAAGTTCAATACTTGCTACTCCAATGCAAATGGCGTTAGTAACATGTGCTGTAGCTAATAAGGGAGTTATAATGCAACCAGATCTTGTAAGTAAGGTATTAGATCAAGAGGGTAATGTAGTAGAAACTATTAAGCCAAAAGAGTTTAGCAAAGCTATGAGTGAAAGTGATGCTAATACTATTAAAGGATATATGCAAGGCTTAGTTGAAAAGAATATAAAAAATGGTGTATGGAGTTACTTAAAAGGAACTAATGCAGCAGCCAAAACTGGTACAGCAGATCATAATGATGCAAATGGTAATCCATTAAAACCACATTCATGGTTTGTAAGTTTTGCACCAGCTGACGATCCTCAAATTGCAATTGCTGTAATTGTTGAAAATGGAGGATATGGAGCCGGTAAAGCTGCAGATGTTGCAGGAAAAGTTATAAATGCAAAATTAAATAAGTAGTTATTATAATAGGGATATCTTTTAAAGATATCCCTATTTTATTATAAAGAAAGTTAATCTGAGTTTATATAAAGTACTAAGAGTGCAAATACTATAATAGAAGTATTTTATGCAGGGATTGATTATTATGATAAATAATAGGGTAGAGTTTAATGGAAAAAACACTTTAATAAAGATAATATTAATAATTTTATTAAGTATTTTAGCATTTATATCAAATATAATAAATTTAAATATCTATGGTATTAATATTAGTATATTATCATGTGTACTACTTATCATATTAAATCTTTATGGATTTAAATATACTGGAATTGTTATTATATCAATATTAACAATTACTTATTTTACTGGAGATATTGAGACTTATAAATTATTAATGGTATTTGAAATTATATTTATAGGAATTCTAAATAAAATAGGTATAGTGAAAAGAGTGTTTTTTAAAGATGTAGCCTATTGGATAATCTTTCTATCAATGATCTTTATATCATCAAGATTAAATCTATTATATATAAATCTAAATATATCATCAAAATTTATTATTCTAAATATTGTTCTAAACGGATTAATGAATGCTTTAATTGCGGATATAGTTATAACTTACGTATCGATTAATTTTATTACAGGAGAAAATAAAAATTATACAATAAGAGCTAAAGATATTATTTTTCATATTGTATGTATTTCTATAGTTATTCCATTTGTTTTTGATTTTGTATTGATTTGCAGAAATGTATATAAGGAATTGAATATAAATATTATGCAAACTATAGATTATAGTTTTGATATTAATAGAGAAAGATCGATAATCTTAGATGAAGAAATTATTAAAATTAAGTTTTTAGTAATTATAGTATTAATTATATATGTTTTAATTAAATACATAAAAAAAATACTGATAAAAGATATAGGAAATCTACTATCAATAATAGAAAATACACCTAATAATTTAAGTCAAGGAGAAATCATTGAATGGTCAAAAAGTAGTATAGAAGAAATCAATATGCTTATATGCGACTTTGAATTAATGGTTTATAGATTTAGGTGTGTTTTACATAGAAGTGAAGAATTAAATAAGCTTCTAGAGAAGCAAGCGTATACAGATTCATTAACAGGGCTTAAAAATAGATTAAGTTTAAAGAAGTACTTAGATGAAATAGAAATAGTAAGTGATAAGACATTTATTGTAGCACTTATGGATATAAATAAATTTAAGATTATTAATGATACATTAGGTCATGAAGTAGGAGATGATTTACTACTTGAAGTATCAAATAGATTAATTACTTTAATAAATTCAAAGACAAATATTTTTAGGGTTGGCGGAGATGAATTTATAATAATAAAGGAAAAAGATAATAAGGAAGATGTACATAAATATGGTGATAAGATTATAAGTCTATTTAAAAAAGATTTTTCATCAAAGGATAGTAGCTATAATATAGAAGTTAGTGTTGGAATTAGTATATATCCAGAGGATAATAAGGATATAAAATCTGTTATTAGATATTCAGATATAGCTATGTATAAAGCAAAAGAAAATGGATATGGATATTTTAAAATATTTAAGCACTTTATGATTAAAGAGTTTGAAGAAAAAGGAAAGAAATAGAGTTGCATTAGATGATATAATTAGTATATAAATGTAATTAAACAAAAGATTAGGAGGGGGTTAAAATTTTCGATTTTGAATATCAATTAAAAATATTACCTGATAAGCCTGGAGTCTACTTAATGAAAAATTCATTAGGAGAAGTAATATATGTTGGTAAGGCTAAGGTTTTAAAAAATAGAGTAAGACAATATTTCAGAAATTCTAAGAATCATTCAGAGAAAGTAAGAGCAATGGTTAAGAATATAGCTGAATTTGAATATATAATAACAGACTCTGAGATGGAAGCTTTAATTTTAGAGTGTAATTTAATAAAAAAGTATAGTCCTAAATATAATATTTCATTAAAGGATGATAAATTCTATCCTTTTATAAAGATAACTGCAAATGAGGACTTTCCTAGAGTATTTGTAACAAGAAATTTTGCAAAGGATGGAAATAAATATTTTGGACCATATACAAACGGTGCGGCGGTATATGAAACAATAAATCTAATAAGAAAGGTATTTCCTATTAGAACTTGTAAAAGAGCTATAAAAGAAGGTGGTGAACTTACAAGACCATGTTTGAATTTCCATATTAATAAGTGTAACGGACCTTGTGGTGGATATGTATCTAAAGAAGAGTATGGAAAGATGATTGCTTCAGTTATAGATATTTTAAATGGCAAGGATAAAGAGGTAACTGGTGAACTTAAAAAGAACATGGAGAAGGCAGCGGAAGATTTTGAGTTTGAAAAGGCAGCTTCTTATAGAGATAAAATTTTAGCAATAGATGCATTAGTTCAGAAACAAAAGATGTTTAAAGTAACAGATGAGGATGAAGATTTCATAAATATATATAGTGATGAAAAAGATAGCTGTATTCAAGTATTCTTCTCAAGAGATGGAAAGATCACAGGAAGAGAACATTTTATGATAGAAAATACCGCGGAAGAGGAAGCGAATGAGGTTCTAGCTAAATTTATAGTTAACTTTTATAGTGGGGTAGCTAAAGTTGCAAAGAATATATATTGCCCAGAAGTTTCGGATAGGGATGTACTAGAGGAGTTATTAACAATAAAGAGAGGCTCTAAAGTTTGGATTAAGACTCCTCAAAAGGGAGAAAAAAAGAGCATGCTAGAAATGGTTAAGGAAAATGCTAAGATAACCTTAGAACAATTTAAGGATAAGATATTAAAAGAAAAAGAAATAAATAGAATTTCCTTAAGTGAACTTGCAAATTTACTTTCATTAGATGATATGCCACGTAGAATAGAAGCCTATGATATATCTAATATACAGGGAGTAGATTCTGTTGGAAGTATGATTGTTTTTGAAGATGGTAAAGCAAAAAACAGTGATTATAGAAGATTTAGAATAAAAACTGTAAAAGGTGCCAATGATTATGATAGTATGAGAGAAATATTAGAGAGAAGGTTCTCTCATGGATTAAAAGAGATTAAGGAGATACAAGAGAGACAACTTACATTTTCAAAAGGAAAGTTTTCAAATTTTCCAGACCTTATAATGATGGATGGCGGAAAAGGACAGGTTAATATTGCATTAGAGGTTCTAAGAAAGCTTGATATAGAGATTCCAGTTTGTGGTCTTGTAAAAGATGATAAGCACCAAACTAGAGGAATTATATATAAGAATGAAGAGTTAATAATAAATAGAAGCTCAAATCTCATGCAGCTTATAAGAAGAATTCAAGATGAAGTTCATAGATTCGCTATTACCTATCATAGATCTCTTAGAGATAAAAGAACACTTCATTCAATATTAGATGATATACCGAATATTGGAGCTAAGAGAAGAAAAGAGCTTCTTATGAAATTTGGAAGTGTTGATAAGGTGAAAAATGCAAGCTTGGAAGAGTTACTAGATGTTCCAGGCATTAACAATAAAGCTGCGGAAAGTATAATAGAATACTTTAAAGGTGATGAAAATAAGCAAAATTAAAACAAATGTAAATTTTAAGTACTTGTTTTAATTTCCAATTTAGAATATACTAAATAATTGTAAAAAATATATTTCAAGGAGTTTTTATGGATGAATAAATATAGAGAATTATTCAAGGACATATATTCAGAAAATCAAATAGAATTTAACGCTAATATGAGCGAACATATATATTTCAAGGTCGGAGGACCTGCCGACGTATTACTTATACCAAAGGCAAAAGAACAAATTGTTAGGACTATAAAGGTTTGTAAGGAAAATAATATACCTTATTATGTTATAGGAAATGGTTCAAATTTACTTGTTAAAGATGGTGGTATAAGAGGTGTTGTTATAAAGCTTACAGAACTTAATAACATAGATATATCAGAAGGTAAGGTAATAGCAGAAACAGGAGCATTATTAAAAGATGCTTCTAAAATAGCATTAGAGCATAATATGACTGGATTAGAGTTTGCCTGTGGTATACCTGGGTCTATTGGAGGAGCTGTATTTATGAATGCAGGGGCTTACAATGGAGAGATTGCAGATGTAATTGAAAGTGCTGAAGTGCTAACAGAGGATGGAAAGATTATAAATTATACTAAAGAAGAATTAAATTTAGGATATAGAACATCAAGAGTAATGGAAGAGAAGGCAATAGTATTAGAAGCTGTATTTGCTCTTCAAGGTGGAGAGCATGAAAAGATCAAGGCTAGAGTTGATGATTTAACTGAAAAGAGAGAATCAAAACAACCTCTTGAATATCCTTCAGCGGGAAGTACTTTTAAAAGACCAGAAGGACATTTTGCAGGTAAACTTATTCAAGATGCAGGTCTTAAAGGTTACTCAATAGGGGGAGCTGCTGTTTCACAAAAGCACTCAGGTTTCGTTATAAATAAGGGTGGTGCAACTGCAAAAGATATACTTGATCTTATAGCACACATACAATCTGAGGTTAAAAATCAATTTGGAGTTGAACTTCATCCAGAAGTTAGGATAATTGGAGAAGAAAAAAATTAGAAATTTTTATATATAAAATGAGCCTATTTTTCATAGGCTCATTTTATTTTGGGGAAATTATAGTAGATAGAGAGTGCTTAGAGTAACTTTGATTTGTTAAATTTATGGGAATAGTATAATATTATATTTATAGCATTAGTATTTTTTTACAATATTATTATTTATTTCGCATTAAAGATTAAAAATTATATAAGAATTTAATTTATTGCTATTCTAGCAATAGTTTATTTGCCATTAAGCAATAGAATAAATGATAAAATAAATATATACTAAAGTATATTAAAAAAGGGGGGACTTCCTAGTTAGGGAAGGAAAATATGGAAAATTTAATAAGAAAAGAAGTGAAATCCCTTTCACCGTATGTAGCAGGGAAACCTATAGATGAAGTTAAAAGGGAATATGGAATTGAGCGAGTAGTTAAACTTGCGTCAAATGAGAACCCATATGGATGCTCTCAGGCAGTTAAGAGAGTGATTAATGAATTAGTTGATGAGACTAGTTTATATCCAGATGCAGCATCACATGACCTTAAAGAAGAGATAGCTAAAAAATTTAATGTAGATAAAGATATGGTATTCTGTGGGGCAGGATCAGACTCTTTAATCAAAGATATATGTCTTACTATATTAAATGAAGGTGATGAAAGTATCATGGGTGAAATTACTTTTCCAAGATATGAATCAAATACTTTATTAATGGGAGCAAAGCCTATTAAAATTCCAATGAAGGATAATAAGTTAGATATACAAGGTATGGTAGATGCCATAACTGATAAGACAAAGGTAATTTGGTTTTGTAATCCTAATAATCCTACAGGAACAATATTTACAGAAGAAGAATTTCTTGCACTTATTGATAGAATACCTAGAAGTGTATTGATAGTTATGGATGAAGCTTATGAAGAGTTTGTTCAATCAGATAAATTTCCAAATACATTAGAACTTATGAAGGCTCATAATAATATAATTTTATTAAAGACATTTTCTAAAGCTTATGGATTAGCATCTTTAAGAATTGGATATGGAATAGGTGAAATTAACTTTGTTCAGTACTTAAATCGAGTTATTAATGCATTTGATTCAAATTTATATGGACAGAAAGCTGCTACAGAAGCTTTAAAAGATAAAGAATTCTTAAAATATGTAATTGAGAATAATGAGATTCAAAGAGAATATTTAAAGAGAGAGTTTAAAAAACTAGGGCTTAAATATTTGGATACTCATGCTAACTTTATTATGGTAAATGTAAATGGCGATGACAAAAAGATACATGAGTACTTATTATCTAAGGGTTTTATAATAAGACCCGGATTTTTACTTGGTATGCCAGGATGGATAAGAGTATCAATAGGTCTAGAAGGTGATAATAGAGAATTTATTGAACTTCTAGAGGAGGCAATAGAGTATAGAAATAATAATTAATGAATATAGGCGTTATGTTATACATAACGCTTTTTTAATCTATTGAAAGTTATGTAAAATTTGCAATTGACAATAAGTAGAGAGTAAATTAATATAAAGATTACGTTAAAAATTATTAAGGATTTTTATCCATCATTGCAAGTTGTAAATAGTATATCGTAATTTGCATATATGATATAATGAGATAAATTAATCGTAAAAGGAGGAGTAGGTTATGAGATTTGTAATAGTCACAGGATTATCAGGAGCTGGAAAGACAGAAGCAACTAGAAGTTTAGAGGATTTAGGATACTTTTGTGTAGATAATTTACCACCACAATTAATACCTAAGTTTGCTGAAGCATGTAATAATGGAAGCATTGAAAAAGTAGCAATTGTTACAGATATAAGAGGTGGAGTATTCTTTGATGATTTATTTGAAAGCTTAGTATACTTAAAGAGCAACGATTTTAAGTATGAAATATTATTTTTAGAAGCATCAAATGAAGTTTTAGTTAAGAGATTTAAAGAAGCTAGAAGAAGTCATCCTCTTTCACCAAAATCTCGTGTTCTTACAGGAATTACTGAAGAGAGAAATAAGTTAAGAGAAGTTAAAGATAGAGCAGATGTTATAATAGACACATCAAAATATGCAATTAGAGACTTAAGAGAAAAAATGAATAGTTACTATGGTTCAAGTGAAGAACCAGATAAGGAATTATCAGTAACTGTACTAAGTTTTGGATTTAAGTATGGAATACCTGTAGATTCAGATTTAGTATTTGATGTAAGATTTATTCCAAATCCATTCTACATCCCAGAGCTTAAACAATACTCAGGTAATGATGAACCTGTTAAAAAGTATGTTTTAGAACAAACAGAAACAGTAGAGTTTGTAGATAAGCTTAAAGATATGCTTAAATTCTTAATTCCAAATTATATTAAAGAAGGAAAGAGACAACTTATAATATCAATAGGATGTACAGGAGGAAGACACAGATCAGTTACCATAGCAAATAGAATACATGAACTTCTTTCATTAGAAGGATATAAAACAGGTATAGAGCATAGAGATATATCTGAAGACGTTAATAAGGGAGAAAAGAAGCTATGAGGCTTTCTGATTGGTT
The DNA here is from genome assembly GCF_016907995.1 of Clostridium sardiniense. Taxonomy (GTDB): domain Bacteria; phylum Bacillota; class Clostridia; order Clostridiales; family Clostridiaceae; genus Clostridium; species Clostridium sardiniense. Next base: position 160,700 of record NZ_JAFBDA010000003.1, on the reverse strand, counting down.
TAAACCGGGTATTAAAGTTAAGAGGTGGATTGCCTTTGGACTTTTTGGGATTTTGTTAATTGCATTTGGATTTAATGAACTTGTTACCCATAGAGTTTATGATATTTATTATAAACTATTTTATATATGTCTTAATGTAACAGGAGTATTTGTAATATATATATCAATTACAGAAGGAATTAAATCGGTAATTGCACTTATGAATAAGGGTTATATAAGGATGTCCTTAGATAGTAAGAAGATAGAGACTCTTATAACAGAAAAGAGACTTTTAGTTAAAGGTCCTAAAATAGTTGTTATAGGAGGGGGGACAGGTCTATCTACTATGCTTAGAGGACTTAAATACTATACATCTAATATAACTGCAATAGTTACAGTGGGCGATGATGGTGGAGGATCAGGTGCTTTAAGAGAGGACCTTGGGATGCTCCCACCTGGAGATATAAGAAACTGTATTTTAGCATTAGCAGATATGGAACCATTAATGGAAGACTTACTTCAATATAGATTTACTGACGGAAGACTTAAGGGGCAAAGTTTTGGTAATTTATTTTTAGCTGCTATGGATGGAGTTTCTGGAAATTTTGTTGATGCAGTTCAACAAATGAGTTCTGTTCTTGCGGTAACTGGAAAGGTACTGCCAGTTACTCTAGATGACATGAAACTAGTAGCTAAATTAGAAAATGGTAATATTGTTGAAGGTGAATCAGATATTCCGGAAGAAGCTTTAAGACAAAAATCTAGAATAAAAAAATTATCTATTGAACCTAGTGATGCAAAACCATTAGAAGAAGCATTAGAAGCTATAAGAGATGCAGATGCTATAGTAATGGGGCCTGGTAGTCTTTATACTAGTGTACTTCCTAATCTTTTAGTTAATGGTATTGTAGGTGAAATAAAAAAGAGTAGTGCATTTAAAATATATATTTCAAATGTTATGACTCAACCAGGAGAGACGGATGGATTCAAAGTAACTGATCATATCAATATATTAAGGAAATATGGTGGAAAAGATATAGTCAACTGTGTAATTGCAAATGTTGGAAGTATCAGTGATGATATGAAAGAAAAGTATAAGGATAAAGGATCAGAGATTGTTAACATTGATAGAAAGAATATTAAAGATCTTGGAATTGATATAGTAGAAAAGAATCTTGTAAGAGTAAGTAAAGGTACTATTAAGCATGACTCTGATTATTTAGCTCAAGTTTTAGTTGAAACTATTATGGAGAAGAAGCTTCTTTATGATAGAAGAAAGATTATTGAGTATATGTATCTTTCTCAACGTATAAAGGAAAGAGATAAGACTGAAAAGAAGTTTAAAAGAGATAGTTCAAATAAAGATAATTCAAATAAATAATAAAAACCAGCAAAGTACTTTGCTGGTTTTTATTATTTAATATATTAAGTATCTGACTGAATTCATATTGTAAAAGAAAATGGGGCAGTTAAGCAATAATTAGTTTAATATACTATCATTGTAGAACTATTGGTTTATCGATTTAAGTTAATGGTAACAATGTAAGAAAAAAGTCTGTAAGTATATAAAAGGATAAGAAATATAAAAGACATTTACGAATATTATATTATAAATATTTTGTATAATAAGTATAAGATTAAAGTTTGAAATTTTACTAAGATTAATGCAGAATATATTTCCTAAAATTCTAAGGATAATGTATATTATATACGTATATTAAAGTAATTATTTAGGGAGTTTTATGTTATAATTAAGTATTGTATATAGTTAGATATATTTTAATTAATATATATAGAAGGAGAGCAATAAATGTCGTTTTCATCAAAAGTTAAAGGAGAAATCTGTAGATACAGTGATATAAGCAAAGAGGAGACTTTAGCAGAAATTTCAGCAATAATGAAAGTAAGTGGTACCATTGCATTTACTGGAAAAGGTTTAGCATTTAGGATTACTACTGAGAATCCTGCAAGTGCAAGACTTATATTTACTTTATTAAAAGAGCATTTTAATATTCACTCTAAATTAATGGTTAAGAAAAGTAATTCTCTTAAAAAAAATAACATATATATGGTTGTTATCGATGAAGAGATGGGAGTTCGTGGACTTTTAGAAGAGACTGGAATACTTAAGGAAGTAGAAGGTGTAATGAGTTTAGATTACACAATAGACCCTGAAATGGTAAAAACTGATGAAACTAAGAAGGCATATATAAGAGGAGCTTTCTTGGGTGGAGGAAGTATAAGTAATCCAGAAAAAACTTATCATTTAGAGTTTGTTACTCATAGTGAAGAGTATGCGAATGATTTATGTGCACTTATAAATAGTTGTGGACTTAATTCTAAAGTTATTCAAAGAAAAAATAGTTTTATTATTTATATTAAAGAAGGAGAGCAAATAGTAGATTTACTTAATATACTTGGAGCTCACACATGCTTACTTGAACTAGAAAATATAAGAATAAAAAAAGAAATGAGAAATAACGTTAATAGATTAGTTAACTGCGAAACAGCTAATCTTTCAAAAACAGTTAATGCAGCTGTTAGGCAAGTTGAAAGTATTAGACTTATTCAGAATAATATAGGACTTCAAAGACTACCAAAAAATCTTCAGGAGATAGCGGAGCTTAGACTTCAATATCCAGAAGAATCGTTAAAGGAATTAGGAGAAATGCTAGATCCACCAGTTGGAAAGTCAGGAGTTAATCATAGATTAAGAAAAATTGAAAAGATAGCAGAAGAGGTCAGGTCAGGTACATACTAATGGCCTTTCTCTTATATAGAAAGGAGTGTGACTAAGTGGAAAATAAAAAGTTTTGTCATTTACACCTTCACACAGAGTACAGCCTTTTAGATGGATCAGGTAAAATTAAAAAGCTTGTAAAAAAGGCAAAAGAGTTAGGTATGGAAAGCATGGCTATAACAGATCATGGAGTTATGTATGGTTGTGTAGATTTTTATAAGGCAGCTAAGGAAGAGGGAATTAAACCGATACTTGGCTGTGAAGTTTATGTAGCTAGTAAGTCTATGCTTATAAAAAATGTAGATAAAGATAATGGTACAAATCATTTAGTTCTTTTAGTTAAGAATGAAACTGGATATGAGAATCTTATGAAGATAGTGTCAGCAGCATCTATTGATGGATTCTATTATAAACCTAGAGTTGACCATGACTATTTAAGAGAGCATAGTGAAGGGCTTATTGCATTAAGTGCATGCCTTGGGGGAGAGGTGCAGAAGGCTCTTCTTAACGAAAACTATGAAAAGGCAAAAGATATTGCTTTAACTTATAAAGATATATTTAAAGAAGGTTTCTATTTAGAGCTTCAAAATCATGGAATGGAAGAACAAAGAAAAGTAAATGAACTTAATATAAAATTATCTAAAGAAACAGGAATTCCATTAGTTGCAACAAATGATGTTCATTACATAGAGCAAAGAGACTCAAAGTCTCATGATATATTAATGTGTATTCAAACTGGTAAAACAGTTGAAGATCCAGATAGAAGAAGATATCCATCAGATCAGTTCTACTTAAAATCAGCTGATGAAATGTATGATATGTTCTCATATGTTAAAGAAGCTTTAGAGAACACAATAAAAATTGCGGATCAGTGTAACTTTGATTATGAATTCCATGTATCTAAGCTTCCTAAATTTCCGCTTCCAACAGATGAAGATGATCCTTATATATATTTAAGAGACACATGCTTTAAGGGGCTTTTAGAGAGATATAGCGTATTTGATGATATAAAGAACGAAGAATATAATTACGATAAGATATTCAAAATGAGAGAAGAGGATGAGGAAGCTAAAGTACTTATTGATAGACTTGATTATGAACTTGGAGTAATTAATCAAATGGGATATGTTGATTATTTCCTTATAGTTTGGGATTTTATAAGATACTCAAATGAACAGGGGATACCGACAGGACCAGGTAGAGGATCAGCAGCAGGGTCAATAGTTGCATTTACTTTAGGAATAACAAAGATAGATCCTATAAAGTATAGTTTGCTCTTTGAAAGATTTCTAAATCCAGAGAGAGTAAGTATGCCTGATATAGATTCTGATTTCTGTTATGAAAGAAGACAAGAGGTAATAGATTATGTTGTTGAAAAGTATGGAGAAAACAATGTATCTCAAATTATAACATTTGGTACAATGGCTGCAAGAGCATGTATAAGAGATGTTGGTAGAGCGATGAACTATTCCTATGCAGAGGTTGATAGAATAGCTAAGATGATACCTACAATGCTTGGAATAACTATAGAGAAGGCGCTTGACTTAAATCCAGAACTTAAGACAGCTTATGATACAGATATGAGGGTTCAAAATCTTATAGATGTTAGTAAAGATTTAGAAGGTCTTCCAAGACACTCATCAACTCATGCTGCTGGTGTAGTTATTGCATCAAAGCCTTTAGTTGAGTATGTACCACTTCAAAAGAATGAAGATATGATAGTAACTCAATTTGGTATGAATACATTAGAAGAACTTGGTCTCTTAAAAATGGACTTCCTAGGACTTCGTACTCTTACAGTTATGAATGATGCCCTTAGAATGATTAAATATAATAGAGGGATAGACATTGATTTAGATAAGATAGATTTTGATGATAGAGAAGTTTACAAGATGATTGGTGAAGGTAAAACAGCTGGAGTATTTCAATTAGAATCAGCTGGAATGGTATCCTTCATGAAGGAACTTAAACCAGACTCATTAGAAGATATTATTGCGGGTATATCTTTATATAGACCAGGCCCAATGGCAGAAATACCAAGGTATATTGAAAGAAAGAAAAATCCAGATAAGGTTGAATATTTAACTCCAGAACTTGAAGATATACTAAATGTTACTTATGGAGTTATGGTCTACCAAGAACAGGTTATGGAGATAGTTAGGAAGTTAGCTGGATACTCTATGGGAAGAAGTGACCTTGTTAGAAGAGCTATGTCTAAGAAAAAGCATAAGGTAATGGAAGAAGAAAGAAAGAACTTCATATATGGAATAGAAGATAGTGATGGAAATATTGAAGTACCTGGATGCTTAAGAAATGGAATATCAGAAGAGGTAGCAAATAAAATATACGACATGATGATGGACTTTGCATCCTATGCATTTAATAAATCACATGCTGCGGCTTATGGAGTAGTTGGATATCAAACTGCATATCTAATGAAGTATTATCCAGTTGAGATGATTGCAGCCATGCTTAATTCAGTAATGGGAATAAATGAAAAAGTTGCAGGATATATAAAGTTTGCAGAAAGCCTTGGTATACAAGTTGTTCCACCAGATATAAATAAAAGTTATTCAAAATTTACAGTTGAAGGTGACAAGATAATCTTCGGATTAGCTGCAATAAGAAATGTTGGAGTAAATGTAGTTGAAGGAATAGTTAAAGCTAGAGAAGGTAAAGGTGAATTTACCTCAATAATGGATTTTATAAACAAGTTAGATCTTGGAACAATAAATAAAAGAGCTGTCGAAAGCTTAATAAAGGCTGGAGCTTTTGATTCTTTTAAAGTATTTAGATCTAAGCTGCTTGCAGTATATGAAAAGTTAATGGATGGAGTAGCTGGAGACAAAAAGAGAAATATAGATGGACAAATAAGTCTTTTTGCAGTTGAAGAAGAGATAAGTATGCCGGAAATTAACTATCCGAATATAAAAGAATTTAATAAAAGGAATCTTTTATCAATGGAAAAGGAAATGACAGGTATGTATCTATCAGGTCATCCATTAGATGAATATGCAAAAAGTTTAGAGATGCAAACAACCACTTCAGTAAGTAGTATTTTTAAAGTTCATAAAGCAATTGAAGAAAATATTTCAAAAGGTATAAATATAGAAGATATAATTGATCAAATGCCTATTAAAGATAATCAGGCAGTAATACTTGGAGGAATACTTACAGAAGTAAATCAAAAAGTTACTAGAAATAATACTATTATGGCATTTTTAAAACTTGAAGACTTAAGTGGTGAGATAGAAGTTATAGTATTTCCAAGAACATTAGATAGAGTAAGAGAGAGTATTTCAGAGGATGCTTTAGTTACTATAAAAGGAAGAATTAGTCTAAAGGAAGATGAGCCACCAAAACTTATATGTGAAAAGATTGAAGGTTTAGAGAAGGTTGATTCTAATAAGATTTATATTAGAGTAAATGATGAAGAAGAAGTTAAAAAGGCTAATTATGAACTTAGAACAGGTTTTGAAGAATATAAGGGTGAGGCAGCAATATATGTATTTAATGCTTCTAATAACAAAAGTTACAGATTAGCTAGAGAGGCTTGGATTAATCTGGATACAGATATAATTACAGTGCTTAAAGATAAATATGGTGAAGATAATATCAAGGTAATATCTTCCTAAAACATTAAAGTATGATGCATAATTAATGCATCATACTTATTTTTTGTGGAAATAATCTAAAAATACTGAAAAATTACTATTTAGTATTGAAATTTTATCGAAATAAGTAGATAATTGTATTAGAATAATTAAGAAAAGTTATATAAATATCCTATAAATGATTAATTAGTGCAATATTTATTTAATAAATTTTCAATAAAGTGATTAAAAATATGAAAAATGGTTAATAAATATGAATAATATTGAATGAAATGTAAATGAAAATTTTTACAAAAATTAATTCCTAAAAATCATTTATTTTGTATATAATTTTAATATTCATAGGGTATAATATTAATTGTAATATTATTAAAAATTATCAGAACATAGCGAAAAATTTAGATAAATAAAGAATAACTTATTATATATAGAAGTATATTGAAAAAAGTTGAAGAAATTACGTTGATAAATTTCAACAATTTATGTACAATTATAATCGGTCATATAAACGTGGGAAGTTTTGTTACCAGTGGGACTAGCCATGTCCCGGCGGTAGAAGGAGGAGTAATCATGAAAAAGATAGCTATTTTAACTAGTGGTGGAGATGCACCAGGAATGAATGCTGCACTTAGAGCAGTAACTAGAACTGCTATAGCAGCTGGGATAGAAGTAATGGGAGTCCAAAGAGGTTACAGCGGATTAATAAACGGAGAATTATTCACAATGGATAGAAGTTCTGTTTCAGATATAATCCAAAGAGGTGGAACAATCTTAAGAACAGCTAGATGTCCAGAGTTTAAGCAAGAAGAAGTAAGAAAAAAAGCTGTTAAAATATTAAAAGCTTATGGAGTAGATGCTTTAGTTGTAATCGGAGGAGATGGATCATTTACAGGAGCTAAACTTCTTTCAAAATTAGGAGTTAAGACTGTCGGATTACCAGGAACTATCGATAACGATTTAGCTTATACAGACTATACTATAGGATTTGATACAGCATTAAATACAGTATTAGATGCAATTAACAAGATTAGAGATACTTCAACATCACATGAAAGAGTATCAATAGTTGAAGTTATGGGAAGAAATTGTGGAGATATAGCTTTATATGCAGGTTTAGCAGGTGGAGCAGAAGCTATCATAACACCAGAAAAAGGATTCGATAAAAACGAATTATGTAAAACTATTTTAGAAGGAAAGCAAAAAGGAAAGATGCATAATCTTGTACTTTTAGCTGAAGGAGTAGGCGGAGCATTTGAGCTTGCTGAAGAAGTAGAAGAGATTACTGGAATAGAAACAAGAGCAACTGTATTAGGACATATCCAAAGAGGTGGAAGTCCAAGTGCATTTGATACAGTACTAGCTTCAAAAATGGGAGCAAAAGCTGTAGAAGTTTTACAAGAAGGAAAAACTTCAAGAGTTATAGGAACAGTAGATAATAAGATAATTGATATGGATATAGATGAAGCTTTAGCAGTTGAAAGAAAGTTTGATGAAGAAACTTACAGAATAGCAGAAATCTTATCAAAATAGTAGCTATAAATAATATTTATATATAGATTTTGGGTTAATTATAAATAAAGAGGAGTGTTATTTCGAATGAAAAAAACTAAAATGATCTGTACAATCGGACCAGCAAGTGAAAATGAAGAAATACTATCAAAAATTATAGAAGCAGGAATGAATGCTTCAAGACATAATTTTTCACATGGTGACCATGAAGAACATGGTGGAAGAATTAGAAAGGTTAAAGAATTAGCAAAGAAATTCAATAAAGAAATTGCTATAGTTTTAGATACAAAAGGACCAGAAATAAGAACTGGAAACTTTGAACCAAGTAAGCTTGAATTACAAAAGGGTTCAGAATTCACTATATATGTTGGTGAAGAAGTAGTTGGAGATGCAACTAAATGTTCAGTAAGCTACGATGGATTAGCTAACGATGTTAAACCAGGAAACACTATATTAATAGATGATGGTTTAGTTGGATTAGAAGTTAGAAGAGTAGAAGGAAACAAGGTAATCTGTGAAGTTATGAACACAGGATTAGTTGGAAGCCACAAAGGAGTTAACGTTCCTGGTGTTTCAATAAAATTACCAGCTTTAACTGCAAAAGACGAATCAGACTTAAAATTCGGTTGTGAAATCGGAGTAAACATGATAGCTGCATCATTCGTAAGAAAAGTTGAAGACGTAAGAGCTATAAGAAAAGTTTTAGATGAAAATGGTGGAGAAAACATACTTATCTGTCCTAAGATAGAAAACCAAGAAGGTGTTGATAACATAGATTCAATAATAGCTGAATCAGATGCTATTATGGTAGCTAGAGGAGACCTTGGTGTTGAAATTCCAATAGAAAACGTACCAGCTGTTCAAAAGATGATAATACAAAAATGTAACAAAGCTGGAATCCCAGTTGTTACTGCAACTCAAATGTTAGATTCAATGATCAGAAACCCAAGACCAACAAGAGCAGAAGTTTCAGACGTAGCTAACGCTATATTAGATGGAACAGATGCAATCATGTTATCAGGTGAAAGTGCTAACGGAAGCTACCCAGTAGAAGCTGTTCAAACAATGGCTAAAATCGCTGAAGAAGCTGAAAAGCAATTAAAATATGAAGTTGCTGTATCACAAGCAACTAGCCATATTCCAGCAATCTCAGGAGTAATAAGTAGAGCTACTTGTAATGCTGCTAGCGAATTACATGCATCAGCTATCGTTTCATCAACTCAAAGTGGAGCAACTGCTAAGAGATTATCACAATGTAGACCAGAGTGTCCAATCATAGCTGTAACTCCAGATGAAACAGTTGCTAAGCAATTAGCATTCTCATGGGGTGTATACTCAATCGTTTCAGACAGATTAGAATCAACTGATGAAATGATGGATAAATCAGTAGAAATAGCTAAAGAAAATGGATTCGTTCAAAACGGAGACACTGTAGTTATAGCTGCTGGAGTACCAGTTGGAGAAGTTGGAGCAACTAACTTAATGAAAGTAAGTGTTGTAAAATAGTTTAAATACTTTAAATACCTAATAACTCTTAGAGAGTATTCTCTAAGAGTTATTTTTATATATTTTTGCTTGGATTTAGATATTAATATTAATTTTAAAAAAATTAAAAAAATATTGTATATTATTTGTGACATGTGTTAAAATTATAAGATGTACGTTTTATACGTTTATTTGAAAGATTAGTATTGGCAACTGATTCTATTGCACCCTTTGTGGTGCTATTTTTTTTATTATTTCTCACAATAAATAAAAATAAAAATTAAATAAAGTGAACAAATGGTAAAAAATGATAGTATAAAAGTGAAAATTCTTGTAAATGTTTACTGAAAAATGTATTATAAAAAAGGAAATAGCGCTATTTATAAAAATGGAAAATTGAATAAACTTAGGTGTAGAGATATAGAGAATAACCGCAAAAAAGCATAATTTAAGATATGCCTTTTTGTGGTTTTTTTAAGCACTAGAGGAGAAAGACATAAGGGGATGGAAAAATTGTTAAAGTTTTTAGAGCCAGCAAAACATATAGAGAGGCTACCGAAAGATAAGATAGACTCTACATACAAAAGATATAGAATACAAGTTTTCATAAGTATATACATTGGATACTTAACATATTATTTTGTAAGAAGTAACTTTTCACTTGCAAAGGCATATCTTGTAGATCAAGGCTTTACAAAGATGCAGCTTGGATTTGTAGCATCAGCACTAGGAATAGCTTATGGAATTAGTAAGTTTGTTATGGGAAATGTCTCAGATAGATCTAATCCTAGATTTTTCTTAGCTATAGGGCTTATAGCATCAGGGGTAGTTAATTTATTCTTCCCACTGACAAGTAGCATAACATTAATGTTTATATTAATGCTTTTAAATGGATGGTTCCAAGGAATGGGATGGCCACCATGTGGTAGAACAATAACTCACTGGTTTTCTGATAAAGAGCGTGGAGTAAAGATGTCTATTTGGAACACAGCTCACAATGTTGGGGGAGGACTTATAGCTACAATAGCAGTACTTGGAGTATCAATATTTGGTAGTTGGAAAGGAATTTTCTACTTACCAGGAATAATTGCAATTATAATCGGTATATTATATATGATATTTGCTAAAGATACACCTCAATCAGTTGGGTTACCACCAATTGAAGAATATAAGGATGATTATCCAGAGGTTGCTGTTGATGATAGAGAAAGAGAATTAACAGGAAAAGAAATATTGTTTAAATATGTATTTAACAATAAATACTTATGGTTTATTGCACTAGCTAATGTGTTCGTTTACTTAGTTAGATATGGAGTAATAAATTGGGTACCTACATATTTAGAAGAAGTTAGAAATTTTAGTATGAAAGAATCTTCAGTTGCATTTGCATTATTTGAATATGCAGCAATACCAGGAACAATAATAATTGGATGGCTTAGTGATAAGGTATTCCATGGAAGAAGAGCCCCTCTTGGAATCTTCTGTATGATTGGAGTTTTCATAGCAGTCTTTGTATATTGGAAGAGTGCAAATCCAATTATTATAGATTGTGCCCTAGCATCAATTGGAGCATTAATATATGGACCTGTTATGTTAATTGGAGTAAGTGCATTAGACCTTGTTCCAAAGAAAGCAGCAGGAACAGCAGCAGGATTTACTGGACTTTTTGGATATATGGGAGGTCAAGTATTTGCAGAAGTGGCAATGGGAGCAGTTGTAGATAAATTTAGCTGGAATGGTGGATTTGTTATGCTTATGGCTTCATGTATATTTGCAATAGTATTCTTCGCATTCACTTGGAATGTACATGATAGATCAGCAGATGAGAAATAGAATGTAATAATGAATAATCACACTTACTTTGTCAATAATATATTGTAAAAGGGAGTGTGATTATTAATGAATACATTGGGATGCACAGCACATAATTGTGTTAATAATGAAGGTGGATTATGTGGTGCAGAATATATATTAGTAGAAGGTGACAGTGCATACACATCAAGCCAAACATATTGTAGTAATTTTAGGGTAGATACAATAGTAAATGAAGTGAAAGCTGTTACTAATACAGATTTCTTTGGTGAAATAATGCAAATTTTAAGTGGACCGGGTGAAGTGAAATTCTCACCTAATGTATCTTGCAGCGCTAGAAAGTGTTTTTATAATGGTGATGGAAAATGTGAAGCAAGAAACTTAATAATAGTTGGTAATATGCCAAGAGAAAGTGCAGAGACTCAGTGCGAAACTTTTATAGAGTCATATTAAATTAACCTTAAAAATTATAAAAATTGTAGATTAAGAAAGCAATAAGAGGGTAAAATCATAATATAAACTAAGAACATATTTACCGAAAGAATAATTTTAAGGTGAGGTGTAGCAATATGAAAGATTTTAAAGCTTTAGTATCTTGTAACAAGAAAAATACTACAAAAATACTAGGAGTAGGTGCTGCTGTACTTGTAAGTGTTGGAGGATTAATATTACTTTCATCAAAGGTTAGAAAAGCATAAGTAATCGTTTAAAATCTGACTACTGATTTAAATCAGTAGTCTTTTTTATTACATTAAAAACTTATTGTAGGTTATTTATTATAATAAATTTAAATGGAAAAGTAAGAAGTAAATGCTACTCACAATATATACTAAAATTATGATATAATTAATCAATATTAAATCGTAAGAAAAAGGTGGATTAAAATGGTTGTAAAAAACACGGAATACATTTTAGATATAGTATCTCAGGGTTATGAAGGTGAAGGAATAGCTAAGGTTGATGGATATCCTATTTTTATAGAAGGTGCTTTAAAAGGTGAAAAGGTAAAGGTTAAAGTAGTTAAGGTAAATAAGAATTTTGCCTATGGAAAACTTTTAGAGATTATAGAAAAGTCAGAGGGTAGAGTAGAACCTAAATGTGAATATTTTAAAAGATGTGGCGGTTGTAAATTGCAACATATGGATTATAAAACTCAATTAGATTTTAAGTGGGAAAGAGTAAAAGATTGCATTAAGAAGATAGGTGGTCTTTCAGAAGATTTAGTTGAATATCCAATTGGTATGGAAGAGAAGCCATATGAATATAGAAATAAAGTTCAATTGCCTATAGGTATGGTTAAAGGTAAGCCAGCACTAGGTTTCTATGCCCCAAGAAGCCATGATATTATAGATATAGAAGAGTGCTTAATTCAAGAAGAAGATGCAAATAAAATAAGCAAGATAACAAGAGAATGGATTGAAGAGTTCAACATAATGCCAGCTTTTGTTGATGGAAACTTTAATAAAAAAGGACTTCTTAGACATGTAATGATTAGAAAAGGTTTTAAAACTGGTGAAGTAATGGTAGTTATAGTTGCAACTAGAAAAGATTTAACTCATATGAACGAGCTTATTAGAAAGCTTGAATTCCATATTGAAGGTTTAAAGAGCATAATACTTAACATTAACTGTAGAGATACTAACGTGATACTTACACCAGAATGCTACACATTATGGGGAGAAGATTATATAAAAGATTATATTGGAGAGTTTAAGTTTAATATATCACCACTTTCATTCTTCCAAGTAAATCCTGTACAAACTGAAGTATTATATAGTAAGACTTTAGAATATGCAGACCTTACAGGAGAAGAAACTGTATTTGATGCTTATTGTGGAACAGGTTCAATAACATTATTCTTATCACAAAAGGCGAAGAAGGTCTATGGAGTTGAGATTGTAGAACCTGCAATAATTAATGCAAGAGAAAATGCTAAGATGAATTATGTATCTAATGCAGAATTCTTTGTAGGTAAGTCAGAAGAAGTTATTCCAAAGCTTATAGATGAAGGGGTTAAGGCTGATGTAATAGTTGTTGACCCTCCAAGAAAAGGCTGCGATATTAAATTATTAAAATCTATAGGTGAAACTAAGCCAGAGAGAGTAGTGTATGTATCTTGTGATCCAAGTACATTAGCTAGAGATTTAAAGATATTAGATGAGCTTGGATATAGAACAGAGAAGGTTCAACCGGTTGATATGTTCCCTCAAACTGCACATATAGAAAATGTAGCAAGACTTGTTAGAAAATAATTATTTTAAAGATGAGTGATTAATATTATTACCACTCATCTTTTTTAGTGAGTTTTTGTAGGTTGAAAATATTTTGGAAGTTTGTGGTTTAATTTTTAAATGAATTTTTGGAAAGTTAGAAGAAGCCTAAGTAAAGACTGTATAGATAACTAATATTTTCTTATATTTCAGGGATATATCTAATAAATCTAGATATAAATTATTATTCAAAGGAAAAGAAGTGATAAATATGAGATTAGATAAATTTTTAGCACAAGCATCTATTGGAAAGCGTAAAGAAGTTAGGATTTATATTAAAGAAGGTAAAGTTAAGGTTAATGGAGAAGTCGTAATAATACCTGCAATAGATATAGATGAGAAATTAGATGTTATTGAATATCTTGATGAGAGAGTATATTATGCTGAAAAAGTATATTATATGCTTAATAAACCAGCAGGATATATCACTGCAAAGAGCGACATAGAGAATAAAACTGTATTTGATTTATTTGATGAATCAGATAAAAAAGGTATATTCCACGTTGGTAGATTAGACAAAGATACAGAGGGATTATTGTTATTTACTAATGATGGTGAATTTGAGCATAAATTAATGTATCCAGAAAAGCATATGGAAAAGACTTATTTCTTTTGGGCTTTAGGTTCTCTGAGTGAAGAAAACATAAAGAAATTAGAAGAAGGAGTTTATATTAATAAAGGTGAAATATTAACTAAGCCTGCTAAAATAAAAGTTGTAAATTCAGGGTTTTATAAGAATTTTAAAGAAAAAATTGATAACTTATGTAATGTAGATAAAAGTAAGTATAATCAACCAGTTGTTGCGTGTTATCTTACTATATCAGAAGGTAGAAAGCATCAAGTTAAACGTATGTTAAAGGCAGTAGGGTGTTATGTAATATACTTAGAACGAATTGCAATTGGTGATGTAGTATTAGATAAAACATTAGAAAGGGGTAAATATAGGAATTTAACGGAAGAAGAGATTCAAAAATTATTAGAGTAAAGTTAGAAGATTTATTTATAATTTGATATTAAAATTTATAAGAAAGTCTATGTGAATTTTAATTCACACTAAATATAGGATATTTTTGATATAATAAATAATATAAAACATAATATATTTTTTATTAAGTAATAAATTATTTGAAAGGATGATAGGAATTATGAAGAAGAAAAAAATAAATATAGCAAGCATTATACTATATATAATAGCTGTAATAGTACTTATCTATATGGTTTGGGCAATAGTAAGTTGTCACGAATATATTTCACAAATGGTTGCACAAGGTGCATTAGTAAAGGAAGGGAATGCATTTAATATCATAAGTTACTATATGACAAATTGTGCTCAATATGGATTCTATGCAATTGTTTTAGTTTCATTAGGAATCATACTACAAAAGTTAGATAGTAATAAAGCAAAAGTAACTACTAACAATGTAGTTGTTGAAGAAGTTGAAAAGATTGAAGAAAAATAATAAAATTATATATTTATTTATGCCTAAAAAGCTGATTTCTGTATTAAACAGAAATCAGCTTTAATTATTTTATTTTTACTAATTAAAGAATTTAAAAGTACTAATTATAGAGTAATATTAAACTCACATCATTTTTATTCCTTATATCATTATGTTAAATTATAGTATAATTAATAAAGGAAACATCAAAAGGAATAGAGTTTAAAGGAGAAAAAAACGGAGAAATTGTATATTTAATTCCTAACAAGATAATCAGTATAGTTTTGGATCCAAATACATAAGTGAGAATTAAATGATTTATTAAGTGGTTATGGGAGGTAAGTTTAATGGATATAATAATTAGAGAAGAAAATAATAAAGATTTTAATGAGGTTTATGATGTTGTTAGATTAGCATTTGAAAATGCAGAGCATACAGATCATAATGAGCATAACCTTGTAAATAGATTAAGAAATAGTGATGCTTTTATTAAAGAGTTATCACTTGTTGCAGAAAGTGATGAAAAGATAATAGGTCATACTATGATTACTAAAATAAAAATAGGTGAATATACATCACTAGCTCTTGCACCACTTGCAGTATTACCTAAGTATCATGGGGTGGGGTAGGAAGAGAGATGATTTTAGAAGGGCACAAAATAGCAAAGGACTTAGGATATGGTAGTGTAATTATACTTGGAGATTCTAAGTATTATTCACGTTTTGGATATGAACCTGCAAGTAAGTGGGGAATAGAAGCACCTTTTGAAGTACCAGATGAGAACTTTATGGCGATTGAACTTATAGATAATGGATTGAAGAATGTTAGTGGAGAAGTTATCTATGCTAAAGAATTTTTTGAATAAAATGTTTGATATATATAGTAAAGCACTGATTAATATAAATTAGTGCTTTTAATTTTTATATAAATAGAGATTACTTTAAAGTAAGGGATATAAATATTAGAAGTATAAGGAATTATTGAGTTGATATACCATAAGTTTGATGATATAGTATATACAATAGGTGTATATACACTTGTAAAAATAAGTGTATATATAAAGTATTTAGCTTATGGGGGATAATATGGAGAATAATTTAAAAGATAAAATATTACAGCTAAAAAAGAAAAGAGGGGCTAAAATATTAGCTCATTATTATCAAAGGGGTGAAATTCAAGATATAGCTGATGCAGTTGGAGATTCTTACTATCTTAGCAAAGTAGCTAAAGATTGCAATGAGCAGGTAATAGTATTTTGTGGAGTTAAATTTATGGCTGAAAGTGCAAAGATACTTTCACCAGAAAAAACAGTTATACTTCCAGCAATGGATGCAGGGTGTCCAATGGCAGATATGGCAGAAGCACATGAAGTAGAAGAATTAAAGAAAAAACATCCTAAAGCAAAGGTTGTATGTTATATAAATTCTTCAGCAGAAGTAAAAGCGCTATCAGATGTATGTTGTACGTCATCTAATGCATTGAATATTATAAGAAATATAGATGAGGAAGAGATAATATTCTTGCCAGATAAAAATTTAGGAGAGTATATACAAGAACAAGTTCCTGAAAAGAAATTTATTATATGGAATGGATTCTGTATAACTCATAAAAAGGTTAGGCATAAAGAAATTATACAAGCTAAGGATATACATAAGGATATGGTAATAGTTACACATCCAGAATGCGAAAAGGAAATTAGAGATGAATCAGACTTTATTGGAAGTACAGGAGAGATTATAAATTTTGTTAATACAAGCTCTAATAAGAAATTTCTTATTGTAACAGAGGAAGGAGTTCTTCATCAAATGGATTCTAAAGATAATAAGGAGTTTTATATGCCAGGTGGAAGTATGATGTGCGTTAATATGAAAAAGACAAGATTAGAGGATGTATATAATAGTCTTTTAAATATGAAAAATGAAATAGAGCTTAAAGAAGATATAAGAATAAAAGCAAGTATTGCTTTAAAAAATATGCACAAGCTTGGAGGTTAAAGATAATATGGATATGGTTACTGATATTTTAATAGTTGGAACTGGAGTATCAGGGTTATATGCTGCTTTAAATCTAAGTCAAAATTTAAATATAACTATGATTTCAAAAGGAAAATTAGATGAATGTAATACATCTTTGGCTCAAGGGGGAATAGCTGTAGCTAGAGGAGAGTATGATATTAATTTATTTATAAATGATACATTAAAGGCTGGAAAGTATGAAAATAATATTGATTCAGTTAAAATATTGTCAGAAGAATCTATAGATAATATAAATAAATTATCAACATTAGGTATGGAGTTTGAGAAGAGTAATGGAGAGTTATTATTTACTCGTGAGGGAGCTCACAGCATAAATAGGATTGTTTATTATGAAGATATAACAGGTAAAAAGATAGAGGATACACTTCTAAATAACGTGATAATTAGAGATAATATAAATTTATATGAAAACTGTGAAATGATAGATATATTAAAAGTAAATAATACTTGTGTTGGTATAGTTTGTGTTAAAGACAATGAAGTAATAAATATATATGCTAGAACGACAATATTAGCGACTGGAGGTATTGGGGGTATATTCAAAAATTCTACTAACGAAAGAATACTCACAGGAGATAGTATAGGTGTAGCAATAAGAAATGAAATAAAAGTTAGCAGATTAGATTATATTCAATTTCATCCTACAGCACTTTTTGATGGTAAATCTAGAAGTAAAAAGTTTTTAATTTCAGAGTCATTAAGAGGTGAAGGAGGAAAATTAATAAATAATAAAGGTAAGAGATTTGTAGATGAATTACTTCCAAGGGATGTTGTGACTAAGTGTATATATGAAGAAATGAGAATGAATAATTCAGAAAATGTATATCTTGATATTAGTTTTATGGATAGGGATTTTATAATAAATAGATTTCCTAATATATATAAGAAATGTTTAGAGAGAGGAATAGATATATGTAAAGCTCCTATTCCAGTAGCTCCAACTCAGCATTATTTTATGGGGGGAATAGACGTTGATTTATATGGACAAACATCTATGAAAAATTTATATGCTTTTGGGGAAGTTAGTTGTACTGGAGTTCATGGTGCTAATAGATTAGCTAGTAACTCATTATTAGAAGCTTTAGTATTTTCAAGAAGAGGTGCTAAAAAAATTAATAATGAAATAAAAGGTGTTAAAACAATTAAAGTAAAAAAATCGTATGTTGATATAGATTATTATAGAGGCTTAAATAGTAGAATTTTGACTGAAACAATTTATGAATTAAGAGAGGATATAAGAGATGAATTGGTTATTAGTAGAGGATATTGTAAAAAGAGCTCTTAATGAAGACTTACAGTATGGAGATATAACAACAGAAGCTATACTAAATGATAAAGAGAAGGCTGTAATAGATTTAATAGCTAAAGAAGATGGAATAATAGCTGGTGTTGAGGTTTTTAAGATAGTTTTTAAAATTCTTGGTGATACACAAGTGAACTTATATATAAAAGATGGAGATAGAGTAAAATCAGGTGAAAAGTTTGGTGAGGTTCTAGGAAGTACCAAAAATATATTAAGTGGAGAGCGAGTAGCTTTAAATTTTCTTCAAAGAATGAGTGGGATAGCAACTCTTACAAGAGAGTTTGTAGACAGGTTAGAAGGTAGTAAAGTGAAAATTTTAGATACTAGAAAGACTACTCCAAATATGAGGATATTTGAAAAATATGCAGTAACAATAGGGGGAGGAAATAACCATAGATTTGGACTAAATGATGGAGTATTAATAAAAGATAATCATATTGCAGCTGCTGGTGGAGTTAGAAATGCAGTCGATCTAATAAGAGAAAAAGCTCCATTTGTTAGGAAGATAGAAGTTGAGGTAGAAACTATAGATCAAGTTAATGAAGCACTAGAAGCTGGAGCAGATATTATTATGCTTGATAATATGGATTTAGAAACTTTAAGAGAATCAGTAAAAATTATAAATAATAGAGCTATGATAGAGGCATCAGGGAATATTACATTAGATACAATAACTGATATTGCAGAAACTGGAGTGGACTTTATATCTACAGGTGCTCTAACTCATTCATTTAAAGTACTAGATATAAGTATGAAGAATCTAAGAGGTATGTAAATTTATATAGAATATAATAATTTGAATTGAGAATTATATAGAATGGAATTTAGAAATAAGAGGTATGATATTAAATTATTATATCTCTTATTTTTATGATAAAATTATTTTATATAAATATTTTAATATGGAGATGAAATTATGTTTTTTATAGGCATATTTGGAATAGAGAGTGGTCAGAAAGAAATAAAAACATTAAATAATATACCCTGTAAGGTTTGTAATGTTAATACTACTGGACAACTTATAAAAACATTTAGTTTGTTTCAGTTTTTCTTTATACCCATATTTAAATGGAATGAGATGTATTATATCAAGTGTAATAGATGTAGTACTATATATGAAATTCCAAAGGATAAAGGAAAGAAAATTGAAAATGGTGAGGATGTAGATATAACATATTGGGATTTAAATGAAATAGATAATGGACATTCTGATAACTACTATTACTCACCTAAGAATATATGTCCTTCATGTGGAAGAACGTTAGAAAAAGATTATAAATATTGTCCTTATTGTGGAACAAAGATTAAATAAGGATAATAAAAGTAAAGGAAATTAAGCTATAAATAATTAGCTTATTAAAGAAAAATCCAAGTATGAAAATATATTTGGGTTTTTCTTTATTTATTTTTTAGTAAATTTATCTTCATGCATATATAAAAGATGAGAGTTATGTCTCTTAGAAAATTTATGAGAAAGAGGTAATGAAGATGAAAAATTTAAAAAAGGGTTTTGTAGACATAATAGAAAGAGGATGTATAGGAGATGGAGTCACACTGAATACTAAATTACAATCAATAATTGATGAATGTGCAGATAAGGGTGAGATAGTATTTATACCTAAGGGAGAGTTTTTAACTGAAAGTTTGATTATAAGGAATAATACCCATATAGTAGGCACTTTAGGTTCAACTATAGTATTAAATGAAGATATTATAAATAAGTACTGTCTATTTATAGGAGATGGTGTAAATGCTATTATAAGCAATATAAAAGTAAAGGGCTTTAATACAGAAGAGTACTGTCCAAATAGAGGGGAATATATAGGGATATATGTTAAGCAATGTGAACGAGTATTATTAGATAATATTTTAGTTGAAGGTTTTGATAAAAGTGGATTGTACTGTACTGAAATAGGATATAATAATATATCACAGTATTATAAGAATCTTCATGTTAGAGATTGTAGATTTGAAAAGAATAGTTATGGAGTAACATTAGATAAAAGAGCTGAATATGTTCAGTTTACAAATATAACTTCAGCTAAGAATAATATAGGCTGCGTAAATGCTGGAGGAAATAATATGTTTTCTAACTGTTCTTTTAATAGAAATAAATCAGGTATGTATGTAGTTGGGGGTTCTGATTATCCAAACAATTCACATGGTAGCGCTGTTTCATGTCAATTTAATCATAATTTAGATGAGTCTCTTGTATGTAATAATGTTGATGTTGGATATATGTTTGTAGGCTGTCAATTTTATGATGGAGATATAAAAATAAATAAATCTAAAGGGATTATACTTAGTGCTTGTGAAGGTGGTACATGGACTATAACTGCAAATGGAGAAGTAAATAAGAATATGATTACATCATCATTTTTCTATACCAAACCAGCAATAATAAATGATGGTACATTAGTACTTAATAATAATATATAAAATATTTAGATATAAGAATAACTACTCATATATGTAATTCTTAATTTAGGTTAAACTATACATTGATACTCATTTATAGTAATATGATTATAATTAATATATTTAGATACCACTAAATATATTAGAAGTGTTTAGATGAATTGATTTTCGTTGATTTAAGTAAATATAATGTATGATATTATTTATTTAAAATAAAAGACAAGTAAAATAAGATGATGTAGAAGACTACATTGAAAGAAGGATTTTATAATGAATAAAAATGTAGAGATGATGAAAAAGCTTTTAGAAGAAAAGAAAGCAAAGGTAACAAAAAAATCAGGAAAGAAAATACCAGATAGATACGGAAAGCAAAGTGCTGGTGCAAGCAATACTCACTAGTATTAGGGATTTATAAAAGAGGATATATAGTATGAATAAAAATATAGAAATGATGAAAAAGCTTATAGAAGAAAAGAAGAAGAAAAGTTCTGGTACTAAAAATAGTATGAAAGCTAAAAAGAGTATAGGAAGTGTGGCCTCTAAGGGTGTTAAAACTGGTAATGGCGGAGGATTATTTGATAAGTAATTAGATAAATTAAATAAATATTAAAGGTTAAGACTATATTATTGATAATATAGTCTTAATTTTTTATCTGTGCATATATAATTCTAAGTTTAAATTAATAATAATTTTCCAAGGAAATAGAATACAAGTAAAAATATTCTATATGAAATTAATGGGAAATATTGTATAAATAAATTATAATGATTAACTTTATAGTTTTATAAAATAATAAATTTAAGGAGAAATAATATGCTTAGAAATAAAAAGAAAAAAGCTTTGAAGATAGGGGTAGCAACTACATGTTTTCTATCACTTGGAATTACTACTTTTGCAACACCATTAGCTTATGGAATGACAGCGACTAAAGAACCTGTGGATATAGTTAATAAAAAACTTGATATATATCCATTGCCTCAGAAGATAGAGTATAAATCACAAGAAGAGTTTAAACTTAAAGGAAAGGTAAATATTGTTGTTCATGGAGAACAAGAAAAAGCTACTTTACCGAGACTTAAGAAGAGTCTAGATAAACATAAGATTTCATATGAAGTAACTGAAAAAGTAGATGATAAAAAAGCAAATATAATTTTATCATCTGATAAAGAACATTGTGATGATTGTACTGAAGGAATATCTGATAAATTAGGAACTCTTAAAAAGGAAGAGGGATATATACTTAGTACAAGTGATGATGTAAATAAAAATGGAATTATAAAAATTACGGGAACTGATAAAGATGGTGTTTATTATGGTGTATTAACATTAGATCAAATATTAGATCAATCAACTGGTTCAAATAAAATAGCTGAGGTTGTTATATCAGATAATCCAGAGATTAAGCATAGAGGATTTATTGAAGGATTTTATGGAACTCCTTGGAGTCATGAAGATAGAAAAAGCCTTATGAAAGATACTAGTGAATATAAAATGAATACCTATATATATGCTCCAAAAGATGACATATATCATAGAGCAGAGTGGAAAAAGTTATATCCAGAAGATAAGGCAAAAGAAATTGCAGAACTTGCAAAGGCAGGGACTGATAATAATTTGAATTTTTGTTGGACAATCCACCCAGGTGCAACGCTTCAATTTACAGATGAAGATTATAAAGCTATAATTAATAAATTTGAACAGCTTTATAGCTTGGGAGTTCGTCAATTTGGCGTATTATTTGATGATACTGATGATTGGAGTAGAGGGAAGCTTCAGGCTGAGTGGATTAATAGAATAAATAAAGAGTTTGTTAAAGCTAAAGGTGATGTTGCACCTATGATAGTTATTTCAGCAAGATATAATTCAGCTTGGGGGCCTAATATAGATAGATATTTTAAACCATTTATGCAGACTTTAGATAAGGATATTGAAGTGATGTGGACTGGACATGCTACTATGTCAAATGTATCTAAAGAGGTATTTGAATGGCCAAAGACCGCTACAGGAGTAGATAAAGATGTTGCCGTTTGGTGGAACTATCCAGTAAATGATTATTGTGATTCTAAGCTTTTAATGGCACCGATGCCTAATTTAAATCCAGATTTAGATAATGTTACTGGATTTTTCTCAAATCCTATGAATCAAGCAGAAGCTTCAAAGGTAGCTTTATATAGTATTGCAGATTATACATGGAATACAAATGAATTTAAATATCAGAAAAGTTGGGAAAGATCTATTGAGGAACTTGTTCCAGAAGCATCAGAAGAATTTAAAAGATTTGCATCAAATATTTCATACTTAAGCGATGATGGGGGAGCAAGTGGTCCATTTATATTTGATGAGTCAGTTTATTTAAAAGAGAAAATTGATTCATTTAAAAATGCAATACAAAAGGGTGAATCAATAAAGAAGGCAGCTACTGTATTATTAAATGAATTTAACACTTTAAAATCTGATGCAAAAACTTTAAAGTCAAAACTAAAAAATAAAAATTTACTTAAGGAAATCACACCATTTTTAGGAGCATATGAAGCTTTAAGTGAATCAGGGATATCAGCTATGAAGTCAATAATTGCAGCTGAAGAAGGTAATATTAAAGAATGGATTACTAATACTAAAGTAGCAAAGCAAAAACTAGATTCAATGAATAATTTTACTGTAGATAGGATAGAGTCAGAGGGAGCTAAAGAATATATAGTTGATGTTGGAACTAAACTTCTTAAGCCATTAGTTTCTGATACTATAAAAAAAGCTGAGGAGATGATGTCAAAGACATTAAATGGAGATAAATCATCTAAAGTAATTAGTAATGTTAAGGATATACAAAAAGTAGAGGTAAAAACTCAAGCAGGTAAATATAGTATAAATGATGTATCAAATATAAAGATGAATAAAAATGATTATATTGGATTTGCAATACCAAAAGCTATGATGCTAGATAAAATAGAATTAAAATCTGATAACTATGACAATATAGAACTTCAATATTCATTAAATGGAATTGAGTGGATTAAGGCAGAAACAGAAGTGATAGATGGAGTAGCAACATCAAAGGAGAATGTTGCCGCTACATTTGTAAGAGTTATAAATACTTCAGATAATAGTATATCTCAGGATATTAAAAAGTTAGAGGTCACACCAATATATAAAGCTAAATTATCAATTTCTGAAAATATAGGAACTCATGATGGTAATAATATTGAAAATGCTATTGATGGAGATATGGAAACAAAATATTGGAGTAATAAACCATCAGCTGAAGGACATCATATTAAAGTTGATTTAGGGTCAGTTATACCTCTTTATGATATAAAATCTTATTTTGCTGTTTCAGATCGTATGAGAAATTCAGAATATGAGATCTCAGTAGATGGAGACAATTGGACTTCATTAGGTGAGTTAAAATATGTTGAAGAAAATGGAAAGATGGTTGCAGCTATCAATGCTGAAGGTAAAATGGCAAGATACATTAGAATAAAAGCAAACGGTTCAAATACAGAAGGTAATTCAAGCTATTGGGTTCAATTATATGAGATTGAAGTTAACAAAACAGTGCAGAATGAAGGAAATGATTATGTTGAGTTAGTTACAGGGAATCCAAAAGGAGAATTTAAAAACCTTTATGATGGAGATTTATCAACAGCATATTCTCCAGAATCAGTTAAGACTGGGGATAATATTGTTTATAAGATGAGTAGAGTTACAGATGTTCAGGAATTAATGTTTTTACAAGATGATAAAAATATAAGCGATGCTAAAGTTAGCATTAAAGGTATTGATGACAAATGGATTCAAGTTGGAAAGCTTGATGAAGAGTTTAAAACATTTGATGTTAAAAAAACAATATTAGAAGTAAAACTTGAATTTGATTCATCAAAACCATTACCTAATATATATGAAATTATAACTAAAGAGGGGACTGTTGAAGCTCCAAAGGAAGTTGATAAGAGTAAATTAAAAGATTTGGTTAGTACTACAAAAAAATTAGACTTATCAAAATATACAGATGAGACAGCTAAAGTAGTTAAAGGTGCATTAAAAGAAGCAGAAGAGATATTAAATGATAAAGGTGTGAATCAGGAACAAGTAGATAAGGCAGTTAAAAGTCTACAGGAATCAATTGATAAATTAGTACTTAAAAATGATAAAGAAAATAATGGAGATACAGATAAAGAGGAAGGTCCAAATACAAAACCAGGTGATACAACTGATAAAGATGATAGCAATACAGAATCTGGAGGAGCTAATAACAATAAACCAATACCTGATACAGGTAGAAATAATTTAGGATTTATGGCAGGTGCAATAGGATTTATTTTAGCTGGCATAAGTGTATTAAAAAAGAGAGGTTAATTATAATATTTTTAATAAAAAGCGAGTCATTTTTGACTCGCTTTAAAGATAATTCTATATATTAATATAATTATCTTAATAATAAAGGTCCTATAGGTTGTTGAGTTTGTAAGCTATAGTATACAACTTTATCACCGTGTATTCCACAGTATGCAGCTGAGTCACTATATATATCTAATAATCCATCTGGACCTATTTTGCCCATATTGAACTCATAATTTTCATTAGGTTCACATACAAATAAGAGTCCATAATTATTATCCTTTGTACTACGTAAAACATAAGAATAACCCTCATATAATTTAGGTTCAATATTGGCATGATAGAAGTCTATAAAGATTTTTTCTGTCATTAAATCAGGGTTATAATATCTAGTTATACATGGTTTACTAGGAGCTGCTGCAAAATACATAGTACTTTGTTTTTGAGTGTCTGATATACCTCTATATCTACAGTTATAATACTTTTGAGTTTTTTCTTTATCGGTTAATTTAGATTTTAAACTTTTAATAGCCTCATCATTAGCGCCTATAGATTGAAGTTTGTTAATTGATTTATTAGCATCATTAAAATTATTATTCTTAATTGCTTCAGTCGCTTTTGATTTATAAGTAGCTACAAGCTCTTTCTTTTTTGAATCTATTGAATCTTTTAGTTTTTGTATATTACTATCATTACTATTGATAGATGCAATCTTATCTATCTCCTTATTAGCATTTGTAAAATCAGATTTATCTATAAACTTAGTTGCATTATCAACATATGTTGATATCAGTTTATTTTTTAGTGAGGCTATTTCTTTATTAGCCTTATCTTTTATTTGAGTAGCATTACTATCGATTTTTTCTAGAACATTTATTGCTTCTGTGTATTTTTCTTGTTTAGCTAGATTTAGTCCTTCGTCATATATTTTTGATTGTTCTTCAGTTAACTTAAGTAAATTTTCGGCTTCTTTTACTTCTGTAGAATCTTTTATTTCCTTAGCCTCATTTATCATTGAGGTAGCTTCAGAATAGTTTCCGTCAGATATAAGTTTATTTGCAGTGCTTATATAATTAGAAAATTTAGTTTCCTTCCTATAATAGTTAAATGAAAATCCTCCAATTACGGCTATTGCACATATTCCTAAAATTATTACTATTAGTTTTTTCTTTTGCATTATGTATCCCCTCTAACTTCTATATTTAGCTAATAACATTATATAACAATTGTTAAGCAACTACTATTTAGAAATTTTAATATATAATGTATATAATGTAACTTTTATTGACATAAAATTAAAAATATGTTATATAAAAAGTATGGTTAGCACTCTCTGGATTAGAGTGCTAATTATAAGGTTTAAATAAATTATTACAATATGTAATTTAGTAAATGTTTTTATTATGAAGGGAGAATTAGATATGGAAAAGAAACAATTTAAAGCAGAGTCTAAAAGATTATTAGACCTTATGATTAACTCAATCTATACAAATAGAGAGATATTTTTAAGGGAGCTTATATCTAATGCAAGTGATGCCATTGATAAAATTTACTATAAAGCATTAGTAGATGATTCCATAAAATTTAATAAAGATGACTACTACATTAAGATAACTCCTGATAAAGAAAACAGAACACTAACAATTAGTGATACTGGTATTGGAATGACAAAAGAAGATCTTGAAGATAACCTTGGTGTTATAGCTCAAAGTGGGTCACTAAAGTTTAAGAAAGAAAATGAAGTTAATGATGAACACAATATAATAGGTCAATTTGGTGTTGGATTTTATTCAGCATTCCTAGTAGCTGATAAAGTTACTGTTATAAGTAAGGCCTTTGGAAGTAGTGAAGCTTACAAGTGGGAATCAGAAGGGGAAGATGGATATACAATTGAACCTTGCACTAAAGATAGTGTAGGTACAGAAGTTATTCTTAAGATAAAAGAAAATTTAGAAGATGAAGATTATGATCAATACTTAAATGAATATAAATTACAAGCAATGATCAAGAAGTATTCAGATTTTATAAGATATCCAATAAAGATGGATATAACTACTAAAAAGCTTAAAAAAGGTAGTGAAGATGAATACGAAGAAGTTAAAGAACTTAAAGTAGTAAATAGCATGGTTCCTATATGGAAAAAGAATAAGAAAGAACTTACTGATGAAGATTATGATAATTTCTATTTAGAAAAACATTATGGATTTGATAAACCTTTAAAACATATTCATATAAGTGTTGATGGTATGATAAGTTATAATGCAATATTATTTATACCAGAAAATATTCCATATGATTTCTACACAAAAGAATATGAAAAAGGATTAGAATTATATTCAAATGGTGTTCTAATAATGAATAAGTGTGGAGACTTATTGCCTGATTACTTTGGTTTTGTTAAAGGGGTAGTGGACTCACCAGATTTATCTCTTAATATATCAAGAGAAATGTTACAGCATGATAGACAACTAAGACTTATAGCTAAAAATATTAAAAATAAGATAAAAAATGAATTAAAGAACACGCTAAAGAATGAAAGAGAAAAGTATGAAAAATTCTATAAATCATTTGGAAGACAATTAAAATATGGTGTATATGATGACTTTGGAGCAAATAAAGAAGTGCTACAAGATTTATTAATGTTCTACTCATCAAAAGAAAAGAAATTAGTTACACTAGATGAATACGTAGAAAGAATGAAAGAAGATCAAAAATATATCTACTATGCAACTGGAGAATCAAATGAGAGAATTGAAAAACTTCCACAAACAGAAGCATTATTAGATAAAGGATATGAAGTTCTATACTTTACTGAAGATGTAGATGAATTTGCTATAAAGATGCTTATTAAGTATAAAGATAAAGAATTTAGATCAGTATCTGGCGGAGACTTAGGAATAGAATCAGAAGATAATAAAGAAGTATCAGAAGCAGATGAAAAAGAAAATAAAGAAATCTTTGAAGCTATGAAGGATCTATTGAATGATAAAGTTACAAGCGTAAAAGAATCAAAGATATTAAAGAATCATCCAGTATGTTTATCAACTATGGGTGAGATAACTCTTGAAATGGAAAAAATTCTAAATGCTATGCCTAACAGTCCAGGTGTAAAGGCAGATAAAGTTTTAGAAATAAATATAAATCATGATGTATTTAAAGCATTAAAAGATGCATATGAGCATGATAAAGATAAGTTTAAGCTATATACAGATTTATTATATAATCAAGCATTACTTATAGAAGGAATTGATATAAAAGACCCAGTTGATTTTACAAATGCTATATGTAAATTGATGAAATAAATAATAAAAATGAGTTTTAATGAATTAAACTGAAGCCTATATAGTAGACAATATAAAAAAAGAGTGTCTATGTATATAGGCTCTTTTTTTGTACAAATTTTATATAAAATGTTAAATAGTAGTACGATTTCACCTATTTCTTATGAATTATTTAAGATATAGTGATATACTTGTGAAGTATTTAACATATTTTTAATTGTAAATATAGTTTAATTAAAAAATAAATTTAAAAGTAAAATCAATTATATAAACTGATTGGTGTATGTAATATGCTTTTATAAATTAAAAGGATATTTATATAAATAATTACTTTACATAGGAGGATTTTATGATTACAAAAGAGAAAGAATTTAAAGAAAAACCAAACAAGTTAAAACTAATTAGAGAAGGGGGGGTAGCATTAACATTAACAGCATTTCTTTTATTCAATAGTTCAATTCCTGTATTTGCAGCACAGAAAAATCAAGTCAATAATACAGAATTAACTAGAGAAGTTAGTAGTAATGACTTAATTAAAAAAGATGTATATAAAAATGTAGTACCAACTAATAATATTCCACAAGGCTATGCAACTAAAGTTCAAAGTAATAATAAAAGTAGAAATTATACATTGGATGAATTAAATAGAATGAACTATAGTGACTTAGTTTCAGTAATAAAAAAAATAAGTTATGAAAATGTCCCAGGTTTATTTGAATTTAGTGATAGTTCGTATAAGTTCTTTAATAATAAAGACCGTGTACAAGCTATTATATATGCACTAGAGGATAGTGGTAGAAGTTATACAAGTACTGATAATAAAGGTATACCAACTTTAGTAGAATTCTTAAGAGCCGGATATTATCTTGGATATTATAATAATCAGTTATCATACTTAAACACTGTAGAGTTTAAGAATAGATGTTTACCTGCTATGAAAGCTATTGAATCTAATAGTAATTTTAGACTAGGTACAAAAACTCAAGATGGAGTAGTAGAAGCACTTGGAAGACTTATAGGGAATGCGTCAGCGGATCCTGAGGTTATAAATAATTCAAGAAACATACTTATTCAATTTAATGATAATGCTAAAGAATATGCAAAGGATAATGCAAAGGGGAATGCAGTATATAATTTACTTAAGGGAATAGATTACTATACTAACTCAGTTTTATATAATACAAGCTCTTATGACGCAAAAGATACAATTTTTTATGGTAAGATTAATCCTTATATGGATCAATTAGAGAGTTTATGTTTATTAGGAAACAGAATGAATAAGGATAATGCTTGGCTTGTTAATAATGCACTTTATTTTACCGGTAGGATGGGGAAATTTAGGATGGATCCTAGATATTCACAAAGGGCTTTAGAGGATGCAATGCATACATATCCATATTTATCTTATCAATATATAGAAGCAGCTAGTTCTTTAGATAGTAACTTTAATGGAAAAGATGAATATGGAAAAGATATAAATTTTAATAAAATAAAAGAAGATTCAAAAGATAAATATTTATCAAAAACTTACAAGTTTGATGACGGAAAGTTTGTGGTCAAAGCTGGAGATAAAGTATCAGAAGAAAAAATAAAGAGATTATATTGGGCTTCAAAAGAAGTTAAAGCTCAATTTATGAGGGTAGTTCAAAATGATAAGGCATTAGAGCAAGGTAATCCAGATGATGTATTAACTGTAGTAATATATAACTCACCAGAAGAGTATAAGTTAAACCAAAAATTATATGGATATAGTACTGATAATGGAGGAATATATATTGAAGGAGTAGGAACATTCTTTACATATGAAAGAACTCCAGAGGAAAGTATATATACTTTAGAAGAATTATTCCGTCATGAATTTACTCATTATCTTCAAGCGAGATATGTTGTTCCAGGGATGTTTGGACAAGGTGAATTCTATAAAGATGGATCATTAACTTGGTATGAAGAAGGAACAGCAGAATTCTTTGCAGGATCAACTAGAACAGATGGAATAAAACCAAGAAAATCAGTAGCTCAAAATATAGCTTATGATAGAAATAGTAGAATGTCTTTAAATGATTTACTTCATGCTAAATATGGGTCATGGGAATTCTATCACTATGGATTTGCATTCTCAAATTATATGTATAACAACAATATAGATATGTTTAAGAAAATGACAGATTATATAAAACATAATGATGCTAGAGGATATAAAGATTATATAGAATCAATGAGTAGTGATTCTAATTTAAATAATAAGTATCAAGATTATATGGATGGTTTATTAAAAAATCTTCAAAACTTAAATGTACCTTTAGTATCAGATGATTATACAGAAAGTCATCCTTACAAAAATATCAATGAAGTATGTAATGATATAAAAGAGGTTTCAAGCATAAAAGATGTAACTACTACAGAAGAAAAATCTCAATTCTTCAATACTTATGATATAAGAGGAACATATACAGGGGCTAAGAGTAATGGTGAAGCTTCAGATTGGAAAGATATGAACTCAAAGTTAGATAATATATTAAAAGATTTATCTAATAAAGAGTGGAGTGGATATAAAACTGTTACTGCATACTTTGTTAATCACAGAGTAGATAAAGATGGTAACTATCAATATGATGTTGTATTCCATGGTTTAAATGTTAATGAAAAACAAAATAATAAAATACCTAAAGCAGTTATAAAATCAGATGATACATCATCAATAGGAAAAGAAGTAAAGTTTGATGGAAGTACTTCAAAAGATGAAGATGGACAAATTAAAAATTATGAATGGGATTTTGGAGATGGTACTACATCTAATAAAGCAGTAGTTAATCATGAATTTAATAAAATAGGTGAATATACTATTAAGTTAAAGGTTACTGATAATCTAGGTGCAACAAATATAACTAGTAAAAAAGTTAAAATTACTAAACGAGTTCCAAGTGGTACAATTACAGAGTCAGAACCAAATAATTCATATGAAAAAGCAAATAAAATATCAAAATCAGATATTCTTGTAAAAGCAAGTTTATCTAAAGATGATTCTACTGATAAATATTATTTTGATGTTGATAAAGAAGGAAAAGTAAACATTAGTATGGAAAATATAAATTCAGTAGGAATGACATGGCTTGTTTATAATGAAAATGATTTAAGTAAGTATATAATGTATCCAACTAGTAATGATAATGTATTAAAAGAAGGTGAAGCAACATTAAAGCCAGGTAGATACTATATTAGTGTATATAGTTATGATGGAAAAGCTGGAGATTATACATTAAACGTTAATGGACCATTAACAGATAAAGGTCAAGAACAACAAGAATTTATAAAAGAAGTTGAAAAAAATGATGAATTTAAAAGTGCAATGAAAGTAAGTAATAACAGCAAAATATTAGGAAACTTAAATGGTGAGGATATTAAGGATATTTATAGCTTTGATGTAAAAGACTCAAGTGATTTAAATATATTAGTTGAAAATAGCAATAATATAGGTATGAATTGGATACTATATTCAGCTGATGATTTAAATAACTATGTAACTTATGCTAAAGAAGATGGTAATAAGTTATCTAATACTTATAAAGCGAAGCCAGGAAAGTACTATTTATGTGTTTATAAATATGAAAATTCAGATAGTGGAAGCTATAAATTACAAATAAAAAATAAATAGAGTTATTTTAAATTAGAGCATCGCTTAATTATATAAGTGATGCTTTAATTTTGTTATATATTTATGTAACAATAGTATTTTAAATTTAATAAACTAAAACTGTACGAATTTATTAAAGGAGATATTTATGAGTTATACTACAGAGAGACAACCGCAAGGTATGGAAAGAAATATAGAAACTTTTTTAAGAGAAGGAATGATAGCAGAAATAGTAGCAATAGATGATTATAGCCATTTTATATCATTAACTGATAATAAAGAAGTAAAGGGTATTTTTTATCAAATAATGAAAAGAGAGAAAGTACATTATGGGATGTTTTTAGATGCACTTAGAAAGGTAGATAAAGAAGAGGGAGAATTAAAGAAGAAGATTTATTCAGAGATTAATATATATACAAAGCAAAAATATAAAGAAAGCACTAAAGTTGAAAAGGAGGACTTACTTGATTCTATAAGGATTTTAATAAAAGGTGAGTTAGAAGCTATAATACTTTACGAAGAATTTATAAACAATATAAAAGATCAATCTATAGTTTGTATAATAAATCAAATTATTAAAGAAGAGAAAGAACATGTTGAAGAATTAACTAAAGCTTTAACTACTATTGATGAAGATAGTTATGGGCCAATAAGTGAGGTCAGTCATAGAGGTATGATATATAGAAAAAGTAAATAAGATAAGCTACACATAAATGTAGCTTATCTTATTTATTTTTAGTAGTAGTATAATTAATGGATTAATTGTAAATTAAATAGTCACATATATATATTTAAATAATATACATACTAGCGGAGTAAAAAGTTAATAAAGTTCTCCTATAATAAACTTATATTTATATTATAGGAGGGTAGTAAAATGAATAAAGCTAATGAAGAAATCAGCTCGTCTAAAAAATGGAAGATATTAATTTGCGTAGTAACTATGACTTTTATGACGTGTATAGATGGAAGTATTGTAAATGTTGCATTACCAATGATTTCGCATGATTTAAATGTAAGTATGGCAGGGGTTCAATGGATTGTTACAAGCTATCTTATGACAATATCAGTACTGATATTATTATGCGGTAGACTTGGAGATATAAAGGGTAAATGCAGTGTTTTTAAAATAGGTATTTTAATATTTACTATTGGTTCATTAATGGGAGGTATATCAAAAAGTTTACCATTGCTTATAGTTGCAAGAGTAATTCAAGGTACAGGTGCAGCTTGCACTATGGCAAATAGTATGGGAATAATAACAAGCACCTTTGTAAAAGAAGGAAGAGGAAAAGCCATGGGAATAGCGGCAAGTGCAGTAGCTTTAGGTACAATGATAGGACCAGCTCTTGGAGGAATAATAGTTTCATTTAGATGGGACTGTATATTTTATATAAATATACCAATAGGCATAATAAACTTTATAGCATCAAAATTTGTATTAAAT
Source organism: Clostridium sardiniense (assembly GCF_016907995.1). GTDB lineage: Bacteria > Bacillota > Clostridia > Clostridiales > Clostridiaceae > Clostridium > Clostridium sardiniense. Next base: position 127,400 of record NZ_JAFBDA010000003.1, on the reverse strand, counting down.
GAAGTGCAAAATGATACAAAACAAAAAATTGATATTAGAGGAACTTTAGTATTTGCTGTATTTATAGTATCAATAGTATTATCAGTAACAGAAGGTGAATTTAAAGGATATACAAGTGTACCCATACTACTTGGATTTTTAATTTCTATAATTTCATTTTCAATATTTATATATCTACAAATGACAGTTAAATCACCAGTTTTAAATTTAAAATTATTTAAGACAAAATTATTTTCTTTAAGTGTGCTTTGTGGATGTATATCATTTATAGGAATAAGTTGTGTATCAATATTATTACCATTTTACTTGCAAGATGTACTTAAGATGTCGCCATTTGAAACTGGTATGTTTCTTATGATATATCCTATAGCATTAGCTATTGTATCACCATTTAGTGGCTCACTTTCAGATAAGCTAAATGCAGAGCTTATCTCATTAATTGGTATTATGCTTTTAACTTTAGGGTTATTCTTAATGGGTACAGTTAAAGACGAAACAAGCATATGGATTTTAGGAATATATAGTGTAATTATGGGAGTAGGAAATGGAATATTTAAATCTCCAAATAATTCTTTAGTAATGGCAGAGATTAAGAAAAATGAGCTTGGAATAGCTGGAAGTGTAAATTCGTTACTTAGAAATTTAGGTATGGTATTTGGCTACACATTAGCTACAACACTTTTATATGATAGAATGAGCTATAAGATAGGATATCAAGTAGATAATTATATACTAGGAAGAAATGATGTATTTATATATGGAATGGATTGGGTATTCATAGTTGCAGGGGTAATATGTAGTGTTGCGACAATTGTAGCAATAATAAGGTATAGAAAGTTTAGTAAAGTTAGTTAAGAATATATTCATTAAAAACAACCTAGTTAAATAGACGATTTGTCTGTTTAACTAGGTTGTTTTTATTAGAACTAATTCTTTTTACTAAATGTTTTTACTAACTTTAGAATAAAATAAACACCAAATAAAACTGTATATGTTATTAATTTTAATAAATCTACTTGCTTGCTATTTAATAACGCAAGTAATATATGTACATAAGCTAAAAGGTAAAATGGATAAGCATATCTTTGTAGCTTTTTCCAATCCTTATATTTCATTTTGCTTCTAAACTTCTTAAGTGAAGTTATAAATAGTGGAATCATTATAATGAAAGCTATAAGTCCTACAATTAAATAAATTAAGTATAAAGGTTTTATAGGTTGATTATTAAATAATTTAACTATAAATCTAACAAAATACATTACACAATGTGGAAGTATAAGTATAGATCCAAGTATAGCTAGTTCAGCTCTTATGCTTAATAATTTCTTAGTTATGGTCCATCTTGAGTTTAATGCACCTGCAAACATTACTAACACAAAAAATGCAATTGCTATATTGCCCTTCATAGAAGCCTTTTCTAAATTAGCTATAATTCCCTGTAATTTTAAATTAGAAGTTAATCTTAAAATTTCATAAATAGTTGTAGCAATAGCTGCTATAGAGGCGATTGAATAAAAAATCTTAGAATGATTTCTGATTGTTTTTGTAAATAGTAGTGACATGAGTATTACTACTATTAATGAATAAATTAAATACATATGAGACCTCTTTTCTTTTTAAATTGATAATCAATATCAGATAAATTCTAATATAATATTATCTTAAAGTCAATGTTTTAGAGAATTAAAATGAATTTGATTTAATGAAAAACATAAAAAATGCAAAATAATTACAATATTATATTAAAGTAATTATTATATATTCAAAAAATAATTTATGGACTGATAATAAAGTGATAACAAAATCATATAATTAATCATACAATATCAATAAAATGTCTTTAAAACATATAAATTAATAACAAAATATTGATTTAATTAATAATTTGTAATAATATACATATAATGGATTCATATGTATTAGCACAAAATATAAAAAGGGGGAATTAAAATGGAGGATAAAAGAGAAGAGTGGGGATCAAAACTTGGATTTATACTTGCGGCAGTAGGTTCGGCAGTAGGCCTTGGTAACATATGGAGGTTTCCCTATGTTGCATATGAAAATGGAGGAGGAGCTTTTTTAATTCCATACTTCGTTGCTATATTTACAGCAGGAATTCCACTTTTGATTTTAGAATATGGAATGGGGCATAAATATAAGGGGTCAACTCCTCTAGCTATTGCAAGAGGAAAGAAAAGTTGGGAATGGCTTGGATGGTGGCCAACTATAAGTGCATTTATAATATTGATTTATTATTCAATGATACTTAGCTGGTCAACTAATTACTTAGGTCTTAGTTTTAGTAAAGGATGGGGAAGTGACACAAATACATTTTTCCATAATAATTTTCTAAACCTAAGTAATTCACCTTTAGAACTTGGGGGAATTGTATGGTATATATTACTTGGAATAGCTTTTGTATGGATAGTAAATTGGTTTATTTGTTATAAGGGAATTAAAGGGGGAATAGAGAAAGCTAATAAGATACTTTTGCCTATGCTAGTTGTAATTATGATAATAATTGCAGTTAGATCTGTAAATTTAGAAGGTGCAATTAAAGGGCTTAACACATTATTTACTCCAGATTGGTCAATGGTTATGGAACCAAAGGTATGGATTGCGGCCTACGGACAAGTATTCTTCTCTTTAAGTTTGGCTATGGGAATAATGATAACTTATTCAAGTTATCTACCAAAGAAGACAGATATAAATAATAGTGCTTTTATGACTGCATTTGCAAATTGCGGATTTGAATTTTTATCTGCGATAGCAGTATTTGCTATTTTAGGATATATGGCAACAGCTCAAGGAGTATCAGTATCAGAAGTTGTATCAAGTGGAGTAGGACTTGCATTTGTAGTATTTCCGCAAGTATTTACAACTATGGGATCAATAGGTACATTGCTTGGAACTTTATTTTTCTTATGCTTGATCTTTGCTGGAATAACATCATCAGTATCTTTAACACAGGCAGTAGCTGCACCTTTTCAAGATAAGTTTGGATGGAATAGAAATAAAGTTGTTACAACAATATGCTTAATAGGATTTTTAATTAGTACACTTTTTGCAACAGGAGCAGGTTTATATCTATTAGATATAATAGACAACTTTATAAATAACTATGGAATAGTTGTAGTTGGATTATTAGAGGTTATTCTAATTGGCTGGATAATAACTCCAGAGAAGATTCGTATTCATACTAATGGAGTTTCTTATTTTAGCATAGGAAAGTGGTGGGATGTAGTAGTTAAGTATGTTACACCATCTATATTAATATTTATGTTAGTTCAAAGCCTTCTTACAGAAATTAAAACACCTTATGGAGGATATAATTTATCAGAACTTTTATTATATGGATGGAGTGTAATAGCTTTTGGAATAATTTCTGCATTAATACTTTCAAAGAAACCTTGGAAGGATAAGCAAATTGAAGATTATATATCAGAATAATATAGGGTTTAACTTAGTAAAAGGGGGAATATATTTATGACAACAGCGGCTTTAGTATTATTTGCATTAGGCTCAACTGTATTATGGGGAGGATTAATTTTAACTATAGGAATATTTTTTCATAATGAGAAGAAAGATAGAGAAGAACTAGTATAAACTACACCAGTTTATATAAATAGATTCAAGATAATTTTAGGGTAATCTTGAATCTATTTTTTATATTCTAAATTATATATTTTATAATGATATAATAAAAAGTAATTAGTAAGATATTCTATTTGATTTTTGGGAGGTATATAAATGAAAAAGATAGGATTCATTGGTGTAGGTGTAATGGGAAAATCTATGGTAAGAAATCTAGTTAAGAATGGATTTGATGTATCAATTTATACACGCACAAAAAGTAAGGTATTAGATTTAATAGAAGAAGGTATAACTTGGTGTAATGATGTTAAAAGTTGTGCTAAAGATAAGGATGTAGTAATAACTATTGTGGGATATCCAAAGGATGTAGAGGAAGTTTACTTTAGGGAAGATGGAATAATAGAAAATGCAAAAGAAGGAACATATTTAATAGATATGACAACAACAAGTCCAAAGTTATCTATTAGGATTTATGATGAAGCAAAGAAAAGAAATATTTTCGCTTTAGATGCACCAGTTTCAGGAGGAGATGTTGGAGCTAAAAATGCTACGTTATCAGTTATGGTTGGTGGAGACAGAGATGCTTTTGAAGAATGTTTAGATGTTTTTAAAAGTCTTGGAACTAACATAATATACGAAGGTGAAGCTGGAAGTGGACAACATACCAAAATGGCAAATCAAATAGCATTAGGTGGTGCTATAGCTGGAGTATGCGAAGCTATAACATATTCCAAAAAGGTTGGACTAGATGTAGATAAAATGTTAGATAGTATTAGTAAAGGTGCTGCTGGAAGCTGGCAAATGAGTAATATGGCACCAAGAATGCTTAAAGGAGATTTTGATCCAGGATTCTTTATAAAACATTATATAAAGGATATGAAAATTGCAGATGATGAAGCAAAGGATGTTAACTTAGAGTTAGATATACTAGAAGATGTGTTAAAAATGTATGAAAAGCTTCAAGATGAAGGAATGGGGGATTTAGGAACACAAGCATTAATAAAATATTATGAAAATAAATAAAAATTATATATTCCAAATTAAAAAATGACAAAGCAAAAATTAATTGTTTCAAAATATAGGTCCAAGTATAAATTAATTGTATCTTGTAGAATATAAATTTTAACTATAAATATATGAATAATATAAGTGACTTAAGAGAAAAACTAGGTATATATAAATTAGTAAAATATTATATTTTAGAAGGAGATTTTATACTATGGAAGTTATTAAAAAACACTTATTAGATGGGACTTTAGAGCAATTTGGTGGAGATGTTGTACCTAAGATACCAGTTTTTGCAGGTGAGGATATAACATCAGAAGTATACTACTTTAAGCCTAATCAAATATTAAGATCTCATAGACATCCTAAGGGTGAGCAAATCTTTGTATTCTTAAAGGGTGAAGGAAAAATGTTAGTTGGTGATAAATCACATAATGTAGATCCAGGTGCTGTTGTTTTTGTAAAAACAGGTGAATGGCATGAAATAATAAATGGAACTACTGAAGAAATGGTTGCAGTTCAAGTAACAAAGGTCGATGCAGGCGCAGAATATAGGTAAAAGTAATTAATACAATAGTTTGGAATATAAATTTAAGGAGGGTAAAAATACCCTCCTTAAATATTGAGAAAGTTTTTTAATATGTAATAGATATTTAATAATAATAGTATTGATTGTATAGATAGAGAGTGCTAAATTGAGGATATAATTAGAAATAAATACTATGCTTAATGGATGTAATCATTAAATATTATTTTTATTGAGTATAGTATATACAGTAAATGGAGGTATTGAGTTATGGGAAAATTAGAAAATAAAGTTGCATTAGTTACATCATCTACAAAGGGGATAGGCTTAGCATCTGCTGCTGCTTTAGCAGAAGAAGGAGCTTTAGTGTATATTGCAGCTAGATCAGAGAAGCTTGCAAATGAAGTTATTGCAAATATAACTAAGAGAGGTTATAAAGCAAAGTTTGTACATTTTAATGCAAGAGAAGTAGATACTTATACTACTATGATAGATACAGTTATAAACAATGAAGGACGATTAGATATATTAGTAAATAATTATGGTGGTACTAACGTTAAATTTGATAAGAATCTTGTAGATGGGGATACAGAGGAATTCTTTAAAATATTACAAGATAACGTACAAAGTGTATATTTACCATGTAAAGCAGTTGTTCCATATATGATTAAAAATGGTGGAGGAAGTATAATTAATATATCATCAATAGGCTCTGTAGTTCCAGATTTATCTAGAATGGCTTATTGTGTATCAAAGGCTGCTATAAATTCATTAACACAAAATATAGCAACACAATATGCTAAGCAAAATGTAAGGTGTAATGCTATATTGCCAGGCCTTATTGGAACTAAAGCTGCTTTAGAAAATATGACTGAGGAGTTTAGAGCTTCATTTGTAAGACATGTACCGCTTAATAGAGTAGGTAAACCAGATGATATAGCTAAGGCAGTTGTATTCTTTGCTAGTGATGACTCATCATTTATAACAGGAGATCTTATGGAGATTGCAGGAGGTTTTGGAATGCCAACACCTCAATACGCTGAATTTATGGGAAAATAAAAAGTTATTATGATAAAGAGAATGTATTAATAGATCATATTAATACATTCTTTTAAAATTATGTTTGACAATATCACTAACTAGTGATAAATTTGAATCATGAAGAATAAATTTGTAAGAGATAAAGAAACAAGGTTAAGTTTATCAAGTTTAATTGCACTAAGTAGGGCTGATCAAAAGGTAGGTAAATTATCATATGAAACTATAAGACCTTCTGGATTAACTACATCACAATTTGCAGTTTTAGAAGTTCTATATAGTAAAGGAGACCTTAAGATATGCCAAATAATAGACAGTATACTTACTACATCAGGTAATATAACAGTTATAATTAAAAATCTAGAAAAGGAAGGGTTTATTAAGAAATTAAAAGATCCAGAAGATAGTAGGGCGGTTTTAATAAGTTTAACAGACAAAGGTAAAGAGGTAATAGAGGATATTCTTCCAAAGCACTTTGAAAACATAAAGAATATATTTAGTGTATTAGATGAAGAAGAGAAGGAACAATTAATAAAAATATTAAGTAAGATTAGAAAACTATAAATTTTTTTATATATTTATCACTAATTAGTGATAAATGTAATTATAGAAGGAGAGATTATTATGATTAGGCATTTAGAGAATAAAAATATGGGGAAAAGTAATTTAGGATGGCTTAAAAGTTCATTTCACTTTTCTTTTGCAGAATATTTTAATATAGATAATATGCATTTTGGACCACTTAGAGTATTAAATGATGACTTAATAGAAGCTGGAACAGGTTTTGATACACATCCACATGAAAATATGGAGATTATAACTTATATAGTATCAGGAGAATTAACTCATGGAGATAGCATGGGGAATAAGAGAACTCTATCAAGAGGAAACATGCAATACATGAGTGCTGGAACAGGGGTATATCATAGTGAACATAATTTGTCAGATGATATGTTAAGACTTCTTCAAATATGGATAATTCCAGATAAGCAAGGATTAAAACCACAATATGGCGACTTTGAATTTAATTTTGATGATAGAAGAAATAACTTCTTACACATGGTATCATCTATGGAAGGTAATGCTCCTATAAAAATAAATCAAGATGTTAATATCTATACTTTATTTTTAGAAGAAGGAAAAGAGATAGAATTTAAAGTTGAAGATGGAAGACAAGTATATCTTGTACAAATAGAAGGAAATTCTATAATAAATAATATTAAAGTGAATGAAAGAGATGCTTTAGAAATCATTGAAGAAGATATATCTATAAAATCGAAGACAGATTCACATTTTATATTAATTGAAATGAGAAAATAATATATATGATATTGCAAGTTAATAATAAATAAAGATACGTTAAAGTATTTTAATTTAGTTAACCTAATTTTAATACAATATTTGTAAATAAGCTCTGGAAGTAAGTCCAGAGCTTATTTTTTTCTTAATTAAAGAATTGAACAAGTCTTTAACCTTACAATAATAATCACTTAACTTTAGAGTTATATACTAGTAATTGAAAATAAAACAAAAAATGGTAACAAAGAGGTGCGGTATGAAAAAAAGGTTAATAGGTATTATAGCAGCAATTATGACCATATCCATTTTAACTATTGGATGTTCAAAAAATGAAAGTAAAACTAGTGAAATAACAGTATATACAGCATTAGAAGAGGATATTATAAATCAATATTTAAGCGATTATGAAAAAGGTCATCCAGATGTAAAAGTTAATATAGTAAGAGATTCAACTGGTGTTATAGCGGCCAAGTTGAAGGCTGAAAAAGATAATCCAGTTGCAGATGTAGTTTGGGGAGTTGGTGCAAGTAGTTTACTTACAATAGAGGATCAATTACAAGAATATAGTCCAAGTGGAGTAGAAAGAATACCTGATAAATTTAAAGATTCAAGTAAAGAACCTAAATGGGTTGGAATGGACATTTCAGAAGCTGGGTTTATAGTAAATGCGGAAGAATTAAAGGCTAAAGGATTAAATATTCCAAAAAGTTATGAGGAGTTATTAAAGGATGAGTATAAGGGATTAATAACAATACCAAATCCAGTTTCATCAGGTACAGGATTTCTTATAATATCTGGAATATTAGAAACTATGGGGGAAGAAAAAGGATGGAAGTACTTAGATGAATTAAATGATAACGTAGAAATGTATACGCACTCAGGCTCAAAGCCAGCAGTTAATTCATCTAAAGGTGAATTTCCAATTGGAATATCTATAGCTTATAGAGGAATAAGTGAAAAATCTAAAGGATCACCAGTAGAAGTTATATTTCCAACGGATGGGATTATGTGGGACGTTGAAGCAAATGCTCTTATAAAGAAAGAAAATATAAAAGAAGAATCAAAAGAATTCTTAAATTGGGCAATTAGCGATAGTGCAATGAAAGAGTACCATAAAAACTATCCTGTTATAACTATAAAGAATGATTATGAAATGCCAGAAGAATATCCAAAAGATATAAAAGAATCTCTTGTTGATATAGACTTTTCTAAGTTATCAAAAGAAAAAGATAAGATAACAGATGAGTGGAGCAAGAGGTATGATTCAAAGTCAGAGAAAAAATAAAAATTCTATATTGAAGGGGTGTATATGTTGTGAATGATAGTGTATATCTTAGTCTAAATAATATAAATAAGTATTTTGGTAAGTTTCATGTTTTAAAAGACATTAATATTTCTATAAAAAAGGGAGAATTTATATGTTTACTTGGACCAAGCGGGTGTGGAAAAACAAGTCTCCTTAGAATAATAGCAGCACTTGAGAAGGAAAATGGCGGGAAAATATCTTTAGAAGGAAAGGATATAAGTAATTTATCAACAAAGGATAGAAATGTGGGCATAGTATTTCAATCTTATGCATTATTTCCTAATATGACAGGAGAAGAAAATATAACATTTGGATTAAAAAATAAAAAAATAAGTAATTACGAGATTCAATCAATACTAAAAGAAACTATAGAGCTTGTCCAATTAAACGGAATAGCACATAAATATCCATCACAAATGTCTGGTGGACAAATGCAAAGGATAGCACTTGCGAGGGCAATAGCAATGAAGCCTAGCATATTACTTCTTGATGAGCCATTATCTGCATTAGATGCAAAGGTTAGAGGAAGGCTTAGATATGAAATAAAAGAATTACAAAGAAAGCTTAGAATAACAACAATAATGGTAACTCATGATCAAGAGGAGGCTTTATCAATGGGAGATAGAATTGTTGTTATGAATAGAGGCGAAATTGAACAAATAGGGACACCGGAAGAAATATATAATAACCCATCAAGTGATTTTGTAGCTGATTTTATAGGAACTAGTAACTTCTTAAAAAGAGAAGGTAAGAATGTGATGATAAGACCAGAAGATATAACTTTATCAAATATTAAATCAGAAGATTCCTTAACTTATGTAGTTAAGAATATAGAATTTAGAGGTAGTATCTATAGGATAAAGCTTGAAGAGAATAATAATTTTATATTGGCAGATATAACATCTAATAAATTTAAAGAACTCAACATAAAAGAAGAGGACAAAGTTGAAGTGATACTTGGACTTAATGATGTAATACCTTTTAAAGAAGAGATGACTGAGAAGGTGGGTTAAATAGGTTGAATAGTTTAAAGGAAATAAAAGAATTAGATAGAGAAGAGCTATTAAAGAAGTTACTTATAGTACTTATGGTTACATTATTAGTTATATTTATATTTATTCCAGTAGTGATGCTATTATTTACATTAACAAAAGATAGACATGGGCAGTATGTAGGATTTGAAAATGTAAAAATGTATTTAACATCACTTGGATTTAGGATATCACTAAAAAACAGTCTGTTTGTATCATCTATAAGTACAATAATATCGGTAATGTTAGCATTTTTATATGCTTATGGACTTACAAGGACAAATATAAAATTTAAAGGTGCATATCACTATTTAGCTTTATTACCTATATTTGCACCGACAATGTTATATGGTATAGCACTTATATATTTATTTGGTAATAAAGGATTTATAACGATGGGCTTAGGTATCAACTTAGAGCTATATGGTCCTTTGGGAATAATAGTATCAGAAATAATATATACATTTCCTCAATGTTTTTTAATACTTTATATAGCCCTTAGGAATACAGATAACAGATTGTATGAGGCAGCTGAATCATTAGGTATAAATAAGTTTAAACAATTTTTTTATGTGACACTTCCAGGAATTAAGTACTCACTAATATCTTCTGTTTTTGTAGCATTTACTTTAAGTTTTACAGACTTTGGGGCACCCAAAATTGTTGGTGGAAGTTATAACGTATTAGCTACAGATGTATATAAACAGGTTGTAGGTCAAAATAATCTTCCAATGGGATCAACAGTTGGGATGATACTTATAATACCAGCACTTTTATCATTTATAATAGACAGGGTTACAAATAGTAAGCTAAAAAATGGAAGTGAAATATCAGATTTAAGAGAAGTTAAGATTAAAGATAATAAAGTAAGAGATATTATATTTATGATATTTAACAGTATTATATCATTAATATTTGTAGTAATGATATTTGTAGTTTTACTGGCAGCATTTATAAAGGTATGGCCTTATAATTTAAGCTTAACACTAGATCATTTTAAGTTTAATACAGGGAGCGCAAGTGGATTAACAAGTTATATGAACTCATTAGTTATAGCACTACTTACAGCTATAGTTGGAACATTTATAACATTTATGAACAGCTACCTAATAGAGAAAGTAAAGAGTTTTAAAATTCTTAGGGGGGTATCATACTTACTATCTATAATTCCATTATCACTTCCAGGATTAGTAATAGGAATAAGCTATATAATCTTTTTTAACAATCCAGATAATCCATTAAACTTTATATATGGAACTATAGCAATTGTTGTTATAGGCAATATTATTCATTTCTATTCAGTTCCGTTTATAAACCTAACAGGAAATCTAAAGAAGATCAATAATAATTTCGAAGAAGCAGCAATGACATTAAAGATACCCTTTTATAAGACACTATTAAAGGTAACTATTCCAATGTCTTTAGAGGGTATACTAGAGAATTTTATGTACTTCTTTACAAATTCTATGGTAACTATATCAGCAGTTGTATTTTTATATTCACCAAAGTTTATGTTAGCTACAATCTTAATAGTAAATTTAGATGATGCAGGAAATACTGCAGGAGCAGCAGCACTAGCATCTCTGATAATAATAACTAACTTAATAGTTAGAGTTCTGTATCAATTAATAATGAAAAAGATAAATAAAAATAAAGAGTATAAGATGGAGAGAAGTTTATAGTGAGGAGAGATTTAATTATGAGAGAATTAAATAATATAAGCGGTGTAATAGTAGATTGGGCAGGAACTATGGTTGACTATGGATGCATGGCACCACTTAAAGTTTTTGTAGATGTATTTAAGGAAAGAGGCATAAGTATAACAAATGAAGAAGCTAGAGGGCCTATGGGACTTAAAAAGATAGATCATATAAGAGAATTATCTAAGCTAAATTCTGTACAAAATCAATTTCGAGAAATTTATAATAGAGAAATCTCAGAAGAGGATGTAATTAGTATTTACAATGAGTTTGAACCTAAATTATTAAGTACATTAGAAAATTATGCAGAGCCTATAGATGGAGCTTTAAAGTTAGTAGATTTTATAAAAGATAATGATCTAAAGCTTGGGAGTACATCAGGATATACAAAAGTTATGATGGAGATAGTAGTAAATGCGGCTAAAGATAGAGGGTACTCACCAGATTATGTTGTAGCAGCAGATGAATTAAAAGAAGCTAGACCATATCCATATATGATATATAAAAATGCAATTGAACTTGAGATGTATCCACTATGTAATGTGGTTAAAATAGGAGATACACCATCCGATGTAATAGAAGGAAAGAATGCTGGAACTTGGACTATTGCGATATTAAAAGGTGGAAGTCAAGTTGGAATGAGTAAAGAAGAAAGTTTAACTCTTACAAGCGATTTACAGAATGAGAAGATAGAATCAGCGAGAAGCATATTTGAAGATTTAAGAGCTGACTATATAGTAGAGTCTTTAGAATGTGTTGTGGATGTATTAAAGGAAATTGATGAGAGAATAGAAAGCGGAGAAACTCCAAGAAGATAGGAAGAGGTGTATTATATGGAAAATATATTTGAAAATAAATATGTATTATTAACTCCAGGACCGTTAACGACAAGTAGAGGAGTAAGAGAGGCACTATTAAAAGATATGTGTACTTGGGATGATGATTATAATAATTTAACTCAAAACATAAGAAATAGATTAGTAAATATAGTAACTGATAATAAAGAAAAATATACTAGTGTACTTTTACAGGGAAGTGGAAGTTATGTAGTTGAAGGAGTTATATCCTCAGCAATTGGAGAGAATGATAAACTACTTATATTATCAAATGGAGCTTATGGTGATAGGATGATAGATATAGCTAAAGCACATAGAATCAATATGGATATTTTAAGATTTAAAGAAACAGAGCCTATAAATTTAGAAATTATAGAAGATAAGATTTTAAGTGATAAAAATATAACTCATATTGCAGTAGTGCACCTAGAGACAACTACTGGAATATTAAACAATTTAGATGGGATATGTAATTTATCTAAAAAGTATAATAAAACAATAATAGTTGATGCAATGAGCAGTATGGGCGGAATTCCAATTAATATAGAAAAATTAAATATAGATTTTTTGATTAGTTCTTCAAATAAATGTATACAGGGTATTCCAGGTTTCGGATTTGTAATATGTGATAGAGAAGCTTTGAAGAAGTGTAAAGGACAAGCTAGGACATTGTCTTTAGATATATATGATCAATGGCAAGCTATGGAAAAGGATAATGGTAAGTGGAGGTTTACTTCACCAACCCATGTTGTGAGAGCTTTTTCTAAGGCATTGGATGAATTAGAGGAAGAAGGAGTATGCAATAGAAATAAGAGATATACTCAGAATCAGAAAATATTAGTTAATGGATTAAAAGAAATAGGGATAGAAGCATTAATTGATGAAGAAAATCAATCACCTATAATTACTACGTTTATTCCACCATTAAATGAGGATTTTTCTTTTAAAAAGTTTTATTCGAAATTAAAAGAAAATGGATTTGTAATATATCCAGGTAAACTTACTGAGTTAGAAACTTTTAGGATTGGCAATATAGGAGAGGTTTATAGAGAAGATATAGAAAGGCTTTTAAAAGCTATAGAAAAAGCAATTTAACTTGCAATAAAAAAGATTAAGTAAAAACTTAGTCTTTTTTTATTGTTAGTAATTAAATCTATTATTCTAAAATTTTAATTAAATTATAAAAATATGATATAATTTTGAATGTATATTTGATTATAATAAATATTATTTATTTGAACTTATAATTTTATAAACTTAGGAGGAATATCATGGATGTAATGACGGCAGTAGCCATAAGTGTAGGTGTATTGTCTGGTGTTTGGGCTTTTTTTAGTGATGCTTTGGGGCTTATAACATGGGTTGGATTTATAGGATTTACAAGTTATTTTGCATCAGGTGGCAAATTTGTAGGACTTAAAAAATCTATTTTTGCAAATATTTCAGGTGTAGTTTGGGCAATGTGTATAATACTTGGATCAAGTTATCTTGAAGGCTCAATTTGGTCATATATACTTACAGGATTTTTTTCGTTTGTAATGTGTATTCAAGCAAAGACAAGACCTTTAGAATTTATACCAGGAGCATTTTTAGGTGCTTGTAGTACTTTTGGAACTGGAGGTAATTGGAGTGCAGTTATAATCTCATTAATTCTTGGAAGTGTTTTTGGACGTATATCAGATATTTTAGGATTACTTTTTTATGGGAAATTTGGGAAAAAAGATAAATAATTATAGGAATATTTTTATCTATATAAAATACAGCAAATATAGATACAGTAAATATAGCAAATATGTACATTGACATTAAGATTTAATATATGTTAACATAAATCAAAAGATTGACAAATTAATATAAAATTAGAGTAGTTTCTACATAGAATATTCTAAAATTATAAAAGATAGGTTCAAGTATATAGTTATAAAATATATACATTGATTAAAAGGGAAGTAATGGGTGAAACTCCCACACGGTCCCGCCGCTGTAATAGAGTAGTTTTCTAAAATTTATGCCACTATGTAATTATGGGAAGGCTTTTTAGAAAATGATGATACTTAAGTCAGAAGACCTGCCTACTTTTGAAGTATCTCTACGGAGTATAGAGAGAGGTCATTTTTTATACTAAGTATTTTTTTATTTGTATACTATGACTCTTTAACTATTAGTAGTTAAAGAGTTTTTTTAATTAAAATAAATATAAAAACTTAAGGTATGGAAGGAAGAGATTAAATGAAAAATAAGGGATTAAAAAAACTAATAGTAATACTTATGGCTTTAACTTTAACAATGTCATTAGTGGCTTGTGGAGGCAGCAATAAGAAGGAGGAAGCAAAGGGGAATAGTAGCACCTCAGAAAGTAAAAGTAATGGAGATTCACATTATCCAGTTACAATAACAACTTACGACTTTGCAGGAAATGAAATAAAAGAAACTTTTGATAAAGCACCTGATAGAGTAATAACTACAAATCAAACAGCTACTGAACTTATGCTTGATTTAGGATTAGGTGATAAATTAGTTGGAACTTGTTATCTTGATAATCCAATATTAGGTAGATTAAAAGATCAGTATAGTAAAGTAAAGGTTTTATCAGACAAATACCCTACAAAAGAACAAGTTTTAGCACTTAAACCAGATTTAATATTTGGATGGAAGAGTGTCTTTGCACCTAAAGAACTAGGAGATGTTAAGGAATGGCAAGATAGAGGAGTTAATACGCTTGTTCAAAGAAATACAGTAAAAACTGTTGGAAACTTTACTGTAGATAATCTATATAAAGATATAAATGATATAGGATTAATATTTAATATTCAAGATAAGACAAATGAGTATGTAAAGAATTTAAAAGATAGATTAAAAACTATAGAAGATAAAACATCTAAAGTAAAGGATAAAAAGAAAGTTTTAATATTAGAAGAGAGTAAAGAAGGACAATTTAGAGTATATGGAAAAAATGATTTAGTTAGCGATATGGTAGAAAAAGCTGGAGCAGTTAATATTGAAGATAAGTCAGGAACTATTAGTACAGAAGGAATAGTAGCAGCAAATCCAGATGCTATTATATACATCCATTCTGGAGATGGAAAAGAAAGCAATAGTAAAGAGCTTGCAAAAGTATTTACTGATAATAAAGCGCTTAAAAATGTAACTGCAGTTAAAGATAATAACATAGTTGTAACAGGTCTTGCAGAAACATGGGCAGGTGGAGTAAGAGTAGTTGATGCTATAGAGCAATACTCTAAAGAATTATATCCTGAGCTTTACAAATAGATGAGTGAGAGATGGTTTAAAGTGAATTTGTTTAAAAAGAATTTTGTAATATTAATAGGCTTAGTTTTTTTGCTTTTAGTAACTATAATATTATCAGTCTCTATTGGATCGGTTAAAGTACCTGCTGGAGATGTTTATACAATAATTACGCATAAAATTTTAGGAATTCAAGGTTTAGAAAGTAGTGTAGATTCATCTTTGATTGATATTGTATGGCAGATAAGATTACCAAGAGTATTACTTGGTGTAATTGTTGGTATGGGCCTTGCGTTATGTGGAGTTGTTATGCAAGGAACTGTTCAAAATCCATTAGCAGATCCATATATACTTGGAATATCATCAGGGGGAACGCTTGGGGCTACATTTGCTATGCTTATGGCTTCAAGCGTGACAACTATATCAAGCAACTATTTTTCAGTAGCATTTTCTGCATTTTTGGGAGCTTTGATTGCATCAATTATGGTATTTAGGCTTTCAAGTATAGGGGGAAGGATTACCCCAGTTAAGCTGATTTTATCTGGAATAGTAGTTAATCTTATATGTACAGCATTTTCTAGTCTAATGATATATATGACTAATGACAATGGAGCGGTACGTATAGCTACAGAATGGACTATGGGAAGTCTAACAGGTGCTAAGTGGGAAAATCTTTTAATACCTTTCTTAGTAGTAGCTCTTGGTACATTATTTTTTATAACTCAATTTAGAGTAATGAATACAATGCTTTTAGGAGATGAAGCTTCTATAACACTTGGAATAGATCTTCATAAGTATAGAAAGATTTATCTTGTTGTAGTGTCTATTATTACAGGCGTCTTAGTTGCTAGTTGTGGTATTATTGGATTTATTGGACTTGTAATACCGCATATTACAAGAAGCTTAGTTGGTACTAATCATAAAATAAATTTACCTATAGCTATGCTAATTGGGGCAATATTTTTAGTATGGGCTGATGTTTTAGCTAGAATTATATTAAAGAATATGGAGATGCCTATAGGGATAATAACAGCTATAATAGGTGCACCATTCTTTATGTATATAATGATAAAACGTACTTATACTTTTGGAGAGAGGTAGCCTTTATGAAGTTAAATACAGAAAATTTAAATGTAGAATTAGGTGGAAGGGATATAGTTAAAGATGTATCCATTAATATAGAAAAAGGAGACTTTGTTGGGGTTATAGGGCCTAATGGGAGTGGTAAGTCAACTTTATTAAAGACTATTTATAGAATATATAAACCGAAATCAGGAGCTATGTATCTTAATGGTAAAGACTTATCAAAAATATCTCCTAAAAATGTAGCAAAAGAACTTGGAGTGTTAGGGCAATTTAATAATATATCCTTTGATATAAAGGTTAAGGATATAGTGCTTATGGGAAGAACACCTCATAAGAATTTTTTAGAGGGAGATTCATCTGAGGACTATAAAATTGTTAAAGATTCATTAGAAAAGGTAAATATGTTAGAATATTATGAAAGAAGTTTTTCTAATCTATCAGGAGGAGAGAAGCAAAGGGTTCTTTTAGCACGTGTACTTGCTCAAAAGGTGGACTTACTTATATTAGATGAACCTACTAACCATTTAGATATAAAGCATCAACTTCAGATATTGAATGTTGTAAAGTCATTAGGAATTACAGTTATTGTAGCACTTCATGATTTGAATTTAGCTACAGCTTATTGTGATAAATTATATGTTATGCATGATGGCAAAGTCGTTAGTAATGGAGAGCCTAGTAAGGTTTTAACACCGGAACTGATAAAAGAAGTATATGAAGTAGATGCAGTAATACATAAAGATAGTAACCCAATGTATATAACTTTCAAAATAAACTAAGTAAAGGGATGATAATATGGCTATAGCAATAATGGCCTGCAGAAAGCTTATGAGCAAATGTTCTGGAACTGGGTGTTTTAAGGCATACAATAATTCTAGAGATGCATTTGAAGTATATGGAGATAATAAAGAAGATTTAAGTAGCTTTTTTTATTGTTCAGGATGCTGTGATACTATGACAAGAGATGAAAATTGGAAACATAAAATAGCTCAGCTTAGAAAGAATAATGTGAAAACTATTCATATATCAAAATGTATAAGTGTTGAGTGTAATGATTATGATAGACATGAAAAGATATTAAAAAAAGAAGGCTTTAATGTTATTCACGGAAGCCATAAATAAAAATAAAAGTGCTAATGACACCATTAGCACTTTTATTTTATATAATACGTGGAAAGTTATATATATTTAAAACTAAATTTAGTTTTCTTCATTAGCTGTTTTCTTTATCTTTAAAGTTAAAGATAATAATATTAATGCAATGAAAGCACCAATTATTATAAATATAAATGCGCCATTCCATCCGAATGTATCTGCTATAAATCCAATAACTAAGTCAGCCATAAGTTCACCTAGAAGGTATGCACAAAGACCTGATAATCCAACAGCAGCACCGACAGCAAAGCTTGGTACTATATCTATTAAGCTCATACCAATTAGTAATTGAGGTCCATATATAAAGCAACCTATTATAGCAACAGATATCATTGTTACCATGTAACTTGAAGTTGTCCAATATGCTACTACAGCAAATATAACACCTATCATACATAATATACTTAAAGGAGCACGCTTACCTTTAAATAATACGTCTGAAAGCCATCCAAGTAGTATTGATGCTGGAATAGCGGCATATTCAAATAAGAACATTGCCCAGTTAGAATCGGCAACAGAGAAGTTTTTTGCTTCTTGAAGATATATTGGAATCCAGTTAACTACACCTTGTCTAATTAAATAAACAAATATATTAGCTAGGCATAAATACCAAACATACTTATTTGTTAATACATATTTAATTACTATTTCTTTCGTAGTTAAATTAATAGGTTCTTTTACTTCAATTTCAGGATAATCATTTCTATATTCCTCAATAGGAGGTAAGCCTACTGATTCAGGAGTATCAGCTCCAACAAAGAATACGAATATAGCAATAATAATACAAATTGCAGCAGGAACAAAGAATATACTTTGGAAATTATTAGCTCCAAATATAAATAATGATAAAGTAGCTAAAGGAGCTATAAGTCCACCACCTACATTATGTGATGTATTCCATATTCCCATTTTAAGTCCTCTTTCATTTTGAGAGAACCATTTACCTATTATTATTGAACATGGGGGAGCACCCATAGCTTGGAATAATCCATTAATAATCATAAGGATTAAGAATAACCAAACTGCGCTTGTGAATCCCATGAATATACTAACTATTGATGATGCTAAAAGACCAAAACCAAGAAAATATTTAACATTTGATCTATCTGCTAAGCTACCTAAAACAAATTTACCAAGACCATAAGCAACCGCAAGTCCAGTACTTATTAATCCTATATCTGTTTTGGAAAAATCGTAATTATTAATTAAAAATGGTGATGCTATTGCAAAGTTTTTTCTTACTAGATAATAACCTGCATATCCAACAAACATCATAAGGAACATACGAATACGGTAAGCTTTGTAAGCTGAAGGTATTCTTTCTTTTGGCAACCTAGGTATAGCAGGTGCCGGTTTAAAAAAATTAAACATTTATAAGTCCTCCTTAGAAAAACATCAATGTAAATTGATTACGTTTTCTGTATTTGATTACATTACTATAATAAAATAAGAAATAAACAATAAAATCTCTTAAATGTTTCATAAATGTAACATTTAAGAGATTTTTGAAAATAATATGTATTTTTATTTATCCAGACTATTATTAAAAGTATTTATTATGGTATCCTTTTCCATAGCAGCCTTTTTAAAATCATAATTTTGATATATGTTTGAAGTAATATCGTTATACTTTTTAGTAGATACTGCATTAGAGTAGAGGGAAAGGTTACTTGAAACATCATCTGAAAGTATAAAATCTATGAAATCTTCAGCTACTTCTTTATTATTATAATTATTAAGTTCAGCTACTGCGTCTACATTCCAACCAGTATTTTTAGGTGTAATGCTTATAAGATTAGGGTCTGATTTTTTAACAATAAGTTGGTCACCTAAAAAATCTACAGTAACTGCATATTCACCAGATGATACTCTTTGAATAGAATTAAACCCACTAACGGTATATGATGAAACATTATTTGTAAGTTTCTCTAAGAAATTTTTATAATTATCTATACCTAGTTGTTGATATAAAGATGCAAGAAGTGTATAGCCTGTACCAGAAGTCTCCGGATTAGGTAGTATTATTTTACCTTTATATTCATCTTGAAGTAAATCTTCAAACTTAGTTGGAAGGAGTATACCTTTAGATGCAAAATCTCTATCCCAAACGGCTTTATTTATTCCTATAGCTAATGTGTCAACTTGAAATCCAGTCCAATAACCGTCAGGATCTTTGTATTTTGATAATATTCCTCTTGCGTTTGGAGATTTATATTTAGCTAATGCACCCTTTGACTTTAATAGTTCATAAGCATCACAGGTACCACCTATAAATATATCACCATTAGGTTTATTTTTCTCAGATAATATCCTTTTTACAGCTTCTTCTGTAGGAAGCTTTATATATTCATATGTACATCCTGTCTCTTTTTTAAACTTTTCTAGAAGCGATTTTGCTTCTTCTTCACGGAGTGCAATATAAACAGTTAAGTGTTTACCTTTAAGGTTAGGATATGATTTTGCATTCTTTTTTGGGGAAAAATATAAAAATGATAATATAAAAATAAGTAACGAAATAACAATTAAAAAGATCTTTTTATTTAAAATATTTTTCATCTAAATCCCCTTTTACATAAATATTTTTACCATTTTCATCACCTAAATATTGAATAACTAAATAATGATTATATACAGTAATATAGATTGTATTATTAGCACTAGAATTATTACTACCGTTTATAAATATCTTAAATACTTCTTTTGGAGATTCTTTTAGATTTATATTTAAAAAATCTTTATTATCCTCCATAATCTTAAATTTTTTTAGTTCAGATATAAGCTTTTTACTTTCACTTTTAGTTAGTTCGTGTGATGTATTTGAGTTTTCATAAACAATTTTTGAATCATTATGATCAATTATAGATATAATGTTTGGGTAGGTGTAAAAACAGCTGAATAATGTATTTCTTAAAGTATTAATATAATATGAGCTAAATGTATAAGTCTTATTTTCAAATGTTAAAGAGTTATCTACAGTAAAGTCTTCTGTAGATCCATTTGAATAAAAGATAGTACCAGATAATGTATCAACATTATCATTTATTAATTTATTTTTTTGTTTAGAATCAGAATTAGTTATAGCAGAAAAATATTGCAAAATATCACTCATAATTAAATTATTATCAAGAGTAACCTTGCCTAAATATTCATTTTTAATAATGATCTTAGTTGGCACTTTAATAGAGAAAGACTTTTTGCTTGATTTAAAATCATCAATGACTTTTAAGTTATTATATACAATTTTAGTAGAGTAGAAATAGAAAATCAAAATTATGACTACAAATAAAAGATATAGAGTAATTATATTTTTAAAATTTTTCTTCATATAAAGTCCTTTCATAATGATATAGATCAATCAAATTTCTTTTGCTTATATAATGTTATTGTTGCAATAGTGCCTTCATCTAATGTGCTTTTAATATTAAATGATCCATTTTGAGTGGATAATATATTCTTACAAATATTAAGTCCAAAGCCATTGCCTTTTGTGCTTTTAATATTTGATACATCAAATCCGATACCATCATCTGAAATAAATATTTCTATCCTATCATCATATACTTTTGATGTGATTTCTATGTTTTCACAACCACTATATTTAATAGCATTATCGATTATGTTTATAAAAACTTGCTTTGTTTTATCATAATCTCCATATACAAATATGTTTTCATAGTTTTTAATTATGCTTATATGATAATTATTAAGTTTAATGTGAAGGATATTTAAGCACTCATCAATCAAGTCTTTAAGATTTATATAAGTAGCTTCTATAGCAAAGTTTTCTTTATTTGCTTTAGATAATATTAATATTTCTTCAACTAAAGTTAAAAGTCTACGCCCCTCTTTTTCTATTAGTGCAGAGCTTTCTAAAACCTTATTATTATCATCTAATTTAGGGATTATTTCAGAAAATCCGATAATTGCAGTTAAAGGTGTCTTAAGTTCATGTGATATATTATCAAAGAACTTTTTCTGTTTGGTTTTTGCGGCCTCAAGTTCCTTTATATATTTTTCTATTTCTTCACTCATAACATTAAATGTATTCGCTAAGTCTTCAATTTCATCACCACTAGTTATGTGAACCTTTTCTCCAAAGTTTCCTTTAGCGATTTTTTTTGATTGTTCCTTTAATGTTATGAGTGGATTAACTAATTCTTTAGAAAACGAGTATATTAATATGATACCGATACCAAGTGAAGCTATACTTACCAGCAACATTATTATAAGTGTATTATTTAATATAGTTACAGAAGATGAGTTTTGAAGTATTAACCTTAAAACCCCACAATAAGTATTTTTATAAAATATAGGAGTAGATAAAAATATATATGGAACGCCATCAATTTTTTTTATAATATAAGATTGAGAACCATCAAGTGCTTTATCAATATCCTTATTATAGAGACTTATTTGGTTTTTATCAGAGTCATAGGTTATTTGACCAGAATTACTTATTGTTTGAACTCTTATATTAAATTTACTACTTAAGTTAGTGGCTATAAATGGAGAAATAGATTTAAAAGCTTCCTCCTTGTTAGGATTATTATTAGATTCTAATAAATTTTCAACATATCCACACATAGTAGTATTTTCTTTTAATAGATATTCAAGAGAATTATCTAATAAGTTTTTAGATAAAGTATTAAATGTAATTATGTATATAAAAATAATAATAGGTGCTAATATTGCAATATTGGTTAGTATAATTTTCTGTTTAAGAGATAGATTCGTCTGAAACATCTAATTTATACCCTGCTTTATATAATGTTTTTATGTAATGCTGGCAATTACCCAATTTTTTTCTAAGTCTTTGAACTAATATATCTACTGCACGAGTTGTACCTTCAAAATCATATCCCCAAACTTTATTTAAAAGCTCTTCTCTACTAAAAACTCGCCCTTTATTTTCACAAAGATAGCTTAAAACCTCGAACTCTTTAAAGGTTAAATCTATATATTTAGAATCAATTAAGACTTTTCTTTCGTCAAGCAATATATGTATTTTACCAACAGATATTGAGTTTTTAATTTCTTTAGAATTTTTAGTTATTCTTTTTGAAATAACCTTAACTCGTAATAATAGTTCAGTACTATTAAATGGTTTTGTTATATAATCCTCAGCACCTAACTGCAATCCTAGTAATTTATCATTGATATCGTTTTTAGCTGTAAGCATAATAATAGGAATATCAGCTATTAATTTAATTTTATTTATAAGTTTAAATCCGCTGATATCAGGGAGCATTGCATCTAAGATTATGATATCAGGTCTTTCTTTTATAGTAAGATCTAATGCCTCGACACCACAAGTTGCAGTAGTAACAGTATATTTTTGAAGTTCTAAATTCATTTTTATAAGTTGTAATATGCTAATCTCATCATCAACCACTAAAATATTCAATTTTTTTCTCCTTTAATTTAAATAGATAATAAATTTACAGTATTAATTATACAAAAATCGAGCTATTTTTACAATTAACATAGAGGTTTCATATTTTAAAAGGATATCTAAATATAAGGAATATGCAATAAAAATGAGCAATTTGGGTAAAATAAAACAAAATTATTAATAAAATGTAACTAATTTGATATAATGTAACCTATATGTAATAAAAATTGTTTTTTATGTAAATTTAATCTAAAAAAATATACTTATAATAAAAATAGTATATTAAAAAACATATTGATAAAGGGGATATAATATAATAATGTGTGGATTTTTACAAGTTTTTAAAAAAGAACTAAGTATAGAAGATATTGAAATATGTAGAGAAAGTGCTGAGATCATAAGGCATAGGGGGCCAAATGATACAAAGGAAATTAGACACGGTAATGCGTTCTTTGTATTTAACAGACTCAGTATAATAGATTTAGAAAATGGAGTTCAACCTTTTAATTACAATGATAAATATACTATAGTTTTTAATGGAGAAATATATAATTATAAAGAGCTCAGGAATGAATTAATGCAGGTAGGATACAGCTTTAAGACAAATTCTGAAATAGAAGTTATTGCTACATTATATGATAAGTTAGGTAAGAAATTAGTAAATAAACTTAGAGGTATGTTTGCTATTGTTATATATGATAGAGAAAAGGAAAAGGTTATTGGAATTAGAGATAATTTTGGAATAAAGCCATTATATTATATGAAAAAAGATAATGGATTATATTTTTCTTCAGAGCTTAAAGCACTTAAAAATATTTTTGATAACTTAACATATAGAAGTGAGGTTTTAGGAGAGTATGCAACATTCCAATACATACCTTCAAATCAAAGTATATTTAAAGAAGTCAAAATACTTCCAGCAGGTCATTTGGTAGAAAAAAATCTATGCGGTGATGAAAGGGTGGAGAGATATTTTGATGTAACATTTAATGAAAAGCATCATAATAAAGAAGAACTAAAGAAGAATATAAAGTCAGTTATTAGAGAATCAGTTGCTAAGCATTTAGAAAGTGATGTGCCTGTTGCGACATTTTTATCAAGTGGAATAGATTCATCAATTGTTACTAAACTTGCAAGTGAGATAAATCCTAATATAGTATCATATACTATTGGATTTGATATTAATGGATATGATGAAACAGAACATGCAAAGAGATTTGCAGATGAAATAGGAATAAAAAATGTAGGAATAAAACTAAATTATAAGGATTATATAAGAGAGCTCCCGAAGATAGTTTATCATATGGATAGTCCAATAGGAGATCCATCAATAATTCCGCTATATCATATTTGTAAGGCTGTAAGTAAAGACTATAAAGTAATACTTTCAGGGGAAGGGGCAGATGAGTTCTTTGGTGGATATAATATATATACAGAAGATGAATCATTAAAGATGTTTAATTATATACCAAAAGGAATGAAGAACATATTGAAAATGGTTGCTTCTGCAGTGCCGGATAATACTAAAGGAAAGAGCTTTATAATTAGAGGATCAACACCGTTAGAAAAAAGATATGTTGGAAATGCAAATATATTTAATGTTAATGAAAAAAGTAAAGTAATTAGAAATTATAATAAATTAAAAAATGATTTAAAAATTACAGAGGATCTATTTAAGGATGTTAAATCATATGATAATGTAGTTAAAAGGCAGTATATTGATATAAATACATGGCTTGTTGGAGATATACTTACTAAAGCAGATAGAATGTCTATGGCAAACTCGTTAGAAGTAAGAGTTCCTTTTGTTGATAAAGAAGTATTTAGTTTAGCATCAACTCTTAAAAAAGAGAATAAGATACAAGGATTTACAACGAAATATGCATTGAGAGAAGCTTTTAAAGATGAGCTTCCAGAATATCTTTATACTAGAAGAAAGCTAGGATATCCTGTTCCTATGAGAGTGTGGCTTAAAGATGAGCTTTATGATTGGGCTTTTAATTTAATAGAGTCAAACCCAGTAAAAGACATTAATAAAGATGAAGTGTTAAATATGCTAAAGAAACATAAGGAAGGAAAAGGGGACTATAGTAGAAAAGTATGGAGTATGATAGTTTATATAATTTGGTATAAGTTATATATAGATAAAAGTCTAGATAAAGATGATGTTTTTGAAATTTCTTAAATATTTCTAAAATGATAAAAGTATTAAGAAAGTATTATGAAATGTTATAAATAATTATATTTCGTTGACATTATTTTATAAGATGAATATAATGAAATTATAAAAGGAAACTTTGAATTAATTTAATATTCTCGGTAGGTGAGGCTACCATAGGGATACGGGTTGCTGCCGCGAAATAGTGGAGACACTATTAGAGGGTTAGCAGTATACGTCGAAGTTAAGGCGTATTCTAATGCAATTTCATCGCCCTACGGAGTTGAAGCTTGAACGGGTGCCAATTATATATAATTTTGATTATATATCCTCGTTTAGCTTTGTACTAAATGAGGATTTTTTTTATTTTAAGAAATAAGTGAGGTGAAAACAATTGGAAACTGGAAGTAGTTGTATGGGAATAGACGGTCACCTGAGGTGTCTATATTTTATTAAGCGAAACTTAAAAATTTTATTATTTGAAAATTTGCAGCCAGTTTCTGGTTTGTTTGCTTTGCAATAAAATATAGATTCTAAAGATTAAGAGTGTGACCTGATTATAGTGAAATTATAAAAAGTAGCTATCAGGTCTTTTCTTATGCCCGAATTCTCATAATTTATTTAAAAATGAGGAGGGTTTAAAAATGAAATTTAAAATCACAAAAAACAATTTAAATACAACAAAATCAGCAAAAAACCTAAAAAGAGAAGAGATAAATAAAAAACTAATACAATTAGGGTTATTAAAAAAAGAAGATTTTTTTGAAAAACTAGATACTAAAATTCAAGGAATAACAAACGAAGAGGCAGAAAGAAGAATAGAAGATTACGGATATAACGAAATAAGCTATGGTAATGGAGTAACATGGTATAAAAGATTATTTGATGCTTTTATAAATCCATTTTCAGTTGTATTAATTTTACTTGCAATTGTATCATTCTTTACAGATTACGTTATACCAAAGCCAGGTGATAAAAGTTTAACTACAGTTATTATAATTACAATAATGGTTACTATTAGTGGAGTTCTTCGTATTGTTCAAGAAGGTAAATCCAATAAAGCTGGTGAAAAGCTTAAAGAAATGATAAAAACTACCGCAACTGTAGTTCGTGATGGAGAAAATTTAGAAGTGCCAATGAATGAAGTGGTACAAGGTGACATTATAAAACTTAATGCAGGAGATATGATTCCAGCTGACGTAAGAATTATTTTTGCTAAGGACTTATTTGTAAGTGAATCATCAATGACAGGGGAATCAGAAGCTGTTGAAAAGTATGGAGAATTATCAGAAGAAACTTTAAATAAAAATATAACAAGTCACTTTGAACTAGAAAACTTAGCATTCATGGGAACTAATGTTATAAGTGGAACAGCAACAGCTGTAGTTTTATCTACTGGAAATGATACAGTTTTAGGAAGTATGGCAGATACAATAACTGAAAAGAGAGAGATGACAAGCTTTGATAAAGGTGTTAACTCAGTAAGTTTTGTACTAATAAGATTTATGGCAATTATGGTTCCAGTAGTATTTGTGGTTAATGGATTTACAAAGGGAGACTGGCTTCAAGCATTTTTATTTGCATTATCAGTTGCAGTTGGACTAACTCCAGAAATGCTACCAATGATAGTTACAACTAACCTTGCAAAAGGTGCTGTTAAGATGGCTAAGTACAAAACTATAGTTAAGAATTTAAATTCAATACAAAATTTTGGAGCTATGGATATACTTTGTACAGATAAAACAGGAACACTTACTGAAGATAAGATAATACTTGAAAATCATCTTGATATTCATGGTAATGAGGATATTAGAGTACTGAAACATGGATATTTAAATAGTTATTTCCAAACAGGACTTAAAAATTTACTTGATGTTGCAATACTTCAATATGGAGATAAAGAAGGATTTGAGGATTTAAGTAATAAATATGAAAAGGTAGATGAAATACCATTTGATTTTGCACGTCGTAGAATGTCAGTAGTTTTAAAGGATGAGATGGGTAAAACTCAATTAATAACAAAAGGTGCAATAGAAGAAATGCTTGAAATATCTTCTTATGCAGAATATAAAGGTGAAATAGTTACTTTAACTGAAGAATTAAGATCAGAGATATTAGAAACAGTTAGTGATCTTAATGCAAATGGAATGAGAGTAATCGGTGTATCTCAAAAGAATAATCCATCACCAGAAGGAAGCTTCTCTGTGGCTGATGAAAGTAATATGGTTCTTATGGGATATATAAGTTTCTTAGACCCACCAAAGGAATCATCAAAAGAAGCTATAGAATTCTTACATGATTACGGTGTTGAAGTTAAAGTTTTAACTGGAGATAATGAAAAAGTAACTAAATATGTATGTAAGCAAGTTGGAATTGATGTTAGAAGTATTCTTTTAGGATCAGAAGTTGAAGAAATGACAGATGATGAATTAAAGGAAGCTGTTACTTACACAAATGTTTTTGCAAAATTATCACCAAGTCAAAAAGCTAGAATAGTGTCTGTTCTAAAGAGTAATGGACATGTTGTTGGTTTTATGGGAGATGGGATAAATGATGCCCCTGCTATGAGGAAGTCAGATGTTGGGATATCTGTAGATACAGCTGTAGATATAGCAAAGGAATCAGCTGATATTATACTACTAGAAAAGAATTTAATGGTACTTGGCAAAGGTGTGGTTGAAGGTCGTAGAACATTTGCAAATATCATTAAATATATAAAGATGACTGCGAGTTCTAATTTTGGAAATATGTTTAGTGTATTAGTGGCAAGTGCATTTTTACCATTTTTACCTATGCTTCCTATACAAATCTTAATATTAAACCTTATTTATGATATTTCATGCATATCAATTCCATGGGATAATGTAGATAAAGAATATTTAAGGAAACCTCGTAAATGGGATGCATCATCAATTGGAAGCTTTATGGTATGGTTTGGACCAACAAGTTCAATATTTGATATTACCACTTATGCATTGTTATTCTTTGTAATATGTCCAAGCATTGCTGGAGGTTCATATGGAGCACCAGGTGTTAATAATGTATTGTTTGTAGCTGCATTTAATGCAGGATGGTTTATAGAATCATTAATGACTCAAACATTAGTAATACACATGATAAGATCACCAAAAATTCCTTTCATACAAAGTAGAGCTTCTAAGTCAGTATGCTTATTTACAATTATAGCAATAGTTGTTGGCACAGTTATTCCATATACACCATTAGGTGAATTAGTTCAAATGGCTGAGATGCCACCTGTTTATTTCTTATATTTAGCAATTACAATACTTGCTTATATGGTATTAGTTACTTGTGTTAAGAAATTATATATAAGAAAGTATGGAAAGTTACTTTAAATATTAATAATATTTAAAAGGAGAGCTAAAGAAGATACTGATAGTATTCAAAAGGAAAACTAAAGAAGAGTAATAATATTCAAGAGAGGAACTAAAGATGGGATTAAATTTAGAAGTTTTTAGATCAATAAACAATTTAGCTGATAAAAATTTATATTTAGATAGCATAATGATATTTTGTTCGAAATATTTACCATATTTTTTTGTACTAGCTATTATTTTGCTATATTTATTTGGTATTAGCAGAAGAGATATAGAATGTAGAAAGGTGGCAGTTAGCACTATAGTATTTACAATAATAAATTTATTTGTAAGTTTTATAATAGGTAGTGTGTATTATGTAAACAGACCTTTTGCAGATCATAATGTAAATCTACTTGTACAACATTCTAAAAATGCATCATTTCCAAGTGATCATGTTATAGGAACATTTAGTATAGCATTAGGACTTGGAAAGTATAGTAAAGTACTTAGAAATATATTGACTATATTATCAATTCTAGTTGGTATTTCAAGAATATACGTTGGAAATCATTATCCATTAGATGTTATTGGTGGTTTTGTTGTTGTAATAATAATGAATTACGTATATAAAAGATTATTTAAAAATACTGTTGAAAGTATTTATGTAAATATAGATAAAGCTATATTTAAAAATTAAATAAAATATTGATAATATTAAAATGATTATTGGAAGAAAGCTTACTAGTTTCAAAGAATAGTTATTTGATATAAAGAAGAGTGGATATAAAATCCACTCGAATTATCTATCTAATGAGGTAAGTGATAAG
Organism: Clostridium sardiniense; assembly: GCF_016907995.1. GTDB lineage: Bacteria > Bacillota > Clostridia > Clostridiales > Clostridiaceae > Clostridium > Clostridium sardiniense. Next base: position 97,881 of record NZ_JAFBDA010000003.1, on the reverse strand, counting down.
TCTTCACTTACCTCACCTTTATATAATTTACTTAACATTTTAGCACCATTTACACTAAATAAAGTGCCATTAGCACCATAGCCTAAACAGTACCAAATATTTTTGTTTTTAATATCTGGACCTATGAAAGGTAAATTATCAGATGTACTTGCAAATGTTCCATTATATTTATAGTCTATATCAAATGATATATCAGGAAACATAGAGTATAATTTATCCTTTAATTTTTTATATTGCATTTCTGCAACACTACTTTCTAAAAATTCTGGAATAAATCTAGTATCTTCTCCACCTATGATAATTCTATTATCTAATGTTCGTCTAAGGTATGTATATGGATTTTCACATGTTTTTATAAGACAATTATTATTCCAACCATTAATTTTATCTACTGGAGTAGTTACAATATTATATGATGTATACATAGTAGCAAATTTTTTGCTAGTAAATAGACTAATATCATATCCAGTTGCAACTATTACCTTCTTACAAGTGATGCTTTGATTGTTTGATGTATTCAAAATTACATAATCATCAAAATGACTATAATCAATAATCTCTGTATTTTCATATATAGGCACATCTTTATTGTTAAGATATTTTATTAGATTATGCGTGAATTTAACTGGATTAAATTCTGCACCACCATTATATGAATATATACCAGATTCAATAGGAAATGAAAATTTAAAGTCTTTTAAAGTATTCTTATCTAAAAATTTAACATTAAAGCCTTCATGTTTTCTTTGCTCATATTCATATTGAAGAATATCTGACTTATTTTTATCATCAGTATATAAAAGACAATCATGTTTTTTAAAATTACAGTCAATATTTGCTTCTTTAATTAGGGCGGTTAGTTCTTTAAGTCCTTTCTCGCTAAATTTATAAGCTTTTAATATAGTTGGTAAATCAGAATTTTTTTCTAAATCAGCTATTTGTTCATCAAGTTCATATTGAAGTAGAGAAGTAGATATAGAAGTAGAACCTGTTGCGACGTTTTCTTTTTCGACAAGAGCTACAGATATACCTTCTTTATTAAAATAATAAGAACAAAGAGCTCCAGTTATTCCACCACCAACGACTACTACATCAACATTTATATCATTATCAAGTTTTTTATATTTATTTATATTTTTTAATTCTTGAGGAAAATACGGAGTTCCTCTAACTATAAAATTTTTCATAGTACCTCCTTTAATATTAAATAATGTTTTATTAAAATAAATAATGATACTAGTATTACCATAAATTATAAGTATTAGATCAAGAAATAAATTCCTATTTAATATATTTAATAAAGAAATAAAAGAGATAGATTCCTCTCTTTGAGTTAATATTTTTAAGTTATTGGATTTTAGATATAACTGCCTACTGGTTTATCACCATTAAATGTTATATTTCTAACTCCTGAGAAACAAAGCTTAATCCATAGCAAGTATAGTCATTATCATATTAGTTAAGTTTTCAACAAATTCATTCCAGTCTCCATGGAAGTCATAAGAAATAACGCTTAAGAAATCAAGATATTTAGCATATTCATTAGATGATGCTCCTTTTAATACCTATGAAGATGCAGTAACAACAGCAGTTAATAAATAAGGCTATTATTTTCTGAATACACTTTATCTAACTTTTCTTTTAAAGTTTTTATTAATATACTATATAGTTCATTGGTAGTTTTTCTTATAGGTTCAGATAAATCGAAAAAATTATGATTTTCACATAATGTAGAGTTGCATCTAACTCTATTTTTTCTCTCTTATGACTTAAATCAATTCCTTTAAAATCAACATTAAATTTAATTATTAAATAGAGTGTAATATGTTAATAAATCTACTAGAATAATTTTAAAATGAAAATATTTCAAAATACTATTAAAATTAAAAATGAAGTAAAACCTTCATTATATTCTGTTATTTTTCATAATTTGAAATAATTGAAAAATATTCATTTAGAATATAAAATAGGATTATATTTGTAATTTGCAATAAAAAAGGGGGCAAGATGTAAACATGTATTTAATTGATTTAATTGATACGAAAAAAGGAGATGTTATATCTGTTGTAGGTTCAGGGGGCAAAACAACCTTTATATATAATTTAGCTAATGAGCTTATTGAGGAAAAGGTACTTATATCAACTACAACAAAAATGCTATATCCGGGAAAAAGAGAGGTTGATTATTTCTTTTGTTTGGAGAAGGATAAGGATGTAAAAATAAAAAATGGAAGAACATTTATAGCTGAAAAGATAATAGAAGATAATAAAGTTAGTGGAGGAAACTTACATATAAATAATTATGTTAATTCTTTTGATTACGTTTTACTTGAAAGTGATGGATCAAAAGAAAAATCTCTTAAAGGATGGAGAGAGGGTGAACCTGTAATACTTAACAAAACTACTAAAACTGTGGGGATAATTCCATTACATATTGTTGGAGAGAAGATAATAGATAAGAATATTCATAGAATTGAAAAATTCAATAATATATGCAAAACAAAAATTGGAGATGAAATAACATTAGATGTAATATCAGATATAATAATAAATTCAAATGGATTATTTAAAGATTCAGTAGGCGAGAAAATATTATTTTTAAATAGACTTGAAGATGAAAAAAGTAAAGAGATGGCATGGAAATTGCTTGAAGTATTAAATAGAAAAAACAAAGATTCATTAAAGATTATTGGTGGAAGTTTAAAAAGAAAAGAGTATTTTATGCTTTCTGGTGGAGGTGACCTAAAATAGTAGCAGTAATTTTAGCATCTGGACAAGGTAAAAGAATGGGAAGAAATAAGCTCCTATTAGACTTTTGTGGTAAGCCTTTAGTTGAATGGGTAATAGAGACAGTAAAGTCTGTAGGATTTAAAGAAGTTATTTTAGTTTATAAAGATCTTAAAGTAAAAGAAATTGCAATAAAGCATGGTATATCTACTTTATATAATAAGAATGCTAGCTATGGGCAGAGTGAAGGCATAAGACTTTCTTTAGAGAAATCATCAATTTTGAGTGATGGATATATGTTTTTTACTGGTGATCAGCCTTTACTAAAGGGAAAAACAATAAAAAGGCTTGTGGAAACGTTTAACAGGAATGGAGGTATAGTAGTTCCGAAAGTTCATGGAAGGAATAAAAGTCCTGTGATATTTTCAGGGGAATTTAGGGATGAATTAATGTCTTTGCATGGAGATGTTGGTGGAAGACCTGTTATAAGAAATAATTGGGATAAGGTAACTTTCTTAAACTTTCATTCAAGTACTGAATTTTTTGATGTTGACACTAAAGAAGAGCTGGAAGAATTAATTAAATTATATGAAGGGAGAATACAATGGATGAAATAATAATCGTAAGAGGTGCCGGAGACATTGCTACTGGTGCAATTCAAAAATTATATAGAGCTGGATTTAAAGTTATAGCCTTAGAGATAGAAAAGCCAACGTCCATAAGAAGAAAGGTTTGCTTAAGTGAGGCCATGTATGAAAAAGAATTTAAAGTTGAAGATGTCATTGCAAAAAGAGCAGATTCATATGATGAAATATTTAGTATATTAGAATCGGATAAAGTTTGTATCATGCAAGATACTTCTGGTGAAATAATAAAAAAAATTAGTCCTATGGCAGTTGTTGATGCAACCCTTTGTAAAAGAAATATAGGAACAAATAAGGATATGGCAGATATAACTATTGCGCTAGGACCAGGATATGAAGCAGGGGTAGATGTTGATATAGTAGTTGAGACAAATAGGGGGCACAACCTAGGTAGATTAATATCTGATGGATCAGCTGCAAAGAATACGGGAGTTCCAGGAATAATAGAGGGTTTTGGAATTGAGAGAGTTATATATTCTCCTTGTAAAGGGAATATTAGAATAATTAAAGATATTGGAAGTATTGTAGAAAAGGGCGAAAATATATGCATGGTTGGTAATTCATATGTAAAAGCTTCGTTAACTGGGGTAATAAGAGGTATGATAAGAGATGGATTTTATGTAAAAGAGGGGCTTAAAATAGCTGATATAGATCCAAGAATTAATCAAAAGAAAAATTGTGATTTAATTTCAGATAAAGCAAGGTGTATAGGTGGGGCAGTTTTAGAAAGTGTAATGATGTTAAAGCAAAGGAGGAATAAGTAATGGATGAAAGAGTATTAAAGAGTATTATTGAGGGGTTATCAAGTGGAAGAAAGATGGCATTGGTCACTATAACAGCCTCTAATGGATCAACACCAAGAAAAAATGGATCTTTAATGAGTGTAGATGAGAATGGAAGAATAGTTGGTTCTATAGGGGGCGGAAAAATAGAATATGTAGTTATAGAAAGTGCAGTAAAATGCTTGGAAAGTGGACAAGGAGAGAAATTTGCTTATAACCTAAATGAAAGCGGAAAGGTTAAAATGGCGTGTGGTGGAGCTGTAGATGGATATATAAAAGTATTTGAACCAAAACCAAATCTTATTATTTTTGGTGGTGGGCATATATCTCAGAGCATATGTAGATTAACTGATAGTATGAATTTTAGGAGGATCGTAATTGAGGATAGAGAAGAATTTAAGGATTATGATGCCTTTAAGAATATTGATAAGTTTATAGTAACGAATAGTATAGAAGGCTTAAGTAATATAAGTTTTGATAATAGCTATATAATAGTTGTAACTAGAGGACATAAGAGTGATACTTATTGGACAAAAGAACTAATTAATAAAAATTATAATTATCTTGGCGTAGTTGGAAGTATGAAGAAAATTTTAGAGCTAAAAGAAGCAATATTAAATGAAGGTGTTTCTAATGAATTAATTGAAGGTATACATGCTCCAATTGGACTTGATATATCAGATGGTACTCCGGCAGAGATTGCTGTTAGTATTTTATCAGAAATATTATTAGTAAAGAATAATGGTAGATTAGAGCATTTACAAGATGTGAAAAAGAACGCTCTATAAAAGATATGGAAAAGGGGAATTAGCATAATGATGCAGATAAATCTAATAGATATTTCAGATGTAGTAAATAAATACGCAAATTTATTATCAAATATATTAAAGTTAGATGTAGAAATTGTTGATTATAATATGCAAAGAATAGCAGGTACAGGGATATATAAGGATGGAGTAGGAGAAAATATTGAATCTGCAGGTTATGTATATAAGGAGGCTCTATATACAGGAGAGGCAAAAATTATAGAAGATCCAGGAGAAAATTTTCTTTGTAGAGATTGTATGAATAGAGGTAAATGTAAAGAGTATATGGAAATCTGTGTGCCAATAAAATATGATAGTGCTACATTTGGGATAATAGGTCTTGTATGTTCTACAGAGGAACAAAAGAAGCACTTAACATTAAATTTTGAGACAATTATGAGCTTTTTAGAACAAATATCTGAATTTATAGCTATAAAATTGATAGAACAAAATGAGATATTGACGAATAAAAAGCATTTAGATTTCTTTAAACAAATAATAAACTCTGTAGATGATGGAATTATAACAATAGATAGCTTAAATAATATAAAAATAATAAATAATAAAGCTCTTAAAATGCTAAATTTAAGACCGGGAATAGTAGGAGAATATATAAGAGTTGAAGAGACAGATGATTATTTTCCAGGAGGAGATATATTTGAGCTATACATAAGAGGTATTCCATATAAGGTGGTTGGTAAGATAATACACAACTATATAAATAAAAACCATTGTGAGAAGATAGTTATTTTTAATGAACTGAAGCATCTAAAAGATGAAGTTGTGAATTTAACTCATGGGAACAATAAAATAAACTGTGATGAAATTGTTGGAGATTCTACATCCATGAGACAACTTAAGAAAAAAATAAAAAAGATATCATATTCAAAGTCAACTGTTTTAATTACAGGGGAGAGTGGTACAGGAAAAGAGTTAGTAGCAAGGGCTATACATGCAGAAGGAAGCCGTAAGAATAAACCATTTATAGCTATAAATTGTGGTGCTATACCTGAAAGTCTTCTTGAAAGTGAGTTGTTTGGGTATGTTAGAGGTGCATTTTCTGGAGCAAGTTCAAGTGGACGTGTAGGTAAATTTGAGCTTGCAAATAAAGGCGTAATATTTTTAGATGAGATTGGAGACATGCCGCTATATCTTCAAGTAAAATTACTTAGAGTTCTTCAAGAAAGAACAATAGTTAAAATCGGTTCAAATCAACTAATAAATCTTGATATAAGAGTAGTTGCAGCTACTAATAAGGATTTAAAGAAATTAGTTGAAGAAGGTAAGTTTAGAGAAGATCTATATTATAGATTAAATGTTATACCAATAGAGGTACCTCCACTTAGAAAAAGAGATGGAGATATTGAACTTATTATGTATGGGCTTATAAAAAAATATAATAAGATATTTAATAAGTATGTTCATACTGTAAAGGATGATGTAATAGAAAGGTTAAAGCTATATCAATGGAAAGGGAATGTTAGAGAATTAGAGAATGTTGTTGAATTCATGGTAAATTTAAGTGGAGATGATGGTATTGTTACTTTAGATATGCTTCCTCAGACTATATTAGATTATAGAAAAGAAAGTGATGTGAATAACATAATTTCTGACTCTAAGGATATAGAAAAGCTTAAAGATATAGAAAGTTATTATATAAATAAAGCATTAGATATTTATGGGAGAGACACGGCTGGAAAGAAGAAGGCTGCAAAAAAATTAGGAATAGGTATTGCTACATTATATAGAAAAATTGGTGAGCAATAAACATATAAGCAAGGAGAGTTATCAAAATGATAATTAGACTTGCTTATTTTGTTAATAAAATAACTATCAGGCTTTATAAATCAAAAGGATTATCAAAATGATAATCCTTTTATCATTTTGATAAATAATGATTATGTTAAGTTAAAGTTGCTATACAACTATCTGTAAACATATACAGAAGGTTGAGTATTTAAATAAAATAGTAAGAATTAATGGAAAAATAACTACATGAAATTGGCATAGATATTGCTTTAAATAAGTATTAATAAATAAAAGCTTATAGGGAGGAAACGTTATGGAAAAAATATTATGGAAACTAAATACATTACCAAAGACAGATAAAGAAGGGTGTATAGAATTTTTAAGTAGAGATGAAGTATCAAAAGCAAAAAACTTTCATGAAAGTTTTTCAGAATATGATAAAACACCATTAGTTGAATTAGATAATTTAGCTAAAAAGATAGGACTTAAAGGAATATATTTAAAAGATGAATCTTATAGATTTGGATTAAATGCATTTAAGGTACTTGGTGGATCATTTGCTATGGGAAGATACTTAGCAGATAAATTAGGAGAAGATATAAAAGATTTACCTTATGAAAGATTAACTTCAGATGATGTTAGAGAAAAACTTGGAGATATTACATTTGTTACAGCAACAGATGGTAATCATGGAAGAGGAGTAGCATGGACTGCTAATAGATTAAAACAAAAATCAGTTGTATATATGCCAAAGGGATCATCACTTCAAAGATTAGAAAACATAAAGGCAGAAGGTGCAGAAGCTAGTATTACTGATATGAACTATGATGATGCAGTTAGATTAGCTGCAAAATATGCAGATGATCATAATGGATTAATGGTACAAGATACTGCATGGGAAGGATATGAAAAGATTCCAGCATGGATAATGCAAGGATACGGAACTATGGCATTAGAAGCATTAGATCAATTAAATGCTATCAAAGTGCTTAAACCAACACATATATTTGTACAAGCTGGCGTTGGATCACTTGCAGGTGCAGTTCAAGGATTTTTTGCATCAGAATTTGGTGATGAGTGTCCAAAGACTGTTATAGTTGAATCAAATTTAGCAGATTGTTTCTATAAATCAGCTATTGCAAATGATGGAGAAGCAAGATTTGTTGGAGGAGATATGCAAACAATAATGGCAGGGCTTGCTTGTGGAGAACCAAATACAATTGGATGGGAAGTTTTAAAGAATCATTCAACTGCATTTGTATCATGTCCAGATTGGGTATCAGCTAAAGGTATGAGAATACTTGGAAACCCATTAAAAGGAGATACTAAAGTAACATCAGGAGAATCAGGAGCTGTTACAACAGGTCTTCTATATGAAATTATGACAAATAAAGATTATAAAGATTTAAAAGAAGCACTAGAACTTGATGAAAACTCAAGGGTACTTTTATTTAGTACTGAAGGAGATACTGACCCAGAAAAGTATAGAGAAATAGTTTGGAATAGTGAATGCTAATAGATAATAAATGGTTTATAGGAGGAATAAAGAAATGCTTAATAATCAAAGAAAAGAAACTTTAACTAAATTATGCCAAGAATTAATCAGAAATCAATCAGTTTCAGGTGAAGAAGGTAAAGTAGTAGAAGCAATAAAGAAGGAATTTAAAGCATTAGGATACGATGAATGTTTTGTAGATAGTTATGGAAATGTAATTGGACATATAAAAGGTAGTAAACCAGGAAAAACAATACTTTTTGATGGACATATTGATACTGTTCCAGTACCAGATGATTCAAAGTGGACTCATGCACCATTTGGAGCAGAAATAGTTGATGGAAAGATATATGGTAGAGGAGCTTCAGACATGAAGGGACAAACATCAGCTATGATAGCAGCAGCAGCTTACTTTGCAGAAGATTTTAAAAAGGATTTTGCAGGAGATATATTTGTTGCAGGTGTAGTTCATGAAGAAATATTTGAAGGAGTATCAGCTAGAAAGATAAGTGAAGCTGTTAAGCCAGATTATGTGGTTATTGGTGAATCTTCAGAATTAAATTTAAAGATTGGACAAAGAGGAAGAGCAGAAATAGTTATTGAAACTTTCGGAAAACCAGCTCATTCAGCTAATCCAGAAAAGGGAATAAATGCAGTATATAAGATGTCAAAGATTATTGAAAAGATTCAAGATATAGAAACTCCTGTACATGATGTACTTGGAAAAGGAATTCTTGTATTAACTGATATAAAATCATCACCATATCCTGGTGCATCTGTAGTCCCAGATTACTGCAGAGCTACTTTTGATAGAAGACTTTTAGTTGGTGAAACTAAAGAAGGCGTTTTAGCTCCAATTAAAAAGATAGTAGATGATCTTATGAAAGAAGATAAAGAGCTTAATGCTAAGGTTTCATATGCAATAGGTAGAGAAACTTGTTATACAGGAGAGGTAATTGAAGGTGAAAGATTCTTCCCAGCTTGGCTATATAGTGAAGATGATGAATTTGTACAAGCTGCATTTAATGGATTAAAACGTGCTGGTATAAATCCAGAAATAACTCAATACTCATTCTGCACAAATGGTTCACATTATGCCGGAGAAGCAGGAATAAGAACAATTGGTTTTGGACCATCAAAAGAAAATTTAGCTCATACAATTGATGAATATATAGAATTAGATCAATTATTCACTGGAGCAGAAGGATATTATGGAATATTAGAATCTGTTTATAACAAATAAAAGGTGGTTTTTAGGATGAAGATATTAATAAAAAATGGTTTTATAGCTGATGGAAGTGGCAATAAAGGATACATTGGAGATATCTTGATCTGTGATGAGAGGATTAAAAAAATAGGACATGAAATTTGTGAAGATAATATAGATAGAACAATAGATGCTAGGGGCTTAGTTATAGCCCCAGGCTTTATTGACACTCACTCACACAGTGACCTTAAGATATTAGAAAATCCATTTAATGAAATAAAGATTAGACAAGGAATTACTACAGAATTATTAGGACAAGATGGAATATCAATGGCACCATTGCCAAAAAAATATATCTCACCTTGGAGAAAAAATATAGCAGGATTAGATGGTGAGTCAGATGAGATTGACTGGGAATATGAGATAACTGATAACTATTTAAAAATGATGGAAAACAATGGGGTAGGTTTAAATGAAGCATACTTAGTACCTCATGGAAATGTAAGAATGGAAGTTCTTGGACTCGGAAATGTTCCCGCAACTAAAGAAGATATAAAGAAGATGTGTGAAATCACAAGAAGAGAGATGGAAGCTGGAGCATATGGATTATCAACAGGTCTTATATATATGCCTTGTGCTTATTCTCACACTGAAGAACTTATAGAAATGTGTAAAGTTGTTGCAGAGTTTGATGGAGTATTTGTAGTACATCAAAGAAGTGAAGCAGATACTATTATATCTTCAATGAAGGAAATAATTGAGATAGGAGAAAAGTCAGGGGTAAGAGTTCACTTCTCACACTTTAAAGTATGTGGTAAGAAGAACTGGAAGTATATTGATGAAGTAATTGAATTATTTAATGAAGCTAAGAAAAAAGGTATAAGAGTTACTTTTGACCAATATCCATATGCAGCAGGAAGCACAATGCTTGGTGTTATATTACCACCATGGGCTCATGATGGAGGAACAGATAAGCTTATGGAAAGACTTGCATCAGAAGAGATGCGAGAGAAGATGATTTATGATATGGAACATGGGATTGAAGGCTGGGACAACTTTGTTGACTTTGCTGGACTTGATGCCATATATGTAACTTCAGTTAGAAATAAGAAAAATGAAGATGCAATAGGTAAAAACTTAATAGAACTTGGAAAGCTTAGAGGCAAAGATCCTTACAATGCAACATTTGATCTTTTACTTGAAGAAGAAAATGCAGTAGGAATGGTTGATTATTATGGAATGGAAGAACATATAATCAAATTTATGAAACTTGCAGAACAAAATGTATGTACTGATGGACTTTTAGCTGGAAGACCCCATCCTAGAGCTTATGGATCATTCCCAAGAATACTTGGAAGATTTGTAAGAGATCTTGGTGTGTTAACTCTTGAAGAAGGAGTTATGAAAATGACAAGTAAAGCAGCTAGCGCATTTGGCATAAAAGATAGAGGACTTCTTAAGGAAGGATGCTTCGCAGATATAGTTTTGTTTAATAAGGATGAAGTTAAGGATATTGGAACTTTTGAAGATCCAATTAAATTCCCAGAGGGAATAAATTATGTAATCATAAATGGTCAAGTAGTAATAGATAATGGGGAGTATAAAAAGATAAAAGCAGGTAAGGTATTAAGAAAAAAATAGGGGGAATTTGTGTGTTAGTAGTAGGTAATGGAAGGTTAGTAACTCAAAACAAAGAAATTCCATTTATAGAAAATGGAGCTGTGGCTATAGAGGATGGAAAGATAGTAGACTATGGTAATACTAAAGACATATTAGAAAAGTATAAAAAGAGTGAGTATATAGATGCAAAGGATAAGGTTATAATGCCAGGACTTATAAATACACATGGTCATATTTATAGTGCTTTTGCAAGAGGAATGAATTTAGATGGACCTACATCAAAGGATTTCTTAGATATATTAAATAATTTATGGTGGAGACTTGATAAGAATTTATCTCTTGAGGATATAAAATACAGTGCATATAGCACATTAATGGACAGCTTAAAGTACGGGGTTACAACATTTTTTGATCACCACGCAAGTCCTAATGCAATTGAAGGAAGTCTGTTTACTATAGGAAAGGTAGCAGAAGAGCTTGGAATAAGAACTTCACTTTGTTATGAAGTATCTGATAGAGATGGAGAAAGAGCTTTAATAGAGGGTATAAAAGAAAATGTAGATTACATAAAGCATTGCAAGGAAAGCAATAGCAATATGAAATCTGGAATGTTTGGAATGCATGCTAGTTTTACACTTTCAGATAGATCATTAGAAAAGTGTGCAAAAGCAACAGATGGATTAGACTGTGGATATCATATTCATGTTGCAGAAGGATTAGCAGATGAAGAAAAATGCATAAAAGAACATCAGATGAGAGTAGTAGAAAGATTAAATAAATTCAATATATTAGGGGAAAAGACAATCGCAGTTCATTGTATTCATGCAGATGATAATGAACAAGATATAATTCTAAAAACTGGTACAACAGTTGTTCATAACCCAGAATCTAATATGGGTAATGCAGTTGGAGTATCACCAGCTATTAAACTTATAGAAAAAGGTATAACTGTTGGACTTGGAACAGATGGTTATACATCAGATATGTTTGAATCAATGAAAGTTGCAAATATAATTCATAAACATCATTTAAAAGATCCATCAGTAGCTTGGGGTGAAACTCCAATGATGCTATTTAAAAATAATAGAAAAATTGCAGAGAAACACTTTGATGGAACTTTTGGAATAATTGAAAAAGGTGCAGTAGGAGATGTGATAGTAGTAGATTATAATCCATTAACACCGATGAATGGAATCAATTATAATTCACACATTCTATTTGGAATGATGGGTAAATCTGTGGATACGACTATAGTTAATGGAAATGTTTTAGTTAAAGACGGTAAGCCTCTTAATGTAAATGAAGATGAGATTTTAGCTGAATCTAGGATGGTTTGTAGCAAGTTATGGAATAGAATCTAGCGAAAGGATTTGTGTGTGTTATGAGAGAGGAGAATGAAAACGAAAATGTAGCTCCAGTGGATGAAAAAATACCATTTTCAAAAGCTTGGATATTTTCACTTCAACATGTTATGGCAATGTGTGCAGGAGCTGTTGCAGTTCCACTTATGGTAGGGGAAGCGGCAGGTCTTAATCATACAGAAATAGTATTTCTTATAAGTGCTGGTCTTTTTATGGCTGGTATAGGAACACTAATTCAAACAATGGGAATAAAAAAACTTGCAGGAGCTAAGATACCAATAATAGAAGGTACAAGCTTTGCTGCTGTTTCAGGAATACTTGCAATAATTGCAGGTACATCTGGTGGCAAAGATTTAGCAATGACAAATGTATTTGGAGCTGTTATTGCAGCAGGGTTATTTTGTTTAATAATTGCTCCGATATTTGGTAAACTAATAAAGTTTTTCCCAAAAGTTGTTACAGGTACTGTTGTATTAGTAATTGGTATATCCATAATGCCAGTAGGTATAAAATGGATAACTAATAGCAAGGTACAAGCAGTAGAACCAAAAGACTTAGCTCTTTCAATGGCTGTATTAGTAATAACATTACTATTGTTTAAATACTTAAAAGGTATATGGAATAGTGCTGCGATTTTATTTGCAATAGTTATAGGAACAATAATTGCAATGGTATTTGGAATGGCTGATTTTAGTGCAGTAAGTAGTGCCGGGTGGTTTAGTATAAATGTTCCTTTAGAATTTGGAATGCCAACTTTTGATCCATCAGCGGTACTTTCAATGGTATTAATAATGCTAGTTTTAATGACTGAATCAGTTGGAAATATGATTGCTATTCATGAAATGACTGATAAAGAAGTTACTGAAGATAACATAAGAAAAGGCTTAACAGCCGATGGAATATCAACATTATTTGCAGGATTCTTTAATACATTCCCAATTACTCCATTTGCTCAAAATACAGGTTTAGTAGGCTTAACAGGTATTAAATCAAGATTTGTTGCTGTATATGCAGGAATAATACTTTTAGCATTAAGTTTTGTACCTAAGTTTGCTGCAATTATAGGAGCAATTCCAAAGCAAGTACTTGGTGGAGTTGGATTTGCAATGTTTGGAATGGTTTTAGTTGGAGGAATAAGAACTTTAGGAAAAGTTCAATTTGATGGTAACAAGAACTGTGTAATAGTGGCCGTAAGTGTTGGACTTGCAATGATACCACTTGCAAATCCAGGATTTTATCATAACTTCCCATCATGGGTAGAAACAATATTTGATAGTGGTATTACAACAGGAAGTTTATCAGCTGTAATACTTAATATATTCTTCAATGTTTTAGGCAGTAAAGAACCAATGCCAGAAACTTTAGAAGAAGATATAAAAGAAATTGAAGAAGAAGTCGATCAAGAGAAATTAGTTATGCAAGGAAATAAATAAAATTAAAGATGAATTATAATTTTAACTTAGAGGAGAGTGTGTGTTATGTCAAAATTAAACGTTAACATTTTAGGAATGAAATTTAATAATCCAATATTTACAGCAGCAGGCCCAGGAGCAAAAGATGGAGATCTTTGTATTGAAGCAGTAAAAGGAGGAGCAGGTGGATTAGTTACAAAAACTATTTCAGTAGATCCAGCTCCAGTACCAAGACCATGTATGGGAAAAACAAATTCAGGATTTTTAAATACAGAGCTTTGGTCAGAGCTACCAAAAGAACAATGGATAGAAGAAGAGTATAAAAAAGCTAAGTCAGCTGGAGTTCCTATGATAGTAAGTATGGGATATACAGCAGATCAAATAAAAATTGTTGCTCCACTTGTTAAGCCTTATGCTGATGCCGTTGAATTATCAACTCACTATGTTGGAACTGATGTAACACCAATAGTTGAAGCTATGAAAGCTGCAAAAGCTGCATTAGATTGTCCAGTATTTATGAAAATGAGCCCACATACAGATATTCAAAAGATAGCAAAAGCTTTAGAAGAAGCAGGAGCAGATGGTCTTGTAATGATTAATTCTCTTGGACCATGTATGGCAATAGATGTTGAATCAGGATATCCAATAATGGGAAGTAAGACTGGATACGGATGGTTATCAGGATCACCAGTAAGACCAGTTGCTATAAGAAATATATATGATGCAGCACAAGCTGTTAATATTCCAATAATAGGTGTTGGTGGAGTAACTTGTGGAAGAGATGCAGCTGAAATGTTAATGGCAGGAGCTATAGCAGTTGAAGTTTGTACTGAAGCTATTTTAAAAGGACCTAAAGTATATGGAAAGATTGCTAAAGAGTTAGATGAATTCTTAGATAGCCATGGATATAAGGATGTTAATGAAATAATTGGACTAGCTCATAAGAAAATGGAAGATAGAACATTTAGAACAGAAGCGATTGCTCCACAAGTTGATCAAGATGCTTGTATAAAATGTGGACAATGCAAAGTAAGTTGTGTATATGATGCAATTGAAGTTGGAGAAGAACTTGTAATAGATAAGGATAAATGCTTTGGATGTGGATTATGTGTAACAAGATGTCCAAAACATGCATTATCAATTCAATATAAATAGTAAAAGAGGAGGATGAGTTATGGGAACAGTACTAAAGGGATGTTATATAGTAACCAGCGAAAAGACAGTAAGAAGTGATTTAAGAATTGACGGAGAAAAAATTGAATCTATAGGATTATCTGTAGAAAAAGATGGAGATAAAATAATAGATTTAAAAGGAAGCTACATACTTCCAGGTGGGATTGATGCCCATACTCATTTTGATCTAGAACTACCAAATATAAAAACATCTGATGATTTTAAAAGTGGTACTAAGTCAGCGATTGCTGGCGGTACTACAACTATTATAGATTTTGTAAACTGTCATAGAGGTGAAAAATTAAGTGATGCATTAGAAACTTATAAAGAGAAGACAAGAGGAAAATGTTATTCAGATTACGGATTCCATATGACATTGTGTGAATGGAATAAAGAAGTTGAATCTGAAATGGAGGAAATGGTAAAGCAAGGTATAACATCCTTTAAGATGTATATGGCATATAAAGATACTCTTCAAGTAAATGAAGAAGAGATTGAACAAGCACTAAAAAAGGCAAAAGAACTTGGAGCACTTATTTCATTCCATTGCGAAAATGGAGATGAAATTATAAAAAATATAAATGATTTAATAAGTAAAGGTAAATCTGCTGTAAAGTATCATGAAGCCTCAAGATCCTCCGAGGTTGAATATGAAGCAGTGAATACTTTAATAAAAATAGCTAGAAAAATTAATTACCCGGTGTTTATAGTACATCTAAGTTCTAAAATGTCATTGGATGCTGTAATAAAAGCTAGAGAAGAAGGAGTTAAGATTTTTGTTGAAACATGTCCTCATTATCTTTTGTTAAATAAAGATTTTTATGAGCTTAAAGGAGATGACGGGTTAGAGGGATCTAAATACGTTATGTCACCACCTATTAGAAGTAGAGAAGATAATAATGCTTTATGGGAAGGAATTAAATTAGGAGAAATAGATACAATTGCAACAGATCATTGTTCATTTAATTATAAAGATAAAAGAGAAAACGCAAAGATAGATTTCTCCAAGATACCTAATGGAATACCAAGTGTTCAGCATAGAATGGAATTGATTTTTAGCTATGGAGTAAAAGATAAAATAATATCTTTAAATGAAATGGTTAAGCTAACATCTACTAATCCAGCAAAAATATTTGGGTTATATCCTAAAAAGGGTGAGATTAAGGTAGGCAGTGATGCTGATTTATTAGTAATAGAAGATGGATATAAAGATACTATTAGTTTTGAAAGTAGTATACAAGAGGTTGATTATACTCCTTATGAAGGATTTGAAAGTAATGGAAAAATAAAAAGGGTGTTTTTAAGAGGAAAAGAATTGGTTAAGGATGGAGAATTCATAGGAAAAGAGCCAACTGGCCAATATATCTCAAGAAATAAATGGAGTTATGAGAGGAGATAAGGTATGTTTGAATTTATTCTTAACGGTGAAAAGAAAGTTGTAGATGAAAATAAAAAGTTTCTTAAATACTTAAGAGATGATTGCAATATAACATCAGTTAAAAATGGATGCTCTGAAGGTGCATGTGGAACATGTATGGTTATTGTTGATGGTAAAGCTATAAAAGCATGTATACTTACAACTGAAAAGGTCAATGGAAAGGAAATAACAACTATAGAAGGTTTTACAGAAAGAGAGCGAGATGTATTTGCATATGCATTTACTGAAGCTGGAGCAGTTCAATGTGGATTCTGTATACCAGGTATGGTTATTAGTGCGAAAGCACTTTTCAATAGAACATTAAATCCAACAAGTGAGGAAGTTAAGAAAGCTTTAATTGGTAATATATGCAGATGTACTGGATATGTAAAGATAGAAAAAGCTATTATGATGGCAGCTGAAATCCTTAGAGAAAATAAAGAAGTTCCAAAAGTTATTTGTAAAGGACTTGTTGGAGAAAGAATGGGGAGAGTAGATGCTAGAGATAAGACATTAGGAGTAGCTGAATATACTGATGATATAAGAATAGATGGAATGTTACATGGTGTAGCACTTAGAAGTAAATATCCAAGAGCTTTAGTAAAGAGTATGGATATTAGTGAAGCAGAAAAAATTGAAGGTGTAGTTAAGATTGTTACTGCGGAAGATATTCCAGGGGAGAGATATTTAGGTCACATACAAAAGGATACCCCTGCATTAATAAAGGTTGGTGAAGAAACAAGATATCTTGGAGATGCATTAGCCTTAGTTGCAGCAGAAACAGAAGAAATAGCAAGAGAAGCCTTAAAGCATATAAAGGTTGAATATGAAGAATTAAAACCTGTAACTTCACCACAGGAAGCACTAGCAGAAGGTGCGCCAAAGATACATGAGAAGGGAAACTTGTTAACTCATGAACATTTAGTAAGAGGAAATGCAGACGAAGCTATAAAAAATTCAAAGTATGTTGTTACATACAATTACAAGGTTCCATTTACAGAACATGCATTTTTAGAACCAGAATGTGCAGTTGCAGTTCCAGAAGGTGATGGAATAGTAGTTTATACAGGAACTCAAAGCGTATATGATGATCTTCGTGAGATAGAATCACTGTTAGGTCTTGATGATAATAAGGTTAGAATAATCTCTAAGTATGTTGGTGGAGGTTTTGGTGGTAAGGAAGATATGAGCTGTCAACACCACACAGCATTACTTGCTTATCTTATTAAAAGGCCAGTTAAGATGGTACTTCCAAGACAAGAAAGTATTATAGTTGATACTAAAAGACATGCAATGGATATGGAGTTTACAACAGCTTGTGATGAAAATGGAATGTTAACTGCAATGAAAGCTGTAATACTTGCAGATACAGGAGCTTACGCATCTCTTGGAGGACCGGTTCTTCAAAGAGCATGTACTCATGCAGCAGGTCCTTATAATTATCAAAATATGGATATAGATGGTAAAGCACTTTACACAAATAATACACCAGGGGGTGCATTTAGAGGGTTTGGTGTTACACAATCAGCCTTTGCAACGGAGTGTAATCTAAATAAGCTTTCTGAAATGGTTGGAATAGATCCTTTTGAAATAAGAAGAAGGAATGCAATAAAACCAGGAGAAATACTTCCAAATGGACAAATAGCAGATGAAGGAACAGCATTAATTGAGACTTTAGAAGCTGTAAGAGATGTTTATTATGCTAATGAAAAGAGAGCTGGAATAGCTTGTGCATTTAAAAATGCTGGAGTTGGTGTTGGTATACCAGATACAGGCAGATGTAAAGTCAAAGTTATTGATGGAAAAGTTCATATAAGAACATCAGCAGCATGTATTGGACAAGGACTTGGAACAGTTGTTGTTCAGATTGTTGGACAAGTTCTAGGAATACCAGCATCACAAATAGTATACGAATCACCAGATACTAAAATAACTCCAAATTCAGGTACTACAACAGCTTCAAGACAAACTGTATTTACTGGAGAAGCAACAAAGGTTGCAGCTATGAGACTTAGAGATGCTTTAAGAGATCATTCATTAGAGGAATTAGAAGGACAAGAATTCTATGGTGAATACTTAGGTGTCACAGATAAAATGGGTAGTTCTAAAGAACATCCAATAAGTCACGTTGCATATGGTTTTGCAACACAAGTGGTAATTTTAGATGATCAAGGAAAAGTTACTAAAGTAGTTGCAGCACATGATGTAGGAAGAGCAATAAACCCTAAAAATGTAGAAGGTCAAATTGAAGGTGGAGTTGCTATGGGTCTTGGATATGGGTTAACAGAAGATTATCCTATAGAAAATTCAGTACCAAAGGTTAAGTTTGGTACACTTGGACTTTTAAGAGCAACTCAAGTTCCAGAAATAGAACCTATAATAATAGAAAAAAATACTCAGGAATTATCCTTTGGAGCAAAAGGTGTTGGAGAAATAACTTGTATTCCAACAGCACCAGCTGCACAAGGAGCATATTACAAATTAGATGGTGAGTTTAGAACTGAACTGCCACTTAAAAATACATTTTATAAAAAAGTAAAGAAATAGAAAGAAGGAATTAAAATGAAAAAAATAATAAATACAGAACATGCACCTGCTGCAATAGGACCATACTCACAAGGATTAATAGTAGGAGATTTAATATATACTTCAGGTCAATTGCCATTAAATCCAGAAACTAAAGTTTTAGAAACTGAAATAAAAGCTGCAACTAAGCAAAGTTTAGAGAACTGCAAAGCTATATTAGAAGCTGCTGGAGCATCACTTGATAAAGTATTTAAGACAACTGTTTTTGTAAAAGATTTAAATGATTTTGCAGCAGTTAATGAAGTATATGGATCATACTTTAATGAAAACCCACCAGCAAGAAGCTGTGTACAAGTTGCTAAACTTCCAATGGATGCACCAATTGAAATTGAAGTAATAGCTAAATTATAAGATTAAATAATAAATTTATATGAAGTAGGGAGTTTTATAAGCTTCCTACTTTCTTGAAATTATGGATTATAAGGAGAGAATATGAAGTATAAAAATATTCTTATAACCGGAAAAAGAAATTGTGGTAAAAGTACACTTATAGATAAGATATTAGGAAATCTTAATTTAAAATATGGAGGATATAGGACACTTCCTTATTATATAAACGGATATATGCAAGGGTATTATCTTCATGGATATGTAGATGAAATAGAAAGAAAAAATTTATATAGTCCAATATCAATAAAAGTTAGTTATGATAAATGTGTTAGAGTTACAAAGACGTTTGATATACTTGGTACTTACATACTAAGAACGAGCAGAATGAAAATAAACTCTACTCTTATATTATTAGATGAAATTGGATTCTTAGAAGATGATTCAGAAGAATTCAAATTAGAAATACATAATTGTCTAAGCAGTAAAAAATTTTGTTTAGGTGTTTTAAAGGATAAAGATAGCGAATTTTTAAATTCTATAAAAATTAGGAATGATACGTTAGTTATAAATATAGAAGAGATACGCTATGAGGATAGAAAAATAATACAAGAAGATATAGAAAATTATATAAGGGTATATCAATTAAAGGAGCTGAGTAGATTATGAAAGGATTTAAAAAAGTAATATCCATCATACTTGTATCTATGATGAGTATGATGTTATTTATAGGATGTTCTAATGATTCAAAAAATAAGGGCACAGATAATAAAACTATTGTCGTTGAGGATCAACTTGGTAGAAAGGTTGAAATAAAAGGAGATGCAAATCGGATAATATCAAGTTATTATATTTCAACATCAATATTAATTAGTTTGGGTGTAAAAGATAAAGTAGTTGGAATAGAGGCAAAAGCAAAAAATAGGGAGATGTACAAAAAGGTAGCTAAAGAGTTCTTAGACTTACCAGCAGTTGGTACAGGAAAAGAAATTAATGTGGAAGAGTGCATGAAATTAAAGCCTGATGTAGTAATTATCCCAACTAGACTTAAAAGCTTTATTCCTCAATTTGAAAAGTTAAATATACCAGTTGTAGCAATAGAGCCAGAAACATTGGAAGGATTTAATAATTGTGTAGAGCTTCTTGGAAAGATTTCAGGTTCAGAAGAAAGAGCAAAAGAACTTCTAAAATATTATGATGACACAATAGACAAAGTAAAAGATATGACAAAGGATATAAAGAATAAGCCATCAGTATATCTGTCAGGAAGTGATAATATACTTAAAACTTGTACTTCTAAGATGTATCAAAACTATATGATTGATACAGCAGGTGGAAGAAATGTTACAGGAAATATAGATGAAGGATATTGGACTAATATATCAGTAGAACAATTAATAGAGTACAATCCAGATGTTATTTATATAGTAGGATATGCAAAATATACTGTGGATGATGTATTAAAAGATAATAGATTAAAGGGAGTAAATGCAATTAAGAATAAGAAAGTATATGTATTCCCATCAACATTGGAGCCTTGGGATTATCCAACACCTTCATCAATATTAGGTATGCTTTGGATAGTAAATAATCTTCATCCAGATAAATATAGTACTGAAGATTTTAAAAAGGATGCTAAAGAATTCTATAATAAATTTTATGATTTAAAAGTAACAGACAAGGAAATTGGGCTATGATAAAAAAATACTCAATATTACCATATCTGATTATCTTGGTAGTTTTATCAGTATTATCTTTATGCATAGGAAGATATAGCATTAAAATGGATGAAATAATTAAGGTTATATTTAATAGTACAGGTAATGGTCAAGAGGCTAATCTTTTATTTAATATAAGGTTACCAAGAGTTCTATTAGTAATAATTAGTGGTGCAGCACTTGCATTATCAGGTATGGTTTTTCAGAGCATCTTTCAAAACCCTTTAATATCTCCAGATGTGTTGGGGGTAAGCTCAGGATGTTCATTAGGTGCTGCAATTGGAATAGTATTCTTGTCAGCATCACCATTTATGATACAAGGATTATCATTTTTATTTGGGATATGCTCAGTTATATTTTCATTGATTTTATCTAAAAAAATGAGAAGTAATAGAGTATTAGCACTCGTTATATCAGGAATAGTTACAGGTGCATTAACATCCTCT
Organism: Clostridium sardiniense; assembly: GCF_016907995.1. Classification (GTDB taxonomy): domain Bacteria; phylum Bacillota; class Clostridia; order Clostridiales; family Clostridiaceae; genus Clostridium; species Clostridium sardiniense. Next base: position 76,412 of record NZ_JAFBDA010000003.1, on the reverse strand, counting down.
TTTATTATGATAATAAAATACTTTGCAGATCCTTATAAAGAGCTTCCAGCTATAGACTTTTGGCTAATGGGAGGGTTTTATAATAGTGATTGGAAAAGTGTAATAAATGTTTTTATATTAGTTTTAATATCAACAGTTATATTATTACTATTTAGATGGAGATTAAAGGTATTAACAATGGGAGATGATCAAGCAAAGCTTTTAGGAGTTAATGTTAAGTATGTAAGAACAATAGCAATATTTGCAGCAACTCTTTTGGTTTCATCTGTGGTATCAGTTGCTGGGCTTATAAGTTGGATTGGAATACTAGCACCTCATATAGTTAAATCATTTGCTAAAGATGATATATCAAAAATTATTCCATTAACAATGGTTGTTGGAGCTATTATATTATTGCTTGCAGATACTGTAGCGAGAAGTATAACTACAACTGAAATACCTATAAGTATATTAACTTCATTGTTTGGCGCTCCATTTCTTGTATATCTTCTTAATAAAAAAGGGGCTGTTATGAGATGAATAAATCACTAAAAATAAGAGACTTAAAAGTTTCATATGGAGATAAAACAGTACTTGATGATATAAATATAAAGATTAATCCTGGAGAAGTTACTGTTCTTTTAGGATTAAATGGTGCAGGTAAAACAACTCTTCTTAGATCAATAGCAAATTTAAATAATATAGATAATGGAGAGATACTGTATGGAGATATGGATTTGCTTAAGCTATCAGATAAAGAGAGAGGAAAACTAATATCATATATTCCACAGCATATTCACACAAATCAAAATTATAGTGTGGAAGATATTATACTTATGGGGATAACTCCCTATCTTGGAATGTTTGAAATGCCAAATAAAGATCACTATAAACTTGTGGAAGATATATTAAATGAGCTTAATATATTACATTTAAAAAATAAGTTAATAGGAGAGTTAAGTGGTGGAGAAAGAAGGCTAGTGTATTTGGGAAGAATATTGATTCAAAAATGCAGTATATTACTTTTAGATGAGCCAAATACATTCTTAGACTATGTTAAACAACATGATTTTTTTAAATTTATGAAGGATTTAATAAGGAAAAAGAATTTAACCACATTAATTACATTACATGATATTAACTTAGCTCTAAGATATGGAGATAGAATAATAATTTTAAATAATAATAAAATAGTAGATTCAATAGATTGTAATGAAGAGAATTATGAAAAAAGGTTTATAAGAATAATGGAAGATATATATGAGCGTAAGCTTGATTTGCTTTATACAGAAGTAGGGCCATTTATAGTATGTTAAATATGATATAAAAAGTCTATCTTGGATATTTAAGTTCAAGATAGACTTTTCTAAGTTTAGGATACACAATCACCTATTTTAGGATTTGACATACAGTATAAGAGAATATATAATAAACTAATTAATACCCCATAGGGGTATGTGGAGGTGTTGAATGAATCTGTATAAAAAGTATGGGTATGTAATTTTTTTAGCCTTTCTAGTACTAGCGCCGTTTAATTTTGTGTTTGGTATACTAGCTATTATGTGTATGATAGCACCAATAATGTTATCTATATTTGGAAAAGGGAGATTTTGGTGTGGAAACTTTTGCCCAAGAGGAAATTTCTATGATAACATATTAAGTAAAATCTCTAAAGGAAAAAAATCACCTGAATTTTTTAGAAGCACTATGTTTAGAATTTTTATGGTTCTATTCGTAATAGGGGTATTTACCAGCGGAGTTATAAAAAACTGGGGAGATGTGTCTGGAATAGGATTTGTATTCTATAGAATAATATTAATAACATCTATCGTAGCAGTGGCATTAGGTATTATATTTAATGAAAGAATATGGTGCAACTTTTGTCCGATGGGATCAATTGCTGGATTTATAGCAAAGCTAAGAGGTCGTAATACTGGAATTGAAGTGAAAAATACATGTGTATCATGTAATCTTTGTGCCAAAAAGTGTCCAATGGGATTAAAGCCTAGTGAATTTAAAGGTGGACTAATTGATAGTACTCAATGTATATCTTGCAAAAAATGTACATTTTCATGTCCGAAGGATTCTTTAAGTATGAAAATCAAATAAAATGTTTATTAAAGTCTCTTAAAATAAAGAGAAATTTTTTATAAAATATATATCGTAATATTTGGATATATGAATATATAATAATATGTGTGAAAGAAGGAAAAGATATGTTTTCAATTTTTAATAAAAAATATAATTCAGTAAATGTAAATAGTATAGAATCAAACTTAAAAGGTATAAATTTAATTGATGTAAGAGAACCATATGAATATAAAGTTAAACATGTACCTTATGCTAAAAATATACCAATGGATAAATTATTAGCAGATCCAAGTAAATATTTAAATAAGGAAAAAGAATATCACATAATATGCCAATCAGGGGCAAGGAGTAGTAGAGTATGTAATGCATTATCTAGAGACGGTTTTAAGGTTGTAAATATCTCTGGAGGAACTTCAACATATAGAGGATAATAATTTATAAAAATAGTTAAATATAATTAGAAACGTGTTTTCAAATAGAAAACACGTTTTTTAAAATTCCAATAATATTGTATAAAAACTAATAAATAATATAATCAAGGTATATTATCTATTGATAATAATTAGCTAGTAAATATTCAAAAAGTAGAATGGTTTCTCCAAAGAAAGTATTTGGGATATTATTAAGGGCATTGAATTTATTATAACCTTCAACTGGAAATGTTAGTGTTGAAGATTCAGCTATTTTAGATGTCTCATCACCAACAAAGCTTATGATATCTAAACCATTTTTATTAGCTTGAGATACTATATCTACAAGTCTCGCTGTGTGTCCAGATTCAGAAATTACTATAAGAAGCACTTCATCCTTATGACTTTCTGAAAGAAGTTGCATATGAACAGTAGAGATACTACGAAATCCGGACACTAATAGTCTTTCATTTATGTAATTTGCAACCATTTGAGAAAATCCGAGTCCAACAACCATTAATTGTTTATTGGAGTATTTTTTCATAAGAGTAGAAAAGGTATTAAATTTCTCAGATGCCTCATTAGTTACATTCATATAGAAGCCAAATTTATTATTTTTAGAGCTTTCTTCATTTTGGGATGATATTTGATTAATCATATCAGAGTATCCTTGAAATCCTAACTTTTTAGAAAGTCTAAATATTGTTGATGTAGAAGTAAAATTATCTTTTGCAACTGTACGAATACCAATATTCTTTAAATTATCAATATTATTATAAAGGTATGAGACTATTTTTGTTTCAAGGGTATCTAGTTGGTATTTATCGCAAAGATTTTCAATGTTCATAATATCACCACCTTATGGTTATTATACTATACAAAATTTTCAAAACAAATAAATTAAAGTAAAGGAGTTTTTATAATGACAAAAAAATTTATTCAAGATCCATGGGCAAAAGTTAAGACACGTAATGGGTTAAGTGGAGATGAAGTTATTTCAGCTCTACAAAAATCAATCAGAAGAGGAATGGTTGAGGAAGCTTGCCAGTTTGCTTATGAAATGTACATAACTTCTCCTCAGATGGAAGATAAACTTTGGAGAAGACTACTTACAATTACAGTTGAAGATATAGGTATGGGAGATAATAATGCATCAATTATTATAAATAATTTAAATCAAATGAGAAAAGAGTTTGATTATGCAGATGGAGATCGTCCAATATACTTCATACATGCAATACGTTATTTATGTCAATGTGAAAAAGATCGTTCAAGTGATTTATTAAAGAATATAATCATAAAAGGATTTGCTATGGGACAAGTTCCTGAGATACCTGATATAGCATTAGATAAGCATACTGTAAGAGGAGCGGAAATGGGACGTGATTCTTTCCATTTCTTAAATGAAGCGAGCTTAGTTATTCCACAAAAGAAAGTAGATAATGATTATAAAGAACGTTATGAGAAAATATTAGAAGAATATAACCCAGAAAATGTAGTTCCATCAACATTTAAATATAATGGATGGCAATATTAATATTAATTTGTACTTAAATATTTTATATCTTCTATAAGATAAATTACTATAGGAGATATAAAATAAAACAAAATAGAAAAAGGTTAAAGGGGCATACATATGAAAGAAAATAAACTTTTAATGCGATTAGATTCAATATTATCGCCAATAGGGGCTAAGATAGGAAATGAAATACATTTAAAGTCAGTATCAACAGGAATGATGATGACTTTACCTTTAATAGTTGTAGGATCAATATTTTTAATAATTGCAAATCCACCAATAAATCCTGAGTTAGTAAATGCTGATACTGCAAATATATTTATAAAATTCTTACTTGCTTGGAAGGAGTTCGCTGTAGCAAATTATAGTATATTAACAACGCCATTTGATTTGACAATGGGGATAGTTGGAATGATGACAGCTTTTGCAATAGCATATTCACTAGCAAAAGAATATGAGATGAATGCAGCAATGTCAGGGCTTATATCTACCGCTGTATTCTTGATGGTTTCAGCACCTGTTGTAGACGGAAAGTTATCAACTGAGTTTTTAGGTGCTAATGGATTATTTGTAGCAATTATTATTTCTTTATTATCTGTGGAGATTACAAGATTTATAGAAAAAAGAGGATGGCAAGTTAAGTTCCCAGATACGGTGCCACCAGCAGTTACTTCTTTTGTAAACTCATTATTTCCTTTACTTATAAATATAGTAGTTTTATATGGATTAAACATAGTATTAATTAATTATACAGGAGCTAATTTACCACAAAACATTATGAATATATTAACACCTGCATTATCCTCTGTTGATAATATTTGGGGATTCTTATTTATAATAACTTTTGGTAATATACTTTGGGTATTTGGTGTTAATGGAACATCAATAATATTCCCGATTGTATTTGCACTAGGTATTGCAAATACAGGTATTAATGCTGATTTAGTTGCTTCAGGAGGGCAGCCAACTCAGCTTATGAATCTACAAATGTTTAGGTATGCAATTGCAGGAGGAGCTGGAAATACATTAGGTCTTATATTTTTAATGTGGAGAAGTAAATCTACCCATTTAAGGACATTAAGTAAACTTTCTTTAGTTCCAGGAATATGCGGTATAAATGAGCCAATAATTTTTGGATGTCCAATAGTATTTAATCCGATTTTAGGTATTCCATTTATAGTCACACCTATAGTTACATGTACTTTAGGGTATTTGGCACAGCTTACAGGAATAATAACACCAGGATATATTGTAGATCCTTCCTTCACGCCATTTTTTGTTCAGGCATATTTATCAGGAATGGATTTTAGAAATGTAATATTTGTACTTTTAATGGTTCCATTAAGTGCATTAATATATTATCCATTTTTTAAGATTTTTGAGAAGAATCTAATGAAATCAGAAAATGAAATAATAGATTAATTAAAAAAAACGATAAGTAAAACTTATCGTTTTTTTCATTTTACTAACAAAAAATTAATAAAGAATAATAAAGTGAAATTAATATTAACATTATGTGGGAGGAGTTGATATTGTTTTCTAGTAAGAATACAATGGAATATATTGGGACGAATTTATACGTTATAGTGCCAATTTTAAAGAAATATTTTATTAGAGAGGTGATTTTATGGGTATTAAAGATACCATAAAAAAAGGAACAAAAGAAGCAATTATAAAAGCAGGAATACAAGTATTAGAAAATAATCCAGAGAAAAATGTCGATAAAATTTTCAATATAATAAGAAAAGGTATAAGAGATGATGAGACTAGAAATTCAATAAATGAAGTACAAAGATACTATGAAGAAATACCATCTGTTCATGATTATATTCAAGATATACTTAAGAACACAAATAAGAATTGTTTATCTAAGTTCTTTGCTAATTTTGTTGGAAATGCTACATGGTATGGAATACCAAAGAGAGAACAGCAAGGAGAAAAATATGATACAAAAATTCCTTATACAATATTAATTAGTCCATCAATGAGATGCAACTTAAGATGTACAGGCTGTTATGCAGCTAATTACAGTAAAAAAGATGATATTCCATTTGAGGAAGTAGATAGATTAATAAAAGAAGCTAGAGACTTAGGTATATACTACATAGTAATACTAGGTGGAGAACCTTTCTTCAATGAATATATGTTAGACATATATAAAAAATACAATGATGTATTCTTTACTCCATTTACTAATGGAACTTTATTTGATGAAGAATTAGCAGAAAAACTTGCTGAGCTAGGTAATGTTATGCCAATGTTCTCTTTAGAAGGATTTAAAGAAGAGACAGAAGCAAGAAGAGGAGAAGGAGTATTTGATGCTGTAATGAAAGGTATGGATCTTTTAAGAGAAAAAGGAATACCATTTGGAGTTTCTTCAGCTACTGCTAAGAACAATGTAGATGTTGTCACATCAGATAAGTACATTGATATGTTAATAGAAAAAGGTGCTAGAATGATATGGTACTTCATGTTTATGCCAATTGGAGATGAACCAGTTAAAGATATGGATCTTATGTTAACACCAGAACAAAGATTAAAACTTGGAAAGAGAACTAGAGAAATTAGAATGACTAAGAAGATATTCCCTATAGACTTCTTCAATGATGCACCATATGTTGGAGGATGTATTGCAGGAAAATATTACTGCCATATAAATTCAAAAGAAGATGTTGAACCTTGTATTTTCTCACATTTCTCAACAGATAATGTAAAGGGAAGACCACTCGTAGAAGCATTCCAAAGTCCATACTTTAAAGAATTAAGAAAGAGACAGCCATATAATAAAAATTTATTAATGCCTTGTCCTATGATTGATAATCCTAACCAAATTAGAGAAATAGTAAAAGTTACAGGAGCTAGACCTACACACCCTAGTGCAGATTTAATGGTAAAGGATCCTGAATTTATGGAGAAATTAGATAAACTTGCAGAGGATTTTGAAGGATATGCAGAAAAAGAATTCCAGGAAGAATTTGATGGAACAGGAAACTACGAATTTTCAAAAGGCTAGTATTTAATAAATAAATTATATTTTAATAAAGAATTATCTAAGGGTTATAAAGGGATAGCATTTAGATAATTCTTTTATATTTGGTAAATAATTCTTAGACTTTGTTAAATAATTCTTAATTTTTATTATTTTAAGAAGTTCAGTTATAATGTATACTTAATATTATAGTAAATTAAAGTAATTATGGAGGAAGCTATGAACAGTTTTGAATTATATGGGGACATGCTAAAGATATATAAGGAAGTAGATTTACAGTGTGGTTATAAATTGGATAATATGCTTCAAAAAATTAATGTTAAAGGTGCACTTTATGCAGCTAAATCATTAATTAGAGATGATGATGATAATGGGCTAGAAATTTTAATTAGTTCTAATAAGGAAGAATTATCTTTAGAAAGATTAATATTAGATGAGAAGTATAAGAATATATTTGATGATGAAGATAGAGAAATTTGTAATGACAGATTAAGGAGATATAGAAACATAGATAAAAATAAAGAAGAATAGTTGAAATGTAAAAAATACACCACTTAAATTTAAGTGGTGTATTTTTTTAGAATACTTTCCCTATATAATTACTTGTTTCTAGTGATTCAAAATCATAAGCTCTAAGTGAATCTATAGAATCTATATAAGCATGTAGACTATCGCTTATCATTAAGTTTACTGGATTTTCTGTTAAGTTAACAATAATAACAGGCTTACCGATTGCGTATGAATATCCACATTCCCATGCAGTTCCACTATCAGAATAGTTACCATTACTTATAATTGCAACAACTACATCAGCCTCTTTTATATTATCAGTATCTGCTTTAAAAGTTTCATGTCTCCATTCTAATGATCCAAATTCTAAATCACTTTTTAATTCATATGGCGCAAAAACATCAAAGCCCTTTTCTTCTCTTAAAACCTTAAGGACACTTTTCATTCTATCAAGTTCAGCATCGTTAAAGAATGGGCTAGCTAAATATACTTTTTTCATTAATATTCCTCCAAGTCAAATTATTTAATTAATCTTAGTCAATTTATATTATAAATAAAAATACTAGAATTATAAACATATGCTTTACCATAGATTTGATTTTACACTAAGTGTAATAAATTATGACAATATATGAATAGAATATTAAAAATATATTGAAAATGTAAATAAAATGATATATTATTTTAAACAAGATATAAATTAATTAAATTTTTTGAAAAAACAGAAAAGTAGATTAGTAGAACAGTAGATGGGAGTGAGAGTAACTAATGATTAAGTTAATTGGAGTTTTAATTGTAATATTAGGTTTTACGTTTAAGGTAGAAACCTTATTTACAGTTTTAGTAGCAGGACTTGCAACTGGATTAGTTGCAGGAATGGATTTAAATGAAATTTTAACTGTACTTGGACAATCCTTTGTAGCAAATAGAGCAGTTTCATTGTTTATATTAACATTACCTGTTATAGGAGTATTAGAAAGATATGGATTAAGACAAAGAGCAATCTATTTAGTGAAAAAGTTAGGGAAACTTACAACAGGAGGAGTTTTAAGTGCTTATACATTAATTAGAGAAATCACTGGAGCACTTTCAATAAGAATAAGTGGACATCCCCAATTTGTTAGACCAATAGTTAATCCAATGGCTCAAGCAGCTGCAAATAGTAAGTATGGGGAAATAGAAGAAAAAGATGTAGAAAAGATAAAGGCATTATCAGCAGCATCTGAAAATTATGGAAACTTCTTTGGACAAAATCTTTTTGCTGGAAGTTCAGGCGTGCTTTTAATATCAAGTACATTAACTGAATTTGGATACAATGTTACAGCTTTAAGTATAGCAAAGGCTAGTATAATAATGGCAGTAGTAGCATTCTTAATTTCAGCATTACAAAATCATTTATATGATAAGAAGATGAAAAAGAAGTACGGTAAGTAATTTATACGTAGGATGGGAGGATAAGATATGCAAGGATTTATAGATATAGCGTTAGAAATTTTCTATGTATTAATGGGTTTACTTATGTTAGTAATAGCATATAAATCATTTAAAACAATAGATTCAAATAAAAGATATTTTACAGCAGCCTTTTGGGCTATGATATCATTACCATTTATATTTGGTAAGATGTTGCCTGCAAATGTAGTTGGTGGAATATTAGTATTATCAAGTCTTTTAACACTTTCAAAACAAGTTGTTTTTGCAAAGTATGATATGGCGACAGAAGAAGAAGGACAAAGAGCCTCTGAAAGAGTAAAGAGTAAGGTATTTATTCCGTCATTGGTTTTAGCATTTGCAGCAGTTGCAGTTGCAATGATACTTACAGATTTTAAAAATTCATCACAATTTGCTATAGGGATAGGAGCAATAGCAGCTATGATAGCAGCATTTGCAATAACTAAGGCTAAGCCTAAAGAAGCTGTAAATGATGGAGCTAGACTTCTTCATCAAATGGGTCCAACAAGTATGTTACCACAATTATTAGTTGCGTTAGGTGCATTATTTACACAAGCTGGAGTTGGCGAAGTTATATCACAATATATATCAGGTGTGGTACCTCAAGATAATAGATTCTTTGGAGTTGTAGCATATGTACTAGGAATGGCACTATTTACAATGGTTATGGGTAATGGATTTGCAGCCTTTTCAGTAATTACAGCTGGAATTGGAGTACCTTTTGTACTTGCACAAGGTGGAAATCCAGCAGTAGTTGGAGCACTTGCACTTACAGCTGGATATTGCGGAACACTTTTAACACCAATGGCAGCAAACTTTAACATAGTACCATCAGCATTATTAGAATGTAAGAATCAGTATGAAGTAATAAAATATCAAGCACCAGCAGCAATAGTGTTATTGGTTTTACACATATTTGCAATGTATTTCTTAGCATTTTAATAAATTGTTCTAATAAAAAGAATTTTTATGAAACAATTTAAGAGTACAATTTTAGAAAAACAAAGGAGGAGTTATTGATGAAAGTATTATTAACAGGATTTGATCCCTTTGGAGGAGAAAAAATAAATCCAGCGCAAGAAGCAGTTATGAGAGTTAGTGAAAATGTAAATGGTGCAGAAGTAATAAAGCTTATAATACCAACTGTTTATGAAAAATCACTAAGTGCAATAGAAAAAGCAATAGAAGAGCATAAGCCAGATATTGTTATATCAATAGGTCAGGCTGGAGGAAGATTTGATATAACTCCAGAGAGAGTGGCAATTAATATTAATGATTTTAGAATTAAAGACAATGAAGGTAATCAACCAGTTGATGAACCAATAAGAGAAGATGGAAAGGCAGCATATTTCTCAAGCTTACCAGTAAAGGGAATGGTTAAGCACTTAAATGAGAATGGAATACCAAGTACACTTTCAAATACAGCAGGAACTTTTGTATGTAATCATGTAATGTATGGGATTTTATATATGATTGATAAGAAGTATCCAAATATTAAGGGTGGCTTTATTCACATCCCTTATGTAACATCTCAAGTAATAGACAAAAAGAATACACCATTTATGTCATTAGAGGAGATAATAAAGGGGATAGAATTATCAATAGAAGCATGTACTATATACAATGAAGATATAAAAGCGATAGGTGGAGAAATATGCTAACAGAAAAAGTGTTTGTGTATGGAAGCCTTAGAAGTGGGATGTTCAACTATGAGAAGTTACTTAAGGGTAAGGTTAAAGGGTCAGAAAGTGGAACAGTTTGTGGGGAATTGTTTCATATAGAAAATAAGGGATATCCAGCAGCTATCTGTGGGGACAGTAAGGTTGTTGGAGAATTAATGGAACTTAAAGATTTTAAGAAGACATTGAGAGAATTAGATGAGCTAGAGAATTATAATGAAGAGGATAAAAATTCAGAATATATAAGAGAAATAGTGGATGTTTCTTTAGAGAATGGTGCTAAAGAAAAAGCATATTTCTACAGATATAATAAGGAAGCTGATAGGAACAGAATAGATAAGCTCCTTAAAGTTAGCAGTGGGGACTGGGTAAATAGATAATATAAATATATGAAGCAGTTTAGTATGATGGTCGTACTAAACTGCTTTTTCATAATTAAATATGAATAAGGGTCAAAGAAAAATAAATTTAATAATATAATTAACTTCTACTTGTAATAAAGGTATGGTTGTTTAACAATTTGTAAAGAGAATTGACAATAAATAGTAATGTATATAGACTAAAGAAGGACTAATAAATGAATATTAAGATAAAATTATAAGATAAAAGGGGTAAAGATATGAAGAAGAGAAAGAGTTCTTTAGCAGTCATAGGAAATTGTATATTTTATTTATTTATAATAGCTGTTATATTTTTAGCTGGAATAAATATAATAGGATCAAAAGAAGGAAAACATCCAAGTATATTAGGATATAGCTCATATTACATATTAACAGGGAGTATGGAACCTACTATAAATCCAGGTAGCTTAGTAGTTGTAAAAGATGGAACGGATCAAGAAATAAATGTAGGGGATGTAATAACTTTTACAGGAAGAAATAGCAATACAATTACTACTCATAGAGTTAATCAGGTTATAAATAATGGAGAAGAATTTATAACAAAAGGTGATTCTAATAATGTAGTGGATCCAATAAGTGTTCAGAAAAATCAAGTTATAGGAAAGGTTATGTTCCACATACCTTATCTCGGAAAAGTTTCTCAGTTTGTTCAAAAGAACTTAGTTCTAATATTAGTTGTGATATTAGCTTTATTTGGACTATCATTTTTAGTTGGAAGAAAAAAATAATTATATAAAAATATTAAAAGAAGTATAGATATATTTACTATATTTCTTTTTTATTTTGATAAATATATATAAATTAAAACAAATATTAATGATATGTATACTTAGTAAAGGTTGTGTAAAACATATTGACTCTCTTTTATATCAAATGATAATATCTATAATGAAATTAACGAAAGATTATTAAAATCAAAAATATAGGAGCTTTGAAATATATTCTGTATGTGGGCACTTGGAGTATATGGAGCTAGTAGTGCAACCGACTAATTTATATTATTAAGGATAAAATATAGATTAGTTTTTTTTATGTTTAAAATTAATTTAATATAGATGCTTTGAAGTATGTTCTATATTTGGGCACTTGGAATATATGGAGCTAGTAGTGCAACCGGCTAATTCACAAATATACTGTATTAGTCCTTTTTTAAGGCTCTTACTTACAAAAATTCTTAAATATTTAAAAAAAATCCAATATAGGGGGAAGTAACAAATGAAAAAGAAGAAAATATTGAGTGTAATTGCAGCAGTTGTAGTAGTGGCATCATTAGCGATAGGATCATTAGCATATTTTACATCAAAGGAAACAGTAAAGAACTCATTTAGCACAATTGCTAATGGAACAGAAGATAAGGGTGGAGATGCTGGAATAGATATAAACGAGAACTTCGATCCAAATCAAGCTAAGAATATGATTCCAGGAGATACTGTAAATAAGGATGTACAAGTAGATAGTACAGCAAATTATGGACAATTCGTAAGAGTTAAGTTATCACCAAATTGGGTAACCTCTACTGGTGAAGTAAATACAGCATTAAACTCAACAGATTTAGATGATATATTATTAAATAAAGTAAATTTAACAAAAAGTGTTACAGAAAACCAATGGTTTAATGGTGGAGATGGATATTTCTATTATATAGGAGTTTTAGCACCACAAGGACAATCAGGATCAAGTACTCCAAGATTATTGGACTCAGTAACTCTAGCAAGTGACACAGAAAAATCTGCTTTAGGAAATGGATTTACAGTTGATGTAACAGCAGAATCAGTTCAAGCTTCAAATGATGCATTTGCATCAGCATGGGGGGATGTACCATCAGCTGTTTCAGAAAAATTAAAATCACTTCAAATTCAAGGTAAAACACAAGCTAATACTGATACCAATACAGCAGAAGCACCAAAAGCAAAGTTAGCAAAATAATAGAATAATCAAGGAGTGATATTATGAAAAAATCTTTAAAGATTTTCATACTATTTATTTCACTTCTTTTAGGAATAACTACCAATGGGGTGGCAGCAGAGTTGCCACCCTCTAATATTAGAATAGATAAAACTGGAATTCATTTTATCTATACAAAAGACAACAGTGATATATTTCTAGAAAAGAAGGGAATGTTACCTGGTGATTCAGTAAGTGGGACTCTTACTGTAGAAAATAATTTAAAAGAACCTTTTGAAGTGTTTATGAAAGCCGAAAGAGTAGGAGCACAACAAAAAGTAGATTTATGTCAAGTATTAGATCTTTCAATAAATTATGATAGTAAGAACATATACCATGGCACTGTAAGTGGAGAAAATGGATTAAGAAATAATATAAGTTTAGGTACTGTCAAACCAGGAGAGAAAAAACTTTTAAATGCAAAAGTTATTCTAGATGGGAAAGCAACGGATAATAAGTATAAGAACAAAAAGGTAGATATAGATTGGATTTTTACAGCTATTGGGACAGATAGTCCAGATAAAGTGATGAGTACCAAGGAGGAAAGCCACGAAGGTGGTCTAGGAAATGATATTTCTAATACTATAAACAATGTAAAGAATATACTTCCAAGGACTGGATATGTAGGAATATGCGGATATGGACTTGCTTGTGTGCTTATTGGAATAGGAATATTTTTAATTATAAAAAAGAAAAAATATAAAAATTATTAGTAAAATACTATTAAATGGAGTGTAGAAAATGAAAAAAGTAGGATTAACATTAGGGATAATTCTTTTATTTACAACTACAGTTGCTTCATTAGCATACTTTTCAAGTAAAGAAAGTAAAAAGAATAAATTTACAATAGGAAGTATAAGCACAGAAATTAATGAAAACTTCGATAAAGATTCAGCTAAAGATGTATCACGTAATGAGGAGATTAAAAAGGTTGTATCTATAAAAAATACAGGAAAAAATCCTGTAATAGTTAGAGTTATAATAAATCCTCAATGGGACGAAGAAAAAGATGAGAACGGAAAAGTAACTAAACTTACAACATCAGCATCAAATCAGGTGCAATTAAACTTTTCAAACACATGGAAAGAAGATTGGATAAAAGATAACGATGGTTATTATTATTACAATAAAATATTAAATCCTGGAGAGAGTACTAGTGATTTGTTAAAGTCTATATCATTAAAAAATAATATATCACAAGAAGATATAGAAAGTTTTAAAAATAGGAATTTCTCCGTAAATGTTAGCTCAGAAGCTATACAAGTAAATAAAGAGGCATTAAGAAAAGAGTGGAATATAAATAACACAATATCAGATAAGACGATGGATAAATTAGATGAGATAATTGATGGATACGTAAAGTAAGTAAGGGGAGGGAGTAGATATGAAAAAGATTAATAAACTTTTAGTTGTAATGCTTTCTGTCTTTATGATTATAAACTATATTGTTCCGCAAGCTGCAAATGCAAATAGAAATAAATTAGTCAGTAATGATACAAGTGGAATTATAGAGATTCCACTAAGATGGACGAAGAATGATATGAGTAGAGTAAATTCAACGAATTATAATGATTATAATAGATATGGAATATCAGCAGATTATTTTGAGAATATATTTAACAATAAAAATATATTAAATAGTCCACAAAATGCTAAAGAGGTTCGAAAACATTATTGGGGTGGGTGGTACTACACTAATGAGCCTGCTAATACTGGAGCAACTTTAAGAACAAAATTTATGATGGAAAATTATAATAATTACACTATAGATTACAGAAACTTAGAGAGTTGGTTCGAGGGAAGCAATAAAGGTGACACTAAGCCTTATAATTTACCACAGGTTTTAAATTGGAATTCTGTAAATGGAACAGCGCAGAAGTGGAATCAGTCAACTACAAAAGATTACACAACACAAGATTGGAACTTATTTAGAGGAATAGCTGATTTAAACGGAATTAATACCAATGATTATGAGTTTTATTTAGCTGCGCCTAAATCACATGCAATGTTTATAGGTGCAAATGATTTGATATCCGTTTTAGTTGATGAAATGACAACAGATATTAATTTTGCAACTTATAGGAATTCATCAACTCCAAATAAAAAAATTAATTTTATCGATGGAAATGGAGCCAATAATTTATTAGAGTTTAAGAGAGAATACTGGGGAACAAGAGATCATAATACTTGTGTTGCTCAAAATCTAGATAAATACAATAGTATAATTGATGGTTGGCATGTAGATTTAAATGATGCTATAAAAGATAAAAGTGGTAATACTATTTTAGGAGATGTAACTAAAATTATACAAAGCAATAGATATGGAAACTCAAAACATGCAATAGACTTATTGACAAGTGAATGGTGTAATTATGGTGGAGTAACAAAATTATCTCTTTATGCAGTAAAGAAACCTAAAATACAAGTAAAGAAAATAGCTTATTTAAAATCATCTGAAGTAGATAAAAATATATTATATAAAAGTGATATAAAATCAATAGAGGGTGATGAAATAATTTTAAATACTGATAATGGGAATATTCCTAAAGTACCATCAGATAAGACAGTATATTTTAAATTTATAGTAAGTAACATTGGAGATACTGATATTGATAATATAAAGATAGCTGATAATAATAAAACTTTAGATATAAATTCTAATTATGATTCTACTAATATTAAGTCTGGAGTAATAATAAAAAATAGCGATGGTAGCTCTGGAAATTTAGATTTATTAAAACCTGGTAATAGCATAACATTAGAAGATGAAAGTACATTAAAGTATATAAATAAATCAACTAGACTTAGTGATATAAATAATATATTCAATAATACAGTAACAGCTACAGGAACATATTTTTCAAATCAATTAAGTATTAGTGATTCTGACACTATAAAATTTAAAACAGAGTTAGATCCTAAAGTAAATATTAGTAAGAGTATAGTTAACGTTGAAAGAAACGGAAAAGAACTTGATTACGAAAAAAAGCCATTTACATTAATGGCAGGAGATAAGGTTACATTTAAAGTATCTATAAAAAATGATACTTTAAATGGAGATACACCTTTGAGTATTAGTGGATTAAAGTTACAAGATAATTTAAATTGTTATGATTTAAAAAGGGTAACTTATAGTAATGGAAAATGGAGCTTTAGAACTGATAGAGATAATATAAATTCAACTATAGATTCAAGTAATATATCTATAGATCCAGGGAAAATATTAAATGTTTATACAGATTGGATTGTTCCAAGCGGAATAATTGGAAAAGGTGTTAATTATGCTAGTATAATCTATGATGGAAAAGAGATAAATGGATCAAGAGTAGATTTTAATATTAAAGAGAGAACTGGAGTAATAAATATAAAAAAAGTAGTAGATAATTATAATTCACTAAATAATGATGAAAAAAAGTCAGTAGATAATCAAATATTTACAATTAATTTGATTGGTAATGATGGTAGTACTCAAAGTATAGCGCTTAAAAATGGACAAATAGGACAATTCCAAGACGTTAAGTATGGTGTAGTATATACTGTAAAGGAAAGTGTGCCTATGAATTATAAATTAGAATCAATAAATGGTGATGAAGTAAAAGGTTATACTTTTACAATGGGATCAGATATAGATAACACTAATATAACTATAGATAATGCTTATTCAGATGATGGATGGTTTGAGTTTGGGCAAACTATAGTTAATAAATTGAAGACAGCCCTAAATATTTAACTTTAGTAAGTTAAATTTAAATACAATAAACAGAGTTCTATTTAAGTATAGTTCTCTGTTTATTATTTTTTATTAATAAATTAATATAGAAAAGTGAAGATAGAATAATTAAAGAAATTATGATATATTTTAACTAAAAGTTTAAAGGGGAGTTGAGGTTTTGAAAGTTACAATAAAAGATGTAGCAAAGGAAGCAAATGTAGCTCCATCTACTGTTTCAAGAGTTATAGCAAATAGCCATAAGATTAGTGAAGAAACTAAATTAAAAGTAAATAAGGCAATAAAAAAATTAGGGTATACGCCAAATGTAATGGCAAGAGGACTTGTGAGCAATAAGACTAGAATACTAGGTGTTGTATTGCCTAGTGAAGCTGCAGATTTATTTAAAAATCCATTCTTTGTAGAAGCTATGAAGGGGATGAGTATGGGAGCAGAAGAGAACGGTTATTATATAATGTATGCCTTTAGTAAAAATGAGGAAGATGAACTAAAGAGTATTAAAGAGTTTGTATCTAGTAATCTATTAGATGGTATATGCTTACTTGCAGCAAGAGAAAATGATAGATGTATAAAATATCTAAAAGATATCAAATTTCCATTCGTAGTTGTAGGAAGACCAGATAATGATAAAGATATATTATGGGTAGATAATGATAACTTTAATGCAATGTATAGTGTAGTCAATAGATTCATATCAGACGGAGAAAATAATATTGCATTTATAGGTGCTAAGAAAGATTGGAATGTATCTAGATATAGATTAAATGGCTTTAAAGAGGCGTTAAAGATAAATGATATAAGCTATGATAAAGATAAAGTAATTGAAACTGAAGATTTTAATGAGGCATGTGGTTATGAAGCTATGCAAAAAATAATATCAAAGAGTAAGCCTAATATTGTTGTAACAACAGAAGATCTTTTAGCTTTTGGAGCAAATAAATTTTTAATTGAAAATAATATTAATGGAATAAAACTTATAGGATTTAATAATACACCTATGGCAAAATATCAAATTCCACCAATATCATCAATAGATATAAATGCAACAGAACTTGGATATCAAGCTACAAAGTTACTTATAAATTCATTAGATAATAAGAATGACAATAAGAAAAATCACTATATTGTTGATACTAAGTTTATAGAGAGATAGAAAAAATATAGTATTTGTATTTCAATAAAATGTACCTTTAGAAAAAGTAGGCAAACGTTTGCGTAAGAAAATAAGGATAAGTGAGAGAAGAAGAGATAAGATGAGATTTAATTGGGAAAATCTATTCTTATAACTTTTGATAACATTTACAAAGTTTGATATTATAAATTTAGAAAACTTAAAGAAAAAATTTATAAAGATTAAATTGTAAGCAATAGTGAGGATTTAGAAATAAATTATAAGATTTTAGTAGTAAATAAATAAAAGAATCCAAAATTTTAATTTCTAATAAATCACTTATATTTTTGACATTTAGGCAAACGTTTGCCTAAAGCTAAAATATTAGTTTATAGTGAGAGGAAATTGATGTAATGAATAGAGTATGGTGGAAAGAACTAGTTGGATATCAGATATATCCTAAAAGTTTTAAAGATTCAAATGGAGATGGGATAGGAGATCTTCAAGGAATAATATCAAAGTTAGATTATATAAAAGATTTAGGAATAGATGTTATATGGATATGCCCTATGTACAAATCACCAAATGACGATAATGGTTATGATATAAGCGATTATAAAGATATTCTTGATGAATTTGGAAATATGCAAGATTTCGATATGTTACTTAATGAGGTACATGATAGAGGTATGAAGCTTATAATTGATCTAGTGATTAATCATACAAGCGATGAACATGAATGGTTTATAGAATCAAAATCATCTAGAGATAATCCAAAGAGAGATTGGTATATTTGGAAGGATTCAAAGGATGGAAAAGAGCCAAATAACTGGGAAAGTATATTTAAAGGTTCAGCTTGGGAGTATAGCAAAGAGCGTGAGCAATATTATCTTCATTTATTTACTAAAAAACAACCAGATTTAAACTGGGAAAATGAAGATATGAGAAAAGAAGTCTACAAAATGATAAATTGGTGGCTTGATAAAGGTATTGATGGATTTAGAGTTGATGCAATAAGTCACATAAAAAAAAGAGGAAGGCTTTGAAGATATGGACAACCCGAAGGGGTTAAAGTACGTAACATCTTTTGATAAGCACATGAATGTAGATGGAATACATGAATATTTACAAGAATTAAAAGAAGAGACTTTTTCAAAATACAATATAATGACTGTTGGTGAAGCAAATGGTGTAAGTGCAAAAGAAGCAGAAGATTGGGTATCAGAAGATAAAGGAAAATTTAATATGGTATTCCAGTTTGAACATTTACATCTTTGGGACTATGAGGGTGATAGAGAATTTAATGTTAAAGCATATAAAGATGTATTAACGAGATGGCAAAAAGGATTAGAAGGTAAGGGATGGAATGCATTATTTATAGAGAATCATGACATCCCAAGGGTTGTTTCAACTTGGGGAAATGATAAAGAGTATTTAAGAGAATGTGCAACATCTTTTGCAGCAACATATTTCCTTCAACAAGGAACACCATTTATTTATCAAGGACAGGAAATAGGAATGACTAATGTACAATTTGATAGTATAGATGATTACAAGGATGTAAAATGTATAAATACTTATAATGAGAAGATTGAGAATGGTATTTCAGAATGTGAAGCAATGAATGAGGTCTTTGCAACTTCAAGAGATAATTCACGTACGCCAATGCAATGGGATTCAAGTAAAAATGCGGGATTTACTGATGGAACGCCATGGATTAAGGTTAATGAAAATTACAAATATATAAATGTAAGTGATGAGGAAAAGGATGAGGATTCTATTTTATCTTTCTATAAAAGACTTATAAAACTTAGAAAATCTAGTGATACCTTAATATATGGTACTTATGATTTGATATTAGAAGATGATGAGAAAATTTTTGCATATACAAGAAGTCTTGGAAATGAGAAGTATATTATTATAGGCAATTTATCTAAATATGAAAGCAAATATAATTATGAAAAATATGGTCTGAAATATAAAAATTTAGTTTTAAACAATTATAATGTTGAAAAACATAATAAATTAACAGAGTTTACATTAAGACCTTATGAATGTAGGGTATATAAATATATTTAAGTAATTTTAGGAGGTATAAGGGGATGAAGAAATTTAAATTAGGTTCATTTGATTTTTGGCAAAAGTTTGGTAAGGCATTGCTAGTAGTGGTTGCGGTTATGCCTGCAGCTGGACTTATGATTTCAATAGGTAAAGTTATAGGAATATATGTAGATGTAGATTTCATAAAAACTTGCGCAAAAGTCATGGAGGATATAGGTTGGGCAATAATCAATAACATGAATTTATTATTTGCAGTGGCTATTGGTGGTTCATGGGCTAAGGAACGTGCAGGGGGAGCATTTGCAGGGGCGCTAGCTTTCATATTAACTAATAGAATAACAGGAGTAATCTTTGGAGTTACAACAGAGATGTTAGCTAAGACATCAACTGATATGGTACAGTCATTTACAGGACAGCAATTATTAGCTAAAGATTATTTTATATCAGTACTTGGAGCACCAGCTCTAAATATGGGAGTATTTATTGGTATTATTTCAGGTTTCTTAGGGGCAGTTTTATATAATAAGTATTATAATTACAACAAATTACCTAACTCTTTAGCGTTCTTTAACGGTAAACGTTTTGTTCCTTTTGCAGTTATAGCAGGTTCAATAGTTACTGCATTAATATTAGCTTTTGTATGGCCATTTATACAATATGGATTAAATTCATTTGGACAATGGCTTGCAACATCAAAAGATACAGCACCAGTAATTGCACCATTTTTATATGGGATGTTAGAACGTTTACTATTACCATTTGGATTACATCATATGTTAACGGTTCCTATAAATTATACAGAACTTGGCGGTGTATATCATATGTTAACTGGACCTACTGCTGGATCTATAGTTGCAGGACAAGATCCATTATGGCTTGCATGGATAACTGATTTAAATAATTTTAAACAAGCTGGGGATATGACAGCTTATAATAATCTTTTAACGAGTATTACACCAGCACGTTTTAAGGCTGGACAAGTAATATTATCAAGTGCTTCACTAATAGGGGTAGCATTTGCAATGTATAGAAATGTTGATCCGGATAAGAAGAAAAAATATAAGACAGTATTTTTCTCTGCTGCAATAGCAGTATTTTTAACAGGGGTAACAGAGCCTTTAGAGTTTATGTTTATGTTTGTATCACCAATTCTTTATGGAGTTTATGCAGTTCTAACAGGTATAGGATTTGCATTAGCTGATATACTAAATTTAAGAGTTCATGCTTTTGGGTTTATAGAACTAATAACTCGTGTTCCACTTATGATCAATGCAGGGATAGTTGGGGATTTAATAAATTTCATAATAGTAGCCGTAGTATTCTTCTTTGCAAACTTTGGAATAATGAGTGTATTAATAAAGAAATTTAATATAGCTACTCCAGGACGTGCAGGAAATTATATTGACAGTGAAGATTCAGAAGGTGAAAAAGATAGTAGTAATAGTAATTCAGGTGCAGTAAATGATGATATTGCAAGGGAAGCAATTGCATTACTTGGTGGAAAAGATAATATAGTAGATGTGGATGCTTGCATGACTCGTCTTCGTGTTACAGTAAAAGATATAAGTTTAGTTGGTGATGAAAAGTCATGGAAATCAAATGGTGCAATAGGACTTATTTTAAAAGATAAAGGGGTACAAGCTATATATGGACCTAAAGCAGATATATTAAAATCTAATGTACAAGATATTTTAGGAGTTTAAATAAAATATGAAATTACTTACATTAAATTGCCACTCATGGCAAGAAGAGAACCAAAATGAAAAAATAAAATATTTAGCTAAAGTAATAAAGAATAAAAAATATGATGTTATAGCACTTCAAGAAGTGAATCAAAGCATAGATTCAAATATAGTATACGATAATATACGAGAAGATAACTATGCTATGATTCTAATAGAGGAGATAAATAAACTTGGAGGAGATAATTATAATTTAGTATGGGATTTTTCACATATTGGATATGGAAAGTACGAAGAGGGGTTAGCAATTTTAACAAGACATGAGATTCTTAAAAGTGAAAGTTTTTATATAACTAAAAATAAGTGTATAGATTTTTGGAAGTCAAGAAAAATAGTTAAGGCGGTAATAAGACTTAACAATAAAAATATAGATTTTTATTCATGTCATCTAGGTTGGTGGAATGATGAAGATGAAGATTTTAAGAATCAAGTAAATGAATTATATAATAGGATTAAAGAAGGCAAGGATAGTTCAATTTTAATGGGTGATTTTAATAACAATGCTTTAATAAGAGATGAAGGGTATGACTTTATTAAAAGCAAGGGATTAGTAGATACGTATGATTTAGCTAAATTTAGAGATTCAGGAGTAACTGTTAAAGGAAAGATAGATGGATGGGATGATAATACAGATGAAGTAAGAGTAGATATAATATTTACTAATAAATCAATGAATATTTTAGAAAGTAAGGTTATATTTAATGATATAAATAAGAAGATAATTTCTGATCATTATGGATTAGAAGTATTAATTGACAATCCTTAATACAATAAATATAAGAATATCCTAGTTTTGAGAAGTTTATAACAGCTCTTGGCTAGGATATTTTAATGTAATAAATTATAAATAAAGCAATAATTATTTAAATTGTAACTAAATTAAACGATGTGTTAAAGATATAAAAATTACTAATAAATAAAAGAATATTATAGAAAATAGGAGTAAGGTATATATTATTTCTTTTCATTTAATTAAAATGAATTAATTTGTATAAATTTGAATGAATATAAAGAATATGTTGGTTTACCCTTTAGGAAATAGATGTTAATATTAAGACAAGATTTGGACAGGTTATTATAAAGGGGATGAGAATTATGGGACAAAAGAGATATGATGAGGTAGTTAGAAAAACTGGTGAAGAAAAACTAGCTGAAGTAAGAAAAGAACAAGAAAAAATGGCAAACAAAGTTAAAGAGAATGAAAAGTTAAACAAATAAATTAGCTTAATCAAAAAATTTATATAAATAAAAAAAGAACATCTTGCCTACTTAAGTATATCTTAATTAAGCCAGATGCTCTTTTTTTATTAGATTTTTTTATATTTAAATTATGTCATGTAATGTAATGATTTTTAATTGACACAAGATTCCAATAAAAATTTTAGTGAAAAATAGAAAGCGTTGAATATAGATATTAGACTCTTAATTTTATTATATAGTTTCTAAAAGTAACAAGTGCTTACCAATAAAATGATTTATGATTAGAAACCAGTGTGACCAAAGCCACCACCTCTATTTACACCTTTTTTTATCTTACTTACATCATCCGTTTTAATAAAATTAGCTTTATAATAATGAGCTAAAACCATTTGTGCAATTCTATTTCCTTTTTTTATATAGATACTTCCATAAGGATTACCATTTTTATCTATATAAATATAGTTCTTTAGTAGTTTCCTAAAAGATTTATCATATTCCTCAAAGGCAAATACACTTTCTCCTTTAGAAATTAAGTAATCCTTAAGTTTAATTTGTGTATAGTTTTCTTTTAGATCAGTAAGTATTGATGGATCATTTGCTATTTGATAAGGCAAACTTGATATATTATATTCATTTTCAAGTATAACTGAAATATTATCTATAGAATCTGCGTCAATTGTACCTATAGAGTTAGAAATTTTAAGATCTGTTCTAAGTGAAAGTCCACTTCTAGCTCTTATTTGAATTTCCATATCATCTGGAATAGCAAATTTAATATTTAGAGGAATAGCAACTCTTTCAAATGGTAGTATAACCATATCAGTAGCAGCGAAAAGATCAGCACCTGCAGCTAGTGAAGTTTCATACTTAGGAACTGTAGCATCTTTATCATACTCTATATATACATCAATTAAATTATTATCTCTTTTCATAATTAAATCACTCCCATAAAATTCTATAGATAAATTATAATATTTTAATTTATGGAGTAGTTAATAAGCACTTAAAATTAAACAACTATTAACATAATAGAAATTTATATATAAAAAAACAAATGTATTAATTATTCTTCATTTATATGATGTTATAATAAAGACAATGGTAAAAAATTAAAATTTAGTACATGAGGGGTGAGAACTAATGAGAATATTATTCACGTATTTATTTAAAAATATGTGGGAAAAGAAGCTTAGGAGCTTACTTATAATTTTAGCGGTAGGAATTACAACTGCGATGACCTTTGCATCTTTTGGTACATCTGATAACTTTAAAAATATGGTTACAGAGAAAAATAAGGCTGAATTTGGAGATGCAAATATTATAATAGCTCAAAAGGAGAGTTCAAATAATCCATTTTTAGATAAAGATATTTTAAATAAAAATTTAGAGGGCGAAGAGAAAGCATATATATTCAATGGAAGTGGATTATTTAAAGAGGGAGATAAATCATTAAGAGCAGAGATAATAGCTGGAGAAAATATAGAAAATCTTCAAAAAATAAATCCGATAGTATTTAAAGATGGAAAAGAAGATAAGATTAAGGAATTGAATGGAAATGAAGTAATAATCTCAGAGCAGGTCTCTAAAGATTTAGATTTAAAAGTAGGAGACTCTTTTAAGATAAAAAGTGAAGGAAAGAATATAACTCTTAAAGTTTCTGATGTTGCAGTTCCATCAGGCTTTTTTACAGAGAAGCCTGGAGAAATGACGATAATAATGAGCAATAATGGATTATCAAAGCTTTTAGGGAAAAAAGAAGAAATAACATCAGCATTAGTTAAGTCAGATAAAAGTGTTGAGACTTTAAAGAAAACAGACTTAAAAGATTATTCAATAAAAGAAACTTTAAATAAAGAGGATTTAGATAGTATGGTTAGTCAATTTACTGTACCATTTTATATAATGCTTGCAATTGTGGTGTTAATGGCAGCATTTATCATATATTCATCTTTTAAAGTTATAATAATTGAAAGAATGGCAGTAATAGGGACTTTTAGAAGTATTGGTGCTACTAAAAAGGAGACAGACGGACTCATACTTTTAGAAAGTTTATTTTATGGAATAGTTGGTTGTATAGTTGGAACAGGACTTGGATTTCCAATGCTATATCTTCTAAGTGATGGCTCCAATCAGTTTAAAGATTATGGAGTAAGTACAACAGTAAATTTTGACATTAAAAATCTAATAATAGCATATATAATTGCTATTATACTTTGTTTAATAAGTTCTATAATACCTATACTTGGAGTATCAAGATTTTCAGTAAAAGAAATTATACTTGGAGAATATTCAAGTGGAGGAAAGATACACCCATCATTTTGGATAATAGGAATTGTTTTAATAATAGCTCCATTCATATATATAAGCAAGTTTGAAGATACAGGTAATTTTATACTTAGTATGGCTTGCGCATTTTTTGTATTAATTGGTTCTGTTATGATGATTCCACTTATATTTAAAATTTTATCAAAAGTATTAAGGGGGATTTATAGATTAATATTTGGAAATATTGGGGTTCTAGCCTTAGAAAATATGGCCACATCAAAAAGCTTAATAAATAATGGTGTTTTAATATGTTCTGCACTTGCGGCTGTTACTGCTATATATGTAGCTTCATATAGTGTAAAAAACTTAATTACAAACTCATATGATGGAGAAAATTATGAGGTATCTATTTCAAATATTACAAAGCTTAATTATGATGAGGTTCTTGCAAATTTAAAGGATCTAAAAGGTAAAGATATAGATGATTATTCAAATAGTTATGTAGAACATAATGTAAAGATAAAAGATAAGGATATGAATATAGGAGTACTTCAAGGAATTAATACTTCAAAATACTCAGAGTATTTTGGAGGTGAGGAAATACTTAATGACTCATCAGAAAATAATAAGAAGATATTAGATAAACTAGATAGTGGAAAGAAAATTATATTAGCTGATATATATAAGAAAAAATATAAGTTAAAAACTGGTGATAAGATAGAATTAAATATTGATGATAAATTACACGAATATGAAATAGCAGGTTTCTTATCATCACCAATAAGTGCAAATAAGAGAAACTGTTTAATAAGTGAAAAGAATTTTAAGGAAGATTTTAATAGAAATATTCCAAGTAGCATTTTAGTTAAGGGGAAAGATATATCAGAAAATGAACTTAAAAATGACTTAAATAATGATTTGGATGAATATGGAGTAGCTATAAAAACAAAAGAAGAGATGAAAGAGAGTGAACTTGCAAATAATGCAGGACTCATGAGTTCATTAGAAAGCTTTTCCATAATGGCATTAATTATTGGAGCTTTAGGGATAGTAAATAATTTAATGGTAAGCTTCATGCAAAGGAGAAAAGAACTTGCAGTACTAACTTCAATTGGAATGAGTAAGGGACAAAGGAGCAGAATGATATTTATAGAAGGTGCAACAATTGGAATATTCGGAAGTATTTTAGGAGTATTTACTGGGATTTTAGTGTGTAGATTTATACCTGAGGTATCATTAGCTTTAGATGCATATTTAAAGATAAGTATTCCAGAAAAAAGGCTAATAGGGCTAACTATATTTGGAATAGTTCTTATGTTAGTTGCATCACTTGCACCCGTATTGAAGGCATCTAAAATATCAGTTGTTGATGAAATAAAATATGAGTAAAAAGAGGGTTTGGATGATATGGATAATATAATTGAGGTTAAAAATTTGTGGAAAAGTTTTAAAGTAGGTAATGAAAAAGTGGATATATTAAAAGATGTGTCTTTAGATATAAAAAAGGGCGAGTTTGTATCTATAATGGGACCATCAGGTTGTGGTAAGAGTACTTTACTATACTTAATTGGAGGACTAGATGCTCCAACTAAAGGAGAAGTTCTTCTAAATGATAAAAATATCCATAAACTTAATGATAAAGATATGAGTAAGCTTAGAAGAAGAGAGCTAGGCTTTGTATTTCAGTTTTATAATTTAGTTCAGAATCTTTCTGTTGAGGATAATATATTATTACCAATAACATTAGATGGTGGAAGATTAAAAGACCATAAAAAGGATTTAGAAGAAATACTAGATATAATAGAACTTTCACACAAGAGAAAAGTTACTCCAAGGGAATTATCAGGAGGTCAGCAACAAAGGGTTGCTATAGCGAGAGCACTAATAAACAAGCCAGAAATAATTCTAGCAGATGAACCGATAGGAAATTTAGATTCAAAGACTGGAACAGAAATAATGAAATTATTTCAAAGAATAAATAGAGAAAGAGGAATGTCTATAGTTAACGTTACTCATTCAAAAGAGTCAGCTGAATATGGAACTCACATAGTATTATTAAAAGATGGAGAAATTATATCTAAGGACTCTATATAGATATTAATAATATTATAAGTTTAAGTGGTCAATTTTATGTTAAAATAAAGCATAATCTAGTACATTTAAGAAAAGAGGTATAATGAATGAGTTTTACTGATATTAAAGTTAGATACGCAGAGACAGATGCAATGGCAGTAGTCCATCATGCTAATTATTATATATATTTTGAAGTAGCAAGAGAGGATTTAATAAGAGAATCAGGGATTTCTTATAAAGATTTAGAAGATAAGGGGATTATGATGCCTCTTATAGAAACTCATTGTAAATACATAGAAGCTGCTAAGTATGATGATGACTTAGTTGTTGAATCTTCTATTAGTGAGTTAACGCCAGTAAAGGTTAGAATAGAGTATGTCGTTAGAAGAAAAAATGATAATACTATTTTAGCTACAGGTAATACACTTCAAACATTTGTAGATAGTAATGAATTCAAAATAGTAAATTTAAAAAGAAATAATGAAGATATATGGACTAAGTTTACTGAAATATTTAAAGCATAATAAACAAAAAGAATCCTAAATTTAGGATTCTTTTTGTTTATTATAATTATCTTTATCTATAAGTTAGAGATTTACAATCTTAAAATTATCATTTTTCCAAGAAAAAGTCTTATTAGCTGTAAGAACTAATATAGTATCATATTTCTTAGCAAGACCATTATTTAAAGCTATGTTTCTTGCTTCTTCCATGAATTCTTCAGGGCTATCAAACTTATCATAAATAAAAGGAGTTACCCCAAAGTTAAGAGAAAGGCTCTTTGCTACATCTTGGTTATCTGTAATAGCTATAATTGGTGCATCAGGCCTATATTTAGATATACTTCTTGGAAGCACACCATTAGAAGTTCCAACTATTATAGCTTTTGTTGGAAATTTATTTGATACCTCAGCAACTGAAGATGCCATTAAGCTGTCATAATCTAGTATTATATCATTAGAAAATATTTTGAAATATTTCTTATAATCTAAGTGTTTTTCACTATCTTTTAGAAGCCTTTTTAATGTTTTTAATGTATCTAATGGATAGTTACCGATAGCTGTAGTACGTGTAAGCATTAACGCAGTAGTACCATCTAACACGGCATTGAAAACATCACTAGATTCTGCTCTTGTAGGTCTTGGAAAAGTATCCATTGAACTTAAAACTTGGGTGGATACAATGACTATTTTATTTAATTTATTACACCTTTTTATTAAGTCCTTTTGGATGAATGGAATTTTCTCCACAGGAATATCTATTCCAAGTTCACCTCTTGATATTATAATTCCATAACATGAATTTAAAATATAATCTATATTATCTACAGCATCACTATTTTCGATTTCGCAAATAAGCTTTGTATTTGGTCCACCATATCCAATAACCATATCACGATATTTTAAACAATCAGCGCCTGTTCTAACAGCAGAACATGATATAAAGTTCATTCCAATCTTACAAGCAAATTCAATATCCTTTTCCATCAATTCTGTTATTATTGAAGGGTTCTTAAACTTAGGTATATTTATTTGTTTATTTTCTGATATTACGCCACCATCTGTTATTAAACATTTTATTTCTCTTCCTAAGATTTCTACAACTTCAAAAGAAATAAGTCCATTATCTATATATAATTTATCTCCTATATTTAAATTTTCATGAAGATAGGAGCTGCTTATTGAACATCTAGTATTATCACCTAAGATTTCACTGCCACAAAGAAATGAGAAGTAATCATTAGCATTAAGTTTTACAGTTTTAGATAAGAATTTATTAGTTCTTATCTTAGAATCTCTTATATCTCCAAGTATTGCTGTTGTTGTGCCTAGTTCATTATCTAATTCATTTAAAATTCTAACTAGAGATTTTATTTCCTCATATGAGCTATGAAAGAAGTTTATTCTAGCTACGTTCATTCCATTCTTAATAAGTTCTCGTATAGTATCTTTATTATTACTAGATGAACCTAGAGTAACAATCATTTTTGTCTTTTGCATTATTATCACCTCATTAAAGATATGTTTATATATGTATAGTAAAATTATACATATGTAAATATATAAAATGATAAATTAAATAACTTATTTTCTAAAAGTTTACAAGTAAAATACTCGCTATATATTAATGAATATTGTAAGATAGAGTAAATTTTAACTAGTTGAACAAAATATGCTCAATAATATTGTTTTATAGGGTTGTATAAATTCAAAATTACAATATCCTATATTTTATCTTACAAAATTGAAAGATTGTTGAAATATAATTCAATATGAATATTGGAAATTAAACTGTAAAATGAAATCATAGTTTACGAGAATTAGGAGGAAATAAAATGAGTAATATATTAGAAGTTAAAAATATAGAAAAATATTATGGAAATAAAGATAATGTAACAAAAGCTATAGATGGAATAAGCTTTGATGTTGAAAAAGGTGAATTTGTTGGAATAATGGGAGCGTCAGGAAGTGGTAAATCCACACTTTTAAATTGTATTTCAACAATAGATAATGTAACAACAGGAAAGATATTATTAAAAGGAAAAGATATAACAAAGCTTAAAGGGAAAAGTTTAGAGAAGTTTAGAAGAGATGAGTTAGGGTTTATATTCCAAGACTATAATCTTCTAGATACTTTAACTATTTATGAAAATATAGCACTAGCACTTACGATTCAAAATAGAAAAGCAAAAGAAATAGATACTTTAGTTAAAGATATATCTAAAAGACTAGGAATAGATGAACTTTTAAATAAGTACCCATACCAAGTATCAGGTGGACAAAAGCAAAGAGTTGCATCTGCAAGAGCAATAGTAACTGACCCTTCAATAATTCTAGCAGATGAACCAACAGGTGCATTAGATTCAAAGTCGGCTAGACAACTTTTAGAAAGTTTTGAAAGCATGAATAAAGATTTACAAGCTACAATACTTATGGTTACTCATGATCCATTCACTGCAAGTTATGCCGAAAGAATCCTATTTATAAAAGATGGTAAGATATTCAACGAATTAATAAAGGGTAAAATGTCTAGAAAAGAATTCTTTGATAGAATAATTGAAGTTGTTACGCTTCTTGGAGGTGAAGCAAATGAATCAAACTAAATTAGCACTTAGTAATGTTAAGAAGAGTTTTAAAGACTATACAATATACTTTTTAACTTTAACATTTGCTGTATGTATATTCTATGCTTTTAACTCTATAGGATCACAAAGTGCAATGATGGAGATTAATTCAAGTAAAAAAGAATCTATACAGGCAATATCACAAGTAATATCTTATATATCAGTATTTGTTTCATTTATATTAGGTGGACTTATTATATATGCAAATAACTTCTTGATAAAAAGAAGAAAAAAAGAGCTTGGACTATATATGTCCCTTGGGATGGGGAAAGGTAAGATATCAAAATTATTAGTTTGTGAAGAATTAATTATTGGGATATTTTCACTTATTGCAGGTTTAATTGTTGGTGTAATAGCTTCACAAGGATTATCGGTAATAACAGCTAAGCTATTCTCAATAGGATTATCTAATTATAAATTCGTATTTTCATCAGAAGCTATGATTAAAACAATAATATACTTTGGAATTATATTTGTTCTTGTAATGATATTTAATACATTTACTATTTCAAGGTATAAGTTAATAGATTTATTAAATGCACATAAGAAAAATCAAGAAATAAAAATAAAAAATCCTATAATATCAGGGATAATTTTTATTGTATCATTAGTTTCATTAGGCGTTGCATATTACTTAGTTAAAAAAGTTGGACTAGACTTTAGGACTATGGAATTTAAATTATCAATTGTACTAGGCATAATTGGAACAGGATTATTTTTCTATGGACTTACAAGCTTCTTAATAATAGTAATACAAAAAAATAAGAACTTATATTTAAAAAAGCTAAACATATTTACTTTAAGGCAAATGAATAGTAAAATAAACACTAATTTTATATCAATGACAGTTATATGCTTAATGTTATTTTTAACTATAAGTATGCTTTCAGTTGGAGTTAGTTTTAAAAAAAATAATGTAGATTCATTAGCTCCATATGATGCATCAGTAAGTGTATATGCGGATAAAAATTCAAAGTTAAACTTAGAACAAATCTTAGAGAAACGTAATTTTAAGATACAAAATGGGGACAATTATGAGTATGTAACAACATACAATACAAATGACCCAATTAGTGATATATTAGACAAGTATACAAATTCAAATTTAGCAAATAACTTAAGTAATACTCCGGTATCTGTAATGACTCTATCAGACTTTAATAAGCTTAGAAAATTAAGCGGACAGAGCGCAATGAAACTTAATGATAATGAAGTTTTAGTTCAATCTAGTTTGGATATTTTAAAGTCTGCAGTAGAAGGTTTAATAAAAAGTAATAATAAAATTAAATTAGACGGAAAAGAATATGTTATAGCAAATAAAGAAATAATAACTAAAACAAATTCAACTAATGTGGCATCACAGGTAATATTTAATCTAATAGTTCCTGATAATTTTGTAAAAGGATTAAATGCCAATGAATATATTTTAGATATTAATTATGGAAAAGATAATAAAGAAGCATCAGAAAAATATTACTCTGATTTTGCTACTAGTTATATGAAAAATCCAAATGTAGATGATGGATACTTAATGATGGGTACAAGAATATTAATACAAGAATCAATGGATTCTATGACTACAATGATTTTATATATTGCTTTATATATAGGCGTTATATTCCTAATATCAAGTGCAGCTATATTAGCACTTCAACAATTATCAGAAGCAAGTGATAGTGCGGAGAGATATAATTCTTTAAGAAGAATTGGAGCACCAAATAGTATGATCAATAAATCAATATTTATTCAAACATTAGCATACTTTATGCTACCACTAGTTTTAGCAATAGTTCATTCAGTAGTTGGTATTAGCGTAGCAAATGATTTTATATCAGTGTTTGGAAAGAGTAGTATAGTAGAAGCAGCTCTTCTAACAATGGGTGGAATAATTATAATATATGGAGCTTATTTCATAGCTACTTATATTGGATACAAGAATATAGTTAAGAAATCTTAATTTAAAAATATAGTTAGAAAAAAAACTCGATTCTAAATAAGCTTAGCCTCATCATAGCCTAAGCTTATTTTATGTTATATATAAATGATAATATGGTATATAATATAAAATAAGAAGATAAAGAGGAGGGGTATTATGTTTAATATTACTATTGTTGAAGATAGTGAAATTATAAGAGAAGAATTAACAAAGCTTCTTTCTAAATATGGATATAATATTAAAGCACCTACAGATTTTGAAAATATAATTGAAGAGATAGTGAAGTCAAAACCAGATTTAATAATGCTAGATATAAATTTGCCTTATTTTGATGGTTATCATATTTGTAGAGAAATTAGAAAAAAATCTAGTGTACCTATAATAATTGTGACTAGTAGAGATAGTGATATGGATGAACTTATGAGTATGAATATTGGTGCAGATGACTTTGTAATTAAGCCATATAATACTCAGATTCTATTAGCACGTATAGAGGCATTACTTAGAAGAACTTACGGAAATAAAGAAAGTACAAGTAAACTTACATATAAAAATTTTGAATTAGATTTATCAAAGGGAGTAGTTATATGTGATGGAAAATCCTTAGAGATAACTAAAAATGAAATGAGAATTCTTTCTTATTTAATAGAGAGAAAAGGTGAGATAGTAAGTAGGGAAGACTTGATGGAATATTTATGGAATTCAGATTACTATGTTGATGATAATACTCTTTCAGTTAATGTAACTAGAATAAGAAAGAAGCTTCAAGAACTAGGTATAGAAAATGCAATAGAAACTAGAAGAGGACTTGGATATATAATGCCATGAGATTTGTAGATTATATTAAAGATAAAAGTGTATTTTTAATAGTAAACTTAGGCTTATTCCTTTTGTTTACGTTATTTATGATTTTAATAAAAATAGGTGGTGCAGTAATTACTATAGTATTTACCTTATGGTTTGCGCCACTTATATCTTACATAGTAATAGAATTTTTAAGGAAGCGGAAATTTTTTAATGAAATAAGTGAAATATCAGAGAAACTTGATAAAAAATTTTTACTAACAGAAATAGTAAAAAGTCCAGAATTTCTTGAGGGGAAAATAATTCATGATGCATTAAGAGAATCTAATAAAGATATGTATGAGCATATAAATTCTTATAAGTATGCTCAAAAAGAATATAGAGACTATATAGAGATGTGGGTTCATGAAATAAAGACACCTATTGCATCAACAAAGCTTATTATTGAAAATAATAAAAATGAAGTAACTAATAGTATAAATAAAGAACTTAAAAAGGTTGATGAGATGGTTGAACAGGTTTTATATTATTCTAAAAGTGATGATGCTAATGAAGACTATATAATAAGAGAATTCCCATTAAAGAAAGCTGTTATGAATGTAGTAAAAAGGAACTCAAGAGATTTTATAGGCAAAAGAATTGCTGTAGATATGGGAGAAATAAATGAATTAGTTCTTAGTGATATTAAATGGGTAGAATTTATAATAAATCAGATTGTAGGAAATGCATTAAAATATACTAATAGTGGTGGAATGATTAAAATTTACTCAGAAGCTTATAAAAATAAAATTATATTAACTATAGAGGATAGTGGTGTAGGCATACCAGATGCAGAACTTTCGAAGGTATTCTTAAAAGGATTTACAGGAGAAAACGGAAGGATATTTGGTAAATCAACTGGAATTGGATTGTATCTATGTCAAAAGCTATGTGATAAGTTAGGTCTAGGATTAACCTTAAAATCAGAAAAGGATAAAGGCACTAAGGTAAATATAATTTTTCCAATAGGAGAGAATACTAGTTTTAAATAATTTATATTAATTAATAAGGAGCTAACCTGAAGCTATAGGAAGCTAAAGGTTAGCTTTTTTATAGCATAAATATATTTATTATTAATTATTTAAAGGATAAAGATGATTATTATTTTTTATAAATGAAAGAATAATAATAAATAATTTTATGAATTCAAGGTGATTTAATGAGTAAAAGAATATTAATTACAGGAGCCGGGACAGGACTTGGGAAAGAGGCGTCTATAGAACTTGCTAAGAGAGGACATTTTGTTCTTGCAACAACACATTATGAAGATGAAGCAAAATGTATAAACAAATATGCTATTGAAAATGGATTGGATGTTAATTTGAAAGCGTTTAAATTAGATATATTATTAGATGAAGACCAAAAAAAAATATTAGAATATGATTTAGATATTTTAATAAATAATGCGGCTATAGGAGATTCAGGAGCAGTATGCGAAATTGATATAGATAGATATAGAAAAACTTTTGAGACAAATGTATTTTCTACAATAGAATTGACACAATTATTCTTATGTAAAGTTATTCCAAAAAGGGAAGGAAGAGTTATATTTATATCATCATTATTTGGAAGAGTATCATTTCCATTTTTATCACCATATACAGCTACTAAATTTGCACTAGAGGGCATTGTGGACTCATTTAGAGAAGAAATGAAAGTTCTTAAAGATTGTAATATAGATATAGTACTTATAGAGCCAGGAGCATATGCAACTGGTTTTAATCAAAGGAATATAGAAAAAAAGTATGATTGGATGAGAGAAGAGTCATACTTTAAAGATAAAGTTAAAGAAATTAAAGCCAGTGAAGAGAAAGCATTTAATTTAATGGAAGCCTCAAGTTATGATTCGATTATAGAAAAATATATAAAAGCTGTAGAGGATGTTAAACCAAAAAATAGATATGTAGCACCAAAATATCAAGGTGCTTTAATACAAAGTATGAGAATATTTGGAAAATAATAAATAAAAATACTAAGCAAAATGAAAATTTAGATAGTAAAAGGATAAGTATCTTTTACTATCTTTTTATATATATAGAATATCTTTACTATAATATAGAATATTTTTACTATAATATAGAATATTTTTACTTAATATAAAAAATATTTTCAAAAATAAAAATTATTTTCGCAAATTTGAAAATAATTATTGAAGTAAAGGTTTAAATGTGTATAATAAAAGTATAAAAGTAAATAAATGTTAACATTAAAATTAAATTTTCATAAATCTGACATAAAAAATTTCGATTACAATTAACCTACCAATGAAAAAAATCTAAGATAATATCTATTAAAATTAAAAATTCAAAGTTTATTATTTAAAATTTATATATTAAGATTTATATTTTTAGGAGGAAAAGAAATGAAAGGAATTTATTCAGCATTATTAGTTTCATTTGATAAAGAAGGAAATATTAATGAAAAAGGTTTAAGGGAAATAGTAAGACATAATATTGATGTATGTGGTGTAGATGGTCTTTATGTTGGTGGAAGTACTGGTGAAAACTTTATGCTTTCAACTGATGAAAAGAAAAGAATATTTGAAATTGCAATGGATGAAGCAAAAGGACAAGTTAAATTAATAGCTCAAGTAGGGTCAGTAAACTTAAAAGAAGCAGTAGAACTTGCAAAGTTTGCAACGGAGCTTGGATATGATTCATTATCAGCAGTTACACCATTCTACTATAAGTTTGATTTTAATGAAATAAAGCATTATTACGAAACAATAATAAATTCAGTGGATAATAAGATGATCATTTATTCAATTCCATTCTTAACTGGAGTTAATATGTCATTAGAACAATTTGCAGAGCTATTTGAAAATGAGAAGATAATAGGTGTTAAATTTACAGCAGCAGATTTCTATTTATTAGAGAGAATGAGAAAAACATTCCCAGATAAGCTTATATATGCAGGTTTTGATGAAATGATGTTACCAGCTACAGTTCTTGGAGTTGATGGAGCAATTGGATCAACATTTAACATGAATGGAAAGAGAGCTAAAGAAATATTTAATTTAACAAAAGATAACCAAATAGATAAAGCAAGAGAAATTCAGCACTTAACTAATGATTTTATAACTGATCTTTTAGGAAATGGGTTATATCAAACATTAAAAGGACTTCTTCAAGAAGCAGGTGTAGATGCAGGATATTGCAGACAACCTATGAAAGAACCAACAGAAGAAATGAAGATTAAAACTAAAGAAATATATAATAAATATTTCGCTTAAAAATTAAATAAAGGGGTAGGTGTAATAAAATGCAAGGGTTTACTACGATAGATTTTGGAGTGTTAGTTGTCTATTTAGCAGCAGTTCTTTTTGCGGGACTTGCTTTCTCAAAGAAAGAAATGAAGGGAAAAGAATTCTTTAAAGGAGATGGAAAAATCCCATGGTGGGTTACTTCAGTTTCAATATTTGCAACGCTTTTAAGTCCAATTTCATTTTTAGCATTAGCAGGAAATTCATATAAAGGAACATGGATTTTATGGTTTGCACAATTAGGTATGTTAATAGCAGTACCTATAACTATAAAATATTTCTTACCTATCTATAGTAAATATGATATAGATACTGCATATCATTATTTAGAAATAAGATATAAAGACAAAGGACTTAGAATACTTGGTGCTA
Source organism: Clostridium sardiniense (assembly GCF_016907995.1). Lineage (GTDB taxonomy): Bacteria > Bacillota > Clostridia > Clostridiales > Clostridiaceae > Clostridium > Clostridium sardiniense. Next base: position 39,719 of record NZ_JAFBDA010000003.1, on the reverse strand, counting down.
TAATGTTTATAATTTACCAAATTGGAAGAATGTCTATCATTATGTATCTTCCATCAATGGTACTTGCAGATTTAACTGGAATTAGTGTAAACGTTCTTATAATTGTAATGGGAGTTATAGCAATAGTTTACTCATATACAGGCGGACTTAAATCAGTTTTATGGACAGACTTTATACAAGGTGCTGTATTAATTGTTGGGGTTATATTCTCACTATTCTTCTTAGTTTCAACAATTGATGGTGGTTTTGGATCTATAATGTCTTCTTTAGGAGAAGGTGGAAAATTCTTAGGAGAAGGGGATGCAATATTTAATCCTAATATATTACAATCAAGTGTTTTCATAATAGTTGTTGGTGCTGGACTTAATACATTCTCATCATACGTATCAAGTCAAGATATAGTTCAAAGATTTACAACAACTACGGATATGAAACAGCTTAAGAAGATGACTTATGGAAACTTAGTACTATCATTAACACTTGCAACAGTATTCTATTTAATAGGTACAGGATTATTTGTATTTTACAATCAAAATCCTGCGTTATTACAAACTGCACAACAAGACCAAATATTCGCTTCATTTATAGCATATCAATTACCAGTAGGAATTACAGGGATTTTACTTGCGGCTATTTATGCAGCAGCACAATCAACACTTTCAACTGGATTAAACTCAGTTGCAACAAGCTGGACTTTAGATATTCAACAATATATATCTAAAAATTTATCAGATAAGCAAAAAACAAGAATTGCTCAATACATTTCTTTAGGTGTTGGTATTGTATCAATAGGAGTTTCAATAGTGCTTGCTAGTGGCGGAATAACTTCAGCTTATGAATGGTTTAATGGGTTTATGGGATTAGTTCTTGGAGTATTAGCTGGAATATTTGTACTTGGAGTATTCTTTAAAAAGGCAACTAAACAAGGTGCTTATGCTGGATTTATAGTTTCAGCTATTATAGTTGTAGTTCTTAAATATGGTGGATTTGATGTAACAGCGTGGTCTTATTCAGTAATTTCAATAAGCTCATCAGTTATTGTTGGAGTTATAGTAAGTTACTTAACTCAACCAAGTGAAGCAAAAGCAAAGGACTTAGCTTAATATTCTTAAAGTGAAGGAGAGATATATATGATCTACGGAAATTTAGAGTATTTAAAGAATTTTAAGGGGTTAGAGGATAAGGTAAAGAAGGCACTAGAATTCTCAAAAGAGAAGGATTTAGTAAATTATGCTCCTGGCTCATATGAAATTGATGGAGATGATTTATTTGTAAATATAGTTGAGTATGATACTAAAGAAGTTTCGGAAAGATTCTGGGAAGCTCATAGAGATTATATAGACGTACATGTTATATTTACAGGTAATGAAAAAATAGATTATAACTTTATAAAAGATTTAAACTTTAAAGAATATGTTAAAAAGGATGATTTTGTATCACTAGAGGGAGAAGCTAAACAATCATTAATACTTGGTACAGATGATTTTGCGGTATTATACCCAGAAGATGCTCATATGACTGCATTAAAGGTGAATGGATCAGAGAAGGTTAAAAAGGCAATTTTTAAAGTTAAGTTGTAAACTTGTTCCCCTATGTGGATTTATTTTTCACATAGGGGTTGTTTGCAGAGTTAGGAGGAGTATTATGAGTATTAATAAAGAAAAAATAGATGTATTTTTGCTAATCGGACAAAGTAATGCAATTGGCTGTGGGAATGTAGAGTACTCAATATTACCAAGAGGAGCATTTGAGTATTTAGATACAGATGACATAATACCAATGAGAAAATTTTTAGAGTTATCAAGAGGAAATGGAACTATAGCTCAAAGTTTTTCAAAATCATGGAAAGAGGATACTGGAAAGAAATTATGTTTTATTCAATCAGCTGTTGATGGGTCTATGATAAAAAATTGGGGACATGATAGATATAATTATTTAGATGATGCTATTTATAAATATGAAAATGCAGTATCAAAGTTAGATAAGATATACGAGGTAGATAAAGCTTATGCAATATGGATACAAGGAGAAAGTGATGGTAAGTATGGCACAGACCCTATTTATTATAAAAATGCATTAATAGACCTTGGAGATAAATTAAATAAAATTGGAATAGAGAAAACATTTGTATCTCAAACTGGATATTGGGATGGAACGAATCCTTTAAGAATGGAAGTAATAATGGTAGCTCAAGAAGAGGCTTGCAGAGAAAGTTCTAATTTAATTCTCTGTAGTAAAAAAGGCCCTACATTTAAAGAAAGAAAAATGCTTATAGATGAAGTACACTACAATCAAAATGCACTGAATGAATTAGGAAAAGATATAGAAAAAGCTATATACAATTATTGCAAAGAAGAAAAAACTATAGAAACACCTGATGAAATTAATCTTAATGATGCAAAAGGGATATATTTTAAACTAAAAGAAATAATTAATTACTAAAATTAAGGGAGTAGATTATGAGAAAATATATTTGCATAGATATAGGTGGAACAAATATAAAATATGGAGTTTTAAATGAAGAAGGAAATGTATTATTTGATGGTAGTAGAAAAACATCAGTATATGAAGATGGAAATGATATATTAGGAGATATAGATAATATAGTTTGTAACCTTATAAATAAATACCAGGTTGAAGGTGTAGGAGTCTCAACAGCAGGTGTTGTAGATGATGAGAGTGGAACTATTATTCATGCTGGTAAGACTATTCCAGGTTATATAGGAACGGATATAAAAGGATTTATAGAAGAAAAATTTTTATTAAAGTGTGAGGTTGAAAATGATGTTAATTCTGCTGCGCTAGGAGAAGCTTTTTTAGGTTCTGGAAAAGGATATAAATCAATATTTTGTATGACTATTGGAACAGGAATTGGTGGTGCAATTATTCTTAATAATGATATAGTAAGAGGTGCTTCAAAAAGTGCTGGAGAAGTTGGATATATAAATGTAAATGGAAAACCAATTCAAGAAATTGCATCAACAAAGATATTAGTCGAAAATGTTGCAAAACGTAAAAATATTAAAGTTAGCGATATTAATGGAAGAATTGTATTTGAAGAAGGTAAAAAAGGAGATTCCATATGCTATGAAGAAATAAATAAGTTAGTAGATAATCTAACTGAGCTTATTTCTAGTGTTGTTTACTTTTTAAATCCAGAGGTTATAATTTTAGGTGGGGGCATAATGGAACAAAGAGAATTTTTAGAACCTAAAATAAATAGTTCATTAAAGGCAAAGTTACCAAAAGCTTTCTTTGAAAGCACAAAGATAGAGTTTGCAAAGCTAGGAAATAGAGCAGGTATGATAGGGGCATTATATAATTTTATAAACAAAAGAGACTAATATATTAAGAAATTGGATGTGTTATTATGGATATTATAAAGCAGATTGCAAAAGAGGAGTTTAGAGAAAGCAAAAGTGATAAGATTCTTATTGAATATATAAACAATAATGCTTCTGAATGCATATATAAATCAATAACAGAAATTGCAGAAGAGGTATCTTTAGGAGAAGCAACTATAACTAGGTTTTCTAAGAAGTTAGGGTTTTCAGGTTTTCCAGAATTTAAAGTAACTTTAGCTAAAAAGCTATCAAGGGAAAGTGGAAAAAATGTTATTAATGCAGTGGTGAAATTAGATGAACCCGTTAAAGAAACTGCAAATAAATTATTTGAGAGTCATGTAAAAGTTATTGAAGAAACATTAAAGAATTTAGATTTTGGCGAAGTTATAAAAGCAAGAGAGATGTTTTTAAATGCAAAAAAAATATACTTTTTTGGAATTGGAAATTCAGGAATAGTTTCTATGGAAGCTAATTATAAGTTTATGAGAATAGGAATGAATACTGTATCTATATCAGATTCACATACAATGAGGATGCTCTCTGCAATTGTAGGTAGGGGAGATTTAATTTTTGCAATATCTCATTCCGGAGAGACTAAAGAGATTATAGAAGCTGTTAAGCTTGCTAAAGAGAATAAAGCTAATATAATATCATTAACGGAAAGTCGTGAAAATACATTAAAGGATATTTCAGATATCAATATAAGTTATGTAAGTATGGAAACTATATTTGAGACGGGATCAATCCTATCAAAGCTTGTACAGGTATTTTTAATAGAGCTTATTTATGCTGAAGTCATTAAAGAGAGCTATGAGGAATCTATAGATAAGAAAATGAGAACTACAACGGCATTAGAAGATATTCGTGAGGAATATTAGTTAAGTTAGATTTGGGTATTTATACCTAAATCTTTTTTATTATTTAATTATAGATTAATAAATAAATCTTTCGGTAATCTTAAAATTTCTAAAAAGATTAGTTATAAAAATATAAAGTTGAATATACAAAACAAGTTGTATTAAAATATATATAAATATGTTTTAAGGAGGAATAGATGAGAAAAATATTTGATTTTTTATTCAGTAGGCTGGCTATAGTTGGATTTTTAATATTTTTTCAATTAGTGGTTCTATTATTTGGAATATGGAAGCTTACTGAATCTTTTGTTTATTTATATGTTTTCTTTTTCATAATAAGTGTATTAGTAGTTATTTATATTGTAAGTAGAACAGATAATCCATCATATAAATTAGCATGGACAATACCGGTATTGTTATTTCCTATCTTCGGAGGGTTATTTTATTTAATCTTTGGCGGAAAAAAGATGAATAATAAATTTAAAAGAAAGGTAGAGAAAGTATATAATGAGTCTAAGGATGCCCTCATTCAAGATGAAGGTATAATAAATGAATTAGAAAATATAGATAAGTCTGTAGCAAATCAAGCTAAGTATACTAGTAAATACGCTATGTCACCAGTTTATAAAAATACAACAACAGAATATCTTTCACCAGGAGAAGAGTTTTTTGATTGTCTAATAAAAGAATTAAAAAAAGCAAATAGATACATATTCATGGAGTATTTTATAGTACATGAAGGAAAAATGTGGGATACGATTTTAGACATTTTAGAAGAGAAAGCTAAAGCGGGCGTAGATGTCAGAATGATATATGATGATATGGGCTGCCTTACAACTCTTCCATATAAATATAATGAGCAGATTAAAAAGAGAGGTATTAAGTGTCAAGTATTTAATCCTTTTGTACCATTTTTATCTATAATATTAAATAATAGGGACCATAGAAAGATAACTGTTATTGACGGGCATACTGGATTTACAGGAGGGACAAATTTAGCTGATGAATATATAAATGAAATAGTTAGATTCGGACATTGGAAAGATGCATCTATAATGATAAAAGGTGAGGCTGTTTGGAATCTTACTGTAATGTTTCTTCAAGTATGGAGTTTCAATAGTGGAGAAAAAATAAATTATGATGAATTTAGGGTATTAGATGATCAGAAATTAGATATAAAAAGTGATGGCTATGTACAGCCGTACGCAGACAGTCCATTAGATGATGAAATAGTTGGAGAAAATGTATATTTAAATATTATAAATAAGGCAAAAGATTATGTTTATATAAGTACTCCTTATTTAATAATTGATAATGAGCTTGTAACAGCACTTACTTTAGCTGCTAAAAGTGGTGTTGATGTAAGAATCATAACTCCTCATATTGAAGATAAATGGTATGCACATATAGTTACTAGAGCTTATTATCCACAGCTTATTAAAGCTGGAGTTAAAATATATGAATATACCCCAGGATTCATACATTCAAAAACAGTTGTATCAGATGATATAGTTGGAACTGTTGGAACAATAAACTTTGATTATAGAAGCCTTTATCTTCACTTTGAATGTGGAGTGTGGTTATATAAAACTAAATCTGTAATGCAAATAAAAGATGATTACATAAAGATGATAGATATTTGTACTAGGATAACACTTGAGGATTGTAGACATATTAAATTATATGATAGAATATTAACTGCAATACTTAGAGTATTTGCACCACTTATGTAATTATAGCCTTCTCATTTTAAACAATGAGGAGGCTTTTTTAATTTAATTTAAACACTTGGAGCCCTTAATTTACAAGCAGTTCACATAAAAAAAATAGACATATTATATAATAAAATCAACAAATATAAGTGGAGGCAAATAGAGTATGGTCTTAATATTAACATTTACATTATTTATGACTATTTTTCTTTTAGTTATAGATTTCTTTTCAATTCTTTTCAGATTAACAGGAATGCCTATAAGGAAGGCTAGATTTCAAGTTATATCATTATTAACAAGTACAGGCTTTACAACAAAAGAAAGTGAAATGATTGTACAAAACCCAGTGAGAAGAAGGCTTGCAAGTTGGCTGATGGTAATTAGTTATGTAAGCACTGCAACATTTATATCATTCTTTGTAAGAATGCTTTCTGATAAAGTAGCAAGTATAGGCTTTTTTGCGGTGGCAATATCATTTGTAATAGTAGTATTCGTAGTACATAAGTCATCATTACTTGAAAAAATAGAATCAAAAATTGAAAGTAAGGTTTTAAAATCAAAAATATGGGAAAAATTAAATGAGAAACATTTAACTTTAATAACAAATACACGAGGATATGGAATATATGAGATATACTTACCTAAAGAGTCTAAATTAATAGGAAAGAGTATAATTGATAGCGGATTAAAGGATTTAGAGATAGAAGTTCTTAATATTGATAAGGGTGATGTGTTTGTAAAGTTTCCAACACCAGATTATGTATTTGAAATTTATGATAATATAACTGTATATGGAAATTTAAAGAATATAAGAAGTGAATTTAAGCATGTATCTAATTAATATTAATATATTGATACATGTATTTATAAGTAGCATATAATTTTATATTAGGAAACTAAATAGCATTAAAGTTAAATTTAGGTATTTATGATTACATAAATATTTTTTGTATTTTTAGAAAAGGAGATAAAAAATGGAAAAGTTATCTATAATAATACCAATGTATAATGAAGAAGAATCACTTCCATATTTGTACGAAAGACTTGTTGGCCTTGGTAAGAAAATACCTAATTATGAATTAGAATTTTTATTTATCAATGATGGAAGTAAAGATAGTTCTTTAGAAATTGTAAAGGGGTACAGGAGGACAGATTCTAGAGTGTGTTATGTTAACCTTTCAAGAAACTTTGGTAAAGAAGTTGCAATGGGTGCTGCCTTTGATTACGTAACAGGCGATGTTGTAGCTATTATTGATGCAGATCTTCAAGATCCACCAGAATTAATAGTAGATATGCTTAAATATTATGAAGAGGGATATGATGATGTTTATGCTAAAAGAAGAAGTAGAAAAGGTGAAACGTGGCTTAAAAAATTTACTTCAAAAAAGTTTTATCAAATACTTCAATCTGTATCAAAAGTTCCAATTCAAACTGATACAGGAGATTTTAGACTTCTAAGTAGAAGAGCCATAGAGGCATTAAGAGAATTTCCAGAGAAACAAAGATATACTAAAGGAATGTTTAGTTTAATTGGATTTAAAAAGAAGGCTATAGAGTTTGATAGAGATCCAAGAGTAGCTGGAGAGACAAAATGGAACTATTTAAAACTTATAGACTTAGCTATTGAAGGAATTACATCCTTTACAACAGCACCACTTAGACTTGCAACCATAGTAGGGGTTATAATTGCATTTTTAGCTTTTATTTATATGATATACATAATTATAAGAACATTAATTTTAGGAACTGATGTACCAGGATATTCAAGTCTTATTTGTGTAATGCTTATGATGGGTGGTATACAACTTATATTCTTAGGTATTATTGGAGAATACCTTGGAAGAATATTTACAGAAGTTAAGAGTAGACCATTGTATTTTATTGATGAATATGCAGGACCACAAGAAAAAGATATATTAGTAGAAGACATAGATGTAAATATGTAATAAAAAGAGGTTAAAGTATAAAAATGTACTTTAACCTCTTTTTATTACATTAATATTAGACTGATTTTAAATCTTAGTATATTTTGTATTATACAAAGCTATAAATGATTATAGCTATTAAACTCATTTTAATTATTTATACTTACTTGTTATTTTAAAGAATAGATTAAAAGTTCTTCCTATTTATTTAAAAAATAGGAAGAATAATATAACTTGAAGTATCAAGATTATTGGAATACCAAATTTAAATTTAATATGCTTTGTTTTATGTCTAAATGTCTGCATACCAATGATACTTCCAATACTACCTCCAATAATTGCAACAAGCATTAATGTATTTTCAGGTATTCTCCATTTATGCTTTTTAGCTTTTTGTTTGTCTAAAAACATAAGAAAATAGCCTAATATATTGACTATTAAAATATAAGTTATAAAGATAGTATTCAAACTTTCACCACTCCTTTAAAGTATTTTACTATATATAGGAAAGAAAAACAAAACAAAAAAGTTTGCATCTTTTTACAAAATATGGTAAAATGCATACATAATATAAGTTGCAAATTTTACAGTAATTTGCATTAAATCATTATTAGAATAAGATTAATAAGGAATTTTGAAATTTTTAAGGAGGCGGACTTATGACTAAGACAAGCTATAATAAACTTAAAGACATAGAGAAATTTTATAAGAAGAGAAATAATTATGAGAAGCTTATGATGAGAAGAAGAAGAAGAACTTTTATGCTTATATTATTAATAGTTTTAATAAGCATTGGAAGTTATGTTGTATATAGTAATATTTCAGTTGAAAAATATTCTTTATTTCTCGCCAAGAGTAGCGATAATATAAAAGTTAATAATAAATTGTTAGTAGATAAATTGGATACATTAAATAAAGATATAGATATTAAAGAAATAGATTATAAATGGTCTGGAGAGCTAACGGAGTATAATGTACCTAAAAGATTAGTTGTGCATCATGCTGCTACTAAGGAGGCATCTCCAGAAGCAATACATAAGTGGCATCTTGATAAAGGATTTGGTGGGATAGGATATCACTATTATATAAAAAAAGATGGGACAATATATAAAGGAAGAGATGAAAAGATGCAAGGTGCTCACGCTATTAATGAAAATAGTAAAAGTATAGGGGTATGTTTAGAAGGAAATTATGAAAAAGAAACACCACCTAAAAAACAAATAGATAGTTTAGTTAAATTAGGATCAAGTTTAATTATAAAATATAATATGGAAGACATAGTGGGTCATAGGGATTGTAATCAGACATTATGCCCAGGTAAAAATATAAATATAGAAGAAATTAAAACTAAAGTAATAGCTAATATGGAAGGGCTATTAGAATAAACATCTCTTAAATAAACAATACTAAGTAAAAAGTATTAAAAGAGGTGTTTTTTTATGAAGTTATTATACATAATTGTAAATTCCAAGCCAGAGTCTGAATCATCAAGTAGAAGGGTATCTAGGAAGGTTGTAAATAAACTGTTAGAGGTACATCCAGATTGCATGTTAGAAGAATTGAATTTATATGATGAACATATTCCAAGATTAGAATATAGGTATTTTAAGCAAAGAAATTGTGTTGTGGATAAGGAAGAGTATGATAAATTACCTGAACAAGATAAAAAAGAAGTAGATAGAATTAATCAGTTATGTGATCAATTTATATCAGCTGATATTTATGTAATTGGAGCACCAATGTGGAGTTTATCATTTCCAGCACCACTAAAAGAATATATAGATTGTATAGTACAAGTTAATAAGACTATGATTATAAGCAATGGTAAAGTAAAAGGAACATTGGATGATAAAGAAAGAAAAATGATTTATGTTCAATCATCAGGAGGTCCAGTACCTTGGCTTTTAAGGGGAAAAGTAAGTCAAGGTGTTGAATATGTAGAAGATATAATGAAAGTTTTGGGGATTAAAAAGTTTAAAGAATTACTTGTTGATGAAACAGGGTTTGAGAGGGACACAAAAATTGATGCAGAGTATAAAGCGATTAAGCATATAGATGCACTTATAGATAATTTAGAGGGATAGATATAAAAAATAGGTTAAATTTAGCCTATTTTTTATTATTTAGTCAATAAGAAATATAAAATTTGATTTATAAAAATTCATGTAAATAGGAAATTTAATATATAAGGTATTAGAATATGTATTTTTATAAGGAAAAAATTAATAAATTAAACATTAAAAAATAATTATATTTTTTAAAAAATACTATGAGAAATAAAAAAATTCTGTTATTCTAAATATTGTATTTAGACAAAAGACAAAATAGTAATGTACATTAGGAGAGATTGATTTTGAAGCAGAATATAAAAGAATATGGAATTATAACCTTAGGTGTTCTTTTAATTGCAGTAGCGATTGAATATTTTTTTGCACCTAATAATTTAGCAGCAGGAGGGGTCACAGGACTTTCAGTTGTAATAACGCATTATTTCCCAGCATTGACTGTTGGAGGTATAACCTTCGTAATGAATTTATTTTTATTTGTGATAGCTTTCATAGTAGTTGGCGGTGATTTCGGTTTTAAAACTATATATGCTAGCTTTGGTCTATCATTTATATTATGGTTTATGGATGAATTTATACATCCACAGGCTTTAACAAGTGATTTAATGCTTGCTACAGTTTTTGGAACAATTATAACAGCAATAGGACTTGCAATAGTTTTTAATATAAATGCATCAACTGGAGGAACAGATATTTTAGCTAAAATACTAAATAAGTATACAAGTTTTAATATAGGTATATCTCTATTATGTGTTGACTTTCTAGTAACATTATTAGGTGCTATAACATTTGGAGCAGATAAAGGATTTTATGCACTTTTATCAGTAATATTAAATGGACCGCTTATAGATAAAATAATTGCGGTTATGAATCAAAAGAAACAAATTACAATAATAAGTGATAAGAATGAAGAAATAGCAAGCTTTATAATGGATGAATTAAAAAGAGGATGTACTTCTCTTGCAGGGGCAGGAGCATATAGCAAAGAAAATAAACAAATAATATATTCAGTTTTAGATAAGAAGGAACTTGAGAAAGTTAAAGAATTTATAGATACTATTGATCCAGAAGCATTTTTTACAATTGGACAAATTGATGAAGTTCAAGGAAAGGGCTTTCTTAAAGTAAGTGGAATATAATTAAGGAGAATGTTAGTAAGATAATTGAGAATCTTACTAACATTCTTTTTTTATCAAAGTAAAATTAGTGTTAATAAATAAGCAAGTAAATAATCATACTAATAATAGTTGGTATAATTATAGTATGTTTAATAGGAGGGGATTTTTATGAAAAAATTGATTGCACTTATATTAGCATTAGGAATTACATTTGGATTAATTGGGTGTGGAAATAATACTACTAACAATAAGGTAAATGAACAGACCAAAAAAGTTGCTCCCGAAAATACAATAAACTCATTTTTTGCAGAATTTAAAAAATGTAACTTTGATAATGCAAAAAAATATTTGCTTGTTGATAAAAATATAGACTTTACAGCATATAAAGATTTTACAAATGGAGAGAAGGATGCAATAAGATATTGGGTTGAAAAGACTGGTTATGAAATAAAGTCAATGGAAGTAACTAACGAAAGTGCGGAGGCAATGGTAAATATATCAACACTTAATGGTCAAAAAATATACAGTGATTATATGGAGAGCTTACTTAGTTTAAAAGAGAAATACATATCTGCAAAGGATCCACAAGATAAGAAAAATTATATGGAAGCTTATGATAAAGCATTAATCGATTCAATAAAAAGCAAAAATAATGAAATTGTAACAAATACAGTTAATATTGAATTAGAAAATAAAGATGGTAAATGGTATATAATAGGAAATCAAAGTTTCACAAATGCACTTTATGGTGGATTTGATCCAGAAAAATTAAAGTTCTAGAGAAAAGTGGGGGAGACTAAATATGAAAAAGATAGTATTAGTTTTAGTAGCTATATTTATGTCAGTATTTTTAGTTAGTTGTGGAGGAAAAACAGAAGTAAAAGATAGTGTTAAAGATTTTTTTAGTGCGTATCAAAATATGGATTTAAGTAAAGCCAATGAATATGTAGAAGATGGTGGACTTCTTCAAAAATCAATAAAGCAATTTGAAGATTATGATAAGAGCAGAATAGAAGCCCTTAAATATTGGAGTAGTAAATTAAATTATAAAATATTAGATTCAGAAGAAAAAGATAAGGAAGCGAAGGTCAAAGTGGAGGTAACTGCCCTAAATGGATCACAGATTTATAATGAGTATATGAAAAATGTTCAGTCACTTAGAATTAATGAAGCAACGTTAAATAATGAATCCGTAGATGGTGATGCAGTAGGAAGTGATTTTGATAAAGCCTTTATAACTGCATTAGAAAATCAGACTAATTCATTAATTACTACAGATTTAACAGTGATACTTAAAAAAGAAGATGGAAAGTGGAAAATACAAAATGATAAAGAGGTATTACAAGCTATATTAGGAGGATTAAATCCAGATCAAATAATATCATAACTAATAATATAAAATTATATCGAAATTTTAAATATTTTTATTTTGATATAATTTTATATTGACATATTAATCACTATATCGTAATATTACGATATAGTGATTAATATGAAGTTTAAGGAGATATCATAAATGCAAAATAATTATAAAGAATTAGAATCACAGGCTGAATTTTTAAAGGTTTTAGCACATCCAGTTAGACTTTGCATTGTAAGAGGATTAATGCAAAAGGATAGTTGTAATGTAAGCTTTATGCAAGACTGTTTAGGAATGCCACAGTCAACTATATCACAACATCTACAAAAGCTTAGAAGTGTTGGAATCATTGAAGGCGAAAGAAACGGATTAGAAATAAATTATAAAATAAAAGATAAAAGAGTAGAGGAAATTATAAAAACCTTATTAGGTGAATAATGGTTAGTAAGTTTTTTAGAGGGAGGATATAGGTTATGAAAAAGAAAGTTTTAATTGTTGGAGGAGTTGCAGGTGGAGCATCTACTGCTGCAAGACTTAGAAGGTTAGATGAAGAGGCAGAGATAATAATTTTTGAAAAGGGAGATTACATATCATTTGCAAATTGTGGATTACCTTATCATATTGGAGAAGTGATCAAAGATAGAGGAAAGCTAATACTTCAAAGTCCAGAAAAAATGAGAGATAGATTTGAGATAGATGTAAGAGTTAATAGTGAAGTTACTGGAATTGATACAGAAAATAAGAGAATAAAAGTTAGATCAAAAAATGATGGTTTATATGAAGAAGAGTATGACTATTTGGTGTTGGCTCCTGGTGCAAAACCAATTACACCAAAATTACCAGGAAGTGATAGTGAAAAGATTCATATTCTTAGAACTATAAATGATATGGATTTAATAAAGGATGCTGTTGATAGTGGACATGTTAAAAATGCGATAGTAATAGGTGGAGGTTTTATAGGAATTGAAGTAGCTGAAAATCTAAAACATAGAGGAATTAACGTAAACTTAATTGAAGCTGCACCACATATCTTAGCTCCCTTTGATTCAGAGATGTCAGAATTATTAGAGATGGAAATGAATGATAATGGAGTATCAATTATTCTAAATGATAGAGTAGAGGCATTTGAAGAAAATAATGATACTATAAGTGTTAAATTAAATAGTGGAAAAAATGTAACAGCAGATATAGTAATCTCTGCAATTGGAGTTATACCAGATACTGATTTCATAAAGAAATCAGGAATAGAACTTGGTGAAAGAGGTCATATAATAGTTAATAAAAATATGAGAACTAATATAGAAAATATATATGCTGCTGGAGATGCAGTTGCAGTTTCAGATTTTATAAATGGAAAGGTTGCGTATATTCCTCTTGCTGGTCCTGCAAATAGACAAGGTAGAATAATAGCAGATAATATTTCAGGAATAAAATCAGAGTATAAAGGAACTCTTGGAACATCAATAATAAAAGTATTTGATTTAGTAGCAGCATCAACAGGAAATAATGAAAGAACTCTTAATAATTTAGGAGTTAATTATAAAAAAGTTTATCTATATCCAATGACTCATGCTGGTTATTATCCAGGTGCTAAGCAACTATCAATAAAAGTTTTATATGATGTAGAAGGAAAAGTACTAGGAGCTCAATGCGTTGGAGTAGATGGTGTTGATAAATTTATCGATGTAATAGCTACTGTTATAAAGCTTAAGGGAACAATGGAAGATTTAAGAGAGCTTGAGCTTGCATATGCACCACCTTTCTTATCAGCTAAATCACCAGCAAACATGGCAGGATTTATTGCAGACAATGAAGAGAAAAGATTAACTAATTTATTCTTTGTAGAAGATCTTAAGGATTTTGATAAAGATAAAGCAATATTAGTCGATTTAAGAGATCCAATTGAAGTTGAAGGTGGAATGATTGAAGGTGCTGTTCATATTCCTTTAAATAATTTAAGAAGTAGATTAAATGAATTGGATAGAAATAAAGAAATATGGGTTTATTGTGCTGTTGGAGTAAGAGGTTGGATTGGTGAGAGAATACTTAAAGGTCATGGCTTTAAGACTAAAAATCTATCTGGCGGATATAAAGCATATAAAACTTTTGGATATAAAGCAAAAGAAATAACTTTTGATGATAGTGATAAAGGTGGAAATGAAAATGGCTTAGATAGAGGCTGTGCCAGGCAACAGCAGGAAATAGCAATAGAAGATAATAGAAAAAGAAAAGTTAGAGAATTAGATGCGGAAGGATTATGCTGTCCAGGACCATTAATGCAAGTTAAGATGATGATGGATATGATGGAAGATGGAGAAATGCTAAATGTTAGAGCTTCAGATCCAGGATTCTTTAAAGATATAGAAGCCTTTACGAAAAGGACAAAAAATACTTTAGTAAGTGTAGAAAAAGATAAGGGAATAGTTAAGGCATCTATTATAAAGGGTATTGAAGGAAATAAAGAAATTGCAGTTGATAGTAAAAATAATAATTTAACATTAGAAGAAAAGAATGGGCAGACATTAGTTGTATTTAGTGGAGATTTAGATAAAGCTATAGCATCATTTATAATAGCAAATGGTGCAGCTGCAATGGGTAAAAAAGTTACAATGTTCTTTACCTTCTGGGGACTTAATATATTAAGAAAAGATGAGAAGATTAATTCAGATAAGAATTTAATTGAAAAAGTATTTGGTAAAATGATGCCAAGAGGAAGTAAAAAGTTAAGTTTATCTAAAATGAATATGGCTGGTATTGGTCCTAAAATGATA
Organism: Clostridium sardiniense; assembly: GCF_016907995.1. GTDB lineage: Bacteria > Bacillota > Clostridia > Clostridiales > Clostridiaceae > Clostridium > Clostridium sardiniense. Next base: position 24,566 of record NZ_JAFBDA010000003.1, on the reverse strand, counting down.
AGAGGAATAATGAAGAATAAAAATGTTCAATCTTTAGAAGAACTTATAGAAGCTGCAATGGATAGTGGTGTTGAAGTAGTTGCTTGCACAATGTCTATGGATGTAATGGGAATAAAAGAAGAAGAGTTAATAGATGGTGTAAAACTTGGTGGCGTAGGTTACTACTTAGGAGAAGCGGAAGAGTCTACATCAAATTTATTTATATAAATTTAAAAGACAAGTAGATTTATGTAAGAGATAATATTATTAGAGAATAAAATCTATTTATATAAATTTAAGAGAGATTAATCATAAATATTTTAATAGAAGTTTTCTATAAAATATAATATGGTTAGTCTCTTTTGAACGTTTTAAATATGTATTTTATCGAATAACTCATTCATATTTAAAACATAATAATTTTAAGAGGGAGGTTAAAGAGATGGATGTAAATAAGAAATGTTCAAAGAGCATTCATTTTAGAGCTTTTAGAGTAATAAATGATATATTGGTATCTCATAAAGATAAGAGATGCAAAGTTCCGATTAATATAATATCTAGATTAGATATTCCATATGATAAAGAAAAGGATATTTGTAAGTTAGATATACATAAGCCAAGATTTATAGGAAAGTCACTACCTATTATAATTTATTATCATGGTGGTGGATGGGCTGTTGGAGATAAGCGTATATATAGAAATTTTTGTAGTTTACTTTCAGGAAAAGGGTTTGTTGTTTTTAATATAAATTATGAATTAACATCAAACAAGCCTCACCCAGAACCAATTAAAGATTGTATAAAGGGTGCTGAATGGGTGTATAAACACGCAAAGACATATGGAGGAGATAGAAATAATATTTTTATTATAGGGGATTCAGCAGGAGGTCATATTGCAGGATTACTTGGCGCCTTATGTACAAATAAAGAGATGAGAGACAGGTATAAAGAAAAATATAATATAACAATCTCTTTTAAAGATAAATTACGTGCAATAGGAGTGCTATGTGGATTAAGCGATTTTAGATCTTGCTATGATATGGAAGTGCATTATATGAAAGTACCTATAATGAGACAATTTGCTGAAATGCTTCTAAATACAGAAAGTATTGATGATTCAGAAATAGGAAACGAATTATCAGTAGCTAAAAATATGACGAAGGATTTTCCAAAAACATTTATGACAACTGTAGAAAGTGATCCGGTACATTGTGAGAGTATTGATATTGAAAAGGCTCTTATAGAAAACAAAATACCATATAGGATGGTTGCCTTTGATAAAAGCCATAAAAAGCTATGGCATATATATCAGTTAGACCAAAGTTTACCTGAATCACAAAGATGTTTAGATGAAATGATAGATTATTTTATAAAGAGCCAAAAATAGGGAGTAAATGATATGATAAATTAGAATATATTGTTATAGGTATAATATGATAATAAAGATATGGTATTAAAGTTTAAACATATTCTATATAAGTAGTTGAATAGTTCTATTTATTTCCATATAATTAATTGATAGTAAATATTATGTGGAAAGGGAGAAATAAATGAAAAAAATATTTATTGCTTTTATACTTGGGGTATCAGTACTTGGTATGGTTGGATGTACTGATAAGGAAAGTAAGAATGATAGCAATCAAGAAGTCCTATCTAAAAATGAATTATTAGAAAAAGAGAAGGCTGAAGAAGAAGCAAAGAAAGAAGAAGAATTAAAGCTTGCAGAAGAGAAAGCCAAGGAAGAAAAAGCTAAGAAAGAGGCAGAAGAGAAGAAAAAGAAAGAAGCTGAAGAAAAGGCAAAAAAAGATCAGGAAGCTAAGAAGAATGATCAAAATAAAGATACTAATATAAAAGAAAAGACATTTACGTTATATTCAGTAGATGTTTCAAATGATAAAACTATAACAATTGGAAATGTTAAAACAAAGTCTGATGATATAAAAGAAAATTTAAGTGCTATAGCAAGCACTTTATCAAAAAAGAATTTTAAATCATTTACAATAGAGGTTAAGGAAATAAAAAAGGTTAGTGGAAAATCAATTGCATATATAAATCTTAAAGACAGCGGAAATAAGAAATGGTCTGAAAAATATTTTCAAGGATCATCAGGAGGATATATAACAACTACATCACTTACTGAGAGTTTTCTTCAAAGAAAATATAAAGGGAAATGGGTAGATGGTGTAGCATTTACTTATAATAATAAAAAAGTAGAAGATACAGGACATATACCAGAATTAACAAAGATAAATTATAGATAAATAAAAAGATAAATGATATGTTCTTATATCATTTATCTTTTTTATTAATGTTATGTTATTCTAATAGATTAGAATGGGAAACTATAAGCCATAGATGATATTAAAGTAGTTAAAAGTGTACCTACTATTATTGCAATAACTCCTGCTGATGCTAATAAAACTAAAGGTGCAACTAAAGTAGTACCACCATTAGCTTTTAAAGCTTCATCAGTATCACCATATTTATCAAAGAATTTCTTTAAAGATAATATTTTCTTTTTAGAATGTCTTATATAAATACAGTTACCAAATATGCCTAAAAGTATCATAATAATTAGTGGAATTAATCCAGCTAAAAGTGGACTAAAATTATCAAGGATTGCAACTGCAAGAAAATCAACTATTGTTACACCTACAAACCAAGCGTATAGTTTTCTATATAATAGCCAGTATCCACCTAAAAAGAATGATGCCCAATTCCATGAAGAAAAGGTATTTTTATTCTCATTATTTTTCCATTGATTAAAGTAATGCTCTGTGTTTTTTAATCCAACAAATTTAGTGAAATCAGAATCAGTTATTTTATCTAAAGATGAATTAGAATCTTCATTAGGATATTCTGATTCATAACAATCAGTAAAACCTTCCTCTTTTATATTTTCTTTGATTTCTTCTTCAAAACTCATATTATAGCCTTCTTTCTATAATGTATTAATTATTTCATTATGAGTATACTAAATAAATTTTAATAAAGTGTGTAAATTAATCAAAAAAGAGGCTTTTTATATAAAAATTTAAAATTTGTACAAATTTAAAGTTTTAAAGTTTATAATATTATAAAGGAAAGCAGTTAGAATTAGTATTTTATTACCAGTAGATAAGTGAACTTTTAATGATATATGTTTAGGCAGATAATATATTTTGTATAATAAAAATTAGTATGTAAAATATGATAGAAAGTGGTTTTATAAAATAGCAATATATAGAGGAAGAAGGAGATTATAAATAATCTCCTTCTTTTTGGTGTAGTTAAATTTATATTACTATTTAATTGTTATAGTTGGTAAATTACTTAAGTTATTTGACTCATTATCATCAGGTAGGCTTCTTAAGTATTCGTCACCCTTAGCTGATACACTAATAGCAACTCCTTTGAGTTCACCGTTCTTAGCCATCTCAATTGCTGCTGCTTTATCCACTTGATGACCGTTTTGAATTTCATAACCTACAATTCTACTACCATATTTAATAACTCCTGTAATTTCCTTTGCATCATCTTTAGGAGTAGGGATATTCTTATTAATATTTTTAGGTAATCTACCTGTTGTTTCGTCTGCCATATTAATACACCTCCGTTTGATACAAATATAGTTTAAGTAGAATTAAAGAAAATATACATAACTATATAAAGTTCGTAGAAATAGTCATATTCAATAATTAGATTTAATAAGGAGCAAATAACAATAGTGTTATTCTAATTAGAATTATGTATTAATAGATTATACAAAGGAATTATATTAGGAGAATCTTATGAGATTAGATTTATATACGATTTATCTTTATAACTATTCAAAAGAATATCTTTTCCAAAAAAATGTTGACTTTAAAAAGATAAGTGGGTTCTCAAAATCGTCAAAGGCTGTATTTAGAGATGATTTTATTTTTGAAAAAATAGTAGCAACAAATGTTATTGAATTTTATGAGTATTTGAAAAAGAGAAAATGTTTTAAAGTAGGACTATTAATACACAATAAAAAGGAACTATTTATAAAGTTTTGGTGTAAATTTTCACTAGAATATTGGCATGGAGAATATATTACTAAATCTGAAATAGACTGTTCATATATGGAATATAGAAAAGTAAAAGAAGAGTTATGGGCAGATAAGTATATGGAGCTTACAAAAAAAGAAAAAGATGAATTAAGATTAAGGTTTAAAATCAATAATTATATAGATGATTAGATAAAGAAAAAACTCCTTACGGAGTTTTTTCATATTACCAAAATAAGATTCTAGTTGTATTTAATTTTATACAAAATATAATAAAAGTTAAAGTATAGTATAGTAATGTTTATTTTTAATAAAAAACATTGTTATACATGTAAAATTAAAAAAGAAGCATGATTTTAGATTTAATTATCTTCTGAAAAAATAATTTCTACTCCTTTTTCTTCTAATTTTTTAACTTCTTCTTTATTAGCGTTTATATCTGTAATAACATAGTTTACTTTATCTATGTCACCGCTAGAAAAATTATGATGTATTCCTATTTTTGAACTATCAGCTAATATAAATGTTGGACCATTACAATTTTCTAGCATTTTCATATTAACGGTAGTTTCTTGAAGAACAGAAGTACTTATTCCAGAATTAGAGGTTATACCACTCACTCCCATAAAGCATTTTGTTGCTGTTATTTTTGAAATAATTTGTGTTGCTATGTCTCCAACCATAGATTGTTTTCTTCCGTAAACTTCTCCGCCTGTAAGAATTACTTCAACTTTAGAAGACAGATTCATACCTAAAATTTTTCCGTTGTTTGTTATTACTACAACTCGTTTATCTTGTATATAATCTAAAATCTTTATGGCAGTTGAACTTGAATTTATAAAAATACTATCTCCATCTTCTATAAATTCTGCTGCCTTTTTAGCAATTGATTCTTTGATTTTATGTCTTGCATCATTTTCTTCATTAGAATAAGGATCTTCATTTAGAGCACCCTCTATAAGTTCAGCTCCTCCGTAACGTCTTTTTATAACGCCTTCATTTTCTAAATTTTGAAAATCTCTTCTTATAGTTATATTAGAAGTATTTAAAAGTTTTGCTAAATCTTCTGTCTTAGCAAACTTATTTTCTTTTAAATATTTTAATATGGCTTGTTGTCTTTTAAAGACAAGGCCTTTTGCATTTTTCACGTTATCTTCCTCCTTAAAAGCTATTTGCTTATTAGAGCCTCATATAGAATTTAATTTGTTGTTACTTATTTCCAATAATTATTATAAATTAAAAAATACAGTTTATATAGTTAATTATATTTTATTTTAAATTTTAAGTAGAACTTCTATATAACGCAATAAATTATATAAATTTGATTAGTTTCCTATAGGCTGTTTGTGAAAAAAATTAATAATATTAGAAATAATAATCTTAAAATTCGTTTCTTTATAATAATTTTAAATAGTTAACCTAAATATATAATGAACTAAAAATTAACAAAGAATAGAGAGTAGATTTTTGTTATTAATTTTTAAAAGAACAATTAAAATGAACATAAATTATATATATATATTCATTTTATATTGAAAATGTATATAAATCAATAAAATAGTTCAGAAAGAACATAAAAATAAAAATTTTTAAGAAAAAACGATCAAAAAGTACTTGTAAAGAAAACAATTACAGTATATAATTAAGTCAATAAATGATTGAACGAACCTTTAAACGTTCAAAACAATCATAAAAGATGGACAAGGTGTAGGAGGTATATATTATGAGTACAGTAAATGAAATAACAAGAGAATCATGGATTTTAAATACATTCCCAGAATGGGGAACTTGGTTAAATGAGGAAATAGAAAATGAGGTAGTAGAGCCTGGAACATTTAAAATGTGGTGGCTTGGTTGTACGGGGGTATGGCTTAAATCACAAGGGAACGCTAATATATGTATAGATTTTTGGTGTGGAAGTGGAAAGAAAACAAAAAAAAATCCATACATAAATCCAGAGCATCAAATGGCAAGAATGTGTGGAGGAAAGAAGTTACAGCCTAACTTAAGAGTTGCACCATTTGTATTAGACCCATTTGCAATAAAAGAAATAGATGCAGTAATATCAACACATGATCACAACGATCATATAGATGTAAATGTTGCAGCAGCAGTTCTTAAAAATTGTTCAGAAGAAGTTCCATTCATAGGACCACAAGCTTGTGTAGATAAGTGGATTGGCTGGGGAGTTCCAAAGGAAAGATGTATAGTTGTTAAACCAGGAGATGTAGTAAAAATTAAAGATATAGAATTACATGCATTAGAATCATTTGATAGAACAGCATTAATCACAGCTCCACCAGAAGGAGATTTAAGAGGTAAGATGCCTGTTGATATGGATTATAAAGCAGTTAACTACTTCATAAAGACTCCAGGCGGAAATCTATATCATAGTGGAGATTCACATTACTCAAATTACTATGCAAAACATGGAAATGATTTTAAAATTGATGTAGCACTTGGATCATACGGAGAAAACCCAAGAGGTATTACAGATAAAATGACTTCAGTTGATATTTTAAGAATGGCGGAATCATTAAACACAGAAGTTGTTATACCATTCCATCATGATATATGGTCAAACTTCCAAGCTGATACTAATGAAATATTAGCATTATATGATATGAAAAAACATAGGTTACAATACAAATTTAAACCATTTATATGGCAAGTTGGAGGAAAGTTCACATTCCCAGAAGATAAGGACAAGAGAGAGTATCATTATCCAAGAGGATTTGATGATTGTTTCGAAGTAGATATAAACTTACCATACAATTCATTCCTATAAAATATAAAAGCAGCGGGAGGCAAAAGACATGTTAAAAGAGTTGATAGAAAAAGGTAGATATTCTTTTCATGAAGGCTTTGATAATTGGGAGGATGCAGTGAAAGCTGCATGCGCTCCCTTAGAAGAAGAAAAAGCTATCGAAAGAGAATATTCAGATTTAATAATAGAAAGTATTAAAAAGCATGGACCTTATATAGTAATTGCACCAAAGATTGCTATACCACATGCACAAGAAGGCAAAGGAGTCAATAAAACTTCTATATGCCTTATGAAAACGAATACACCGGTGAGGTTTGGAGATGGTGATGAATATGATGCACAATTATTCTTTGTATTAGCATCAACAGATAACAATATCCATCTACAAAACCTTTCAAGAATGGTAGAACTTATATCAGACGAAGAAATGGTAGAGAAACTTTTAAAAGCGAAATCAGTTGAGGATTTAAAAGAATTAGTATAGTAAATATTTAATTTTAGGTTTTAAAATTTCTATAGAACTTTAGCGTTCAGCCTAAATATTAAAGTTCTATAGAGATTTAAGATACATAAACTTTTTAAATTATCTTAAATCTTAAAAATAAAGATACGGATAAAATTATTAAGTTAAAGGTGGATGAAATATAAAGGGATAAAAGGGAGGATAAATCTTATGGATTATGTAATTTCAATTTGGGAATTTTTCCAAAATAACATTCTAACAAAACCTGCATTCTTTATTGGTTTTATAGTTCTTATTGGTTATTTATTATTAAAAAGACCTTTTTATGATGCATTAGCAGGGTTTATAAAAGCAACAGTTGGTTACTTAATTTTAAATGTTGCAGCAGGTGGACTTGTTAGTAACTTCCGTCCAATTCTTGCAGGGCTTAAAGATAGATTTAACTTGCAAGCAGCTGTTATAGATCCATATTTTGGTCAAACGGCAGCACAAGAAGCAATAGGTAAAGCTGGAAAGTCGTTCTCAATGATGATGGTTGTTTTACTTATAGCATTTATATTTAACTTAGTTCTTGTATTACTTAGAAAGTTTACTAAAGTACGTACAGTATTTATTACAGGTCATGTAATGGTACAACAATCAGCAACCGCTTTATGGCTTGTATTCTTCTGTTTTCCTGATTTGAATAATATGGGAGTAGTAGCTATGCTAGGGCTTTTGTTAGGAACTTATTGGGCAGTATTTTCAAATCTTACTGTTGAGCCTTGTCAAGAACTTACAGAAGGTGGCGGTTTTGCAATTGGACACCAGCAAATGCTTGGAGTCTGGATTACAGATAAGATTGCAGGTAAAGTAGGAAATAATAAAAAGAGCATTGAAGATTTAGAACTTCCAGGATTCTTATCAATATTTAGTGATAACGTTGTAGCAACTGGTATATTAATGACAGTTTTCTTTGGAATTATAATGGGAATACTTGGACCAGACTTAATGCACACTATTGATAAGGGATTTGATCAAAATACAAACTTTATATTCTATATATTAGAAAAGTCACTTAACTTTGCAGTTTATTTAAGTATATTACAACTTGGAGTTAGAATGTTCGTTGCAGAACTTACAGAATCATTCCAAGGAATTTCAAATAAAATACTTCCAGGTTCAGTACCAGCTGTAGACTGTGCAGCTACATACGGATTTGGACATCCAAATGCAGTAACAATTGGTTTCTTATTTGGAGCAATCGGTCAATTTATAGCAATAATAGGTCTTGTAGTATTTAAGAGCCCTGTGCTTATAATTGCGGGATTCGTACCATTATTCTTTGATAATGCTACATTTGCAGTATTTGCAAATAGAAAAGGTGGATTAAAAGCAGCAATGATAATACCTTTTGCATCTGGAGTTATACAAGTTCTTGGTGGTGCATTTGCAGCTTACTACTTTGGATTAGCACAATTTGGTGGATGGCATGGAAACTTTGACTGGGACACATTATGGCCAGTAATTGGAGTTTTAATGAGTAAATTCGCTTATGTTGGAGTGGCAATAGCAATTATAGGAATGCTTTTAATACCACAACTTCAATACAGAAAAAATAAAAAAGGGTACTTTAAAATAGTTGAAGATTACGAAGGCTATTTAGAAGATGAAGAAAAAGAGAAGGAAATGGCCTAAAGTGTAGATTACAAATCATTTTAGTAATAAATTAATATGGGCTAAACTTTTTAGGATTTACAATATAAAAGTTTAGTCTATATAAAAGCAGATTAAAGGTTAAAAATATAGATAAAAAAGAATTGATTTAAATTAGGAGGAGATATTTATGTTAAAAGTAATAGCAGCATGTGGAAATGGAATGGGATCAAGCCAAATTATAAAAATGAAAATAGAAAAGGTATTTAAAAAATTAAATATTCCAGTATCAATTCATCATACAAGTATTGGAGCAGCAAAAACAGAAGCATCAAGTTATGATGTAGTATTTTGCTCAGAAGCTTTAAAAGGAAACTTTGATAAAGCAAAAGGTTCAGGAACTATAGTAATTGGACTTAGAAACCTTTTATCAGAAAAAGAAATTGAAGAAAAAATAACAGAAAATATAGTTAATAAATAAAGATTAAAATTTTAGTAGTACTTATCTCTTAATATTTTTTTATGAGATAAGTACTATGTTCAATTTTGGAAGTTAGGGAGGCATTTTATATGAAGATAGAAAAGAAGTTCTTAACTGATTTACATAGATGTTATGCAACTAGTAGCACAGTTATAGATGGGGATAGAAAAATACTTATAGCAACAGAAGGAGAAGGTCCTTGCTTTATGTATGAGGGTGAAGATTTTAAACAATCAACAGTATGGGATGGTCCTGGAGGAACAATGTCAATTATACCTATACCGGAAAAGAATGGAGATTTCCTTGCAGTACAAAGGTTTTTCCCAACATTCCAATCAGAGGATGCTGAAATAGTATGGGGAAAATATGTGGACGGGAATTGGGAAATAAAGACTTTGTTTAAACTTCCATATCTACATCGCTTTGACATACTAGAGGCAAATGGAAAGCTATACTTCTTGGGGGCAGTTTTATGTAATAGCAAAAAATTTAAAGAAGACTGGAGTGATCCTGGGAAAATATATGTTGGAGAAATTAAAGAAGACTTAAATGAAAATATAGAACTTAAAGTAATTAAAGAAGGATTAACTAAAAATCATGGATATTGCAGATCAGAACATGATGGAAAGATGGTTGGACTTGTAACATCAGAAGAAGGGATATTTAGGGTTACGCCACCTCAAAATAACGGAGAAGAATGGATAGTTGAGCAAATAATGAATAGGCCAACAAGTGATGTTGCTGTTGTTGATATTGATGGTGATGGCGAAGATGAATTAGTTACTATAGAGGAGTTTCATGGAAAGCACTTTAGAATAAATAAAAAATATGGGGATGAATACAAAATAATTTATGAATATCCAAAAGAAATGGATTTTGGACATGTTGTATGGGGAGGAAAACTTAGAGGAGTTCCAACAATAATTGGTGGATATAGAAGATGTGATAAAGACTTATTTTATGTACAGTGCATAGATAAAGAAATTTTAGAATTTAAAACAGAAGTTATTGATTCAGGCGTTGGGCCAAGTAATGTAGCTGTTATAAATGAAGCGGATAGGGATATTATAATATCAGCAAATAGAGAACTTGGACAAGCTGCTTTATATATCGTAACTGATTAAGTTGATTTTATAAATAAATAGTAAAAAGACAATTATTAAAATCTAAAACGGTAATTAATGATTTTAAAAGAGTATCAAAGATATATATGTAAAAAGATAAAAAGGCTATTTTAAAATTAAAGGTAGAAATCTAAATTTTAAGGTTTCTACCTTAATTAAAAGAGATTATTTTAGGGAGGTTTTTTATATGTTAGAAAACTTAAAAAAAGAAGTTTATGAGGCAAATATGCTTCTTCCAAAATACAATTTAGTAACTTTTACATGGGGAAATGTTTCAGCAATAGATAGGGAAAAAGGACTTGTAGTGATTAAGCCATCAGGTGTTGAGTATGATACTATGAAGCCTGAAGATATGGTTGTTGTTGATTTAGATGGAAAGGTTGTAGAAGGAAAATATAAACCTTCATCAGATACAGATACTCATATAAAGATTTATAAAGAGTTTGAAAATATTGGAGGCGTTGTTCATACTCACTCAAGATGGGCAACAATATTTGCTCAAGCAGGAAGAGGAATAAAACCATACGGAACAACTCAGGCAGATTATTTTGCAGATGAAATTCCATGTACAAGAGATATGACAAGAGAAGAAATTGAAGGAAATTATGAATACAATACTGGAGCAGTAATAGTCGAAAGATTTAAAGATATAAATCCGAAGTATATTCCAGCAGTTCTTGTTAAAAATCATGGACCGTTTACTTGGGGAAAAGATGCACATGAAGCAGTCCATAATGCAGTAGTTTTAGAAGAAGTCGCAATGATGGCATATAATACAGAAATTTTAGCAAATCAAAAGGTTAATAGTATGTCAGATGATTTATTAAATAAGCATTTCTCAAGAAAGCATGGTCCTAATGCTTACTATGGACAAAATGGAGCTTAGTAAATAGTAAGAAGAATATAAAAGGTTTTCTGAGGATTAAATTTAAGGAGAGATTTTTATGAAAGATTATTTTATTGGATTATATGAAAAAGCAATGCCAAATACTCTTACATGGAGACAAAAGCTTGAATGTGCAAGGGAAAATAATTTTGACTTTATTGAAATAAGCATAGATGAAACAGATGAAAAACTTAAAAGGCTTGATATGACAAAGGAAGAAAGAAAAGTTCTGGTAGATCTTATGTTTGAAGTTGGTGTTCCTATAAGGACTATGTGTCTTAGTGGACATAGAAAGTATCCTTTAGGTAGCGAAGATGAAACTACAAGGAAGCGTTCAATGGAAATAATGGAGAAGGCTATAGAGCTTGCTGATGATTTAGGAATTAGAATAATTCAGCTTGCTGGATATGATGTTTATTATAAAAGCGGAAATGAAAAGACAAGGAATATTTTCTTTGAAAATTTAAAAAAAGCAACTGAAATGGCATCAAGATCAGGTATTATATTAGCTTTTGAAACTATGGAAACCGAGTTTATGAATACAGTAGGAAAAGCGATGAATTATGTAGAGGAAATAAATTCACCATACCTTGGCGTATACCCAGATTGCGGGAATATAACAAATGCAGCATTAACTAATAATGAGAATGTGATTGAAGATTTAAAAAAAGGGGAAGGGCATATAATGGCAATTCACCTTAAGGAAACAGTGCCTGGAAAGTTTAGAGAAATTCCATTTGGAACAGGTCATGTTAACTTCAAAGATATAATAAAAACTTCTTATTATATGGGGGTCAGAAGGTTTGTTACTGAATTTTGGTATACAGGAACAGGAGATTATAGAGAAGGTATTAAAAATGCAAGAAGCTTTATGGAAGAGAAGTTTAAAAACGCTTTAGGGAAATTGTAAAGGAGTGAGTTTTTTTGAAAATATTTATAGATACTGCTAATGTAGAAGAAATAAGAATGGCCAGTAAGCTAGGAGTTTTATCAGGGGTGACTACAAATCCATCATTAATTGCTAAAGAAGGAAGAGATATAAATGAAGTTATAGAAGAGGTTTGTAGTATTGTAGATGGACCTATAAGTGCTGAAGTTATGAGTTTAAATGGAGATGAGATGGTTAAAGAGGCTAGAGAACTTTCTAAAATCCATAAAAATATAGTAATTAAGATTCCGATGTGTGAGGAAGGGCTTAAAGCTGTAGCTACTCTTTCAAAAGAAGAAATAAAAACGAATGTAACATTAATCTTTTCACCACTTCAGGCATTACTTGCAGCAAGAGCAGGAGCTAGTTTTGTAAGTCCATTTCTTGGAAGGCTTGATGATATAGGAAATCCGGGGATAGAAGTTATTGAGCAAATATCTGATATGTTTACTATACACGGAATTGAAACTGAAATTATTGCAGCTAGTGTAAGAAATCCAATGCATGTATTAGATGCGGCAATGGCTGGATCAGATATAGCAACAATTCCTTATAATGTTATAGTGAATATGATAAGGCATCCATTAACAGATGCGGGAATTGAGAAATTTATAAAGGATTATGAAAGTTCTAAGCAGCAAAGAAAAGAATAAGATGTATATGCATATTTAGTTTGATAAAAGACCCCTGTTTAAAAACAGAGGTTTTTTATATTTTTATATATAGATTTTAAATAAAGTTCCAAGTTAAAAAATATTATTAAAAATAATCATAGCAAATTTAAAAACGACTAGGATATCATAGTTTCTATATTTTAAATATATCTAGTATTTTACCATCACATTCTTTAATTGAGGAATTTAACATATTTAAAATAGTAGTTCCTTCATCTATTAAACTCATATCACCTATATAATTATTCTTTTTTATATTTTTCCCTTTTATCATAAAGAATGTTCTATAATCTAGGCTTTCAGGGAAATAGCCATGAGTTGCAACATCGTGGTTTCCAGAGGTTTCTTCAATTATATATCCATCAATAGAATTAATGAAGTAGTAGCCATCATTTGCTTCTAACATAAAGTCACAGTTTCTATCAGCGCCGAAGGATACAGCCTCTTTATTTGAATATATATTTTTTATGCACTTATTATTATTTTTAGAGAAATTATCAATAAGTGCATAAACAGTTTCTCTAGAAATATTTGAATTCTTATTTATATAGATATAAGCTGAGCCATCACAATAGTTACAATATATATCCCATGATGTTATTTTATTTTTATTATTAACTTTGATATAGCCTTTATCTAAGAAGAATTTATTTAGCTTAATTACATAATCAGCATCCTTAAAACTATGATCACCAAGTGCTATTAATGTGCTATTTTCATAAATATTATTATCTTCTAAGAATTTAATTATTTTTCCAAGTCTATCATCATGACGATTTAAGGCTTCTTTAATTTTAGGTGATTTAATACCAAAGTTATGCTTATGAGTATCTACATCTGTAAGATGAACTAATATAAAATCAGCAAGATCATTTTTAAGTACATACATAAGGCTTTCGAAGGTAAAGTTGTCTAAATTAGGTTGATTAAGTCCATCTCTTAATTTTCCAAATAAATTATTTAACTTAAGCTGAAATGATAGTGTGCCATTTAGAGCTGAAACTAAAATTTGATTTTGCCAAGGCCTATTTGCAAAAACTTCAGGTAAATTCAAATCAATAGTCTTTGATTTGGCTGTAACTGGCCAAAGTAGAGCACAGGTTCTAAGTCCAGACTCTTTAGCTACATCATAAATTGTTGGGCCGTTTATATATTTTTGTTCCCAAAACCAGTCAGGATTTTTTCTAAATGGTTCAATCTTAATATTATTTACAATTCCATGATTAATAGGATATTTACCTGTTGAAATTGATACATGTGCTGGATAAGTAAGGGAAGGGTATACTGATTTTACTATATCTGAATATGAAGATTGTTCCATAAGCTTTTTAAAATTAGGTAATGTTTTTATATATTTAAAATCATTTGTATCTACTGCATCGAAAGATAGTATTATAAATTTTTCTTTCATAAAAAATAATCCCCCTTTAAAGGTAAAATATTATATTAATATTCTACTATAAAGGGGAGAATTTATATAATTAGTTTCTTAATTTTTATTTTAGAATAATATCGCCATTATTATTGTTTAAATTTACAATATTCTTTCCGTTACCTAAAGAGAAGGATTTATCATTAATAGATTTATCTTCATGATAAATACCATTGATATTACTTTTTGCTAAGATTTGATAATCATTAAGATTTTTAATGTTATTAAAAGTTATCTCTCCATATTTAGTAGATATATTTGTATTTTTACCTAATTTAGAAAGATTGGTTTCAATGTTACCATTATTAGATTTAATATTAGAGTTTCCAATAAAACCTTGTACATAAATATGACCATAATTAGCGAATATATCAGAATTATTTATATTAGAATCATTTAATTGTACATTTCCATTTGAAGCTTTTAAATTAACATCATTAGCTTTTATGGTTTGTAAATTAATATCTCCATAATTAAGATCTAAATTTAATCTAGAAAGAGTCAAATCTCTAAGATTAACATATCCATTATTAGATTTTATATTTAAATTTCCAGTATAACTTTTAGGAAGTAAAAGTGTAATGCTTATATTATAGATATTGCTAGATTCATTAGGTAAAGATAATTCTAAGGAGTCACCTGTTTCTTTAAATTTTATAGTAGAATCTTTAAATTCTTCTACTTTGCTTTGACGTCCACTTAATGAATAGTTTACTTCAATATCATTAGAATCTGTACTTTCAATTTCTATAGCTGCATTATTATAATTTATACTAATATCTTTAATATTTTTATTTAATTTCTGGTTATATGATTGAGTTATTGAAGTATGTGGCTCATTCCAAGTTGAAAAATCAAATATTGAATCATCAACACCAAAATATTTAGTAACTTCATCTTTATAATTAGATAATCTATAATTGCTACTATATAGTATAGTACATGCACCTATATATGAAAAAATGCATACAAGAAGGAGAACTAATAATGTTATTTTAAATTTCTTTTTAATTAGTGGTTTTTTCATTTTCAACTCCTCCTTTATTTGATTTCTTGAATAAATTTATTATTGAAAATAATACCCATTTTATAAGATAGTAGGAAAGCATAGCTAAAAGAGCTGTTAATGCAAGTGATCCTATTATAAATAATATAATTACGCTATTTGGAAATTCTATAATAAACCCTGGGGTACTCGAAGCACCAATAACAACTATCCCTATTTTGCTAAGCATCACAAATATTCCGCTTACACTTATTGCTAGTCCACCAATGATTAATGCACCAAGAAGAGCAACAAAAGCAATAAATAATCCAATGGCACAGGCTCCTGCACCTAATGCTAGTGGTGCTAAAAAAATAAATGCTATTATTATTAAAATAAATTTAATTAAGCCTTTAGCACTAAATGAAAAGTTTTTAAAGGGCCTTGAATCTTTTTTATTTTCGGTTTCTTCTTTAGAAAAATTATATTTATAATCTTCAGTGTCTTCAAAAGTCTTTTCCTTAGAATCTTCTTCAACCTCTTTAGTAGCTTCTTCATCAGATATAGCTTCATATTTTACATCACCATAAAACTTTGTATCATTTTCAGTATATGATGAAGTAGTATCTTCAGTTGTTTGAACCTTTTCTAGGTATGCACTTCTATATTGATAAACTAATTCATAAGGATTTCCTAGTTCATCTATAATTTCTTCTTCTGTTTTACCATTTGATAATCCAACTGTAAAATGCTCTTGATAATCAAATATAATATCTGCAAGCTCTTTTTCAGGGAAATCTTTTAATCCGTTAGCTAGTATAGATAAAAATTCATTTTTACTCACACTTATAACCTCCCATAATAATTTTGTTAACTGCGTTTTGGAACGCTAACCATTCACGTTCAAGATTTTCTTTATAATCATAGCCAAGTGCTGTAAGTCTATAATACTTTCTTGGTGGGCCTTCCATAGATTCTTGAAGATATGTGGTGAAATATCCCTCCTTAGTTAATCTCCGAAGAATGGGGTAAACCGTGCCATCTGAAATTGAGATATGTTTTGAAATTTCGTTAATTAACTCATAACCATAACAATCCTTAATAGATAATACTGAAAGAACACATAACTCTAAAACACCTTTTTTTAATTGAGTATTCATGGCATCAGAACCTTTCTGTAAAATATTTCATGTCTATAGTATACAATTCAGTACTATACAATGCAATATAGTGAAATAGAATTTATTTATATTTTAAGAAAATAATAAGATTTCTTAAGAATTAGATTTTTAATGAAATTTTATTATAGCTCTAGTAAAAATAGATAATAATATAAATAAAATATCATCATATTCTAAAAGTAAATTTTTATAGAATATGATGATATTTATATAGAGTAGCATTATTACATTTTTAGCTTTGAAACTTGCTTAAACATATTAATCTCTTTTTCAGAGGATACTTCCTCTAGAGATTCATTCCAATCTTTATCAAATTTTATTTTAAATAATTCTATTTTTTCATGAGACGTAACTGGAGCTAGTGCAACGTATTCTGATCCAGATATTAAAACTTGCTCTAAAATCTCATAATCAATTTTGTTATTGTTTTCATCTCTAAAGGTCATTATTTTTTTATCACTCAAAATTATCACTCCTTACCTTATAAGATTAGTATCTTAATTAAATAGATTTTTATGCTATAAACTGTTCTAAATTTACTATTTTAAAATTATGAAAATAATTACATGGGAAAATCAAATCCAAAATATGTAAGTTTAATACACAGTCAGAAAACGTTGAAGATAGGAGGTTTAAGGGGGATTGTGTTAATAATGTGGATAAGTCTAATAACTTTGTGGATAAGTTCTCTTTGATGTTAAAATTTAAAAAAAATAAGGTTTGTACAATATATATGTATAAAATAAAATATAAGTAACAATATAACGTATATTGTAGAAATAACAATTATCAATTACAATTTATTGTAGAATGATAATGAATAGTGTTAAAATTACTCAACATTACTAACAAAGCTGTGGATAAAAACTGTGGATAATGTGGACAAGTTGGGAAATTCACAAAATAAAAGGAGATTAATAATGAAATATAATAAAGAAATATTAGAAGCTAAATTTATAAGTAGACCAAATAGATTTAACGCTAAGGTAAATTTAAATGGAGAAGATATAACGGTTCATGTTCCTAATACTGGAAGATGTAGAGAGATATTAACAGATGATGCAACTGTGCTTTTAAGGAAAGAAGATAATCCAACTAGAAAGACAGCCTATGATTTAGTTGCAGTTTACAAGGGAGAGATGCTTATAAGTATAGATTCTCAAATACCTAATAAAGTGGTTTTTGAAGCTCTTCAAAATAAGAAAATAAAAAAGCTAGTTAAGTACAATAATATACTTAAGGAAAAGACCTTTGGTAACAGTAGATTTGATTTTAAGTTATCAAGTGATGAAGGTGAAGAATATTATTTAGAAGTTAAAGGTGTAACATTAGAGGATAAAGGTCACGCTGCCTTTCCAGATGCGCCCACTGATAGAGGAAGAAAACATTTATTAGAACTTATTGATGTAAAAAAGAGTGGAAGAGGTGCTGGAGTATTATTTTTATTGCAAATGGAAAATATGAAGGATTTTGTTCCTAATGATGAGAGAGATGAAAAGTTTGGTGAGGCACTTAGAGAAGCACGTGATAATGGTGTTGATATATTTGTATATGAGTGCATTGTAGATAAGGAAGGTATAACTTTAAATAAAGAGGTTAAAGTTAATTTTTAGAAAACATACTTCTAAAAGATAAGAGGGTACTTTATAATAGAGGTAATTGATGTTTTATAAGAGGGAGAAAGTGTATGAAATATAAATTTTGTCCAAAGTGTGGAAGAGAATTAGAAATGTTTAATTGTTGGGATGAGGGTGAAGTTCCGTATTGCCCAGTTGATAATACATTGTATTTTGATACTCCAAGACCATGTATTGTTGTTGGAGTAGTTAAAGGTGATGAAATTCTTTTATTAAAACAAAGTTATATATATAAGAATTCTAAGGTATTAATATCTGGATATGTGGATCAGGATGAATATGCAGAGGATACAGTTTATAGAGAGGTACTTGAAGAGACTGGAATAGAGAGTAAAAATATAAAATATTTAGGATCTGATTTTGTAGAAGGTAAAGAACTTTTAATGATAACCTTTATGGCTGAATATAAATCAGGTGAAATAAAAAAATCTGATGAAGTTGAAGGGATTGGCTGGGTTAAAATAGATGATGCTTTAGCACAAATGCAAGAAGATAAAATAGGAACAAAAGTTGTTAAGAAGATTATTGACATTAGAGAAAAATAATAATTATTAGAGATAAAAGATAAGTAGTATTATATATTAATTTATAAATTTATGTTTCATAAATTTAGATAAGTATAGTATTACTTATTTTTTTGTAAAGAGTGTATTGAAATATGTTATAAATGTCTTATATGGTATAATTAGGTAAAAGGGGCGTGATAGAATGGTGGAGGATAATAAATCAATAGTTATAAAGTTAATAGGATATTTTTATATCTTTGGAGCAATAATTTTGGTTTTAACATTTGGAGTTAAACAGGAAATCAATTTCAATATTAGGTTTGGAATGCAATATATACCAGAGAGTATATTTAAAGTAGCCCTTATATTAGTTACGGTTATAATGGCTTATGGATATTTAAAGATGAAGATATGGGGATACTGGATGATGGTTATATACTCAATATTATTTTTATTTGCAAGCTTAAATGGTATTATCAATTATAATAGCCAACCATTTATAGGAAATACTATATTTTCTATTATTGTATTAGCTTGTACATTCAAGCAGAGAAAGAGCTTCACTTAAAATGACAAAACCTAAATAGATAGGAAGATATATGTGTATAAAATATATAGATAAAAAACACTATTGTAATATTACAATAGTGTTTTATTCTTTTTGAAATAAGTGTTATAGAAATATATTAATGTGATTCTATTCTTTGAAGTTCTATATGAAGTACATTACTTTCATAATTAATATTTGCGCTATCAACCATCATACCTACAAGAGAAAGTTCACAATCAAATTCACTTTCGCCACCAAGGTGCCAGTAATACTGTTCAACTTCATGCTGACGAGGGATGTTCAATGTTTGAACTAAGTTATCATAATCATCTTTAGGGAAATTATCAATAATAGCATCTATAGTTATATTAGATGTATTATCTATATTTTTTACATTAACAGTTATGTCTTCTGCTAAAAAGTGATAGCAAAAGGACATTAATTCATTTATTATCCTAAGATTTTTTTCAATTTTAAATTTCATCCTTACGAACCTCTCTTTTAAATGTAGTAATAATAGGTATTAAAATCATAGCTACAAATCCACCGGCTAAACCATTATTATAAAGATTTAGACCACCATGCAAGTACCCCACATTTGTAACCAATGCTACATGAAGTATTCCTGAAATTATACCAATCTTCCAGCCAAATTTACCGCCTATAGGAGCTAAACAGGTACTAAAAAGTATTGCAAGTAATATTCCAGGGTCAGATATGGAATAGATACTTATAAATCCTCCAAGAGTTGCACCAATCATAACAGGTATTATGTTTCTTATATGTTTACCAAAGCATCCAAAACCTATTATGGTAAATATTCCTCCAAGGGTTGGACCATTTAGATCTCCACCTATAAGTAGTAAATAGAATGTAGCAAATAGACCTACTATTCCCATATTAATATAAGCGGTCTCTCCAAAAAGTAGGTAAAAGTCTGACACAAGTTTACCAGATTGTTTACTTATCCTTTTTAAATTATTTTTTGTATTTCTTCCATAATAAAGGCCAATACCAATTAAATAAAGGCATATTATTATCATAAATACAAGAAAGAATTCATTATTACCTTTATTCCAAATTAATTGAGTCTTAAAGTCAATGCCTATTGATCTAAATAAAGACATTAATAGAGTTGCCAGTAGTCCACATGCAAAACCTATATTGTATAAATTATATCCAGCATGGGAAGATATACAGTGTGTTGCTATAGGAGTTAAAACAAATCCTATAAAAATACCAATAATTGAACCAAAAAATAATCCTAAGATTGGGTTATCTGAAGTAAAGCTAAGCTGACTAACTGTTGGTGCAAGGGTTGTGGATAATAGCATAACTAATGTGTAATTAAGTAGTGGTTGTTTTTGATATCTTGCAAAAAGATAAACACCAAACATAACAGGCCATATGTTTAAAATATTTTTTCCAAAGAAAGAAAAGCCAGTCATAAGCCATAAAGCCATTATTGTTGAACCATTTGGTTTTATACCTACAAGAACTAATATAAAGATGCTTATTATACTAGTTAGTGCTGCATTAACTAAGGTAGCGCCTATTCCACCAATTTCTACATAATCAGTAATTAATATGTCTGGGGTTAAGAGAATTTTCTTCAAACCATTAAAGATCTCATGGGGTGAATTAATAATAAAGGCTGTAACTATAAAAAATAAATAAATAACCAATAAAATTTTATATGGTAAGAAGAGTTTTTTCTTTCCAATCACAGTCTTTTCACCTCGTTTTATTCTATTATTTGTAAATATTATATTACAAAACTAGTCATATTAGCTAGAAAAATAATTAAAATATTACTATATAATATTTCCACAAAGGAAAGTTGGATATATAATATAGTGTAAAGTTAATACATAATTTTGGAGGGATAATAATGAATAAGGATAATGAAAGGTATGTACCTGAGATTTTAGGGACTTTGAGAAATCATATAATTGAAGCACCAGCAATTATAAGGAAGTGTAGTGGAATAAAAATATTTGGGAAGAGAGTTAAGTCTATAATGTTTTCCACAGATGTTGCAATGATAAAGAATACAAATGCAGACGCAATAATGGCAGTATATCCTTTTACCCCCCAGCCTAAAATCACTGAAGCCATAATAACAGCTGCGGATGTTCCTGTATTTTGTGGAGTTGGTGGGGGAATAACTCAAGGTAGAAGGGTTGTAAACTTAGCATTAGATGCAGAATTTAAAGGAGCAATAGGAATAGTTGTAAATGCTCCAACTTCAAATAGCATAGTGAAGAGAATAAGAAAGACAATAGATATACCGGTAGTTGTAACTGTTGTTTCAGAAGATACAGATATAGAAGAAAGATTAAATGCGGGTGCAACTATATTAAATGTATCAGGTGGAAAAGATACACCGAAAATAATAAGAAAGATAAGAGAAGAATATCCATTAATACCTATAATAGCAACAGGTGGACCAACACAAGAAAGTATTCAAGAGACAATAGAAGCGGGAGCAAATGCAATAAGTTATACACCACCATCATCAGCAGAAATAATGGGGGATTTAATGGACGTTTACAGAGAAAGAAAATTATAGAAAAAATTAGAAAAAGTTTTAAAAAAAGTATTGTAAATTAATAAAAATATGGTATCATAATTAGTACAAGTTGTATAAAATATAATATAAAATTGAAGACAAACCTAGGGTAGAGGTGCCAAGATTAAGAGTAATCTTTAGGAGTTTTGCAGACTATGATAAAAGATGAAAGGAAGATTGGCCGAAGTGTAATTATTAGCAAAGATAATTATGCTGGGGATGTATATAATATATGCATCACTGTCACATGTCGTGGAGAGCTACAAGGATTAAAAAGTTACAATGATTATTTCACCTATTGCATCTTAGCAGTAAGTAATATTCTTATACGTAATAATAGACCTTATAACCACACGCTATTACCCGTCACAGTTTAATCTGTGGCGTTTTGTTTTACTTAAATAGAGTGGAGGAATCATTATGAAACTATTTGGTAATATGAAAACAGAAGAGAATACATTGGTAATTGGAGGCGTAAAAACAACAAAATTAGTAGAGGAGTTTGGAACACCTCTATATGTTATGGATGAACAATTGTTAAGAGATAATTGTAAGAAGTATATTACTTCTTTTAAATGTAAAGAAAGAGGAAATAAAGTAGCATATGCAGGTAAGGCTTTCTTAACTCTTGCAATGTGTAAATTAATTGAAGAAGAAGGACTTTGTTTGGATGTAGTATCAGGGGGAGAACTTTATACTGCATACAAAGCAAATTTTCCGTTAGATAGAGTATTATTTCATGGAAATAATAAAACATTAGAAGAAATTGAAATGGGTGTACAATTAGGAGTGGGAACATTCGTAGTTGATAATCTATTTGAAATAGAACAACTAAATCAGATGGCAAAGAATTATGGAAGATCACAAAATATTTATCTTAGAATAACTCCGGGGATAGAAGCACATACTCATGAGTATATTAAAACTGGTCAAATAGATTCAAAGTTTGGATTTGCGCCAGTTGGAGATAATATAATAAGTGCGATAAAGAGAGCAATAAAGCTAGAAAATGTAAATCTATGTGGGTTACATTGTCATATAGGATCTCAGATATTTGAGCTAACGCCCTATGAAGATGCTGCTGAAATAATGCTTAATTTAATTAAGAGAATACAAGATGAAACAGGATATTTAATTGGAGAGTTAGATTTAGGTGGTGGATTTGGAATTTACTATAGCAAGGAAGATAAGCCTAGAGAAACAAATGAATATTGCGGTGCTATATTAGATAAAGTTGATGCAGTATGTAAGGAAATTAATTTAGAGGCTCCAACACTTGTAATTGAACCAGGACGTTCAATTGCAGGGAATGCAGGAACTACATTATATACAATAGGATCAATAAAGAATATTCCATCAATAAGAAAGTATGTATCAGTGGATGGAGGTATGACAGATAATATTAGACCAGCGCTTTATAAAGCAAGATATGAATGTATTGTTGCAAATAGAGTTATATATGATTCAAAAGAAAAGGTAACAATATCAGGGAAATGTTGTGAATCAGGAGATATATTATTAAATGCTATAAAGATACCATCAGTTTTAAGTGGTGACTTATTAGCAATGATGTCAACAGGAGCTTATGGATATTCAATGTCTAACAACTATAATAAAATACCAAAACCAGCAGTTGTTATGGTTAAAGATGGAGAAGCAAGAGTTATATGTAAAAGAGAGAGCTATGAGGATATAATAAAGAATGAAGTAATATAAAAAATTAACTAAAGGGTATAAAGAGGGGAAGTATGGATAATAAATTTATAAGAGAGTGGTTACCTCCTATAATTGTGGCTGTTTTACTGGCTATAATGATAAACAAATTCTTAATATTTAAAGTAGATGTTCCTACAGGTTCTATGGAACCTACTATAAATATAGGAGATAAATTCTTAGTAACTAAGATATATAATTTTGAAAATCTAAAAAGAGGAGATATTATAGTCTTTAAAAATAATGAGAAGAATCAAGTTATGGTAAAAAGACTTATAGGAGTTCCAGGAGATGAGATAGATATTCAAGGTGAAAAATTATATATTAATGGAGATGAGATTAAAGAAGACTATGTAAAATATCCAGACAAATACTTTGGAAAATTTAAAGTTCCAGAAGGTAAATACTTTTTCTTAGGGGATAATAGGGCAAATTCTGGAGATTCAAGAGAGTGGAAAGAGCCATATATTGATGAAAATGATATAAAAGGAAAAGTTCAAATAAGGGTATATCCTATTAAGAATTTTGGAAGTATAAAGTAGTATATTTAGAATTTATATCTAAATAAAAGAGGAGATTATATAGTCTTCTCTTTTATTTATTGATTTGGATTATTAAATTTGGACAGAATCATAAATAAGTTAAAGGTAGAGTGTTCTAGAGATATATTGAAGATTAAAAACTTTAATCTATGTATTATCATATCTTAAATTTAATCAGCATAATTTAAACCTATAAATAATATTAAGATAACTATAAAAGCAAATATCCATAATACCTTATATATTTCATACAATACTATAAATATCTGCTGAACTTATAAAAACTATTTTTATTACCAAGTTTATATTGATAACAAACAATAAAACTAACTGTTTTAAGGGTTATTATATATTATATTATATATATATTGAAATTATATATATAATAGGGTAAAATGAAAAATAAGTTATGTTTATTGTTTATTTTTCTTTCGAAGTTGTTGTTAGTTTAGTGTTTGTTTTGTGTGTTTTAGTTTTTTGTGTAGTGTTTGGGTTGGGGGT
>NZ_JAFBDA010000002.1 GCF_016907995.1 Clostridium sardiniense | reverse complement strand
TTAATTAATATATTTGCAAAGGAGGTATAACTACTATGAAAAACACAGGGAATTATCAAGAAAATAAATTAAATTTAATATTAAGATTCTTCAGATTCATTATTACTATTTTTTTAGCAATTTTATTATATGAGGCACTATTTTCTAATATTTTCACTAAAAAATTTCATACGGTACTATATATTCTTTTATGGTTATATATATCGTATATAATTTTACCGATAACAATTAGATTTATAACTAAACTTTATTTACCTGATTATTTCATAGGCAGAACAAAAACCAACGATGGTTTGTTTGGAGACCCTATAAATATTGCTTTTTTAGGAGATAAAGAAAGCATAATAGAAGCATTTGAACTTAATGGTTGGCATATAGCCGATAACCTTAACCTTAAATCATCAATTAAAATCGGATTAGCAAGTGTATTTTCTAAATCTTATCCTTGTGCGCCAGTTAGTTCTCTATTCCTATTTACTAGAAAACAGGATATAACTTTCGAAAAAGAAGTCTATGGTAACCCTAGAAAAAGACATCATATACGTTTATGGAAAACTCCAGAGGAATGGTACTTACCAGGAGGATTCCAAGCAGACTGGTTAGCTTCAGCAACATATGATAAAAATATAGGATTATCTTTATTCACTGGTCAAGTAACACATAAGATTGATTCAAATGTAGATGCTGAAAGAGATTTTGTAATCCAATCTTTAAAAGAAAAAGATACCATAGAAAATGTAACAATAGTTCAACATTTTACAAGTAGCTATCATGATAGAAATGGTGGTGGTGATCGCATTTATACTGATGGTTCTTTACCTTTTGTAAAAATTAAAGATATAACTAATATTAAAATAAAAAGTATCAAGTAGTTTTAGCTACTTGATACTTTTTATTTATTTAAATCTATAGCTGTATCTGGTATATCTCCAACTATTATTGTTTCTGAAAGCGGTATCTGAGTATTAACTTCCATTTCAGTATTATACATAGGTATTATTATTTTTATTCTAGCTTTTACATTTAAGTATATCTTATGCCTAGTTTGATTAATCCCAGCACTTTCAAATACAGATTCATATGAAGTTTCTATATTTCCAAGAGGCTCCATTTCTATTGTAACTTTAGGTCCTAAGTTATAATAAACACTCTTATCAGTCATCCAGCCAAGTGGTACCTCTATCCCCTTCTCTCCAAATTCTTCTAGCTTTTCATTACATTTTATAGATATCTCTCCAGTTATCTTATTAAGTAATACTGTATTAGCTTGTATTAAATTTATTTTATTGTCTTTATCCCTACCTATCATTATTATCTCTTTACCTGAAACTTTTTCATCAAAAATCTCTATACTAACTTGATTAATTGTCTTA
Organism: Clostridium sardiniense; assembly: GCF_016907995.1. Classification (GTDB taxonomy): domain Bacteria; phylum Bacillota; class Clostridia; order Clostridiales; family Clostridiaceae; genus Clostridium; species Clostridium sardiniense. The sequence continues at coordinate 288,578 of NZ_JAFBDA010000002.1, read as the reverse complement.
ACAGCTTCTGCTCTCATCATAGTTTCAGATATTGCCAAAACAGAAGGCATTACTTTTTTATCAAAAACAACTAATAATAGATTAAAAAGTATAAAAATGGTGATAATAATAGCTATAAATGATTTATATCTTCTTTTACGCGCTCTTGTATAATATTTCATATAACACCTTTTTATTGAGTTATTGATTTACTCATATTATAATTATGCTATAATGGGTAAGAATATTATTCATTAATTTTAAATGATTGGGAGGAAGATATGGCGGATAAAAAAGATACAAACAAAGATAAGAACATTAAAAAGAGCCAAGCTTCAAAGATAAATAATTCGAAATCAAAATCTGATAAAAATATTTCTAAGAAATCTAAAAAGAAAAAAATCTTTAAATGGATTGGACTTAGTATTTTATTTGCATTTTTAGCAATAGCGGTAATTGGTGTAGGTTATGTAGTTGCGGTGGTTAAAAATACACCACCTATAGATATTAATAAAGTTGTTAACGTTGATCAAACTCTTCAAGCCTATGATAATAAGGATGAATTTATAGCATCTCTTCACGGTAAAGAAGATTATCAAAAAGCAACTTCTGATGAGATACCACAAAATCTTAAAGATGCTATAGTATCTATAGAAGATGAAAGATTTTATGAACATAATGGTATTGATATTAAGAGAATCCTTGGAGCTGTAGCTAATGATGCTATTTATGTAGTAACGGGAAAAGGTGGTCTTCAAGGGGCCTCTACATTAACTCAACAATTAGTTAAAAATACTATTTTAACTAATAAACAAACAATCGAAAGAAAAGTAAGTGAAATGTATCTTTCATTAGAGCTTGAAAAAATGCTTACAAAAGATGAAATATTAACTGCTTATTTAAACCATTTCCCTGTAGGGGGGATTGCTTATGGTGCTCAAGCTGGTGCGCAAATGTATTTTGATAAGGATGTTAAAGACCTAAGTCTTATACAATGTGCTTATCTTGCAGGTGTAACTCAAGCACCTACATCTTATAGCGCTTTTACCCCTAGAAATGAAAAAGATCCTAGCATTTATATAAATAGAACTAAAACTGTTTTATCTAAGATGCTAGAGCATAATTATATTACTCAAGATGAATATAATAAAGCAGTTAAAGATTTAGATGCTGGAAAACTTAACTTCAAAAAATCTAAAACTGATTACAGGCTTCCATATGAAGATTTCATATACCCTGCTGTAGATCAAGTAAAGAAAGATTTAAAAGAAAAATATAAGTATAGTGATGAACAAGTAGAAAATCTTATTCAAACTGGTGGACTTAAAGTTTATACAACTATGGATAGAAACCTACAAGACTATGCTCAAAAAGTATTAAATAATTATAATAACTATGGAATAAATGGTTCTGATAAGCTTGGTAAAGATGGTGTCCCCCTATTACAGGCATCAGCTACAATTACAGATTACAGAACTGGTGAGGTTATTACAATGGTTGGTGGTAGAGGTGATCAGGGAGCTAGATCTTTAAATAGAGCTTATGATTCTCTAAGATCAGTAGGTTCTTCAATAAAACCACTTACAGTATACGGTCCTGCTATAGATACTAAGAAAGCAACAGCTGCAACTGTAGTAGATGATGCACCTATTCCTAAGTCAGTATTATCATTTAGTCCAAAAAACTCTCCTGATACTTATCAAGGATTAATTCCACTTAGAGAATCCTTAAGAGTATCTAGTAACGTTGGTGCTACTTTAACTCAACAGCTTATGGTTGGAGATGCTACATCATTAGCATATGGTGAGAAATTTGGACTTAAATTTAATAGTAAATCAAGAAATCAATCAACTTATGCCTTAGGACAATTTGATAATTCACCGAGTAATCCAGATGGAGGTAATACCTATATTATGTCATCAGCTATAGGTACATTTGGTAACAATGGTGTTTATGTTAAACCTAGATTATATACTAAAGTTGTAGATGAAAATGGAAAGGTACTTTTAGATAGTACAAAGCACGAAGAAAAAATACTATCTCCTCAAGCAGCTTATATTGTATATGATATGATGAAAGGGCCTTTAACTTATAATGCTCAAAGAGCTAACTTAGGTGCTATGCCAGCTGCTGGTAAGACTGGTACCTCTTCTGATGTTAAAGATTATTGGTTTGCAGGATTAACTCCTCATTTCAGTGGTGCTGTTTGGGTAGGTTATGATAATCAAGCATCAATTAAAGGTGGCGGCTCTGGTAGAACAGCTTCTAATCTTTGGGGATTAATCATGAAGAAAGCTAATGAAGGTTTAAGCACTAAAGATATTGAAAAGCCTTCTGGAATAGTTGAAGTTGCTGTTTGTAAAGATTCAGGATTACTTGCAACTGATTTATGTAGAAATGATCCTAGAGGAAACAGAGTTTATACAGAAATGTTCATTGATGGTACTCAACCAACAAGTTACTGTGAAACTCATGTAAGTGCTAGAGTTAATAGTCTTACTGGATTACTTGCAACTGACAATACTCCACTAGGATTAATAACAAATAGAATCTTTATTAAGAAAGATCATCCAAATAGTGTGACTGCTGATTATAAGTATGTTCTTCCAACTTCATATGATAGTATGACATCAATGCCACAAAGCGAAGATAAGGATAAGGATAAAGATAAAGACAAAGATAATAAACATGATGAAGATAAACCTAATAATGAAAATACGTCTCCATCAGATAATAACAATAATAATGAAAACAATACTAATAATGATAATAAACCAACAGTTACCCCACAAACTCCTCCATCATAGGGAACTACTTCTGGTGGAAGTAATTCAGGAGGAAATCCACAAAGAAATAAGCAAAATTAATTTTATAATAACCATCACAAATTGTGGTGGTTATTTTTATTTTTAAATATGAATTTTATACAATACTCTCTTGCAGTAAAATATACATTTTATATTTTTTTAACTATTTTATTCAATAAATTGTATATCTATGAATTTTTTACTGCACGTTCTTGCATTTTTATTCTTTTTATTATAAAATATATTATATTATATAGTTTAGGGAGGGGAAAAAATGGAATTATTAAATAATTTTATTTTACAGTTTAATAATATTTTATGGACGTATATTTTAATAGCACTGTTATTAATTTTAGGTGCGTATTTTACTTTTAGGACTAAATTCGTACAATTTAGGTACATAAAAGAAATGTTTAGATTGCTAGGAGATGGCTTCTCATCAGAGAAAAAGAAAGGGAGTATTTCTTCTTTCCAGGCATTCTGTATTAGTACAGCTTCAAGGGTTGGTACTGGAAACTTAGCAGGTATTGCAATTGCAATATCACTGGGTGGGCCTGGTGCAATATTCTGGATGTGGTTAATTGCGCTTATAGGGGCTGCTTCAAGCTTTATCGAATCAACCTTAGCTCAAATATATAAGCAAAAAAATGAGGATGGTTCCTTTAGAGGTGGTCCTGCTTACTACATGGAAAAGGGACTAAATAAAAGATGGATGGGAGTAATATTCTCAATACTTATAACTATAGCCTTTGGATTAATCTTTAACTCAGTTCAATCAAATACTATTACTTTAGCATTTAAAGATGCCTTTGGAATAGATAGAATAGTAGTCGGTATTATTTTAACTTTAATTACTCTTTTCGTAATATTTGGAGGAGTTCATAGAGTAGCAAAGGTTTCAGAAGTTTTAGTTCCAATAATGGCTTTAACTTATATTGCAGTTTCAATATTTATATTAATATTAAATATTACTGAAGTACCTTCAGTAATAAAATTAATATTTGAAAATGCTTTTGGGTTTAAAGAAATAGCTGGTGGTACACTAGGTGGTGCTCTGCTTATGGGTGTTAAGAGAGGTCTTTTCTCAAATGAAGCTGGTATGGGTAGTGCTCCAAATGCTGCTGCTACAGCTGATGTAACTCATCCTGTTAAGCAAGGTCTTATTCAAACATTAGGTGTCTTTACAGATACAATAATTATTTGTAGTTGTACTGCGTTTATAATTCTTCTATCAGGTGTTGATTATACTGATAAAACAATTACAGGAATACAACTTACTCAAAAAGCTTTAAGTGCTGAAGTAGGTGCATGGGGAAATTCATTTATAGCTATATGTATACTTCTATTTGCCTTTAGTTCTATAGTAGGTAATTATTATTACGGAGAATCTAACATAGAATTCTTAACTGAAAAGAAATCTTATCTATTTATATATAGAATTTTCGTAATAGCTATGGTATTCTTTGGATCAGTCGCAGAAATTCAAATAGTTTGGAATTTAGCCGATGTATTCATGGGACTTATGGCAATTGTAAATTTAATTGCTATAACATTGCTTAGTAAGCAAGCCTTTGCTGCATTACGTGATTATACGGAACAAAAAAGATCTGGTATAAAAGAACCTTTATTTAAAGCTTCTTCAATACCTGGACTTAAAAATGTATCTGAGTGGAATTAATAAAATAATAAAAACAGTAGGTATTTAAACACCTACTGTTTTTTTGTTAAGCTATTTTACTTTGGTTTTCTCTACTATATTACTAAATGTATTTATTATGTTACCTGAACTTGATCCTATAAAATAAACATTGCTTTCTTTATTATTTGATACACTTATTACGTAACAAAGCTCTAGTTTCTTACCTTCTTCTCTTCCACTAGCAAAAGCTAGATATGTAGATGAAGATATCTTGCCATCCTTATTGGTATCATTAAATGCTTTTAATGCTTTCTTCTCGGCCTCATCCTTTGATACATTAATGTCAATTTTCTTATGATTATCATCTTTAGTTTTATTTACGTATCCTTGAAGTTTACCATTACTCTTATTTATGTTCATTATAACTTCTTCTGAATAATATGGATATCCATCTTCGTATTTAGAAAAAATAACTGAATAAAATGGTGAATCTTCTTTTATATCATTATTGTTAGTATTAGTTTCCTTTATCCTATAATCACCAGTACATATTTTCGATAAGTAAACCTTTGCATTATCTTGTGCCTCTTTAAGATTAATATTTATTATTTTACTTAATTTAATATTGTCTGCAAAACTAATTACATTAAAATTCTTATCTAAATCTACTCTATAATTATCACTTATTAAAGAATATATTTCTTTATTTTTTTCTGCACCTGTTTTTTCTTCTAATTTAAATTTTATATTGCTATCATTTTTTTCAATAATGTTTTCATTTTGCAATTTTTTAATAAACTTATCTGCTTCAACTATTTGTTTTCTTCCCTGTCCAAAGTAAGTATACAGTAAAATTGGTATCATTACTATAAGCACAACTAATATTGCTATGCTAATATATCTCCCTTTTTTTCTTCCCATAATGTCCCTCCATTTAAGTAAATACATGCCTAATTATATAATCATTTTACACTAATCCTTTTATTTATGGAATACTATAAAAAACAATTTATGTACTTTTTAAACTACTTACATCATATATGAACATTGTTATAATTCCCCTTCTTTGTGGTGACTTTCCTATTAATGTTATAGTATAATAGGTTTAAGAAATTTATCATATTTTTACTATTAGAGGAGGTTATTGTATGAGTTTATCAACATTAATAGAACAAAAGAGGAAAGCAAAAATTAGACAAGCACAAAAAAAGACTGCTAAGACATTAGTTGCCGGTGTAACAGTTGGTGCAATTGCAGGTGCTGTAAGTGGAGTTTTACTTGCTCCAAAATCTGGCAAAGAAACAATTAAAGATATAAAGGGTACAGCTAAAGATGTTAATGATAAAGTAAGAGCTCACGCTACTAAAGCTACAGCTAATTGCAAAAATAATATCTTAGATGCTAAATCCAAGATTAAAGATTATTTAAATAATAAAAATCAAGCTACTGAGGTAGAGTCTACCTTACCTAATGAAAAGGAAGTTGAAGAAGTAGTAGATGAAAAAGTAGAATCTGTAGAGGAAAATAAATAATGTATATTAACGTAGTTGATTTATTTTGGCTTTTTATTGGAATATTAGGTGCAGTAGCATTAATAATTTTAATACTTTGCTTATTAAAACTTTCAAGTGTTTTAAACAGAGTTGATACTCTTTTAGATCAAAATAAGAAAAATCTTGACACTACTTTAACTAACGTTAAAGATATTTCTGATAATGTTAAAGATATCAGTGATGTTGCAACAGAAGCTACAGCAGACGCTATAGTTGTAAAAGAAAATTTAACAGATCAACTTAATACTATAAAAGATATTATAAGTATAGCTACAAGCGTATTTTTAAAGAAATAAAAAAAGCAAGTGGAATTTTCCTTTTTCCACTTACTTTTTTAACCCTATTTCACATGCTAATTTTTCTTCTAAATCATTCCCACCAATTTTTTTGATCAAATTAAGATATAATTCTAAATTTCCCATTATATTTGTACTTAACATTAATTTTCCATTATCAGTATAATTTCTTTTTACTAACCTAAAATCACTTTTTTCCATATCAAGCCCATCAATCCAATCTCCATAAGGAACTAGAACCCCACTTAACTCTTTGCAACTTGCTAAGTAGTAAATACCTTCATTAAGAGCACAAATAAAGTCACATTCACTATAATAACTTAATATGTTATCAATGACCTTTTCCCTACTTTCTTTTGAAACTATATTCTTTCCGCCTGGAACTATTAATACATTGAGCTTTTTTATTTCTTCATTTTTATTAAGCTGTAATTTTATATTTTTACTAATATTAATTTCATTATCAATATTAATACCATAAACATTAAACATTCTCTTGCCTATAATATCATTAGCTTTATCAAATAACTCTTGTGCCATAGTATAATCAAGCATATTCATATTATTTATCATTAATATTCCTATATTAGTATTTGTTCCTTTATCAAAATTTAAAAATTCTTCTTTTGTTATCCTTATTGTTGTCTTACCACTAAATTTTCTTACCTCTTCAAATCCTATCTTTTGAGCTACCCTTTCACCTTGCACCGTTATTACATTATCCATTAGCATATCTCCACCAAATTCTACAAAGTAATATTCAAGGAGCAATCTAACAGCTTCTTCACCATACCCTTTATTCCTATAATCTGAATGGACCTTAACATTAAAGCGTGCAATTTTAGTTGCAGAATCATAACCATGGAAACTAACTTCCCCTATAGGCTCATCTTTATTAGTATAGATAAGGCAATAAAAATTCTTTCCATCTGTTGGAGCAACCATTTTTTTATAAAACATTTCCCATTTATTCTCTGAAAAATTGAATACTCCCCCAATATCCTTCATGGTATCTTTATCGCCCCAAAGCTCTTGAACAAATTTTAGTTCATTATACTCTGGTTGCTTTATATATACTTTTTTACCATTCCTTCTATATAATCCTTCTCTTAGATTCATTCTAATCACCTTTATTAAAAATTTACCCTTCTAAATTGTAACTATTTTAACTTTACTTTATTATAACAAATTTTCGCCACTTTTTTATATATTAATAAATTTTTATTGTTTATACATTATTTTTCATATATTAATAAATTTTAGAAAAATACCCTTGCCAACTTTTTCAAATTATTCACTATTTTAAAAATTTCTTAGTATTACTAAACTTTTCTTACTCTTTTTTTAAACTTATTCTAAAACTAATCTTCTACATCCCTTTAACTTCAATGAATAAGCTATAAGTTTTTTTATTTTTTTTTTGTTAAATATATTGATTTTTTTGCATATAGTAATTATAATTAGTCTTGTTTGTTTAGTAATCTTAAACTTTATGTTTAGTAACAGTGATATTTTTTAAATAGAAATGGTGGTGTGAAGAATGGAAATTGGCGATAAAATTAGAAGTCTTAGAATTGCTAAAGGGCTTACTCAAGAAGAATTAGCCAATAGATGTGAATTATCTAAAGGTTTTATTTCTCAAGTTGAAAATGATTTAACTTCCCCATCTATTGCTACTTTAGTAGATATTTTAGAAATTTTAGGAACTAATTTAACTGAATTCTTTAGTGAAAATGGTGAAGAACGAATTACTTATAAAAGTGACGATATGTTTGAGACTGAAGATGAAGACTTAAAATATAGTTTGAAATGGTTAGTACCAAGTGCTCAAAAAAATGATATGGAGCCTATTATGCTAACTTTAGAACCTGATGGTCGATACATAGAGGAAGAACCTCATGAAGGAGAAGAATTTGGATTTGTATTAAATGGAAGTGTAATACTTCATTTAGGCGATAAAAGTTATAAGGTAAAAAAAGGTGAAAGCTTTTATTTTAAACCTAAACTAAATCACTATCTTTCAAATCCAGGAAAGACAGTTGCAAAATTAATCTGGATAAGTACTCCCCCATCATTTTAATATGCTTTAATTTTAAATTCTAGAAAGAGGTGTTTATTATGAATGATAACATTCTAATGCTAAAAGGTATAAGTAAAAAGTATGAAGATAATGAGGTGCTTAAAACACTTAATCTTAATATAAAGAAAAATGAATTTTTAACTCTATTAGGTCCAAGTGGATGTGGTAAAACAACTACATTAAAAATAATTGCTGGATTTGAAACAGCAGATAGTGGAAAAGTTATATTTGATGATAAAGATATGGCAAGCCTTCCATCTCACAAAAGACCTGTAAATACTGTATTCCAAAAATACGCTTTATTTCCTCATATGAACGTATATGACAATATAGCTTTTGGATTAAAAATAAAGAAAACACCTAAGGAAGAAATTAAGGAAAAAGTAACTGAAATGCTTAAACTAGTTGCACTTAGTGGCTTTAAAAAAAGAAGTATAGAATCATTAAGTGGCGGTCAACAACAGAGAGTTGCTATAGCAAGGGCTCTAGTTAATGAACCTGAAGTTTTACTTCTTGATGAACCTTTAGGTGCATTAGACTTAAAGCTTAGAAAAGAAATGCAAATTGAGCTAAAAAAAATTCAACAAAGATTAGGTATTACTTTTATATTTGTAACTCATGATCAAGAAGAAGCTCTTACTATGTCAGATACTATAGTTGTTATGAATAAAGGGGTTATTCAGCAAATGGGAACTCCTCAAGATATATATAATGAACCAGCAAATGCATTTGTTGCCGACTTCATTGGTGAAAGCAATATAGTAGATGGTATAATGCACGAAGACTTTAAAACAGAGTTTTGTGGAAAAATATTTGAAAGCGTTGATAAAGGCTTCAATAAAAATGAAGCAGTTGATATAGTTGTTAGGCCAGAAGATATAAAAATGGTTAAAGCAGATGATGGAATGCTTAAGGCAAAAGTTATATCTGTTATATTTAAAGGAGTTCACTATGAAATAGAAATAGAAGTTGAAAATTGTAATAAAAGATGGATTATACACAATACTAAGTCTGCTGATATAGACTCAATTATTGGAATAGATATATATCCAGAAGATATTCATGTAATGAAAAAGGTGACAGAAAATGAATAATAAGAAAAGAAGTTTTGCAGCTTATCCATATGTAGTGTGGAGTGCTCTATTTATAGTAATTCCTTTATTAATGATTTTATTTTTCAGCTTAACAATTGATTCTGGGTCAGGTTATCAGTTTTCAACTGAAAACTTCCAAAGACTTATGAATCCACAATATATTAGAATATTTGGTCGTTCACTTTCTCTAGCACTTATATCAACAGCTGTTTGCTTAATTATAGGTTACCCAGTAGCTTATATTGTTGCAAAAATGCCAGAGAGTAAACGTAATTTAATTATTATGCTATTTATATTACCAATGTGGATGAACTTCTTATTAAGAACATATGCTTGGTTACCTATCTTAGGTAAGAATGGTATAATAAATAACTTTTTAGGAATTTTCGGCATAGAGCCAATTCAATTCCTTTATACAAATGGAGCTATTTTACTTGGTATGATATATAATTTCTTACCATTTATGATACTACCTATATATACAGTATTATCTAAAATAGATCAAAATTTAGTAAATGCAGCATCAGACCTTGGAGCAAATAGAAAACAAACTTTTATAAGAGTTATACTTCCGCTTAGCATTCCTGGAGTAATATCAGGTATAACAATGGTATTTATGCCAGCTGTTTCAACATTCGTTATCTCAAGATTATTAGGTGGCGGAAAAGAAATGCTAATTGGTAATGTTATAGAGCAACAATTTACAACTATGAGTGACTGGCACTTTGGATCAGCACTAGCAATTATATTAATGATCTTAATATTAATATCTATGGCTTTAATGTCAAGATTTGATGGTGAGCAAAACGAAGGTGGTGGTCGTTTATGGTAAGCAGATTCGAAAAATTCATAAAAAAATTCTATTTAGCTATAATTTTTATATTTTTATATGCACCAATTGTTACTTTGATGGTATTCTCTTTTAACGATTCAAAGTCAATGGGAAAATGGAATGGATTTACTTTTAAATGGTATGGAGAGCTATTTCATAATGAATCTTTAATGGAAGCATTATATTATACTATCTTAATTGCAGTTATAGCTTCTGTTATAGCAACTATTGTAGGTACAATTACAGCAATTGGTATTCATAATATGAGAGGAAGAAAAAAATCATTATTATTGAATGTAAATAATTTACCTATAATAAATCCGGATATAGTTACCGGTGTTGCTTTAATGAGTTTATTTATATTCTTAAAATTTGATTTTGGATTTAAGACAATGTTACTAGCTCATATATCTTTTGATATTCCCTATGTAATATTATCTGTACTTCCAAAACTTAGGCAACTTCCAGATAATACAATAGAAGCTGCTATGGACCTTGGTGCTACTCCTTGGTATGCAATGCGAAAGGTTATAATACCGCAAATAAAACCTGGAATATTTGCAGGATTTTTAATGGCGTTTACTATGTCAATTGATGATTTTGTAATTAGCTTCTTTACTACAGGTCCTGGTGTTACAAACCTTTCAATTGAAATATATTCAATGGCAAGACGTGGTATTAAGCCTGAAATTAATGCACTTTCTACATTAATGTTTGTAACAGTATTAATATTGTTATTAATAGTTAATAAAAAGAAAAAAGTAGAGGTGAACTAAATGAAAAAATTTAAACTTTTCAGCGCATTAGCCTTAAGTGCAGTGCTTGTTGTAGGGCTATTCACTGGATGCGGAAATAAATCAGATAAAACTACTTCAAAACAACTTAATATATACAACTGGGGAGATTATATAGATCCTGAATTAGTTACTAAATTTGAGGAAGAAACAGGTATTAAAGTTAATTATAATACTTATGATACTAATGAAACTATGTATTCAAAAATTAAGGATGGTTCTAGCAATTATGATTTAATAATCCCATCTGATTATATGATAGAAAAAATGATTAAAGAAAATCTTTTAGATAAGATAGACTATAAAGAAATCCCAAACTATAAATATATTGGAAAAGAATTCAAGCATCTTCCTTACGATCCTAATGATGAATATTCAGTTCCTTATATGTGGGGTACAATAGGTATAGTTTATAATCCTGATATAGTAAAGAAACCTGTAGATAGCTGGAATATTCTTTGGGATAAAGATTATAAAGGTCAAATTGTTATGTTTGATTCTGTTAGAGATGCTATGGCGATTGCATTAAAAAAACTTGGCTACTCTATTAATTCAACAGACCCAAAACAAATAAATGAAGCAGCTGAAGCTTTAATACAAGAAAAACCCCTAGTTCAAGCTTACATGGTTGATGAAGTTAAAGATGCAATGATAAGTGGTGAAGCTGCTATTGCTCCTGTTTGGTCAGGAGATGCTCAATATATAATGAATGAAAATCCTAAAATTAAATATGTAGTTCCTAAAGAAGGTACTAATAAGTGGTTTGACTCCTTAGCCATTCCTAAAGGAGCAAAACATAAAAAGGAAGCTGAAGAATTTATAAACTTCTTATGTGACCCAGAAAATGCACTTCAAAATGTTGAATATATAGGATATCAAACTCCAAACACTAAAGCTTTTGAGATGTTACCTAAAGAAATACAAGAACAATATCCAAGTGAAAAAGAACTTAAAAATTCTGAAGTATTTAAAGACTTAGATCATAAGACATTATTAGAGTATAATGATGCCTGGATTAAAGTTCGTTCTTAATATTAAAAAGACAATCAAGATTAATTCTTGATTGTCTTTTATTTTATTTAAACCAAAGTTCTACCTCTCTATTAGCACTTTCAACTGAATCTGATGCATGTACGCAATTTTCAGTTGAATTTTTTCCATACAATGCCCTTATTGTTCCCTTGTCTGCTTTCTTAGGATTAGTTGCTCCATTTATTTTTCTAATTTTATCTATCGCATTATCCCCTTCTAATATTAATGCACATAGTGGCCCTCTAGTAATATAATTTATTAACTCCTCAAAAAAAGGCTTTCCTATATGTTCTTTATAATGCTTCATTGCAAATTCCTTATTTATAGTCGTCATCCTAAGTTCAATGACCTTTAGATTTGCTTCCTCATACATAGAAATTATTTTTCCTATTATATTTTTTTCCACTCCATCTGGTTTTATAAGAACTAAACTCTTCTCCATATTTCCTCCATAAATTTCCTTTTTATTTTATTCTAAATTATATCTTATTTATTTTCAATATTTCTCTTAACATTAGTAATATTTTTCCTATTTATATCTAAATAATTCACCCTATGATATAATTATTTATAATACATTATTGAAAGGATGCTGTTTATGTTTAGAGTAAAAGCCTTAATTAGTGGTCATGTTCAAGGTGTGGGATTTAGATACTTTGTTCAGATTAATGCCTTAAAATATAACTTAACTGGATGGGTTAAAAACCTTTCTGATGGAGATGTCTCATTAGAAGCTCAGGGAAATAAAATAGATATTGAAAAGTTTTTAGGCATACTAAAGGATGGAAATCGATTCGCTAAAGTAAAAAATATATCTATACATGAAATTGACTTAGATCCTTTAGAAAAAAAGTTTAAAGTAACTTATTAACATAAAGGTAATATAATATAAAAGAGCTAGTCTAAATAATTATTTAAACTAGCTCTTTATTTATTTTATATCTCTAAGAAATTTATTTGTTTCATCAAATACAACTTTTCTTAAAGCAATTATTGCAATTAAATTTGGTATAGCCATAAGACCATTTACTATATCAGCAGAAATAAATATTGTATCTAATGATATAAAAGCACCAACAGCTACTAACGCTATATAAAGTATCTTAAATGGAATTATTGCCTTCTCACCAATTAAGTATTCTATACATTTCTCTCCATAGTAATTCCAACCTAAAATTGTTGTAAATGCAAAGAATATAAGTCCAACATTAACTATATATTTTCCAATTAAAGCAATAGGAAAACCAATCTCAAAAGCTGCAGTTGTTAAGTTTGCACCATCAAGTGGTGAAGTATACATTCCTGTAAGAACTATTACTATACCTGTCATTGTACAAATTATTATTGTATCGAAGAAAGTACCAGTCATAGATATCAATCCTTGTCTTGCAGGTGAATTTGTTTTTGCAGCGGCTGCTGCTATTGGTGCACTTCCAAGTCCAGCTTCATTTGAAAATACACCTCTACTTATTCCTCTTTGCATAACCATAATAATAGATACACCAGCTGCTCCTCCAAGAGCTGCCTGTGGATTAAATGCACTATCTACTATTATCTTAACAGCCATAGGAATAGATTGTATATTAAAGACTATAACGATAACTACTCCAATTATATAAAGAGCTGCCATAAATGGAACAATAGCTTCTGATACTTTAGATATTCTTTGTATTCCCCCTAAAGTTACCATTGCAACTAATATAGTAACTATGATTGCAGTTATAATTATTGGTACATTAAATCCTGTCTTTAAAGCTTCTGAAATAGATTTTACTTGTGCAAATGTTCCAATTCCAAATAGTGCAACTAGAACTCCAAATAATGCAAATATTTTGGCAAGCCATTTAACACCCATACCATTTTGTATATAGTACATCGGTCCACCTTTCACTGCTCCATTTTCATCAAACTCTCTGTACTTTATAGCAAGAACACCTTCTGCATACTTAGTTGCCATTCCAAAAAACGCTGCAACCCACATCCAAAATAATGCTCCAGGTCCACCAGCTTTAATTGCTGTTGCAACACCAACTATATTACCAGTCCCTATGGTAGCTGAAAGAGCTGTACATAAGGCACCAAAACTTGATACATCCCCTTTTGCCCCATTTTCTTTTTTAAATATAAATTTTAAAGCCTTAGGTAACTTTGTTATTTGTAAAAACCTAAGTTTAAATGTTAAATACACTCCAGTTCCTAATAATAAGATTAGAAGTGGTGGACCCCATACAAAAGAGTCAATACTTGTTAAAATTTTTTCCATAAAAAATCCTCCTAAATTTAAAAATTCCGGAGGAGATTAAATAAAGCTAAGTTACTTAGCTTCAAAAAATCCCCTGTCCTTTTACCTGAGAGTTTCAGCAGAAAAATAAATTTTACCTGCCTTGCTCCTTCGGTGCTCAAAATATATATTTTGAGGCTCTCCAGAGGCTCGTCCAGTAGCGGTCCTAATACCTGAAAGATTTCCCTCTTCGGTGGATTGATATAAAATCAATCTCTCTCCCACTACCTTCATCCGAACATATTGAATTGTGATTATATTATATATATAAAATTGATGTAAATCAAGTTTTTTGTAATATTATATTCTTCTATTTTATTTTTGTTATTTTCTCTTTAATTATTTTATGTTTATTATTATAAAATTTTTAATACTCTCTCAATATAGATTTATTAAGACTTTTACGATAAAAGATATTAATACTTATTAATATCTTTTATCATTCTTCTGCCTTTTAAACTTACCCTCTTAAATCCACATCTAGTATAATACTTTACTAAATTTTCGTTATTAGCTATAAGAGATACATACGAGTATCCATACGCTCTAGCTCTCTCTTCGGTATCCTTTAATAATAATTGACTATAATTTTTCCCTCTGTAGTTTTTATCTATAATAATATTTGATAAATAATACTCATTTTTCTTGCACTCCTCATAAAATATATATTCAATCCATCCACATATAAATTTAACCTTATCTTTTATATTTTCTTGCATTTTTATTAAGTATCTATCCCCCTTAAAAGTCGACTTCTTTAGCCTTTCCCCCCTTATAGCCAAGGTTAGTCCTATTACTTCATCTTTATTTTTAATAACTCTAAAATTCTTATAATAAACTCTACTTCCTTCGATCATCATAATTTTTCTCAATCTATTTATTAAACTATCTCTATTTCCCGTTCCCCACTCTATCTCTGGAAAATCTTCTGTTTCAAATAAAAGATTAGAAATCTTATTTATATATTCTTCCCTTCCATTTTCAATAATTAAGCTATCTTTATACAAAACTCTCATTCCTCTCATTAATTTTTACTATTAATTATAAATAATATAAAAGAATAAATAAAACATTTTATGAGAAAAATATCTTTATTAATATTATAACTTGGAGGAAAAACTTATGAATAACTCTTTTATTAATGAAATATTACAAACTACTACCTCCACATCATCGACTATTATAAAAAAGGAGCTTCTTATAGATAGGGATAAATCAACACAAATTACAATCATGTATTCTCAATCAACAGTAGATAAAGATATTATTAATAGAGATATATTAAACCCTATTATGCATAACTTTAATGTCTTGTTCCCAAAAGATATTGATAAATATGAGTTTTTAATTAAAGTTGCATTGCCAGTATGTAATGCAGTAATTGAAACCTCCTTTTCAGAAATTTGTAATTCCTTGCGTTCTGGAAAGACCCTTATAATTTTTGATGGATATAGAAAAAGCATTATAGTAGATACAATATCTTTTACATATAGAAGTGTATCATCACCTACTTTAACACCAACTCTTTCTTCATCTAAAGAAGACCTTAATGAATCTTTAGACACTAATATATCTATTTTCAAACGTAGATTTAAAGATCATAACTTAGTTATAGATAAAAATGTTGTAGGTAGGCGAAGTAAAACCAATGTCAGTATTCTATATGTAAAAGATGTAGCTAATCCTAATGTTGTTGATAATGTAATTGAAAAAATAGCTGCTATAGATGTAGATAATATTCAGTCTCTAGGAGCACTTCAGCAGTATATTGAGGAATTTAGTTATAATATAATACCACAAGGCTATTTAACTGACTCAGCAGAAAGTGCTGTAGACAAATTAGCAGAAGGTAAGGTTATTGTTCTTATGGAAGGAAGTCCTTATGCCCTTTGTCTTCCTGCCTTATTTGTTGAATTCTTCCATAGTCTTGATGACTATAGCAATAGATCTATAACTGGATCCTTTGCAAGATTGCTTAGATTTCTTGCCACAATTATTGTAATAACTATGCCTTCTTTATATATTATTTTAACTAAATTTAACCCGGACCTACTTGTTGATAAATTTGTTCAGCCAATAGTTAATTCTAGGCAAGGTATACCCCTTTCACCTTTTTTAGAAATTTTTGTTATGGAACTTATAGTAGAGTTATTACGAGAAGGGGGCACAAGCCTCCCAAGTAAAGTTGGTCAGACACTTAGTATAGTAAGTGGTATTATAATTGGAGATGCTGCTCTTCAATCAAAGATAATATCCCCTTCTGCTCTTTTTATAGTAGGAATAAGTGTGGTTTGTACATTCTTAATTCCTAATTATAGGATGGCATTATCTTTAAGGCTTATTAAATTTCCCTTTATGATACTTTCGAATACATTTGGTCTTATAGGTTTTGTTACTGGTATTTATATCCTTTTAACAACTATCTTTAATTTAAATGTATATGGTGTAGATTTTGCTTGCTTTTATTCTGATGATATGAAAGATTCCTTTATTAGAAGCAAACTTCAAACTCTTATAAAAAGGCCTATTTTATTTAAGACAATTGATAAAATTCGTTTAAGTAATACTCCTAAGAAAAAGCGCGGTGAGAATTATAATGAAAAAAAATCTTGAAATAACAACTAATCAATTTGTCTGTATGCTATTATCATATACAATAGTTGCAACAGAACTTAAGTATCCAGCTGTAATGAATAGCTATGCTGCTCAAGATGGCTGGATAGCTACTGCATTATCTGGTCTATATCCAATTATCTTTTTTATTTTATATGGATTTGTTTATAAAGAATATCCTTATAAAAATATTTTTCAAATAAATAGAGAATTACTTGGAAAAATTATAGGTAATATATTTAATATATTATTTATTATATACTTAGTCTGCTATGCTATAACTCATCTAGCTGGTTTTACAATACTGCTAGTAAACACAGTAATTTCCTATTATACTAACTCTCAAGTTATACTTATTATTATTATTGCATCATCTCTAGCGACCTTTTATTCTTTTAGATCTCAATTAAAACTTGGTCAATTAACCTTTTACTTACTTGTATTCCTCATTCTATCATTAGGTTTTTCATTAAAAGATGGTAAATTGCTAAATATTACGCCTATTCTTTCAATAAGCTCTGAGAATTTAATTAAAGCTGTTTTTCATGGTATATATGCCTATGCTGGTTTTGAAATAATGCTTCTATATTTACCTTACTTAAAGAATAAAAAAGATTATAAGAAAATAGCCATTTCAACTTGTACATTTTTAATACTTATTCTTACTTGGATAGTATTTATAACTATTTTTTATTTTGGACCTGATACACTTAATTTTTTCAATTTTCCATTACTTAATTTAACTGCTTCTATTAAAGTACCTCTTATAAATAATTTTATATTAATATTTGTTACAATATGGTCAATATACTCCTTAAAAAATTCAACGTTAGCAATTACTAACGTTTTAAATTTACTTCCACCAGCAACAAACTCAAAATTCAAGAAACTTTGGTTAATTATTATAATACCATTTTTCTATTTTACAACAAATTTAATGAGTAATATTATTAATATTGTTTTTTTTGTAAATGTAATTTTTATAAAACTTATGCTTATACTATTATTTAATATATTTTTATTATTTATTGTTGTATTAAGGAGGAAATCATATGGAAGAAGAAAAAGAAAAAGTAGTACTACTAAAAACCATTAAAAGATATTCTTTTTTAATTTTATTAATTTTATTTTTAATTATAATATCAACCTTGTATAAAAATAAACAGTTTGCTCAGATTGAAGATATAGATTTCGTTGCAGGTGTAGGATATGATATTAATACTGATATGGATAAAAAAATATATTCAATTCCTGTATTAGTATATGACTATAGTAAAAGTGGTTCAGCAGAGGGAAATTTACTAGAGGCTAAAGGGGTAACTCCAGTTGAATCTAGGGTCAATAGACAATTACACTCTGGCAAGAAGTTTTCATTAGGTACAGAAAAAGCATATATTTTTTCTAAAAAGGTTTCCCTAGATGGTCTAGAAGTTCCTCTAGATGGTTTAATGAAAAACAATCAAGTTTCTAATTCTGCATTAATAATCACAACATCTAATGATCCAAAAGACGTACTTTCATTGAAGATCCCTGGCTATCCAACAGCACCTGACTATATAGCCGGTTTAGTTAAATCCTTAGAAGCATATTCATACTTTTCAACTAAACACTCACTCTTTACCGCATATATTGACAATAGTACAGAAGGCTGTAAGTTCATAGCTCCAAATATGGATATAATAAATGATAAACTTTCTTTTACGTCTATGTCAGTTTTTAACAAAGGTAGACTTGTTGCTTCTATACCTGTAACTTTAATGAAATATGTAAATACCCTTAGAAATGATAAAGGTTCAGGAATTGCAACATTTTCTCTAGATGATAATAACTTTATTACCTTCAACTTAGTTTTTAAAAGGAAAGTTGATTGTACAAAGAATAAAGATGGGATCTTTAATTTTGATATTACTATAGATGTTAATGGTACAGTAGCTAATAATAATACTTCAATTAAGTCAACTTCTTCACCATCTGAAAAAAAACAATTAGAAAAAAGATTATCCGACTATATGAAATCTAATCTAACGGATTTCATAGATATTATGAAATCCGAGTATAAAATGGATCTTTTAAATCTCGGACACATAGCTGCTGCTAAATATGGTCGTCATAAGATAACAAATTGGGATGAAGAAATATTAAAATCATCTATTAATATTAATGTAAACTTTAAGATAAACAGATTTGGTCTTGGTAAAATATCCTTTAACTAAAATAAGCTTAATACTATTTTATAAATAGTATTAAGCTCTTATATTTAACAATCTACTCTATTTCGTTTTTCACCTCTATTATATGCTCTTATATTCTCTAATAAATCATTAAATAACCTATTTCTAGCCTCAACACTTGCCCAAGCTATATGAGGAGTTAAAACTAATCTATCTTTATTCTTAACTGATAATAAAGGATTATCTCCTTGTATAGGTTCTACAGAAAATACATCAAGTGCTGCTCCTGATATTTTTTCCTCATCTATTGCCTTTGCTAAATCTTTATCTACTACAATTGGACCTCTTCCCATATTTACTAGAATGGCTTCCTTTTTCATTTTACATAAATTTTCATAATTAATTAGTCCCTTTGTATTATCATTTAGTGGTGCATGTATTGATATTATATCTGATTCTTTTAATAGCTCTTCTAAGTCAACTCTTCTATAATCTGAACTACTATTTCTTCCTGATGTTGAATAGTAAATTACATTTACACCAAATGCTTCACATACTTTAGCAACGCCTCTTCCTATAGCTCCAAGACCTATAATCCCCCATGTCTTACCCATAAGATCGTTATATGGTCTATCTAAATTTGTAAACATTCCAGATTTTGAATATTCTCCTGATTTAACAAAGTTATCATAAAAACTTATTTTATCATATAAGTGTAATAATGATGCAAAAGTATGTTGAACTACTGTATTAGTTGAATATCCTGCAACATTTGTAACTGCAATATTATTCTTTTTTGCATACTCAATATCAATGTTATTAAATCCTGTTGCCATCTCACATATTAATTCTAAATTTTTAGATTCTTTTAGATTGTCCTCATTTAGCACAACTTTATTAGTTAAAACTACATTAGCATCTTTTATTCTTTCTGCCACATCAACTTTATCAGTCATATCATAAACTACACATTCGCCAAACTCTTTTAGCATATCATAATCTATATTTCCCAGCGTTTTTCCGTCTAAAACAACTAAATTTTTCATAATATCACTCCATTCAATATCATTATAATTTATTTTATCATAAAATTTTGTATAATTTCTTTCTAATTTATAATAATTATGTGTATTAATTCAAATATTTGACAAAAATAATAATAGATACTAATAATGAAAGGAGTCTTTTATATGAATAGCATAGATTTAGTATGTCTAGCTTGTGAACGCTCTTGTAATCTTGCTATCAATATTGACAATTCTAAGATTACATCAATAACAGGTAATAAGTGTAGAAATGGAATTTCTTACGCAAATAAAGAATGTATAATTCCTTCTAGAGTAGTTACAACAATAATAAAAGTTGTTAATGGAAGCACTAGGACAGTTCCTGTAAAAAGTGAAATTAATGTTCCTAAATCATTAATTTTTAGTATTTTAAAAGAGCTTAAAGATTTAACAGTAACTGCTCCAATTAATACTGGTGATATTATTAAAGAAAATATCTGTAATACAGGTGTTAATATAATAGCAACTAAAAGCGTAGCAATCTCCCCTTAAGTTTTAAATATAATAAAAACTATATACTATTTTATTATATTTTTTATTTTAAGAATATTTTCATATCTGTAAACGTATAATTTAAATAACAATACCTCTCTAAAAGCATTAGAAGATATACTTCTAATAATTTAAGATTTATCATTAAAAGCCCAGTATAAAAGAGCTACACTTTTATACTGGGCTTTTTATAATTTTAATTAAATGTATAGATCATCTTTTAATTTATCTATTTAAAATATCATTTTATAAAGTTAGCAAGTAAGAAAAGTATCCATAAATGAGCCGGATAAAATATGTAAAATAACCACCTTAAATCTCTTCCTTTTTTTCCGTTATATATATATATAACTGGTATTGTAAATACCATCATCCATAATGGATAAGTTAATAATGCTTGAACATTAAATCCCGGGAAAAATAATGCAGAAAAAACAAAAATAGCAAGATACATATCTCTTCTATTATTGAAGCATTTATAAAATATAAATACAAATGCAGGTCCTATTATTAAAGATTCGCTAGCAATTCCTAATGAAACAGCTACTAATACTTTAACAAATGCCGATTTATAATTTTTTGTTCTAAATTGAACCATTCCATTTAACATAACAAATCCTGCTACCATTGAAATGAATATGTTATTTGGTAATATGTATATCTTTGATTGAAAGGCATGACTTAATCCTAAGCTTGTTACTAGCATTAGGAATATGTATATAGATGCTTTTTTATCTGATATAACCTTATCTTTAACTGATAGATATATTAGTATACCTGATAGTATAATTACTCCTGTAAAACTTAAGTAAGCTACCAATCCAAAATCACAATAAGATAAATTGCTTCCATTTACTCCTTTTAATAATGCAATAGAAATAATTGCATTCCCTAAAAACATAATTTCTGCTGCAACTAATAACCTTTTTAGATAATTAGTTTTTGACGACGTTTTAAAGTATCCTTCAACTAAAAGATAAAAGAATACAGGCATTACTACTCTACCAACATAATGAAACCAAAATGGTGCACCATCAAAAAAGGTTGCAATATGGTCAAGTAGCATAAAGATAATCATTAATACTTTAAGCTTAAATCTATCCATCTTTTTCTCCTTTGTATTTATTTCACATTAATAAATTATACATCTTTAACCTTTACATTAAAAGCCTTTTGTAATACTATATCTAGTAGACAATTATAAAGAGGTGAAAATATGCATATTTTATCATATAAGGTTACATATAAAGAGGTTGATGATATAATAACCAACCTACAAATAAATGATATCTTTAATGTTTTCTATGAAAATCCATTAGAGATAACAACTGATGAATTTGGTTATGGATACATTGAAAAAGAAGATGAAGAAATAATACTTAAAGTTGCTTATGATGAAGATATTAATAATTTTGAAAACTTTAAAGAAAAAGTATCAAATATAATAGGCAAAAAAGAAGATTCTATTGAAGAAATAAATTACGAATATAAAGACTTCTCTATTCCAGCAATACATATTAATGATGAGTGGGTGCTAGCATCCCCTGATGAAGAAATAGAAGGCAAGAAAAAAATAAACTTTATCTCTCAAGGCGCCTTTGGTACTGGACTACATGAAACAACACAAGATTTATTATCAGTAATACTTTCAAAAGATTTTACAGGAAAAAGAGTATTAGATATTGGAACTGGTTCTGGTATATTATCATTAGCTACAGCTATAAAAGATGCTTCTGAAGTGGTAGCCTTAGATATTAGAGATGTTAAAGATGAAGTTTTACTTAATGCATCATTAAACGGCATTGAAAATATTAAAGTTTTAGTAGGAGATGCAATATCTGGTGAGATTACTGTAGATGGTTTATTTGATTGGATATATATAAACATAGGTGGCGCAGAAACTGAACTGTTTATGCCCCTTATTAAAAATAATTTAAAGAAAAATGGATACCTATTAGTATCTGGCTTAGTTGAATGGAGTTTTGATTCCGTAAAAACTATGGTAGAATCTTATGGATTTAAAATGGTTGAAAAATATCAGTCAAATGAATGGTGTACTGCTATATTTAATTAATATACTAAAAAAGAGGATTACTTTAATTTAATAGTCCTCTTTTTTCTATTAAACTCTTCTCATATTATTCTCAATTATAAAGAATTTTTTATCTATATTAGGCTTTTTATCCTATACCTGTAATTCATTTAATATCTAATTATATACAAAATCAAAATTCCATAAATCTCCTTAAATTAAAGTGAATTTTATCATACATATTTATCTATAAAGTTTATGTAATTCCTTTTATATTTCATATAATTGTATTTAAAAGCTCCCTCTCTCCCTTTTAAATACCTTTATTATTATACTAATTATATTAGAAAATTTTTCATAATTTCTAATCTATATAAGTTTTTTCTTGATGATTTTCTATAAATCCACACTTTTCTTTCCTGAATTCTATCTGTTATGCTATACTATAATAAATATTAAATAGGGAATATCAACATTTTCTTCTAAAAAGGAGGTCTTTATATGAGAAAAATTTTGATATGTTTTTTTACTGTTTTAGCCTTAACATCTAGTATGGTATTACCGGCTTTTGCAGATAATCTAGATGAAAGTAAGGTCAAATATAACCAAATAAGTGGAGAAATTAAAGATTTAGATAATAAAATAGCAGACTTAGATTCACAAGTTAATGCTCTTAATGCAAAGATACAAAATAATAAAGATAAAATTACTTCAGTTGAAAAAGAAATTGATACTACAAAGCTTAAAATAGCTTCAACTGAAAAGCAAATAGAAGAAGGACAAGCTGTCTTATCCGATAGATTAAGAGCCGTTTATAAGAGTGGTAGCTATTCTATATCTTCTTATATAGCTTTCATATTTGAGTCAAACGGTCTTGGAGATTTACTTGAAAGACTTAATGCTATAAATAAAATAGTAACTGCAGATAATGATATGATAACTGGACTAAAAAGTAATGCATCAGCTTTACAAAATGATATGAAAAGTTTAACTTCAAAAAAAGAAGAAATAGTTAAACTTAATGATGAGAATAATAATAACTTAAAAACTGTCATCGCAAAGCAAGATGACTTAAAAGCATCTAAAGCTAAATTTGATGCTGAAAGATCAAAAGTTGAATCAGTTATTATAGAAAATGAAGAAAAGCTTATTGCTTACCCTATTAATGTTATTGATTCTTCTTCATCATCAATTAGCGATTTACAAAATGCAGTATCAACACTAAAAGAACTATTACCTCAACTTTCTACTTCATCTGTTAAAGACAAGGTTAATTCTTATACATCAAAAGGAAATAGTTTAATTGACAAAAAGAAGGCTGAAGAAAAGGCTAATAATAGTTCAAATAACAATAATAACTCAAACAATACTAAACCTAATAATACTGCAGGTAAAAAAACATTAACTATGGAAGCTACTGCTTATGCTGGACATAATACCACTGCTATGGGTATTAAACCTGTTAGAGATCCTAATGGAATAAGTTCTGTTGCTGTAGATCCTAGTGTTATCCCTCTAGGTAGTAAGGTCTATGTAGATGGATATGGATATGCAATTGCTTCAGATACAGGTGGTGCTATTGTGGGAAATAAAATAGATTTATTTATGAATTCCGAAGCAGAATGTCTCCAATTTGGCAGAAGAACAGTAACAGTAAAAATTATAGCTTACCCAGGAGAATGGTAATCTAAAAAGAGTAACTCAAAATATTTTGAGTTACTCTTTTAAATTTCTAATATAAATTTAAAACTTATTATTTATCACAATATATCATTTATAAAGTTCTATCTCTAATTTTAATTATCAGAAATAAATATAATATATAATATTTTTCTTTTATTTCTGATCAAAAAACTAGGAGCTATTTTAACTTTCAGTTTTATTATGAATTAATTATCTTTATTTATTAATTCAACTTATTTTTTGAAATTATATGATAACAAACTGCTAATAATATTCCACCAACTAAATTGCCTAAAGTGACTATTCCTATATTATATATAAACCCACTAATTGTAATTGACATACCTTGCGGTGATAATATCCCAATAGCTAAAAGTGTCATATTAGCAACACTATGTTCAAATCCAGCTGTTATAAACACAAATAAGCACCAAAATGTCATAATAAGCTTTCCTGATTCACTCTTAAGTTTAATTGAACACCATATAGCTAAACATACTAGTATATTACATAGAACTCCCCTCATAAATAATTCTGAAGCTCCCATTGTCATCTTCATAGCGCTTGTCTTAGCAATAAATTCCCCTACTGGTCCAGTTGCAAGTCCTGCCATAACAAATGCCCATGCACCAATTACTGACCCAATTAAATTTCCTATAAAAGCTGCTATCCAGACCTTTATTGTTTCTATAAAAGAAACTGAGCCATCTAATGAAGCAACAGTCATTACAAAATTGTTTCCTGTAAATAATTCTGCTCCTGCAAATATTACTAAACTAAGTGCAACACCAAATGAAGCTCCCATAACTATTTTTGCTGCAGGTGACCCTCCATTTGTTAAAATTCCTCCAATTGAAAATATTAACATAATTCCAAGACCTATATACAGGCCAGCTAAAATGCTACTTACCATATATCCTAGCTTATTATTTTTTAATAGATTCACCTTGTTTTTTCCTACATTAGCTACAGCTTTTAATTCATCTTTAAACATATATTTTCTCCCCTTAGATTATGTATTTCCCTTGTTAAATATATAACGACTTTTAACCAATTTCCGTGATAATTATCACATTTTAGAAACATATTATCTTTTTATTTTAAAAATTTTATATAATTATATATATTTTTTTATGTAACATATTATTTATATAGTTAATTTATTATATATATTTTTTTTATAATTTAATATCTTCTTCCAATAATAAAAAAAGATACTCACACAATAGTGAGTATCTTTTTTTTATTAACAGTATTCTTTATTTACTATATAAAGCTTTCCAGGTACTTTTTCCAACTACTCCATCTATAGATATACCTTTATTTTTTTGTAAATTCTTAATTGCATTAGTAGTCTTTTCCCCAAATGATCCATCTGCTCCATAGGGTGATAGACTATACCCTCTATTTAATAATCTTTGTTGAATTAATCTAGTTAAATTTCCCTTAGCTCCACTTTTTACAATAACACATGCTCTTAAAGTATCATCTCCAAAATAACCATCTACCTTTAATCCAGCATTAAATTGTCTATTTAACTCCTCTTGTAATTTTTTCACTTCATTTCCGCTAATACTATTTTTCCATAAATCATTTGTATTATTTGATGGAGGATTTATATTACCTCCTTGGGATCCACTACCTCCTGAACCTGCATTTATAGTTTTGTTTAGTATCCCTTCTGCTATAGCCTTACCTATCTTATCAGCTCCAAGAGCCTTATATAATTCAACATCTCTTGTAGCTTCAACAAAACAAGTTTCAATAATCATTGATTGCATAGAAGTTGCTCTTAACTCATATAAAGCTGTACTATGCTTTACCCCTCTATTTTTAAAACCTAAGCTTGATATCTTATTTACTATCCTAATGGCAGATTGAAAACTTTCATTGTAAGTCCACACTTCTGTTCCAATAGCACCATTATAATGATCGTATGCCTTATTAAAATGACAACTTACGAATAAGTCTGCCCCCCAGCTATTAGCTTTATTAACGCCATATGCTAAATCACTATTTATTGTATTATATGAATCACTTGAAGTAACATCAAGTACATCTGCGCCACCTAGTTTTAAATATTTTATAACCTCATTCTTTACTTTTCTATCTTCTGTAGTTTCATCAATTATTCCTCTTGCACCAGGAACACTAAAATTATGTCCACCTCTTACTGCTATTTTCATTTATATCCATCTCCTTTTATTAGCTTTAGTAACTTTTGTATTTATCTGTCTATTATATAAATACTCAACTTATCCTAATTTTGTAATCTAAATTTCTAAACTTATTACTCTTATTTTTAATTTATTCTATAAAAACTTCTATATTAAAAATTTTTATTTTCTTACATATAAATTTTGAAAATTGCAGTTGTATTATTGAGTATACACCTGGTGCTTATGTATTTATTTAAAAAATAATTTATATATTTTAAAAATTAAATATATAAATTTGACTTCTATCATCTCTTTAAATTAAAATAATTTCTGAACAAATTCTGATATAGGTAATCTTTTTTTATTTTTATTAACATACTTTGTTAAATTATATGTCTCACTAAATTCTTTTTAGATTGTTTTTATATATAAATTATTAATTTATATATAAAAACAAAAAAGGTTGAATAAGCGAAACTTTTGTTTCTATCTTATTCAACCTTAACATTCAATTCATGCGAGACAAGCCATAAGCGGAGTTCTGTATTAAGCAATCATCTATCTAGGTTTACTATTGCTAGCAAACTCAAGCGACACACCACGAAGCGGAACGGGCCGTTCCAAAATGCTTCTTTCTCGGTCTTGCTCCAAGTGGGGTTTACATAGCCATAATGTCTCCATTATGCTGGTGAGCTCTTACCTCGCCTTTCCATCCTTACCTAAGAAAACTTAGGCGGTATATTTCTGTTGCACTATCCTTCGAGTCGCCTCGACTGGCCGTTAGCCAGCACCCTGCCCTATGGAGCTCCGACTTTCCTCTCCTAGCTCTAAGGCTAGCAGCGATTGCACGTCTTACTCGCAAGATTTATGATATCACATAATTTAAAATAATACAAATAAAAATTTTCCATTTAACAAACAAGTACAAATATTATAATTAATAGAGCCATTATAATTATTCCTGTAAAGCCTACCCCTAAAAATAGCAACGTAAAAAACATTGCTATACATACAGCAATTTTTGCAGGAGTAAACCAAGCTATACAATTAAGTCTTCTAATAAATTGCCATCCTGGCAATCCGCCAAAGATTCCACCTCTTCTTCTTCTACCCATAACACCATCCATAAAATATTATTATTACTTAATGTATGTGTTATTTAATATTTTGTTACTTTTAAAAAAATGTGTACGGATCGTTACTTACTTTAGAATCTATAAATTCTATATTTTTAAAATTTTCTTTTAATGTTTTCATAGTTTCTAAAAATACTAACCACTCTGTATTAAAATGTCCAGCATCAATTATATTTACTCCTAATTCTTTATAATCTGATGCAAAATGATATGTTGTATCCCCTGTTATTATACAGTCAGAACCAAGTTTTACTGCTTCACTTATAAAATCTTGACCGCTTCCATTTATTATAGCTAAGGTCTTAACTGTATTTACTCCTTCTACAACTCTTAAGTTGTTTATATTAAGATTTTTCTTTATTAAAGATATAATTTCTTTAATATTAGTTTCTTTTTCTAATCTAACTATTCTTCCAAGACCTGCATTATTAAAACCATTTATTCTAGATTCTTCAATTATTTCACATGAAGTAAATCCTAGCATCTTAACAATAGTATCATTTATTCCATTCTCTACAGAATCTAAGTTAGTATGACTTGAATATAATGAAATATCATTTTTTATAAGTTCTATTATTTTACTTCCTAATAAATCGTTTTTTATAATTTTATTAGGTTTTCTAAATATAAGTGGATGATGAGTTATTATCATATCACATCCATTATCTTTAGCCTCTTCTATGACTTTTTTTGTACAATCTAAAGCTAATAATATTTTACTAACTTCTTGTTCTTCATCACCAACCATAAGACCAACATTATCAAAATCTTCTTTTAACACTTCTGGTGCTATTTTATTCATAGCATATTTAATATCTTTAACCTTTATACCCATATTCTTCATCTCCAAACTAATTACAATAATTTTCTAAATTAGTTAATATAGCTACTTTTTCTTCTAATTCTTTTTTTCTATTTAAAGCACTTTCTGTATCATCTTCTATAAAACTTAATATTTTTTCATATTTTTCTTTTTTAGCGTTTATGTATTCTCCCATTAAAGGATGTCTATCTCTTAATAATTTCGGACTAATTTCATAGTAAATAGGATCTAACTCTGTTTCTTCTCCAACCTTAGCTTTAACCTTAAATAATTCATAATACTTATCTTCATCTATACATAAATCTTCAGCAATAACCTCATATCCATTAGTATAAAGGTATTCTCTTAATACCTCTGGATTTTGTGCTGGTTGAAGTACCATAAATTCTAATTCTTTTACCTTATCTTTATCAGCTTCAAGTATATCTCTTATTAAATTTCCACCCATGCCTGCTATAATAGCAACTTGAGCTTCTCCAAGTTTTATAGTTTCTAATCCTCCACCTAATCTTGTATCAATATTTTCATCAACACCTTCAAATATTGAGTTTAATTTAGCCTTATCAAGTGGATCTTTATTTATATCTGATGCAATAGCATTTTTACATATTCCATTTTTAACTGCATATATAGGAATATATCCATGATCTGTTCCCACATCAACTAAAGTATCACATTCTTCAATATGATCTACTATTAAACTTAATCTTTTACTTAATTCCATAACTCGTCTCCTATTTCCTAACAATGATTTTTAATATAATTTCTCTTTTGTTTTACAAAATTTTATTATAACATATAATATCAAAAATAAAATAGCACCATTTAAGGTGCTATTTTAAGATTAATCTAAATAATCTTTAAGCTTTTTACTTCTTGATGGGTGTCTTAATTTTCTTAGAGCTTTTGCTTCTATTTGTCTAATTCTTTCTCTAGTAACATTAAATTCTTTACCAACTTCTTCAAGAGTTCTAGCTCTTCCATCATCTAATCCAAATCTTAGTCTTAGTACTTTTTCTTCTCTTGGAGTTAATGTATCTAAAACATTTATAAGTTGTTCTTTAAGCATTGTAAATGCTGCTGCTTCAGCTGGTGCTAATGCATCATCATCTGGAATAAAATCACCTAAATGGCTATCCTCTTCTTCTCCAATTGGAGTTTCAAGTGAAACTGGTTCTTGAGCAATTTTTTGAATTTCTCTGACTTTTTCAACTGGTAAATCCATAACCTTTGAAATCTCTTCTGGGAAAGGATCTCTTCCAAGTTCTTGTAATAATTGTCTTTGAACTCTTATTAACTTATTTATAGTTTCAACCATATGAACAGGGATTCTTATAGTTCTTGCTTGGTCTGCAATAGCTCTTGTAA
Organism: Clostridium sardiniense; assembly: GCF_016907995.1. Lineage (GTDB taxonomy): Bacteria > Bacillota > Clostridia > Clostridiales > Clostridiaceae > Clostridium > Clostridium sardiniense. Next base: position 258,647 of record NZ_JAFBDA010000002.1, on the reverse strand, counting down.
TCGCCTGTCTAATCCACCATGTAGCATATGTTGAGAACTTATATCCTTTTCTGTAGTCAAATTTTTCTACAGCCTTTATAAGACCTAAATTACCTTCTTGTATAAGGTCTAGGAAAAGCATACCTCTTCCAACATATCTTTTTGCTATACTTACAACAAGTCTTAGATTGGCTTCTGCTAATTTCTTTTTAGCATATTGACTTCCTTCTTCTATCTTCTTAGCAAGTTCTATTTCTTCCTCTGATGATAATAGTGGAACTTTACCAATTTCTTTTAAGTACATTCTAACTGGGTCATCTATTGCAATACCTTCTGGTACACTTAAGTCTAATTCCTCTTCCTCAGCCTCAGCTTCTTGTGGCTCACCTATAACTTCAATACCCATTGACTCTAAAACCTCATAGATTTTCTCTATTTGTTCTGGAGTTAATTCAATATTGTCAATCTCATCCATAATTTCTTTATAAGTTAATGAACCGCTTTTCTTTCCTTTATCTATAAGACTTTTAACTACGGTCATCTTTTGATTTCTATCTTTCTTTTCTTCTTTACCTTTTACCTTTGTTTTTCCTGCCATAATTTTGTGACCTCCTTCCGTCATGACCAAATTAAACCCTCTCTCCCCTTTTTAGTGCATCATTTATTTTATTTAGCTCTAACGCAATTTTTATTGATTCCTCTATTAATCCTTCTTTTTCTAACCCTTTTAATTTTACTTTAAGCTCTTCTACTTTTTTTCTAAGTTTAAAATCTTTTATTTGCTTTATGTAGTCTAATACTAGTCTTTGTACATCTCGAGCTTTTAAAACTTGGAATTCTTTTATTTTTACCCATTCTTTAGAAGAATCTACGTCATCGCAACCTGCCTCAACATGTAGATTAATATCATTTAATCCATTTTCTTTAGCCTCTTTAATCAAATTAAAGATTTTTGCATGTGCTTTAGAATTTAAGTCATCTGATGAAATATTTAAAGTTATATCTTCATAACAATCATCCTCTAGCATTAATTTTATTAATGATTTTTCAGCTTTTATATAACCAGGCTCTACATATAATTTTGTTCCATATTCTTCCTTTTTATTCATTAAATCATCACTTTTCGTATTCCTTGTAATAGCAATTAGGTCATATAATGACTGTTCTTTAATTCCTGTGTCTTCTGATATACTTTTTACGTAAATGTCCTTTTCTACAGGGTTCAAATTTGCTAATATTTCTGTAACTCTATTACCATACTCTACAAGTGAAGATTTATCTTTAAAGTTTATTCCTTCTTTTGCTTTGCTAAGTCTATAACCTATTAAGCTATCAGCTTTATTAACTAATTTCAGAAAGGCTTCTCTTCCATTACTCCTTACAAACTCATCCGGATCTTTTCCTTGAGGAATTTGAAGTACTCTAACATCAAACCCAGCCTCTTTTAAAATTTCAAGTCCTCTTAAGGTGGCTGTTTGACCTGCAACATCTGCATCATAGGAAATAATAACCTTATCTGCATATCTTTTAAGTAGTCTTGCTTGATTAACTGTAAGTGCTGTACCTAAAGATGCAACAACATTTGTTATTCCATATTGATGAAGTGAAATTAAATCCATATATCCTTCAACAATAATAAAATATCTTTCCTCTATTTTATTTTTAATAGCAAAATTTAACCCATAAAGATTTGTTCCTTTTTGGAACACTAATGTCTCTGGAGAATTTAAATATTTAGGTTTTGAATCATCTAACACTCTACCACCAAAACCTATAACTTCTCCTTTAATATTAAATACGGGAAACATTACTCTGTTTCTAAACCTATCATATACTGTTCCTTTTTGACTTTTTATTACAAGGCCTGCTTCAAGCATTAAAGCTTCATTAAACCCCTTTTTCTTAAGGTACATACGAAGGTTTTGCCATCCATCTTTTGCATAACCTAAACCAAATCTCTTTATGGTTACTTCTTTCATTCCTCTATTTGTAAAATACTCTTTTGCATTTTTATCCCTTTGAAGATTTGAGAAAAAGTATCTTGCAGCCTCTACATTTATCTTATATAAAAGTTCTTTCTTCTTAACTACTTTACTTTCTTCTCCATTTCCAAGGTTTAAAGGAATGTTTGCACGCTCAGCTAAAAGCTTGCAACTTTCTATGAAGTTTAAGTTCTTTTGCTTCATTACAAATGTAAGTACATTGCCAGCTTCTCCACAGCCAAAACATTTATAAATCTGCTTATCCTGTGAAACACTAAAAGAAGGCGATTTTTCTCCATGAAATGGACAAAGTCCCATGTAATTACGCCCTGATCTTTTTAACTTTACTGTTTCTGAAATAACATCAACAATATCATTTTCTTGCTTAATTCTTTCAATAGTTTCTTCTGTAATACGCAAGGAGCTTCTCTCCCTCCTCAGCTTTTTTTATGCAACCTATATTGTATTCGACATTTTTTTTAGTATTCCTTCTTTTATTTATATATAATTGTAGAATATTATATTTTTTTCACTCTTTATTATTTATTCTGCTTAAAGAATAAAATTCCTTCTTTTTATTCAATAATTTTATGTTTCCTAATTTTGTATTTTTTATTCCTTAAATTAGTATATTACTAGTTTAGGAACATAAATTTCATTAAATTTATTAAGACAATAATCATCACTCATACCAGCAATATAATCTGCTACACCTCTATATATCCCCTCTTCCTCCACTATATCTTTATAAAGCTTTGGCATTTTTTCTGGCTTTTTGGTATAAAAATCTATTATTGCCTCCAAAATAAATTTTGCTTTATCTCTCTCTACCTTTAAAATTTCTCCTAAATAAATATTTTTGAACATAAAACTTCTAAGTTCTCTCATAGCTTCATCCTTCTCTTTACTAAGGCCTACTTTAAATACTCCTTCATCTAAGTTTTTATTTGATTCAATTATAAAATCTGTAACTAACGTCTCTATTCTTTGAGAATGAGTTTTTCCAAGTACCTTTATTACTTCTTTCGGTAACTCTTCTTCGTTTAATAAATTTGCCCTTATAGAGTCATCAATATCATGATTTATATAAGCTATTTTATCTGAATACTTTACAATTCTTCCCTCTAACGTAATTGCATCATAATTTTTATTCTTAGAAAGTCCACTATGCTTTAAAATTCCATCAATGACTTCCTCTGTTAAATTTAATCCCTTCCCATCCTTTTCAAGCCTCTTGACAACTCTTACACTTTGTTCGTTATGCCTAAAGCCTTCTTTAAGGAACTTATTCAAAACTTCTTCTCCATTATGTGCAAATGCAACATGACCTAAATCGTGACCTAATGATATTGCTTCTATTAGATACTCATTAAGTCCTATTCCTATTCCTATTGTTCTTGCAATTTGAGATACTTCTAATGTATGAGTTAATCTATTTCTATAATGATCCCCGTTTGTTCTAATATAAACTTGTGTCTTATCCTTTAATCTTCTAAAGGCCTTTGAATGTACTATTCTATCTCTATCAACCATATAACATGTTCTAACTGAATCATCTTGTTCTTTTCTTTCTCGCCCTCTACTTTCGAATGAGAATTGCGATTCTTGTCTTAATGTCAACCTTTCAAACTTCTCAATTTTCTCTCTTATAACCATATATTTTCACCTCATATCAACTATTCTATAATTATCTCTAAAATCCTCTAATTATTACTTCAATTTATTATTTGCAAAAATTTAAAATTTATTATTTAAAATTATATTATTCTATTTCATACTTATTACTAATAGTATAATAATAAGCAATTATTTGAGGGGAGTATTTATGGATAGAAAGAAAGAGCACCAAATTATAGATATTTTTTCTGAAGAAAATATAAAAAAATATATATTAACTCATTACGGCCTAGAGAATGCTAAAGTTAATATTGTAAAATTCAAAGATACAGATAAACAAAGAGCTGTATATAAAGTATGCTTTAAAGGAAAATGTTACTGTCTAAAAAAGGTTTACTTTGACGAAGCTAACCTATTATTTGTATATTCATCATTGGAGTGGCTTTGGCAAAATGGAATAAAGACACCAAAACTTTTAAATACATCATACGGAAATAAATTTGTTAAATTTAATAACATGTATTTTATCCTTACAATATGGATAGATGGAATGAAATGTGACTTTGATAATCTAGACCATGTTATAATCTCTGCAAAGCAATTAGCTGCTATCCATTCATGCTCAAGAAAGTTTACTCCCATTGAAGGAAGTGAAAAAAGAATAGGATTTTCGGACTATTACATATCAACTTTAAAGCATTTCAACCAAATATTGATATCTTATAATACAGCCTACAAATTATTAGATGATTATTCTATTGAGTTTCGCTATCTTGTCTTCCTCTGTATGAGGTAAGAACTCATGTAGTGGTGGATCTAAAAGTCTTATTGTAGCTGGCATTCCTTTAAGTGCTTCATATATACCTATAAAGTCAGCTTTTTGCATTGGAAGAATTTTATTAAGAGCTTTTCTTCTCTCTTCTTCAGTCTTTGCTATTATCATTTCTCTAACAGCTAATATTCTATCTTCTGCAAAGAACATATGCTCTGTTCTACAAAGACCTATACCTTCAGCTCCAAATTCAACTGCTTGTTTAGCATCTCTTGGAGTATCAGCATTAGTTCTAACCTTTAACTTTCTTATTCCATCTACCCACTCCATAAACGTTGCAAAATGTCCAGTTATTTCAGGAGTAACAGTTTTAATCTTTTCTCCATATATATTTCCTGTTGTTCCATCTATTGAAATAAAGTCATTGCTTGTATAAACATTACCATTAACTTCTAAGATTCTAGCATCTTCATTTACTTTAAGCTCTCCGCATCCAGCAACACAGCAAGTACCCATTCCTCTAGCAACAACTGCTGCATGAGAAGTCATACCTCCTCTTACAGTTAAAATCCCCTCAGCTGCTATCATACCTTCTATATCTTCTGGTGAAGTTTCAAGTCTTACTAATACAACTTGTTCACCTTCTGCAGCTCTTTCCTTAGCTTCTTCAGCTGTAAATGCAATTTTACCACATGCAGCACCTGGTGAAGCTGGTAGACCTTTTGCAATTGGATTTGCAGACTTTAAATCTTCATCATAGAAAGCTGGATGAAGTAATGTATCTAATTGCTTAGGTTCAACTTTAAGTATAGCTTCTTCCTTATTAAGCATTCCTTCTTCAACTAAATCAACAGCTATCTTAAGTGCAGCTTGAGCTGTTCTCTTCCCATTTCTAGTTTGAAGGAAATATAATTTACCTTCTTCTATTGTAATCTCCATATCTTGCATATCTTTATAGTGATTTTCTAATGTATTAACAATATCAATAAATTCTTGATATATCTTTGGATTTTGCTCTTCTAATTTTTTTATAGGAAGTGGTGTTCTTATTCCTGCAACAACGTCTTCACCTTGTGCGTTCATTAAGTATTCACCATATATTTCTTTATCTCCATTTGCAGGATTTCTTGAGAATACTACTCCTGTTCCTGAAGTTTCTCCCTTATTACCAAATACCATTTCTTGAACATTTACAGCTGTTCCCCATTCACCCGGAATATCATTTAATCTTCTATAAACAATAGCTCTTGGATTATTCCATGATCTAAATACAGCAGTGATTGATTCAATTAACTGTTCTTTTGGATCTTGTGGGAATTCCTCTCCCTTTTCTTTTCTATAAATTTCTTTGTATTGACCAACAAGCTCTTTTAAATCATCAGCATCTAAATCTGTATCGACAGTAACGCCTTTTGCTTCCTTCATCTCATCAATTTTATTTTCAAATAATCTCTTTTCTATACCCATAACAACATCTGAGAACATTTGAATAAATCTTCTATAAGAATCATAAGCGAATCTTGGATTATTAGTAAGATTTCCCATAGCTTCAACAGCTACATCATTTAATCCTAGGTTTAAAATTGTATCCATCATACCAGGCATTGAAACTCTGGCTCCTGATCTTACGGATACAAGCAATGGATTTTCTGTACTTCCAAACTCTTTTCCTGTTATTTTTTCAAGTTCTTTCATAGAATCTTCAATTTCTTGAATTATAGAAGGTGTTATAACCTTTCCATCTTCATAATACTTATTACAAGCTTCTGTTGTAACAGTAAATCCTTGCGGAACTGGAACACCTAAAATAGACATTTCTGCTAAGTTAGCTCCTTTACCCCCTAAAAGATTTTTCATTGATGCATTTCCCTCTTTAAAAAGGTAAACGTACTTTTTCTCCATCTCAATACTCCTCCGTTCAATACTAATGTTATCTATACTAGCGGAAGCCTATAATTTGCTCCGTAGTTAACCCAATAAAATTTATTTATTTATTTGTTTTGTCCAAGTTTAACAAATAATTTTGTAACGTTAGTCTTTGATACTTTACCCACTATTTTGTATTGTTCCCTGTCATCTACCACAATTTTTTCTACTATTGGAATACTATCAATTTCATGTTCTATTATTTTTGTTGCAATGTCATATGCAGGATCATCTACTGTTCCACATACTATATTTGGCATTCTAGTCATTATAACTCCAACTGGAACTTTGTGAATATCTGTACCACCTATAGCAATTTTAAGAAAATCTTTTCTTGATACTGCACCGGTTAAAAAGCCTGAATTCTCAACGAATAAAGTACCCACATCATTTAAAAACAAGTATACGATTGCATCATATACCATCGTTGATTCATTAACTATTGATGGCTTTGACATTATGTCTCCAACTTTAATTTCACTTATATACTCATGAACTAAACTACTTTTTGGTTTATTTGAGTATACATAACCAACCTTCGGTCTCGCATCTAATGTTCCTATCATTGTTAAAATTGCTAAATCTGCTCTAAGCGCAGCTCTAGTTACACCTAACTTTTCAGCCAAACATTCACTAGTTATAGGTTGACCTTCTCTAACTAGCCTAATTATTTCTTCTTGTCTATCTGACAATTTCAAAACGAATCCCTCTTTCTAAAAATAAGGAATATTCACATTTGTTATATTTTTAAATTATATACTAATTATACCATGTAATTTTTGTTTTACTATATAATATTTTATCAAAATTTCACCAAATATTCTGAATATTCCCTATTTGTTCATTTTATCTTTATCATACAGGTGTTTTTCTTCAAATTTCTTCCATTTATTCCTTATCTTCAAAATTCACTGTGTATGTATATACAGTTTCATCACCTGTATGACTGTTTTTTCTATTTGCTTTTATATTTTTAAAATCGCTTTTTGTATTATTAAATTTACCTTTAACTATATCTGCAATTTCAAAAGCCTTACCTTTAACCTCTACAGCAGCTTTTTCAACATATTTATTTACTACTTCAACAGATCCATCACATCTTGTTATTTCTATAGTTAATTTTGTAGCAACTGCTGCTATTACTCCAAAAGCTAAAATTGGAGGAATTATAACTGCTATAACAGTTGCCGCAATTCCAGCATTAACAGGAACATCAACTAAAATAGTGTCATCCTTTTTAACTTTTATTCTACTTACATTACCCTTTTCTATTGTATCTTTTAACCATGATTTAAGTTCATCTATAGTTTCTCCTCTTTTTGATCCATCATTTGATGAATCTGCTTTAGTATAATCATATTTTGAACTTTCTTCTTCAGCAAATGGAACAACTACATTATTTTCTATATATATTAATGCTTCTAGTACATCACCGTTATTAGATTCTAAAGCTTCCTTTGCAACTTCATAACTAACTCCAGTTCTTTCTCTTATTTGATCCACTTTTTCTAAAGTAATCTCTTTCATAAATTATCACTCCTTTAAGTAATTCAACATTTCTAAGCTTTTAGGCTTTTTCGCATAATTTGATGAAATTATAAATGTCGTTACCCTTTCTATTTCCTTTTTTATATCTTTTGATAAATTAAGTCTAAATATTTTATCCGAACTCATATTTGTTAAAAATTTAAGTGCATTATATGCTCCTTTTGATACATGAAGTCCATGAGTTCTATTACATTCTTCACAAATCCCACCAAAATTTGATAAACTTATGTAGTTTGAAACACCAAGTTTCCTTCTACAGCTTACACATTGATCTAAAAGAAGACCATATCCTGTGGCTTTAAGAAGTTTTAATTCAAAGGCCCTTATAAGAAGTTCATAATCTATAGCATCAGTATCTAAAAGATATAGAGTTGTTATAAATTCTTTATATAACCATCTATTACTTTCTCCATCCATAAGACCTATATCAATAAGTTCACAAAGATAGGATGAATATGTAAGTTTATCTAAATTCCCCATAAGACCTTGAAATGAATTAATAATTTTTCCTTCTTGTAAATTGGATAAATTTTTTCCTTTAAAAATCATATAGTCTCCATAGCAAAGAGGAAGAGTGATTGCAAACAACTTACTCTTATTTCTTTTTGCGCCTCTTGCTATAGCTGTGATTTTCCCAAGTTTTTCAGTATATAACCAGACTAATTTATCATTTTCCTTATAATCCTGAGCTTTAATTATTACACCCTGCGTTTTTAATAAGGACAATTTAATCAACCCCCAAAACCTTACTTAAGCTTCTTATATCCTAATTCCTTAAGTAATGTTTGGTTATCTCTCCATTCTTTTCTTACTTTTACCCATATTTTTATATTAACCTTACTTCTTAAGAATCTTTCTAATTCATATCTTGAAGTTTCTCCAATCTTCTTTAGACATTGCCCATTTTTTCCTATTATTATTCCTTTATGAGAGTCTTTTTCGCAAATTAAATCTACTTCTATATGATAAGTTCCATTTTCTTTTTGCTTCATTTGTATTACATCTACAGCAATACCATGTGGAACTTCATCTCTTAATGTTCTAAGTGCTTTTTCTCTAACTATCTCTGATACTACAAATCTTTCTTGTACATCAGTAATCATATCTTCTGGATAGTATTTAGGTCCTTCTGGTAATTCTGCAACCATTAATTCTAATAATTTATCTACATTTTTACCCTTTATAGCTGATATTGGCACTATCTCTTTAAAATCAAACTCTTTTGCAAAGTCTGCTAAAGATTTTGCAACTACATCTTGAGTAAATTCATCAATTTTATTTAAAACTAAGAAAACTGGAGCATTTTTACTTTTTAGTGACTCTAAAATAAACTTATCTCCTCTTCCTATTTCTTCACCTGGATTAGTTAAGAAAAGAATTAAATCAACATCCTTTGTTGAATCCTTAGCTGAATTAACCATATATTCTCCTAGCTTGTGCTTAGGCTTGTGAATACCTGGTGTATCTACAAATACCATTTGATAGTCATCTGTAGTTAATATTGTTTGAATATTATTTCTTGTTGTTTGTGGTTTATTTGAAACTATTGAAAGTTTCTCTCCCATTATATAGTTCATTAAAGTAGATTTACCTACATTTGGTCTCCCTACTATTGATATAAATCCTGATTTAAACATTCTTCCTCCTGTTACTCTAGATCCTTCTTTGTAAAAGATCCTGGCAATATTTCATCTAAAGTTTTTTCTATATAATCATTTTCATTTTTTATAATGTAAATTTTCATATCTTTGCTTTCTGCAAATTCTGTAATCACCTGTCTACATATACCACATGGATATGTGTAATTATTAACATCACCAATAAGTGCAAGCTCTTTTAATACTTTATTACCCTTTGATACCCCATTAAATATAGCAGTACGTTCTGCACAATTTGTTGCTCCATATGATGCATTCTCAATATTACATCCAGTATATATATTTCCATCTTCAAAAAGTGCTGCTGCTCCTACCTTAAAATTTGAATATGGACAGTATGCTTTTTCTCTTGCTGAAATTGCCTCTTTTATTAATTTTATGTTTGCCATATAACATCCCTCATTTCTAAATTGTATAAACTATATCTTATTATGTGCTATTTATTATATCACTAATACTTAATTAAAAAAAGTTTTATGTCTAAAGGTTTATAATTTAAAAATGGTAAATATAAGTAATGTTATTAAAATACCAAATAGAGCACCTACAATAACCTCAAAAGTTGAATGAACTTCAGAGTCTACTCTGCTCTGTGCTGTTATTATCGCCATAATAAAACTAAGTATAATACATATAGGCTCTTCTGTTATTAAGGATATAGCCGTAGCTAATGAAAAAGCTAGTGCACTATGTCCACTTGGCATGCCTCCCTTTAGTGGTGTACCTTCTCCGAATATTGCCTTTACTATTATTGTTACTATACAAACAATAACTAGTACAATAAATATAGTATATGGCTCAGATCCTTTTATTTTATGAAGTAATATAAGAGATAAATTAGATAATTTATCCCAAAATATAATATACCCAACTACAACTGCATTTATAGCCGTTAAAAGTACTGCTCCCGCCGCTACATTTTTAGAAATTTTAGCAAGGGGATGATAATGCTTAATATTCATGTCAACCACTGCCTCTATTGCAGTATTTAAAAGTTCTGCTCCAATTACCATAGTTATAGTTACAGCAAGTATTAAAAATTCACTTTTTGAAACATCAAAACAAAGACATGCTATTAACACTAGCAAAGTTAACACCATATGTATCTTCATGTTCCTTTGAGTCCTAACAGTATAAATTATTCCATCTATAGCATTATTAAAGCTATCAACAATCTTTTTTAATCTCATAAAAAGTCACCCTTATTTTTTTATCTTGTAATATCTAATTTCCCAAGTATTTCTTCTTCTCTTCTTCTCATTATTTTTTTGTCTTCATCCTCCATATGGTCATATCCTAGAAGATGTAATACCGAATGTACTACTAAATAACAAGCTTCTCTTTCGAAGGAGTGATTATACTCTTTACTTTGTTCTAATGTTCTTTCTAATGATAACACTATATCACCTAAAACTAACTCTTCGCCATCCATAAATGTTGCATCAAAGTTATTACCTTTATACATTTCTTTAAAAACTTTTTTATTATCATAATCTAACATTGGAAATGAAAGTACATCTGTTGCTCTATCTACCCCTCTCGTCTCATTGTTTATATCTCTTATTTCTTCATTATCTACAAAAAGCATAGATATTTCACAATCAATATAGACTTCTTCTTCTTTTAAAGCAAACTCTATAACACTTTCAAGTTTTTTAATAAATTCATCTGTTACTTCTATTTTATCCTGTCTGTTATCTACATAAATCATATAAATTCTCCTTATTAATTTAATTATAAATTAAATTATGGGGAGTATCGCTCTCCCCATAAAAATTAACTATTTTTAATCTTCTTCTCTGTTGGATACTCTATTCTTTGATGATAAATACCATATAGAGCCTTAAGAAAACACTTACGTATCTTCTCTAAATCTTTTAGTGTTAAATCACAATTGTCTAACTGTCCTGAGTAAAGCTTATCCTTAATAATATTATTAACCATTTCTTCTATTTTGCCTTTAGTCGGCTCAGAAATAGATCTAACTGCGGCTTCTACACTATCTGATAGCATTATTATTCCAGCCTCTTTACTGCTTGGAATTGGTCCTGGATATCTAAAGTCCTCTTCTTTTACATCTTCAGGATTTTCCGCATTATTTTTCATAGTATAGTAAAAATATTTAACAAGTGTTGTACCATGATGTTGTTCTATTATATCTTTAATTACATCAGGTAAATTATATTCTTTCGCAAGTTCTACCCCATCTTTAACATGAGATATTATTATTAGTGTACTTAAATTAGGATTTATTTTATTATGAGGATTTTCTTTTCCTATTTGATTTTCACCAAAGAAAAATGGCCTCTTAGTCTTACCTACATCATGGAAATATGCTCCTACTCTTGCTATTACAGGATTTGCATTAATTTCTTCTGCTGCCATTTCTGCAAGATTTGCAACTAACATACTATGGTGATATGTCCCTGGTGCCTCCATTAATAATTTTTTTAGTAATGGATTATTAGGATTTGATAATTCAAGTAATTTTAATGTTGTAACAACATCAAAGCTTGATTCTAAAAATGGTAACACCCCAATAGCTAAAACCGCCGAGAATACAACTCCTACAGCTGCAAGCCCACTAAACATTAATATTTCTTTAAAATTATTTGAAAGTAATACACCAGTTGTAAATGTAAGTAGCGCACTCATTATCATCAGAGATATTGATGAATAAAATATATCATTTCTTTGTTGCATTTTTCTAAGTCCAGTAGAACCTAATATAGCATTTAGAATTCCAAGCATTATAATTTGAGGATTAAAATTGACTAGAGCTCCTATTATAATTACATTTATACTACATACAACAAGGGATAATTTATAATCAACTAATAATGATATAAGTATAGGTGCACAAGCAAGAGGAATTGCAAAAGGTGATAATCCACCTATTACCCTTGCTAAAATAAAACTAAATATATTTATTATATTCATAAGTATAATAAGCTTAGTGTTTTTATAAACTTCTTTATGATTTTTTGATATATATACATATTGTGTAAAGAAAACTACTATTGTAAATAGAGCAAGCACAGCATAAAGAATTAAGAAAGAAGTACCTCCACTTTGGTCTAGAAGTCCTAAATCTTCAAGAACAGCTATCTGTTCTGCTGTAACAGGTTCCCCTTCACTTACTATAGTTTGATTCTTTTTTATAATTACTTTAGGTACATTTTTTTGTACTTCCTTTATAAGTTCATCTGTTTTTTCTTTATCGTAGAAGAAATTCGGCTTTAATTCAGGCAAAATTAACTTTTTAAGAACTTTCTTTACATTAACTGAAGCATTCATTTCATTAATTCTTCTTTCTGTTAAATCAGTTGCCTTTTTTATACTTTGTTCGTTACCATCTTGAATATTCTCTTCATACACTTCTTTTATTATTCCGTTAACTTCAAACTTTATATCATTTAGAGTTTCTTGTGACAAAGCAAGTAATACTTTATAATCACTTTCAGATAAATTACTATTACCTAGCTTTGAAAGTTCTTTTAGCTTCTCTTTTTCATCATCAACTGTGGTATTTAAGTTTATAATTTTATTTAGAACATCATCAATGTTCTTTTCCACCTCATTTTGAATTTCACCTTTAAGAGTATACGGCTTATCAATCTTCTCCGTGGCTTCTTTAATTCTCTCTTGAGTAGCTAATTCATTCACCGTATCTCTAGGTGCTTTTATATCTACCCTTGCAATGTCTCCCTCTTTTAAATCATATTGTTTAGGTGCAATTGCAGTTATAAGTAATATATATGTTATAACAATCGTAATTGTATTTATTAAAAATCTTACATATTTCTCTTTAGGTTTAATTTCAATTTTATTTCTTCTTATCAAGTTTACCACCTTCTTATCAACTAATATATAGCCTCCTGTTATGATGCAATATCTTCTTCAACTGCAAATCTTGCAATAATTTTTATCTTTCCATCGCCAATATATTCTACATCATAATTTCTTCCTACCACTTTAGCTTCATTAGTTAGATCTTTTACAAGAAACTTTTCAAGTTTTTTAACGGATTCTTCTACTACTTCATCTTTATTTAAGTTTATTTCTTTATTTTCCATTTCATAATAAGTAACAGACTGGACTATTCCATCTTTATCTTCTATTTTATCATAGTTCTCAAAGGAATTTGTAGACTTTTTTAAGTAAATTTTCTTTCCACCTATATTTAAATAGATATCCCTATCTTTATTTCCGGTTCTCTCTAATTTTTCACCATTTATTTGAACCTCCAAACTCCTTTCATAGAATACATTAGCTATAACTACTCCTTCTGGATTCACGGCATATTTTTCTTCTCTAAGTCCATCATAAGGATATATTAATATATCACCTTTTTTTACTATATCTCCAGGCTTTACAGCAGCTGTTCCAGATTCAGTATATATTCTCTTTATCTCTCCATCTTTCTTTGCTATTATTTCATCTTCTCTTCCATCAGAAATTTCAGGCGGATTAACCTTTTCCTCAACTTTAAGCTTTAAACTTGATCCTTCCATCCTTGCTCTAACCCAAAGTATTTCTGGACTAAGATCTTCTAATTTCTTTTCAATATCATATACATTTATTTGGCTTTTACTTAATCCTTGTTTAATACCTAATCCACTAAGCATCTTTCTAACTTCGAAAGGAGATACATTCTTCTCTGTCTCTATATCAATAGCCCATATACGAGTTGAAAGTATAAATAACATAGCTAAAAATATCAATCCTCCAATTACAAAAGAAATCCTCTTTTTTAATCTAGAAAATCTTATTATAGCACCTTTTCTCTTTAATATTTTTATCTTCCCATTACACCTTTTAACAATTTTTTTTACATCATCATAATCTTCACCATATATATTCATAGTAAAGGTAGCTGCATCAATTTTTCGTATATTATCTACTCTTATATCATTTTTCCATAGTGCATTTAACATTTGTTCTGTATTTATAAGGGTTACTTCTACTGTTATTATTGTTAATTTTTTTGTTTCAAAATTCATTATACAAAATCTCCATAATTAATTGATTTAAATTTCCCACTCAAAACTATTGTTTCTGAGGCTATATATAGAATCTCAAAATTCATCCCATCTATTTTTACGATTCCCTTATTTGTTTTAACTTTTATACACTCATTTTCGAAACTCTCTATCCCCTTATGATTCTCAATCGTTATCTCGCTATCTCCCAAAACCGTTATCTTAGGTAATCCCATTATTACATCCTTAGGAAGGTCCATTTTTTCTAAAATCTCATTTTTCTTGTTTACTAAACTTTCTCTCACTAAATCCTCTCCCCACAATATTTCTATCATAGTAATTTATGATTTTTATATTGTTTTAATACCAAAAAGAAGGTGAGCTTTAATAATGCTCACCTTCTTTTAATCTAAATATATTTAATCTAAATATATTTAATCTAAGCATAACAAAAAGGACTCTTATAAGAGTCCTTTTGCTATTTATTATTTAAATAATTTTTCACTATTTGACTTACAAGTTTGCCATCAGCTTTACCAACTGTTTTTGGTCTAACTAACGCCATAACTTTTCCCATGTCTTTTATGCTATTTGCACCCGCTTCTATAGCTGATTCCTTAACGATTTGTAAGATTTCTTCTTCGCTTAATTGCTGAGGAAGGTAATTTAGCAAGATACTGATTTCAGCGTTAGCTTCATCTACTAAATCTTGTCTATTACCTTTTTCAAACTCAAGCACAGCTTCTCTTCTTTGCTTGACTTCTCTCGCTAATATCTCAATTACTTGACTATCATCTACAGGTTTACTATCTGTTTTTTCAACTAGTAAAATTGCAGCTTTAGCAGTACTTAATACATTAGCCTTAAACTTGTCTTTTGCCTTTAAAGCAGTTTTCCAATCTTCTTGAAGTCTCTCTTTAATTGTTGGCATTTTCTATACCTTCTTTCAAAATACTACTTGAACTTTCTCTTTCTAGCAGCTTCTGATTTCTTTTTCTTCTTTACGCTTGGCTTTTCGTAATGTTCTCTCTTTCTAACTTCTGAAAGAACTCCAGCTCTAGCACATTTTCTTTTAAATCTTCTTAACGCACTTTCAAGTGTTTCGTTTTCTCCAACTTTTATTTCTGACATAATTATCCCTCCCTCCGCTAGCTTAAATTATCAATTCAATCAGCTACGGGCTTAATAACACAAGCTATATTATACATTATTCATGTTAATTGTGTCAACAATTTCATGAAAGATTTTTTAGCCTGGTGGCCATTTTAATTCTCTCCCACCTAAAACGTGGAAGTGCATATGATCTACAGTTTGACCGCCTAGAACTCCACAGTTATTTACAATTCTATATCCATCTTCTGAAATACCTAGTTCACTTGTTATTTTATTTATAACTTCAAAGATGTGTGCAACTACATTTGAATTTTCTTTTGTTATGAAGTTAGCACTTTTTATATGTTCCTTAGGTATAACTAAAAAATGAACTGGAGCCTCTGGACTTATATCATAAAAAGCATATACATATTCGTCTTCGTATATCTTATTTGATGGAATTTCCCCATTAACTATTTTACAAAAAATACAGTCTGACATAAACTCACCCCCTTTAACAGAGTAGTTACTTTATTATTTTACCACTTTTCCCTCTGCATAGTCACCCTTTGATGATAAAATTTTCACTTTTATTATATCTCCAATATCATCTTTAGAAGCTCCATCTACATGAACTTTAATAAAGTTTCTAGTATATCCTTCATATATTCCTTCTTTACCTTTCACTTCTTGCTCAATTAATATACCCATTTCTCTTCCTATTAAGCTTTCAGTAACCTCGGCTTCATTTTTTTCATTAAGCTCTATTAATTTTTTACTTCTTTCTTCTTTTTTAGTTCCGTCAACTTGATCTTTCATATCTGCTGCTTTTGTTCCAGTTCTTGGACTAAACTTAAATATATGAGTTTTAGTTAATTTATTTCTCTTTAAGAATTCATATGTTTCATTAAACTCTTCATCAGTTTCTCCTGGGAATCCAACGATAACATCTGTTGTTATTGACGCATCTTCTAGAGTATCTCTTAATACATTAACTATTCTCTCATATTCTGCTGCTGTATATCTTCTATTCATTCTCTTTAATGTAGCATCACATCCACTTTGTAATGATAAATGGAATTGTGGACAAAGTTTTTTCATATTCTTAATTTTCTCTACAACATCATCTGTGAAAAATGCTGGTTCTATAGAGCCTATTCTAACTCTTTCTATTCCATCAATTTTCTCTATCTCTTCAAGCAATGTAACTAAATTAACATTACCTTCTAAGTCTAATCCATAAGAGGCTGTATGAATTCCTGATAATATCACTTCTTTAAACCCATGGGCTGCAAGTTGTTTTATTTCTTCAAGAACGCTATTAAAGTCTTTTGAACAAACAGCTCCTCTTGTATATGGTATTAAACAATATGCACAGAATCTATTACATCCATCTTGTATTTTTAAGAATGCTCTAGTTTTATCTCTATAATCTTCTATCTTTAATTGTTCAAAATTCTTATTTCTAAGTACTCCACCAACTTCTATTTGTGGTTTTTTCTCATCTATAGCTTTATTTACGTAATAAACTACTTCTCCCTTGTTTCTACTTCCAAGAACAACATCTACTCCTTCTATTCCTGAAACTTCTTTAGGAGCGATTTGTGAATAACATCCAACTACTGCAATTATAGCCTCTGGATTTAATCTTCTTGCTCTACCTATTATTTGTCTTGATTTTTTATCTCCCATATTTGTAACTGAACATGTATTTACAACATATACATCTGCAATTTCTGTAAAGTCTACAACTTCATATCCTTCTCTTACAAACTTTTCAGTCATAGCTTCTGATTCATACATATTTACTCTACATCCTAATGTAGCAAATGCAACTTTCATTAAATTATTCCTCCTAGATCTCCTAACTCATATTGAATTAATGAAGTGGCTACAAAGCCAGCTGTTTCTGTTCTAAGTATTCTTTTACCTAAAGTTATTATATAAGCTCCAGCATCCTTCAATCTTTCAATTTCACTCTCTTCAAATCCACCTTCTGGACCTACTATTATACAAACTCTTCTTATATTTTCTTTATCTATATCTTTCATAAGTGCTTTAATTCCATAGTCCTCTTTATTTTCATATGGAACTAAAATTAAGTCAAAGGTATTTATTTCATTTATTAATTCATCAATTCCAATTGGGCTTAAAACTTCTGGAATTACACTTCTTTTACTTTGCTTACAAGCTTCAAGTGCTATTCTATTTAATCTATCTAATTTTTTAAAATCACCCTTAAGCTTTACATCTACCCTTTCAGTTATAAGTGGAATAAATTTACTTACTCCAAGTTCTGTACCCTTTTGAACTATTAAGTCCATCTTTTGAGCTTTCGGCATTCCTTGAAATAATACTATTTCAACATCACTTTCGTTATTTATATCTAGCTTTTCAATTATATCTAATGTAACCTCACTCTTTGTTACTTCATTTATTTTAGCTAAATATTCTACACCAGCGCAGTCATTTAAAACTACCTCTTCACCTTCAGCTAGTCTTAAAACTTTATAAATATGTTTTACATCTTCCCCCACTATTTTCCCTTTATTATCAAATATATAGTTTGATGGGGTAAAAAACTTATGCATTTACTCTTCACCTAACCTTTATTTTGCTTTTGCTATAATACAGTTCCATTCTCCATCTTTGTTAACTTTAATAATTTCAAAGCCTGCTTCTTCTAATTTATCAGTAACCATACTTACTCTTTCATGTATAATACCTGATGTTATGAACATTCCACCGCTTTTCAGCACTCTCTTAACATCATCAATTAGTATGCATATTACTTCAGCAATAATATTTGCAACAACTATATCAGCTTTTCCTTCTATTACTTCAACTAGATTTCCATAAAGTATTTCTATATTATCTAAATCATTATATCCTACATTTTCTTTAGCAGATTCTACTGCAACCGGATCTAAGTCAACACCTACAGCTTTCTTAGCACCAAGTTTAGCTGCTGCTATTGCAAGTATCCCTGATCCTGTACCAACATCGAATACAGTACTATCTTTTTCAACATATTTTTCTAAGGCCTGAATGCACATTTTTGTTGTTTCATGATCGCCTGTTCCAAATGCCATACCTGGATCTAATTCTACTACTAGTTCCCCTTCGCTTTCTTTGTATTCTTCCCATATTGGTTTAACAACAATATGTTCTCCAACTTTTGAAGGCTTATAGTACTTCTTCCAATTATTTGCCCAATCTTCTTCATGAGTTTTAGTAACTTCTACTCTTCCTTCTCCAACATTGAATCCCATTTCTTTTATTTCTTGTACTTTTTCTTTTACATATGTAACAACTTCATCTATATTATCTTCCTCTGAGAAATATCCTTTAACTACAGCATACTCCCCCTTATGTTCTAAAACATTTATATCTGCAAAGTCCCAAGTTAATGGTCCTTGTTCTCTTTCTAATATATCATTAGGGTCTTCTACTGAAACTCCCTTGCAGTCTAATATATAAAAAATACCTTCTATAGGTTCAAGTGCCTCACTTGTTGTAATAACTTTTACTTCTATCCATGATCCTTCCATGAAATTCATTCCTTTCTCTTTCATTTATTAATGAACTTAATAAATAATTTT
Source organism: Clostridium sardiniense (assembly GCF_016907995.1). GTDB lineage: Bacteria > Bacillota > Clostridia > Clostridiales > Clostridiaceae > Clostridium > Clostridium sardiniense. The sequence continues at coordinate 239,489 of NZ_JAFBDA010000002.1, read as the reverse complement.
ACCCTTTTTAAATGAAATCTGTCAAGAAAAGCTTAAAACCCAGATGAATATATATTCATCTGGGTTTTAGTGAAACTTTAAAATGTATCATTTATAAATCTCTCTTTAATCTTTTTTGTTAATTTAATATTGCTTTTATCTTTTATAATATATAATAATCCTACCCCTTAATTCCACCTATATTAACTCCTTCAGTTAACTTCTTATGGAATATTGAATAAACAATTATTGTTGGTACCATTACTATAACCATACCGGCAAACATTGCACCCCAATCAGTTGCAAACTTATTTACTTCCATTAAATTTTGAAGTCCTACAGGTAATGTTTTCTTTGAATCTTGAGTTATAAATGTCATTGCCATAGCATATTCATTCCAGAATCCCATGAAATTAAATATTAAAACTGTTATTATTCCAGGCTTTGCAAGAGGAACTATAACACTTGTTAATGTCCTTGTATAACCACATCCATCTATCATTGCAGCTTCTTCATAATCTTTAGGTATACTTTGCATAAATCCTATTAATATATAAATTGAAAATGGTAATTGTAAAACTGCATAAACTAAACTTAGTGCTACTCTATTATTTAATAAAGTTAAATCACTCATTATTAAAAATAATGGTACTATTATATATACTGATTGTATAAATAATCCCGCCATATATGAATTCTTTAAGAAGTTTGATCCTATAAATTTATATCTAGATAGTACATAAGCTGATGGTACTGCAAGTATCATTAAAAAAGCTAATGCTAGTAATGTTACTATTATTGAATTTATAAAATAATCTCCCATATTTGCTTTAGTAAAAGCATTTGTATAATTTTCAAATTTTAATGTTTCCGGTAGTGCCCATGGTGCAGTAGTAAATTCACTTGGTGATTTTAGTGAAGATAAAACTGTCCAAATTAAAGGAACAATAACAAGCAAGCTTCCGAAAATCAATACTATTCTCAATGTCCAATTTTTAATTTTTTCGCCTTTATTTTCAACTCTCATAGCTATTCTCCTCTCTTTTATGCTTCACTCTTTTTTGTTATTCTATTTAAAATAAGTGCAAGTCCAACTGCCATAATAAATATTACGACCCCTATAGCCATTGCATAACCATAGTTAGAATTAACAAAAGCTTGCTTGTACATGTAAGTTAGCAATACTTCTGAACCACCATCTGGACCTCCTCCAGTCATTACATTTACAAATATAAAACTTAAATTAAATACTCCAGTTATAAAGAATACTAAAGTAACTCTTACAATTTCCCAAATCATTGGTAATGTAACATATCTAAATCTTTGCCAAAAAGTAGCTCCCTCTATATCTGCCACTTCATAAAGTTCTGGTGGAATTCCATCAAGACCTGCCATGTATATTACCATATAATATCCTACCGCTTGCCACACCATTGCCATCGCAAGTGCCCATAATACAGTTTTAGGATCTCCAAGCCAAACTAGCTGAAGAGACTCTAGCCCAAGCATTTCAAAGAAAGAATTTAATATACCAATTGAAGGATCATAAATGTATGTAAATAGGACCCCTATTACAACCATAGATAAAACATTTGGGAAGAAGAAAACTAATCTATAAAAATTCTTTTCTTTAAGTTTTCCTTGTGTTAAGAAGATTGCTAACAATAATGAAAAAACTATTGTTATACTTGGGAATACTAAAAGTAAAAATCCTGTATTTTTTAAAGATTTTATAAAATATTCATCTGTAAAGAGAGTTTTAAAGTTATCAAAGCCTATAAAAGTTGCATTATCTGATAATCCTCCCCAGCTATATAAAGACATACTAAATCCTTTTATTATTGGGTACACCATAAATAAACAAAACAATACTAATGCAGGAATTATGCACCACGCTATAAATACTTTCTTTTTATTATTTTTCACGTATCTCACTTCCAATGCTATATATTTAGTAATGGTTGGGTTTTACCCCAACCATTATCCATTATTTTAATATTTATTATTTTTTTAATGCTTCACGAAGTTTTGCATCTGCTTTTTCAAGCTTATCAGCCCACTCTTTAGCTGTTAACTTCTTATTCATGATTGAAGCCATTGGATTGTACACTTCATCAGCGATATTAACTTCAGTTCCAGTTACTGTCTTGAAGTCAACAGTTATTGGTTTAACGCCATCTTCAAATATTTTGAAGCACTCATAGTTTGATTGATTTAATTTTTCTTTAGCAAATTCTAAACCTTTTTTAACTGGTACAACTGCACCTGATAATTCAGAGTTCGATTTAACATTTTCATCTTTATATTGGAATGCTAAGAATTTCTTTGCTAATTCCTTATTCTTAGCAACTTTTGGAATATACATTTGTTCTATCATAGTAGTTGCATATTGAGTATCTCCATCCTTAAATACAGGAGGAGCCATAAATCCAAATGAGAAACCTTCTTTTGGAATTGTGTTTTTCATTTCATCTTCAAACCAGTTTCCATTTGGTATAAATAAAGCTTTTCCATCTAAGAATGCTTGTTGTGCTGCTGTATGGCTCATACCAACTGTTCCTTTTAATAAATAATCATCTTTTCCTATCTTTTCAAATGCTTCTAAAGCTTTTTTAGCTCCTTCACTATTCCAAGCTCCTTCTTCATAATTAAATACTGCTTTTAAGTCTTTTTCTCCACCAGCTGATGCAATCATTGGCCATATCATAGCTTCATTATATGATGGATTTAAACCTTGGTAAGTAAATAATGATTTTCCATCAGCTTTAGCTTTATCACCTAAAGCAAAGAATTCATCCCAAGTTTTTGGTGCTTTATATCCTTTATCTTCAAAGTAAGTTTTGTTATACCACATACCTGTTACATTATAGTAAAGTGGTGCTAAATATACCTTTCCATCTCCATATGGGGCTGTAAGTGAAGTATCTAAGAATCCATCTAAAATTTTATCTTTAAGCTTTCCGCCTCCGTCTGGATCTTCACCTTCAAATACATCTGATATATCTTCTAGTGCATTATCTTTTATTAAAGATGTAGCTAATCCAGATTTATCAGTTGATCCTAAGTATATAAAATCTGGTGCATCTCCTGATGCTATTCTTGGTCTTATTATTTCACCAATCTTTGGATTGGCTTCAACATTAACTTTAACCCCTGGATTTTCTTCTTCAAACTTTTTACTAATCTCTTTCCAATACTCTGAACCATGTCCGCCTTCAAATACTGCAATATTTAATACTTGTTCTTCTCCAGGTTTTGAATCTGTTTCTGTAGTTTTGTTTCCACAACCTGCAAACATTGATAGACCCACAGTTGTCGCTGCTAAAAGAGTTAGCATCTTAATACTTCTCTTCTTCATTTTTTCTCCCCCTTAAATACTTTTTATATTTACTTTATAATTACCTTACAACTAAATATTACCATTAATCGTTTTCACTTAATATAAACGCTATTTACAATAATATGGAATATTTTTACGTAATTATTTGTAACATTTTTTCTTAAATTCACTAGGATTTATACCATAAAATTTTTTGAATAATTTATTGAAATAAAACTGGTCATCAATCCCTACCATTAAGGAGGCTTCCTTTATCATAATAGATTTATTTGAAAGAAGTTCTAGTGCTCTATTCATCTTTCTTTCATTAATAAAATAAGTAATATTTTTACCTGTTTCATTCTTAAAAATTCTACTTAAATAACTTTCATTCATATTTATAGTTTTAGATAGCATTTTTAAAGAAATCTTTCTTTCTATGTTTTTATCTATATAATTTATAATATCTTCAATTTCTTTCCTATAAGCTCTATTATTTGCATCATTTATCCAATTTTCTATATTTTTAAACTCTTCTCTTAGAAAACTCTTAAGAATAAGTATATCTTTACTACTTTCAATAGCTTTTCTTATATAATTAAATTTATCTACATTTTTGAATCCTTTTTGCAATTCATTTCCTTCTATATTGGCAAGAATAAATATAAATAATTCTTTTACATACTTAGGATTAGCTTCTTCCTTTATTACATAATCAATTATTTTATCTACCAAACAGGAATTATTGCTAAACTCTCTTTCACGTACATTTTTTACAATTTCCATTGGATATTTTATTTTTGTATAATCAATATATTTAAAATTCGGCATTGTTGAACAATCTATAACAGATTCTTCCCCTAAATAAAATCTCCATTGGAATAAATCTACTATCTCATCAAAACAATTTCTAAAACTTTTTTTCCCAACATATTCTTTAGATACTGCAATTGACATAGTTATATTTAAATATTGTTTTATATTCTTTATAATGGTGCTGTTTATATTAATTAAATTATTTTTTTCACTATTATTAAATATAATTATTCCACTATGATTATTTATAAATATTAATTTATAATTTATATCCTTATATATAGTTTCATCTATAATATTTTCTATATTTTTTTTAAGGTTCGTATGCTCTTTTATTTTTTCTTTATAAATTTTATCTATATTATCTACTTTAAAGTAGCTAACATTAAAACCCTTATCTAGTATTTTAAACTCTTTATTATCAATACACTTTAAAAATTCTTTTTCATCAATTTCTTCGTGTTTTGTCATAAGAAGTAAATTCTTTTTTAAGTCTTCAATATCAAAATTTTCTATACTTTTACATTTTAAATTATTAAACTCTATCTCCTTACTCACTTGATTTATTATACCCTCAATATCTTTACCTTCAATAGTAACCTTTAACAAATAATCAAAGGCTCCTTCTTTCATCGCCATTCTTACTAAGTCATAATCTCCATGATTACTTAAAACAATAACTTTACTTTGTATATTTCGTCTCTTAACCTCTTTTATAAGTTCTATTCCATCTAAATTAGGCATTTTTAAATCAGTTATTATTATATCTGGTATATCTTCATCAATAACTTTTAATGCTTCAACACCATCTTTTTCATATCCAATAACTTCACAATTAAGTTCTTTCCAATTTACTATATTCCTCATAGCTATTCTAATTAACTTTTCATCATCTACGACTAAAACCTTAAGCATTTAATTCCCCTCCATCTTTATTTACCGGTAGCATTATCTTAACTTCTGTTCCCTTATCAATCTCACTTTTTAATTCCACTGTATATTCCTTGCCATAAGTTAATTTAATTCTTTCACAGACGTTTTTATATCCAACCCCAGATAATTTCCCCTCTTTTTTTTCTTTATGCTTATGTTGATTAAAACCCTTGCCATTATCTTTTATAAGTATTTCTAGTATATTATTCCTTTCTGATATTATAATATCTATTTTTTGATTATCCTTATCCTCATCAAAGCCATGAAGTATAGAGTTCTCTATTATAGGCTGAAGTATAAACTTAATTATTTTATAATTATAAAATTCCTCTTCTATATGATAATCAACTTCAAAAGAATCTCCATATCTAAGTTTTTGTATTACTATATAACTTTTTATATTATCTATTTCTTCTCTTATAGTTACAAATTCATTTGAGTCCACTATCGTATTTCTCAGTAGCTTTGCTAAAGCTCCAAGCCCATTTGATACTGATGTATCTTCATTCATTACCGCTATCCATTTTAATGTATTTAACGTATTAAATAAGAAATGAGGATTTATCTGAGCTTGTAGCATTTTTATCTCTGATTCGCGTTTTAGTTCTTGCTCGTACTTAATTTCATCTAACAAACTATTTATCTTAGAAATTAATCCATTAAATTGCTTTGATAATCTTCCTATTTCATCATTACTATCATCCTCTAACTTAGCATCTATACATCCACTGATTGCTCTATCCATACCTTTAACTAAATTATTTATAGGATTATATATACTTTTATAAATATAATTAGATAAAATAATTGTTAATGCTATAAAAGTTAACATATATATAAGCAAAGTCACTAATACCCCCCTTATTCTATCTAGAAAACTTTCATATGGTACTAAATTTACAACCTTCCATCCTACTTTACTTACATCTTCATAATTACCTATATACCTTGAAGAATCTATAATTGTCTTATCTCCATTTAAATCTATAATTTTTTTATAAGGAAATTTTTGTTGTCCAAATAAATATTCGTTTCTTTCATTTAGTACTATTATCGATGCTGAATTATCTAAATTTACATTTAAAAAACTTCCTCCAAAAGCCTTCTCATTTAAAGCTACAAAAATATATCCATTTACAACTTTAGTCAATGGATCTCTAATAGCTCTAGCCATTGATATAGCACCTTGTCCATCAATTTGCGTATAAAACCATATAGTTCTTCCTGGAACTTCTTGTGCTATAGCTGAATACTTTAAAACATCTTCTTTTTTAAAATACTTAAATCCTTGAGTGTACAATATAGATAAATCATTTGTAAGTATCTCAACTTCTCCAGCACTTGATAGTAAATGTAGTTTTGAATATAGAAATTCATTCATTCTATTTGCAAAATTATATTCCTCAGTAGAACTCATAATCTTAGATTTATTTAATCCCTCATAAATTAATGGTGATAACAGAACTTCATCTAATTGTTGTTCAAACTTTCCAATATTTAAATTGATATTTTCTTCAACAATATTTAACATCTCATTAGAATAATTATCTATATTTTCTTTAATAATCTTATTGCTTTCTTTATATCCTATAAAAAAAATAACTATAATTGATATTATTGGTATTATTAAAAAACCAAATATCAATCTCTTTTTTATTCCAATAGATCTAATAATATTTCTTTTAAATTTACTCATTTCCCTCCTTAAGCCCCCTTGCCGCATCATATTAATTATTATATCACCTCGATAAATTTTTTACAAAATTTACTTAATTTAAATATTTATACAAAAAAAGATAGTTATAGGTTTTCCCATAACTATCTTTTAAATTATTTGTATTCAATCCATCTCATTTCCATTGGATTAAGTTTTAATTGCTCCTTAATTTCCCCACCTATAATTAAATCTGTATTCTGTATATATCTAGTATTATTAATTACGACTACTTTTCCTAGTTCCTCAAAGGCTGCACACTCGGTATTTACGTTTGTAACATAATACTTCTTCATTTCATCTTCTCTACCTGCAACAAAATATACTGCTCTTAGAAGTAATCTACAGTTTTGTGGAGTATAGGGAAGACCTGCAAAGTAAACACTTCTTCCCTTTCCAAAAGTATTTACTACAAGATTTGAGTATTCTCTATCTTTAGATAATATCTGGTAATTATCACCTTTAGCATATACACCATCCATTCCTTCTCCGAAGTCTAACTCTTCATCTATATCTTCAAGCAAGAAATGTTTATCATTTGTATCATTATACTTTCTTGTACTCAATGAAAATCCTATTTCCTTATCTACTCCCATTACATCATCTAATTGGAAGTATCTCCCTTGATATTGACATGCTGTTGGGTCTCCAACACCTATGAAGCCTCCTCCATTATATACCCACTCTCTTATTTTACTAACTAGCTTTTCATCCATCCAGTTGTCTCCACCACTCCAAGCAGTATAAGCATCACCAGCATTTATTATTACTTTTATATCATCTGAAATCCCTCTTTCTTTTATATCATCAAAACTTATAAACTCTACATCAACTGGCATGCCACTTAAACATTCTATTACTCCAACATAAGAATAAATTTCTCTATACCATAAAGCATGTGCTACCTGATTTGTTTGCCAAGTTCTAAGTTTACCCCATGAGTTTAGCACCCCAACTTTTAATGAAGTATATGAATTTGTTCCCTTTATAGTCTCATGAATTTCTCTAAATTCATTACAAATTTTTTCAACTTCATCTACAAATTCTGGGAACTCTTTAGTTAACCCTAGATATCCACCATATCCTATTCTCTCAAGAGGTTTTCTAAGAATTGCCCTCCTAGCTTGAATCCAATTTTCTTGTCCTTCTTTAACAGGGTCTCCTCCTTCTGTAAATACATCTGGGAAGAAGTACGGAAGAAATCTACCTTCAGTATATTTAATTCCAGGTATATCACTTATCATTCTCATAGTAGCCCCATTACCTACTGATCCAACAACTGCATCAAGTCCTATACTTTCAAAATATTTTCCATAGGGTTCTGTACCTATCCAATTATCTCCTAAGAACATCATTGCCTCTTTCCCTTTTTCATGACACATATCAACCATCTTTTTTGCAAGGGATGCTACCCATTTTGATTGAAAATCTATATAGTCCTTATATTCCTTTGTTGGAACTCTAAAGGGCGAATTGTAATATCCTTCATCCACAATATCTTCTGGTCTTAATTTATAACCTTTATCTTTTTCAAAATCCTCCATAGCCTTTGGACTAACAGATGAACTGTATCCAAACCAATCAACAAACTTTTCTTTTCCTATTTCATTAAAGCATAGTGTGAAATGATGGAAAAATGTTGTAAATCGCACAACATCTATTTCTGGATTTTCATCAAGCCATTTTTCTAAAAGTTCTAGCATATGATTTTGGGATTTAGGTTGTCTACAATCATATGGAACTTCATGTGGCTTATCCCCCCAATCATTTGTTATATGATTGTACATTTGAGTAGGATCCCATATCATATAAACTAAAAAGTTTACTGTATATTTATGCCATATAACGGCCTCTTCTATTAAAACTTTTCCGTTTTCTCTATCAAAAGTCCATTTATTATTATCTAAGACTTCACCTGTTGTTCTATCTATAACTTCCCACCAAAGTTTTTCATCATGTACTTTATCTATGTCAAATTGCTCCTTAAAATATCCCTTAAGTAAATCTATCTCTATATTATTTGAAGTTGCAACAACCGGTTCTGACATTAAATAAAGTTGTTGTACCTCATCCATATTTTCTCTAATAAAATCTTGATCATTTCTAGTAGTTAGGTATGTACTATAATTTTTTACACCTAATCCTGTTATTTCTTCGCCAAGTTTTGTGCCATCACAATCTCTTATAGCATCTGCTCCCCACTTTTCTATTATATCTTTTATATAATCATTCATATTTTTATCAGTTGGTATTGTAACTCTTCCTTTTATCATAATTGATCCCCCCTAAAAGTTATTTAATTAAATTTTAATTTATAGGACTACTTATTAAAATGGTTGTTTTTTTTAGATATATATAATATTTTTACTTTCATCCATCAAATCATAATAGTAATTAAAATATCACCATAAATAAAAAAAGAAGCCCTACTTAGGCTTCCTTAAATTATTATTTTCTAATGTTTAAATCTCTCTTTATAATCTTTTGGAACCTCCTGTCCACTTAGTGTATACGCCATAAGGGCAGCTCCATGCCAAGGCTCTATTTCTGGCTCCTTAATTATACAATTTATACTATCTTCATCTAACATAACCTTTAATGGATCTAATATTAAACCTCCTGATTTAAATACTCCTCCAGTGTATGATAATATAAAGCCATCTTTTAAATTTAAAGTAGTTGATAATGATCTTATATGAAGAAACAAATTATATGCTGCTTCTTCAAATATAAAATTACATACCCTGCACCCTTCTTTTGCAGCAATTGATGCTATTCTAGCAAAGGATGCTATTTCAGTTCTTGAAAATTTCAATCTATTAAAAACAATATCCACCACTTCAAAATAATCCTTTATATCTAACTCCCTCTCCATTATATCTAATAATACTGTCTTTTCTTTTCTTCCATCCTTTTGCTTAGTATATTCATTAATAACCCTAAGAGCTATCCAATATGCACTTCCATCATCACCAATTCCTGGTCCCCATCCTCCGCATCTTGCTTCTATTCCTTCTTTATTTCTTCCATAAGCTATACTTCCAGTTCCAGAAACTATATTTATACCATCATTACATCCAGTTCCTGCTGCCCATCCTGCAACGGCATCATTTCCAACAGTATAATTTATCCCCTTAAAAATATCCCCTACTATATCATCTATAATATTCTTATCACTCTTACTTTCTCCATATCCAGGTACACCTAGAAATACATGTTCAATATCATTCTTTCTTATATTACTTTCTGATATTATAATATCTAAAGCACTTTTAAGTTCATTCCTTAAATTTATAGCTCCTATTTGATGTATATGAATTGTACCTCTTTCTACATCTTTAATTATATTAAGGTTCTCATCTACTAAAATATATCTAGTTTTAGTTCCTCCACCATCTACTCCTAAATAATACATAAATCTATCCCTCCCAAAACTTTCTTAAAGCATTACCATATTTTTTATTAATTCTATCAATAAATTTTAACTACAGTCAATGAAATTGCTATATGTTAAAAAAATAATAGTACAAGTAACTATAATTATACATATAATTCTTTTTATAAAAATTCTAAATATTATAACTACAAAAAAAGTAAATTATTTAATAATACTAGTAAAAATAATACATAGTGTTTATTTTTATACATCTTTATAATTAAACTATATTGATTGATACTACGTTTTTTAATATTTCAAAACACTAGTTAATTTATTAACTACATAAAGGAGAGTTTAATTATGGCAGGATTAGTACTGAAAAATATCGATAAAGTTTATGATAATGGTTTTAAAGCCGTTAACAATTTTAATTTAAATATTGAAGATAAAGAGTTTATAGTATTTGTAGGTCCTTCTGGGTGTGGTAAATCTACGACTCTTAGAATGATCGCAGGTCTTGAAGAAATTAGTGGTGGTGAACTTTATATAGGGAATACCTTAGTTAATGATGTTGCTCCAAAGGATAGGGATATAGCAATGGTATTCCAAAATTATGCGCTGTACCCTCATATGACAGTTTATGAAAATATGTCTTTTGGTCTTAGATTAAAGAAAATGCCTAAAGATGAAATTGATAAAAAAGTTAAGGAAGCTGCTAAGATCTTAGATATTACTCATTTATTAGACAGAAAGCCTAAAGCATTATCTGGAGGACAAAGGCAAAGAGTAGCTATGGGTAGAGCCATCGTTAGACACCCTAAAGTTTTCTTAATGGACGAGCCTCTTTCAAATCTTGATGCAAAGCTTAGAGTTCAAATGAGAATAGAAATTTCAAAACTTTACAATGATCTTGAAACTACTTTTATATATGTAACTCATGATCAAACTGAGGCTATGACACTTGGAACAAGAATTGTTGTAATGAAAGATGGTATAATTCAACAAGTAGATACTCCTAAAGAAATATATGAGAATCCTGTTAATATGTTTGTAGCTAGCTTCATTGGAAGTCCTCAAATGAACTTCTTATATGGATCTATTGATAATAAAAATGATAATTATACTATTAAAATATTTGAAAATAATATCCCTATTCCTAAGGATAAAATTAATTTACTAAATAAGTCTAAAGGAAAAGATATTATTCTAGGAATTAGACCTGAAAATATTTTTATAACTGATAATATTCCTACTGATAAGAACATGGTTAAGTTTACTGGTACTGTTGATATTTTAGAGAATCTAGGTTCTGAAACTTATATTCATTTAAAGAAAGAAGACAGACACATTATTATCAAAGCTGCTGGCGCTTTATCTTATAATAATGGAGATAAAATAACTTTTGCTTTTGATATTAATAAAATCCATGTATTTGATAAGGAGTCACAAGATACGATATTTTAAATTTTAAAATATAAACTTATTTTATCCCCGAAATATTTTTTATACGAAAAAGACATAGAATTAATTCTATGTCTTTTTCGTATAAAAAAAGACTGCTAAAAGCAGTCTTTAAGATTTATTTAAATAAATCTCTAAATCCTTTTTTGTGATGTTCTTCAGCTCCATCAACCTTTTCTCCTGATGCTTCCATAAACATCATTAAAGCTTCTTTTTGCTTTTCATTAAGCTTCTTTGGAATATCAACTATAACTTTAACGTATTGATCTCCTCTTCCACTACTATTAACTCTTGGTACACCTTTTCCTTTTAATCTAAATAAAGTTCCTGATTGAGTTCCTGATGGTACTGTATATTTAACATTACCATCAACTGTTTCAACAGTTATTTCTGTTCCAAAAGTAGCTTTTGCCATTGATATATGTGTATCTACATATATATCATTACCTTTTCTTGTGAATTTATTAGAAGGTGCAACTACTATCTTTATATAAAGATCTCCAGCTGGTCCACCATTGCTACCATGTTCACCTTGTCCTCTAAGTGGCATAACATTTCCAGTATCAACCCCTGCTGGTATATTAACTTTAATCTTTCTAGTCTTTCTAACCTTACCTTTTCCTTTACATGTTGTACATGGTTCTTCAATTATCTTACCAGTTCCATGACATTTATCACAAGTTGTTGTACTTACAAAACTTCCAAGCGGAGTTTGTCTTTGTACTCTTATTTGTCCTGAACCATGACATGATGGACATGTCTTAGGAGTTGTTCCAGGTTTAGCACCCGTTCCATTACAAGTTTCACAATTTTCGCTTCTTGTAACTGATATTTCTTTTTCTACTCCTTTTATTGCCTCTTCAAAAGTTAATCTTACTGTGTATTCTATATCAGCGCCTCTTCTTGGTCCATTACTTCTTGATGAACCACCACCACCGCCTCCAAAGAATGAGTCAAATATATCTCCGAATCCTCCCATATCTGAGAAGTCAAATCCACCAAATCCACCAGCTCCTGCTCCAAATCCACTTCCATCAAAATCAGCTGTTCCAAATTGATCATACTTAGCTTTTTTCTCTGGATCTGAAAGTACTTGATAAGCCTCATTAATTTCTTTAAATTTCTTTTCAGCTTCAGCATTTCCTTGATTTTTATCAGGATGGTATTTTATAGCTAGCTTCCTAAAGGCTTTTTTAATCTCTGAATCACTTGCACCCTTTTCTAAACCAAGGATTTCGTAATAGTCTTTTTGTGCCATCTATTTTCACCACCATATTTTTTTAAATTTCATAAACTTTACAAAAGGGAAGACGACACTTGCCTTCCCTCCCTGTATTATATAAGAGATTATAGTATATTTACAACTATTTATCGTCTTCTACTTTAAAATCTGCATCTACAACATTATCATCATGTGGTGCTTCATTAGTTCCTTGTGCTCCACCCATGTTGTTTGGATCGAATCCTTCAGCTCCTGGTTGTTGTGCTCCAGCTTCTTGGTATATCTTTGATGATATTGCATAGAATTCTTGAGTTAATTCTTCGATAGCTTTCTTGATACCTTCTATATCATCACCATCTTTGATCTTCTTAACTTCTTCTAACTTAGCTTGAACTTTTGCTTTATCATCAGCTGAAACCTTATCTCCAAGTTCTTCTAATGTCTTTTCAGTTTGGTATACAACTTGATCAGCATTATTCTTAACTTCTATTGATTCTTTTCTCTTCTTATCTTCTTCAGCGAACTTTTCAGCTTCTTTTACTGCATTTTCTACTTCGTCATCACTTAAGTTTGTTGAAGCAGTAATTGTAATATTAGCTTCCTTTCCTGTTCCTTTATCCATAGCTGATACTTTAACGATACCGTTAGCATCTATATCAAATGTAACTTCGATTTGAGGAATTCCTCTTGGTGCTGGTGCTATTCCTGATAATGTGAATCTTCCTAATGTCTTGTTATCAGCAGCCATTTGTCTTTCACCTTGAACTACGTGAATTTCAACTGATGTTTGACCATCTGCAGCTGTTGAGAATGTTTGACTCTTCTTAGCTGGGATTGTTGTATTTCTTTCTATAAGTGGAGTAGCAACTCCTCCTAAAGTTTCAATTCCAAGTGTTAATGGTGTAACATCTAATAATAATACATCTTTAACTTCTCCAGTTAATACACCTGCTTGAATAGCTGCACCAATTGCAACACATTCATCTGGATTTATTCCCTTTGAAGGCTCTTTTCCTGTAAAGTTTTTAACTGCTTCTTGAACAGCTGGTATTCTTGTTGATCCACCAACTAATAATATCTTATCTATATCATTTACTGAAATTCCAGCATCAGCAATTGCTTTCTTCATTGGTTCAATTGATCTTTGAACTAAGTCATGAGTTAATTCGTTGAATTTAGCTCTAGTTAAGTTCATATCTATATGTTTTGGACCAGTTGCATCAGCTGTGATGAATGGTAAGTTAATATTTGTTTGTGTTGATGATGATAATTCAATCTTAGCTTTTTCAGCAGCTTCTTTTAATCTTTGAAGTGCCATTTTATCTTGTCTTAAGTCGATTCCATTTTCAGCTTTGAATGTGTCTGCAATGTAATCCATGATCTTATTATCGAAGTCATCTCCACCAAGCTTTGTATCTCCGTTTGTTGATAATACTTCAAATACTCCATCACCAAGTTCTAAGATAGATACATCGAAAGTACCGCCACCTAAATCATATACTAATACTTTTTCTTCGTGATCTGCTTTTTCTAATCCATATGCTAAAGCTGCAGCTGTTGGTTCGTTTATTATTCTAAGTACTTCAAGTCCTGCTATTTTACCAGCATCTTTTGTTGCTTGTCTTTCAGCATCATTGAAGTAAGCTGGTACAGTTATAACTGCTTGAGTAACTTTTTCTCCTAAATAACTTTCAGCATCAGCTTTTAATTTTTGAAGTATCATTGCTGATATTTCTTGTGGTGTATATTCTTTCTCGTCAACCTTAACTTTATAATCAGTTCCCATATGTCTCTTTATTGAGATTATTGTTTTATCTGGATTAGTAATTGCCTGTCTTTTTGCAACTTGACCAACTAATCTTTCTCCATTTGCTTGGAATGAAACAACTGATGGAGTTGTTCTTGAACCTTCTGAGTTAGTTATAACAACTGGTTCTCCACCTTCCATAACTGCTACACATGAATTTGTAGTTCCTAAATCAATTCCTATTATTTTTGACATAATTTATTCCTCCTTAACGCAAGCCCTAGCTTACTATTAATTTCTATTTTATTTATGTTATTTTTATTTTAATTAGCTACTTTAACAACTGAATGTCTTATAACTTTATCTCCTCTTTTGTAACCTTTCATAAATACTTCAGCAACTGAATTATTATCAAGGTTCTCATCTTCAATATGCATTACTGCTTGATGAAGATTAGGATCAAATCCTTCTGATGTTGCTATTTCTTCAACTCCTAACTTTTCTAGAGCAGCTTGGAAGCCTTTAAGAGTCATCTCAACACCTTTTTTCATGTCTTCAACACTTCCATTAGCTTCGACAGCTCTTTCTAAGTTATCAAGATTTGGTACTATTTCTTTTAGTACATCTATACATGCATCTGTATAAATACCTTCTTTTTCTTTAGCTGTTCTTTTTCTGTAGTTTTCATATTCAGCTGTAACTCTTAGAAGTCTATCTTTTAAAGTCTCAAGTTCGTTAGTTAATTTTTTGTTTTCATCTTTAGTCTTTCTAAACATTTCTAACTCATCCTCTTCTTTTTTATTATCATTTTCCTGAGACTCTTCTACTACTTCCTCTTCTCCATTTACTGGCTCTTCCAAATTTTCTTTTATCTCTTCATCAACTATGATATTTTCATCATCTTTGATCTCATTTTCTAAATTTTCATTCTTATCTATCATTTCCTTATACACACCTCGTCTTCTTTAATTTTTAGACTGTCCTTTTAAAGTCTTATTCAATTCTTTCATGACCTGTGCCATTATTGCGATTACTTTTGAATAGTTAATTCTTCTAGGTCCTATCAATCCAATAGTCCCTTTTGCACTATCGCCTAGCGAGTATTCAGCTGATATAACACTACACTCTCTTGCTTCTGGAATATAATTCTCATCGCCTATTTTTATTGTTATATCATTTTCAGGTTCTATAAGTTCAACAACACAATCTTTATTATGAAGAAGTGATAATATCTCTTTTGCCTTTTCTATATCGTTGTACTCAGGGAAATTAAAAATATTTGTTGCACCCTCCATAAATACTCTAGATGTATCATCTTCTTTTAAGCATTGATATAATGCTGGGAGCATTGCATTAAATACTTCCTCATACCCATGTAAATCTACTTTTAAGTTATTTATAACCTCCAAGTTAATTTCATCTATTGAAAGATGTAATAGCCTTTTATTTAAAATAGTATTTATTTTATTTAATACTTCTATAGAAGGTACTTTATTAATTCTAATTATTTGATTCTTAATAAGTCCACCATCAGTAACAATTACTGCTAAAAGGCTTTTCTCATCAAGATTCATAACTTGGATAGATTTTAAATAGCTCATGCTCATAGAAGGTGTTTTTACAACACATGTAAGATGTGTTAATTCTGAAAGTAAAGCACTTGCATTTTTAACTATCTTATTAACTTCTAACATTGCTGAGTTTATAACATATTCTTTTATCTTTAAATCTTCTTCTTTACTTAAAAGTGGTTTTTCCATTAAACTATCTACATATAATCTATATCCTTTGCTTGATGGAATTCTTCCTGCAGAGGTATGAGGTTGTTCTAAATAACCCATATCTTCAAGATCTGCCATTTCATTTCTTATTGTTGCAGATCCAACTCCTAAGTCATGATTCTTTGCTATTGTTCTAGAACCTACTGGCTCTCCAGTTTTAATGTAATCATTGATAATAGCTTCTAATATTTTTATTTTTCTATCATCAATAACCATATCATCACCTCTACTTATTAGCACTCACTAATAACGAGTGCTAATGACTATATTTAAATAATATTCTCGTTGATTATTTTTGTCAACGAGAATTTTTACTTTTTAATATTAATTTATTTAATTTAATCCATATTATCTTTATTTTTCTTCAAATTACTTTTATTTTTTACTTTTTACAATATAAATTCACTCATAACGTAATTTGATAATTCTATACCTTTGTCAGTTAGATAAATATTATTATTTTCTTCTTTTAAAAGGCCCTTTTTTATATTTTCCTTAATTACCGCTCTATATACATCATATATATCTTTTTTAAACCTATTTTTGAAGTCATCTTTATTTATACCTTGGATCATTCTAAGTCCTAAAAACATAAACTCTTCCATATCTTCTTTTTCAGTATTTTTTACAACCTCTTCATATATATCTTTCCCGCTACATATTCTTTCGATATATTCTGTTATACTATCTATATTCTTTACTCTACTACCATTTATATATGAGCTAGATGATACTCCTACTCCTAAATATTCTTCACATTTCCAGTAAACTTTATTATGATAACATTCCATACCTTCTTTTGAATAATTAGATATTTCATATTGATGATATCCATTAAATTCTAATATATCTTTAGTTAATTTATACATTTGTCTTTCATCATCTTCTTTTGGAAGATTAAGAATACCGCTTTCACTCATATCATAGAAAGGTGTTCCTTCTTCAATGATTAGACTATAGCATGATATGTGCTCTGGATTTAACTTAATAATATCCTTTAAAGTTTCTTTATAATCAGAAATACTTTGATCTGGTAACCCAAACATAATGTCAATGTTTATATTTTCAAATCCAAACTTCCTAGCTCTATTGTAATTTTCACAAAATTCTTCTATTGTATGTATTCTTCCTATTTTTTTAAGCAGATTGTTACTAGTTGCCTGAAGTCCCATGCTTATTCTATTCATCCCACAATCTTTTATAATTCTAAGCTTACTCTCTGTTAATGTTCCTGGATTACATTCTATAGTTCTTTCTACATTTTTTATATAACTTAGGCAATTTAACTTATTTAATAACTTATATAGATTATCTTCATTTAAGTGTGATGGTGTTCCACCTCCAATAAATAAACTTTTAATAACTTTATCGCTACACTTTATATCTATCTCTTTGATTAAAGAATTTATATAATCATCTTCTAGACCTTCCTTTCCAGCATATGATGGAAAATCACAGTAAAAACATTTTTGCTTGCAAAATGGAATATGTACATATAATGCAATTTCTTTCATTTTAAATTCACCTTCTTCTTTTACTTTTAATTATTATAACAAAAAAGAAGACTCTAATCTTAATTTATTAGAATCTTCTTTAATAAATTTATAGTAACGCTTCTGCTTGCTCTTCAAGCAGCTTTAATTCTTTATTCTCAGTTTCTATTACAGAAAAATCGTGTATTTCTTTGAAATTATAGAAAAAGTTTGCAAATGCTATTTTCTGAGCCCTATTTATGTCAAGATCTACTGCTATTTTATCTAAATAATCTACCTCTAAATCTCCATAATTGCCATCTACTAAAGCTAGTCCAATTAATTCAAAATATATAATTCTTTTTATTCTTTCCTTACTTTTCTTTAAAACAGCTACTATATCATCATAAGATAATATCCCAATTTTATCTTTCTCTAATCCAAGTTCCTTTACATAACCTTCTATTAATCTCTTTTCTTCTCTAGCAACTTCATTATCTATGTTTGCAAATTGATCTAATAAATTTACAAATGATACTGCCTCTTCATTGTTAAGTTCTTTTAAAAACATCTAACACCCTCCATTTCTTTTGTTTATTATACATTAAAAAATGCCTTTTTTCACTCAACTTAATTAAACTTTAATTTTAAATTTATAAAAACTTATTTTCATCGTAAATTAAACTATTTAAGTTATAAGAGCAACTCCAAATATAATTTAAAAGACACCTGATACTTTATTTAACTTCTTATTATTTGCTTTATTTGCAAATTTTGCCGACCCTCTAGAATCAACTATAGCAAATACTACACATATTATTAAATCTAATACGTCAGTTCCTCCATGAATTATATGTACAGCTGTTCCAGTTAAAGCAGTGAATGACATAATAAAAACACTAGTTACAATTGCTGTTTTCAAATCATATACCAATACATGTAACCACTAACAAAAGAATTTCTCCTCCACTATCTGCAAGAACATCGCTGAAAGTGCTATTATATAGATCAATTGAATACTTTATAGATACGAAGTAATAGCTTTGTCAATTTACGTATCTATTACTATCCTATGTAAAAAAAAATTATTAACTAAAACATATCCTTCTAATTTTAAAAATAACATAAAACATAAAAAGCACTTACTAATAAAGTAAGCACTTTTTCAATAAATTTTTATACTATTATTTAAACTTTTAACTTTAACGCTTAAATTATCACTTTATTTCTTTTCTAATAAATCTATATTGTCTACATTATGCATTATAAGATTCTTCTGAACTCTATATATCCTTGTTTTGATTTCATTATTATCGAATAATATAATAAGTTCATTATTTAAGCCATTATTGTTAACATAGGTGTCTATACTACTTCCTTTTACACTTATAGGAATTATGTCTCCATTACATCTTCTAAGGGTTCCTGTTATGATCCCCTCTCTTCTTAATTTCTTACACTTTATTTTTGGATCTCTTCTACTTACTTCTATCACTTAATATACACCTCCATAATTTCTTATAGTAATGTATATGCAACATAAATAAATTAATTCTTACATCAAAATTTATAAAAAAGAAACTCTAATTTAATTAGAGTTTCTTAAAAACATTTATTAATCTACTTTTAAAATTGACATGAATGCTTCTTGTGGCACTTCAACTGATCCCACTTGTCTCATTCTCTTCTTACCTTCTTTTTGCTTTTCAAGAAGTTTTCTCTTTCTTGATATATCTCCACCATAACATTTAGCAAGTACGTCTTTTCTCATAGCTTTAACAGTTTCTCTTGCTATGATTTTAGCTCCTATTGCTGCTTGTATTGGCACTTCAAAAAGTTGTCTTGGAATAATTTCTTTAAGCTTTTCTGCTATTCCTCTGCCTTTATGATAAGCCCTTTCTTTTGGTACTATCATTGAAAGTGCATCTACTACATCTCCATTTAGAAGAATATCAAGCTTACAAAGATCCGCTCTTTCATATCCTTTAAATTCGTAATCCAATGATGCATAACCTCTTGTCTTTGATTTTAATGTATCAAAGAAATCATAAACTATTTCATTTAAAGGAATATCGTAGTTTATAACGGCTCTTGTCTCTTCCATATATTGCATATCAATATATGTTCCTCTTCTATCTTGGCAAAGTTCCATAACAGCTCCTACATATTCAGTTGGAGTTATTATAGAAGCTTTAACAACAGGTTCTTCCATATAATCAATTTCACTCATTTCTGGAAGATTTGTTGGATTTGTAATATCTAAAACTTCTCCATCAGTCTTTTTAATTTTGTATATAACAGATGGTGCTGTTGTAATTATATCTAGATTAAATTCTCTCTCTATTCTTTCTTGGATTATTTCCATATGTAACAATCCTAAGAACCCACATCTAAATCCAAATCCTAATGCAACTGAACTTTCTGGTTCAAAGTTTAATGCTGCATCATTTATTTGAAGTTTTTCTAATGCTTCTTTTAGCTCTTCATATTTTGCTCCATCCACTGGATAAATACCTGAATAAACCATTGGAATAGCTGGCTTATATCCTGGAAGTGCCTCTTTAGTTTCTCTTCCACTTTCAGTTATTGTATCCCCAACTCTAGCATCTTTTACATTTTTAATAGATGCTGTGATATACCCAACGTCACCTGCTCTTAGTTCATTTGTTGGTAAGAATCCTGGAGTAAATACTCCAACTTCTGTAACATCATAAACTTTATTAGTTGCCATAAACTTTATTTTAGTTCCTCTTTTTACTATACCATCTTTAACTCTTACATAACTTACAACACCTTTATAAGTATCATAGTATGAATCGAAAACTAAGGCCTTAAGAGGTGCATCCTCATCTCCACTTGGTGCTGGAATATCACGAACTACAGCTTCTAATACATCTTCTACATTTAACCCTGTCTTGGCTGATATCATTGGTGCTTCCTCAGCTGGAATACCAATTACATCTTCAATCTCTTGCTTTACTTCATCCGCTCTTGAAGATGGAAGGTCTATCTTATTTATAACAGGACTTATTTCCAAATCATTGTCTAATGCTAAATAACAATTTGCTAATGTTTGTGCTTGTATCCCTTGTGTTGCGTCAACAACTAATACTGCACCCTCGCATGCTGCTAAACTTCTTGATACTTCATATGTAAAATCTACATGTCCTGGAGTATCTATAAGATTTAATATATATTCTTCTCCGTTCTCTCTTCTATAGATAAGTCTTGCTGCTTGAGACTTAATTGTTATTCCTCTTTCTCTTTCAATTTCCATATTATCAAGTACTTGTTCTTCCATTTCTCTTTTAGTTAAAGTACCTGTAATTTCTAACAATCTATCTGCTAATGTTGATTTACCGTGGTCTATATGCGCTACTATTGAAAAATTTCTAATAAATTTTTGTCTATCATTTTTCATATATAAAACTGCCCTTCTATGTACAAAAGCAGTTATTTCACCCCCATATATTAAAGTCAAGCTAAATTATATCACACTTTGCATAGTAAGTGTCAATAATTTATAGGGTAATATAACTGCTATTTATTATTTATTTTAAGGCATTATTTTTTCAAATAAGGCCTCTATGTCATTAATTAAATTTACTGATATATTCTTAACTGCTAAAACCGCTTTTTTAATTCCACTTATTAGGTAAGATTCCTCTTTTATTTTTATTCTTTTATCATTTATAGTTACTAAATATTCCCCTTCATTTTCATTATTATAGATTTTAACATTTGAATTATCTTGAATAAAACTATTAAACTCTTCTCCAAACTCTGTATTAACTATCTTTTTATTATCATCAGTATTTCCTACTGGTGATAATGATTTAGTATTTATAATATTAATTTTTACTAGTCCAACACTAGCAAAGATTAAAAGAAAACTTGAAAATATTATTATTAAATACTTCTTCTTTTTCATAAAGTTTCACCTCTTTAAAAATTCCTATTTATAAAGATTTCCACTTTAAGTAAATTTATTCATTTATTCCCCATTTATATGTTCAGCAATTATTCTTGCAACATATTTACCTGATGTCATAGCTTCTTTTGATGTATTTATATTAGCTCCAACCTCTAAAAGTATTGAATTGCTAAATATATCTTGATTAAATGAATTTATTCCCCTATCGTATGTGTATGTCTTTCTTGCAAGTCCCGGATATAATTCGTTGGTTATTGTAGATAATTCTTTTTCTAACTTATCATTAGCTTTAAATTTGGAGCTGCTTCTTGAATTTACATACATTATTTTAGCCATACTCTCACCATTTATACTTGTTGTAAATAGATCCTTAGTTTTTTGAGTTGCTTTTTTTAGATCAACACCATCCCTATGAATGTCTATTACAAGTTTCAAAGTATCATTATATTTTTTCGCATATCCTTTTACAGTCTCTCTTGATCTATTATAACTATCATTATATGAAGTATCATGTATTGTCCTATCATGTATAACTGATATACCATACTTTTCCTCAAGTTCTTTTTCAATTACATTTCCAACGCCAACTACATTGTAATTTTGATCATTAGTTGACTTTTTTGATTCAGCATAATTTTCTCCTGAATGTGTATGATATATTAAAACTTCTGGCTTTGATTTATTAAGTTCCTTTTTAAGTTTTGGATTATATAAATTATTTTTTTCTTCCGCTGTATACTTTGATACTGCACCATCATTTAATTTAAATGGAGTGTACTCCTCTGCTTGGTCGTTTTTTGCTAATTTATCATTTAATTTAAACATCGGGATTTCACTATTTACTAACTTTGCCACACTAATATCTAAAAGCCCTAAGGCTTCTAATGCTATATTTTTTAGTGATAAATTATTTTCATAATATGCACCCTCATCATAAACTTGAGTTTCTATTAGGGGTATTGAAAAATTTAAGAGTTCTACATACGCAAGGCCACCTCTCTCATTGTTATTTTTCAATATATAGATACATCTTCCAAAAAATACAACTATGAAAATAAGTAAGATCATAATTCCTATATCCATGGAACCTGTTATTTTCTTCACTTTACTTTTTGATATCACATCTTATCCCCTCCCACTTTTAAATATATATGAGGGGATTTACATAATTATTCTTTTAGTAAATTATTTTTTCTTATTTATATATTCAGCTATTACTCTCGCAAGATATTTTGCCGTTGTCATAGATTCTTTTGATGTATTTATATTTGACCCTACTTCTATAAGAATTGAGTTGTTAAATATATCTTGATTAAGCAGATTTATTCCTCCATTCCATGTTTCAACATTTTTTATAAGACTAGGATACAAAGAATTAGTTATACTTACTAATTCTTTTTGCATTTTATCATTAGATTTAAATTTAGAGCTTCCTCTTGTATTTAAATACATTATTCTCGCCATATCTTCTCCATTTATATTAGCTGTAAAAGCTTCTTTTGTTCTACTTGTAGCTTTTTTACGATCTATACCGTCTCTATGGATATCAACTACCAATTTGAAGCTATCACCGTAATTTTTATAATATTTTTTTATAGTTTCTCTAGATCTATCATAACTATCATTATAAGAAACATCATGAGCTGTTTTATCATGTATAACTGATATACCATACTTTTCTTCAAGCTCTTTAGCTATTATACTTCCAACTCCAACTACATTAAGATTTGGATCATCACTAAAATTCTTACTCTCTGAATATCCTTCTCCTGTATGAGTATGATAAATTAGAACTTCTGGCTTCGATTTATTAAGATCCTTTTTAAGTTTTGGATTATATAGATTACTTTTTTCTTCTTCTGTATATTTTATTATTGCCCCTTGATTTAACTGAAAAGAATCATATCTTTCTACTTCATCTCTCTTTAATATCTTTTCATTTAATTTAAATATAGGCATTTCATTCTTTATTAATTTTTCTCCACTTATATCTGAAAGCCCAACTGCTTCTAACGCTATGTTTTTTAGAGATAGATTATTCTCATAATACGCTTCCCTATCATAAACCTGAGTCTCCACTAAAGGCAGTGAAAAATTTAAAAGCTCTACATATGCAAGTCCACCTCTCTCATTATTATTTTTCATTATATAAATACATCTTCCAAAGAATATAACTATAATTATAAGTAGTACTATAACTCCTATATCCATAGAACTATTTATTTTTCTTCCTTTAGTTTTTGATATCACCTATTATCCCCTCCTCATTTATAAATATATATGAGGGAATTTACATAGTTATTATATGTTTTTAATTAATGAATTTATCTATATATAAATAAAATAAAAAAGATCAGAATTTAATTCTAACCTTTTTTATTTCCATATTTAATCAATACCTGCTTTTAACTCATAAACTTATTTATATCTTCCATATCTAAGTTCGGCTGTACAGCTATATTTATTCCATTTGCAATTATTCTTGAAAGGGAGTCTATTACTAAATCAACTTCCTTTGGTGTAACCATTAAATCACCTATATATGGATTTAATAATTCTTTTATAAGTACACTCTTTTCATGCTTATCTATACTTTTTATCATATTATAGAATGCTGAATCTTTTTCAGACTTACTTATAAGCTCATCTATTACTAAATCTATACTATCATTTGCAATAGTTGCAGCATCAACTACTGTTGGTACTCCAATTGCTATAACTTTTACACCTAATGTTTCCTCATTTATTCTCATTCTATGATTTCCAACACCAGCTCCTGGTGATATTCCTGTATCACTTATTTGAATAGTTCTATTTACCCTTTCTATTCTTCTAGATGCTAATGCATCAATACATATAACTATATCCGGTTTTATTTTATCTACAAGAGCTTTTATAACATCTCCTGTTTCTATTCCTGTAATACCAAGTACTCCAGGTGCAATAGCGCAAACTGGTATTATTGAATCATCAATAGATTCTGGCATTACATCTTTTAAATGTCTTGTTACCATTATTTTTTCTACAACCTTAGGTCCAAGAGCATCTGGAGTAACCTTCCAGTTTCCAAGTCCAACTACAAGAGCTGTCTTATCTTGTTCAATATTTACTAAGGCTTTTAATGTCTTTCCTACCGCTTGAGAAACATCATCCATAATCTCTCCATCATATACTGTATACTCTGGAATATCCACGGTTATATAATTTCCTATTGGTTTTCCTAATTTTTTTGCTCCATCCTCATTTTTTATTGTTACTTTTGTAACTTTACTATCGTTTATTATATCTTCGTCTACAATAACCCCGTCAATGTCGTTTTTATGAGCCTTGGAATAGTCCTCCTTTGCTTCAATTGCAAGGTCTGTTCTAAAGTTTAACATACTCTCACCTCTTATTTTATTATGTATTCTAAATTATTTTTCCTCTTTGTTTAAATTTAATACTTGAATATAATAAACTTCAATGCTATAATATGGTTTGTTGAATGTAAACTCGTACGCAAATTCCCTGTGAATTCTGCTATGAGGCCCTATAAAATTTAGAGGGGGTGAAAAGTAATGGCAAATATAAAATCAGCTAAGAAAAGAATTAAAGTTACTGCAACAAAAACTTTAAACAATAGAATGGTTAAATCAGCTTTAAAAACTGCTATAAAGAAGTTAGAAGCTGCTATCGCTGCTAACAACGCTGAAGAAGCTAAAGCTTTATTCGTTAAAGCTACTAAGTCTTTAGACATGGCTGCTTCAAAAGGAGTTCTACACAAGAACATGGTTGCTAGAAAGAAATCAAGACTAGCTGCAAAGTTAAATGCTATGGCATAGTAACATAAACCGACCTTGACGGTCGGTTATTTACTTTTAGTGAATTTGATTAAGAATATCTTAATTACATAAAAATACCTCACCACTTATTGGTGAGGTATTTTTACTTTTTAACCATTGCAATATTTAAAAGGAATAATTCAAGCTCTGCTTTTTTATCTCCTGAACTACTCTTTAAATTTTTCTCTGTATTTATACAAAAAGTTAATATTTTTTCAAGCTGGCCTCTCGAAAATTTTTTACTTTGAAGAATTAACTTTTCAACAACAAATTGAGGTATTCTAAATTCTCCAATAAAGTCTTGTACATTCTTACCTTTTAATAACCCAATCTTTATATCATACAGTCTTTTAAATTGATTTTCTATGGTTGTAATTATAAGCATATGTTGATCAGCTTTAAATAAAAGTTCATTTAATATATCAAGTGCTCTTTCAATTTTTCTTTGTGATATTAAATCAACTAAATCAAATACATCGTCTTCGCTTTTATTTGGAATTAATAAATCAATATCTTTTTTACTTATATCTCTATTCCCTGTGTAATCAACAATTTTAGAAACTTCTTTTTTAGCTATATCTAAATTCATCGGAAGCTTTTCGCAAAGATACCTAAGTTCTATTTTATTTATACTCTTATTATTTTCTTTAAACATAGAGTCAACTCTTTTATAAAAACCATCTCTCTTTAGTTTATCTATCTGAACTACAGTAGTTATTTTATCCAACGCCACTATATTTTTATTTTTCTTTACAGTGTCTCTCTTATCACCAAAAACATGATATAAAACCAATATAGTATGTTCTGGCATATCTTTTAAGTATTCCTTAATACTATTATATAAAATCTTGCTTGAAGCATCTAACTTCTCTTTTAAAAATGCACATCTATAGACTATAACCACTTTCTTTTCGGCCATAAATGGAAGAGTCTCACATGCATTCATAATTTCATCAAAAGTACATTGAACTCCATCAAACTTAATAAAATTTAAATCTCTAAGTCCTTCATCAATATATGGATTTACTAAATTCCCTACTGCTTCTTTAATTAATTCTTCATCAGCACCACAAAAAACATATGAATTCTTAATTTTTTGATTTTTTATGTCCTTCTCTAATGTTTCATAATTTATCAAACTAATCACCTTTCAAATTTAATTTACTTTACTAATATATCATCACCTAATATAATAATCTCACTGGCTTCATTATCTTTGAAATTTATTATATCATATTTCACTTCCTTTTTATTCCCACCAGATACATTTAAATAATAATTACTTCCACTTACACTTAGAATATAATCTTTTCCTTCTTTTTCTAAGTAATAACTATCTGATATATTTATTTTCTTAAAATCTTTATATCCTTTTGAAGATGCAGTTTTACTTTTCAAATCATCCATATTAGCTTTTTTATCAGAAACTACTATCCTGTCCCCCTTATAAGATATTACTAATCCGCCCTCTTTTCTATAGGTTATCTTAGGATTTAAGCTATAGAAATTAATAGAAATAACCACTATATAAGCAATAGGTAATACTATAATTTTCTTAACTCCTCTTTTATATAGGTAATATGTAATTAATAAACTTATATAAAAGTAAGCATACTCCACAGTTATATTTAAAGTCTCTGGAACAAAGTTTATGAATATGTCTATTATATCATCTAAAATATTTATTATTATATTTAATATAAAACTTAAGAAATCAAATATCTCTTGAACCCCTATCGTAGCAATACATATAACGCCTATTATAAGAATTAAATTTATAATTGGAATCAAAATAATATTCCCCACTATAAACCCAATAGAAAACTCATTAAAAAATATTATAAGTAATGGAAGGGTAAATATCTGTGCTGCCAGTGAT
Source organism: Clostridium sardiniense (assembly GCF_016907995.1). Lineage (GTDB taxonomy): Bacteria > Bacillota > Clostridia > Clostridiales > Clostridiaceae > Clostridium > Clostridium sardiniense. The sequence continues at coordinate 212,032 of NZ_JAFBDA010000002.1, read as the reverse complement.
ATACTTATTGTATCACATAAAAATTCTGGTATTTTATATAGCTTTCTTCTTATTTTTTTACTATATAGTAATATTCCTATAGTTGCACTAAAAGATAATAAAAATCCTATATTAAAAATACAGTATGGAGCCATAATAAATATTATTATAGCACTTATAGCTATACCTCCTATGGGATTATATTTTTTCTTTAATATAAAGCCTAAATTTGAGAATAAAAGCATTATAAATGCTCTAAGACTTGAAAAAGCTATTCCTGTCATAATTACATAAATAAATGTCATTACAAGAGATACCTTCTCATTTATAAGCTTCTTAAATATTATAAATATAATTCCTATATGAAGTCCAGATACGCTAAGTGCATGTATAACGCCAAATCTATTCATATATTCTTCATCTTCTTTATCTAATGTACTATCTCGTCCAAATACTATAGATGTAACTAGTGAAGCTTTTCGTATACCAATATTATCAGTTAGTATCTCTTTAAACTTCTCTTTAAGTTTAGCTAATTTAGTAAATATACTTTTATTATCAATCTTAAACTCTTTAATTTTAAATTCTCCAATTACACCTTTTTCTTTATCTATATCTCTTTTAAAGCTTCCTCTAGCTAATATTAAATCTCCCTCTCTACATCCTTTTAGGCTGCCTTTTAAAATAACCTTTCTTCCATTTACTTTACCTACTCCCCCATAGGAATAATTTCTTTCAACTCTTATGGTCTGATATTCACTAATATTAAAATTATAAAAATTGTTATTTATTAAGATTCCAATAATAAATACAAATGATATAAAAACTAAAAATTCCTTTCCTTCTTTTAAAAATACCCATAAAAATAAAAGGCTAACTAAAATAATAGCTAGCCATAAATCTCTATCAAAATATCTATAATATAAACTACTAATAAGTAGTGCTATAGCTATATATAAAATAGGTAATTTCACTTTGCCTATTTCAAATAACCTCATAACCTTACCACCTCATAGATGATTATTGACAGATAATTATTTTTTATACTTTTATTTGCTTTTTGGATTAAATATAATTGCCATTAAATATCCAAAGAAAATAGATGCTGTAATTCCAGCTGCTGCACCCTTTATTCCTCCACTAAATATTCCAATTAATCCAACTTCCCTTACCTCTTTTATTACTGAAACAGCGAGGGAGTTACCAAAACCTGGTAGTGGTATTGTAGCTCCAGCTCCAGCAAATTCAACAAGTTTATCATATATTCCAAATGCTCCAAGTATAGCACCTAAGGTAACAAATAAAACTAATATTCTAGCTGGTGTAAGTTTTGTTTTATCCATAAGTATTTGAGCTATAACGCATATAAGACCACCTACAATAAATGCTTTTACATAATCCATATGACTATATTCTCCTTTCTCTAATCCATTTCAATAGCAACCGCATGAGCTATTCCTGGAATACTTTCACCTTGAAGGGATGATGTAGTGCTCATAAGAGCTCCTGTAGAAATTACTAAAGCACTTTTTATTTCTCTTCTCATCATCTTCTTATATATATATCCAGCAGTTACGACAGCAGAACATCCACATCCGCTTCCACCTGAGTCAGTTCCTTGAACTTCATTATCAAATATAATATCACCGCAATCCACATGATTTTCTCTTATATCATAACCATATTCTAATATTAATTTATCAGAAATAGTTTTACCTACTTTCCCTAAATCTCCAGTTGTTATTACGTCATAACTTTTAGGAGTTCTTCCTGTATCTTTGAAATGCTTATATAAAGTATCTACTGCAGCTGGAGCCATTGCAGCTCCCATATTATTTGCATCCATTATTCCATAGTCTTTAACAACTCCTGTTGTAACATATGTAATCTTTGGAAATTGAGTCCCTTCTTTTCCAAGTATCATTGCTCCTGAACCTGTAACTGTCCATTGAGCTGTTTTACTTCTTTGAGATCCATACTCTAATGGAAATCTAAATTGTCTCTCAGCCGCACAAAAGTGTGATGAAGTCGATGCAACAACATTATTTGCAAATCCACCATCCATAATTAAAGCTGCAAGCCCTAAAGATTCAGCCATAGTAGAACAAGCACCATAAAGTCCAAAGAATGGTATATTAAGATCTCTTGCGGCAAAACCTGAAGATATTATTTGATTTAATAAATCTCCTGCAAACATATAATCTATATCAGTTTCTTTTAAGCTAGCTCTTTTTATAGCCTGGGTTATAGCTGTGTACATCATTTCACTCTCTGCCTTTTCATACGTTTCTTTTCCGCAAGTTTCATCGCTTAAAACTTCATCAAAATATTCTTTTAAAGGACCCTCGCCTTCCTTTGGACCTACTATTGAAAAAGCAGATATTATTCTTGGAGGATGCTCTAATTTTACTGTTTGACCTCCAACTTTCTTAATCTTTTTATCCATTCTAAATCCAACTCCTTACTTTAAAAAAACAAATCTTTTATGTAATAAATTAATCCTACAATTACAGAAGTTCCAATACCATAGACTAAAACTGGACCAGCTATTGTAAATATCTTTGCAGCAACTCCTAAAACAAAGCCTTCCTTTTTAAACTCTATAGCTGGTGCAACTACTGCATTTGCAAACCCTGTTATAGGTACTACTGTACCTGCACCACCATAATTTGCAATCTTATCATATATCCCTACACCTGTTAAAAGTGCCCCTAAAAATACCATTATTATTGCTGAAATACTTGCAACTTCTTCTTTTGGAAATCCAAGTTGCAAAAATATATTTGATATTAATTGTCCTATGTCACAAATTATTCCACCAACAAAAAATGCTCTAATGCAATTTCTTGTAAGTTGTGGTTTAGGCTCGCTTTCTTTGGAAAGAGTTTGGAACCTTTGTTTTACAGACTCTTCTTTAGTTTTCATTTTTTTCTTACTCAAAATTACAGCCCCTTTCTAAATTGATATAATTAGTATTTGTAAAAACTTAAATCTAACACTGGAAAATATACTCAATTTTTGAAAATAAAAAAGAAGGATTTAAAATCCTTCTTTTTTTATTCTTTTAATTTTTCTTTCATTTTTAATAGCACCTTTTTTTCTATTCTAGAAACTTGAACTTGGCTTATTCCAAGCATTTTGGCTACTTGAACTTGTGTCTTATCCTTAAAATACCTAAGCATTATAATTTGTCTAGACTTAACATCTAGTGTTCCTATAGCTTCTTTTAGTGCTATTCTGTCAATCATAGAAGTATCATCTTCTCCCTTTTGACTGAGTTTATCTATTAAGAGTACAGGAGCACCGTCATCTTGATGAATTGTATCATATAAATACTGCATACTAGATGATGCTTCAATAGCTATAACAATCTCTTCCTTATCTATTCCAGAGTATTCGGCTAACTCATCGATTGTAGGATCCCTATTAAGGGTTTTTGTAAGCTCTTCTTTGCAGTAATGAATTTTTCTAGCTAAAGTTTTAACATTACGGCTTACCTTAATCATTCCATCATCTCTTAAAAATCTTTTGATTTCTCCAATTATCATTGGAACTGCATATGTTGAAAACTTAACATTAAATGAATCATCAAAATTCTTTATAGCTTTAACTAGCCCAATTGAGCCTATTTGATATATATCTTCATATTCATATCCTCTATTTAAAAACTTTTTACTAATAGAAGATACTAATGGAAGATTCATTTCTATCAATCTATCTAAGGCTTTTTGATTACCACTTTTAGCTAAAGGTAAAAGCTCAGAATTATCATCATAATTAAATTCCTCTCTTTTATAATTCTCAATATTCATATTATTCCCCTAACCTAATTCAGTATCAAATTTTTTCTTTATAACCACCTTTGTCCCTTTTCCCTTTTCACTATATACTTCTAAACTATCCATAAAACTTTCCATAACAGTAAAGCCCATTCCTGATCTTTCAAGGTCAGGTCTTGATGTATATAATGGTTCTTTTGCTTTTTCTATATCTTCAATTCCTCTACCAAAGTCAGCTATAACTATCTCAATTTCATCTCCCTTTATAGATGCATCAATTCTAACCTTTCCATCCTCTCTATTCTCATATCCATGAATAATAGAGTTTGTTACTCCCTCAGATACTGCAGTTTTTACATCTGTTAATTCTTCTATTGTAGGATCTAACTGTGAAACAAAGGCTGCCACTGCTACTCTTGCAAAAGCCTCATTTTGAGATTTGCTTAAGAATTCAATACTTATTTTATTATCATACATGAAAACCCCTCCATTAAACGCACCTTACTGCCTCATCTACAGTATTAAATTTTTTTATAATTTTAAATAATCCTGATAATTCAAAAACTCTATTTACACTTTTATTAACATCTGCTACACAAATATTCCCACCGTTTGACAATACCTTTTTATATCTTCCTACAACTACTCCAATTCCTGAACTATCCATAAATGTTACGCCACTAAAATTTAATATAACTTTTCTTATGTTATCTCTTTCTATTCTATCATCAATCTTAACTCTAACCTCTTCTGCACTATGATGATCTAACTCTCCTATTAGATGAACAATTAAAGTCTCATCACTTTTTTCAAATTTAAGATACATATAAGCTACCCTAAAGTTTGCTTTAGAGTAATTCACCTCCTAATTTATATTTTTCACTCTATTTCTTCCATATTTTAACATATATTTATATTCAAAGTCAATTATATTAGCATTTTTTATGGAAATTTTTGTTATTAAATTAGTCATAAATAAATAGACTACTACATAATAAAATTTTTAAACCTTAAATGTAGTAGTCCTATACTTATTCTTTATATTTATTTATTTCTTCATTTATTGATTTATAAAAGTCTTCTAACTTTTCATTATCTTCTAATATTAGAGTTTCAATAGCATCATCTAAAACATCCATCTCATATATATGGAAGTCACCTTCTCTTATAGCAGCTTCCACTTCTGGGCATAATATTAACTCATCCTTATTAGTAGATGGAATCAATACGCCCTTACCCTTATATCCTCCAATTTCTTTGCACACATTAAAGAACCCTTCTATCTTTTCATTTACTCCTCCAATAGCTTGAACTTCTCCAAATTGGTTTAAAGATCCTGTTACAGCAATATTTTGTTTAACACCTCTCTTACTTATAGATGATAACATTGCTATCATTTCAGCAACAGATGCACTATCTCCCTCAATCATTCCATAACTTTGTTCAAAACTTAAATGAAGATTTATAGGAAGTTTTTCATAAGGAGATAATATACTATACAATAATCCAGTTAGTGTTTGTATAGATTTCTCGTGTATCTTACCACTTAATTTTGATTCTTTATGAATATCTATTACACTACCATCACCCTTTAATGCCAGGCAAGTTATTCTAAGTGGTTTTCCAAATCTATAAATTCCAGTATCTAGTACTGCAAGTCCATTAATATTCCCAACTACTTTCCCTTCAGTCTTTATAAATATTTTCTTCTCTTTATACATATCCATATAGTCATCCAGAATACTATCTTTCTCATATATTATATTCTCAATATATTTCTTGCCTATTATATCCTCATTATCTTCCTTCGCAAGATTATCAGCTTTAACTAATATATTATCAATTTTACTTTCATTTACATTAATTCTTTCTCTACTAGAAGCTTCTCTAACTAAGAATCTTATTATAGAATTAATCCCGGCTTCTTCTATTTTCAATAATTTATTTTTTTCTGCTCTTTCAACAATGAATTTTTTTAATCCATTGATTATATTCTTAGGATTTTTAACTTCACTTTTAATTTCACACTTTAAAGGGAATAAATTTTTAAAGTCATCATCATTGCTACAAAGAATATTGTAACTTTCATAATCTCCAATTATTATCACCTTAACATTTATTGGTACAGCTTCAGGCTTAAGTCCATTTATAGATAAAAGCTCTAGATAATTTCTATTACTATCTAGGTTAAGCTTTTCTGACATAAGTGTCTTCTTTAAATAATAATAACTATTTGGATTTTGTATAAGCCTATTTAATCTAATAATTACACATCCTTCATTTGCTTCTAAAAGAGATCCTGGAGTTATAAATGAAAGATCCGTTACATAATTACCATTTTGACTTTCATATTCGATATTACCTAAGAGATTTACGATATTTGGATCATCCTCATAAATAACTCTTGGATGATCATTATTCGAGTTATCCACTAATACTTCTATATTATATTTTCCTAATATCTCTTCAACTTTAGTATCTTCATCCTCTAAGTCTATACTATAATTCTCAATTAATTCTTCTTCTATGCTTTTATATAAATTTTCAAGATAATTATATACGTCATCGTCTCTTATAAATTCTAGTAATAGATCATCTCTTATATTTTCCATTCTTTCATCAATAAAATTCTTAAAAATAACCTTCAGTCTTTCAATAGATCCAACCTCTAATTCTTTAAGATCATCTAGTATAACTTCTGCTCTTTGTTTTAGTTTAGTTGCTTTTTGAAGTATTTCTTCTCTATCTTCTATATCTAGCTCATCATATTCCTTCTCTGTCATTACTTCACCTTCACTTAAAGGAATAAAAGCAAATCCCCCTGAAGTTGCTTTTACATCAAATCCATCTACTTTTGCAACTTCTACAAGTTCACTTATATATTTATTCCTTTTAAGATGAATATTTTCTACTATATCGTCTTTTTCCTCGTCTGAAGATGTATTAAAAAATTCTAAAAAGCTTATTGTATATTCTTCTTTTAATTCTTTGATTTCCTTTTTAAGCTCTTTTCCTCTTCCATTAGAAATAAATATAGGAAAAGGTTTCTTTCTATCTTTCAGAGTTGCATAGCATATATCTGAAGGAGGTTCTAAGGATTTATATTCATTATCTATGAAATTAACTAACCCATCTATTTTGTCATTTGAAAATGAGTCTATCATATATAAGTTATACCCAGCCCTCTTTATATTAATAGCTCTCTTTATTTCCTTATAAGGAGTGCTTATCTCTGGAATTTCTTTAAAGTTTATTTCCTCGTCTTCACTAATATATTCCACATCATAAATTATTTCACTTTGAGTTAATTCTTTCTTCATATAATGCTTTTCCCAAATTTACTCTTAAAAAGTAAACTCAGCTAATTCCTCCTTACCTTTATAGTTGTATATTATATTAATATTCTATTTATTGGATTTTAGATATAGTTTTTTTCATTTAATGCAAATAAGTTTAATTATTTCTAATAAGTAGCTATTTAAAGCAAAAAAAATACCTAAGGAGATTAATCTCCTTAGGTATTTTAAAGTATTTTCAATTAGTAATTACTATTTGACACTTTACCTTCACATATTTCAATTGAAGCTGAAGCTCCTATTCTTGTAGCTCCATTCTCTATCATACTCTCAGCATCTTCTAATGATCTAACTCCACCTGAAGCTTTAACTCCAAGTTCTGGTCCTACAGTTTCTCTCATAAGCTTAATATCTTCCTTTGTAGCCCCACCTGTTGAGAATCCAGTTGAAGTTTTTACAAAATCTGCTCCTGCTTCTTTTGCAAGTTTACAAGCTATAACCTTTTCTTCATCTGTTAATAAACAAGTTTCAATTATAACCTTTGTTAAAGCCTTTCCTTTTGCAGCTTCTACAACTGCCTTTATATCTTCTTTTACAAAATCGTAATCTTTATCTTTAAGTCTTCCGATATTTATAACCATATCAACTTCAGTTGCACCATTTTCTATAGCATCTTTAGTTTCAAATACTTTTACATTCGTTGTTGTGGCTCCTAAAGGGAATCCTATAACCGTACAAACTTTAACTTCACTATCTTTTAATATTTCATATGCTTCCTTAACTCTTGTAGGATTTACACATACTGACGCAAATGTATATTCTAATGCTTCTTCACATAATTTTTTAACCCCTTCACTTGTTGCTTCTGGTTTTAAAATAGTGTGATCTATCATTCTTGCTAATTCATTTTTGCTCATCATTTGCACTCCTTTACATAATTATTCTTTAAGGTGATTATAGAACTTTTTCTTCAGTTTTGTCAAATATTATTATCTTAAATCATCTATTTTACGACATACTAAAACAATGAAATTTGCTCTTCTAAACTCTCTTTAAATGAAGATACACTAAGTCCTATAAGTCTTATATCTTCTAAGAATTCTTCTTCATTTAGAATTTCATTAGCTATTCTTAGTATATCTTCTTCCATATTTATATAATCATTTAGCGTTCTACTTCTTGTATGATTTTCAAAGGAACTAGTTTTATATTTTATTGTTATAGTTTTTATTGATTTATCTTTCTCTTTTAGAAGATGTGCTATATTTTTTGAGAATTCTTTTAAATATTTTAATAGTTCATCTTTATCTTTTGTATCTCTTTTAAGAGTTCTTTCTTTTCCCATAGATTTTCTATCTCTTACTACTTTAACCTCCCTTTTATCTATACCTCTTATTCTTTCATATACTTCTATTCCTTGTTTTCCTAAGTATTCATATAAAAATTCCTTAGATACTAAATATAAATCTTCTATATTAAAAAATCCCATATTATTTAGTTTAGATACAGACTTAGCTCCAAGTCCATATATCTTTGATATAGGAAGTTTTAACAAAACCTTTGGTATCATTTCTTTGGTTATTTCCATAATTCCATTTGGCTTATTCCAATCCGATGCAAGCTTTGCTAAAAATTTATTATAAGAAATACCTATAGATAAAGTTAATCCTAGTTCTTTAAAAACTCTTTTTTTTATATATAATGCGGCTTCCCTACCATCTTTAATATTTCCTTCTGATAAATCTAAGTAAGCCTCATCAATTGAAAGAGGTTCAACTAGTGGTGTTACTTCTTTAAATATTTTAAATACTCTATTTGATACCTCTTTATATCTCCAATATCTTACATTAACAAAAATCCCATTTGGGCATTTTTGTCTTGCTATAAAGATTGGCATAGCAGAATGCACACCATATTTTCTTGCTTCATAAGAGCAAGTTGAAACTACTCCTCTTTCACTAACTCCACCAACTATAACTGGCTTACCTCTAAGTTCTTTATTATCCTTTTGCTCAACTGATGCAAAAAAAGCATCCATATCAACGTGTAAAATTACCTTTTCCATTAGATTTATTCCATCTATTACGCTAAAACCTCCTCAAATAGCCCTTGCTTTTTGCTGACAAGAAAGGAATATATGGCGAAGCATAATAATTCCTCTAAATACTCATTTGAGAAGGAGCTACTGTTCCTTTCATAAATTTCAACTATAACTATAGCTATTAATGTTCTAAATGTCTTATCCATATAAAAAGCATATTCTCCCTCTTCTTCACAAAGACATTCTGTAACTTCTTTAACTTTATTTAAATACTCATAAATCTCTTCATCTCTTGCAACTACACCTATTAAGGGCAAAACCTCATCTCCAATTCTCATATCTTTATCATTGAAAGCCTTAATAAATTCTTTTATTTCATAAGGTGCTGATGCACTACTATTTAAAAGTAAACTACTAGCTATTCCTTGCAAGTCATTTTTTGAATAATAATCTAAGTCTGATAAATAATTAAACATACTATCGATGTACTTACTAGTGTCTTCTATATCAGATTTATCTTTATTGCCCTTAATTGCAAGAAGTGCAAATACTAGATAATCTTCCTCGTCTATAAATCCCTCATATTGATTTTTTAAGGATTTATATATCATTTTCATATCATTAATTATAGCTTCTTCTTCACCTATCTTTGCATGCTTAGCTAGAGCATATGATGATAGAACTAAAAAATTCCCATCCTTGAAATCGTTATCTTTCAAATATTCATTCATTTCCATAACTCTATTTGAAAATTCAATATAATTATTTTCTTTACTTATTAGAATAGATATCATATATAGAATGTCACCTCTAAAACTTGACATTTTATTTGTATTTGATTTTATATATTTTCTAATCTCTTTTATTCTATCTATATTGATATTTTCATCTTCACCAAATATTAATGATGCAAAATGATTTATATATTCCCCATCAAATCTTAATTTATGTTTTGCTAACTTATAATTTTCTATTACTCTATTTGTAATTGTATATAACAGGTTATTCATAATATCCCTCTCCCTTTAAAATACTGCTTAACTATATTATATATCATTTTATAAACTAATCTCTTAAATATTAGTTACAATATTTTCTTTTTTATTATACTATTTATTTATGACAATAGTATGGCTAAATAATATATTTCCTTTTATTTGTAATTAATTGTATTATTTATCTTTTTCACGCAAAAAGACTAATTCAAAAAAATCGAATTAGTCATTTTTATATTATTTTTTCTTTTCTACTCTCTTAGGCATAGTTTTAGTAAAACTTCCTCTAACCATAAGCTCTTCTTTATTACATACTATAATATTTGATTCTTTAGTCAATGTTATTGCCTTTTTAGAACAAAAATCACTACACATTCCACAGAAAGTGCAACTAGCTAAATCAAATATTAGAGTTATCTCTTGTGTGTTCTCATCTATTTTCTTCGTAGTTTTTGTTATAGCACATGGAGCACAAACCCTTGTGCATAAGCCACACCCTATACACTTTTCACTATCAAATTTAATTTTCCCTCGATACCCTTCTGGATTACTTTGATTTAATTCTTTATTTGTACTAGATGCTTTAAATAAATTTTTAAATGCTTCTCTAAAAAAAGGAACCTTCATTTTAAGTCACGCTCCTTTTTTTAATTAATATATCTATGGCTTTTTTTAAGCCTTCAATTATAGCCTCAGGCTTAGGTGCACATCCACCAACTGAAACATCTACATCTACCCATTTATCTAAAGGTCCCTCAACAGAATAGCTTCCCTTAAATACATTACAAGACATAGGGCATGACCCTAAAGACATAATAACCTTAGGCTCTGGAACTTGTGATATTACTCTTAGCATTCTCTCTTTTGACTGTGATGTAATTGGTCCCGTTACTACAATTATATCTGCATGTCTTGGAGTTCCGACCAGCTTTGCACCATATCTTTCAATGTCATATCTTGGTCCTAAAAGAGCAACTAATTCAATATCACATCCATTACATGATCCAGTATTTATATGGTATATCCAAGGTGATTTTTCCATTCCTCTTTTTAGAATTTCCATATCTTCCTCCTAAAAATAGCTAACTAATATTAAACTGATTAATGATAAAATTGTTGGGATTGTCCAATAAAACTTTAATGCTTGATTTATTTTCAGCCTACCAAATACAGTTCTTACAACCGTTATAGAAAAAAACATAACTATACAAGTTAAAATTATAAATATAATAATATTAATAACTTTATAACTACTAATATTTTCACCTAAAAACAATGATACAAATAAAGATGACATAATAAAGCCTTTTATAGATTGAGTTAACTTTAAAATAGCTAAATATCTTCCTGAATACTCTACTAATGGTCCTTCACATATTTCTGTTTCGCCTTCTGCAATATCAAATGGAATTACACCAGCTTCTCCTGGAATTATCATAAGAAATGCTAAAGCTGCTGGTAGTAATTTTAGTGTAAACATAAAGCTTCCTTGATTTATCTGCGCAAGAGATATACTATTCATTAAAAAATTATTATTTATCCCTAATATCTCACCTGAAAAAATACATACTGAAATAATAGATATAACCATAGGTAATTCTAAGCTTAAAAGAAGTACTGCTTCTCTGGATGCACCTATATTTCCAAAGGTTGATGATGAATTTATTCCACATACAATTAATGCAATTACTGAAATAGTAATTAAATATATTATAAAAATAATGTCTCCATTAAAACTTATATAGATATTATTAAAGATAGGAATAAGTAATGGTGTAATACAAACACTAACCAATCCAACTATCGGCATTACTAAAAATATTTTTTTATTTGAATATTTAGGTATTATTACCTCTTTTCCAATAAGCTTTAAAATATCATAAAAGGGCTGTAATATAGGTGGTCCAATTCTTCTTTGCATTCTTGCTACTAATTTTCTATCAATTCCAGAAATTAATAAAGATATGCATATTATGAATATTCCCCCCGGAAATATAAATGCATGAAATAGTAATTTAAAAAATTCCACTTTCTCACCTCTTCTACATAAACATAAAAGAATATACAAGCATAAAGCTTAATGTCAAAACTACCCAAAGAGCATAATCATTTACACACCCACTATGAGCATCCCTTATTATATTAAAGTATTCCTTAAATTCGTATTTCATTCCCCAAAATATATCGTGTGATCCTAATTTAGAATTGTAATCTACTTCCCCTCCAACAAAAGGTTCAAATTTACTATTTTCTATATTTTCATGTACTATGCTTACTCTAGTATTTTTAATATTAAGAAGTACTATAAATGCTAGTATCAATATGAAAAATAGAATTAAAAATGAACTAGGATTATATGGAGAAATATAATCTAAAAATACAGCTCTGCCCCTTATACTCTCTATAATCTTGTTTATAAAATTTTTAATAATATTATCCGAGAACAAACCTAATAATAAACAACATGCCGCAAGAAGTCCCATTGGTACTTTCATTGAAAAAGGTACTTCTTTAACTTTAAGTATACTTTTTGAAGGTGTACCCATAAAAACTGTATAGAACACTTTAATAAATGAAGCTAAAGTCATAACTGAAACAATAAGACATGCTATTGTTACTATTGGCATTCTAATATTATAAGTTGAATAATAAATAAGCCATTTAGAACTAAACCCATTAAATGGTGGTATTCCACTAATAGCTAAGGCTCCTACTATAAATACTCCCATAGTAAATGGCATCTTTTTTCCTATACCAGAGACCTTATCTAAATTAGTTGTGCCAGTTCTATAAAGAATTGCACCAGCACATAAAAATAATAAACATTTAAAACTTGCATGATTTATCATATGGAACAATGATGATGCAAGTCCAATGTCTCCTCTCCAATCATTCGCAAATAAAGCCACACCAATTCCAATTATTATATATCCTATTTGCGATACAGAATGGAATGCCAAGAGTCTTTTGAAATCACTTTGAAGTAATGCCATAGTTACTCCAAGTATCATTGTTATAATTCCCCATGCTATTATTAAATAGGCTATCGCATTATTTGTAGTAAAAGAAAATATTAAAAATAAAATTCTAATTACTCCATAAACTCCTGTTTTACTCATAACTCCTGATAATAACATTGAAATTGAAGATGGTGCAGACATATGAGCATCCGGTGGCCAAGTATGACAAGGTACCATAAAAGCTTTAACTGCATATCCCACAATAAGCATAACAAAAGCTAATATACTTACTTTGCTATATACTCCTCCATTTTGTGATAACTTACTAGATATATCTAGTATATTTAGGGTATGAGTCTCCATATATAAAAGAACAGTTCCAAGAAGTATAAAAGATGACCCAAGTCCTCCAATAACCACATATTTAAAACTTGCCTCAAGAGCTTTTCCTTTATGGTTTCTAAATGCAGTTAATGATATAGCAGCTATTGTCATAATCTCTAACATTACATACATATTAAATAAGTCACCAGTAAATACAAAGCCAATCATACTACCTGTTAGTAGCATTGATAACATATAATATTTAGATAATCCATTATCCTCTTCCATATATCGTATAGAATAAATGGATGATATAAGACAAGCTCCAGTAATTATTATTCCAACAAATAAAGAGAGGGCATCTACTCTTAATGCTATTCCAATAGATGCTCCATCTATTGGTTCCCATCCTCCCATCCAATATTCTAATATCTTATTTTCTATAAAAATTGGCTTTATCATAAGTAAAGTAGTTATAAACGATAAAAGAGATGCAAAAATTGAAATTACTCTTTTTATTTGTATATTTTTTTCTTTAATGAGCCCAATTATAAATGCAGCAATAAACGGAATCATTATAGATATAACTGGTAAATTAGAACTGGTACTCATCCTTTAAGCCTCCTAACCTCATCTGCATTAATAGAATTATAGTACTTCTTAATTTTCATAACTATTGCAAGAGAAAGAGTAGTTACACATGCTCCTATAACAATTGATGTAAGAGTTAGTGCCTGAGGTATAGGATCAACAAATCCACTATTATCTTTCACTCCATTTAAAAATATTGGTGCTGTTCCATTAATTCTATATCCAACACTTATTAGTATTAAGTTTATTCCATAATCTAATAATCCCATTCCAATAACTATTTTTATTAGGTTCTTTTTTGAAATAATGATTACTAATCCAAGGACTATAAGAAAAAATCCGCCTAGATAATTAATAGTCATCCCTCTCCTCCTCTCCTTTTAATGATGAAATAACAACGAGTATTAAAACAGATATTCCAGCTAAAACTTTATATCCAACTGCAAAGTTCATAAAAAATACAGTTCCTGATGAGAATATATTTCCAACATTCCCCTTGCTTAATATATTTGAAAAGAATGATACTCCATAAATTACTCCAAGAGATGCAATAAAAATAAATGTTAAGGCTCCAAACTCCTCCATTCTACTAAGTCTTTTGCTATTAAACATTTTTAATGTTTTTTCTCTTCCATATGCTACATAATATATAGACACAGCACTTGCAATTATTACTCCTCCTTGAAATCCTCCACCAGGGCTTAAATGCCCATGTAGTATTATATAAATCCCAAGTAGCAATGCTAAAGGTAATATTATACTTCCACATATTTTAACAATTATATCCTTTTCTTTACCTTCCATTAGATTCATCTCCTTTTTTCAAAGCTTTTCTAAGAACTGCTGTTGTTCCACAAATTGCAGTAAAAAGTACAAAGGATTCACCTAAGGTATCATATCCTCTAAAATCAAATACTGTTGCAGTAACAGTATTTATAGCGCCTGTTTTCTCAATTGTATTTTTAACTATAGTTTCTCCAGTTCCATCATATGTTGATCCCATCCCCTGCATCTCAATAGCTACTGATAAAAAACTAAGAGATATTATAATAATAGAAATCTTAACTATAATTTTTTTCATTTTTTCTCTTCCCCTCTTACTTTTTTAAGAGTTACAATGAAAATTAAAGGAGTTATCACAGCTCCAACTGCACCTTCAGCTATAGCAACATCAGGTGCTCCTAATATTAAAAATTCAAGAGCCATAAATGCTCCAAGAGCAGCCATTGCAATAATACATGGAAGTAAATCATCCAGTAAATAAACTACTATTCCAGCTATAATTATTCCAATCATAATTATAAAATTTAGCAAACTAAACCAATTCATAATACTACTTCCTTCCACCATATTCGTCACATATAGTTTCATCACATAACTTAGCTTCCTTTTTATAAGCAGCTCTTGTCATTGCATGAGATGCAACTGGATTAGTAATTAGTAAAAATATTGTTATTATAATACACTTCATGCCAAGAGAAATATCATTATTTGAAAATCCATATATTGAACAAGCAATTAAAATTGACATAGCTCCTAATGTAGATATATTAGTTGAAGCCTGTAATCTACAAAATACATCTTTAAATCTAAATATCCCAATAACTCCTGCTATAATGAAAAACATACCAATAATAATCAATGCACCAATTATAAAATTTATAATCATAATTTTCCCTCCAGATATTTGCATATCAAAACTGTTCCTACAAATCCTAATAGAGTTAATACAAGCCCTAAATCTACAAACAATGCTCTTTCTTCTTTAGCTCCATATACTACCATTAGTACTCCAAGTATTATATCTATACAATCAGCACACATTACCCTATCTATAATTGTTGGTCCTTTAAAAACCTTATATAAAAGAGAAACTGCTAATAAGCCTAACAATATTTCAACTATAATCATTATGGAATCTATCAACTTAAAAACCTCCTAATATTGTTCTCTAGCTTATTTTTAATACCATTTATAACACCTTGTTTATCTTTTACATCAATACAATGTATATAAAGGTTAGTTTTTAAATCTTCCTCATATATATCCATAGTTATTGTTCCTGGTGTCAATGTAATAGAATTTGATAATATATATAGTCCCATATCTGACTCTAAATCTGTCTTATATTTAATTATTCCTGGAGATACATCTATATCTTTAGATAATGCTTTTTTAGCTACATCTATATTTGCATAAATAAGTTCTAACAAATAAATTGGTATAAACCTAATTATTCCAATTAATGCTCCTTTTTTCCTAAATTTAAAAGAAATATTTTCTAGTAAGTACAAAGATGTTAAAGCACTGACTAAGAAAGATATTACTAATCCAACTACTATTTCTGTTACATTTATTGATGTCAAAGTGAAATCTTGAAGAGTAAACCCAATCCAAAATATAAATAAAATAATCCAAACCGGTATTATTTTTCTTAATTTCCTCATAAACATCCTCCTAAGATTTATTTCTTTTACTTAAAATCCATTCCTTTACTTCACTTAAGCATCCATCGATTTTAGAGTTAACTGCAAAAGTTCTTATCTTTCCATTTCTTTTTATTGCATCATCAAAAACCTTGCTATAGCTAAATTCAAAATAATCTTTTAAATCACTCTTTGTTATTATCAATCCATCTGAGTTTGCAAACATCAATGGATACTTTTCAACTTTATCATCACCTTCTGGAACAGATAATAAAGCTATTTTTAAATGCTCTCCTATATTAAATTCAGCTGGACAAACTAAGTTCCCAATATTTTCTACTATAATTAAATCTAATGATTTTAAATCGAAACTTGGTAATATATTCTTAATTGATTCTGCTTCAATATGGCATGCACCCTCTGTATTTAATTGAACAACTTCAATACCTTCTTTTGCTATTTTTTCCGCATCTATTTTTCCTGCGATATCTCCCTCTATCACGCCAACTTTTAGTCCTTCTCTTTTAAATTCTCTTATAAGATTTAATATAAATGTAGTCTTTCCAGCACCAGGAGACCCCATAACATTTATCATAGTAACTTTATTGTTATCTAACTTATTATTTAATTCACTGTGACACTCTTCATTCCAATCCATTATTTGCTTTACTATTTTTATTTCCATTTAATCCACCTCAATACTTTCTAAATAAAATTCCTTACCATTTAATATCTTAAATTTTCTCCCATTACAATTGGGACATAAATACTCTCTCTTCTCCATTACTCCTTCATATTTGCAATCTAGGCAATTTATCTTTATGTTTATCTTTTTTATATTTATTACAGCATCTTCTGCAATTGTACCTTTACTTATAATATTAAAATAATAATTTATACAATCTGGAACTAGCCCTGTTATTTCTCCAACACATAAATTTATTTTATTTATCTTCTTAAAATTACCTACAGCCGCTTCATTCTCACAGATATTTAATATACTTTTAGTTACCGAAAGCTCATGCATATATATTACCTATCTAAACATGAAAAACATGGATCAATACTTGCAACTATAAGTCCAGCTTCACTGATTGTATTTTCTTTAAGCATAATAGGCACTGTTGCTGCATTTTTAAATGTAGGCACATGTATATTAACTCTTCCGTTTGTTTGTCCACCATTTGATACTACATAATAAGTCACTTCACCTCTTGGAGCCTCAATCCTTGATAGATACTCGCCCTTAGGAATTTTCCTCATTTTAATTCCTAAATTTATTTCTGTATCTGGTAAATTTTCTAATGCTTGTTCTATTATTTTTATACTTTCATTTATCTCTAATATTCTTAAGAGAACTCTAGAAAATACATCTCCATCATTTAATGTTATTGATCTAAAATCAAAATCTTCATAGGAGCAATAAGGATCTAAAACCCTTACATCATCTTTCATTCCTGATGCCCTACCATGAGGTCCACAAGCTCCATAAACTATTGCATCATCTTTAGTGAGTATTCCTACACCTTTAGTTCTAAGCTCTACAATTTTATCTTCACTATATATTTGAGTTATTTTTTTATGTTCTTCTTTAACTTCTTCTAACATACTCTTAATCTTTGAAATTTTATCAATATCTATATCTCTTCTACTTCCACCAATAATATTCATAGCATAATTTACTCTATTTCCTGACACTTCCTCTAATATATCCATTATTTTCTCCCTTGTTTTAAAACACATCATAAATAATGAATCAAAGGCAATTATATGTGCTGCAAGCCCAAGCCATAAAAAGTGTGAATGTAGTCTTTCAAGTTCGCAGATAATAACTCTTATATAATCTCCCCGTTTTGGAACTTTAATGTCTAAAATTTTTTCTAGTGCTAAGCAATATGCTAATGTATGCGAGTGTGAACAAATTCCACAAACTCTCTCTACTAAAGTTATTGTTTGTATATAATTTTTCTCTTCACATAACTTCTCTATTCCCCTATGGTTGTAGCCAATAAATACTTCTGAATCTTTTATTATTTCCCCTTCTGTAAAAAGCTTTACGTGTATAGGCTCTTCAAGAGATGGATGATATGGACCCAGTGGTACAATATAACTCATTTATTACCTCCTATTTTTCCTTTAATTTTTTAAGTTCTTCTAAAGGCATTATTAATATTTGACCTTCCCCTTCTTTAAATTCTTCCGGCAAAAATAATCTTCCACTTCTATTGAGTCCTATAAATCTAACTTCCATCATTTCCTCAATCTCTTCTTCGCACCATCTAGCTGATGCCTCGTATATTGTTGTTATTGATGGTATCTCTTTTTCTCCAACTATAGTGTATGTATCTATTTTTCCATCAATATCAAAGTTATAGCATATAACATTCTCTTTATTTTCATTTATATATCCATTAATAATTACTAATCTTCTTTTTTTACATATCATTTCTTTAGCTATTCTAACTATATCCTTTGAGGTAATCTCTATTTTGTTAAAATCGTGCATATATAAATCTCCTAATTAAAATTAATATCAAACTTTCCCTATATATTCTCTTTATTATTCTAGCTGCAAATTTATTCCTTCATTACGGATTAAAATACTCCTATAAATTCTCTAAAGAACTATATAACAAGGTATTGTTCTGGTAATTTTATATTTTATTAATTTTTTATTTATGTTATAATACTAGATGTTATAATGGATTTTTCCAAAAACGGACTTATTTTTTTAAAAAGGAGAATTTTTTTATGGGATTAAAAGATAAATTTGATAAATATTTTAGAGATTCTTATTTCGAAAAATATGGTGATAGAATAACAAGTGCTGCAGGAACTATTATCTCAGTTAAAACTGAAGAAAAGAATTATATAATTTTTCATAAATTAGTTGTTGACATAATACTTAAACCTGATGCAGGTAGAGGTGCTACAAAATGCAGATACAATAAAAAGAGATGGTTTAAAAAACCTGACTTCATTCAATTAAATAAAGGTCATAAAGTTATGATAATGGGTCTTAAAGGTATTAAGGGTAAGGCTGATTCAGAGGTAATTCAAATTCAAAACATCCTTAACTTAACTACAAAGAGAGACTTAATTCCAATCGATCATTCACAAATTAAAAAAGCTAGACAAACAGCTTCAAGAATGAGACAAAGGTAAAAAAGTTAGAATAAAATATACCCCATTAAGTAAACACAGTTTAAATACTGTATCCAATTTACTTAATGGGGTTATTTTTTTGTATATTTAAATTTTATACTTCAAAATCACAAACTTTTCTTTCTGTTGCTACTGATTTTACAAAACTTCCAGCCTTGACGTGTTCTGGATGATTTTGATATATATCTAAGTCTTCTAAATTATTAAACTCTGAATAAAGAACTACATCCATAGCTGCATCACTTTTATTTATATTTATTCCAACTTCTATATTTTTTATTTCTTTTATAATTCCAGTTAAATTCTCTAATAATTCCTTTATTTTCTTTGCATTTTCTTCTCTACATTCATCTTTTAATTTCCACATTACTATATGTTTTATCATGTAAATCACCTCTTAAATATTTTATTTTAATTATATCCTAATACTAAGATTTTTTCTAATTAAAAAGGGACTGAAATTACCCAGCCCCCTTTAATACTTTATTTTGTTTTTATAAATAAATATACACTATTTATAAACGCTATTACTCCTGAGAAGAATGCTACTATTGCCCAATGATTTATCATTAAAGGCACTGTATGGAATATACCTCTTAAAAATGGCAGATATAATATTGCAAGAAGCATTGATATAGAAATAGCAACTGCTCCAACTAAATACGGGTTAGTAAATAATTTAATTTCAAATATTGAATGTCTTTCTGATCTACATTCAAATACATGGAATAATTGTGACATTATAAGTGTTGAAAGCGCTATTGTTCTACATGTCTCAAGGTCCATTCTATAATATCTTCCTACCATAAATGAAAGCAATGTACATATCCCAATTAAAGTACCTCTTATAAGGATTTTCTCTGTAAGTCCTCTTGCAAATATCCCTTCTTTCTTCTCTCTAGGTTGTTGCCTCATTATATCGCTATCTGCTGGATCTACACCTAAAGCTATTGCTTGAAGTCCATCCGTTGCTAAATTTACAAATAATATTTGTATTGGAGTAAGAGGATTCGGTAACATAAATAAAGTAGCTAAAAACATTGTTAAAACTTCCCCTAAATTACATGATAAAAGATATCTTATAAATTTTCTTATATTATCATATATAACTCTTCCCTCTTCTACAGCAGCTACAATTGTATTAAAATTATCATCCATTAATATCATTGCTGAAGCTTCCTTTGTTACATCAGTCCCTGATATACCCATTGATATTCCAATATCAGCTTCTTTAATTGCTGGAGCATCATTAACTCCATCTCCAGTCATTGCAACTATATTACCTCTTGACTTAAATGCTTTTACAATCCTTAATTTATGATTAGGAGATACTCTTGCAAATACTCGTGTATTATTTACCTTATTGTAAAGCTCCTTATCTGTCATACCTTCTATTTCTTTTCCAGTTAAAACTTGCTCTTCATTCTTACATATGTTTAAAGATTTTGCAATTGCAAGAGCAGTATTTTTATGATCTCCTGTAATCATTACTGGCTTTATTCCAGCAAGCTTACATTTTAATACAGCATCTCTTGCTTCCGCTCTTGGTGGATCTATACTTCCTGCAAGACCTATGAATATTAAATCATTTTCAAGCTTTTCATTTTTTACTAATCCATCAACCTTGTATGCAGCTCCAATACATCTTAATGCCCTTGAAGACATAGCCTCTAATGAATTACTTATCAGCTTTTTCTTTTGATAGGTTAAAGGCTTTACAATTCCATCTTCATATATATAATTACTCTTTTCAATTATTCTCTCTGGAGCACCTTTTATATAACATATTTCTCTATCATTTTCTTTTACTATTACAGACATCATTTTTCTGGTTGAATCAAATGGTATATCAAATACTCTTTGTACTTTATCAGTAAAGTCTTTAACATCTGAAACCTTATCAAAAAACATTCTAACTAATGCAGTTTCAGTTGGATCTCCAAATAGTGCTTTATCTAATTTTTTACTCTTTTTATCTAACTGGCAATCATTACAGTGTACTAAGGCACTCTTTAATTTTTCTATTCCTTTTACATTATTAATATTTTCTTTTTGTAATTCTACTATCTTATCATTAATATAAACTTCTCTAACTGTCATCTTATTTTGTGTTAACGTTCCTGTTTTATCAGAACAAATTACAGAAGTACAGCCCAAAGTTTCAACTGCTGGAAGCTTTCTAACTAATGCATTTCTCTTTAACATTTTAGAAACCCCAAGTGCCAATGCAACTGTTACTATAGCAGCTAGTCCTTCTGGAATTGCAGCTACTGCTAAAGAAACCCCTAGCATAAACATCTCACCAGCTTCATTTCCTCTTAAAATACCTAATACTGTAACTATAACACATATGATTAAACATAGTATTACTAGTATTTTCCCAAGTGAATCTAACTTCTCTTTAAGTGGTGATTTTTCTTCTTCAATATTTTGTAGAAGATTTGCAATCTTACCCATTTCAGTTTTCATACCAATTTCAATAACTTTAAAGAGTCCTTTACCCTTTAAAACATTTGTGCCCATGAAACCAGAATTATGTCCTTTGTTAGCATCTTTGTTTACTCCAACAGATTCTCCTGTTAAAAGAGATTCATCCACAACAACTCCAGAAGCTTCTAAAAACTCCCCATCTGCTGGTATCCTATCTCCAGCCTCTAATATAACAATATCCCCTATTGTAAGATATTTTGAGTTTATTACACTTATCCTTCCATCTCTGTATACCTTACAGGTTGGTGCTGCCATATCTTTTAAAGCTTCTAAGGATTTTTCAGTTTTAAACTCTTGAAAGAACCCTAAAAATGCATTCACTATAACTATAATAAGTATAGTTATTGCATCTGCAGTATCTCCCATAAATCCTGATATTACAGTAGCTCCTATTAATACCCATACCATAAAATCATTAAACTGTGATAAAAAAATCTTAACTGGAGATGCCTTGCTCTTATGTTCAAGCTCATTTAAACCAAAACTTTTCATCCTTTTTTCTGCCTCTTTCGTTGTAAGTCCTGGAATCATATTTTGTTCCTGTATCACCTTAATAATTCCTCCTTTTTAAGCATTCTTATATATATATATTTAAAAGTTGTTAACTTATGAAAAGTTTTGCCATAACTTACTTTACATTTTTTTATTTAGGTCGTACAATTATACTGTAATTTCATAAGATAAAGGAGGTAATGTCTTTGAAAAACGTAATATATGTTACTGGACACAGAAATCCAGATTCAGATTCAATCTGTGCTGCTATTTCATATGCTGCATTTAAAAATAAAGTAGGTGAAATACCAGCTGTTCCAGTTAGATTAGGAAACGTTAGTAGAGAAACTCAATTCATTTTAGATTACTTCAATGTTGAAGCACCTGAGTTTTTAGAGACAGTAAAATTAAAAGTTGAAGATTTAAAGATAGATAACATCAGCCCTATATCATCTGATATATCTTTAAAAATGGCTTGGAATATAATGAGAGATAAGAACGTTAAAACTATACCTGTTGGTGATGCAAATGATCACCTTATAGGAATTTTATCAGTTTCTAACTTAACATCATCCTATATGGATATATGGGATAATAAAATTCTAAGTAAAAGTGAAACAACTATCGATAATATAATCGATACATTATCAGCGAAAGCTTTTTATGTAAATGAAAATACTAAAACTTTCCCTGGTAAAATATGTGTTGCTGCTATGCAACCTGATTCAATGAAAGAGCATGTTGAAGAAGGTGATATAGTAATTCTTGGTGACAGACCTGAAATACAAGAAGAAGTTATAAATGAAAAAGTTTCTTTAATGATTTTAACTGGTTCAACTGTATTAAATGATGAACTATTAGATAAGGCTAAAGAAGCTGGTATCACTGTAATATCAACTCCACATGATTCATTTACAACATCAAGACTTATCATACAGAGTATTCCTGTAAGATTTGTTATGATTAAGGATGATTTAGTATCATTTTCTACTGATGATTTAGTTGAAGATGTTAAAGGAACAATGCTTGAAACTAGATACAGAAGCTATCCTGTTATTGATATAGATGGAAAGGTTATTGGAACAATTTCAAGATACCACTTAATTTCAAACTTCAAGAAAAAAGTCATTCAAGTTGACCATAATGAAAGAGCTCAATCAGTTCCTGGACTTGAAGAAGCAGAAGTTCTTGAAATCATCGATCACCACAGAGTTGCTGATATTCAAACAAACAATCCAATCTTCTTTAGAAATGAGCCAATAGGAAGTACATCTTCAATCGTTGCAAAATGCTACTTCGAAAATGGAATTAGACCTTCAAAGGAGATTGCTGGTTTATTATGTGGTGCAATAATTTCTGATACATTATTATTCAGAAGCCCAACTTGCACAGAACAAGACAAATATATCTGTAATAAACTTGCTGAAATAGCTGGTATTAATATAGAAAAATTTGCTAAAGAAATGTTTAAAGCTGGTACATCTTTACAAGGTAAAACAGTTGAACAAATATTCAATCAAGATTTCAAACCATTTACTATGGGTGATATTAAAATAGGTGTTGCTCAAGTTAATACAATGGATATTGAAGGATTTATGCCTTTAAAAGATGAAATGTTACAATATATGAATAAAAAAGCTGAAGAAGCTAACTTTGATATGGTTATGTTATTATTAACTGACATATTAAACGAAGGTTCACAAATACTTGTAGCTGGAAAGAAACCTGAAATAGTTGAAAAAGCATTTGGAATTCAACTTGAAGATTCAACGGCATTCTTACCAGGAGTTCTTTCAAGAAAGAAACAAGTTATACCACCACTTACACATTCAGTTATGAGTAAGTAAAATATTAAGCCGTGCTAATTAGCACGGCTTATTTTTAGATTAATTATTTATATACTAACTTATTAATATCTACTTGTTGACTTCATTGTTATCTTAAAGCTAATAAAATACCTAAGTAGATATTTAAATTAGCTTTATAGTTATTTCCACTTAAGTATTTCTATATCATTTTGCTTTTTAAAATTTATTAAATATGGATGACCTACTAAATCAAGTAATGGTTTGTCTGATAAAGAATCTGAGAACATATACGAATCTTTAAAATCTACCTCTATATTGTCTTTTTTTAATTCTTCCATTAATCTTTTAACTTTTTCTTCACCCTTACAATTACATCCATCCATCTCTCTAATAAATTTCTTATCTTTAAACTTAAACTTAGTTCCTATTATCTTATCTACTTCCTTATATTGATAGAATTCATTTAAGTAAAATTCAGGTGATGCTGATATTAAATATATTTTATAGCCTTGTTTTTTTAAGTCTCTCATCATCTTTATAGCATCATCATATAAAATATTACTCAAAACATCTTTATAAAAATCTTTTACTAATATAGCTAAATCTTTTTCATCAATGCCATCTATAAACTTTAAGAATGCTTCCTTAACTCTTTTTTCATCATAAACCCTAACACCATACATAACTCCTGAAAAAATAGCTCTTGGTAA
The DNA here is from genome assembly GCF_016907995.1 of Clostridium sardiniense. Classification (GTDB taxonomy): domain Bacteria; phylum Bacillota; class Clostridia; order Clostridiales; family Clostridiaceae; genus Clostridium; species Clostridium sardiniense. Next base: position 186,976 of record NZ_JAFBDA010000002.1, on the reverse strand, counting down.
AAACCTTAAATTCTTTTTATCTTTATGTATCATATATTTAAAAAATTGCATAAGTGTTTCTTTTTTTGTTATAGTAAAATCTACATCAAACATTGCTAATTTTATCATAATTTCCTCCAAATATAACGTCATTATATATATTATATAATATTTTTACTATAAATTTCTATCATTATTAAATTTAATCTACTATTATTTCTATCATATTTGTAAATTTAATAACTTTTTTCATTAAAAAGAAAGATGATTAACCATGGAGGTTAATCATCTCTTTATTAACTTAATTTTTGAAGAAATTTTTCTATTCTATTTATTCCCTCTTCTATATTTTCTTTTGAAGTTGCATAAGATAATCTTATATAATTATCAACTCCAAATCCAATGCCTGGAACCACTGCAACCTTTTCTTCCTCTAATAATTCTTTTGAAAAACTTAGAGAGCCTTGAATTAATGTGCCATTTATCTTCTTTCCATAAAAATTACTTACGTCTATCATTACATAGAATGCACCCTTTGGAACAATATATTTAATATTTTTAATATGATTTAGTCGCTCTATCATACATAGTCTTCTGTTATTAAACTCTTTTACCATAACCTTTAGACTTTCTTCTGAATTTCTTAATGCTTCAATTGCTGCATATTGTGACATAGAGTTTATATTAGAAGTCATATGACTTTGTATACTAGTCATTAACTTTATGATTTCTCTACTTGCAGCTGCATAACCAATTCTCCAGCCAGTCATTGCTGATGATTTTGATAACCCATTTATTACAATAGTATTTTCATAAGCATATTTAGTTAATGATGCTATACTTATATGTTCTTCTCCATCATATATTAACTTTTCATATATTTCATCTGAAATTATTATTATATCATGATCTTCACAAAATTTCGCAAGTTCTAAAAGTTCTTCTTTTCTATAAATTGTACCAGTTGGATTATTAGGACTATTTATTATTATAGCCTTTGTTTTATCTGTTACTTTTGCCTCTAAAGCTTTAATTGTATACTTGAAATTCTCTTCTTCACTAGAGTCTGCATATACAGGAACTCCAACTGCTAGCTTAATTAGTTCTGGATAGCTTACCCAGTAAGGTCTAGGAACTACTACCTCATCACCTTCATTTAATATTGCCATAAAAGCATTAGCTAAACACTGCTTTGCTCCATTTGAAACAATTATTTGATCTATAGAATAATCTAAGTTATTATCTTTTTTAAGCTTTCTACAAATCTCTTCTCTAAGATCTTTAACTCCAGCTACTTCTGTATATTTTGTTTTTCCTTCCACCATAGCTTTATGTGCTTCTTCTATTATATTTGAAGGAGTATTAAAATCTGGTTCACCAACCCCAAAACTAATTACATCTACACCGCTATTTTTTAGTTCTTTAGCTTTAGCAGTAATTTCTAATGTTATTGATGCTGATATATTCATTGCTCTATTAGATAATTTCATTGTCTTTTCGCCCCTTTTACTTATTGCATCTACTATTAATTAATTTATTTAATAATGCTTCATTTATACCTTCAGAACCAATACTCATCTCTCTATTTGATTCATCATGAAAATCGCTTCCTCCAGCTATTAAAAGCTTATACTTTTTACTTAAATTATAAAGTAAATTAATCTGTTCCTTAGTGTGACTTGGATGATATACCTCAATTCCTTTTAATCCATAACACTTTAATTCTTTTATTATTTTTTCAATGGCCATACTCCTATATATCTTACCAGGATGTGCAAGTACAGCAATACCCTTTGAATCATTAATGGCTTTTAAAGCTTCCTTATAAGTAAGCTTTCTTCCTCTTACATAGGCTGGTTTTCCTTTAAGTAAATACTTTGAAAATGCACTCTTAAAATTCTCCTCATATCCACATCTTACAATTTCATTTGCAATATGAGCTCTACCAATTGAAGAGTTATCCTTTATAATATCTTCAAGATCTAGGTTTATCCCCTCATCTTTAAGTTTTTTAACTATCAATTTTACTCTGCTAACCCTTGCTTCTTTTAAAGATTTTACTATTTCATTAAGTTTAATATCATCTACATCAATAAAATACCCTAATATATGAATCTCAAAATCATCTATTTCACTACTTAGTTCAATACCAGGTATTACAATTACCCCATTATTAGATTTTTTAGTTATATATTGCGAATCTATTGTGTCATGATCAGTTATAGAAATATATTTTATTCCTTTTTTTAAAGCATCCTCTAATATTTGTTCTGGTGTTAGCTTGCCATCAGAAAAGGTAGAATGTATATGTAAATCTGCATATTTCATATTCTTACACCTTCTTTACCTAATAATGACTATACCATGTTTTTTATAAATTGATACACTTTAATATATTCACAAAAGAGAGTGGTAACACCACTCTCTTTATTTATTTCCTATTCTTCTACTAATGTTTCGTTGTAATATGTTGAAACTCTTTCGAATTCATCTTCTTCAGGAACTACTAATTCTTCATTTTCTTCTGAAGCTCTGAATAGATATACTGATTCATCTTCCATGTTTTTAGCTAAAACATATTCATTTCCTTCAAATTCAAAAGCATCTATAATTGGGCATGATATAGTATTTCCTTCATCATCTACTAAATCTACAACAAAATGTTCGTGATGGTCTTCTCCACATCCACATTCATGATCGTGTCCATGATCATGTCCGTGTCCCCCGCAACATTCATGTCCTTCATTATGTTCGTGATTTCCACATCCACATTTATTTAATTCTTTATCCATTTCAATTCCTCCTTATACTTAAGCGTCTTACTTAACATTATAGTTTAATTGTACCCTTATTTACCACAAATTAAAAGCTAAATTTAAAACTTTTCTATATTTTATATAATTAAAATTACATAACAAAAAAGTGGCTTTAGCCACTTTTAAATTTAATATATACTTATAAAACTTTATTAAAATATAACACCATATGCAATAGCCCCTGCTATGGCACCTAATATTGGAGCAACAACTGGTATCCAAGCGTATCTCCAATCTGATCCACCCTTACCTGGTACAGGTAATATAAAGTGAGCAAGTCTTGGTCCAAAATCTCTAATTGGATTAATTGCATATCCTGTAGGACCTCCTAAACATAATCCAATAGCCCATATAAGAATAGCTATAGCAAGAGGTTGAAGTCCATCTGCAAATGGATGTGCAGTAATTCCGATAATACCAAACATTAATACAAAAGTTCCTATAAATTCTGTAACAAAGTTCCATTTAGTATTTCTTATTTCTGGAGCTGTACAAAATACTCCAAGCTTAGTAGCTTTATCTTCTGTAGCTTCAAAATGATTGTAATATGATAAAAGTACAAGTGCTGCTCCTATAAAAGCTCCAAGTAATTGAGCTAAAAGATATATTGGTACTTGACTCCATGGGAACTTTCCTGTAACTGCAAAGGCTATAGTTACAGCTGGATTAAAGTGTGCTCCACTTATACTTCCAAACATGTATGCAGGTACTCCTACTGCAAAGGCCCATCCTGATGCAATAACCATCCAGCCAGAACTAAACCCTTTTGATTTTTTAAGTACAACGTTTGCAACTACACCATCACCTAGTAAAACTAAAAGTGCCGTTCCTATTAATTCAGCCATAAAGGTTGATATATCCATATGTAAATTCCTCCTAGGTTTAAAACTTTTCATAATATAAGCCCCTTTAAGTATTTAAAGGGGCTTATATTGTTTATATAATAGCTTCCATTATAAGTGTTACATTATATATTACAAATTAGAATGCAGCTTTAAATATGTTAACTATATCTTTTTCATTACCTTTTCTTGGGTTTGAGAAAGCATTACCATCTTTTAATGCCATTTCAGCCATGTATTCGAAATCTTCTTCTTTAACGCCCATATCTCTAAGTCTTGCAGGAATTCCTACATCACCTGATAATCTGAACATTGCATCGATTGCTTTTTGAGCAGCATCCATAACTGATAATCCTTCAATATTTTCTCCCATGAATTCTGCTATATCAGCAAATTTTTGTGGGTTAGCTATTAAGTTGTACTTTTCAACATGTGGAAGAAGCATAGCGTTTGCTACTCCATGAGGCATATCGTATAATCCACCTAATTGGTGAGCCATAGCATGTACATATCCTAAATTAGCATTGTTAAATGCCATACCAGCTAATAATGAACCGTATGCCATATTTTCTCTAGCTTCTAAGTTAGTTCCTAAAGCAACTGCTTGTCTTAAGTTGTTTGATATTAATTTAATTGCTTGAATTGCAGCAGCATCTGTTACAGGATTAGCATCCTTTGATACGTATGCTTCTACAGCATGAGTTAAAGCATCCATTCCTGTTGCAGCTGTAAGTCCTGCTGGCTTTCCAACCATTAATAATGGGTCATTGATTGAAACTAATGGTAAGTTTCTCCAGCTAACTATAACGAACTTAACTTTAGTTTTTGTATTTGTTATAACACAGTGTCTTGTAACTTCACTTGCAGTTCCTGCTGTAGTGTTAACTGCAACAATTGGTGGTAATGCATTAGTTAAAGTTTCTATTCCAGCATAATCATAAAGATCTCCTTCATGTGTAGCTGCAATACCTATTCCTTTACCACAATCGTGTGAGCTTCCTCCACCAACAGTGATTATCATGTCACACTTTTCATCTTGGTATACTTTTAAACCATCTTTAACATTTGTATCCTTTGGATTTGGTTCAACACCATCATAGTAAGCAACTTCTATTCCTGCTTCTTTTAAGTATTTTTCAGTTAATTCAACTGCTCCACCTTTTAAACTTCTTAAAAATTTATCTGTAACTATTAAAGCTTTCTTTCCACCTAATATTTTACATCTTTCTCCAACTACTGATATTGAATTTGCACCCATAAAGTTAACACTTGGTACTAAATAATCGTACATTCTCATTTCACTCATTTCATTTTCCTCCTAGATTTGTTATTATATTTGATTAACATTTAAAATTATAAATAATATTTTAAATTTGGATTAACTTTTACTAAATTTATACGGTACTTTATTATTTGTTAAATGCTTCTACTGCAGCTTGTGCTATAGCCATATCTTCTTCTACAGTTCCACCACTTACACCAACAGCTCCAACAACTTGACCGTCAACGATGATTGGGAATCCTCCGCCAAATGGTACTATTCTTTGATTGTTAGTAAGTTGTAGTCCATAAAGGCTTTGTCCTGGTTGCACGCATTCAGCAATTTCATGACTTCCTTGCTTTAAGCATGCAGCTGTATAAGCTTTATTTATTGCTATATCTATACTTGTTATAAATGCATCTTCCATTCTGTGCATTAACATTAAGTTAGCACCTTTATCAACTGCTGCAAATATAACTGGAACATTCATTTCAGTTGCTTTTTTCTCTGCAGCTTTAGCCATTTCTTTTACTATTTCTAAACTTAATTCTTTAACTTCATTTAATTTTTTCATAGTATTAAATCCTCCCTTATTTTTCTTCTTCAAATCTTGCCATTGCAAAAAGAGTATCTGATAGACGATTTACATATATTCTAACTTCTTCTCTTATCTCTTCTTCTCTAGCAAGAGTTGCTATTCTTCTCTCAGCTCTTCTAACTACAGTTCTTGCTACATGAAGAACTGATGAAGATTCATTTTTACCTGGAATAACAAATTCTCTTATAGGACCTGTAATTTCCATATATTTATCTGTTAAGGATTCTAAATTTTTTATATCATCTTCATTTACTAATTCTTTTAAGTATCCAAGACCCTTGCTATCACTTGCAAGCTCTCCACCTAAAGTGAATAATTTCTTTTGTATAGCATTAATCTCTTCTTTTAATTCATTAGAGTTTGACTTAGCATAAGCAAGACCTAAAAGTGATATAACTTCATCTACAGTTCCGTAAGCCTCTACTCTTAAGCTATCTTTATCTACCCTACTTCCGCCAAGTAGTGCAGTAGTTCCTTTGTCACCAGTTTTCGTATAAATTTTATACATAACTTATTACTCCTTAAAATTTATTTAAAGGCTATACCCTTAACTAATCTACCCGCATTAGCACCTAGATCTCTTAAAATATTAGGATCATTATCTAAATGTACTGTAAATAATGGTTTATCTTTAGATAATTTATTAAAGGCAAGCGTTACCTTTCCTTCAGAATCAACTCCAATTCCTACTGCTAGTTTAGATTTTACAGCTCCTAGATGACTAAGTTCTTCTGAATCATTGCATTCTAAACTTCTTACATCATAAGGAATTCCTTCTTCTTCTATACCCCATAATATTTCATCAAATCTTGATGTATCTTCTAATGCATATGAATGATATAAGTATATACAAGGTATTTCATATTCGTATGCTTTCATTACCATTGCCATAACAATTACTCCATTCCATTACAAGCTAGTATAAGTCCAGTTGCAACAGCGTTTCTAGGACCTTCTGTTCCTCTAATATTTCCACGTCCAGCTACAACTCCATATTGTGATAAAGAATCTGTAACTAATTGAGGTACTTCAAAGTCTAAAGATGATCCTCCTACTAGTACAACAAATTCTATATCTCTTATATTTCCAGTAGGTGAAACTATTGTTAACGCTCTTAAACAGTTAGTTACAAAGACCTTTTCCTTTGCTCCTCTTCTTATACTTCTTATCTTTTCTATAGAAGTTTGCCCATCTATTGGCACAAGCATTCCATCTTTTATTATTACAACCTTAGCAAAAACTGATGGATCTAAAGGTTCTTTAAAGAATTCAACTGTTCCATCTTCATGTCTTATATGGAATAAACTTTCTACTTTAGCTAGAGGATATTTCTTGATATCTTCTGCTAAATTAAATGATTCAAGTCCAAGTTCAGACTTTATAAGCATAGTTACCATATTTCCAGCACCAGCTAAGTGAATTGATGATATTTCCCCTTGCTTATTTATTATTGAAGCATCTGTTGAACCTGCTCCCATATCAAGTATTGCAAGTGGTGTACTACTTCCTGGAGTTGTAAGTGCTCCACGTATTGCCATATCAGCTTCTACTCCACCAACTTCTACTGGAACCTTTAGTTCATTTTCAAGTTTATCTGCAATCATCTGCATTTGAAGCTTATCAGCTTTAACCATTGCTGCAATTCCTACAGCATTTTCAAGTGAAAACTCTTCTGCAAGTCCACCTTTAACCTTTTGAGGAATAAAAGTATCTACTGCTAATAAATCTTGTATCTTTATGTCACTTATCTTTTGTTTTGTAAGATTTGCCATTACCTGTCTTACTCTTTCAAGCATTCCACCAGCATTAGTTCCAGCTTCACCCTTAACATCTTGTATTGGCACACATAATCTTACAGCATCCATTATCTTTTCTGCTCCGTGTTCTACATCAACGCTTTCTTTACGTTTTAAACCATCTATATTTATACATCCAGCAGGGATTTTCTTTTCTTGAACATCTCCCTTTGGAGTTTTAATAACTACAGCTGATCTATTTCCAATAAGTGCTCTAGATATAGGTACTATCATCTTAGTTTCCTCTGATGACAAATTAAATACTGTTGCTATTCCATATGGATTTGCTAAGTTTTCAACTACATCTCCTTGTGCTGCAACTTCTACTGCCGCCTTCATTCCTACAGGAACTTTTTCTAAAAGCATTACTTCATCAACTATAGGTATTTTCTTGTCTAATCTATTGTTTATAAGTACTCCATCATCTCTTTGAACTATTGCTGCAGTAATATTAATTCCTCTTCTTGTGGCATGATTTATTCTAGCCGCTGCTTCCAAGAAATTAACTCTACTTAATATAAGAGGTATAAATTTATCATCATCATCTAGATCCTTTGAATCTATATTCTCTAAATCTTCTATACATATTGTTTTTCCTATACCAATCCCAATCCCGCCTGGAGTTTGAGGATTATGTCCTATCATAGTTGATTCAGTTATTATAGTTTCTGTTATAGTTTCCATTGCAACATCACCAATAACTGGTGCAGCTTCATTTATCCTAACTAAATCTAAATCTTTAAGCTCTAAAGATACTTTTTTAAGTGCTTGTTTAAGTGAATCAAAAACACCTTCTATATTTTCTTCAGTACCTTTTATTCCTGTTGTAGGAACTATTCCACTTGAAAGAAATTCAACCTTTTTATCTTCAACTCTTGATAATGCTACTTCCGTAGTAGCATTACCAATGTCGACTCCTGCAATTATTTTCATTGTTTCCTCCCTGCATAAGAGTAAATTAATCTTGTTTTAATTTGCTTCTCTTTTCATATACTTCAACAGCTTCTCTTACGAAATCTGCATTTACTTTTGCTCCATATACATTTTCAAGTTCATCTGCAATCTTTAAAAGATCTTCTTTAGTTGAACGATATGGTCTTAATGCATTATATATTTCAAGAATTCTATCATCTGGTACACTTATAAGTTCAGCTGCTCTTCTAAGATTTCTAGCTATAGCTTGTCTATTCATACCTTCAGCTATTTGAGCTTGCATCTCTAAAGTTTCAGGTGATATTCTAACGTCTTCCGGTTTAACATTTCCATTTAAAACATTTTCTAAAGTTATCTCTTGTAAATTCATTCCTGTTGGTGTTTTTATATCCTCAGGTCTTTTACTTGCTAAAGGATAATCTTTAGGTGTCATTCTTTGCTTCATAACATCTTCTCCTTACAAATTAGAATTTAACTTCTATCTCTATTGGTTTTGCACCAACTTCTACGTGTTTAGTTTCTTTTATGTGGAATAATGCTGCTATTGCCATGAATTTTGGTCTAGCCATTTGGTCGTTCTTTGTAGGAACTGGTGTTGGTGACTCTCCCTTTGCATATTTAGCTGCATTTTTACCTATTAATCTATATGTTTCTAAAGTTAATAGTGGCGCTTGTGGGAATAACTCTAAGTTATTTAAAGGAAGTAAGTCTTTTTGATGTATAACTGTTGTTCCTTTTGATTGTATTCCGATTCCAATTCCTGATCCACTAAGCTTAGCTGCATCATTTGCTATAAATGAAACGTCTGAAGTTCTTACTATTCTAACAACTCTTGCGTGTAATCCTTCTTCTTCTATACCTGCAATAATTTCTCTTAGTATATCTGTGTGTTCTACATTAACTAATGTTCTATGTTGGAATTTTCCAAATGCTGGTGCAAGTCCAATTACAACCTCATCTGCTCTTGTTCCAACCTTAGCTTCACCTACTTCTGTAAGAGTAAGCTCTGGCATAACAAATTTGTTTGTTGTATTTTCCATTATCTTCACCTCTCCGAACCTTATTCTATATCTTCTGGCTTTATTACATTAGGAATATTCTTAATTTCTTCCCATCTTTCTTTGCTAAGTCTGTATCCAGTTCCAGGTCCTTTATAGTCATTTACATCATTAACAGCACTTATAACTTCAAAATCATTATCAAGTATTGCTGAAGTTTGAAGATAATCTCCTGTAACTCTTTGCTTAAGCATATTTAATATGTTATTTGCAACATCATCAAATCCATTAACACTTAAAGCTTTAACTATATCTAATCCAGTTAATCTCTTCTTAAGCATTTCTTCTGCAGCTTTTAAATCTTCAACTACATTTCTTTCTGGCATATCTTTACTTCCGTGAGCATAAGTTGCAGCTTCAACTTCTTCATCAGTTATTTTAGGGAATCCTAATTCTCTAAATACTGCTTGTATAGCTTTTGCAGCCTTATTTCTTATTGCTATTGTTTCTTCTTCTGATACTGGTCTAAGTCCGCCATCTACCATTAAATCTCTTTGAAGTACATTGTAATCATCAAAGTCTTCTGCATCGAAGTTTGAACCAGCGAACATGTTGTCATAGTTTGGAACTGCACTATATCCTGAGAATATAAAGTCTGTTCCTGGAAGCATTTGCATTAATGTTCTTGCTGTTCTTCTTATATCTGAATGTGAGAATGTTTGGTCATTAGCTGAAGCAACTTCTATATCAAGCATTGCAGCTATTAAGTTTTCTCCAAGAACTGCTCTGATACCTGATGGAACTGCACCAGTCATCCCTATACAACTAACTGCTCCATTTTGAAGTCCTTGAACTCCAGCTCCCTTAGTTATGTAAATACATCTTGATTCTAAGTAAAGCATTGATTTTCCTTCTGCATAACCCATTAATGCTTCTGAACCTGTTCCTGATGTATATCTCATCTTAAGTCCTCTTGAAGCATAAGCTGATGCTAAGAATGCTTTTGACCATGGAGTATCATCTCCATCTGTAAATACTGATTCAGTTCCGTATACTGAAACTGTTTCTGCATAACTTGTAAGTCCTCTCATACCAAGGTCAAGCTCTGTAGCTTCTTCAACTGAACATTGAGTTAAAACTCCTGGTCTACCTACTTGTGAACCTATAAGTATTGCTAATGCATTAAATGGTGCATATCTAACTATACCTACTGTTGTTTCTTGTTCTGAGAAACCTCTTATACCAGCTTCTGCTGCATCTGCTGCAATTTGTACTGGATTATCTTTAAGATTTGTTACGTGACATTGATTTGATGGAGTTTTTCTAGCTCTCATCTTTTGAAGTGCCATCATCATTTCAACAACATTCATATGTGACATAACTTCTACTGCTTTTGCAGGAGTTATTGCTGTTGTTATCTTAACAATTTCATCTCTACCTACATTTATATCTACTAACTTCTTTGCTATCTCTACTGAATCTAATTTCATAGCTTCTTCTGCATAATCTAGATTAATTGCATAATCTGCTATGAACTTGTCTATCATATCAAAGTCTTCTCTTTTTTTACTGTCTAATTCTATAACTACACCGTTTTCTATTTTTATAGAAGATTTAGGATCATTTGGACTCTCCATTGCGATTAAACCTTCTTCTGGCCATTCACCAATAAGACCATCTTGGTTTACAGGACGTTTTGCTAAAGTCTCGAATCTTTTTGATTTCACTTTAAGTTTCCTCCCTTAAAATAAATTTATATTTGATATTTTTATTAATTGTTATTTTTTTATCGATGTATTCATTTTAATCTAAAAAACATTAAAATCCATTAAAATATCTTGTCTTCTTCTCGAACTATATTGTTTAATTTTTATCAATTAAAATTGTACTTTTTCTCTACAATGAACAGGAAATGTGAATATTTAGTCAAGCATCCCATAGGTTAACGTATACATATGTCAAAAAAATTAAATTTTCTTATATTATTAAAAATAAAAATCAAAAATTTCACCTTTTTAAATAAAATATCAATATTTTATCATAAAAAATATCCCCTAAGTAAAAAATTATCATAATCTTTTACTTAGGGGATGCTATTATATATTATGCATTCATTTCCCTATACTTTTTGGGAGTAACTCCTTCAACCTTTTTAAATACTCTTATAAAATAACCACAATCTTCAAATCCTAGGTCTATTGATAAGTTTAAAATTGGCATATCAGTAGTTTCTAGCATTCTTTTTGCATAATCTATCTTTTTATTATTTATATATGTTGTATAATTAACTCCAACTTCTTTTTTAAATAATTTACTAAAATAGCATGGACTTAAATTGCATATTGACGCTATCATATCTAAACTAATATTTTCTTTAAAGTTTTTATCAATGTAATCTATTGCATTTTCAATAGGTCTATTAATATCACTCACTTCTTCATTAATTATACATTTATTATCAGCATATTTTTCCACTTCTTTTTCATCTTCGTTAATTTTAAAATTAACAATTATATTGCTAAGAGTATTTATTAATTCTTTTGGCCTAACTGGTTTCAAAATATAATCATTAACTCCTAATACTAAAGCTTTTCTAACTAAATCAAAATCATCATGGGCAGTTATCATAATTATAATTTTATCTGGACTATTACCTTTAATTATTTCTGCCGCTTTGCATCCATCAAATCCTGGCATTTTTACATCCATTATCACTAAGTCAGGATTATATTTTTTATCAAATTCTATAGCTTCTCTTCCATTACACGCTTCAGCTACTATTTCAGCACCTTTTAAATCACTAAGTATAACTTTTAAAGCCTTTCTCTCTAAAACCTCATCGTCTACAATCATTATCTTAAACATATCTACACTCCTAAGCTACTTTTTATTTTGCAAAGGTAATTTTAACTAAAGTTCCTTCTCTCATTTTACTTTCTATTTCTATTTTATAATCTTCTCCATAATAATGAGCCATTCTCTTATTAACATTATTTATTCCTATTTTATCTAAATCATTACCATATTTATATTTTAACTCTTCTCTTATCTCATTTAACTTATCCCTTGTTATTCCAGTACCATTATCTTTTATAAATAAACTTAAGCTATCATTTGTTTCTTCAGAGAATATTTCTATTTTCCCGCCTTCTTCTTTTGTCTCCAACCCATGAACTATAGCATTTTCAACAAAAGTTTGTATACTCATAAAAGGTATTTTTTGCTCTTTAACTTCATCACTAATATTAATACTATAATCTAATCTATCACCGAATCTTACTTTTTGTAAATTTAAATATGATTCTATATATTCTAATTCTTCTTCCAAACGAAGTATTTTATCTACTTTTTTCAAGGTATATCTAAGCATGTTAGATAAATCATATATGACTTCTTGAGTTTTAGGTGCTTCCTCAATTATAGCAAGAGAAGATATACTGTTTAATACATTAAATAAAAAATGAGGATTTATCTGAGATTGTAACGCTTTTAGTCTACAAGCTTCATACTCTTTCTCAAGCTCTGCCTTCTCTTTTTTAGCTTCAATAAATTTAATATTTTTTTCATTTAATTCTTTTTGAGCTATTTTAAGCACTGCTTCTTCTACTATGTAATTACTTATATGGAACATCATATTGGCTATAGATTTTATTCTATCAAATTCAACTACTGGAAGCTTATTATATGATTCTAATAATTTTTCTCTTTCTTCTTCAGCCACATCAGAAAATATATGTTTTCTAGTTACTATATCTTCAAGATCAATATTTTCATTCTCACTTGTTAATACTTGACCAGCCATTACTGATCCTAAATATTGACCATTTACAATTATAGGTGTTGCAAAATCAATCAATCCTTTATGACACCTATAAATATATGGTTTTTCTAATCTAGCTGCCTCAAGTCCACCTCTTGAATCACATTTTTCACATAGCTCTGAATACTTACTATTTGCTCTCATAAGATTACAAAAATCACTGCATCTACTATGTTTAGTTGCTGGTTTGCCTTTATAATCAACAGTTATAATAGAAATTCCAGTTGCTTCAGCAATATCATCTTGTATCTTTTGAAATACTTCTATATCTATTACATCATTTAAATATAAAATTCTCCTAGGCATATTAGCCTCCTTATTTTATAGATTTCGATAAAAAAATCATCTTAAACTAAATATATTTTTTATTACTCTTATTTAGTTATCTAACTTTAATTATACTTTGTAATGTATATAAAATTCAACTAAATTCGACATAAAACGAATACAGCTACTAATAATCTTACAATTATACATCCATTTTTTATAAAATTAATTAAATTTGTAAAATAAATCTATTAATATATTAAAATAAAAAGCCCAGATGAGAATATTCTCATCTGAGCTTCATAAGAGATAACTATTATTTTCCAGCTAGTTTTTTGTAGCCTTCTAATCTTTCCATAGCATCTGTATAAGTCTTTTCAAATAAAGCTTCTGCAGCTTCTGGGAATGCCTTAGCAAGTGAAGCATATCTAACTTCTCCCATTAAGAATTCCTTGAAGTCAGCTGTTGGTTCTTTTGAATCTAGAGTGAATGGATTCTTACCAGTTCCTTTTAGTTCTGGATTGAATCTGTACATTCCCCAGTATCCACAATCAACTGCTCTCTTAGCTTCTAAAGTACTGTTACCCATACCTAATCTTATTCCGTGGTTAATACATGGAGCATAACCAATGATTAATGATGGACCTGGGTAAGCTTCAGCTTCAGCTATAGCTTTAAGAGTTTGATTCTTATCTGCACCCATTGAAATTTGAGCAACATATACGTATCCGTAGCTCATTGCTATCATTCCAAGGTCTTTCTTCTTAGTCTTCTTACCTGATGCAGCAAACTTAGCGATTGCAGCAGTTGGTGTAGCCTTTGATGATTGACCACCAGTATTTGAGTAAACTTCTGTATCAAATACAAATATGTTTACATCTTCTCCTGATGCTAATACGTGATCTACTCCACCGAATCCGATATCGTATGACCATCCGTCTCCACCAAAGATCCATTGTGATGGTTTGATTAAGAAGTCTTTTTCTTCTAAGATTGCTTTTGCAAATTCGTTGTCTAAACCTTCTAAAGCAGCTATTACTCTGTCTGCTCTATCTCTAGTTCCAGCACCAACTTCTACATTTGCAACCCAATCCTTAAGTGCTTCTTTAGCTTCTCCTTCTTCTAATGAAGTGATAGCTTCGTTAGCTTTATCAACTAATCTTTCTCTTATAGCTTTCGCTCCTAAGAACATACCTAATCCGAATTCAGCATTGTCTTCGAATAATGAGTTAGCCCAAGCAGGACCATATCCCTTGTGGTTAGTTGTATATGGAGTTGAAGGAGCTGATCCACCCCAGATTGATGAACATCCAGTAGCGTTAGCTATCATCATTCTATCTCCGAATAATTGTGTTACAAGTTTAGCGTATGCAGTTTCTCCACATCCAGCACAAGCTCCTGAGAACTCGAATAATGGTTGCTCGAATTGGCTACCCTTAACTGTGTTCTTGTTCATTGGGTTTTTCTTTGGTGAAACTTCATGAATAACATAATCCCAGTTATCTATTTCAACTTCTTGAGTATGAGCTGGTTTCATAACTAGTGCTTTTCCTGGAGCTGGACAAACTTGTGCACAGTTTCCGCAACCTGTACAGTCAAGTGGATCTACTGCCATTGTGTAGCTCATTGGAGTTTCAGTCTTTAATGCTCTAGCAGCAACTAACTTTAATCCTTCTGGAGCATCCTTAGCTTCTTCTTCTGTTAATAAGAATGGTCTAATTGTAGCATGTGGACATACATATGAACATTGGTTACATTGTATACATTTTTCTTTATCCCATTCTGGTACGTTTATAGCGATACCTCTCTTTTCAAATGCAGCAGTACCTTGTTCGAAAGTACCATCTTCCATTCCATCAAATGCTGATACAGGAAGTTCGAATCCTTCTTGTCTGTTCATTGGATCAACGATCTTCTTAACAAACTCTGGTCTTGGTCTTCCTTCTTCTTTAACTTCATCTTTAGCAGTCTTCCATTCAGCTGGTACTGTAATTTCTACTATTGATTCGATTCCCTTATCGATAGCAGCATTATTCATATCAACAACTTTTTGACCCTTCTTACCGTATGAAGTTACAACAGCATCTTTTAAGTATTTAACAGCGTCTTCTACAGGGATAATGTTAGCTAACTTGAAGAAAGCTGATTGCATTATCATGTTGATTCTTCCGCCTAATCCGATTTCTTGTGCTATCTTAACAGCGTTTAAAGTATAGAACTTAATGTTGTTTTCAGCAATGTATCTCTTGTATGAAGCTGGTAAATGAGCTTCTACTTCTTCTGGGCTCCAGATAGTATTTAATAAGAATGTTCCATTCTTCTTTAATCCTTCTAAAACATTGTATTTGTATACATATGATTGGTTGTGACAAGCTACGAAATCAGCCTTGTTTATTAAGTAAGGTGATTTAATTGCTTTCTTACCAAATCTTAAATGTGATACAGTTATACCACCAGATTTCTTTGAGTCGTATGAGAAATATCCTTGAGCATACATATCTGTATGGTCTCCGATGATTTTGATAGCACTCTTATTAGCACCAACAGTACCGTCTGATCCTAGTCCCCAGAACTTACATGCTGTAGTTCCTTCTGGAGTAGCATCTATATCTTCATGTACTTCTAATGAAGTATTAGTTACATCATCAACTATAGCTATAGTGAATCCGTTCTTTGGTTCGTCTTTTGCTAAGTTTTCGTATACTGCAGCAATGTGACCTGGATTTGGATCCTTTGAACCTAATCCGTATCTACCACCTACGATAACTGGAGCATTTTCTTCTCCGTAGAATGCACTCATAATATCTAAGTATAATGGTTCTCCGTTACATCCTGGTTCTTTAGTCTTATCTAAAACAGCTATCTTCTTAACTGTAGCTGGTATAGCTTTCTTTAATCTTGCAACGTCAAATGGTCTATAAAGTCTTACTTTAACAACCCCAACTTTTTGTCCGTTTGCATTTAAGTAGTCAACTGTTTCTTCACATACATCTGTACATGATCCCATCGCAACGATGATTCTATCTGCATCTTTTGCACCATAGTAATCGAAACAGTGATATTCTCTTCCAGTTAACTTAGTCATTTCAGCCATGTATCCTTCAACAATGTCTGGTACAGCATTGTAGAACTTATTAACAGCTTCTCTTTCTTGGAAGTAGATATCTGGGTTTTGAGCAGTACCTCTAGTTACAGGGTGATTTGGGTGTAATGCTCTATCTCTGTAAGCTTGTAAAGCTTCCATATCTACTAATGGTTTTAATTCTTCATGATCAATAACTTCAATTTTTTGTACTTCATGTGAAGTTCTGAATCCATCGAAGAAGTTACAGAATGGAATTCTTGATTTAATAGCTGCTAAGTGAGCTACAGCTGATAAATCCATTACTTCTTGTACTGATCCTTCAGCAAGCATTGCAAAACCAGTTTGTCTTGCAGCCATAACGTCTTGGTGATCTCCAAAGATGTTTAATGCTGATGTAGCTAGTGCTCTAGCTGATACATGGAATACTCCTGGAAGTAATTCCCCTGAAATTTTATACATGTTAGGAATCATTAATAATAATCCTTGTGATGCAGTGTAAGTAGTTGTTAATGCACCTGCTTGTAATGATCCATGAACTGCTCCAGCAGCTCCAGCTTCTGATTGCATTTCCATTACCTTAACAGGTTGACCGAATATATTTTTCTTTCCTTGTGCTACCCACTCATCAACATGTTCTGCCATTGGTGATGATGGTGTTATAGGATAGATAGCTGCAACTTCTGTAAATGCGTAAGATATGTGAGCAGCAGCAGTATTACCATCCATAGTTTTCATTTTTCTCATCGCGTGACCCCTCTTTCTAATTATAAAAATTAAAAATTTTAGTTTTTAATATTTATTATTGAGTAAAAGCCTATACTGGACCTTTACGACTGTATATAAAATAAAATTATATATCAGTAAAAAACGTAAAATATAATTTTATTCAATATCATGACTATTGTATAATTATTAAAATAGTGTTTATAATAATTAAACTTTCTTAAAACAAATTTATTTGTCATTAAGAAAAAACCGTCTCTTTTATTATATAACACTATTTTAATTTTGCAAGCTTATGAAAATATTTATAAATTAAATTTTTAACAATCCCAAGCCTCTAATCAAACTTACTACTTTTTCCTTCTGATGCTACTTTTTATCACATTTATGATCTCTTTTACACCATCATTCATTTTACTTTCATTCATATTATTAATAAGTTCTTGTTTACTTTCTTTTAACATTTTTATCCCTTTTAAAATCCCTTCTCTTTGAAGCTCCTCTTCTTCCATTACAAGTGAAAATCCTTCTTTTTTAAATGAGTTTGCATTTAAGATTTGATCTCCTCTACTTGCATTTTTTGAAAGTGGAATCAATAAAGTCGGCTTTTTTAATGCAAGGAATTCAAAAATTGAGTTTGCTCCAGCTCTTGAAATTATATAATCAGCTGTATGCATAAGGTGTGTAAGCTCTTCACTTACATACTCAAATTGCTTGTATCCATCTACATTTTGTAAATTACTATCAAGATTACCTTTACCGCATATATGAATAATATTGTTATCTTTCAGAATATTATATATATTCTCTCTTATGGCATCATTTATAACTTTCGACCCCAAACTTCCTCCCATAATAAGAATTGTATCTTTATTATCTTTAAACCCACACATATCTTTACCTTTAAGTTTTGATCCTGTTAGAATTTCCTTTCTAATTGGACTTCCTGTTAATACTCCCTTATTGTTTTTAACAAATTGTAAACTTTCCCTAAATGTAACACATAATTTATCACAGAAAGGTGATGCTAACTTGTTTGCAAGACCTGGTGTAATGTCTGACTCATGTGCAATTACTGGTATCTTCTTCATTGAGGCCGCTATAACAACAGGAACTGTTACAAATCCACCTTTTGAGAATATAACATCTGGCTTTTCTTTAGCTAAAATTTTCCTTGCTTCATGAACTCCCTTTAATACCTTAAAAGGATCAGTAAAATTCTTTATATCAAAATATCTTCTAAGTTTACCTGATGAAATCCCATAGTATGGTATATTATTGTTTGTTATTATTTCTTTTTCTATTCCATCTCTACTTCCTATATATTTTATTTCAAAACCTTCTTCTACTAATGATGGTACTAATGCTAAATTTGGAGTAACATGCCCAGCTGTTCCCCCTCCAGTCATTATTATTTTATATTTACTCAAAAAATATCCTCTCCTTAATACATGATATTTAATTTTTCATTATCTATATTTTATAATATATAATTTATTTAAAAGTACAATATATTTTATACCTATAACCTAAAACTTTTTAGTGATAATTGTATATTTTGTTTCCCATTGAATTCATTTATCTCTGGATAATATAATATATCCATTTTAAAATTACAGTAACCTGTATCTTGTAATCTTAAAAATTCATCTTCCCCATATTTTTCTTCAAATAATTCTTTAAAATAATCATATTTATTAAAATTAACTCCATCAATTGTCTTACCGTTATTCATTTTAATTTTAAATCTCAAAAAGTTCTTTTCTTTTCCCATGAAGATAACTCTATTTACTAAAACATCTTTAACTGCAAGCATTGGACTTCCATTCCCTTTCCCAAAAGGGCGCATTCCATTTAATTTATCTACTAAATCAAAATCAATATACTCAAGTGGCAATGGTGCATCTATAATAACTTTTCTTATTATATCTTCTTCAGTTAGTGTACACTTTTCATTTAGCGCTTT
Source organism: Clostridium sardiniense (assembly GCF_016907995.1). Classification (GTDB taxonomy): domain Bacteria; phylum Bacillota; class Clostridia; order Clostridiales; family Clostridiaceae; genus Clostridium; species Clostridium sardiniense. The sequence continues at coordinate 167,892 of NZ_JAFBDA010000002.1, read as the reverse complement.
TCTTAACATAGGTATTTTTTCTTCTTCTACTGATAATCCTGCAGCCATTGGATGTCCACCAAACTTATATATAAATTCCTTACATTTAGATAGTTCCTCGAACATATTATACTCTTCTATAGATCTTCCTGATCCCTTTGGCATCTCGCTTCCTTTAGTCATAACAATTGCAGGTAAATTATACTTTTCTCTTATTCTTCCTGCAACTATCCCTGCTATACTTTCATGAATACTATCCTCATAAACAAGAATAACTTTCTCACCATCTCTTAGAGTATTTTCTACCTTCTCTATTACCTTTTCAGTACTTTCCATAGTTAATTCTTGTCTTTTTTCATTAAGATCATTTAACTTAATTGCAAGTTCTTTAGCTTTCTCATCATCTTCCGTAATTAAAAGCTCTACAGATATATCTGCAATTTCTAGTCTTCCAGTAGCATTAATACAAGGTCCTATAACAAAACCAAAATGATATTCTGATATTTCCTTATCATTTAACTTTTTTACCTTTATTAACTCTTTAAGACCTTTTTTATTTGTATTATTTATAAGTTCTAAACCTTTTTTTACTATTATTCTATTTTCATCTAAAAGATCTACAACATCACAAACTGTTGCAATAGCTGCATACTCTAATAGTTGAAAACTTTCTTCAAGATCAACATTTAATTCTCTATATAACCCTTGAATAAACTTAAATGCTACTCCTGCACCACAAAGATTTTTAAAAGGATACTTGCAATCTTCTCTTTTAGGATTAATAACAGCATCTCCCTTAGGCATCATTTTTATTTTTTTACCATCTTCTTCAACAAAAGGTATATCATGATGATCAGTTATAACTACTGAAAGCCCTACCTCCTTAGCATATTCAACTTCATTAAAAGCTGATATACCATTATCACAAGTTAATAAAACTTCAGCACCTTCATCTTTTAATATCTTTATTCTTCCAGAATTCATACCATATCCTTCACTCTCTCTATTTGGAATATGGTATTCAAAATTTGCATTTAGTCTTTTAAGTCCTTTATATAAAATTGCAGTACTACAAACTCCATCACAGTCATAGTCCCCGTATATTACTATCTTCTTCCCCTTTTCAATGGCATCTTTTATAATAGCAACTCCTTTATCTAAGTCCTTTAGTAAAAAGCTATCATACATATCATCTACTGTACCATTTAGAAAAAGAGAAGCAGACTCTTTTCGAGAGATTCCTCTATTTGCTAATAATCTTAATATAAGACTATTCTCACTCATATCCTTAGATAAGCTTTGGAATTCTTCTCTCTTATTTCTTACAAGCCACTTCTCTTTCATTTATTTCACCCTTCTAATTACTTTATTAGCATTTCATATAACATCCCACGTCTAATCTCTTCTTCTTTAGGTGAGTTTAATTCTTTAAGTAGTGTATATGAAAATTCTAAAGCAGTTGCTGGACCTCTACTTGTTATTATATTATTGCTTACTACAACTAACTCTTCTTTATAATTAGCTCCTATTATATTCTCTTGAAAACCTGGATAAGATGTTACATCTTCTCCATTTATTATTTCTGCTTTAGATAATACAATTGGTGCTGCGCATATAGCTGCAACCTTTTTATTATTTTTAATACAGTTTTGTATTAAATTTATAACTTTCTTATTATCTCTTAAGTTTGTAGCTCCTGGCATTCCTCCTGGAAGGACTACCATATCAACTTCCTCTATATCATCTATTAGAATATCTGCACAAACTTTTATATTATGAGCTCCTATAACTTCTATATTATTAATTGAAACCATATCACAATGTATATCTGCTCTTCTTAAAACATCAACAACAGTTAATGCTTCAATTTCTTCAAATCCATCTGCTAATAATACAGCTACTTTTTTCATAAAATCTCACTCCTTTTTAATTATATTGAACTGACTCTACTTCATCATCTAAGGCAATCATCATTATATCAGTTCCTCTTCCAGCTCTATTTTGAAGCTTTATATCAGTAACTTTAACTTCTTGAATATTTTTATTTGATGATGTTAATGTAAATAATCTATCATGTTCTGAAGTTATTGCTATTTCATCATTATCATTTCTTGATATATACTTTCCATAGATAACCTCATCATTTTCTTTTAAGCTTATCCCTGTAACACCTGATGCTACTTTTCCCATAGGATTTAAGTTCGTACTTAAGAAACGTATACCCATTCCTTTTTTAGTTACTATAACTATTTCTCCATTACTTGCATTATTTATCTCTATTGAAACAACTCTATCATCTTCAAATTTCAACTTATAATATTGAGTTAAAGTAAATTCATTGCTAAATTCGCTTAAAATGGTTTTCTTAATTAATCCACTTTTAGTCATTGAATATACTGCTAAACTTTCAGGATATATTTTTAAGGATAATATTTTTATTATTTTTTCATCTTTCATTAATCCATCAACAATATCACTTATTCTAATTTCACCATTTACTGCACCTTCTAATAAGAATGACTTAACCTTAATTACATTACCTTTGTTAGTAAATAATAGCATATCACTTGTATTATCAGTATAAGTTTTTAAACTATCATTTTTACTAACTCTTGAAAATGCTTTTAATGTATTTTTATTTGTTACCCCTATAGCAAACTCTTTATATTCTAATGAATCTATATATTCACAATAGATTACCATATCTCTTGAAGTTATATTAAATAAAGATGTTCCCATTATATTTCTTGGGGTATCTTGGATTTCTGGTAACTCCAGATTAAATTCTAATCCTAATTTTGTCTTAATCTTTAAGAAATCTTTCTTTTCATCTTCATTTAATAGTATTATATTTATTACTTCTTCATTTTCCTTTAGCTTTATTGCTTGAAGTTTACTATATGATGTCTTAAATTTATCTAAAGAACTCCTCTTTACAATTCCCTTATCCGTAATAAATTGAAGATATTTATTAGGATGTAATGTTGTCTGTGATATAACTTCAACTATCTTCTCTTCATCTAGGTTTAATGTTTTTATTAAGGTATCTATTCTTTCACCCTTATCTTTCCATTTACCTTCTGGAATATTTATTCCTTTTAATTGATACATATTCCCCTTATTAGTGAATATTAAGACATTATCTCTAGTATTAGACTCAAATAAGAATTTAAGTTCATCACCTTCTCTATATTCTATCGCCTCAACATCTTGATTTGATCTAACATAGTTTTTAGTTGGTATTCTTTTTATAAATCCATCCTTAGATAAGGTAACCATAACATCTTCTATTACAATAAGCTCTTCTACATCTATCTTGGCTTCACTATCATCTTCTATTATATTAGTTCTTCTAGGATTCTTAAATTTCTCCGTTACTTCCTCTAATTCTTTCTTTATTACTTTTAGAAGTTCTTTCTCTTCTGATAAAATTTTCTTAAGTTTCTTTATCTCTTTTTTGAGTTCATTATATTCTTTTTGGAATACTTTAATTTCAAGTCCTGTTAATCTATAAAGCATAAGCTCTAAAATTGCACCTGCTTGAATTTCTGTAAATCCAAAGTTATTAATCAAGTTTTCTGATGCATCTTTTTTTGACTTTGAGCCTCTAATAGTCTTAATCACTTCATCCATAATATCTATTGCTTTTATAAATCCCTCTACAATATGGAATCTCTTTTCTGCAATTTCAAGCTCTCTTTTTGTTCTTCTTGTAATTATATCCCTTTGATGATTAACATAATGACGTATTATAGTTTTAAGTCCCATAGTTTGAGGTTTTCCATCTGCAAGAGCCACCATATTAAAACTTATGTTGCATTGAAGATCTGTTTTTTTAAATAAGTACTTTAATACTTTATCTGCATCACTCTCACTTAAAGACTTTTTAAATTCAATAACAGCTCTTACACCATTTCTATCTGATTCATCTCTTATATCTGTTATTCCTTCTAAAACTTTAGCATGTTTCTTATCTGCTGTCATTTCTGAAATAGTTTGAAGAAGCTTTGATTTATTTCTTCTGTAAGGGAATTCTGTAATTACAATGCCTAATCTTCCATTTTCTAATGTTTCTATAGAGGTCTTAGATCTACATGTAACCTTTCCTTCTCCTGTCTCATAGGCAGATTTTAATGAATTCTTTCCAATTAAGACTCCACCAGTTGGAAGGTCTGGTCCTTTTATATATTCCATTAACCCAGCTGTTGTAATTTCCGGATTATCAATATATGCTAAAACCCCTTCTGTTACTTCTCCTAAATTATGTGGTGGTATATTAGTTGCAAGTCCAACAGCTATTCCAAATGTTCCATTTACTAAAAGATTTGGATATCTGCTTGGAAGTACTGTAGGCTCCATTTCACTATCTGAATAGTTTGGTACCATATCAACAGTATCTTTATCAATATCTCTTATCATCTCCATAGCAATTGGTGCAAGTCTAGCTTCTGTATATCTCATTGCCGCTGCACCATCACCATCCATTGAACCCCAGTTTCCATGTCCATCTATAAGTGGTTCTCTAGTTGAGAAGTTTTGAGCTAGAATAACCATAGCATCATATACTGATGAATCTCCATGTGGATGGAATTTACCAAGTATATCTCCAACTATTCTCGCTGACTTATAATAAGGTCTATCTGGAAAAGCCTTTAAAAGGTATGCCCCATAAAGTATTCTTCTATGAACTGGTTTTAGCCCATCTCTAACATCCGGAAGTGCTCTATCCTTTGCTACCTCTATTGCATAAGGAAGGTAGTTATCTGGCATTGCTTCCTCAAGTGGAATTCTTATTATATTTTTATCCACTGGTATATTACTAACTTTCTTAGCCATGTCATTACTCCATTTCTATCTATTTAAAATTCTCCGTATTTATACATATACTTTCTTCTTGGTTCTACTATATCTCCCATAAGAAGTGATACCATCTTTTCTGCTTTTGCAGCATCATCTATTGTAACTTGAAGTAGAGTTCTACTTTCTGGATTAAGTGTAGTATCCCAAAGCTGATCTGGGTTCATTTCTCCAAGACCTTTGTATCTTTGAATTAAAGCACCTTTTCCAATTCTTTTCTTCACTTCTTCAAGCTCGTCATCAGTATACGCATATTCACTCACTTCTTTTCCTTTAACCTTCTTATACACTTTGTAAAGAGGAGGTTGGGCAAGATATAAATGTCCATTTGCTATAAGTGGTCTCATATATCTATAAATATAAGTCATCCATAATGTTCTAATATGATATCCATCAACATCAGCATCACTCATTATTATTATTTTATTATACTTTAAATTATCTTCACTATAGTTATCTAAAGTTCCTGTACCTATTGCTGTATTAAATATTTTAAGTTCTTCTGAAGCTAGTACATTTTCAAGCTTTTGCTTTTCAGTATTCATTATTTTACCCTTAGATGGCATTATACTTTGGAACCTTCTGTCTCTAGCCTGCTTAACTGAACCTCCAGCTGAATCCCCTTCGACAACAATAAATTCATTATATTGTTTCTCTCTTCCAGTACAAACTGCAACTTTACCAGCAAGTGGTGCCGCTCCCTTACCCACTTTCTTCTTTTCAGCTTCATTTATTTTCTTAATTTTTTCTCTTCTTTGCGCTGCTGAAAGAGCATTATTTATAAGTCTACTTGCTAATTCTTTATTATCTTCTATCCATTCACCAAGCTTAGTATATGCTAATTCATTCATCATAGTATATGCTTCATTATTACCAAGCTTAGTCTTTGTTTGTCCTTCAAAGACTGGATTTGAAATTTTAATTCTTACGATTGCAGTCATACCTTCCCTTAAATCGTCTCCTTCAAATTCCTTATCCTTTTCTTTTGCAAGACCAAGCTTTCTAGCCCATTCCTTAAAAGCTCTTGTCATACCTGTTTTAAATCCAGTTTCATGAGTTCCCGCTTCAGTTGTTGGAATGTTATTTACATAACTTGCTATATTATCAGTAGTTGAGTCTGTAAATTGAATACACACCTCTCCTGACATAGCTATTCCTCCTATTTCTTTATCTCCTTCAAATAAAATAGGATCTTTGTGAAGTGGTGTTTTACTTTCATTTAAATATTCTATAAAATCTAAAAGTCCTCTTTCTGAATAATACTCTTTTTTAATTTCTTCATCTTTTCTATTATCAATAAATTCAAGTCTCATCCCTTTATTTTGGAATGCTAGCTCTTGAAGTCTTTCATCTATAATATCAAATTTAAAATCAGTAGTTGAAAATATCTCTTTATCAGGTAAAAAGGTTACCTTAGTTCCTGTATCCTTTGCTTTTCCAACTATTTCTAATGGTATTACAGGTGTTCCTGGCATATCTTTTTTAAGTTCTTTATCATAAGCATATTCAAATCTTTGTCTATACTTATTTCCATTTTGATGAACTTCAACTTCTACCCATTTTGAAAGAGCATTTACTACTGCTGCTCCAACACCATGTAATCCACCTGATGTTTTATAGTTTTTATTATCAAACTTACCACCAGTATGAAGTTCTGTATATACCATCTCAACCCCACTCTTTTTCTTAATAGGATGAATACCTGTTGGTATACCTCTTCCATCATCAATTATAGTTACACTTTTATCTTTATTTAAAATAACAGTAGCCTTACTACCATATCCATTTGAAATTTCATCAATTGAATTATCAAGTATTTCCCAAACACAATGGTGTAGTCCCTTGCTTCCAGTAGAACCAATGTACATACCTGGTCTAATCCTCACTGGTTCTAATTTTTCTAAGGATGTTAAATCCGTAACATCATATGATACATTACTTTCTTTTACCATTTTCTCCTCCACCTTAAGTATTTTTATTATAAATATCTATTAATCTATTTATTGTTTCATTTCTATCTTTATTTACTATTGTCTCATAAAAATCTTTTATCTTAAAACTATTAGAATATAAAGGATCATAATACTTTAACATAAGTTCTTCACATACAGTTTTATAATCACATTCTTTAAGAAGCTTTTTATACTCTTCTACTCTTTTATCATTTAAATATCTTTTTAAGTTGTCTAAGCAATCTATAAGTTCTTTAACACTATCATTGCCCTTTATGTATTCTTTTATTAATATTTCACTCCTATTTTCAATAGAATCTTCAATATAAACCTTAATTCCCTCCTCCATTGAACTCCATATAGGTTCAGGAATTATTATGTTACCTATTCTTTTGCTTTCCCCTTCAACAAAAACTAAATTGCCTTTTCTATTTTTAAGTGCTTCAAAAATTTCAGTCTCAAACATTTTTTGAGTATTAGATTTTCCTAGAGATATACTACCTAAAAAAGAACCTCTATGATTGGCAGCACCTTCTAGATCTAGTATATCAAAACCTTTTTCTTTTAAAGCCTTTAAATATTCAGTCTTTCCCACACCAGTCTTTCCATGTAAGACTATATATTTAACTCCTTTATTTACTCCCTCAAAATTATCATTTATATACTTTCTATACCCTTTATATCCACCTCTTAATTTATACACTTTTATTCCTAATGAATATAAAAGAGAATATATACTACCACTTCGCATACCGCCTCTTGAACAGAAAAGTACTATTTTTTTCTCACCATTATTATACATGTTTTGTATATCATTAAAAATCTGTGGAAGTCTCTTTGATATAAATTCAATCCCCTTAGTCCTAGCAGCCTCTACACTTTCTCTAACATAAAGTGTTCCTACTATATCTCTTTCATCATCTAAGAGTACAGGTATATTAATTGCACCTTTTATTGTAGCTTCTTTATATTCTTTTGGACTTCTAACATCAATTAAAATACACTCTTTATCATCTACTATATCTTTATAATCTATTATATTAAACATACTAAGGACCCCTATACAATTTATTAACCATTCTATTCTATCATACTTTTACAAAATAAAAAAAGAAAAAAATCGTACATACGTTTGTACGATTTTTTTCTATGTTTCTATCTTTTTAGATAATACTATTTAGCTAGGACCTCTAATACTTTATCATAGTTTGGATGATCACTTACATCTTTACAATATTCTACATATATAACTTTATTATTTTCATCTACAACGAATACCGCTCTAGCTAAGAAGCCAACTTCTTCTATATATACTCCGTAATTTTCTCCAAATACTCTATCTTTATAATCTGAAAGAGTTATTACATTTCCTACATCTGCTGCTCCACACCATCTTGCTTGTGCAAATGGTAAATCAACTGATACTACATATATAGTAGTGTCTTTAAACTTTGTAGCTTCTTCATTAAATCTTTTAACTTCCATATCACATACTGGTGTATCTAATGATGGAACTGTTAGAAATACTCTCTTTCCCTTTGTATCCTTTAATGTAACTGGTTTTAAATCATTATCTGATAAAACAAAATCAGGTGCTTCTTGACCAACTCTTACTTCCGCTCCTCTAATTGTTACTTTTTCTCCATTTACTGTTATATTCATTTTCTTCACTCCTTTAATTAGCATTCAAAACCTATATCGATAATTGTTTTCCATTACTAATTTTTCTCTTTTGATAATTATATTTTATACTTTTAAATAAAATATTCAATAGATTATCTTTGAATATTTTATTAACATAATATTATAGTTCCCTATATAATTATTTTTAATATTAAAATTAGGACTTAAAAATTTATATAAATTCTTAAGTCCTAATTTATTAATTATAATGATGCTTTAAATATGCTTATTACATCATCCTTATTTAAAGCTCTATATCCATATTTTAAGCCTCCAACCTTTACTGCTTTTTCGGCCATAATTTCAAACTTTTCATCTCCAATACCTATTTCACTAAGTTTTTCTGGAATTCCAAGTTTCTTAAAGTAATTTCTTGTTTTTTCTATAGCTAAATTTGCAACTTCTTTTTTATCTAGTAATTTATCTATATCCCAAACATTGACTCCAAATTCATAGAATTTTTCTAATGTATCTTCATTCAAAACAAATTTCATCCAATTAGGTGTTAATATAGCAAGTCCAACTCCATGAGTTATATCATAAAATGCACTCAATTCATGCTCTATTGGATGAACTGACCAAGCTGTTCCTTCTTTTCCACAAGAAAGTAATCCATTTATAGCTAAACTAGATGCCCACATTAAATTAGCTCTTGCCTCATAATTTTCTGGTTCATTATACGCTATCTCTCCATACTTAATACATGTTTTTAATACACCTTCTGCCATTCTGTCTTGTAAGTATGCATCTTTAGTTTTGCTAAAATATACCTCAAATACATGGCTCATTATATCAGCTGTTCCTGCTGCTGTTTGATTTTTAGGTACTGAATAAGTATATTCAGGATCTAATATTGAAGCTACTGGTCTTAATATCTCATTACCAAGTCCTAATTTCTCATTTGTATCCATATTTGAAATAACAGCAAATGGATCCATTTCTGATCCTGTAGCTGAAAGAGTTAATATACTAATTATAGGTAAAGCCTTTTCTATTTTTGAAGGATTCTTTACTATCTCCCATGGATCACCATCATAAAAGCTAGCTCCTGATATAGCTTTTGCACAATCTATAGTACTACCTCCACCTACAGGTAAAATCATATCAATAGAATTTTCATGTACAAGCTTAACCCCTTCCCTTACTGATTCTATTCTTGGGTTAGGATCTACTCCCCCTAGCTCTATGCATTCAATATTATTTTCTTCTAATATTGATTTAACTTTTTCATATAATCCAATTTTCTTAATACTTCCTCCACCATATACTAATAAAACCTTTTCACCATATCCTTGTAATATCCTTCCAAGGCTTCTTATTTTGCCTTTTCCAAAATAGACTTCTGTTTTAATTGAATAATCAAAATTTTTCATAAACCTCTCCTCCTAATCTTTATTAATTTAAGTATACACCCTTAAATAATATATTATCAATTTATAGGTAAACTTTTCTTGTACTATATATTAAGTTATTGCAAAATAATTTATATTACTTATTATCATCATTTATGACTTTTTAAATTCAAAAAAAGGTTTAAGACTAATCAAAGTCTTAAACCTTTATTTTACAAATCACATATTTCAACATTTCTTACGTGCTTAGTGTGACTCCATTCTTTATTATTCTTATTTATAATACCTTGAACCGTAATTGGAATCCAAGTTAAAGTATATAATCCATATAATAAGAATCTGATAAATAATAGTAAACCACTTTTTCCTAAGCATATAAATGTAATTACTAACATTACTAAATTATACGCAGCTGATACTATCGTAAATGCATACATACTATCTATTTTAGTTGATAATATTGGTAATATAAACACATTCATTGAATATATAAATATTATAGCAAAGAATCCTGTTGAAACTTTCTTCTCAAGTTTTAATACTAATGGTGTAATTAAGAATTGGCATATTATAAATATCTTCCAACCTACATCACTAAATACACTACTTATAACAAAGACATCTGGTGCTCCAAGATTTCCTTGCACTAAAGTAAGTACTGCTGACAAACCAAGTAGCAATGTAACAAATGGTTGCATTACGTATAATGCACAATCAAACATATACCACTTTCTTTGCTTTATTGAAGCTTTTATAAGTTTAAAGAAGTATCTTGATGCAACATCTGTAAATCCTTGCATCCATCTCTTTCTTTGTGACCAAGATTGTTTTAATGTTAATGGTTTTTCATCGAATATTCTTGCATCATGTGCCCAACCAACTTTTTCTCCGTTAGATACAAGTTTACAAGTAAATTCCAAATCTTCTGTAAGACATGTTGCTCCCCATCCTAATTCTTGTAACATTCCTGTGTCAATTGCAAATCCAGTTCCACCTAATTGGTTTGAGAATCCAACATTATTTCTTGCTAATTGGAACATTCTATTTTGTGACCAAAAGGCTATTGAATACGCTGTTGCAATCCAAGAGTCATTTGGATTTTTACTATCAATATATCCTTGTACAACTTTATATCCTTCTAGCATCTTTGAGTTTATTTCTTTTAAGAAATCTTCATGCACTAGATTATCTGCATCAAATATACAAATAGCATCATATTTTTCATTCATTTTAAAAAGTTTATCGAACATCCACTCAAGAGCATAACCTTTACCTCTCTTATCTTTGTTAAAACGTTCGAATACATTAACTCCGTAATTTCTTGATATTTCCGCAGTCTTATCCGTACAGTTATCTGCTATTACGAAAACATCATATAATTCCTTTGGATAATTAAGTTTCTGCATGCTCTCAATAAGCTTACCTATAACTACTTCCTCATTATGAGCCGCTACTATCATTGCAAACTTTTTAGTTGGTGTGTAATTTTTCTTCTCTTTTCTTCTAAATAATCCGAAGAAAGCTAGTATTAAATAATACATAGTTATAAAGAATACGAAAAATTGAAACGCTGCTGTTACAGCATAAATTAAGTTTCCCATTAAATTCACTCCTAATGACAAATGGAAATTCTTCCCCATTCATTTTCTATTTTCTCTAAAAGTACGTCCTTTTAAATATAATTCAACATAGTGTAAAAATCAAGTATATAAAAATTAAAAATATTTAAGAATTGCTAAAACCCTTAGTTTTACACATATTTCAAACGCAATTTTTTTAAATAAATATAAAAAAAAGCAGACCCTTCTAAAGTCTACTTTCTCCATTTTTTAACTAAACTATACCTTGAGCCATCATTGCATCTGCAACTTTTAAGAAACCTGCAATATTTGCACCCATTAATATATTTCCTTCTTCTCCGTATTCCTTAGCAGCTTCACTTGAATTTTTATATATTGCTACCATTATATCTTTAAGTTTATCTAGAACTTCTTCTTCACTCCATGATAGTCTAATACTATTTTGTGACATTTCAAGTGCTGAACAAGCAACTCCACCAGCATTGGCAGCTTTTGCAGGTCCAAACATAACTTTATTACTTTGTAGCACTTCTATGGCCTCAAGTGTTGATGGCATATTTGCGCCTTCAGATACTGCAATTACTCCATTTTCAACAAGTATTTCTGCTGACTCTTTATTTATCTCACCTTGAGTTGCACAAGGTAATGCTATATCACATTTAATTTTCCATATATTTCTGAATCCATCTTCATATTTAGCAGTTTTAACAAAATCTAAATATTCTTTAATTCTTCCTCTTTTAACTTCTTTTATTTCTTTAATCACATCTAAGTTAATTCCATTTTCATCATATATATAACCATTTGAATCACTAAGTGCTATAACTTTAGCTCCAAGTTCAGTTGCTTTTTCTGCTGCATATATAGCAACATTTCCTGAACCTGATATAACAACAGTTTTTCCATAAAAACTAGTTCCGTTATCCTTAAGCATTTCTTCAGTAAAGAAAACTAATCCATAACCAGTAGCTTCTTTTCTTCCAAGACTACCACCATAAGTTAGACCTTTACCTGTTAACACTCCTTGTTCACTTGTATTTCTTATTTTTTTGTAATATCCATACATATAACCTATTTCTCTACCACCAACTCCTATATCTCCAGCTGGTACATCTATATTACTTCCAATATGTTTGCAAAGTTCTGCCATAAAACTTTGACAAAATCTCATAACTTCATTATCTGATTTTCCTTTAGGATCAAAATCTGATCCTCCCTTACCTCCGCCTATTGGTAATCCTGTAAGCGAGTTTTTAAATATTTGTTCAAATCCTAAGAACTTAATAATACTTTGGTTTACTGATGGATGGAATCTAAGACCGCCTTTATATGGCCCTATTGCACTATTAAATTGAACTCTGAACCCTCTATTTACTTGAACCTTTCCACTATCATCGACCCAAGGTACTCTAAAGAATATTTGTCTTTCTGGTTCTACTATTCTCTCTAATATACCATTCTCTATGAATTTCGGATTCTTATCAAAAACAGGAACTAATGAATTCATAACTTCTGTTACTGCATCTAAAAATTCATTTTCACCACTATTTCTTAACTTTACTTGTTCTAGTACATTTTCAACATATTGTTTTCCATTCATAAATTTAACGCCCCTTCTCATTTAGTAATTTATTTATATAATACAACTTTTTAATATATTTTACTATAAAATACATTAATTTTTTAGAATTTTCTCATTTTTTTAAAATTTAAAATAATATTTTGTTAATATGTAAATTTAAGTAAAAATGAAAAAGTTTTCTTTATTCATATTTATTATGTATTCTTTAAGCCTATTTTATTAAAACTATTATTAAAACTATTATTAAAACTATTAAATATTTAGGAGATATAAAAATGAAAATTGGTTATGCCTGTACCCCACTTAGAGTTCCAAATAAAACAACAAAATCATTTATTCTAAAAAACTATTCAGAAGATATTTTAATAAATTGCATATCTAATAATTTAAATAATCTAATAGATATTTTAAATTATAATATTTCTAATGAAATATACTTATTCAGAATTAGTTCTGATATAATTCCTTTTGCAAGTCACGAAATAAATACTTTTGATTGGGAAAGTTATTTTAAAAAAGATCTAAAGGAAATAGGTGATTTAATAAAAAAGAATTCTGTTAGAGTATCAATGCACCCTGGACAATATACTGTTTTGAATAGTCATAATAAGGCTACAGTTTCTAAATCAATTAGAGATTTAGAATATCACTGTAAATTTTTAGATAGCTTAAACTTGGACTCTGATTGTAAGATTATACTTCATGTTGGTGGAGTATATAACAATAAAAGATTAGCAATAGATAATTTTATTAATAATTATAATTTACTTTCTAGAAATATAAAGAAAAGACTAGTAATTGAGAATGATGAAAAAAATTACAGAATAAAAGATTTGTTATATATAAGTGAAAAATGCTCTATTCCAATAATATATGATAATTTACACTATACTTGCTATGAAGGTCATGAAGGTGATAATTGTTCAATCTTAAATAGCATTAATGAGACTTGGCATAAAGAAGATGGCACGATTAAAGTTCATTACAGTGAACAAAATAAAATTAAAAAGAAAGGATCTCATTCTAGTACTATATCTTGTAATGGATTCTTAAATTATATAGATTCTTTAAATGGATTAGATATTGATATAATGACAGAAGTTAAAGATAAAGATTTTTCTGCAATTAAAACTATACATTTACTGAGCGAATTAAAAGGAACTTTATCCGAAGAATCTAAGATTAAAGAATTAGAATCTTATAAATATTATCTTAAAGAAAAAGGAAAGGATGTCTTTGAAAAATCTAAATATATATTAAATACTGAAGGAATAATAGAGTTTTATAAATTTATAGATAGATTTATTTATTCAGAACCTTCCTTTGAATGTTCTATAAGCACTCTTAAAGAAGTCTATTTAGAACTTGAAGATAATTTAACTAAAAGTGAAATAAATCACTTTAATAAACTATTTAATGATAAAAAATTAAAAAAAGCTAAAGAATATTTATATAAATTAGCCTTCAAAAAAAACTTATATAATGCACTCTCTATGTATTATTTCTATAATTAGAAAGAGAATAGATGTTTATCTATTCTCCTTATATTAACTTATTAACTTATTAACTAATCAGTTATCTCTTTTATCATTTTGTCTAGTAACTTATTCTTTCCACCTTTTGAATATAAATATATTGGTATAGTTACCATTATACCTCCAATTGTTCCACATATAATATCGTACATTGTATCCTCTAGTCCATTTTGAGCTGTTAATCCAAACAAACTATCTGTTGTAAACTCCCATATTTCCCATACACCAGCACAAGCTACTGCAAACATTATAGTAAATAAGACCATAGCAAAAGGTTTTATACCTTTATTCTTTTTAGGATTAAATAAATATGTGTATATTGCAAAACCAATAACTCCTATTAATAAACCTGATGCAAGATGAAGCATTTTATCATATCCTTCTATTGCATAAAAGTTTAATACATTTGCTAAATACATTGAAAAGAATATAAATATAAGGATAGCTACATATGTCATTTTAGATTTTCCAAAAAATGTATATCTGCAAAATAATTTAAGTAGACCTACAGTAACTAGAATTAATACTATCCTAGGTAACTTTTCTCCCTCTCTATAAATTACATCCCATACTGTTGTGATAGCTAATAATATTAAAAATAAATATGTTATAACGCTATCATAAGTTAATTTTTTCATAAATACCCCCTAATTAATATTATGTTTTTTACTACGATAAAATGGTATAGCAAGGATGAAACCTCCTATAAAACCTCCTATATGTCCTAAATTATCTATACTTGATGAAGTAAATCCTATATATAAATTTAATATAATAACTGCTATTATATTACCTAAAACACCTCTTTGAAGATGTTTCTTTTCCCTTAATGCAAACCATAAAAAGGCTCCTAATATACCGAATATAGCTCCTGAAGCTCCAACTGATATCATATTTGGACCTAAAATATATCCTAATAAACTTGAAGTTATACTTGAAAATAAATATATAGATAAATATTTCTTCCATCCATATATTTTCTCTACAACTGTACCTACAATGAATAATGAATACATATTAAATGCTATATGCATAATTCCACCATGCAGAAAGGCACATGTTATTAATCTCCAAACTTCTCCTTGATTTATTAAATAATTTACTTTTGCTCCAAATTCAATTAATACCCTTGTATTTATATCTACTATACTTTTAGATACTATAGCTGTTATTATAAAAACAATAACATTTATTAAAATAAGCATACTAGTTACAGGACTTTCTCTAAAAATATCTAATATTCTTTTTTTATTATTTACAGATACTCTTTCTTTATTTATAATTTCTAAACATTCTTTTAAAGGTATACACCCTTCATCACAGTGCGTAACCTCCATATTATTTATATTATATACCAGCTTACTCCTATGAGGGTTATCCCCTCTTATATAATCACCTTGTACAAGTACAATACTATTTAATAAAAATCTCTTTCCTAAACTACTTAAATACCTAAAAGCTTCATCATAATCAATGTCTTCATTTGAATCCTTTGATATTATTACAGCATATATGCCTTCCTCTAAATCTTTAATAGCAATCCATCTATCTTCTTTATAAAAATTACTATAATATTGTTGCATATAAAAGCCTTGAGTACTTGAAAGAAACTCATAAACTCTTTGATTAAAGTCTCTCATATTTCCTCCACTATTTTTAATCTTTAAATACATTATAAAATATACATTTAAACTTTTCAAAGAAAATACTATTCTATTTATAGAATTAATAAGAAATATTAAAAAATCAATCTAATACTCCTAAGTTTTATATGACTTAGGAAATTAGATTGATTTATATTTAATCTATAGATTTTCTTCTAACATATCTAAAAGTTCATTAAATCTTTTAATTGTAGCTTCTAAAGGTTTTGATGTAGTCATATCAACACCTGCATTTTTTAATATATTTATAGGATAGTCACTTCCACCACTCTTTAAGAATGATTTGTATTTCTCTACAGCATTTTCTTCTTTATTTAATATAGAATTTGCAAAGGCTGATGCAGCTGCATATCCTGTTGCATATTGATATACATAAAAGTCTGAGTAGAAATGAGGTATTCTTGCCCATTCAATATCAATATCTTCATCTACAATCATCTCATCACCAAAATACTTAACATTTAATTCATGCCATTTACTTGAATATTCTGAAGCTGTAAGTGGATTTCCACTTTCTATACTTTCATGAGTATAAAGTTCGAATTCTGCAAACATTAATTGTCTAAATACAGTAGTTCTAATTTGTTCAAGTTCTTGATTTATTAAGTATAATTTTCTCTTTTTATCTGTTTCTTTGTCAATTAAATAGTGTATAAGTAATGCTTCATTAGTTGTTGAAGCAACCTCTGCACAGAATAATGTGTATCCTGCATAGAAGTATGGTTGATTCTTTCTTGAATAATATGAATGAATTGAATGACCCATTTCATGAACTAATGTAGATACATCATTAAGCTCATAATTATAATTTAATAAAACATAAGGCATTGTATCGTAAGATCCCCAAGAGTATGCTCCCCCTCTTTTGCCTTTATTTTGATATTTATCTATCCAGCCTGAATTTATTCCTTCTTTAAATATATTAAGATACTCTTCTCCTAAAGGATTAAGTCCATCTATTGCAAGCTTTACACCTTCATTAAATTCTATGTGATCCTTTTCTATTTCTATAACTGGAACATATAAATCATACATATGCATTTCTTCAAGTCCTAGCATCTTCTTTTTAAGTGAAATATATCTATGAAGAGAACTTAAATTCTTATCTATAGTATTTAAAGCTTCCTTATAAACTTCTATAGGAATATTATTAGGTTTAAGAGAAGCTTCTAGACAAGAATTATACTTTCTTACTCTTGCATCAAAAGAAAAATTCTTAATTGATGAACTTAAAGTTGTTGCAAATGTATTTTTAAGTTTACTATATTGAGAAAATAAAGCCTTAAATGCTTCTTCTCTTACAGCTCTATTTTTTGATTTTATAAATGAAGAATAATTCCCCTCTGTTAATTCAACTAACTCTCCATTCTCATCTTTAATTTTAGAGAAAGTCATATCAGCATTACTAAGCATGCTTTGTATTGAAGATGGAGCATCTAAACAGTCTGAAACTTGTGCCATTAGTTCTTCCATTTCTTTGCTTAATACATGATCTTTTTCTTTTAGTATATTTTCGAATATAAATTCGTATTCTTTAAGATCTGCTACTTCTTCAATTGCTTTCTTTATATAATTTTCTCCTAATGATAATATTTCTGGTACAAAATATGCAGAATAGCTTGATAATTCAGCCATATAGCTATCAACTTTACTCATTCTAGCTTGATTTTCATTATTAGCTGTATCCTCATCACTTTTTAGGTGTGCATATACATAAAGTCTCTCAGCTAAACGAGAAGTTTTTTCTGATAACTTTAAATATTCTAAAATCACTTCTGGCTTGTTAAGCTTACCCTGAAATTCTCTTAATTTTGGTGCTTCACCTTTAAGCTTTGTAAAATCCTTTTCCCACTCATCATTTGATGCATAGATTTTTTCAATTTTCCACTTATCATCTTCTTTTATTTCATCTCTATTTTTTAAAACATTTTGAGCCATATAAATTCCTCCTTTTTATAGTTAAAAATATTTCTTTTCATTAAATTATATTAATAGGTGAAGCCTTTGCCTCACCTATTATAAGTTTTCTTTTATTATATGCTTTTATATGAAGTTCTAAACTTCTTCCTTATATTCTTCTTCTTTTCCTTCTATATTCTTAAATACATTTTCCATTTCAGTTTTTATTAATCCAATAATCTCATTTAACTTTTCTTGTATTTTGCTATATTCTTCATCATATTCAAATTTTATAATAAATGTAGGATTATACTCTTCTAAATCTTCCTCTAATTCATATCCTTTTTCTTTAAATCCTTCTTCATTAAATAAATCATATATTGCTGAATATTCCCATTCTTCAACATCTTTATTTGTATCAAAGTATAAATTAACAACTCCATCTTCTACAAAAAATTTTCTTACAAATAAAGCACCTTCATCAACGCTAAAACTTCCTAATTCTTTGGAAATAAATCCTGTATCTTTATCTTTCTCCATTAAAACTAAGCTTGAAAAATCCATATTAATCTTCCTTTCTAACTCTTAAAATTCTTCAGTTGTTCTTATTATAAACCATACCTACTATTTTATGAAATATTAAATATAATATTCTTTACTTTATGGAAAAATATGGTAATATTTTATTATAAAGTATTTTAAGGAGTGATATTATGGGCAATAATAGAAGAAGACCTCGAAATAAAAGACTTAGCCGAAGAGAACGTTTTTTAATAAACCAAAAAAAGAGAAGAAGATTAGTTACCTTAATCATCGTACTCATAATAGCATTAACTGCATTTACAGCAAAGAAAGTATTTGCTTATGTTAAATGTCAAGATATATCTACTGCTGTTGAATATCTTATGACTACTAATGTAGATAATGCCCTTCTTAGAGTTCAGACTATGGAACTTAAATTTTCAGATGGAGATACAGCAGTTGTTGATGCATCAGGATTATCTAAAGAAAAACCTCATCAATCTAGAAAGGTTGAGTGCCATTTAAGGAAAAAAAATAATTCTTGGAAGCTAGAAAATTCTTATATATTAAAATAAAACAATTAATCTTGCAAATCATTTGCATAAAAGTGTATAATAAGGGGTAATTATTTTTAGGAGATGATAATTTGAT
Source organism: Clostridium sardiniense (assembly GCF_016907995.1). Lineage (GTDB taxonomy): Bacteria > Bacillota > Clostridia > Clostridiales > Clostridiaceae > Clostridium > Clostridium sardiniense. The sequence continues at coordinate 148,636 of NZ_JAFBDA010000002.1, read as the reverse complement.
TAATATAAATAATCTTACATTTTCATATACAAACAAACCTCCTTATCTTATAGAAAATGTTAATTTAAACATACCAAAAGGTGTTTACCTTTCTATAATAGGAGAAAATGGGTGTGCAAAGACTACTCTATTAAAATTAATACTTGGTCTACTAAAACCTACATCAGGTAGTATAAATATAGATGCGAAGGGAATTGCTTATGTTCCACAAAAAATTGAAAGTTTTAACTCTCAATTTCCCATTTCTGTCTATGAAGTTCTTAAAACACATGGTAACTCAATAGGAGTTAAAAACAAAAATGAAATTAAAGAAGCTTTAGAGAGAGTAAATATGTTAGACTTTACTAACAAGTTAATTGGAAGTCTCTCAGGAGGACAACAACAAAGAGTATTTATTGCGAGAGCTCTTATGGGTAACCCAGAGCTTATAATATTAGATGAGCCTTCAACTGGTGTTGACTTTAAAAATCAGTTGTCAATTTATGCATTACTTAATAAATTAAATAAAGAAAATGGTAAAACTATAATTTCTGTAGAGCATAATATTGAACTTGCTTTAAAATATTCAACCCATATACTACACGTTGTAGCCGGTGTTCCTACGTTATATACTAAAGCTCAGTATATAAATTATAGAGCTTCTCTTGATAAAAAAATATTGAATTTATAGATATAGAAAGGTGTAAAACTTTATGTTCGAATTAGACTTTATGCGTAATGCTTTTATTGCAGGAGGTATTATATCAATTCTATGCCCTTTCATCGGACTTTTCTTAGTACTTAGAAGATACTCAATGATTGGCGATACTCTATCTCACTCTTCCTTTGCTGGAGTTGCAATAGGACTTGTTGTGGGAGTTAATCCTATGATAACTGCTTTTTTATTTACTACACTTTGTGCTCTTATAATCGAATTTTTAAGAGATTACTATAAACGTTACGCAGAACTTGTAATGTCAATTGTACTTACTTTAAGTTTAGGTATTGCTATAATACTAATAAGTAGTGGAAAAGCTTCTGCAAATGTTAACTCATTTTTATTTGGAAGCATCCTTACAGTAACAAAACAGGATATAGCTTTAATCTTTATAACTGGAGTTATTTGTTTAATAACATTATTATTTATTTACAACAAACTTGTTTATGTTACCTTCGATGAAGAAGGAGCTAAAACGACTGGAATACGAGTTAAATTAATAAATTATATTTTTACAATTTTAATTGGTGCAACTATTTCAATGTCTATCCGTATAATGGGTATACTTGTTATATCATCAATAATAGTAGTTCCTGTTGCAACTGCTATTCAGCTAAATAAAAATTTTAATAAAACTCTTATTTTTTCAATAATTTTTGGTTTTGTAGATATAATGTTTGGTCTAGCACTATCTTATTATGTTAACAGTGCTCCAGGTGGAACAATCGCAATTGTTTCAGTATTCTCATTAATACTTACTATAATTTTAAAAAATTTCTTTTCTAAATAAAAAACATCTCAAATTTATTTTTGAGATGTTTTTTTACATGTTTCGCATATACCCTTTATTTCTATATTATGCTCAGTTAGGGTGAATCCTGTTTGCCTTTTAATTAATTCCTCTATTTGTCCTATAGGACATGGCATTTCCACTTCTTTATGACATATATCACATTCTAATAAATGCTTATGACTCTCACTATGAAGCTTATATGATGATACACCATCTTCAAGCAAATATTTATCTATTATATTATTATCGCAGAAAGAATCTAATGTTCTATATACAGTGCTTAAATTTATATTTATATTTTCATCTCTACAAATATCAAATAGTTCTTCTGCTGTCATACCTTCTTTTTCATTTATCAATATCATTAGAATTTTCATTCTAGCTTTTGTTATTTTCATATTTTTATCTTTTAATATCTTTTCAATATCCATTACATACTCCCTCTTCTATACGCTAAAAGACTCTTTATATAAATAATTCTAACACTTATTATTATAATTTTAAATCCTTTTAAAAGAAAATCATCTTTAACGCCATAATAATTAATATGATTCCACCAAAGAAATTAGCATACTTTTCTACAAAATCTATTCTTTTAATGTAATCGCATACCCCAAAGCCTATATAGCATATCACAATAGTTATAAGGCCAACCATTATTGAGTATAAAAGCAATACAAGTATTGATATATCATTCATCATAGTAAATCCTATAACTAATGCATCAATACTCACGGATATTCCAAGAAATATACTCATTCCTTTTTTGAGTAATATAGATTCTTCCTTTTGTTTTAATGCATCTAATATCATTATAAATCCAATAACACCGACTATTATACCACCAATTGCATTAGGTATTGTAATAAATCTATTAAACACCTTGCCTATAAATCCTCCTAAAAAAATAAAAAGAAACTGAAAAAAACCAAATGAGAATATATAGGTATATTTGATTTTTCTCTTTATATTAGGTAAAACGCCTATACTAAGTGTAACTCCCAAAGCATCCATAGCTAATGCTATACCTATTAATACTACTGTTATTATGCTCATAAATTTAACCTTTCACTTAAAATTACTTTACTATTATTATTAGTAGTAACTCTTATAAATTATTCTTTTTTTATTTATTCAAATTTTTTTCATAAAAAGTCTTTATTTTATCACTTTTTTAATGTATAGTATTAAACAGAGTAGATTAATTTTTAAATAGTATATCACATATGCTAAATATATGTTGTTCTAAAGGAGAGTATTTATGTCAAATTGTATTATTGCACAATCAGGAGGGCCAACTTCAGTAATTAATTCAAGTGTCGTTGGTTTAGTCAAAGCAAACGAGGAATTAAAGTTATATGATAAGGTCTATGGTGGATTAAATGGAATAGAAGGTATATTAAATAAAAAAATAATTGAGTTATCCGCTAAAACTGAGGAAGAATTAAATACATTCACATATACTCCTTCATCAGGATTAGGTTCTTGTAGATATAAATTAAAATCAATTAATGAGTCAACTGATGAATATGATAAATTATTTAATATTTTATCAGAATTAAATATTGAAGCATTTTTCTATGTAGGTGGAAATGATTCAATGGATACAACAGCAAAACTATCAAAATATGCAAAAGATAACGGATTAAACATAAAATTTATAGGTATTCCAAAAACTATAGATAATGATTTAATGTATACTGATCATACCCCTGGCTTTGGAAGTGCTGCTAAGTTTATTTCAACAGCTGTACTTGAAACTTATCTAGACTCATCAGTTTACAGTAACAATGGAATATTTATAATTGAAACAATGGGTAGAGATACAGGATGGCTTGCAGCTTCTGCATGCTGTGCTAAAATAAATGGTACACAAGTAGCAGATTTTATATATTTACCTGAAAGAGCTTTTGATAAAGAAAAGTTCCTAATGGATGTTAGAAAAAAATTTAAAGAACAAAATCAAGTTTACATAGTAGCTTCTGAGGGTTTAAGAACTGAAGATGGTAAGTTCTTAACTGAATTTGATTGTGTCTCACAGGATACATTTGGACATGCCCAATTAGGTGGTGTAAGTGAATGTTTAAGAAAGCTTATACTAACAGCTGGTATAACAACTAGAGTTAAGGCACTAGAGCTTGGTGTGCTTCAAAGATGTGCTATGCACTGTTCATCAAAATTAGATATAGAAGAAGCTTACCTTGCAGGTTATGAAGCCTTAAAATATGCTAAAGAAAATAAGAATGGATCTATGGTGGCTATAAAAAGAGATCAAAATTCACCTTATAAAACATCATTCTTTGAAGTTGATGCTTCAAAGGTTGCAAATAATGTTAAATATTTCCCTACAGAATGGATTAATGAAGAAGGAAATAATTTAACTGAAGAAGCTTATGAATACTTCTCACCTCTTTTTGAAGGAACTCCTTCTTTATGCTTTGAAGATAATCTTCCAAAGTATAAAGTTTTCAATAAATAATATGACCAAAATAAAAGCACAGACTTTATAGCTGTGCTTTTATTCATATACATAAATAAGTGGCCTCAATAAATAATTACATATAAATGTCCAACCTACTACAGATATTATTTTAATGTTATATCTACATGGCAATATTATTATGATAGCAATTACTAAAATTAATAATGATGTTCCTAGTAATTTTGATATTTTATTTACCTTTAATTCCTTTGTACAATATGGACATTTTATAGTATCTTCTCCCCTTTGCTTTAACAAATAATTAAGTGATATCTCTCTATTACAATAAACACACCTCTTCATATTTGCTCCATCACCCTAATAATTACTTAGCTTTTCTATACTTCTTTGATATATACTCAATCTCATTTAATAATTCATTAATCTCTTCTATAGTATTGTAAGGTGATAAACTTACTCTTATCATACCATACATCTTTTTACTTGAATCTTTTAAATATTTTTCTGCCTCTATCTCATCTATTCCCATAAGTCTTCTACAATAAGGATGTGCACAGAACCATCCGTGTCTTACGGCTATTCCTTTCTCCATTGCCAAAATACTTGCAACATCTTTGTGATACATTCCTTCAATATTAAAAACACTAATACCTAGTCTATCATCAATATTTTCCGTATCTCCGTAAGTTATTACATGAGGTATATTTTTTATTTCATTATTTAAAATATTAAAAAGACATCTTTCTCTAGCTATTAAATAGTCAAATCCTATATCTTCAAGCTTTTTTAATGATTTTATCATAGACAATACGCCAAAAAAGTTTGGAGTTCCTGCTTCATTTCTTTCTGGAGTATCTAAAAATTTAACGTCCCAGTCTTTAACTAGTTCTACTGTTCCCCCACCTTGTTTATCAGGGGATTTTGAATTAAAATCATCCTTCCTTCCAATTATTGCTCCACTACCAAATGGAGCATATAACTTATGAGCTGAAAAAACAAGAAAATCTATGCTTTCACTACTATCCTTTCCGCTCATATCAACTTTAATATGAGGAACTAATTGAGCTCCATCTACAATTATTTTTCCTCCATGTTTATGAACTAACTTGCTTATTCTATGAATATCATTAATATATCCTGTAACATTAGATGCACCAGTTACACTTAAAAATTTCACTCTACCACTGTATTCATTTAATTTCCTATTAAGAGAATCATAATCCAATCTACCTTTATCATCAACCTCAACATAATCAACTCTTCCATTGACTCTCCAAGGTAAATCATTTGAATGATGCTCCATTCTTGTTGTTAATACTATGTCATTTTTACAAAGCAATGTTTCTGCTATTTTATTTATTCCATCCGTTGCATTATTAACAAATATAGTTGTATATTCCTCTTTATTTTTAACATTAAAAAAGTCTAATAAATACTCTCTAGCACTATTGTATAAATCAGTTGTAAAGGTAGCTTTTTGCCCTGTTCCTCTTCCAATTGATGCATAATACTTACTCAATAGCTCGATGTACTCTATTACACTTTTTAATGGAGGTGTTGTTGCAGCATTATCAAAATTAATTTGGCAAACTTCTCTACCATTACCTAACTTAATTTTGCTTTCTATCCCGAGAAGTTCCTCTCTTAGTATATTTTTTCTTATATCCATTTGTTATCCCTCCACTATATAATATATTCCTATCATTTACTATTGTTCTATTTATTACTCTATACATATTATGGTTCTATACATCGTCTATTATGAATATTTATTAAAGTAACAAGACTGTTTAGATTTCATATATTTAATATATAGTATTCTTTGGAGGTATAAAATGAAACCAGATAAAAAATATATGTCTATAACTGATGAAGAAAATGAATTTGAAGCTTTTGAGTCATCTGCACCATATAATAACCTTAATTCTGGATGGGCACCTATAATTAATGTGGATAGCTTAGATATAGAAAATTCTCACGGTTATAGATCTAATAAAATTCCATATTCATTAGGAAGCCAAATAGACTTAAGAGACCAAGCTATTAACACTGCATTAGGAGTTCCATCCGAGCTTTACTCATACAATAATACTTCTAGTACACCAATAGATACCACTACTGGTGTTCCAACACCGACTGATATTTTAAGAGAATTTGATATGGATTTAGATGAAAATGAACTTTTAGGATCATATACAAGATACGGTAAAAAATGTAATCCTGAGCAAATTTTCCAGAGAATAAGAGCAAATAATCCTTTAATTTTAAAAACTATGGAATCTTATAGAATTCCTTTCCCAATTGCTAAAACATTAATTAAACGTATTATAGCTTTAAGTAATATTTATTGTAATAGAGAGTAGGTGAATTTTAATGTTTATGTTAAGAGAGACCCTTCCTGATTTAAAAGGAAAAGTAAGATTTATACATTCATCTCCTGGCATTCCTTCAATAGATATATATGCAGATGGGACTCTACTTGCTTCTAATGTGAAATTTGGGGATTTAAGTGATTATGTAGAACTTTCTCCAAGTGGTTATAGTATAGAAGTTTATAAATCAGGAACATATGATACTCCATTACTTACTCAATCAACTGATGTTATTCCTGGAATCTCAAATACTATATGTATAGTAACAAATAATAATGTATTAACATTATTCGCCTTAAAAGATGCTGGTTCAAAAGCTGGTAAAGATATTTGCTTTTTAAGATTTATTAATCTTTCTCCAAATGCACCATTAATTACACTTGGTCTTAAAAATGGAGAGAATCTTTTTAATGATGTAGAATATTTAGAAACAACAGGCTACTATCCGCTTTCTCCTGGAATATATGATTTTAAACTTTCATTTTCAGGTGCAAGTGCAATAAGCAAAACTCTTTCTGGCATTTCGTTGACCCCTGGGGAATTTCAAACTATTTATGTAATAGGACTATTAAATGGTGAACCACAGCTTGGATTTATATTAGCAAGAGATGGTAGACAAGATTAGTATAGACTAATAAAGCCAAGTAATTAAAATTTACTTGGCTTTTAACTATTTAAGCATCATCTTTATTTTTTTAAATAATATTGGCTTTATAACTTCAATGTCATCAGGTTCATTTAAAATTATAGAACTATAACATACACTACCAACTAACTCTATTATCATAAAAAGAGTTATCTTACCCTCATCCTCTGATAGTCCCCTTTTAATTAATTCTTTTAAGAATATATCTATAATCTCAATAACCTTCTTATCCTCATCCATTATCTTAGCATTCCTATGTATAACATGAGAAAAATTCTTATTTATAACTTTTAATAGTAGTTTATTTTCTTTAAAATAATCTATTATGTATTCTGTAAAATACAATACCATATCTTCAAATTCTACAAATTGTCTATCCTTAGTAGCCTCAAATGCCTCTTCTATAAGTGTAGACCCCTTTAATAATATAAGCTTATTAACTACATCATATTTATCTTTAAAATATAAATAAAATGTTCCTTTTGCAACTCCTGCGCTCTTTACTATCTCATCGATAGAAGTACTATTTATTCCTTTTTCCTTAAAAAGTTCATATGCAGAATTATACAAATTTAATTCCTTTTTCTTTTTCTTTAAAGATATATTCCCCTTTATTGCATTATTATTATCATTCATTTTACCCTCCAACTTAAAATGCCTATGTATTTTATAATCTAATCTTATCATTTATTTATAAATAATAAAACCTTTTCTAATTCATGAAATTGATATAAACCCTTATAAATAGTATAATTAAGAAATATGATAAGTATTAAAATTTATAAGTGAGGATATATTATGATTGTTTTAAGTTGTAGAAATATAAAAAAAAGTTATGGTATACAAGAGGTATTAAAAGATGTAACAATATCTATTAATGAAGGAGACAAGGTAGGTTTAATTGGACCCAATGGAGAAGGTAAATCAACCCTATTTAAAATATTATCAAAAAATCTAACTCCAGATTCCGGAGATATTTTTGTAGATAAAAATAAAACAATAGGATATCTTTCACAACATCTTAACCTTGATTCAGAAAATACAATTTACGATGAGGCATGTAGTGTATTTAAAAATTTAATAGATTTAGAAAATAAAATTAAATCTTTAGAAACTAAAATGAATGAACCCTATGATGAAGATAATGCATCATACCATGAAAAGTTAATTAAAGATTATACTACTGCACAAGAACTTTATTCCCATAGGGGTGGTTATACATATAAAGGTGATATAGCAAAGGTCTTAAAAGGTCTTGGTTTTTTAGAAGAAGACTTTAATAATTTAATTGAAAATTTAAGTGGAGGTCAAAAAACTCGTGTAGCATTATGTAAGCTTTTACTTCAGTCTCCAGATATATTACTTCTAGATGAACCTACTAATCATCTTGATTTAGAAGCAATCGAATGGCTTGAAGAATTCTTAAGTACATATAAAGGAACACTTTTAGTAATATCCCATGATAGATTCTTCTTAGATGCTGTTACAAATAAAACATTTCAAGTTATAAATGGTCATGTTAATTGTTATAATGCTCCTTATACTAAGTATTTAGAACTTAGAGAAAAGGACTATGAAACTCAGCTTAAAGCTTATAACCTTCAACAAGCTGAAATAAAGAGACAAGAAGAAATAATACAAAAATTCAGATCATTTAATAGAGAAAAAAGTATTAGAAAAGCTGAAAGTAGAGAAAAAGCTTTAGAGAAGCTTGAAAGATTAGATGCACCAGATAAAGAAAAAGGAGCTTCTAAAATTGCTTTTGAGACCATTGTTAAAAGCGGACATGATGTTCTTCATATTGAGAATCTTGCAAAATCCTTTGGAGATACGAAGTTATTTAGCAATGTATCTTTTGACTTAAAGAGAGGCGAAAAGGTTGCTTTAATAGGTGAAAATGGTAGGGGTAAAACAACTTTACTTAATATTATAATGGGTAAGGTAAAAAGTGATTCTGGTAAAGCACTTTTAGGTGCTAATGTTAATATTGGATATTACGATCAAGAGCAATCTGATTTAGATTATAATAAAACTATTTTAGATGAAGTTTGGGATGCCTTCCCTGATTTAACAACAACTAAAATCCGTACTGCCCTTGGCTCATTCTTATTTACTGGAGATGATGTTTTCAAAAAGATAGAAACATTAAGTGGTGGCGAAAAATGTAGAATAAATATTTTAAAGCTTATGCTATCACAATCTAATTTTCTTCTTTTAGATGAGCCTACCAATCACTTAGATATACCATCTAGAGAGGCTCTAGAAGATGCTATATTAAATTATGATGGTAGTATGCTTATAGTATCTCATGATAGATACTTCTTGAATAAGGTAATAAATAAAATAGTTGAATTAAAAGAAAATGAGATGACTGAATATCTTGGTAATTATAATTATTATATAGAAAAGAAAGAAAATCCAACTCGTTTTGAATCTTATGAAGAAATAGCTAACGGTAAAACAAAAACTCAAGTTAAAGATGAGAAAAAAAAGGTTAAACTTGCTCAAAAAGAAATAAGAGTTAAAAGAACTCGACTTAGAGAAGTCGAAAATGAAATATCAGAGTCTGAAGAATTACTAGAAAAGTTAAATAATGATTTATGTTTAGAAGAAATTTATTCAGATCCTAAAGAGGCTGAAAGAGTAAATCATGAAATTTCAGAAACAGAATTAAAAATCGAATCTTTATATGAAGAATGGGAAAACTTAAGCGAAGAATTAAATAATTAATTATAAGGAGGATGACTTTATATACCATCCTCCTTATTTTATAAAATACTAAGCCTTAATTTATATATGTTTTCTTCTTTTTATTTATTATATATACAGTTTCTTCTTTTGAATAATTTGAAATATTTATTTCATTCCATCTTATATACGATGGTTTTTCATATAATTTTTTATCTATAATTTCTATTATTCTATAATTTCCATCCTCTATGTTTGAAAATTCCACCCTTCCATTTTCATCACTATATTTACTTACTACAAGATAAGGTGATACCCCATTTATTCTATATAAATTTATCTTTATCCCTTCTAACTTTTCCCCATTTATGCTATCCATTAATGTGTGTACAATTATATTTCCCTTAATATTTCTACTTTCATCACATTTATGTGATTCAATTCTATTATCATTTTTTTTATATGCTTCTCTTCTCAAATAAAAACCCCCTAAATTAATCTATAATATACACACTATGATTAATGTTAGGATGTTGTGATTAGAAAAATAATTGATTATATTTATTTTTTAATAAAATTTATAAAAGCAAAGGTCAGGATGTGATATTCATCACTTCTGACCTTTGCCTTTATGCTGTTACATATTTATATATAAGTTATTTACTATTTTCAGTTTCCTTTTTCCCTACACCATTTAATACTAAATTTAATATTACTCCAACTATTGCTGCAAAACTTAATCCAGATATTGTAACAGTTTCTGTTATTTTAAGTCCTATAATAAATCCAAAATTTTCATTTAACATAGGGTTTATATACGGTGCTATTAAACCTACAAATAATATTGACCCCATTATTATAATATTTTTCCAATTGAATTTAACATTTTCATTTTTTATTGTTTTAGTACCTACTATAGCTATCATAGTAAATAACATCAAACTTATGCCTCCCATTACTGGCTCTGGAATAGTTCTTATTGCTACACCGAATTTTGATATAAGACTAAGTGCTATAGCAAATACTGCTGCTAATCTTAATAATGATGGATCATAATTCTTAGTAACTGCAAGTACACCTGTATTTTCTCCATATGTTGTATTTGCAGGTCCTCCTAATAATGAAGCAGTTAATGTAGCTAGTCCATCTCCAAGGAATGTTCTATTTAAACCAGGATCTTCTATAAAATTCTTACCAACTACCATTCCATTTGTTGTTATATCACCTATATGTTCCATAAATACTGCAAGTACAACTGGTGCTATTATAGCTATTGCACCTATATTAAATTTTGGCAATGTAAAGTTTGGAATTGAAAATAGAGTTGCTTGACTTATAGCAGTTGTATCTACGAAACCTATAAAAAGTGCAACTGTATATCCTACAGCCACTCCTATAAGTATTGCTATTTGTTTAATAAAACCTCTTCCGAAAAATCTTATCATTAATGTTGTTCCAAGGGTTATAGCTGCTAAAATTAAATTTTTACTTGCCATATTTAATGCTGTTGGTAGTAAATTTAAACCTATCACCATAATCATAGGTCCAACCACTTGTGCCGGTAGTACTCTTTTAACTTTATTTACACCTATTTTCTTTATAAGGAATGATGTTAGTACATATAAAAGACCAGCTACGAACATTCCACCTTGTGCATATCTTAAATCACCATAATCTACTTTTACCACATTTATTACTGCTATAAATGCAAAAGATGATCCTAAGAACACTGGAACTTTCCCTTTAGTACATGCATGGAATATTAAAGTTCCAACGCCTGCTGTAAATAATGCAACTGACGGATCTAAACCTGTTAAGATTGGTACTAATATTGTTGATCCAAACATTGCTATTAGATGCTGCATAGCTAGTACACATCTTATAACCTTTTCTTTTATTGTTCTTTCTGTTTTTAATTCATATGTTTCAAATAATTGCATAAAATTATCACTCCTTGTTATATATAAGGAGAAATCTATTAAACTTCTCCCTTTTTCAGCCTCTCTGGACTGATTTTAAAAGGTATAAAAAAAACTTCTTACTTTAGTAAGAAGTTATAATTACTCGCAAATGATTATACATAAGTATACCTATATATAATAATATTTCCTTCTTACTAGCCTCTCTGGACCAATTTAAAGAATATTTTATTATTTGAATTATATCATATATATACGACTTAATTCAACATTTTTTTATTATGAATATATATATTTTTTTTACTTAAAATATATATATATTCATATATTATTTAAAAGAAGGTGTAATAATGACAAAAAAAATATTAACTTTTTTAGTAATAATCTTTTCATTAGTCTTAATACCTCAACTATCTTCTTTTGCTTCTTCTAATGATTCTAAAGAAGATAACTCTAAAGAAAAAACAATATACTTAACCTTTGATGATGGACCATCTAAGAAAGTTTTACCTGATATATTAGATACCTTAAAAAAAGAAGAAGTTAAAGCAACCTTCTTTGTTATTGGAGAAGAAATAAAAGGTCAAGAAAAAGTTTTAAAAAGAGTTCATGAAGAAGGTCACTCTATAGGACTTCACACTGTCACTCATGAAAAATGTAATATTTATTCCTCAAATAATTGCTTTTTAAATGAAATGCTTAATAATCAAAAAATTATAAATGAAACAATTGGAATATCTCCTACAATTTTAAGATTTCCTTTTGGGTGTAATAATAGTTATTATAAACTTACTCATTCTATGGTGGATTTACTTCATAAAAATAACCTTAAAATTTATGATTGGAATGTAGATAGTGGTGATGGTGCTAATCACAACTTAAATCCTTCTACATATATAAAGAATTCAAAGAGTAATAAAGATATGATAATACTTTTAATGCACTGTGGTAATATTAATAAAAATTCTGCAAAAGCATTACCAGAAATTATATCTTATTATAAATCTAAGGGATATACTTTCAAAAAAATAGATGAATCAACACCAGAACATTTCCACTACATAAAAAAGAACGAGCAATAAATACTCGTTCTTTTTATTTACTAATAAACTGTTTACAAAATAATTTTTTAACATTTTCAAAATTATCTGGTTTGCTAAAATAATATCCCTGAATCTTATCGCAACAAATACTTTTTAAATAAATAACTTGTTCCACATCTTCCACCCCTTCAGCTATGACTTTTATTCCAAGCTGATGTGAAAGATGTATAATATTTTCTACAATACACCTACTCTTTACATTACTCATTAAATCTATTACAAAACTTCTATCTATTTTTAGAATGTCTATAGGTAATTTTGTTAAATAGTTTAAAGATGAATATCCTGTCCCAAAATCATCTAATGCTACACTTCCTCCAAGTTCTCTAATTTGATTTAATATTTTAACATTTTTATCAAATGATTTCATTAAAATACTTTCTGTAATTTCAACTTCTATATATTTTAATGGAATATTATACTTTTCCATAAGATCTTGAAGATCTTTAATTATCGTATTATATCTTAATTGTAGCTCTGATAAATTAACGGCAATTTTAAAATCATCATATCCTTCTGATAATAATTGTTTTACTTTTTTAAATACCTCTTCCAGCACAAACCTTCCAATTGGAAGAATTAATCTAGTCGCCTCTGCTGTTGGTATTATTTCATTTGCACTTACAAGCCCAAGTTCCCTACTATTCCATCTAAGAAGTGCTTCCATTCCATGCATTTTAGAGTCATTTAAAGATACATTAGGTTGAAAGACTACAAATAACTCATTATCTTTCAGTGCATTCTTAAGACATCTTTGAAGGGTATATACTCTATTAAGTTCTGTATATATACCATTATTAAAAAATATGTATCCATTCTTTCCATTCTTTTTAGCATAATACATAGCAGTATCAGCTGATTTTAGAAGCATATTGAAATCATTACCGTTATGAGGGAAAAGTGCAATTCCAATACTTGCAGTTATATAAAGTTGCTTTCCTTTTACATTTAAAGGGGATTCAAAAACTTTCATTATCTTCTTTGCAAATTTTTCTGCACCTTCAATATTTTTAATATTTGGTTCAAATATAATAAATTCATCACCACTATATCTGCCTATAACACTACATTCGGTTAAAATTGATGTTAATTCATCAGCTATTAAATATAATAATTTGTCTCCAACTTCATGATTAAAGATATCATTTATAAACTTAAAATTATCTAGGTCAATTAAGAAGAATGCTCCAATGTCTCTACACTTTTCACATCTTGAAAGATAACTATTTATAACATTTTTCATAAAATATTTATTTGGCACACCTGTTGTTGTATCATACTCTACTATCTTATTGTACTTTTTTTGCAAAACCTTTTCACATGTTATATCTGTTAATATTCCAATGTATGAAAATCCATCTTTAGCATTGTTGTCCTTTTTAAAAACACATTTAAACCAATATGTATTATTATCCTTATTTATACCTTTTAAGATAAATTCATTTATTGCATTGCTATTCTGCAAAGAATTAATAAGTCCTTGAAAGACGACCTTACTATTACGATCTAGTAATAGTAAGAACTCATCTTTAGTTAATTCAACGTTACATTCTTCTATATTAAATATAGCAGTAACTAGTCCACCTACCAGCTGTACCTTTTCTTCTTCTGGATTCCATCTTATAAATGTATCCCTTGTATATTTATAAGTATTTTTTGTAAAAATCAAATTATCTATATTGATTTTTCCTGCAAAGTTAGATAGTTTCAGAGCAGAAACTTTTTCATTATTTTTGATATCTCTATCATGATATTTCATTGTCATTACCCTTAAGCTAAATTATTCATTTTTATCTTTATTTAAGCTTTCCTCTTTTCTTTTTTTGTCATTAATTAATGTCACAACTAAAGCTGTAGTAGCAGCGGCTAAAGCTGCAAATTTCCCTGTTTTTTTTATATTCATAATTAACCACCTCTCTCTTTTTTATACATCTTTTCTTTATTATAACCCATTTTATAGCATCTATTCTATAGTAAAATTTAAAATTTCAAATTGAAAAAATAGTAGCATTCTTAATATTAAAATGCTACTATTATAAATCATAATTATTTAAATTGATTTAATGAATCTTTATATTCATATTTACCTTTATCTAGAGTTTCTATTAATACTTTTTTATCAATATCCATGTCTTCACATAAAATATCTAGATTAGAGTAATAATCCCTAAGTTTAAGATTAATTATACTTACAAGAATATTTACATCCATTTCTTTTATTTCTTCTGTAGTCACTTTATATCCTTCCTTCCTAGATTCTATAAATCTGAAAAACTAATTATTTTTATGTTATTTTCTAAAACATACTCTTTTATTTCCTTTGATGTTAATATTTCGAGTTCTTTCTCTCTTATCATATTGTAAGAAGAAATATCTTTAATCTCTTCTCCATCTACTGATGGATGTGCCATAAACTCCACAACATCATATTCTTTTTTTAATTTTCCTAATCTATCAATTAAATATTCAAGTGATATATTTTTCAGATAAAATGAATTATCAAAATAATCAGGACACTTTATATTATCTTCATCCAATATATACTTCATATCATTAAGAGGACATCTCATAGGTACATTTAACTCTTTTGCAAGTTTTATTACTAAATTAAATACGTATTTATTATATGAATAAAAATGATGATGTCCATCAATATGATTAAGTTTCATACCTGTATCTTGGAACTTTTTAATCTGAGCTCTTAACTCCTTTTCTACTTCTTTAATATCTATGTTAGAAGGTATTAGGTCTGGTTTCCTATAGAAATTTCCATTTTCATCACATATACTCTTTACTTCATCTTTTGGAAGTACTGGTTTTCCACAAGTAAAAGTTAAATGTATACCCATCTTATCTATCCCTTCATTTTTTGCCATATCTATTGCTTCTTCAAAAAATGGCATATTTGCCATAGCTGTTGTATCACCCATTACTCCAGTTTTAATACATTTTATGATTCCTTCTGATACCCCTTTTGTTATTCCAAAATCATCACCATTAATTATTAACCTCATTATTCCCATCCCTCTTTCTTATTTAATCTCTAGTTTATAATATTTTATAAAATTAGCTTAATTAGTTTATATTCATACTTTAATCTAAGAGTAAATTTAATTTACCTTAGGTTATTTCCTAGGACATATTAAAATTAACCTTATAAATTTCCTTTTAATTATAGCATTATTTGTGAACTATCCCAATTCTTCCTTCAATTTTTTTAACTATTATTCCAGATAAAATTATAGTTATAGATTCTACTATAGGTATAGTCATCCAAACTCCATCTACCCCAAAAATTATAGAGAATATATTAAGAACTATTATGATTAGTACAAATCCTCTAATTAATGATAACCAAGTAGATAATTTAGATTTTTCTATGGATTGTAAGAAACCTATATTAACTATATTTATTCCTATTGGAATGAAGGCTAAGAAATATATTCTAATTCCCTTTGTTGCTATTTCAAGTAACCCTTCTGTATTACTTGAAAAAATACTTATTAAAACCTTTGGCATAAATAATCCTATACTTAAAAATACTATTCCTGATATAAGTGCTATTATTATTCCCAATTTATAAGTTTTAAAGACTCTCTTCAATTTATCAGCTCCATAATTCACTCCAAGTATTGGCTGAATACCTTGTGATATACCATTGAAAATTGCAACAAATATTAATGCTACATTAGCAATAATACTATATGCTGAAACAGCTAAATCCCCACTTATCTTAGCAAGCTTTACATTAAACATAAATATAACTATTCCTGCTGATATCTCTAATATAAAACTTGGGAATCCATTTGATAAAATTCTTTTTACATACTTTGTTGATAAACTTTTCATATTAAACTTTATTCCATTTCTCCCAGTGAAAAAATGGCTAAGTAATATTGCTATACCAACAATCTGCCCTATAGTTGTTGCTATAGCAGCCCCCTTCATTCCCATGTTAAGTGGAAATATAAATATATAATCTAATACTATATTAGTTATGTTAACTCCTATAATTGCCCACATTGACTTTTTAGGATCTCCATCATTCCTAACAAACACATTCAAAATACTTGCCATTATAAAAGCTATACTTCCTCCAAGAATTACTTTTAAATAATCCATAACAAGTGGTAATAATGTATCTGAAGCTCCAAGAATAATAGAAATTTGCTTTAAAAATATACTTCCAATCACTGTTATTAAAACACCTATTATAAATGCAATAGAAATTGATACTGTAAAAATTTCATCTAATTCATCATATCTCTTTTTTCCTATACTTATAGCAAGAACAGTTGCGCCTCCAACACCACATATAAGACCAATTGAGTTAAATAAATTATATATAGGTATTCCAATATTTAATGCTGCAAGACCATCATTTCCTATTCCTTGTCCTATAAACATAGTATCTAAAAAGATACATAAAGAAAGTCCAAGCATCCCTGTAACGCTAGGAATCATATATCTAATTATTAATTTTAATATATCTTCTTTTAGTAAATCTACTTTTTTCATTCCGTGTTTTCTCCTAATTCTATTTAAAACTATTCATTAATAATTACATCCTATACTGTTAGTCTTCACTCTCATAATCAATCTTCTTAAATTCAATATTAAATTCATTTTTATTTATATTGATTATTGCAAAGCTTATTTTATTGTCATAAGATAAACCTAATGAACCTGGATTTATTAAAACTTTACCTTCATAAAAGGATAAAAGACACTGATAGTGAGTATGACCAAACAATACATACTCAAAATCGCCTTCATAGTCCATTAAAAATTTCTCTATACTTTCCCCAGTATATAAAATTGGTATATCTCTATTATTATCTTTTCTACTATGAACCATAAGAAATTTTTTATTATATAAATTAATAACTCTGCTTTTTGGAATATTTCTAAGCCATATTTTTTCATCATTACTTAGTTCATCATCTAAAAATACTAAATCTTCATCATGATTTCCGCATACATTTATAAACCTCTCATCATTCTTTATTATTCTCATAGCTTCAATTGGTCTTAATCCCCCAAGTATATCACCGAGATTTAACACTATATTTATTTTATTTTTTTCTATGTAATTAATAAAATAATCTAACGCTTTTAAATTCCCATGCAAATCAGATATAATAGCTACCCTCAAAAACCTCTCCTCCTAAAATCATATAACCTAATAAATTTATATTAACATAAATAACTTTAATCTAATACTTATAAATATAATCTGCTAATATATTAATTTAAACTTGCTTTCAAATTAATTAATGCTAATATACTTTTCAGTAATTTATTGGTAAAATATTTCTTAGAAATATAATTGATAATATATCACATTTAGGAGGATTTTTATGAGATTAATTGCAACTGATTTAGATGGAACACTTCTAAATTCAAATCATAATATTAGTCAAGAAAATATACTAGCTATTCTAGAGGCTCAAAGAAAAGGAATTGAAGTTATAATTTCAACTGGCAGAACTTTTAATAGTGCTAAAAGTATATTAAATACTGCTGGTATTGATACCCCTTTTATAATATCTAGTAACGGATCACAAATACATACATCTCAAGGTAATGAATTGCAATCTTATCCGCTAAAGAAATCTGTTCTTGAAAAGCTATTACCTTATTTAGATCTTAATAATTTTTATTATGTTATATCAACTGATAACTATATAATTGAACCTTCAAATGGAAGAGAACGATTAATTGCAGATTTTTATAAAGCTAAAGAAACAGATGATTCTCTTAAGGAAGAGGATTTATATAATCTTTTAGATTTATTTTATATATCAGACACTTCAGCAGAACTAAGACAAGCTGATTCTATATACGATATGATGAATGATCATTGCTATAATATAGCAATAGTATCATTTAGTCAAAATAAATTATTAAGAGGCCGAAAAGCTCTTAAAGATATAAAAGGTATTTCAATCGTTTCATCTCATGATAATAATTTTGAAATAGTAAGTGATCTTTCCTCAAAAGGAAATGCTGTTGAATATGTTGCTAACTCACTTGATATATCTTTAGACGATGTTATGGCGATTGGAGATAACTTTAACGATCTTTCAATGTTCAAAAAAGTAAAATATAGTGTAGCAATGGGTAATGCTAAAGATGATATTAAAAAAGAGTGTAAATTTGTTACTCTAAAAAATGATGAGCATGGAGTTGCTCATGCTATTTATGAGCATATAAAACTAGCATAATTATATAAAAAAAGTGGCTAATGCAAGCCACTTTTTATTCTTCTTCATTATAAAAATCTAAATAAGAATGTTTTACTCCATCCTTTTCCCACCCTAAGATAGAATCCATAGATACATTTTCTGCTGCTTTAAATATTGATTTATCTACTCCATCAAAGTTTTCTTTAAGATTTTTTATTAAATCTTTTATTTCAAATCTCTTATTTCCGACCTTTTTAGCTGCAACCATACACGCACAGTTAAGAGGCCATATTCCACTATAATTTATGAATCTCTTAATATAATCTTCTTCTATAAAGTACATTGGTCTTATAAGTTCAAGCCCTTCAAAATTCTTTGACTTAAGCTTTGGTAGCATTGTCTTAAAGTTTCCTGCATAAAGAATATTTAAAAGAGTTGTCTCTATAACATCATTATAGTGATGTCCAAGGGCAAGCTTATTACATCCAAGTTCTTGAGCTTTTGCATATAAAGAACCTCTTCTCATTCTTGCACAAAGATAACAAGGATACTCGCTAGCCTTTTCATCAATAACCTTAAATATTCCGGATTCATAAATATGTATTGGTATATTTAGATAATTACAATTATCTATTAAAAGTTCTCTTATTTGTTCGTGATATCCTGGATCCATAGCAATAAACTCTAAGTCAAATTTAATTTGACCATGTTTTTGAATCTCTTGAAATAATTTTGCCATAAGAAGTGAATCTTTTCCACCTGAAATAGCTACAGCAATTTTATCTCCTTCTTCAATTAGATTATATTGCTTAACTGCCTTAACAAATTTAGTCCATATCTTTTTTCTATATCTTTTAACTATACTTCTTTCAATTTCCTCTAAGGTTTTCTTTTCCTCTTCTGGAATTAATCTTTCACAACCTTGTCCTGCTATACTCATCTTATCACCTCGTTCATCAAAATATTATATCATTTTTCTTATAAAAGTAAAATGAAAAGCCAGTATTAATACTGGCTTTTATCTAATAATCGTATATACTACTATTTTGGCACATAGTAATCTTTAATGTATTACCCTCTACCATCTTCTTGTATGAGCATAAAAACTCATTTAATTCAGTATCATTTAAATCTATTGATTTTTCACTTACTATAGTTACATATTCTTTGTCTAAAATAATTCTTACATTATTATTTTCATTTTGTATTGAATATTCTTCTATTTGTTTTGCTAAAACCTTCTTATTATATTTTTCTTGGAATGACATTTTCTTTCTTAGCTTTTCATAATCAGGCTGAATATCTTCTAAATTTATATCAATCCCCATATTCTTTAAACTTTCTTCCATACCTGAAGGATCAAAACCGTATCTTTCCATAACCTTCTTTTGTATTTCAAAAAGTTTTTGTTGTGAAATATTATTTTCTTCCATGTATTTTGAAATATTTAAAGAGAAGTCACTTAAACTCAGCTCTCCTGTTTGTGTTTTATAAAACAAATCATACATATAACCTTCAAATTTATCTATATCTTTTTCATTTACTCTATTTTTTAATTCATTAAAATCAATTATTCTCTCATCGCTCATAAATTTCAGCTCCTTAATTTAGATTTATGTCCCCTTATTCATTATTATATATCAAAATAAGGCACTACAAAAGTAGTACCTTATTAAATATAAATTAATTATCTATTCTTAACTTTTGTAAATGCTTCATCATAAAGTTTCAGTTTATCACCTAAATACTCATAAGTCTCACATTTATCTACAACTTCCTTTGGCATATAAGCATTCGGATTATTTTTAACATGATCTTCCTGTGCTTCTTTAGCTTCCTTTTGAGGTGTTGTATATCCAATCTCCTCTGCTATCTTTAAAGCTGGCTCTTTGCTACATAAATAATTTATAAACATTTCTGCTTCTTTTTTATGTTTTGCACCTTTTGGAATTACTAGCGAATCAACCCAGAAATCGGCTCCTTCCTTTGGAACTACAAATTCTAAGTTTTCATGTTCATCAGCTAAATTAAGACCTTCACCTGACCATAATACACAAAGTGCCGCTTCTCCTGCAACCATTTTATCTAAAAGATCATCATCTCCATAAGCTAATAAGTTTCCATTAGTATCTAGCTTTATCAATTCATCTTTTGCTTTATTTATCTCTTCTTGATTAGTTGAATTTATTGAATATCCAAGTCTTTTTAATGATACTCCTAGTGCATCTCTCATATCATCTAACATAAATACACTCTTTTTATATTGTAGATCCCAAAGACTATTCCAACTATCAATTTTTCCCTTAACTAAATCCTTGTTATATAAAATTCCTATTGTCCCTGACATATAAGGAACTGAATATTCATTTTTAGGATCAATTGACTTATCTTTAAAAGAATCATCTATCTTATCAAAGTTTGGGATATTGTTATAATCTATCTTCTCTAGTCTATCTTCTTTTCTTAATCTATCAACCATATAATCTGAAGGAACTGCTAAATCATACTGTACAGCCCCAGAAGATAGTTTAGCATACATCTCTCCCATATTTGCATATGTATCTTGTACAACTTTGATTCCAGTTTCTTTTTCAAAATCACTTATAACTTCATCTGGTATATTTTCCGCCCAGTTAAAAAAGTTTATAGTAACCTGCTCTTGTTTATTTTTAGTACTACAACCTACAAATAACGTAGTCATAAATACTGCTGAGATTATTGAAACAATAATCTTTTTGCTTTTTCTCATTTTATTATGTCCTCCTGTTTTTATTTTATATATATTATATATTTTTTATTAACTTTTGGAAATAAAAAATATAAGAGTACTACGTTACTTTATAAACTTGAAATACTCTTATAATCTATACTTATTTTTTCTTTTTATTCGTAATCTTTGATGTTATTTTTCTTTTATTTACGGACCCATTTGTAGCCCCTTTGTAAAGCTTCCATTGTCCATAAACACCTATTAAATAAACAGGTATTGTAAGACCCACAAGTCCTGGGAATAATCCTATAACTAGTGTAGATGATCCAATAGCTATTGGTATAAAGCTAACTTCATATCTATCACATATTTTGTAATACATATAAACTGAATAAACTACATACACAGCCATACTTACTTCTCTAACTATTCCTGAAGTAAACATAGAAATAATTAAAGGTGCAAGAAATAACATGTTTCCCTTCCCAAGTTTAATTAATATATATGAATTACCTATTGGTATCCATGATAACCATGGGTTGTCTACATTTTCTTTTTTAGCTATTCTATATGTTGCTAAAGCAACAAATATATAATTTATTAAAGTAAATATAGTTATTATAACAAATAGCATAGACATTGTTTTTAACAATTCGTTTGATATTTCCATACCTTTTTCCCCTCCGTTTAATTAATTAGTAATTTCATATTACCATAATTTATTATTATTTGTCTCTATTTTGTAAACTTTTTTTCTATTGTGTGAACTTTTTAATCGTTTTATGGATAATTATATAAGTTATACACAAAATAACACTTAATTAGATTAGGAGGTAATTTTATGAGAAATAAAAAGAAAAATTTCAATTCCACAAATAGTAGTTGTAAAAAATCTAAAGAACCAAATGACGGTAACTTTATAGAAAAAGATCCTAGAGATAGCTTCTCTGCTGAAGGCACTGTAAGATATGGTGAAGAAACTGATGTAGATGACATCTAAATAAAAATAAGTGGTGATTTAATTAATTAAATCACCACTTATTTTTATTTGCTAGGTAATGCGATATTAATTCCTATAAGGGCATATACAGTACCTTTATATACTTTTTTTATATTTTATCTACTATTATTCCAGAAGAAGCTCTCCTACTCTTCAATTATTTTATCTAAACTTTCTAGTACTACTTGTCTAAAAAATTCATTCTCTCCTAAGGACTTATCTACAACTTCTACCGTAATATCCTCATTCTTTAATTTTCCTAAAAAGCTTTCTTTACTTTCAGCTATGATATCCTTTTTAAAATGATATCCTTTAGTGATAAGTATAGGTACTATTGTTACCTTAGGAATATTATCATTTTTTATATTAGATATTACATTTTTATAATCATCTTGCTTATTTATTAAAGCAACATAACTCTGTCCTTTACTTTTTTCTTTTATTGCACCTTTAATATATTCTTCTTCTAAAGATTCTTCTGAATCTAATACGCCATGACAAATAAAAAGGATGTTATCATATTTATTAAAATATTCATCAATTAAATTTTTATTCTCTTCTAGAATAGGTTTTGTTATTTTTATAATCTCAAAAGAATTTATATATTTATTTGTTATCTCTTCAACCTTTGAATATTCCTTACCTTTTGAAAAATACAGAGTTTCAACATATACCTCATCATAATTTTTCATTTTAAGTTCTTCCAAAGTATCCTCATAGCTCTTGACATCTACACTTAATTTGCTAAGCATTTTTTTACTAGTTAGTGCAAAAAAACAATTAAAGCTTTCTCCATATTTTTCTTCTACATCTTTTTTAAAAGGAAGCAGGTATTTATTAAATCCTGCATCCTTAGCTGTTCCAAAAGCTACTATTACTATAGCTTTCTTCTTATCCATATTATTTTGCTTCCTTCTTTGCAAATCCTTCAAATGCCTTTAAGAACTTATCAATATGCTCTTCTGTATGCTTAACTGATAAAAATACTGCTTCAAATTGTGATGGTGGTATATTAAAGCCTTCATTTAACATATGAAGGAAGTATCTCTTAAATCTTTCTCCATCACATTTTTTAACATCTTCATAACTTTCTACTTTAGAATCGTCAGTAAAGAATATTGTCATCATTCCCCCTAGTCTATTTACAACTGAACCTATTCCATTTTCTTCTGATATTCTAGCAATACCTTCTTCTAACTTCTTTCCAAGAGCTTCTATCTTATCATATCCATCTAAATTATTTTTAAGTTTTGTTAATGTTGCAAGTCCAGCTGCCATTACAATAGGATTTCCTGACATTGTTCCTGCTTGATATACTCCTCCAAGCGGTGATAAATGCTCCATTATTTCTCTTTTTCCACCATATGCACCACATGGAAGTCCGCCTCCCATTATTTTTGCATATGTTACTAAATCAGGCTTTTCTTCAAATAGACTTTGAGCACCTTTAAATGCAACTCTAAATCCACTCATAACCTCATCAAAAATTAGAAGTGCGCCATGCTCATCACATAATCTTCTTAAAGTTTTGATAAAGCTATCCTTTGCTTTTATAACACCCATATTACCTGCAACTGGTTCTATAATTACGCATGCTATATCATCTCCATATTTAGAGAATAGATCTTCCATACTTTTTTCATCATTATATATACCTATTAAAGTATTTTTAATACTATCTTCTGGTACTCCTTGTGATCCAGCTATTCCTTCAGTTAATACTCCTGAACCTGCTTCAACTAAGAATCCATCAAAATGTCCATGGTAGCAACCAGCAAATTTAACTATTTTATTCTTTTTAGTATATCCTCTAGCAAGTTTTATAGCACTCATTGTAGCTTCTGTACCTGAGTTTACCATTCTTATCATGTCTATTGTATCTAAATTTTCGCACATAAACTTACTTACTTCAAGCTCAAGTTTTGTTGGAGCACCAAATGCTAATGCAATTTTTGATTCTTCATTTATAGCATTAACAACATCACTATCACAGTGACCTAATATTAATGGTCCCCATGCTAGAACGAAATCTATATATTCATTTCCATCTTCATCTTTTATAATTACGCCATTTCCACTTTTAATTACTGGAGGATTAATTCCCATATCTTTAAAACATCTAACTGGACTATTAACTCCACCTGGCATATATTTTTTTGATTCTTCAAATATTTTTTCATTCATCATCTGCTATCTCTCCTATCTTCTTAAAAGTTTTGAGGCTTCTAATGCATGGTAAGTGATTATTATATCTGCACCAGCTCTTTTCATTGATAATAAAGTTTCAAGTATAACTTTTTCTTCATCAATTAATCCCATTTTAGCTGCTGCTTTAACCATTGCATATTCTCCACTTACATTATAAGCACATACAGGAGTCTCTACAGTATCTCTTACTTCTCTTATTATATCTAAGTATGAAAGCGCAGGCTTAACCATTACTATATCTGCACCTTCTTCAATATCATATAATACTTCTCTTATAGCTTCTCTTCTATTCGCAGGATCCATTTGATAAGTTTTTCTATCTCCAAAGGCAGGTGCTGAATTCGCTGCTGCTCTAAATGGTCCATAATATGCAGAACAGTATTTAGCTGAATAACTCATTATTGAAACATTTTTAAATCCAGCCTTATCTAATGCTTCTCTTATTCTATATACTCTTCCATCCATCATATCTGATGGTGCTATCATTTGTGATCCAGCCTTTGCATGTGAAACTGCAATCTTACATAAATAATCTAATGTTTCATCATTATCCACATCTCCATCATGTATTATTCCACAATGTCCATGATCTGTGTATTCACACATACATACATCAGTACTAACTAAAAGATCATTAGTTAATTCTCTTATTTTTCTTGTAGCTCTTTGAACAATTCCATTATCAGCATATGCTTCACTTCCACAACAATCTTTATGATTTGGAAGTCCAAATATCATAATTCCTTTAATTCCAAGATTAACTGCTTCCTCTACTACTTCATTTAGCATATCAACTGAGTAGTGATATACTCCTGGTAATGATTCAATCTCTCTTTTAATACCTTCACCTTCAACAGCAAATATTGGTAATATGAAATCTTGTGGAGTTAATATAGTTTCTCTAACTAACCCTCTAATATTTTCATCTGCTCTTAATCTTCTTCCTCTTCTCATTGTTTACTACACTTCCTTTAACATTTCCTCTATCTCTTTTAAGAATCCATCCTCTGAATGTTCCTTGCAAACTAAAGCATCAATTCCATCTTCTTTTATAGCTTTATTAGTTATTGGACCTATTGCAATGCATATCTTTTCTTTTATTCTATCAAGACCAACCATCTCTTTCATATTTTCAAAAGTTGATGGAGATGTAAATAGTATTGCATCTACTTCTTCAAAAGCCTTTTCATTTTTAAGTTCACCTTTTAATACATTATATATATCTACTTTTGTAACATCAGCTCCAAGATTTTCAAGTTCATCTTTAAGAAGAGTTCTGCTTTTTGCTGATGCAGGTATAAGTATTTTATCTCCTTTATTTACATAAGGAGTAATTACATTTAAAAGACCTTCCCCTACAAATTCTCTTGATACTTTAAAAGGGATTATTCCTTTTTCTTCCAAAGCTTTCTTTGTTGCTTTTCCAACCACTGAGAATTTTGCTTTTATTGTTCTTATATCAATCTTTTCTTTAATTAAGTAATCAAAGAATATCTTTACTCCATTTACTGAAGTTAATAAAATATGATCATATGTACTAATATCATCTTTGTATTCATCTAAATTATTACTAGTATCTTCTATAACTATTGAATTTATTTCTGTAACTTCAGCACCTAAATTTTTAAGCTTAACTTTTAACCCTTTAGCTTGACTTTTTGAACGAGTAACACATATATTTTTACCAAATAGAGGTTTATTTTCATACCATGATAATTCATTTTCTAATGAAACGACTTCTCCTATTACTATTATACATGGTGACTTAAGTTTAGCCTCTTCCGCCTTTTTTGAGATATCTTGTAATGTTCCTATAACTTTTCTTTGCTTTGATGATGTTCCTCTCATTACAACAGCGGCCTTTGTAGTATTATCTTTTCCATACTTTATAAGCTCACTTACAATGTAATCAATATTTGAAAGCCCCATCATAAATACTAGTGTTCCATTTTCTTTAGCTAAGGCTTCAAAGTTTACATTTAAACTTCTAGCTGACATACCAGTAACTATATGGAAGCTTTGAGCTAAACCCCTATGAGTAATTGGGATACCTGCATAGTTTAAAACTGCAATTGGAGACGTTACTCCTGGTATTACTTCAAATTCTATTCCATCTTCTTGAAGTGCTAATACTTCTTCGCCACCTCTACCAAATACATATGGGTCTCCGCCCTTTACTCTTCCAACTATATGCCCCTTTTTAGCTAATGCTACAATCATATCATTTATTTCTTCTTGAGTCTTATAGTGCGCACCTGGTTCTTTTCCACAATAATATATTTCACACTCATCATTTAAATAATTTAATATATTGTTTGATACTAATCTATCATAAAGAACTGCTGTACACTCTCCAAGCACTCTCTTAGCTTTAAGGGTTAAAAGTTCTTCATCCCCAGGTCCTGTTCCAATAATATATGCTTTACTCATTTTATACCTCCAAATTACTACTTACCTAATATTTTATCTGCTAGTTTTTTCCCTAATATTTCACTATCATATTTATTTCCAGTTATATCTTTTCTAACTATTTTTCCATCTACCATATATGTTCCAATCATATATATCTCATCACCATTTATTTCAGAATAAACTCCAATCATACTATGGCAATCTCCACCTAATGCTCTCATAAAGCTTCTTTCTCCTGAAACTTCTATTCTTACTTTCTCATTATCCATTGATTTTAAGATATTTTTGTGCTCAAAGGATTTAAGACATTCTATTCCTAATGCTCCTTGACCTACTGCTGGAAGAAATACTTTAGGATCAAAATAATCTGTAATTATGTCTTCCATGCCTAATCTTTTAAGACCTGCAGCTGCTAGAATTATCCCATCCATATTTTCTTCTTCCATCTTTTTAAGTCTTGTTTGAACATTTCCTCTAATTGGAACTATCTTTAAATCACTTCTAATTTCTTTAAGCATTTCAGCTCTTCTCATACTACTAGTTCCAATTACAGCACCTTCTCTTAAATCATTAAATGAGATATTATTTCTTGATATAAAAGCATCTCTTATATCTTCTCTCTCTGGCATACAAACAAGCTCAAATTCATCTAAAAGTTCATGTGGAACATCCTTCATACTATGTACAGCAAGATCAGCTTTTCCTTCAAGCATCTTTTGTTCAATTTCTTTAACAAATAAGCCTTTACCACCTATTTTATTTAAAGTTATATCAAGTCTTCTATCCCCCTCTGTTACAACTAGAAGCTTTTCTGAATCAACATTTCTTCCTTTTAATAACTCCATAACCTTTTCAGCTTGAACTTGAGCTAATTTAGATTTTCTTGTCGCTACAATAAATTTCATTACTTCACCCTACCTAATTCTTAAATAATTTATTAACTAATTCTTCTTCATAAAAAAGCTTTAAGGTAAGCTCTTCTTTTCCCTTACTTATAATATATTTGAAATCATCACTTATTATAAAATCTAATATCTCATCTTTTTTATTTTTAATAGATTTTATATTATTTCTTATAATAGATGTTATCCTTATAAAATCGTCAAATTCTTTAACCTCATCTAATATATAATCTCCCATCATCCTTGATGCCTTTGGATTTCCTCTTAAAGTATTAACTCCTAAAAATACTTCCTTACTTCTCATATTCATTGGAACAACACCTATACCACCTTTAGGATTCTTACAGTCTATATATATTTTATCTAAAGCTTCACAACTCTTTATTATACTTTTTATTATACTATCATCGTCAATTGCAATTATAACTATATGATTACCCTTTAAGAACTTTTCATCATATTCACTTTTTATTATGCTAATTTTTTCACAACTTAGCTTATAAAACTCTTCATTTATATCTTTAGCCACAATTTTAATATTACATCCATTTGATAAAAATGTTTTAGCTTTAATAAGTGCGGCTCTTCCAGCTCCAATTATTAAAACATTTATTTTATTTGAAAAAAGAGATAACATAATATATTCTAAATTTTCTCTATAAATATCTTCTTTAGGATTCTCATGCATTCCTCACCACATCCTCTTATGGTTTCTTCTTTTAGAGTCTCTATAGCTCTATTTACATAAGCGTCCGAAGTACTTTTCATAAGCATTTTTACTAACTTATCTTCTCTACCTTCTTTATTCTTAAAGGTAGTATATCTTTTAATATATATTTCTTCTCCATGCTTTTTAAAATCTTTTATGTACGGTGCTACTTCTCTAAGACTTCTCCACTTATTATAAGCATCTAAATACTCATCTATTAAATAATAAAATTCGTTCATTCTGTCTTTTCGTAAATCTTTATTCTCATCATCTACTTTACTAATTTCATCTATATTATAAACAGTAACTCTATCTAATTCATTAACATCTTCACTTACATCTCTTGGGAGTGCCAAATCAAATATTAATAACTCTTCTCCTTCTTCTTCAATTTCCTTCTTTGAAATTACAGTATGTGGAGCTGATGTACATGATATTATTGAGTCAACTTTATTTATATATTCAGCTCTTTCATCAAAACCAATTATTTTGATATTTTCATTTTCACTATAATCTAGTGAGCTCTTATTCCTTACAGCAATAATAATATCCTCTATATTATGGGACAATAAATGTTTAACAACAAGCTTTCCAACTTCTCCATGCCCAAGTACCATAAAGCTTTTACATTCACTACTAATTCCTTTATTTACTGCTATTGATGCAGATGATACTGGTATTTCATAAAGTTTTGCTTCATTTCTAAACTTCTTACCACAAGTTATACCTTCTTGAAATAACCTTTGAAGCTCTAAATTAACTGAACCAGCTTCTAATGCTTCCATATATGCATCTTTTACTTGACCTAAAATTTGATCTTCACCTAAAATCTTTGAATGAAAACCACATATAACTTTAAATAAATGTTTTGCAGCACTATCACCTGTTATATAAAATATGTACTCTCTTAATTCTTCATCCCATCCTAAAGAATTAAAAATAATTTTTAATACTTCATGTTCTTCTAAAGAATGATTAAAGTAAATTTCTGTTCTATTACAAGTGCTTAAAATAACAACTTCATCTAAGCTTTCCTTTAAATCATTCATAGCTTTTTCTCTCAGCTTAGGCTTTATAGAAAATTTTTCTCGTATTTGCAATGGAATATTCTTTTGTATTCCTAAAACTGCTATCATCTTCTCACTCCATTAAAATATTATGTAAAATTATCGTAAAACTTTAATTATGTAAACGACCATTTACTCTTTATTATACAACTATTTACGATTATCTTCTATTCATTTTTATATAATAAAAATATCACTAGATACAGACTTTCAAATTTAATTGTAAATCAGACTCTAGTGATATTCAAATAATATTATATTATATTTTATATAAGTTATTAGTTATACGAAATTTAAAATTAATACTTTTTAAGTGTTTGGATATTTAATACCATTCCAGTAAACATTATTTTTTAATATAACATCCTCTGAAAGATTTACTCCCTCTAAAGCCCACTTCTTCCATTCCATAAATCCTGTTCTATCTATAATATATCCAATGTGTTCTTTTCCACCTGGTGCATCTTTATCGATGTATTCAGTAACATACTTATAAGTGTTTTCTATGATTTTAACTATACTATCTTCATCAACCCATATTAAGAAATCTTCTCCAAGTCTTGGATTTTTCTTACCAGTTCTACCCATAATAGAAAGTCTATAATATTTTTTCTTACTTCTTGTCCAAGATCTTGTAGGACATGCCATTACACATTCTCCACAACCTATACACTTGCTAGCATCTCTTTTTACTTTATAATTTTCAAAAGTTAATGCACCTGTTGCTTTCTTCTTGCAAGCTTTAACACAGGCTTGGCAACTTATACATCTATAGTAATCATATTGTGGCTCTGTCATACCTATTATTCCAAAGTCATGCATTCTTGCCTTTATACAATCATTTGGACATCCTGTAAGAGCAACCTTAAAGTGAAGATCATTTGGGAAAATTGCATCTTCTATTCTTTTAGCAAAGTTTGCTGTATTATAGTTTGCAAATGGACAAACATTATTACCAATACAAGCTGATACATTTCTTGTTCCTGCTGCTGTATATCCACCGCCTGGAACTTCTTGATTTATTTCTAATCCTTCGATTATAGGTTGTAACATTTCATTAACTTCTGGGATATTTTCCATTTTTATATCTGGAATTTCAAATCCTTGTCTAGTTGTTATATGAACTGTTCCATTTCCGTACTTGTCTGCGATTTCTTGAATCATACCTAAATATTTTGCATCTAGATGTCCACCTGGAACTCTAACTCTTGAAGCAGTATATCCTCTTTTTTTAGTTACTCTAAATGCATTCTTTTTAAGCTTCTTTGTATTTATATCCATAAGTCTTTCTCCCTCCTAATCTCTTAAAAGTTTACCTTTTGTATAATTGAAAACTGGTCCATCTAAACATATGTAAGTATCATCTATCTTACAATGTCCACATTTACCTAATCCACAACACATTTTTCTCTCTTGTGAAATCCATATGTTTTCTTCTTTGATTCCAAGCTTTAGGAATTCCATAACAGTAAACTTCATCATCATAGGTGGTCCTACAACTATAATTTGAACATTTTCCTTATCCTTTATATCAAGTTCTGGAATAAACTTAGTTACAAGTCCAGTATGTCCAGTATATCCTTCTTCAGCTGAATCAACAGTAACTATTAAATTCATCTTGTCATTCCATCTCTTTAAATCTTCTTTAAATAGCATATCTTTAGGGCTCTTGAATCCTGTGATTAAAGTTAACCCCTTAGTTTCATTAGTATTAGTAGCAAAGTAATCAACTACTCCTCTTACTGGTGAAAGTCCTGTTCCTCCAGCTACTACTATTAACTCTTTATTTTTATAAATATCTACGTCAAAACCATTTCCATATGGTCCTCTCATAAATAATTTATCTCCAACATAGTTTTTAAATATTTCATTAGTAACTTTACCAACTCTTCTTATAGTTAAGTCAACAAAGTTTTCTCCAATACCACTTACTGAAATTGGTGCTTCCCCATATCTTGGTATTGATACTTCAAAGAATTGTCCTGGTTTTACTTCACCTTCAAATTCCATTCTAAATGTATATTCTATATCTGTATGTTCAATTACTTCTAATATTTTTGAAGGAAATGGTATATAATCATTATTTGTCATTTGAATTCACCTCATCCATTGCATCTTGTAGTTTGTTTATACATCCTGGTACACTAATGTATTCTGGGCATATATCATCACATCTTCCACATCCAACACACATGTGATATCCCCATCTCTTTTTATAGTCATAAACTTTATGCATGATCTTAAATCTCATCTTTTGACCATTAGCTTTTCTAAATTCATGACCACCAGCCATTGTTGTGTATCCTGGTACTTGGCATGAAGCCCAAACTCTTCTTCTTTCTCCTACATTCTCATTATCACTGTAGTAGATATCTTGCATTGTATTACAAGTACATGTAGGGCAAACAAAGTTACATCTTCCACAAGCTATACATCTTTCTGAGTATTCGTCCCACATTTTTGAATCCATAACATCTAATGTTAAGTTTTCTGGTATATTAACCTTTATTTTATTTTCTGTTACGAAATCTGGATTAACTTCCATTTCCATTTTAGGAGTTTCATTAAAGTATTCCTTTAATTCATCATCCTTTATATCTAAATACGCATATCCATCAGAAACCTTTAAATACGCATCATAATTATCTGATTTATTAGTTTCCATATCCACACAATAGCAGTTATCAAAACTTTTTTCACATCCTATAAGAACGAACTTAACGCCCTCTCTTAGTTTTTTGTAGTATGGATCCACAAATCCATTTCTTAGATATATATCATCTACTCTCTTTACACCATGTAAATCACAGCTTCTTACAAATATTATTTGAGGCTTTTCATTAACTACTGGCTCTTTATATTCATCTTGTGTAAAGAATAATATAGTTTGAGTTATAGGAAGTAATGCTTCCTTATATGAGTAGTCTGACTTTCTATTAAATTCTATATCCTCTACTCTTTTAACTTCATCATATCTTACTATATCTGTTTCTGAGCATCTTCCAGCACCTTCTACAACTGTTGGCGCTACTATTTTATAGCTACCTGACATTTTTTCAAACACACTGTTTAAATCTTTAGTTCTAATTTTAAATCCCATAATAAACTCCTTCCTAATGAGCTTTTTTATTTCTTGAAATCATATAATATGGGATAGCAACAAACAATACTCCTCCTACAATATTACCTAATGTAACAAACAATAGGTTGTACAAAATTCCACCTAGAGTAACTGTTCCATGAGGAAGTAGATAACCTATAACTAATAATGTCATATTTGCTACACTATGTTCAAAGCCAATTGCAAAGAATACATATACACAAAGTGTCATCATTAATATTTTAGCGGTTTCATCTTTCATTTTGTAAGCACACCAAACTGCTAAACACACAAGTATATTACACAATATACCTCTAATAAATAATTCATTAGGTAAAACATTAATTTTATTCATAGCATAATTTGCCATATAATTACCTGCAGTACCTCTCCACAATCCAGAAGCATAATAAAGAAAAGCTGCTAAAATCGATCCTATGAAGTTTCCTATATAACTTACACTCCATATTTTAACTACATCCTTGACTTTAACTTCTTCTCCTAAATACCCTGAAGCCATAACTAAGCTGTTACTTGTAAAGAGCTCTGCTCCTGCAAATATAACTAATGATAATGCAACTGAAAATGATAGTCCCATAACTATTTTAGTAAATTCTGATCCAGCCTCATTTAATGTTCCACCTACAGTGTAAGCGAGCATTATTCCAAATCCCACAAAAAGACCTGCATGCATAGCACTTATTACATAACCTTTTCTGTTATCCTCTAAAAAATTAGTTTTTTTTCTAGATAGTGCTATTAGCCTACCAAAATCTTCTCCATACATTGTTGATTCCCCCTTATTATATTCCCTTTCTAATTTGACATCTGTGATAATTATCACAAACTTTTAAAATAATTTGATAGTTTTTCTTTATCTTTTACTATAAATTTTCTTTTATCTTTTCTTATAAGTCCTTCTTTTTCTAAAATTTTAAGTGCTCTTGAGATAGTTTCTCTTGGCATTCCAAACATATCTGAAAGATATGTTATGCTTATTTTTAAATTTATTATTGTTTCTCCATCTTCCTCTACACCATAATCCTTAGCTAACTTCCAAAGCTTTGCTGCAAGTCTTTTTTCTATTTTTAAAGGAGTAGAATTCTTCATTTGTCTATATAATCTTCTTACCTTTAAAGATAATGTTCCTATAACCTGCTTTGTAAGTTCAAAATCTTCACTCATAATCCTTATAAATTTATTTCTATCAAAGACAAAGAGTTCTCCATCGTCAAACATTTCACAACTTATAGATGCTTTCATCTTTTCTAAGACAACTTCATTTACTATATTCCCTTCCCCTAAGATAAATATAACTTTCTTATGAGCAGCTTCATTTAATTTGTATAAAGATACTTTTCCACTGTAGACTACATAGATACTATCTATAAAGTCTTTATCTCTAAATATATGTTGCCCTTTTTTAAAAGCTGTTTTTTCTCCAATCAAACATAACTTCTCTAAAGTTTTATCTGATATACTTTGGAATGTTTTGCATTGTTTTAGTTCATTTAAAATTATCATAATATCACCCGTAAACGTCCATTTCTTTATTACTATACTTAGATTCTATAACAAATTCAATACTTTTCTCAATTTATTATTGGATATTTTTTGTTATTATGGAAACAATAAAAATAATTAAAACTTTAAGGAGGAAAAAAGTATGAGAATTCCAAATCATATTGGTATAATTCCCGATGGTAATAGAAGGTATGCAATATCTCTTGGTTTAACTAAAGATAAAGGATATTCTAGTGGTATATTGCCTGGACTTATATTATTTAAACAGTGTCAAAACTTAGGAATTAAAGAATTAACCTTCTATGGATTTACAATAGATAACACAAAAAGGCCTTCAGTACAAAAGGATGCCTTTACTGATGCATGCATTGAATCAGTAAAGCTTCTTGAGAAAGAAGACTGTGAAATATTAGTTATGGGAAATGCAGAATCTAAAAATTTTCCTAAAGAGTTACTTAAGTATATCTCTAGAAAGAAAATTGGAAAAGGCGGAATTAAAGTTAATTTCCTTATAAACTATGGCTGGGAATGGGATTTATATTCTCTTAAGAAAAGCACCGATCTTAAGAAAAATATTTCTAGCTCAATTCAATCTACTGATATATCTCGTATAGATTTAATAATACGCTGGGGAGGAAGACGAAGGTTAAGTGGATTCTTACCAATACAATCTGTTTATTCTGATTTTTATATTATCGATGACTTTTGGCCTAACTTTAAAGAAACAGATCTTTTTGACGCATTATCTTGGTATGATAAGCAAGATATAACACTT
The DNA here is from genome assembly GCF_016907995.1 of Clostridium sardiniense. Taxonomy (GTDB): domain Bacteria; phylum Bacillota; class Clostridia; order Clostridiales; family Clostridiaceae; genus Clostridium; species Clostridium sardiniense. Next base: position 113,380 of record NZ_JAFBDA010000002.1, on the reverse strand, counting down.
GGAGGTTAAAATGGAGAAAAATATTTTAGTGGTTGGAAGCGGAATAGGTGGCTTATCTGCAGCTATACGTCTTCAAAATGAAGGATATGCTGTTACATTATTAGAAAAAAATTCTTTTCTAGGTGGTAAAACTTCTAATTTATCTTGTAACGGATTTAAATTCGATTTATGTGCTACTATCCCTGTAATATTTGATCCTTATATAGAATTATTTAAAGATATAAATGAAAATATACATGATTATATAGATATATCATCGATAGATCCACTATATAAAGTTTTTTTTGAAAATAATAGTAATTATATATTTTCTTCCTGTATTCCAAAACTTACAGAAACTATATCTAATATTGATAATAGAGATTTTAAAAACTATTTATCATTAATCTCTAAGTCATATATAGATTTTACTGAAATAAATAATGTTTTTTTGAAAGTACCTTTAACTACTAATAAAGATATCCTAAAATTGAAAAATATTAAAACATTAATTAATAAAGATTTAGATTCTACATGCTATGAATACTTAAAAGATAATTTAAAAAGTGAGTTATTAATAAACTCATTGTTATTTCAAAGTATGTATATGGGTGTATCTCCTTATAATACTTCATCTTTATTTACTATTCTTCCTCTAATAAATTATTCAACAGGTATGTTTTTTATTAGAGGTGGTATATCATCTTATATTAAATCTTTAATCTCTATCTTTAAAAAACGAGGTGGAAATATAAAAATAAACTCTGAAGTTACAAAATTTATTTTTAATAACAGAACATGTATTGGTGTTCTTCTTAAAAATAATGAACAATTGTTCTCAGATATAGTAGTTTGTAATGCTGATGTCCCTTATGCACTAGAAAACTTACTTCCAAAAGAACTTAATATAAAAAATAAATATAACTCTGCTAATGATTTTTCTTGTTCATCATTTATAATGCATTTAGTTATAGATAAAAGACTTCCTCAATTATCTATTCATAATTCTATTATAAGTGAAAATTTTAAATATAATATAGAAGCACCTTTTAATGGAGATTTACAAACTAATCCTCATCTATATGTATATTGCCCTACAAGAATCAATAAAACTGGTAATTACGAACTAATAACTATTAATTTACGAGTTCCTAATTTACTTTTTAATAATGTAACTTGGAATAATAAAACTATATACTCATTAAAAAATAGTATAATCAACACATTAGAAAAACATCTAAAAATATCTAACTTGCAAAATTATATAAAATATGAAAAGTATATAACTCCACTAGATTTTTTAAATGCTTTCAATAGTTATGCTGGTGCTGGATATGGAATAAATCATTCCTTTAAGAACTTACTATTTTTTAGACCTCAATGTAAAATAAAAGGATTAAATAACTTATACTTTGTAGGTGCATCAACTCATCCTGGTGCTGGCGTATCTATAGTTCTAAACTCTAGTAAAATAGCAGTTTCCACCATAAACGAAGATATAAAAAAGCAACAATAATACTTTAATATTGTTGCTTTTTTAATAAGATTCTAAATTTAGCGCCTTTATCTTCATCAATAAAATATATCTTCCCATTATGCTTTTCTATTACTTTCTTACTTATTGAAAGTCCAAGTCCAGTACCTCCATCAGTTCCTCGGCTCTCATCTCCTCTTACAAATTCATCAAATAATGTATCTTTAATCTTTTGTGGTATTCCTACACCATTATCACTTATCAGTATTTCAACATTATCACTAGTTTCTATTAACTCTACTTTTATATATGTAGCATTCACATTGTACTTAATAGAATTCTCTATTATATTACTTATTCCTCTTCTTATTAATTTTAAATCTAGTCTTAAAAATATAGGTCCTTCAGGAATATCTATTATAGGCTCTATATTAAGATTCTCTATTTCTTCGTAAAATTCTAATACAATAAATCTTAATTCTTCTGTTATATCAATATCCTCTAAATTTATAATTAATTTATCATTGTTTAATTTTACGAATTCAAACAATTCTTCTATAAGTTCACTTACTCTTTCTGATTTTTTATATAAGGTTTTAAAATATTCTTTTCTCTTATTTTCATCTTCTATCATATCTTCATAAAGTGCCATTGAATAACTTTTAATAGTCGTCATAGGAGTTTTTATATCATGAGCTAAATCAAGCATAAGTTTATTCTTACTTTCTTCTAACCTCTTATTTTCCTCTTCACTTTTTTTAAGCTTATTTATTAGAAAATTCAACGTCTCTTTTACACCTTGAAACTCTTCTTCCCCATTTATCGTTAAAGGTTCATTATAATTACCATTTATAATATCAACTAAAGTATCATCTATTTCTTTTAATGGTTTACTAATCTTTCTTGCTGTCCATATACTATATATAATTATACAAAATAAAGCTATACCTACAGTTATTGCAAATACCTTTCCATATTCTTTATAAAAAGGTTTACTAACACTAAGAGGCATCTCTAATAGATTAACATTAAATGTGAATTTCTCCTTAGGAAGCCTTAATATAGTAATATATTCTTCACCATTTTTATTTTTAATATTATTTAAGAATACCTGATATGATCCAACTTCCTTTTTACTAGCAATATTAAGTAATTCTTTATCTGTATAGTGATCTTTATTTACAGATATATTCCCTATTCTTTTTTTTACATTTCCAGATAAATCTAGTATCTCAATCTCACCTTTTAATTTTTTTAATTCATCAACATTAATTATGTTATAATCTATATATTTTCCATTAATTATATCTAAAACTGGTATACTACTCTTATCTATAACCTTAGATAATTCTATACCTAGGTATGCATAAGATACTAAACATATGCATCCAAGAATAATAACAAAACTTGTATATCTTTTAAAAACAGTTACTACAAGCTTGTCCTTCCTCTTTTCTTTATTAAATATCCACATTTTTCTCAAATTTATATCCTAACCCTCTTATTGTTTTTAAGTATTTCGGTTTTTTAGAATTATCTTCTATTTTTTCCCTAAGTCTGCTTATGTGAACCATTATGGTATTATCTCCTCCTAAAAATACCTCATTCCATACTTCTTCAAATATTTGATTTTTTGTAAGTATTCTCCCTGCATTCTCCATAAGGTACTTAATTATCTTGTATTCTATTGAAGTAAGCTCTAATTCCTTATCTCTAAAACGAACTTTTACATTATATCTATCTAATTCAACTTCTCCAATTTTTATAATCTCTTTTCCATCGCTCTCTCCATCTATTAATTTATAAACTCTCCTAAGTTGCGCTTTAACTCTTGCAACTACCTCTAAAGGATTAAACGGTTTAGTTATATAATCATCAGCACCTATATTTAATCCTAGAATTTTATCTTCATCCCTACTTTTAGCTGAAAGCATTATTATTGGAATATTTGAATTTTCTCTTAATTCTTTAACTACTCTAATTCCATTAATTTTAGGCATCATTATATCTATAACAGCAATATTTACATCGTTATTCTTATATATCTCTAAAGCCTCTACTCCATTGGTTGCCTTTAAAATTTTATAACCCTCTTTAGATAAATAGACTTCTAAAACATCTAATATCTCTTTTTCATCATCGCATAATAAAATACTGTATCTCAAATTTTATCCCTACCTTATAAAAATTTATAATAAAAAAGCCCAATATATACATTGGACTTCCTTTATTATAACATATTTTTCTATTCTAAATGAAAGATTTAACAAATACTATTAATATTAATGCTGGTGTTATATATCTTACTAAGAAAGTAATAAAGTTAACTAATTTTTCATTCTTTAATGTACCATCATTTGTTAATTGAGATGTATAAACTTTATTGCTAATAACGTGTCCCATAAGTATAGTAACTAAGAATCCGTTAATAGGTAACAATACATTTGATATAATTGCATTAAAGAAATCAAAGAATGTTAAACCAAATATAGTTACATTAGCTAATGGTGCATCTGGATTTGCAGATAATGATGCTAATGATCCAAATACTATTATTATAATTATATTTATTATTATAGCTTTTACTCTTCCAATTTTAAATTGCTCTGAAAAAGTAGCAATTAAAACTTCCATAATTGATATCATAGCCATTGTTGCTGCCATAGCTGTAAGTAAGAAGAATACTACTGCAAGTATTGTTCCACCTGGCATTTTTGAAAAGATTAAAGGTACTGTATTAAATAATAACCCTGGACCACTTGCTGGAGTTTGCCCAAAAGAAAATACAGCTGGGAATATAGCAATACCTGCAATTAGTGATACACATGTATCTGCAACTGCAACTTTTGCTCCTGTAGCTATTAAATTATTATCATCTGTAAAATAACTACTATATGTAACCATTGACCCTGTACCAACAGATAATTTAAAGAAAGCTAATCCTAAAGCTGATAAAAATACACTAAAAGTAACTTTGCTAAAATCAGGCTTAAATAAGAAGTCTATTCCTCCCATTGCATTTGGTAGACTTACACTTCTTATTGCACATAGTGCAAGTAATACTATAAGAACTGGCATTAATGTCTTAGTTAATTTTTCTATTCCACTTTTAACTCCCATTGTTAGAATAATTCCTCCAACTACTAAAGCTAAAAGCTGCCATAAAATTGGACTTATTGGTCCCAAACTTGTTTGGTTAAACATAGTTGCAACCTGTTGTGCATCAGCACCCTTAAATGCTCCTGTTAATGCTTTAAATACGTATGAATATACCCATCCTGTAACTACAGTATAAAAGAATAACATACAAAATGATGCTGTAACACCAAATATACCTATAACTCTAAACATTTTTTTATCTGTTATAGATGATACTGCTCCATAAATATTTTTTCTTGTTTGTCTTCCTAAAGCAAACTCACTTATAAGGGTTGGAAGCCCTATTATTAGAACACAAGCTAAGTAAATAAGTATAAATGTTGCTCCTCCATTTTCCCCTACAACATAAGGGAACATCCATATATTTCCTAAACCAACACATGAACTTAATGTAGCAAAAAAAACTGCTAATCCTGACGAGAATTTCTCTCTATTTTCTTCCACACTATCCTCTCCATTTTCACTAAATTTATCACTAGTAGATTATATACTTATCATTGTCATATTTTCAATCTTTTTATATTATATTTTAACTTTTGTTCATGTTATAGGAATATTTTAATAAATTTATAAGAAAAAACAAGAAAAACTGCATACTATATTCTACAGTTTTTCCTTTAATATATTATTTTATTAATTTTATCTATTAATTTATTTTACTTACATCAAAGGGATTATTTTGATTGGCTGAGAAGTTTAACAATTTGCCTCCCCTCTCCCTTTTACAATTGGATATTTATCTCTATATTGTCTAAATAATTCTTTAAAACACTTCAGAAACTAGACATGAAGTATTTCATCCATCACTAAATATACTTTGTAATATAACTAAATTTAGTGCTAAAGTTCTTACATAAAAAAGAATACTCTAACTGTTTTAGAAGGAGTGGCTATTCATATTAACCCTCCAAATAAATATATTTATTTATCAAAAAGAAAAACCGTAATCTACCCGTATCATACTAAATAAACAAGACTCCTAAATTTTAGGAGTCTTTTATTAAACGTATTAGATTATATTCTTTCTTTTACTATAAACTCTTCTATAACTTTAGCTACACCATCATTATTATTTGTATCAGTTATATAATTTGCAATTTCTTTTATCTTATCACAAGCATTACCCATTGCAACACCAAGTCCTGCATATTCAATCATTGAGAAATCATTCATTTCATCTCCAACTGCAATTACTTCTTCTTCCTTTATTCCTAAATGCTCAGCTAAAAGTTTAATTCCAATACCTTTACCTGATTCTTTATTTAAGAATTCTAAGAAAAATGGTGCACTCTTTGCAACAGTATACTTTTCATAAACTTCCTTAGGCAGCTTCTTTATTCCTTCATCTAAAACATCAGGCTCATCAATCATCATTACTTTTATTATTTCCTCATCATCTTTTATATCTTTAAAGTCATCTATATGAAAGTCTATATTATTATGATGAGCTTCATATGAAGTATATTTGTTTTCCTTAGGAGTTATAAGCCCCTTCTCTTTTGAGAAGCCATGTATATTTAATCCCGCTTCATCTGCTAATCCCTTTAGGTATTTAAGATCACTACCTTTAATAGTTACATCGCAAACAACATCTCTACTCTTAGTTTTTTGTACTAAACATCCATTATAACTAAGAACATAATCCTCTTCACCTAAAAGATCTAACTCTTCCAAATATTTTAATAATCCGTCTATTGGTCTACCTGAAGCTAGTACAACATAAACTCCAAGTTCTTTAGCTTTTCTTAAAGCTTCTTTAGTTTTTTCTGATACTTTTTTATCATCATTTAATAGAGTACCATCCATATCTAATGCTATTAACTTATACATATTTTTTGCTCTCTCCTAACTCTATATTGTAATTTAAACATTTTTATTATATCATACTTTACGTTTTCTAATAGTCTTATAAATAAAGTAAACTGCAACAATAGTAATAACAATTTCTATACCTTTAGCACCTTGCGAAATGACTTCATAACTAATAAGCACTTCTAATAAAATTGATGGTATCTTTCCAACTAATGTAGCTAAATTATATCTAAAATCATCTATATTAGATAGTGCCGCTGCAAGTGTTACGAATCCTGAAGGTATAAAGGGAATTATTCTACCTTGAATTATTAAAAATGCTGCTCTATTTCCACTACTTTTTGCAATTTTTTTTAAAAGTTCATGCTTATCTGTAAAATTATTAAAACTCTTTTTAAATCCCTTTCTATATAACCTAAATGTAATCCAACCACCAATGACTTCTCCAAGTAGCGATATAAAAAAGCCCCATACAGGACCAAAAAATAATATATTTGCTCCTGTAACAAATACAGAAGGTATTACCCCAGATATAGCTATAAGTATACTAATTACTATACTAATCAATATTGCTATTTCACTATAATTATTTAATAGGTTCAAAACTCCATCTACACTAAACATATAAAATCCCCTTCATTTTTATTTATTATAAGACAAATATTTAAGCATATCTACTATTAATTTATATTTTCTTTTGAATTCACATTAATATGTGCTAATTCATAGTATATAAAAGAATTTTATAATACCAATTAAATAACCAGGAGGTAATTGAATGTTTGCTATTAATCCAAACTCAATATCTAACATTAATCCCAAGAGCTTTGATATAGAATTAACTTCAAATTTCACAAATACAACTAAAGTATCTATTTCTTCAATAGAAGACCCTAATATGGAATTAAAGTTTTCAGTAGTTAAAAGCTCTCTTAATGATTCTGAAACAGTAAGAACTATACTCTTTGATGATTCTACTCTTCTAAAAGTTAATGAATCTTATACCGTTGTAGTTTCAGATAATGGTATAGATTTATTTAATCAAACTATATTAGTTGAAGATTTTCCTGCTATTATAAATGCAGATGTAAGAACTTACGGTAATCGTATAATAGAAGTAGTATTTCCTTACCCAGTAAAAAATCTTGATAAAATAGAGCCAAGTGGAACTAAAAATTTAAATAACTTCTATGCAATATATTTTAATAGAGATGTTATAGGAGCAACTACCCAACCTAATGCTGGCGATTCAATTGACTGGAAAGGATACTTTACTATTGATGATGATGAAAAATTATTCACTGCAACAGTAAGCCCTGACCAAAAATCTATTGAAATACAATCAAATATAAAAAATCTTCCTATAGGCGATACTCACAGCTTAACTATAAACTATACTAGACTTCAAGGATCTAATATTACAGATAAGTCTTCTATATTAGTTGACTATTCTAAAGAAGAACGTGAAATACCTATAATGGAAAAGCCATTCAGCTTAAGAAGTGATCAGTATCCTACAAAACCAGTTAATATTACACCTATTTCTTTAACTGAATTCATAGTAACTTTTGATAAAGAAGTTCTATTAAGAAAGGAAGATGTTATAGCTGCAGATGGTTCAAACATTGGATATGTAATGTGTAACGGAGTTTCTAAAGAAATAGATTCACGTGAAAGAGTTGGATCTGATAAAAAGAGCTTAAAATACACACTAAAATATACAACTCCACTTACAGCTGGTAATGTTGAACTTGTAGTAAGCCCTATAACTGACGCCTCAGGTTTTACAACAAAAATAGTTCCTTTAACTACAACTATTACTGCTGCTTCACCAACGCTTGATGCTGTATACCAAGATACTTCTAATACTACTTCAACTACAACTAAAATAAACCTTAAGTATTCTTGGGATATGAATATTGCTTCAGCTAAAAATTTAAGCAACTATGTCCTAAATAGTAATACATCACCTACAGATCCTATTACAATAACTTCTATAATCAATTCAACTGATCCTACAAACGAATTTGTTATAGAAACAGCTAAACTACCTGCTGGAAATTATACTCTATGCGTTTCAAATGTAGCTGATATATTTGGAATTCCGATAGTTGATGTATGCAAAACATTTGATATAGTAGATTTAGCAGTTCCAACAGTTGAAAAAATATTAATGCCTGATCCTGATAAAGATGTGCTTTTAGTAATGTTTGATGGAGTAATGAATGTAAGTGATGAGCACGGAGCAAATGTAGCTACTAATTATAGATTAATTGAAACTCCAGGAACTACTGATCCAATTCCTCTAAGTGAATCTATTAAAGTTGATTCATTAAATTCAAACAAATGGATGAGGTTAAACCTATCTAGTAAATTTAATGCAACTGTAAATACGAGTGCAATTAATATAGGATATGCAAGACTTAGAGATATTATATATGTAACTAATCAATCAGGTAATATATTCCCTATATGTAAAGAAAGTACTATTACAGCACTAGTTCCAGAACTTGATATTGCTGGAGGCTCCATGAGTATTTTATCAGATAGTTCTCTAAAATTTACAGCTAGTACTTCTAGTGAATTTATGTTTAATCCTTCAACACTTTCGGCTGCTGACTTTAAATTTACTAAAAACTCCAATGTTACAACTCCTATTAATGTTACTTTATCAGATGATTATAAAACTCTTACATTCACATTCCCAACTGGAACTTTTGAATCATCTATTACTACTTTAGATATGACAACAACAGATACAGTTACTACTACAGATATATTTGGAAAGAAAATAAAAGCTTCAGCTACTTGTAATACTATTACATCAAATATGTTATCAGCTAGACTTGTTAGAGCCTATAGGGATTCACAAACAACTGGAACACCTTTCGTTACACTTACTGTAGGACTATTATTTGATAATGAGATAAATAAAGATTCTGTTACACTTTCTGACTTTACAGTAAAAACAGCCAATGAAGAGGATAATAAATTTATGGTATTATCAAAGGCTGAACTTTCTACTAGTGACACTAAGACTATATTATTAACTGTAGAATCTAATACTTTAAATTTATCAAGTATACCACTTTCTGTTTCAACAACTAAAGAACAAGATCAACTTTTAACTAAAGATGCTAAAGGAAACCCTATTACTCCATTCAAAGCTGATATCCAATAGAAATAGCTGTACAATTATAAAAGATAACTATATTAAACTCAATATTTTATTATAGTTATTAAGCCTATAGGAGATACTTAACTCTTATAGGCTTAATTATTTAAACTTTATCTATATAACTTTTACTTCACTCACTTTTTGTCTGTATTTGTCATAAGATAGTATAACAAAGAGTTTTTTGAGGTGAATTTATGGAAGCTCTAATATTAGTTTTTTCTCTTGTAATAGATTCATTTGTTGCAAGTATTGCATATAGTGCAGATAAAATTAAGATTCCTAATCTTTATGTAATTATTATAAATATAGTATCCTGTTTAATTTTAACTTTTTCTCTGACTCTAGGAAATTATCTAGAGAATATAATGCCTTCATATCTACCTAAGTATATAAGTTTTGGAATATTTATAATCTTAGGTGTTTATAAATTATTCGAGGGATTCTTTAAAAAATACATGGGGAAATTCTCAAAAAGTAAAGAGCCATTAACATTTAAATTATTCGACTTTAGCTTTGCACTTCAAGTGTATATAGATGAAACAAAAGCAGATTTTGATGAATCAAAAATTATATCATTAAAAGAATCTATTTATCTAGCTATTGCACTTTCTATAGATAGCTTAGCCGTTGGTTTTGGAGCTAGTTTTATTAATATAAATCCAATACTTATGATATTATTCTGTTTTATTTTTGGAATATGTTCAATAAAACTTGGTTCCTTTGTAGGTAAAAAGTTATTACCTGAAAACTCCAATAAAAATCTATCATGGCTTTCAGGAATATGTTTATTATTAATTGCATTTTTAAAACTATAATCTCACTAAAAAAGAGGCTATCATATAAGATAACCTCATTTTTTATACTTCTAATTCTTCAATTTGAACTAAATACTTAGAACAATTTGCGCAAACAATAACTGTAACTATATAACTATCATCTACTTTTCCTTCTAACTCTAATCTATTAAATGTTAGATTTTCATATTCTTTTGATATATCACTTATAACATACTTTCCATCCTTGGTATAAATGTAGAAGTAATATTCTAAATATTCACTTATACTTTTCTTTTCCTTAAAATTAGCATTACACTCTTCACATGGACTACTATAATATGCTTTATCAAAAGCTATCTCTTCACCTTCATTTAAAAGCTTTAATATTATCTCTATGTCTATATCCTTTATAGGACTTTCTTCATCATTAATTATTTCTATAAGATTGCTTTCATCTAAATCATATGTCTTATCTTCATATTTAAAACTGTATTTCATTCATATACCTCTTTTCTATTAGTATTTATAATATTATACCATATAATATTTACTGTATATTACCACTATTAACTAAACTCTTATAATAAATATTATATAACTCATCATAACTTATATCTTCTGGATGATTTTTAAGTTTTTCTTTATTATTCCATATATCATCTGTATATTTTTTAGCTTCCTCTTCTGTAATCGATAAATTAATTTGTGATAATTTACTTATCACTTTCTTTAAATCTTTAAGAGATGAAAAACCTAATATATTAACTATATTATTAACCTTTTTCTTATTTTTGAAACTATCTAAATATTCATTGTATAAACAACAATTAGCTAATCCATGTGGAACTCCCTTATGATATGTTAATGCATATCCCATTCCATGCGGTATAGATGTACCATTTTTAGATATTATCACCCCAGCTAAAGTTGATGACATCATAAGATTATTTCTATCTTCTTTAGTTAAACTTCCTTTTAGAAGTCCGTCTAAAGATTCTCCCCATATCTTTAAAGCCTCTTGTGATAACTTATCTGTATATTCTGTAGCATTGCTATTTAAATATCCCTCAACAATGTGCGAGAATGCATCCATAGCTGTATTTCTTGTCATAGGAATATTTAACTTTTCTGTATATCTTGAATCAATAAATGCCATCTTTGGATATATTGTTTGTCCTAAATTTCTCTTAACTTTTCCTATATGATCTGTAACTATAGCATATTGCGTTACTTCACTACCAGTTCCTGCTGTAGTTGGAACTGCTATAACTGGAATTCCTTCAAGATTCTTTTGACTAAACATACTTTCCTTTGTTAACTTTGGATTATTAATCATTAATGATATAGCTTTAGCAGCATCTAAAGGAGACCCTCCTCCAATTCCAATTACAAAATCTGCTTTTATGGCTTTACCTAGTTTACTTCCAGCTTCAATTGTCTCAAGTGATGGATTTTCCTCAACCTTATCAAAAATATAATATTCTTTATCGCAACTATCAAGTGCTGTTAATATATCACTTAAAGCTCCATTTAATTTAGCTGATTTTCCTCCCATTACTATTAAAGCTCTATTACCTATCTTATTAAACTTATCACAATTATTTTTTATTGTATTTTCTCCGAAAAATACTTGTGTTGGAACTTTTAAATTAAACCTCAAAATTACCCCTCCATATTAAAAGATCTTAACCTTATAATCTTTATTTTAACACTTTTGCATAAAATACCCAATACTATATATTATTTTAATTGTACTATTAATATGATTAAATATAAAATATCCATAAATTGTATACTATTTAAATTAAGCAAGTAATCTATAAAAAAAACTGTAGAGCTTTTTAAGCTCTACAGTACTAAATTTATTAATTATTTTTTAGCTATTTCAACTCTAAGTGTCTTTCCTTTAATAGTTTTTGTTTTTAGAGAATCTAATACTTTTCTTCCTTTATTATTTAATATCTCAACAGTTGACCCCATATCTTTTACATCAATTATTCCTATATCTTCTTTATCAATACCTTCAATACTCATTATAGTACCAACAATATCTATAACTCTAATTTTTTTCTTCTTACCACCGTTTAAATATATCTTTGTAATATTTTTTGTTATTTTTTTAGTACTCTTTTTTATAACAGGTTTACTTCTTAATAACTTTTCTCTATCCTTTATATTAAAGCTATTTTCTACCTCATTATAATCATCTATCTTAAAACCTATATATTCTTCTATTCTATCTAGATATTTATTTTCATAAGGTGTTATAAATGTTATAGATTTACCTGATGTTCCAGCTCTTCCTGTTCTACCTATTCTATGAACATAAGCTTCCTTCTCAACTGGAATATCTATATTAATTACATGTGTTATATTATCTACATCTATTCCTCTAGCCGCAATATCTGTGGCTATGAGTATTCTAAACTGTCCTTCTTTAAATTCATTCATCTTCTTTGTTCTATCTTTTTGAAGCATATCACCATGAATTTTATCAACTGAATATCCCTTATCCCTAAAATACTTAAAGGTAGCCTCTACATTATCTTTAGTTCTACAAAACATTATTGCAGTTTCTGGCCCTTCTTTTAATAAGATTTCATTAGCTTTATTTAATTTATCTTTTCCCTCTACTTTTACTAATTCATGAGTTATTTTATCAGTTATTAAACTCTGTGCTTTTATTTTTATTTCTATAGGTCTATCCATGTGCTTATTACTTAACTCATTAATCTTTTCTGGCATAGTAGCTGAAAATAACATAGTAACTCTCTTTCTAGTTATTCTTCTACATACTCCTTCTACTTGCCCTATAAATCCCATGTTAAACATTTCATCAGCTTCATCTATAACTAGATATTTAAAGGCTTTTCCATTTAGATTACCATTGTCTAAATGATCTAATACTCTACCTGGAGTACCTACAACTACATGTACCTTTCCCTTTAAAGATTTTTCTTGTTCTTTAAAAGATTCTTTTCCAACTAATGCTATAGCTTTAATTCTTTTATATCTTCCAATATTTATAATATCCTCTTTAATCTGCATAGCAAGCTCTCTAGTTGGTGCAAGTATAAGTGCTTGTGGAGTATTCTCTTCCCAATCTATTTTTTCGCATAATGGTATGCCAAAAGCAGCTGTTTTACCACTTCCTGTTTGAGCCTTAACTATTAAATCCTTATTTAAAAGTGCCTCTTTTATTACAAGTTCTTGAACCTCTGTTGGCTTTTTATATCCTAAATCACTTAATGAATTTATTATTTCTTTACTTAAATTAAACTTATCAAATTCGTTTTTCATATCTTTTCTCCATAACTTTTTATTTTACTTATTTACTATAACATAAAATTTTATTCATAAACAAAAAAAGTGGTCAGTTGACCACTTTAATTTGAATTAAATAGCTTTTTTTCACTAACTTTATTTAAGTGCTAATTTTTTTAATTTTATTAATGGAAGAAAGTTCATAAAGATAATACTAAGTATACCTTCAACGCCTGCACTACTTATATTATATATACATGAGTATATCCATATATTCATTCCACTCGGTGCATATTGACCAAAAAATACAACACCTGATAATATTGATACAAAAACACTTAATGCTACAGCTATAAATGCACCTATATTTGTCTTAAGCCTAGTATTAGTTCCAAAAGCTCCAGCTAGCCCAAGTGCCATGTTTGCAAGTATATAATCTAATAAAAACTGCACTGGATGTACTATAAAGGCTCCATTTAATAGCTTAAGAAGCCCAAATACCAGTCCACCTGTAACTCCTGTAGTTGGTCCATAAAAGATTGATAGTAGCATTATTGGAAGCATTGAAAATAATGTTATTCCTCCACCTTGGGGATAGCTTATAAAATGTATTAAATATAGTAAAAAACCTATTGCAGCATACATACCTATTGCAACTAATTTTTTTGTACTTAATGGATTCTTTTTTAAACTAATTCCATATAATATAAATATACAAACAGTGAAAAGACCTATTATTATATTCACTATCATATTTAATCCATTTCAACTTTATATGCCATATCCCAAAATTTCATTTCATAAAGGCTTGACCTTATAAATATATCCTTTAACTTTTTCTTTTTATTATCACTTAAATCTTGGCACATTCTGTTTGTATAATCTAACCATTCTTTTGTGAATTCATCATATCCATTATCAACATAAACTTCTATCCATGGCTTATAAAAATTGTTTTCTAATTTGTTATTATATCTTTTATAAAGTTCATGCCCTATATAATTGTAGCTCCAAGTACAAGGAAGTACAGCTGCTATTATATCGTATATATCACCTGTTAAGGCTTGTCCTAGCATATAACTTGTATAACTTGAATTACTTAAATTTATTACGCTATTTTCGGCTTCCTTTGGACTTACTCCAAACTCTTCTAGATATTTTATATGTACAGCTGTTTCATCTTCCATAGTTCCTCTTATAGAATCATAAAAAAATTTCATCTCTTCCATAGTTTTAGCTTTTACAACTCCAACACAAAATACTTTTGCATATTCTTTAAGATATAGATAGTCTTGAATTAAGTAGTCTTTAAACTTTTCCTTATCTAAAGTACCCTCACCAAGTTCTTTTACAAATGGATGTTCTAAGTACCCATTAAATATACCCTTTGCTTCTTCAAATAAATAATCTGTAAATTTCATTTTCTCACTCCTTTTAATAAAAAAAGAGCATTAAATTTCTAAAATGCTACCGCAGTTTTAGAAAATTAATACTCTTTATAATTTAATAAATTAAAAGGCTTTCTATGTGAAACACACAGAAAGCCATAAATTACGATATATAAAAGTAACTATTTTCTTGCTTCCCTCCGTTGGCATTATCCATATCAGGTTAAAGGGTTAATAGTAATATCTAACTATCTCTCAGCTTTTTTTAAAGCACCCCTAGCTATTTAATTCTCTTTTATTATAAACTATTTCCTTTTAAATTTAAACTTATATTTTAAAAGTTTAAATTAAGTTATCTGTAGATCTATCTAATATACCAGTTAAAAATGCAAGTATAACACCATAATTAGTTATTGGTATCTGTTTATCATTGCAAGATTTCACTCTATTTAAAACAGTTTTTCTATTTATCATACAAGCACCACAATGAATGATTAAATCATACTTCTCTATATCCTCTGGGAAATCATGACCTACTCTAAATTCAAAATTAAGTTTTCCTCCAACATACTGTTCTAAAAGTTTTGGAATTTTAACTCTTCCTATATCTTCATGTGAAACATTATGTGTACAGCTTTCTGATATTAATATAGTATCATTAGGTCTTAAATTTCTAACCTTATTTACACCTTCAATAAAAGCATTTAAATCTCCCTTTTGTCTTGCAAAAAGTATAGAGAAACTTGTAAGTCTAATATTTTCTGGTACTATTTGACTAACCTTTTTAAAAGCTTGTGAGTCTGTTACTACTAAATCTACATTTTTTAAATCTTCTAAAGCTTCTTTAAGTTCTGTATCACGAACTACATAACTCTTAATTCCATTATCTAAGCAATCTCTTATTACTTGAACTTGTGGCAATATAAGTCTTCCCTTGGGAGCTTCTGAATCTATAGGAACTACTAAAACTACTTTCCCATTATAAGGCACTAAATCTCCAATTAAAGATTTTTCATCATCTTCTTTTTCTAATATTTTTATTAATTCCTCTTTAAGATCATCTATTCCTATATCTGTTACTGTGGATGTGCATATTACATTAGAATTTTTATCTTTTAATGTCTCAACAATTTCTTTATTTGCAACTTCTGACTTATTTGCAACAACAACAAATGGAATATTATATTTTAAGGCTTCTATCTTCCATCTATCAAAGGCTTCAAAATCAGGACTTGATGCATCAAGTACAAAAATTGCAACATCTGTCTTTCTAAGCACTTCCATTGTTTTTTCAATTCTAAGTTTCCCTAGTTCTGATTTATCTTCAAGTCCAGCTGTATCTATTAAAAGTACTGGTCCAACAGGTATAAGTTCCATAGCCTTTTGAACTGGATCTGTTGTAGTTCCTTCCACATCAGATACTAGAGACATCTCTTGTCCTAGTATCTTATTCATTAATGAGGATTTTCCACTGTTAGTGTTCCCAAAAATAGCAATATGTTTTCTATTTGAGTTTGGTGTATTATTCATACAAATCATCTCCTATTATAGGAAAAGGTCTCGCTTTCCTTCTTTTAACTTTTTAATATTGTTTAAAACAATATTTTTTGTTTTTTCATTCTTTATTTCATTAGCTACTTTATCTGCATTTCTCAAGGCCTTTTCCTTAAATTCTTCATCACCATAATCTAATGCATATTCTACAAGAGTTGTTATAGCGTTAGGCTCACATACATTTTGTATTTCTCCTGACTTTGCAAGAGCCATAAATCTGTCACCTGTTCTTCCTTTTCTATAACATGCTGTACAATAACTTGGTATATAACCATCATCTAACAATTCCTTAATAACTTCAAGTGGTGTTCTCTCATCTGAAGTCTCAAATTGCTTATCATCATGGCCTTTTTCTTCTCTTTCCTTGTATCCTCCAACTCCTGTGCTTGATCCTGCTGAAACTTGAGATACTCCGTATCTTAATACTTCCTTTCTCATTTCTGCTGTTTCTCTTGTTGAAAGTATTATTCCCGTAAACGGTACTGCTATTCTAAGTACTGCAACTATTCTTTTAAACATTTCATCAGTTAAGAGATGTGGGAAGTTTTCCATTGTAACTCCATTTGCCTTTCTAAGTCTTGGCACTGAAATTGTATGAAATCCAACTCCAAACTTCTCTTCTAAATGAGCATTATGCATCATAAGTCCTAAAACTTCAAATTTAGGATCCGCAAGTCCAAATAAAGCACCACCACCAACGTCATCTATTCCAGCTTCCATTGCTCTATCAAAAGCAGTTAAATGATATTCATAATCTCCTTTTAATGATTTTGGATGCATTCTTTCATATGTTGGCTTATGATAAGTTTCTTGGAATAAGATATATGTACCTATTCCAGCCTCATTTAGCTTTTTATAGTTCTCTACTGTTGTTGCAGCAATATTTACATTTACTCTTCTTATTTCCCCATTTTCATTTTGTGTATTATATATTGTTTTTAAACATTCTAATACATAATCAATTGGAGCATTTACTGGATCTTCTCCAAGTTCTAATGCTAATCTCTTATGTCCCATTTTTTCTAGTATTCTAACTTCTTGTGCAACTTCTTCTTGAGTTAACTTTCTTCTAGCAAATTTATTGCATCTTTGATATCCACAGTAAACACAATTATTTACGCAATAATCACTTACATATAGAGGAGCAAACATTACTATTCTCTTACCATATATGCTTTCCTTTATTTCTCCAGCTAATTTATACATATCCAAAACAACATCATTATCCTCTGTTGATAAAAGTATCGCTATATCCTTGTAATCTAAATTTTCTTTTCTTTTTGCTTTTTCTATAACTTCTCTTGCTTCTTCTTTAGTTGGATTTTTTGTTTCTTCTAAAATTCTATTAATTAATTCGTGATCTATAAACATATTTACTCCTCCTATATGGTCACATCTTTATAAGAAAAGATCTCTCTCTCCATTTTTTAATCTTTTAATATTTTCTAAAGTTATCTCTTTAGTTTTTTCATTTTTTATTTCATTAGCTATTCTTTCTGCTGTATTTAATGCTTTTTCCTTAAAGTCTTCATCTCCATAGTCTAAAGCAAATTCTACAAGTGTAGATATAGCATTAGGTTCACACACATTTTGTATTTCTCCAGACTTTGCAAGAGACATAAATCTATCTCCTGTTCTTCCTTTTCTATAACATGCAGTACAATAGCTTGGTATATATCCATCTTCTAATAATTCTCTTATAACTTCTAGAGGTTTAACTTCATCAAAAAGTTTAAATTGTTCATCATGTTCTTGATTCATTTCTCTCTTTTTATATCCACCAACAACGGTACTTGATCCTGCTGATATTTGAGATACTCCATATTTAAGAGCTTCTCTTCTTATTTCTGCTGGTTCTCTTTCAGTAATCATCATTCCTGTAAATGGAACTGCTATTCTAATTACTGCAACTACTCTTTTAAACATTTCATCAGTTAGAAGATTTGGTAAATCCTCCATTGTAACTCCCTTTGCTTTTCTTATTCTTGGAACTGAAATAGTATGGAATCCAACTCCAAATTTTTCTTCTAAATGGGCATTATGCATCATAAGTCCTAAAACTTCAAATCTTGGATCTGCAAGTCCAAATAAAACTCCAGCTCCAACATCCTCAATTCCAGCTTCCATTGCTCTATCAAAAGCAGTTAAGTGGTACTCATAATCACTCTTTAATGATTTTGGATGCATTTTTTCATAGCTTGGCTTATGATAAGTTTCTTGGAATAATACATATGTTCCAATTTCTCTATCTTTAAGCTTTTTAAAGTTTTCAACTGATGTTGCAGCTATATTTACATTAATTCTTCTTATTTCTCCATTTGCATTTTGAGTTTTATACATTGTATCTAAACATTCTAAAACATATTCAATTGGAGCATTTACTGGATCTTCTCCAAGTTCTAATGTTAGTCTTTTATGACCCATCTTTTCTAACAGCTTAACTTCTTCAGCTATTTCTTCTTGAGTTAATTTTCTTCTTTCAAATGAGTTACATCTTTGATATCCACAATAAACACAATTATTTACACAATAATCACTTACATAAAGTGGGGCAAATATAACGATTCTTTTACCATATATACTTTCTTTTATTTCTCCAGCTAACTTAAAGATTTCTTTTTCAATTTCTTCATCTTTAGTAGCTAAAAGTATAGCAATATCTCTATAGTCTAAAGTTTCTCTTCTCTTTGCCTTCTCTATGACTTCTCTTGCTTCTTCTCTAGTTGGATTTTTTGTTTCTTCTAAAATACCGTTGATTAATTCGTGGTTTATAAACATTTTTACTCCTCCTAAATGATGCCCCTCTTAGTTGTTCTCCTTAAGCCACTTTACATTATCTCCTCTGTTTACTTCAACTTCATATCCAAATCTTCTCATTCTTCCTTCTATGCACATTCTACATTCTGCTGCTTCATCACCTGTGCATATCTTACCATCATATAGAGCATATTTATCTCTAACTTCTGTTGGTGAAAGATTTGGCATAACAACATTTCCGCCTGCTTTTATTCCCTTTTCACGTCCTAGTGGATCAACACTTCCTAAAGCTGTTGAGGCTGGAAGTAATACATCTGGAAGTAGTAATCTAATTATAGCTAACATAATAACTGTTTTTTCTAAAGTTCCACCAGTTTCTTCTCCAAGTGGTGTATCCTTTTGTGGTATAAATGGTCCTATACCGCACATTTCTGGTTTAAACTCTTTTACAAACAGTAAATCATTAACTAAATCTTCGTTTGTTTGTCCTGGAAGACCAACCATAAATCCAGCACCAGCTTGATAGCCTATTTCTTTTAGATTTCTAAGACATTGCATTCTTTCTTCAAAAGATGCACCTGGATGAAGTTTATCATATAAATGTTTTGATGCTGTTTCATGCCTTAAAAGATATCTATCAGCACCTGCTTCATATAACTTCTTGTATGACTCATAGCTTCTTTCACCTAATGAAAGTGTTATTGCATTATTAGGATGTCTCTTTTTTATCTCCTTAATAATTTCAATCATTCTCTCATCAGTAAAATAAGCATCTTCCCCACCTTGAAGTACATATGTTTTATATCCAAGCTTATCTCCAATATCAGCACATTGTATTATTTCATCGAAAGTTAATCTGTATCTATCAGCATTCTTATTGCTCTTTCTTATTCCACAATACATACAATCTCTTTTGCAATAATTAGTAAACTCTATAAGACCTCTCATATAGACTTTATTACTATAATTTTGCATTCTTATATCATTAGCTTTTTCTATTAAATACTCTTGGTCTTCATCTGTTATATTATCTAAAAGATATAAAAGTTCTTCTCTGCTGGCATTATGTTCTTTATATAACTTATTTATAATGTCTATTACTTTCATACATTTCCCTTTCTATTTTATATTTCTTTTTTTGCTATTGCTGTTTTAACTGTCACGCCTTTTATATTTCCAAGCTTCCCAGTTAAACTGTTAATTTCATTTAATTCTCCTGTCACTGTTAGAGAAATAACTGAAATTCCTTCTTCAAATGGTATTCCCATTCTACCCCTAATACTTCCTCTAAAGTTTGCTATAACAGTGTTAAACTCTTCTTGACACTCCTTAGGAGCTTCAAGTATAGCACTAATTACTGCTATTTTTTTCATATAAAAAAAACCTCCAAAAAAAGGACTGGTTCTCTTATAATAAAAAGAAAATCAGTCCAATATGTATCACTAGTAAAGATATTTTAACGCAAAAATACCTTTTTATTAATATACATTATTAAATTAATTTTCTTCCAGGTTAGATTACTCTTTTCTGTTAGATTATTTGTAAAGTAATTTAAAGGAACAAATATAAAAAGAACACTCTCTTAATATTTGAACACTAATATATTATAGTATAAATTTCCTAAAATTTATATACCTAACTTCATTAAAACACTATCTACTATTTGTTTTTTCTTTTCTGTTAAATATTTACCATAATAATTTTTATTTTCATCAATATTATCTATATACATTAAGAAGAAATTATCAAATTCCCAATCATATCTCTCTTCTATTTCTTTTACTATATCTCTAAACTCTTCAATTGAATTGCTCTTTTTAAATTTTCTTATTTTACTTTCTAATAAAGTATTATATTCTTTTATCTTTGATACAATTCTTGCTATTACTTTTCTCTTATTTTTTAAGAAGTATTTTTCAAATTCAGTTTTAAGTTCAATAAGTTCTTTTACTGTATATCCTCTTCCCTCTATATATATAGTAGCTGAACCTTTATAAAACACACTCTTTATTATTCCTTCAATTAATTCTGATTCATTTTTAAATTCTTTTAAATAATCTATTCCACCAACTATTTCTATTGCTTTTTCTAATTGCTTAGCTGACTCTTCTATTTTTTTATCCTTTATTTCAATAACCATGTATTTCTCCTTTTCTCATATAAGTATATTAATATTATAGTAGCGTAGAAAAACATTGTCTACGATATAATAAAATATAGTTTCTATTTGTTAATTAACAATTAACATTGTCGAATTTTTACTATATTATTCATATTTTGAAATATTTTATTGTTATTGGTTTTATTACTACTATATAATAAATACATATATTAAAATAATTTATACGAGGTTACATATGGATTTACTTAATGATATAAAAAACAGACTATGTATATTTAAAGATTTTTATGACACTATTAGATTAGTTGACCCAATTAATGATAAAGTTTTACACACAGATTCTAAAACAAATATTAAGGAATACGAAGACATTCCTTGTCACGCATTTTGGAATAAGAATATAAAATGTAAAAATTGCATATCTTTAAAGGCTTACAATGAAAATAAAACTTTTGTTAAGATTGAACTAAAAGAAAATAAAATATTTTTAGTTACTGCAACTCCAATCATAAATAATGAAACTACATATGTTGTAGAATTAATAAAAGACGTATCAAAAAATAGTTTTCTTAAAGATAAATCAGATTGTATAACAATAGAAAATCTTCTTAGCTATTTATCTGAAACATTAAACAAAGATGAATTAACTAATATTTATAATAAAAGAGTTATTTATGAAAGACTTTCAAAATCTTTATCTTCAGATACTTCTACACTTCCACTTTCAATAATAATGCTTGATATAGACCATTTTAAAAATATAAATGATACTTATGGTCACTTAATAGGTGATAAAGTTTTAAAAGAATTTTCTTCTGTTGTTTCATCATGTCTTAGAAAAAAAGATGACTATTTTGGAAGGTTTGGTGGAGAGGAGTTTATGATAATTTTAGAAAACACTCCTTTAGATACTGCAAACCTTATTGCAGAAAGAATAAGAAAAAAAATAGAATCTAATCTATTTAGCTATAAAGACATTTCTATAAGATTAACTTGTAGTCTAGGTGGATATACTATTAATGATTTAAATATAGATATTGAAGATTTTATTCAATTAGCTGATGAAAATTTATATTTAGCTAAAAATAATGGACGTAACAACACAATATTTACATCAAATCCTGAAAAAGAGAATTAGAGCTGATTATATAAAATCAACTCTAGTTTATCTTACCCTAAATCTATTCCCTTAGTAGTGTATCCATACATAACAGTTCTTCTTAAATTATTATCAGCTGGTTTGTAAGTAGCATCCAATGATAATGCTGCTCTATAATATTTTTGTGCTAAACTCTTATTGTGAAGTTTTTCCTCTATTACCCCAAAAAGGTTCTGTATAATAGCATTGCTTGTATCAGTAACTAATGCTTCCTTCAAATAATATCTAGCTTCTTCAAAATCACCTTTTAAAATTGCTTCTTTAGCAACTCCTATATAGTACTCACTATTTTCTTCAACTCTTATTATACTATTATCTTTATTCATATTATCTTTAACACACTCTTTTAGTTTATCTAATGTAAATGGTTTGCTAATAAAATCAACGGCTCCTAGCTTCATTGCTTCAACAGCTACGTCAACTGTACCATATGCTGTCATTATAATTACTTTAGTTAAAATATTATTTTCTCTTAATATTTTTAAAATTTCTACTCCATTTCTATTTGGCATTTGATAATCCATTAATATTAAATCATAATTTTCATTTTCTGCTTTGTGTAATGCTTCCTCTCCATCACAAGCCATAGATATATTATATCCTTCTGATTTTAAACAATGTTTTATTCCAATTCTTATATTTTTTTCATCATCAACTATTAATATTTTTTTCATTTATTACACCTCCTAATTTCAAAGTAAAGTAAAATTTGCTTCCTTCACCTAAAGTACTATCGACCCATATCTCACCGCAATTGGCTATTACTATTTCCTTACAAATAGCAAGTCCAAGTCCTGAACTTCCTGTTACTTCACCATTTTTATCTTTTAATTGAACAAACTTTTCAAATATTTTCTTTTGATCATCTTCATTAATTCCTTCACCATTGTCTGAAACTGAAATTAACATATTATTATTAACTTCTTTAGCCTTTATTTCTATTAATCCTGTTCCATCTCTGCTTACGTATCTAATAGCATTTCCTATAAGATTCGCAAGTACCCAAGATATTTTGCTAAAGTCAGCTTTTACATATCTATATACACCATTGCAATCAATATTAAGAGTTATATTATTTTCTTCAAATTGCATTTTGAAGCTTCTCTTTGCTTCATTTATAGCATTTTTAATATCAACATTTTGTATATCCATTTCTATTTTGCCTGATTCTAATTTTGAAAGATCTAATAATTCAGATACAAGATTACTAAGTCTTTCACTATCATCTTTTATAATATTTAATAATTCCTCCTCTTCCTCTTTATCACTAAAGCTTTCTTCTAACAATAATGATATTGCCATCGAAATTGAGGTAAGTGGAGTTCTAAATTCATGGGATACAGTTGATACAAATTCTGATTTTAATATTTCAACTTCCTTAAATTTAGTTATATCTTGCATTATTGTTACAGCTCCTATATTCTCACTATGCTCGAACCATATTGGAGTAGATATAACTCTATAATATATCTTTTCCCCCTTTTGATATATTTCTATATCTTCAAATGCTTTATATTCTCTTACTGAGTTTCTTGCTTTATTAATTATATTAAATATTTGCCTATTCTCTATCCCTTCTAGAAAATGTCTATCTACTATATTCTTTTCTTTAACATCTAGAATTCTCTCTGCTGATTTATTAACCATGGTAACTTTATTATCATAATCGGTAACTATTATTGGAGAATCTATACTCTCTATAATTGCTTCTCCCTTTTGTTTTTCCATTAATATCTCATTCACGTTTAACATCTCATATTTTTTTAGTTCATAAGCCATATGATTAAATTCTTCTAGCATAAAATTAATATCTTTCTCTCTCTTTAAAGGTATTTTGTAATCATAATTTCCTTCTGATACTTCTTTTATTCCAATTGTTAAATCTTCGATAGGTCTAATTATTTTTTTTAATAAATACCCAATTATGCAAAGTCCTATTATTAAGACTACCACTACTATACTTAGGGTATAGTATATTGCTTCTTTTGCTAATTCTTTAGATTCTTCCTTCATATTAACCATAGATTTCTGATTTATATTTAATAAATTTGTGCAATCTTCTTTTACTTTATCAAATAAAGGTAATATATCATTGTAATAATACTTTTGTGCCTTATCTCCCCCCTCTTTTCCTTTTAGGCTTTCTAGTCTTTTAACCTTTTCTGTATATTCTGTATAAGTTTTTTCTATACTATTTAATGTCTCATTTTCTCCATTTTCTGTTATATTGTTTTTAGCCTTATAAAGCCACTCTATGAATTTCATATTATTCTCTTGATATAATAAAGATAGTGATTTATCTTCTTCAAATATAAATGCTAGTTCTAAACTATCTTGCCTTTCTACTGCTTCTATCATATTCTGTGCTGCAACTACACTATCATAATTAGCATGCATTATAGAGTCTATAGACTCTTGCAATTTATTAAAATAATTTATAGATACTAACGTATTTCCTAGAGTTAATGTTAAAAAAACTATTAAAATCATAAATATCTTTATCTTTATACTCTTTATCATCTTCAATCTCCTCTATTTATTAACTAATGAAATTATAATATATTTAACAATTTTTTACTAATTGCCATCTAACCCTCTTTAAAAATAATCTATACTATTAAAGTCTATTATTTAAATCCTTCTCTTAATTTTGTAGTATTTTTAGGTATTTTTTAAATTATCTATAAGATTCATTTATTGATATTTTTTATAAACTAAAGTAATATATTTTAAAGTATATTATGGAGGAAAATTAATGAAAAATGCATTAATAGTAGATGATACTAAAAATATTAGACTTTTATTATCAAAGTGTTTAGAAAATGAAAACTTTAATGTCTTTTTAGCAACAAATGCTAATGAAGCTTTAGAACTCGTGTCTACTAATAATTTTGAAGTTGCTTTTATAGATATTAAAATGCCAAATATGAGTGGTACAGCACTTCTAGAGGAATTAAGATGTCGAGGTTATGAATTTCCTGTTATTATTATGACTGCATTCGGTACAATAAAAAATGCGGTAACTACTACAAAACTTGGAGCAAAAGTATATTTACAAAAACCATTTACAGCAAATACTATTAGAAAAACACTATTAGAAATATTTCCTGAAAATAAACTGGATTCTGATAAATCTGATAAAGAAAAATCCGTTTCTATAGATAATAAATTAACTAAAGTAAAAGAAGGCCTATACCAAAACCCATTAAATGAAAAACTTTACGAAAATCTAGGCAATATACTAATCGATTTAGGAGAATCTGAAAAAGGAAAATTATTTAAAGAGTTATCTTTAAAACTTCTTGATTTAAAATAATTTAGTAAAGTAAGGTGATTATTTGAGCGAAAAAAGGACAACTCCAGAAGCTGCTCTAAAATTATGCAAAAAAAATGAATTAGGTAAACTTAAAATTTTCTTAGGTTATGCCCCAGGTGTTGGTAAAACTTATACAATGCTAAATGAAGCTAATAGGCGTCTTTCTAGAGGTGAAGACGTAGTAATTGGCTATTTTGAAAGTCATGGTAGAAAAGAAACTATAAATCAAATTAAAAACTTACCATTAATACCACTTCAGAATATTTATTATAATGGAATTGTATTAAAAGAAATGAATCTACCTGAAATAATTAAAAAAAAGCCTAATCTTGTTCTAGTTGATGAATTAGCTCATACTAATGCACCAGGATCTAAGAATAAAAAAAGATATGAAGATGTTCTCGAAATAATTAATAATGGCATAAATGTTTATTCTACTGTAAATCTTCAACATATTGAAAGTTTAAATGATGTAATCTCCCAAATTACTGGAGTAAGAGTAACTGAAACTATTCCTGATAATTTGATAGCAAATTCTGAGGTAGTTGTTATAGATATAACTCCAGAAGCTCTTAGAAATAGGCTACAACGTGGAGAGATATATAAAAATCATTTGATTGAAAGAGCACTTAAAAACTTTTTTAGAAAAGGTAATTTAAATGCTTTAAGAGAACTAACTCTAAGAGAAACTGCTAATGAAGTAGATGATGAATTATTGGAGTATATGAAGGATCATGATATAAAAGATAATTGGCATACTTCTGAAAGAATTCTTGTATCTATATCATCAAATCCAAAAAGCAAAAGACTCATAAGAGTTGGTGCAAGGCTTTCAAAAAAATATAAGTGTGATCTATATGTTGCATATGTTGATTGCACCCATAAACTATCACCTAAAGATACTCCAGAACATCTAACTTCTCTTAAAGATAATCTTCTTCTTGCAGAAAAGTTCAATGCTATAATAGTTAAATTAAAAGGGAGATCAATATCTAATGAACTTGTTAAATTTGCAAATGAAAATAATATAACTAAGCTAGTTATAGGACATTCTAAAAGAACAACGCTTCAAAAGCTAATTAGAGGATCTACAATAAATAAAGTTCTAGAAAACGCTAAAAATATTGAAATTATCGTAATACCTTACAATGAATAATAAAAAGCTTACCTTAAATTTTAAGGTAAGCTTTTTATTATTGCTTATTCATTAACATCTCATCAATGGCTATATTTAATCTTAGGACATTCACTCTATCTGCCCCATATAATCCAAGCCATTTTCCTTTTGTATTTTCTTTTATAATAGCTTCAAGTTTTTCTTTTGAAATCCCTGTTGCCTTTGCTATTCTTGGTACTTGTATTAATGCACCCTCTGGAGTTATGTCTGGATCTAATCCTGAGCCTGATTGAGATATAAGCTCTGATGATATTTCATCTTTTGATACTTCTGGGTTCTTTTTTATGAATTCATCAATATCTTTTGATACTCTTTCTTTTAACTCATCACTTGTTGGTCCTAGATTTTGTGATCCTGAGGTTGCATCTATCTCCTCTTTAGATTCTGAAGTATTATAATTTACAGCTGATATTCTTCCTGTAAAATAAATATCTTTATTATACTTTTGTCCTATAAGTTCAGATCCTACCTCTTTACCATTAACCTCTATAACACTTCCATTAGCCTCATGTGGAAAAAAGAGCTGACCTATCCCTGTTATAAATAATGGATATATTAATCCACAAATAATTATCATAGCTATTGTTATCTTAATCCCTTTTTTTATATGACTCATATTTATTATTCCTCCTACATACCTACTAAAGATAATAATGGTGAAATTATAATATCTATTATCTTTATACCAATGAATGGTGCTATTATTCCCCCAACACCATATATACCTAAGTTTCTTTTTAATATCTTCTCTGGCTTCATAGGAACATATTTAACTCCTCTTAAAGCTATTGGTATTAAAAGTGGAATAATTATAGCATTAAAAATAAGCGCAGATATTATTGCTGATTTTGGACTATTAAGTCCCATTACATTAAGCACGGCCATCTGTGGTATAGCTAAAGTAAACATTGCAGGTATTATAGCAAAATACTTAGCAATATCATTTGCTATTGAAAATGTAGTAAGAGCTCCTCTTGTAATTAATAGTTGTTTTCCTATTCCAACAACATCTAAAATTTTAGTTGGATCTGAATCTAAATCTACCATATTTGCAGCTTCCTTAGCCGCAATTGTTCCTGAATTCATTGCAAGTCCAACATTTGCTTGTGCAAGTGCAGGGGCATCATTTGTTCCATCTCCAGTCATAGCAACAACTTTACCATTTGCCTGCTCTTTTTTTATAGCATCTATTTTATCTTCTGGTTTACATTCTGCTATAAAGTCATCTACTCCTGCTTCTTTTGCTATAGTCTTTGCTGTTAATGGGTTATCTCCTGTACACATTACTGTCTTAATTCCCATTTCACGAAGTTTTTCAAATCTTTCTGTAAGGCCTGGTTTAACTGTATCTTTTAAATATATGACTCCATATACTATATCTTCCTTTGCAACAACTAATGGAGTTCCTCCAAGTTTTGATATATCATCTACAATAGACTTTAATTCTTTAGGAATTTCTCCCCCATTTTCTTTTACAAACTCTATAATTGCAGATGCTGCACCTTTCCTAATCCTCTCTCCATCTTTTAAATTTATACCACTACTCTTAGTTTGAGCTGTAAACTCTACAAATTCATTATCCCTAAATTCATATTCATCTATTTTTACTCCAAGCTTTTCTCCAAGCTCTACAGTTGATTTTCCCTCCGGAGTGGTATCTTTTATTGAAGATATTAAGGCATATTTTATTAGTTCTTCTTTTGCTATACCTTCAACTGGTATAAAATCTGCTGCTAATCTATTACCAAATGTTATAGTTCCTGTTTTATCTAAAATCATTACATCAACATCGCCACAAGCCTCAACTGCTTTACCACTCATAGCAATAACATTAAATCTAGTAACTCTATCCATTCCAGCTATTCCTATTGATGATAAAAGTCCCCCTATTGTCGTTGGTATAAGGCATACTAAAAGTGCTACAAGAGTTGAAACTTCAAGAGTAACTCCAACAAAATTTGCTATTGGATAAAGTGATACTATAACTACAAGAAATATTACTGTAAGTGCTATTAAAAGAGTTGATAATGCAATTTCATTTGGAGTTTTTTGTCTTGATGCTCCCTCTACAAGGGATATCATTTTATCTAGAAAAGATTCCCCAGGGTCTGACGTTATCATAACTTTAATCCAATCTGATTGAACTGTAGTTCCTCCTGTAACTGATGCAAAATCCCCACCGGCTTCTTTTATGACTGGAGCTGATTCACCAGTTATTGCAGCTTCATTTACAGATGCTAATCCTTCTATAACTTCACCATCATTTGGAATTATATCTCCAGCTTCAACTAATACAATATCTCCCTTTTTAAGTTCAGTTGCATTTACAATTTCATACCCTCCATCAGGTTTTAAAAGCTTTGCTTTAGTATCTCTTTTAGTGCTCTTTAAAGCATCTGCTTGAGCTTTACCTCTTCCTTCTGCAATGCTTTCAGCAAAATTTGCAAATAATATTGTTAAGAATAATATTACAGTAACTATAGCATTGTATAACCTACCATCTTCTCCAACTATTTGTGGAACAAAAGTTAATATAAACGTTATAATCATTCCTAAATAAGCAACAAACATAACAGGATTTTTTATCATATCTTTTGGGTTTAATTTCTTAAATGAATCAACTATTGCTTCTTTCATCATTTCTTTAGTTATAAACCCTTTCTTTTTTTCTTTCACTTATATCACCTCTTCTAAATCAACTACATAGTTAAAAATTCTGCACCTGGTCCAAGTACTAATGCTGGTAAGAATGTTAGTGCACCAATAATTAATATAGTTGCAATTAATACTCCAACAAATAAAGGTTTATCTGTTCTAAAAGCTACAGACGCTTCTGGTACTTCTGTTTTACTAAGCATAGAACCTGCAAGTGCAAGCATTAATATCATTGATAGATATCTTCCAAGTAACATTACTATCCCAGCTGATACATTCCAAAACATTGTAGTATCTCCAAGACCTTCAAATCCCGACCCGTTATTTGCAGCTGAAGTCGTAAATTGATAAAGAACCTCAGAAAATCCATGATATCCACCTAAAGTAGCTTGTCCTATTGCTGTAGCTATTGCAGACGGTAATAATATTAGTATTGGATGTATAAGAATTGTTGCTGCAATTAGCTTCATTTCTCTTCCTTCAATTTTTCTTCTTAAAAATTCTGGTGTTCTTCCAACCATAAGTCCACATATAAATACTCCAAGCATTGCATAAATAATTAAATTAATGAAACCAACTCCCTTACCCCCAAATATACAATTAAGCATCATATTCCACATAGGAACAGCACCTCCAATTGGAGTAAGCGAATCATGCATATTATTTACAGATCCTGTTGTAAATGAAGTTGTAACTACTGTGAATAATGAAGAGTCAAAAATTCCATTTCTAACTTCCTTACCCTCCATATTCCCTAAAGAGTTACTTATTCCTAAATCATTCATAACTGGATTTCCTGAAAGTTCTGAAGTATAGATTATCGGTATAACAATAACGAATAAAAATAGTGCCGCAGCAAATATTGCCCATCCTTGTTTTTTATTTTTGCATGCCTTTCCAAATACATAACAATACGCACCTGGTGTAAGCATCATTAATAATATTTCTAATAAATTTGTAAATGGTGTTGGATTTTCAAATGGATGGCTTGAATTTGCTCCAAAAAATCCTCCTCCATTAGTTCCTAAATGTTTTATACTTTCAAGTGATGCCACAGGCCCCATTGCAAGTGTTTGTGTTTCACCTTCTAATGTCTGAACTACTCTATGAGCGTCTAATGTTTGTGGTACACCTTGTGATATTAATATAATTGAAGCTACTATTGAGATAGGAAGTAATAGTCTTGTTATAATTCTTGTTAAATCCCTATAGAAATTTCCAAGAGGATGCCCCGTAATCCCTTTTATAAATGCTCCAGCTACTGCAAAACCTGTAGCTGATGATGTGAACATGTACATTGTAATTACTATCATCTGAGATATATTAGTTAAATTTAATTCTCCTGTGTAATCTTGTAGATTAGTATTTGTAATAAAACTAATTGCTGTATTAAAGGCTGTATGCCAATTCATATCTAAAAGTTCATTTTTCATTCCTGAAATATATTGTTGAGTCATAAGAAGAATAAATCCTACAACAAACATTATTAAATTAGTTATAAGTAAAGCAATTATATATTGCTTCCAGTTCATATCAGTTCCCTTTATTCCACATACCTTATATATTGAATTATCAACCTTATCCATAACTGGATCAATAAATGATTTCTTATTAAAAAGTATGCTATACATATATTTACCAACATAAATAGTAATAAATATAAATACTCCAATTAGTATTAAAAGAGCTATCCATTCCATTAAAATTCCCCTCCAAAATTTAAATTCTGTAATGAATTATACTCTTATTTTGGAGTATAACAACGCGATTTTCAGGCATAAATAGCTATTTTCAGTATCCTCAATTAACCTGATTAAAAAATATCCTATTTTGTCATATAAATCCCCTCTGCAACTTCATTTTTCTAATAGTTTCAAAATATATAAGCTTATAACTTTTAATATATTTTATTTCCTTACAGTTTTAATTCTCTATTTCTAGAATAACTAAGTTAAATTATATTTTCTCTATAATTCTCTAATTTTATCAAGGAAACTATTATAATTATTTTGCAAATGAAAATTAATTTTCTAATAATAAAAAAGAGATTTATTAATTCTTTAAATATTAAAATGTATATACATTCTAATATTCTAGAATTTAATAAATCTCTTTAAACTAAATATCTATTACTTTATCTTTTTCTTTTCTAACTGAACTTTAAGTCTTTCAAGCCCAATAATTATTGCCCCACCTATTATAAAATACACTATACTAAATGTACTCATATCCATAGGTGCTTTTGGCATCTCAAGGGAAGTTGGACCCATAACTACTGCATATAGTGAACCTATCATTAATCCTAATATACAATATATTGTTTGTGATCTATAATTTGCTAGAGCATATTTTACTCCCTTTATAGTAACTGCTATACCAGTTAATACTCCAAGTCCAAAAATTACAACTATTGGTAAATAGTCAAAATTAAATTTAATTACTTGCTTTATAGCTCCAAGTATTGGTGCATAAAGACCAAATATTAAAAGTATTGTTGATCCTGATATTCCTGGAAGAACCATTGCAGATATTGCAATCATTGCAGAAATAAATATATAAACTACAAGACCTATAGTTAGATGGTCAGTTGATACAATAACACCTTCTCCACCGGCTGATGCTGGATTAAGATATGAAATTCCTACAACAATGATTATTCCAAGTATTAAAAATAATATGTTCTTATACTTACCTATAATACTCTTTCTCTCTTCTTTAAATATTATAGGAATAGCTACTATAATAAATCCTATGAAAAGTGAACTTATTTCATAAATATGTTGTTCGAATATTGATGTTATAAATAATACAGATAGTACAAACCCAACTATCCATCCTATTCCAAGTTTAATTAAAAATTTTATTGCATCTATTCTTTCTTCTTTCTTTCCGACTACTACATTATTCAAAGAATTTATAAACTTATCATAAAATCCAAGGATAAATGCAATTGTTCCTCCAGATACTCCAGGAACACTATCAGCTAATGCCATACAAAAACCTCTTATGAAATTAATAATGTACATTCAATCTCTCCTCTTATTTAAGTTATTATGCTAAATAATAGTATATTTATGTTAGCACTAGAATATATTTTACATTTTTTCCTTTTAAAAATCTAGCTTTTCTTATTCTTCTTTATAAAAAATTAAGGAGATAAACTAAACTCAAAATTTATCTCCTTAAAAATTACCCTATAAATAATCTTAAAATTTCTACTGTTATGGCTGCAATTATTGCACTTAATGGAACTGTTAAAATCCAAGCCCATATAATATTCTTTGCAACTCCCCATTTAACAGACTTAACATTTTTTGATGCTCCAACTCCCATTATAGTTGTTGTAATAACTTGAGTTGTACTTACTGGTGCATCAAATATAGTTGCTCCAAGAATTGAAGTAGCTGCTCCCATTTGAGCTGCAAATCCACT
Source organism: Clostridium sardiniense (assembly GCF_016907995.1). Lineage (GTDB taxonomy): Bacteria > Bacillota > Clostridia > Clostridiales > Clostridiaceae > Clostridium > Clostridium sardiniense. The sequence goes on along the minus strand of NZ_JAFBDA010000002.1, from coordinate 80,178 downwards.
TACGGGAGTAAGTTTTGCCATACCACTTCCCATTGTCTTTATTATTTTCTTACCACCAATTGATGTTCCAAGAGCCATTGCAAGTGCACATGCTCCTATTACCCAAGTTGGAACTTCAAATGTGCTTATAAGTCCACCACTTAAAAGTGCCATTGTAATTATACCCATTGACTTTTGAGCGTCATTACCACCATGGTTTAATGCCATAAATGCTGATGCTACTATTTGTAGCTTTTGGAATAATCTATTTACGAATCTTGGCTTTAAAGGTTTAAGTATCCAGTTTAATGCTACCATTATTATGTAACCTAAAACAAAGCCAATAGCAGGACCCAGTACTAACCATACTATTACATGATCAAATACATTTGCCCACTGAACTACACTAAAAGTTTTATTATAAGCTATACCTCCGCCTATTAATGAACCTATAAGTGCATGAGATGAACTACTAGGTATACCAAAATACCAAGTTAATAAGTTCCATATTATACACGCAACTAGTACTCCAATTAATACCCATTGTGGCATAAACTGATGACTAACTATGTCATCTCCAACAGTTTTAGCAACCGCTGTACCCATGAAGGCTCCTAAAAAATTAAATACAGCACAAAGAAGTATTGCTGTCTTTGGTTTTAATGCTCTTGTTGTAATTGTTGTTGCAACTGCTGTTGCAGTATCATGAAATCCATTTATAAAATCAAATGCTAATGATAAAACAACTATTACAATAGTAATTATAACAGCTGTACTAGGCATTCTTCATTACAACTCCTTCAACAATAGTTGCAATAGTTTCGCAATCATCTAATGTATTTTCTAATAACGAGAAGATTTCTCTCCACTTTATTATTTCTAAAACATCATCTCCACTTTTAAATAAATTTGTAATAGTTTCTCTATAGTATTTATCACCATTATGTTCAATTAAATTAATTTCTTTTATCTTTTCTACTATTCTATTATTTTTCTTCCCTATCTTCTTAAGCTCTTCCATTAAGTTTACAACTTCTTCTGTAGCATGAACTATCATATCACACATTTTAACAGCTTCTTCTCTAACTTCTTTTATATCATATATAATAAGTCTACTACCTGCTGAATCAATTGAATCTAAAATATTATCCATCTTCTTGATTAATCTATATACATCTTCTCTATCTAGAGGTGTTATAAATGCCTCTTCTAATTGAAGTATGCTATCATGAACTATTTTATCTCCTTTATGTTCAAGCTTTCCTATAGCTTTAGAATTTTCCTCCTTGTTTTGTAATTCAACAAATCCTTTCTTTAGTAATTTACCTGCTTCATGAATATTCTTTGCTTCTTCAACAAACAATACAAAAAATTTATCTTCTCTTGGATTTAAATTGAACATTTTTGTCACTCCTTATTAACAGCTAACGGTATTAATACCGTTCCTATCTTAGTATAATCGTTAGCTTTTTTTATTTAAATGCTTTATCTATTTTGTTTACTTATTATTTTATTATTTAACTTAAATTTAATATTATGAGTTATTTGTTTAAATTTTATAACGTTTACACAGTTTTTATATTAGATATGCCGAATTAAAAAAATAAAAAAGATACGTAAAATTGTTAATTTTACGTATCTTAAATGTATAATTAGGAAGATAATATTTAATATTTCACTTAAGAAATTTAAAATCAAATTTTAGGATTTATTAAGCAAAGTATCTGTCTAATAATCCTTTAAATGCTCTACCATGTCTAGCTTCATCTTTACACATTTCATGCACTGTATCATGGATCGCATCTAGGTTTAATTGTTTAGCTAAAGTTGCTAAATCTTTCTTTCCTTGGCAAGCTCCAAATTCTGCATCTACTCTTTTTTGTAAGTTTGTTTTTGTACAAGCATCAACAACTTCTCCTAAAAGTTCTGCAAATTTTGCAGCATGTTCTGCTTCTTCAAAAGCTATTCTTTGGTAAGCTTCTGCTACTTCTGGGAATCCTTCTCTATCTGCTTGTCTTGACATTGCAAGGTACATTCCAACTTCTGTACACTCTCCCATGAAGTTTGCTTGTAATCCTTCTACAACTCTTGGATCTACGTCTTTTCCAGCTCCGATTCTGTGTTCATCAGCCCAAGCCATTTCTCCTACTTGTTCCTTGAATTTATCAGCTCCAACTCCACATACTGGGCACTTTTCTGGTGCAGTTTCTCCTTCATGAATATATCCACATACTAAACATACAAATTTTTTCATATCTAATCTCTCCTCTATTCTCTTTATTTAATTCACACACTTTTTTTTACTTTTATTATAGGTTTTTATAGGTGTTTTATTTGTTTTATTTTCTATAGTCATTATTATATAATAATTATTATCCATTGTAAATACCTTTTTTTAATTTTTTTATTGCATAAGAAAAGAGAGGGTATAAACCCTCTCAAAAAAACTTTCTCTATAAATTTATTTTTATTAGTAGTATAAATTTTCTGTTGGATATTCTGCATCACAAGTTATATCAACTCCAAGCTTTCTAAATGCTTGCTCATCATTATTACTAATTATTGTAGTTGAATGAGCTTGTGATCCTTTAAGCATAGGAAGCTTTTCAACAGCAACTTGAGCCATTGGATTAGTAGCAGCACAAATACTTAATGCCATAAGAACTTCTTCACAAGTAAGTGCTGGTCTTTTAGAAGCTAAAGTTTCCTTTTTTAATCTTATTATAGGATTTAATATAACTGGAGAAATTAAATGAATATCATCTGAAATATTTGCAAAATGCTTTATTGCATTTATAATAACGGCTGCTGTTCCATCCATTAATTCTGAAGTCTTACCAGTAAGTATTGTTCCATCTTCTAATTCAATTGCAACTGATGGACATATATCATTAGTATCTTGAAGTTTTCTAAGTCTTTCAGAATTTTCTCTAGCCTTTATAACAACTTTTCTATCTGATTCTTTTAAGTTTAGCTCGCTCATTATTAATGATACTCTTTGGAATGTTTCTTTATCAACATATCCCTTTTTGTATTCACAAGCCGTTTTAAAGTATCTTCTTATAATTTCTTGTCTTGAAGCTTCTTTAACAACTTCATCATCTATAATACCAAATCCAACCCTATTAACACCCATATCAGTTGGTGATTTATAAACGGATTCTTCTCCTGTTATCTTTTCAATTATTCTTTTAAGAACTGGGAAACTTTCAATATCTCTATTATAGTTTACTGCAACTTTATTGTATGCATCAAAATGGAATGAATCTATCATATTAACATCCTTTAAATCTGCTGTAGCAGCTTCATATGCAATATTAAGAGGGTGCTTTAATGGTACATTCCATACTGGGAATGTTTCAAACTTTGAGTACCCAGCTACTCTTCCATTTTTATTTTCATGATAAAGTTGGCTTAAGCATGTTGCAAGCTTTCCACTTCCTGGACCTGGTGCAGTAACTACAACTATTGGTTTAGTTGTTTCTATATATGGGTTCTTTCCATATCCTTCATCACTTACTATTGTATCAACATCAGTTGGATATCCTTTAGTTGCTCTATGCTTATAAACTTTAATTCCTCTTCTTTCAAGTTTATTTATAAATATATTTGTAGCAGGTTGATCATCATATCTTGTTATAACAACACTGTTAACATCTAAATCATATGCTCTAAGTTCATCTATTAATCTTAAAACATCAGCATCATATGTTATACCAAAGTCGCCTCTTATTTTATTTCTTTCAATATCCCCTGAATATACACAAATTATTATCTCTGCATTTGCTCTTAATTTATGTAATAATTTAATTTTAGCATTTTCATCAAAACCAGGTAATACCCTCTTAGCATGTAGATCTTGAAGTAACTTTCCACCAAATTCTAAATATAACTTATCGTAATTATTTACTCTTTCTAATATGTACTTAGATTGTTCTTCTAAATATTTTTTGTGATCAAATCCTACTTTCATAATATCTCCTTTATATACTTTATTCTTTAATTTTTTATAACAACCATTATTATTGCACAAATTAATTCTAATGTAAATTTGTATAATACTTAAAATATTCGTTAAATTAATATAAAATAAAAAAAGAAGTAAAATAACTTCATTTTACTTCTTTTTTTATTTATTGCTTTGCTTTGAATTTATTATATATAGGACTATTTTCATAAAAATAAGTAAACCATAAAATATTAACAAAGAATATGTAATATAATGGTTCTCCTGCTGTAAACCCTTTTAATCCTATAAGTGATAGTAGTCCTAAAAGACCTATATATTTGTGTTTATTATACTCCATAGAACTCCCTCCAAAATTGTATTCTTCTTTTATTATATACAAATTTAGGATATTTTTCTATGAATTATTAATTTTACTTAAATGTATATTTATATTCTGGTCTTCCGATATTTCCATAATCTATTGTAACTATAGCTTTATCTATACTTTCTAAATAATCTATATACTTTTTAATAGTTACATTACTTACACCTGTCTCTTTAGATATTTGTCTTATAGTCCAATATTCTTTTTTATTATTTTCTATAACCTCATATATCTTATTTAGTGTGGTCTTATTTATTCCTTTTGGTAGATCTCTATATTCATTATTTGATATATTATCACTATATAACTTATCAACTGCTGTTTGATCTAATTTAGATGTACCTATCAGAAGGCTTCTTTTCTTGTTATATTTCTCTATAGCTTTTTTGAATCTGTCAAATTCAAATGGCTTTATAAGATAATCAATAGCTCCATATGCAAAAGCTGTCTTAATTTCTTCTGTATTATCTGCTGCTGTCATCATTATAACTTCGGTTATAATGCCACGCTCCCTTATATGCTTTAATATCTGTATACCATTTTCCTTTGGTAGATATATATCCATTAATATTAATGCTACATCATTTTTTTCTAATAACTTGATAAGATCTTCTTTATTCGAAACAGTTCCCACTACCTGAAAGTCCTCAATCATTTCAACATATTTTTTGTTTATAAGTGCTACCATTGGATCATCTTCAACAATAACAACATTTCTCATTTTATCCCATCCTTTGTATTACAACTTTAAATTTTTTATGTTTTCTATATTCTTTTATCTCTATGCTTCCTTCGTACAGGTCTACTCTACCTTTAACAGTAGATAGTCCTATACCACGTCCTTCCCCTTTAGAACTTACCCCATTTTCAAATAATTTATCTTTAATTGATTTATTTATTTTCTTTCCATTATCACTTACTTCTATTTCTATCTCTTTATCATTTTCATCTATAAATACTTTAACAAAGCTTTCATCTTCATCCTCAACACATGCATCAAATGCATTTTCTATAAGGTTTCCAAGAATAGTTATTAAATCTATAGATGTTATATTTCCATGATTTTCTTTCATATAAGAGCTTTCATCTATTATAAACTCTATATTTCTCTCTTTTGCAATTAATTTCTTGCTAAGTAACATAGCACTTATTAAATTATCATTTATATTTGCTACATTAGTTGAATTTTCTAATACTTCTTTCTGACAATCATAAATATATTTTTTAGCTTCTTCATACTCCTCTACATTTATTAATCCAAGTATTACGTGCAATTTATTTTTAAATTCATGAACATTTGCCCTAACACTCTTTAACAGTCCATCTATACCTGTTATTTCTCTTGCAAGTCTATTAATATTCTCACCTTTTAATAGAGTAACTACAGCTCCTAAGTATTTTCCTTGTTCTTTTATAAAGCTGAGATTAATAAATACCTTTTCTCCAGATAAATTAATTTCCTTCATTCGTACACTTTCATGCTTCTTTATGTATTTATCTAATTTATCTATAAGTTCATCAATGTTTAAATTATCAAATATCTTAAGGCAATTATCATTTATTTCTAAAATTTTGTTATTATTGTCTATGGCAATAACACCTTCATCTATAGAGTCTAATATTATTTTCTTTTCATTATATAATCTTGCAATTTCATCTGGTTCCATTCCAAGCATTTCTTTCTTTATTTTTCTAGCAAAACTTTCTGAAAGAAATATTGTGATTGTAATTATTATTATAAAAAGTAATAGTGCTCCACCAATAACTTTATTAGTAAGGGTTTGAACATCTTTTAAATACTTACCAACCATAACAAATCCAACTTGATGTCCATTATAATAAACAGGCTCAAAATATCTAAGTGTCACTCCCATAGACCCCTTCATAGTCGAATAATAACTAGTACCATACTTTATTACATCTGTGTTGTCAGGATTTACATACTTTTTACCTATTTGATTGCTATCTAAATGAGAGTATTTTTCACCACTCATATCTCCAGTAACTATAATATCTACATTATCGAACTTTTCAATATAGCCTTGGACATACTTTTGAATTGAAAAATCATTTTCTTTATGTGCTAATTTTTCTTGGACTAAAGGGGTGTTTGACACCACATAAGCTATTTCTTTTAAGTCTTTCTTTATTCCATCTTTTATATCATCTACCCTAATATTCATAAAGAAAGCAAAAGTAAGAACAAGCGGTATTGCAGCTATTATTATACTTCGTTTTCTAATTCTTCTCTTAAAGCTCATTTTCCCCTCCTAATTATAGTTTGTATATTAGATTATACATATTCATTGTTCTTTTAACAATTAATTTTACTATAAAATAGTCCCACTAGATTATATTACTAATCAAAGTGGGACTATATAAAATATTATGCTATTGCATTTTTACATTCATTTTCAGTTAAATACTCATTCATATTGTCATATGAAATACTTATCATATTTGTTAAAGCTTCATCTGTATATGAACCCATATGAGGAGTTATTAATACTTTAGGGAACATTCCTATAAGTTTTTCTATATTTTTATCTTTTATATCTTGTCCATTTAAATTCTTAAAGAATATTTCACTTTCTCCTTCAAATGTATCTACCCCAAATCCAGCAAGCTTTCCACTTTCAAGACCTCTAATTATTGCATCTAAATCTTGAAGCTCTCCTCTTGCTGTATTTATAAGTATTGAATTATCTTTCATCTTTGAAATGAATTCATCATTTATAAAGTGATGATTAACATCTTTGATAAACGGCATGTGTATTGATACTACATCTGATCTATTCAATAATTCATCTTGACTTACAAATTCTACAACTTCTTTTGCAGCATCACTTTGGAATACATCATAAGCTAAAACTTTAGCACCTAGGCCTTTGAAAAGTTTTGCTGTCGTAAGACCTATTCTTCCTGCTCCAATTACACCTACTGTACAATTTCTAATTTCTTTACTAAACATAGTTGCATCAATAGTAAAATCCTTATCCTTAGTTCTATTAACTGTATATGCTGTATGTCTAAGTAACATCATTGCTAATGTTACTGCAAGTTCTGATATTGCATTTGGTGAATATCCAGGTACTCTTGCAGATTTAAGCCCAAGTTCTTTAACTGCCTCTAAATCAACATGGTTAAATCCAACTGTTCTTGTAAGAACATATTTTAGCCCATGCTTGCTTAATAATTCTAAGTTTTGCCTATCTGCCATACAGTTACCTCTAACCATTATAGCTTCAGCACCTATTGCTTCTTTAACATTTTCATGATTTAATCCCTTTTCTACAAGTTTTAAATCATATCCGTATTTATTTAATTTATGGAAGAACTCAACTTCTGTTTCTCTTACTCCAAAACAAACTAATTTAATTGACATACAAGTCATCTCCTTCTTATGCTATCTAAACAAATAATCCTAAGTTTTTAATTACTTCTAATACAACTATCCAACATGGCATAGCTACTACTGCAACTATTGTTGATAATAATGAACAGTTAGATGATAAAAGTGATTCTTTATCAAAACTTATAGCATATGCAGCTGCAACTGTAGCAGTTGGTGTTGCCATCATTATTACTACTGTAGCTAGTCCAACATATGATACTGGTAATATACCTGTAACATTTAATACATATAGTAATACAATGTTTATAAGTGGTACTATAATAACTTTTTGTATACTATACATCCATGATTCCTTTGAAGCCATGGCTTCTTTAAATGGTATTGTCGCAAGTTTTGCTCCAATTGCAAGCCATGCAAGTGGTGAACATAATGAACTTAAATATGTTAATGGTTTATAAAGCCATGGTAATGTTTGATCTATTCTTAAGAATGCATAATTCTTTACACCTTCTTTAGTTGTAACCGCAACTTGTGGTAATGAATCTTGGAATAACCATATAAATAATCCTAAGAATGTAGCTATAATTATTGGATTTAAGAACATATCTTTTAAGTTCTTCTTCATGTTACTCTTGTCCATTTTTACGCCTGACATTTTTATGTAACCGTATGAGTAAAGAAATACTCTATAAGCTATATTAAATATTGATGAGTACATAACTCCGATTGGTCCATAAACAGCTTGTACTATTGGAGTACCAAAGAAAGTAGTTGAACCAAATATAGTTAATACTCTTAAAGTGTCTTGCTTGTCCCCTTGATATTTTGAGTAAATTAATTTACTTATAAATATAAGAAGTATGTATATTACAAATCCCCATATTAAAAGGTTTATCCCTTCTTGCATGCTCTTCTTATCTATATCTACTAAGAATGCTTTTAATGCAAGTGCTGGAATTGCTACTGATAGAACAACCTTAGTTAATATTTTTGATGCTCCATCATTAATTATGTTTTTCTTTCTTAAATAAAATCCTAAGAAAATAATTGCTATTGATGAAAAAATTGCTCCGATAATTGCATTATCTGTTAATGTTTTTCCTAAAATGCTTAAGATGTCCATTAATTAAATCCTCCTCTATTTATCTTTTTTAATTTATGATTGCTTTTGTTATTTCTTTCACATTTATGTTATAACATTAACAATTAACTTTAAATTATATTTAAATTTCTAAATAATTATTTAACTTATTTAAGTATAATTGCAATTCCAAATCACTTAATTAACTTAATTAACTTGTTTTTTGTTAATTTATTGACAATATTTGATATTAATTTAGACTCTTGTCTTATTTTTATATAAGTACAATATCTAGTATTATCTATATTTTTATTATTTTAAACTTTAATTCTTATATTAATAAAAAAAGTTCAATAACTTCTTGTTATTGAACTCCCAATATATTAACTATAAAATTTTCATTAAGTTCTTTTGAAACTATATTCTTGACCTTTACTTTTGCATTCTCATTTATATATTCTAAAATAGGATCTGTAATATATGCAAGAGTATCTAAATATAATTTTTCTCCACTAATTATATTTAGAGCTACTTCTTTTTGAGAATATAATTCTTTACATTCACTTAATACATTATAAACACCAATACCACACCTTTTAATTGGAGTTTCCTGAGAGATATACACTCTTCCTTCAAAGATTTCATCTCTATTTAGTAATTTATTTATATAAAATTCTATCATTTCTTTAGATATTATTTTCTTATTTTCTATATTACTTCTTTTTATTGTTTCCTTATTTATAATTATATTTATAAATTTTATATTTTTATAAGATATCGACTTATTTATACCTTCTGCAAAATCATTATCATCTCCAAGAATAATTATATTATCATATTCATTTATTTCATCTTTGAAAATATCAACTATTGCATACTTATTCGTTCTTGTTAAATCTATAAAATTTACTTTATATCTATTAATATTTATTTTAAAAGTATCATAAAAACTTATTATATTATCTTTTAATTTTATTTTCCTTTCAAAATTTGAAGTCTTAAATTTATCTATATTTTTAACTATAGCGGATTCCCCTATACCATAGTATAGTATTTTTATATTATTCTCTTCTCTCACAGCAAACTCCCCTTTAATGTCCTTAAATATATTGTACCATGAATTAGCTTATTTTTTAACAAAGTAACCTATGATAAAAAAGAGCTAGCAATTTTTCAGTTGCTAACTCTCCTGAATTATATTTTAAATATTTCTTTTATATCATCTTCATTATAATTTACAATTAATTCTTCTGGAAAATCTAGTTCTTTTACTAACTTAATACAATTATCAAATTTTCCAATATCATAACATATATGTGCATCACTACCAAATATAATTTTAACTTTTTCCTTTTTACATATATTTAGCATCTTTGTATCATTTTCTAATGCACCTTTTCTAAACCCATTTGGCTTTAATGATGAATTATTAAGTTCTAATAAAACGCCTTTTTCTTTAGCTGCTTTAACTATTTTTTCATAATTTACTGGATATCTTGCATCATCTAAATGACCTATTATCTTTATATTAGGCCTATCCATAGCATTTATTACAGCTATCGTATTCTCTTCTTCAGTACCTGATGCTATGCATGTGGCATGTAAACTAGCAATTGCATAATCTAGCATCTCTAAATCTTTATCTATTAAATCCAAATTTCCTTCATAATCTAAAATATTCACCTCTGCACCAACTAACGTTCTAACATTGTTTATTTCCTTTGGTATAACTCTTAAATTATGAAAATGAAATATATGTGCACTTCCTGGCATTTGAGGTGCATGATCTGATATTCCTAAGTATCTAAGCCCTTTATTACTTGCACTATCTATATTTTCTTTTACAGTACTATAAGCATGCCCACTAGATACTGTGTGTGTATGTAAATCTATTAACTCTCTCATTTAAATTCCTCCTTAAGTAACTATTAATATATTTTACCATAAAAAATTATTATAACAAAAATAACTAAATATATTCATATAAATTATTATTGACTATATGCTAATTTATAAGAAAAGCAGAAATCTTAAAGACTCCTGCTTTATTAGAATTTATGGGCATAAATATTAAACTTTTATGATTAATACTTATATAAATCCTTAACCATTTTTATTATATCTCTTACATATTCTTTTTAAATATTTTAAATAATAGTAAACACCTTATATTCAAATTAACGCTCTATTTCTTTATCAATATTTGATAATTGTTTCTTATAAAATATAGCAAAGGCTATTATCGTAATGGTCGCCGCTATAATATCTGCTGCTGGTTCTGCCATTAATACACCTGCAAGCTTATTCTCAAAAATCATTGGTAATAACAATGCTAATGGTATTAGCAGTATTATTTTTCTAAGTAAAGCTAAAACTAAAGATATTTTTGCTTGTCCAAGTGCAAGGAATGTTTGTTGACATCCAACTTGTGCTCCATAAATTAGAATTCCTGCAAAGAATATTTTTATACTCCATGATGTTATTTCAAGAAGCTGAGGATCATTGTTAAATATTCTTACAAATACTTCTGGAACAGTCATAAGTAAAAGCCACATAGTAGTTGAATAAACTACGCAACTTATTATAAGTAACTTAAAGGTCTTCTTTACTCTATCTAATCTCCCTGCACCAAAATTATAACTAATTATTGGCTGTGCACCTTGTGAAAGACCTATAAGTGGTAAAATAATTATTTGCATTATACTACTCATTATAGTCATTGCACCAACTGCAAGGTCGCCTCCAAATCTTAATAATTGATTATTCATTATTATTATCACTAAACTTTCAGTAGCTTGCATTATAAAAGGTGATACACCAAGAGCCATTATAGGTAATAATATTTTTAACTTTGGTATTATATGCTCTTTTCTTATTTTCAGAGTACTTTTTTTACCAAATAAAAACTTTAATACCCATATAGCTGAAACTAACTGTCCTATAACAGTTGCAAGTGCTGCCCCTTTTACTCCTAAACCAAATCCAAAAATTAATATTGGATCTAATATAATATTTATAACAGCGCCTATCACAACTGTAGCCATTCCTATTTTTGCAAATCCTTGTGTATTAACAAAAGGATTCATACCTAAGGCAATTTGAACAAATACTGTTCCTATTAAATAAATCCCTAAATATTCTGATGCATAACCTATAGTAGCTTCACTTGCTCCAAAAGCCCAAAGTAAAGGCTCTTTAAATATTAAGAATCCTATGGTCATAACTACTCCAATAATAACTAATGCTCCAAAGCTATTACTCATTATTTTTTCTGCTTCATCATTCTTTTTCTCACCCATCTTTATAGCTGCAATAGGTGCACCTCCAGATCCAATAAGAGCACTAAATGCAGCAACTATCATTATAATTGGAAAAGCAACTCCAACCCCTGCCATAGCAATTCCTCCATTCGGAATTCTTCCAATAAATATTCTATCTACTATGTTATATAATACATTTACAAGCTGTGCTATAATCGCTGGAAGTGCTAATTTAAATAATAAACTCTTAATATTTCCATCGCCTAAATTTATAACCTTTTCTCTCATACTCTTCCCTCATTCTTCTTTTATTAATTTTATACATATAATATTAATCTTTTTGCAATACTTTTTCAACATTAAATGAACTAAAATTCATAAAGTTTTTTATTTATATTATTTAATAAAACAAGTGATAATAGTACTACTATTATCACTTGTTAATAATTCTATATATTATATTTTATGTTTTTCTATAAATCTTCTTATTCTTTTAACAGCTTCCATTATGTCATTCATTGATGCTGCATAGCATGCTCGTATAAAACCTTCTCCACAATCTCCAAATGCATTTCCTGGTACTGCTAAAACTTTTTCTTCCATTAAAAGTTTTTCACAAAATTCATCCGATGTCATTCCTGTTGATTTAATACAAGGAAATACATAAAGAGCTCCTAATGGCTCAAAGCAATCTAGTCCCATTTTTCTAAATCCATCAACTAATACTCTTCTTCTTCTATTATACTCTCCTGCCATTTCTTTTACACTATCATCGCCATTTTTAAGGGCTTCTATAGCAGCATATTGAGCAGTAGTTGGAGAACACATAATTGCATATTGGTGTATCTTTTTCATAGCATCTATTAATACTTCATTTCCACATGCATATCCAAGTCTCCAACCTGTCATTGCATAAGCCTTTGAAAATCCATTTATTATCAGCGTTTTATCTTTAACTTCAGGAAAACTTGCAATTGATACATGCTTCTTATCATAGGATAATTCGCTATATATCTCATCTGATAAGATCACTATCTCTTTATCTTTTAATACATCAACAATTTTTTCGAGCTCTTCCCTTGTCATTATAGCTCCTGTTGGATTATTAGGAAACGGTAGTATTACTACTTTTGTCCTAGGAGTTATCGCTTCTCTAAGCATATCTGGCGTAAGTTTAAAATCATCCTCTGCTCTTAAATTAATTATTTTTGCTGTAGCTCCAGTAAATGCAGTACATCCTCTATAAGCTACAAAGCTTGGTTCTGGTATTATAACTTCATCACCAGGTCCAACTAAAGCCCTAAGTGCTAAGTCAATACCCTCACTGCCTCCAACAGTTACTAATATTTCGCTCTCCGCTTTATAAGAAAGATCGTATCTTCTGTTCATATAGCTTGATATCTCTTCTCTTAACTCAATAAAACCTGCATTTGATGAATAATGAGTATGACCTTTCTCTAGTGAATATATTCCAGCTTCTACAACATTCCAAGGTGTAACAAAATCTGGCTCTCCGACACCAAGTGATATAACATCTTCCATCTCATTTATCATATCAAAATATTTTCTTATACCTGATGGAGGCATGTCCTTTACTTTGCTTAAAATCATTTTTTCCATCATCATATAAATATTGCCTCCCTATCATTAATCTTCTTATCTTTAAATATTGTTCCATGATCTTTATATTTCTTAAGTACAAAATGAGTTGCTGTTCCTTGAACATATTCTTGTACTGAAAGTTTTTCAGATACAAACATAGCAACTTCTTTCATTGTTTTCCCTTCAACTATAACAGTTAGATCAAAGCCGCCTGAACTCATTAAATAGCATGCTTTTACATTTGAAAATTTATATATTCTCTCAGCTACTTTATCAAATCCTTCTCCTCTTTGTGGAGTTATTTTGACTTCAATTAAAGCTGTTACTGTCTCTCTTCCTGTATTCTCCCAATTAATTAAAGTCGTATAACCTGCAATTATATTCTTTTCTTCATAATCTCTTATAGCATCTCTGACTTCTTCTACTGTTTTCCCAGTCATTATAGCAATTTCTTCATCAGTATATCTACTGTTTTTCTCTAATACTTCAAGAATTTCTTCCATTTTTTATTCCTCCCTATAGATCTCAATAATCTTTTTCTTTTAAAATAAAAAAATCCCTCATCCCAAAAAAGGGACGAAGGTTACTAACTCTTTCGCGGTACCACCCTAATAAGTAAAAATATTACTATAATTACTCACTCAGTAGGAATACATATTATATTCCTTCCTCTTTAACGGTAGGACTCCGGCACTATTTTATTAAGCAATAAGCTTATTTCTCAATAGACAACTCCAAGGCTGCTTCCATAAGATTAACTTACTAAATTCACACCACTCTTTAGCTCTCTTAAAAGTTATATCTAAATGTACTCTTCCTCTTCAAAACTTTTTACATTTATTTATTTTCTATATTATATGACTATATTTTAATAAATTCAATACCTTTTTTTATTTTTTTTTACAGTTTAATATATTTTTTTATATATGTGATAACATTTATAATTAATCTCTTCTTAAATGTTATCTAATTAATATTAAGTTTAGTCTACATAGATAGGTCTAATTTTGATGATTTAATATAGTTTTTAAATCATCTTCTGGTACTTTTTGTGCCATTTCTCTATAGTAATTTCTTCCTGGACATGCTCCATCACAACTTCCAATTAAAAAAGTTCTTAATCGTTCCTTCTCTAACTGCATTAATATATACTTCCTTTCTTATGCTTTTTTATGTAAAAAAGAGACTATAAAGAATCTTCTTTTTATAGCCTCTCTATAAATTAATTATCTACAACGCCAGCAATCATGAAAATCGCATTCGCATTTTTCTTCTTCGCATTCTTCTTCTTCGCATTTTTCTTTAAAACATTTTATAGCTTTCTCACAACAGCAATCCCTTTTCTCTTCCATTTCTTTAAGTTTTCTAACTAAACATTCAACTTCCTTTGTTCTTTCTTCAGCTTGTTCAAATAAACGTGCAGCTCTTTCAAGACTCTTTTCGCCTTCTTCTTGTAAGCAAATTATTTCTTTTAACTTTCTATTTATGCATTCGATTAACTTTTGATTTCTTTCTGACATTTCTTTTGCACATTTTTCAAATTTTTCACATTTATCATCTTTATCTTTGCATTTATCTTTGCATTTGTCTTTGCACCAATCATGTTTATCGCAATCCCAATCATTGCGTCTTCTTCTATTTTCCATACAGTCTCTATTACAATTACCCATAATTTCCTACCTCTCTTTTGTATACTTAGTTTTTATCCTTATAATATACTATATGAATTATGTCTCTTATTGTTACCAGTATTTCCTTCTAGAAATATACCAAAAAAATAAAACATAAGACTTAAATCCTATGTTCTATTTAAACTATTTTTTCTCTATAACCTTAAAACTATCTTTATATAGACCAATTACATCCTTTTTATTTTTTATATAACTGATAACCATATCTACAACTTCTTGTGTGATTCTTTCCCCTTGACAAACTAATGGTATACCAGGTGGATATGGTATTATAGCTTCTTTAGCTATAAGTCCAATTGCCTCTTCAATTTTGCAAAATTTTCCGGGCTTTTCAAAGACCTCATAAGGCTCTAAAACCTTCTCTGGTGTAATGTCAAAAATTTTACAACCTCCTTTTTCTTTAATATCATCAATTTTTAGTTTCTCTATAGCATCATATATCTTTTTAAAATCATCATCTTTATTAAATGGTGATAGTATTAAAACTACACCTCTTGAAAAACTCATTTCTGCTTGAATTTTTTCTCTTCTCAGATAATCGTGAAACTTGTGTCCACTATATCCTTTAGGAAGTAATACTAGATATCTACTTAAATCAAATTCATATCCTTCTTTTAAATCTTCTCTTGAGAATATATGAAGTTTTTTAAGACTATTTATCCTTTCTCTCCAAGCTTCTGCTCTATCTATAAGTTCCTCATAATCTAAATTTCCGTATTCATCTAAATAGTATCTTGCATAATCTAAAGATGCCATTAAAAGATATGATGGAGATGTTGTAAGTAATGCATTTTTATAAAACTCTACATTTCCTTCTTCATCATTTACAATTAAATATCCACCTTGTGTTAATGCTGGTATTGTCTTATGAGCACTTAAAATTGTATAGTCTGCAACTTGTGTAATACTTTTAGGTAATCTTTCATTTATTCCAAAATGAGCTCCATGTGCTGCATCAATTACAACCTTTAAACCTCTATTTTTTAAATCTTTAATTATATCTTCTAAGATATAACTTATACCAAAATAGTTTGGATGAGTTAATATTATACCTTTTGGATTATTACTTTTACTTAATGCTTCATAAATTTTACTCTTATCCGGTGGCAAGAATATATCTCTTTCCTTATCTATTACTGGCTCTATATACGTAACTTTAAGTTTTCTTAATATCAATCCATTATATACAGATTTGTGACAGTTCCTTTCAACAAGCACCTCATCACCTTCATTAAAAGCACTAAATATAGAAATTATATTTCCACCTGAACTTCCATTAACCATAAAATAACCCTTTTTTCCGTTATAAGTTTTTGCTAAAAGTTCTTCTGCCTCTTTTATTATTCCCTCTGGGTGTTGAAGATTATCCAAAGGATCATTTTCTGTTATATCTAGAAATCCAAGTCTATTTGTAAATTCTTTTCCTATATCATCCTTCAAAAAACCTATGCCACACTTATTTCCTGGCATTGATAAAATCAAATTATTTTCATTATGATAATCTAATAGTGTTTGTAATATTGGTATTTTTCTACTCATAGTACTTCTCCTTATTTTTAATAAGTTCTTCCATTCAGTTTATAATATTCTAATTAAACCCTTTATTTTCCCTTAAAATCTCTATTTAAAATAAATTAATTTATATTAATATTCAAAACATAATATGGCTTTAACTATATAAATTATACAAGGTTATAATCTAATTTTGAATATTTATATAACTAAAAAAGTTGCCCTAAGCTAATAAGGCAACTTTTTTATTTGATAATTTGAACTAATTTATTTTTAAATACCTTCTCTAAAGTATCTATTATAAAATCTATATCAATATTATCTATATCTTCCGTTTCATTGATATAAACTCTATAGTCATTAAACATGGTCTCATAGGTAGATAACTCTTTAGCTAAAACAATACTTTGCTCTTCTCTAAATAATCTTTTAAGCTTAAACCTCTTTTTCCACTTTAAAAGTTCAGATTCACTAATTGTATTTTTAAGATTTTTAATTTCATAAACACACTCATCTATTAAAGATAGTGCTTTATCCACATTTTCTTTTGCTGTACTAAATGTAATTTTATAAAATTTTATCCCATTTTCATGACAAACTCTCGTTAATACATCATATACTAATCCATTTTTAGTTCTTAATGTATCAAAAAGTTTAGAGTTTATACCTTCTCCAAAATATTCATTAAATATTCTAAGAGCTCTTACTTCTTTTTCTGAAAGTTTATCAATAGAATAATTTATTTGTATTTTATTAGTTTTTATATCACCTTTTATATCTTCAAAGACTTTTGAATAAAGAGTTTCATAAGTTATTTCATCTATTGTATCTAGTGTACTGTTCCACTCTTCAAAATATCTTTTAACTATGTCTAAGACTATATCAAAATCTAATGAAGTAACAACTGCAATTTTAGTATTCCTTGGGAAATATGTCTTTTTATAAAACCCCTTAATATCTTCTAAGCATATATTTTTTAAACTATCAAATGTACCTATTATAGGATACTTTATTCTTCTACTTTTAAATGCATTTAAAAATAGTTTATCTTCTAAATATTGCTCTAAATCTTCATCCCACTCTTTTAACTCTTCAACTATTACACTCATTTCTTCTTTAAAGCCATCATTTTTAAAGGAAGGATTTATAATAATATCTGAGAAAAGTTCTATTCCTCTTTCTAAATCTTCTCCTAAAAGAGTTCCGTAGTATATTACATATGGATAATTTGTCATAGCATTTTGGAATCCAAAAATTTCACTAAGTTCTTTATTTATATCTTCTTCGCTTCTATTTTTTGTTCCTTTATAAACCATATGCTCTGTAGCATGTGCTACTCCATACTTTTCTTCATCTCTTAAAGCTCCAGCATCTAAAGATATACATATTGAAGTAAGATCTGATATATTTTTTTTATATATTAACTTTACTCCATTTTCAAGGATATACTCTTTCAAACTTTATCACTCCAAAATATTTTAAAATTTATTCTGCTGCCTTTAATGCAATTGCACATTCAATTCTCTTCTTTTGCATCTTACATCCTATTTCATAAGGAACATGTATATCACCATTAAAGTTTACGTTGTTAGCTTGGCATCCACCACTACAGTAGAATCTTGCCCAGCAATCCTTACACTTTGGTTTGTTGTATATATGAGCTTTCTTAAATTCTCTTCCAAGTTCTTTATCATAGCTATCATCAAATATTGTTCCTAATTTGTATTCTTCCTTACCAACAAATTGATGACATGGATATACATCACCTTGAGGAGTTATTGCTACATATTCAAATCCAGCTCCACAACCTGAAATTCTCTTGTATACACATGGTCCTCCATTAAGATCTACATTGAAGTGATAGAATCTAAATTCATCCCCTTCTCTCTTTCTTCTAACCATTTCATCATATAGCTTGTCATAGTTTTCAAAGATAGTATCTAAATCTTCTTCTCTTAATGAAAGAGGATGCTCCCCTGGTAATACAACTGGTTCTATTGATATTTCTCTAAAGCCTTCTTTAGCCATTTCCATAACATCTTCATAGAAATCAGTGTTTGCTCTTGTAAATGTTCCTCTTACATAGAACATCTTATCTTTATTTCTTCTTTCAACCATCTTTTTGATGTTTGGAAGTATATCATCATATGATCCTGAACCATCAACTTTAATTCTTACATTATCATTTACTTCTTTTCTTCCATCTAATGAAAGTATAATATTACCCATTTCTTTATCCATGAATTCCATCATTTCATCATTTAAAAGAGTTGCATTAGTTGTCATAGTGAATCTTATATTTTTCTTCCACGCTTTTTCATTATCTCTTGCATACTTTATTATTTCTTTAATAGTATCCATTATAAGAGTTGGTTCTCCACCAAAAAGATCTATTTCTATATTTCTTCTAGGACCACTTCTCTTTACGACATAGTCTATTGCTTTCTTTGCAGTTTCTATATCCATAACACCTTTGTGTCCATGATATTCTCCTTCATCTGCAAAACAATACTTACATCTTAAGTTGCATCCATGAATAATATTTAAGCATACAGCCTTTATATAGTCTCTATCATCCATTGAACTATGAGCTATATCTTCATACATATCTTTTGTATAAAGCATGTCCTCATCTACTAATTGCTTTATTTCATCATAAGCTTCACTAAGCTCTTTTTCATCATATTTTGATTTTAATTCATTTATAACTGTATTCTTATCTCTTAATCCATTGTCATCTACTAAGTCATAAACTAGTTCGTCAACAACGTGAACTGCTCCTGTATTAACATCTAAGACAAAACAATTGTCCCCTTGTTTAAATTTATGTATTAATGCCATTTTAAAAACTCCTCCTAAATTACATTAATAATTAAGCAGTAACTTAAGTTTAAGTTACTGCTTATTTATTAGTTTTCGCACTCTAAGTTTGCAACTGTGCATGAAGTTTTACATGCTGATTGGCATGAATTTGCACATTCTTTGCATCCTGGTTTCTTTAAACTGTTCTTGATGTTTGTTTTATTAATTGTTTTTATGTGTTTCATATACTTACTCCTCCATTATTAAAGAATAACATGAAAATTATAACACAAACAGCTTGTATCTTCTACACTTATTGGATAGTTACTAAATATTTATTTTAGATTTTACAAAGTTTTTAATAATATCTTCCTCTTTATAGTAATATTTTACTTTTTTGATATCTTCAATATTCTCGCATCCTAAACATCCCATAAGTATTTTAATATTTTCTCTTAATGAATTTATATATTCTATAACTTCATACATTCCACCATTTAAATATTTATATAGTATAGGTCCTGATATCCCACTTATATTTGCACCAAGCATTATAGACTTTATTATATGACTTCCTTTGCTTATTCCTCCAGATGATATTATATTTAAATCTGGTTTTGCAACCTTACAAAAAAGGATTGATTGAGGTGTTGGTATTTCAATTTCTTCTATTTCTTCGAATATATCAATAGTTTTTCTTAATGCTTCAATTTTAATAAAGCTTGTTCCACCTTTTCCACCAACATCCACATACTCTACACCAGCATTTATTAATTCTTTGCAAGCATCAAAGCTAATTCCACTGCCAACTTCCTTTATAATAACTGGAACGTCTATATTTTTTATTATATTTTCTATATTTTTTAACATTCCCTTAAAATTTCTATCCCCTTCTGTCATAACCAATTCCTGCGCTGGATTTAAATGAAGCTGAATTCCATCCGCTTCTATTAAGTCTATTGCTCTTTTTACATTTTCTAAAGAACTAAGTGCACTTAAATTAGAGAGAATAATACCCTCTTTATTATTCTCTCGAGCTACCTTAAATGTTCTTTCTAACCCTTTATCTTTAAACATTATAGCTTGGGATCCAACTGCCATAGGAATATTAAATTCTTTTGCTATAATACTTAAATCTCTATTTATTTCAAAGCTCAAATCTGTTCCACCAGTCATAGCATTTATCATAACTGGCATATCTATTTTTTTCTCTAAAAAATTACATTTAAGATTTATTTCATCATAATTTATTTCTGGTACAGAATTATTAAAAATTTTTATATCCTTAAAATAATCTTCTTTAGAATAAGCCTCCATAGCATATTTTATATGCTCTAACTTTCTACTCTTACTCTTTTCTAAATCTTTCATTTATTCTCCTTTATATAAAATCCATTAATATACTTATCTCTATCATAAAAGATTGTAGTATTATCACATGCTTTCTCAGAATATTCATCTAGCACAAACTTTATTCCATCTATATTAAATACTTTATCATCTTCCCTCTTAAAATCAGTAAATAGTTCATAATAGGAAACTCCACAAGAAAGTGTTGCTTTTATTCTAACATATTCATCCTGTGAATTTGCACCTAATTTTATTAATGCTTCCTTTGCTTTTTCATCTATATTTATATTCATAAAATCATCTCCTTAATTTTTATATATTTAGGATTATCCTTTTATTAAAATAAAATTCTATTTTTAATATATAAAAAAACCATCATAATCTATGATGGTCCCTTTTACATATTAAATTTATTTTCTTATTCGTTATTTAAAACTGGTGCTAAGGAATTATCTTGGAAAAATGTATTCGCATTATAAAGATATAATATATCTGTTGTTCCTTCATTTTTAATTAAACTTTCAATATCATCATAATAGTATCTAGGATCAACCATTACGATTTCACTATAATGAGTAGTTAAAAATTGTACAAAACTATTTGCATAAGAATCTTTTATTAGTAATAACTTTTTATCACTCTTGGAAGTTGTATTTATTTTTACAATAGGATGATTTCCTTCTAAAAACACTGTATATTTATCCTTCTTTTTAAGACTATCACTATCATATAAAGTCCCTTCTTTTTTCTTTTCTTTAACATAGTTTGCTATTACTTCATCATCACTACTTTTAGGAATATATATATCTATGCTATCAGGCTCATCAACATCAAATGCACTCTTTGAAGATAATGTTCCATAAAAATCATTAGTAACTCGCTCTATAGAATAATTATCTTTAGTATTTGCTTTTAAATTCATAGTCTTACATGCTTCTAAGTATGAGTAATACGCTCCTAAAGTTGTCCAATGATGATCCGTCCTATAATATAAATACTCATTCTTATGATTATTTAATATATCAAAAGTATCAATAAATTTAATATCTGAACTTAATTTACTTTTAAAATTATTTATGTAATCTCTTTGATTTAATACTGGTGCAAATTTAGGTAACTTATCTTTAACTATACTTATAGCATTAGGTGCAACCATTACATAACTCTTAATATTCTTATGTATTTTTGAAAACTTATTTATAGCATTTATATTTTGATTTATATAATCATCATTAGGTTCCTTAAAACTCTCTATAAGATAAGCATTCTCTGATAAATAAATTCCGTTACTCTCTTTTTTACCACTTATTTTATCAATTGTTGATTTAATATTTATCCAAGAACCTCTAAATGCAAATTGATCACTTTTGTATTTCTCATATTTTTTTATAAATCTACCTTCGAATAATCTATCTATTGAAAATTTTGGAGCTTGAGCTAGCATTCTATTTTCTACTTCTGAAAACTCTTTGGGTTTAATCACAATATTTAAACTTACTAAGATTATTAGAAAAAGTAGAAAACTAACTGCTAATAATCTCTGATATCTAATTTTATTTATATTAGATTTTTTATACATAACATATTCATCTACTTTCTTTTCTAAAATCTAAAGTATAAAAATGGATTATAGGTTGCATTAACTAAATAAGCAATACTTAGTAATAATATTGTCATCTGTATTAATAATGCTACTATTACCCCTTTAGAATTATATACCTCTCTTATTCTATTAAATATTTTCTTTATAATTGGAGTTGAACATAATATTAAAATTATAAATATTAATATATTAGTATATAGATAATATATTGATGTTCCGTCTATGAACTTATTTCCAGACAGTCCAAACATTACTTTTATATATTGTATTGACTCATCTAATGTATTCATAGAAAATAATACCCAGCCTACCATAACTATTATCATTGTATAAATACGTCTTATTGCCACTGGAAGTTTTTCTAATAAATTCTTCATAAATATCTTCTCTATAAGAACAAAGAACCCATAGTATAATCCCCAGGCTATAAAGTTCCAACTCGCACCATGCCATAACCCCGTTAAAAGCCATACAATAAAAATATTTCTACATTGTTTGCTTATGCCTATACGATTTCCTCCAAGAGGTATATATATGTAATCTCTAAACCATGATCCAAGTGATATATGCCATCTTCTCCAAAACTCAGTTACACTCTTTGATATATATGGATAATTAAAATTTTCTATAAAATCAAAACCAAACATCTTACCAAGTCCAATTGCCATATCCGAGTATCCACTAAAATCAAAATATATTTGAAATGTATATGCAGCTATTCCTATCCATGAAGAAATCACAGAAATATTTGCTATATTCATACTAGATATAGCAGTCCATACCATTCCTATATTATTAGCAAGTAATACTTTTTTACCTAATCCCTCTATAAACCTCTCTACACCTTCACCAAACTTATCTATATTTTCATTTCTATTTTCCAACTGTTTATTTATATCAGAATATTGAACAATTGGTCCTGCAACTAATTGTGGGAACATTGATATATAAAGTGAAAAATTTATAAAATTCTTTTGCACATTAACTTTCTTCATATAAACATCTACTATATATGATAATGTTTGAAATGTATAAAATGATATCCCTACAGGTAATGGAAGAGATTCATATTCAATATGTGTAGAGAATAAACTATTTATATTCTCTACAATAAATCCAAAATATTTAAAAAATCCAAGTATTGCTATATTCATTATTATAGTAAATATAAAAATCTGTCTTACTTTTCTTCTATTCTTTGAATTTTTATTTATTAATAAGGCTGCAAAGTAATCAAAAATTATAGTAAGTATCATTAAAAATATATATTTAGGTTCACCCCATGCATAAAAAATTAAGCTAGCTATTAATAATGTTATATTTTTTATTTTCCTTGGAGATATGTAATATAAAATTAATGTAATAGGTAAAAAAGTAAAAATAAAAATTATACTGCTAAATACCACGTCTATTACCTCTTTCTATTTTATTGCTTCTTTAAATTTGTCCTTTATTGCTTCAGCATCTTTTGATATTACAAAAATTACATAGTTACCTCTTACAGCAATTTCATTATTTTCTATTAAATTTGCCTGTTCTGGTGCATAATCTTTAAAGCTCTCTAATTGTTTATTAGCCCTCTCCTCCATACTATCTTCTATTGATTCAATTTGTTTTTTATTCTTCACCTTTACTATAAGTATTTCATCTACATCCATCGTTGATGAAGGTAAGTATAAACAAAATTCTTCTAAATCATTTGAATTTAATCCATAATATCTTTTTAATACTTTGCTGTCTCCCTTTCTCATAGATGATAAATCATGTGCTACTTCTATTTCTTTTACTATATTATTAACTGGTATATTTTTTGTATCTGAAAAAGTTGTACACCCTTTAAATATTATTGCTAAAAATATCACTAATAGTAATTTTACACACGACCTTTTATTGATATCTTTCATAATAGCCCCCTTTTTATTTATTAATTTTTTTATTTATCTGCTCTAACCATTTAGGATAAAAGTTTGCTATTAAATGAATTCCATCAGGTTCATATAACTTACTATTACTTTGAACTAAATAACTTACATCTATATAATTAATTTTTAGTTCATCACACATATCTTTTAATGCATTGTTAAATTCAGTTATTCTCTCTGGCCTAAGATTCTTATCCTTTAGCCAAACTTTTTCTTGAGTTTTAAAAATATTATTTATGTATATTTGTGTTCCAGGTAATTGCTTTCTTATATTTGCTATTAATTTTTTGTATTTATTTATAAAATCATTTTTATATTTAAACATGCCAAGATCATTCATCCCATATAACATTACAATTTTTCTAGGTTTTAAACTTATTACTGAACTTATGTCTTTTTCATTGGCCGTTATAACATTTCTTCCTTTAGTTGCAACTACTGATGAAGCTAATAGAAAATTATATTCATCTAAAGGTTCAACTAAAGAGTCCCCCATAAAAACCGTATCTTCAAATATCGCTTTATAACTTCTATTCTTCTGTTCCTTTGTATTACTTTTCTCATGCTTTTTTATACTTTCTTTATTTATCTTATTTAATTCATCTATTTTATCTTGTTTTATTTTTTCTATTTTACTTTGAATATCTGATACATTCTTATTTTCTAAGTTTCTAATAGCTAGTACACCCTCTTCAACCATATCAACTCTCTCTAACTTTTCTTTAATATGTGCACTTAATCTATAAGTCCCAGAAAATATAAATATTATAACTGTTAACGATAAAACTCCTAATACAATTTTTTTTCGTTTCCTTCTTTTTCTTCTTAATATTTCTTTTTTATAAATACTATTATCTATTTTAAACATCTGTGATCTCACCCTCATCACTCTTCTCTCTTCCAAACTATGTTTTAATGGTATCACTCATCTTTTTTAATGTAGTTAAAATTTGATTAAAATTTTATTACATTAACATGTTTTATATATTAATTAATATTTTTTAATTTTTTTATCCTTACTTTAGATTTTGTTAATTATTTATTAATTATTCATTTTAACTAATAATGGATATTATCTTAATAAAAAAGAACCTATCACATTCATGATAGGTTCTTAAATATATTATTCTACTTCAATATTATAGAGCTTTAAGCGCTACTGCATTTAATAAACTCCATGGTTTATTAAAGTGTGGCTGGAAGAAGAAGTCAGTCATTGCAAGTTCTTCTACAGTCATATCATTTTGAATAACTACTGATAAAGTATTCATAAATTGAGTTAAATCAGCTTTTGAAATAATTTGACCACCTAAAATTCTTCTTGAATTTTTATCAAATACAATTTTAACCATTGCCTTTTCGTATGTTGGCATGAATTCTGGTCTATAATTTTCTTCAATTGTTGCAGTTTCAACTTCTAATCCAGCAAGTTTAGCACCTTCTTCTGTTAATCCTGTTGATGCTATACATTCTTCATATATTTTAATACCTGATGTACCTTGAGTACCCATGTACTTAATTGTAGGACCATTTATATTTCTAGCAACTAAAGTTCCCATTCTTACTGCATTTGTAGCTAGTGGAATATATCTTTCTTCTTTAGTTGGATTAAATTTAACAACACAACAATCTCCTGCTGCAAATACATCCTCTCTGCTTGTTCTCATGTATTCGTCAATCATTATTGCACCATTTGGAAGAGTATTAAGCTTTCCATTTACTAATGCTGTATTTGGTCTAAATCCAATACACAATACTACTAGGTCTCCAGCATAAGTACCATTGTCAGTTACTACAGTTTGTACCTTTCCATTTTCTCCTTCAAAGCACTTAACTTTTTCACCAAGAACTAAATTAACTCCATGTTCTATAAATGATTTTTCTGCTATATCTGTAAATTCTTTATCTAAATATTTAGGCATTATTCTTTCTTCTGCATCAATTAACGTTACGTTCTTACCTAACATTTCAAATGCTTCTGCAAGTTCAACACCAATGTATCCTGCTCCAATAATAACTACATTCTTAGCTTTCTTACCCTTTTCAGTAATCGCCTTTGCTTGATTGTAGTTTTTACATAAAACTATATTTTCTAAGTCTCCACCAACAAAGTTTGGAACTATTGGCCATGAACCAACTGTTAAGACTAATTTATCATAATTATCTTCAAATATTTCTTCTGTTACTAAATTTTTAACTCTAACTTTTTTATTATCAAAATCTATATCTAATACATCATGTTTCATATTTGTTTTAACACCAAGCTCAGCTAATGCTTCTGGTGAACTATAAAACATATCATTTAAATCCTTAACAACATCTCCAACATGAAGTGCTATACCACATGATAAGAATGATATATTATCATTTCTTTCGTATATAGTTACTTCACTATCTGGGTATAGTGCCTTTAAATTTACTACTGTTGCTGTACCTGCATGTGTACATCCTATAACAAGAACTTTCATGATTAATTCCTCCTAATTTATACTCATTCTTAATTAATAATCTTTATTTTTTAATTTTCATAATTAAATCATACTTCTTTATTATTTATTTGTAAATAGTTTTTTTGTTAAAATTTATACAAGTTTATTAAAATGCTATAAAGTAAAGTAATTAACTAAAAAAACTAATAATTTTTTATAAAGAAAAAGAGGTTATCTTAAAATAAGATAACCTCTTTTTACAAATTTATTCTATCTAAATAAAATTATATCCCCTAAAAAATATCCAGCTGATATAAACACTGTGTTCCACAAAAATATTCCTAATGCAGAATATGCTACGAAACTAACAAAGTTTAATTTAAAAACTCCAGCAGGTATTGATACTAATGTTCTTGCCACCGGAATAAGTTTACTTATAAAAACTCCAAAATTTCCTTTTTCTTCAACTATTTTTGCAATCTTATCAACATAATGCTTTTGCTTTGGAAATTTTTTTAAATATTTATCTAATAATTTAGCTCCCCCTACTCTTCCTATTATATATAGTGAAACACTACCTAAAACTCCGGCAATTACAGAAATAATTATTGCAACAAAAAAATTACTCTCTCCATTTGCAATTAAAACTCCTGTAGCTGGCATAATTATTCCAGCAGGAAGTCCAGGTAAATTAAGATATTCTAAAAATACAATAACAAAAAGAAATATCAATCCATATTGTGAAAAATAATCTAATATTATTTCAATTTCCATATTCTAATCCCCCCATAGTCCCATAATCATCTCTTTTAACCTTATAATTATATTATCAAAATATTTTTAAATTAATTATTTATATTTTCTTAAATAATTCTTAACTTAACCTCTCATTTAATAATCTTATGTTTTTTAATGCTAACTTTCTAATTATATCTAAAATTATACTAGTCAATAAAAATCTAATAATGATCATTCTATTTCTCTATTTGCTATCTATGACGATGATAATATAACCTAAAAGGCAAGTGCATTGTGAATTTTTTGTTAATTGTATATTATTTTATTAAAATACCAACATTCTCGTTTATTTAGTGATATTATTTAATTGTTTATTTAGAATAGTCCTTCCTTTTAAAGTAAGATGATATAAATATTACATTAATATAACTTATTTTTACATCTTACCTATAATAATTTATAATTTTTTAGATAAATTACTACAAATGAAATACTTTTGAAATAATTTATTTAACATTTTGTATTAAAATAATAAGAAGGATGGATTGACTAAGGAGGAAATATGAGTAATTTTGATAAAAAATTAGATAAGGCAACCAAATACTATGAAAATAAAAAATATAAAGAAGCTTTAAAACTATGTGATAAAATTTTAGCAAAAGATTATAACAATGAAAAAGCTTTAGAACTTGAGGGGGAAATTTTATACAAGCTAGACAGAATAGACGAGGCAATTTTGAATTGGAAGATTAATTCTGAATACAACAATAATCCAACAGCAAAAATGCGTCTTGAAGATATAGATAAGTCTACCAAGGAGCAAGCTTTAAGTTTTGATAATTTAAATGCTGTAAGTAGTACACCAGAAGATGAGATAGAAGATGTTGTAAATCCATCTACGCCTACAATCCATGAGATTAACGAAGAAGTTACAACTAATATTAACACCTCTGAAGAATTATCTTCTGAGAATCCTGCTGAAACTGTTGAAGATGTAGAAGAAGTTAAAATAGATACTACTCATTTAGATCAAGAGGAAATAACTACTATGGATGAGTTTAATAAAGAAGATTCTATTACTTCTAATGAAGATATTAAAGAATATGTTATTGATGAATCTGAAAATACTAGTAATTATGACGTTAAAAGTAATAATGATTCAATTGATAATAAAACTGAATCTGTAGATACTAATATTTCTAATAATATAGAAAATAAAGTTCATTCATCAAAATTAGATGATACTAATAACTCACAATCCACAAGTAAAACTAAAACCTCTTCAGCTAAAGGTAAAAAATCAGCAATAATTGCAGTTTGTGCACTTATTGTGGTTGTTGCAGCTTATGCAAGTGTTAAACATTTTAATTCAAATGATTCAACACCTCAAACTGAGCAATCACAAAGTCAAGAGCCAGTGCAAGAAGTTCCAGCAAACCTAAAAGCGGATCTTGATAAAGCTATTGAAAGTAAAGATATAAATACTCTTTATACTTTATTAAGTGAAACTCCAGCTGATAAAGTACCAGCTGATGCTAAAGATAGCTATGATAAAGCCCTTGATATGATGAAAAAAGACGGTGTAGAGAAATATTATAATGATGGATTAAATGCTTACAAAGATAAAAAGTTTGATGTAGCATTAGATAATTTATCAAAAGCTTATAAATACTGTGGTGGAACTTACTTAGAACCACATGTATTATACTTTTTAGGATCAACTGAAAATTCTTTAGATAAGAAAGATGATGCGGTTAAATATTTCAAAGAATATTTAGATAAATATCCTCATTCTGATCTTTATACAGCTGAAATATTATACAACTTATGTTTATACTATAATGATAAAGGTGATAAAGCTGAAGCTAAGAAATATGCTCAACATTTAGAAGATTCATATCCAAGTTCACCTTACTACAATGATACATCAAGAAAAATATTATATAATTAAATAAAAAAGCAAGGAATTTAAATTCCTTGCTTTTTTATTACTTACTTTCCTTTTGAGAATTATTTTGAGTATTATTCTTTTGTGTATCTTTATTATTTTGAGAATTTTGTTCTTTATTATTTGAATCAAAATAACTCATAGGTGCATTTTTTATAACTTTAAATTTATATCCATTATCCTTAAACATTTTTATAATTTCTGGTAGTGCTTTAACGGTTGATTTTTTAGCTGCTGCATCATGCATTAATAAAATAACATGCTTTTCACTCTTCATATAACCTCTAGCTCTAGAAATTAAATAGTCTACTGAATATGTATTTGATTCTGCATCACCTGTTTCAGCATCCCAATCTACAGATATAATTCCTTCTTTATTCATTGCTTCATTTAATTGTTTTAAATGTGGATCTCTATAATATTTTCTAGACATATATCCACCAGGCATTCTTAAAACTCTTGTATTGAAATTTTCTCCAAGTATATTTTTCATTTGCTCATTATTGTCATTTATTTCTTTCATAAATACTGGTACATCAACACTATTACCTGGATATAATTTCTTATATTCGTGACTCATAGTATGATTAGCTATAGCATTACCACTATCTATTTCATCTTTTAATAATTGTTGATTTTTAGGATTATCTTTAAGCTGTGATCCTAATACAAAGAAAGTAGCATGTACATCTTGTTCCTTCAGTATTTTTAAAATGTTACTTGTGTTTTCACTTGGACCATCATCAAATGTTAAAAATACTTGTTTTTCATTATTTACTGGATCCTTAGAATTCATCATCTTATCAACATCACTTGCTGGCACCGCATAGCTATCTGCTGCATAGATTATATTTTGTCCTGGCATGATATCAGTTGGTTTTGGTTTCGCTTTCTCTTTTGTGTTATCCCCAATCATATTTTTTGCTCCGTCTTTTTGCTCTGTAGCTATCTTACTATCACTTTTATGATGAGCATAAGAATAAATACCTACACCTGAAACAATTAGTGCTACAAGAATAATTCCTGAAATAATCCTTCTTTTCTTAAATTTTTTTCTTTTTTCCATTCTTCTTCTGTTTCTGTTATCCATTTCCATCTTTAATCAGTTCCTCTACTTTATCTTCTGCTTATTTTTTTAATTTATACAAACATTCTACCACCATTGAACAACTTAAAAGATTAATTTTTGGAAACAAAATTGCTATTTAATAAAAGGTTAATATTTTAGACATAATTTCCTAATATTTGGGTATAATACCTTTTTTATAAGATATTCTATGGTAATTTTATATATTTTACTATTTTCATAATTATGATTTTGGGTTATACTACTAGATAGAGAGAAATATATGTAAAAAGCATTTACTTCTCAAAAATAATAATAATAATTATATAAGTATATGGAGGTTTTGCACATGTTAGTTTCAGCAAAAGAAATGCTAAATAAAGCTAGAGAAGGCAAATATGCAGTTGGACAATTTAACATTAACAACTTAGAATGGACTAAAGCTATTCTATTAACTGCTCAAGAAAACAATTCACCTGTAATCTTAGGAGTATCAGAAGGTGCAGGAAAATATATGTGTGGTTACAAAACAATAGTTGGAATGGTTA
The DNA here is from genome assembly GCF_016907995.1 of Clostridium sardiniense. Classification (GTDB taxonomy): domain Bacteria; phylum Bacillota; class Clostridia; order Clostridiales; family Clostridiaceae; genus Clostridium; species Clostridium sardiniense. The sequence goes on along the minus strand of NZ_JAFBDA010000002.1, from coordinate 48,958 downwards.
ACGGAATGTTAGAAGAATTAAACATAACAGTTCCTGTAGCATTACACTTAGACCACGGTAGCTATGAAGGAGCTAAGGCAGCTATGGCAGCTGGATTCTCATCAGTAATGTTTGACGGATCACACTACCCATTAGCTGAAAACATAGAAAAAACTTCAGAATTAGTTAGATTAACTTCAGAAAAAGGTGTTTCATTAGAAGCTGAAGTTGGATCAATCGGTGGAGAAGAAGACGGAGTTGTTGGAGCTGGAGAAATCGCAGATCCTCAAGAATGTAAACAAATTGCTGATTTAGGAGTTACAATGTTAGCTGCTGGTATCGGTAATATCCACGGAAAATACCCAGCAAACTGGAAGGGATTAGACTTTGCTGCATTAAAAGCTATAAATGATGCTACTGCACCAATGCCTTTAGTATTACACGGTGGTACTGGTATCCCTGCTGATATGATTAAAGAAGCTATCTCATTAGGAGTTTCAAAAATCAATGTAAATACTGAATGTCAATTAGTATTCCAAGAAGCTACAAGAAAGTACATCGAAGCTGGAAAAGATTTAGAAGGAAAAGGATTCGATCCAAGAAAACTTCTTGCTCCAGGATTTGAAGCTATTAAAGATATAGTTAAAGAAAAAATGGAATTATTCGGTTCAGTAAACAGAGCTTAATATTCATTAAATAAAAAACCACCATATGGTGGTTTTTTTATTTTCCTTTAATATATTCTATTAAAGGAATTATATTTTTCTTATTTGTCCAGTCATGAGGTTTTTCATAGCATCCTAATAGTAAGGTTTCTTCTTCTGTTAATGGTTCTTTTTTATTTGCTAATTTATTTCTAAGCATTTTCATTGCTGTCTTATCAAAAAATTTTAATTCATTAAAATTTAATCCTCCCCTTAGATAAAAGAACTCTAATTTTTTATCTAATCCATCTTGTAAATTTCTTTCTTTTATTGTATCTATATCTTTTTCACTTCCAAGACAACATCCAACTGCAAGAAGAATCAATCTTTTTTCACTTATCTTATCAATATTCTTTTTTATTAATTTAAAACCTTTTATGCCACTTGCATACAATCCCCCAGCATATATTATTGTGTCATATTCTAATATTTTTTTAATATTAACCTTATCTCTTTCATATATATCACAATCTAATTCCTCTTGGATCCATTTAGCATATTTTTTAGTGCTCCCATACTTTGATTTATAAACTAATGCTATTTTCCCACTCACACAATTTCTCCCCTTTTATTATTCTTAAATCTTCATGAGAATAAATTACCATATTTTTATTATAATGTAAATAAATATAATTCCATTCTAACAAATTCTTGGTATCTGTTCTCCTTTAACTCTCTCTAAAGTTCGTTCTGCCCCTATCAGCGTCTCATAATATAATTTTCTTGCTCCATCATCTATAACTTCACCAATAATAGTTGAGTCTTTCCCAATTTGTAGAGATCTCATTGTCTTTAAAACTTTATTGCTATCCTCTTTAGAAACTATACATATAATTTTCCCCTCGTTAGCTATATACAAAGGATCAAGTCCTATCATGTCACACACATTATTAACATTATCCTTTATAGGTATACTATCCTCTTTAATTCTCATACTCATTCCAGAAGAGTCCACAATTTCTTTTAGTGTTGTAGCAATTCCACCTCTTGTTGGATCTCTCATAACCCTTATATTATTGCTACATTTTAATATTTCTTCTGTTAACTTATAAAGACTTGCACAATCACTCTTTATTTCACTATCTAATTCTAGTTCCTCTCTATCACACATTATACTTATTCCGTGATCTCCAATAGTTCCACTTACTATAATTTTATCGCCATCTTTAATGTTTTTATAATCTAATCTTCCTTTTTCGTTAGGTATAATCCCTATTCCAGTAGTATTTATATATATACCATCACAGCTACCCCTCTCAACTACTTTTGTATCTCCTGAAACAATTAATATATTATTTCTTTTGGCCTCTTCACTTATTGATACAACTATTTTTTCTAAATCTTTTATTAAAAATCCCTCTTCTATTATAAATGCAACTGTCATATAAAGAGGTTTAGCTCCGCTTACAGCTAGATCATTTATTGTTCCACAAACACTAAGTTTTCCTATATCTCCGCCTTTAAAAAATATAGGTTTTATAACAAAGCTATCTGTTGTAACCGCCATCCTTTTACTCATTGTATCTAAAATAGCAGAATCATTTCCTTTTAATAATTCATTATTTCTAAAATATTTATAAAATAGGTCATTAATTAACCTATGGCTTTCTTCTCCACCATTTCCGCAAGCTAATGTTATAATATTCATCTTCTCTCCTTTATTTTTAAATTATCTATATGAATATAATATTGAGCATGTCCCTTCATTAGATACCATGCAAGGACCTTTAGGATTATTAGGATTGCAAACTTTTTTGAATAACTTGCATTCATTTGGAGTTTTTTTCCCCTTTAATATATCTCCACAAATACATCCAGTATCCATATACTCTTTATTATTATCTAATTTAAAATATAACCTTGCATCATATTTTTCATATTCTTCTCTAAGGTCATATCCAGTTCCATTTATCTCTCCAAGTCCTCTCCACATTCCACTTGAAGTAAAAAATACTTCGTTTAGTATATTTTTAGCCTCAATATTCCCACTATTTCGTACAGCTCTTTTATATAAATTCTTTAAATTATAGTCTTTCTTATTAATCATCTTAACTATCATCAGTATGCTTCCTAGAATATCTAGACATCCAAATCCACTAACTACCATAGGAACACTATACCGCTCTCCTAATTCTCTAAACTCCTCTACCCCAATAACTGTACTAACATGACCTGGAACTAAAAATCCATTTATTTTAATATCTTTATCTTCTAGCAATGTCTCAATTACTTTAGGCATCTGCTTTCCCTCTTGAAGTATATAAAAATTATTTATATTATTTTCTTTTATCTTTTTCAATAAAACAGCTATAGCTGGCATTGTAGTTTCAAATCCTACTCCTAGAAAAATTATTAATTTATCCTCATTATTTTTGGCAATATTCAATGCCTGAATAGGTGATGTTATAACTCTTATGTCTCTTCCCTTTGCCTTCTCTCTTCTAAGAGAACCCTTACTACAAGGTACCTTTATCATATCTCCAAAGGTTGCTATTATTATATTTTCCCTCCTAGATAATTCTATTGCATTTTCTATAAAAGATTCTCCTGTAACACATACTGGACATCCTGGACCTGATATTAGTTTAATATTCTCAGGTAATATCTTATCTATTCCATATTTATATATACTCCTTGTATGAGTACCACATACCTCCATAATATTTATCTTTTTCTTGGCATTAACTTTTATTTCTTCAATTATATCTTTACATAACTTAATCTCTTCTTTAATTAGATTATTCATATTACTCCTCTAACTTTGAAATCATACTTTTAAAAATATCAATTGTCTTTCTGCCTTCATCTTTATCTATTTTCTCTATAGCTATACCTACATGTATAAGCAAGTAATCGCCAATCTTAACATTCTTAATTAAAGACGTGTTTACTATCTTTTTGCTACCTATAAACTCCACTAAAGCTTCATCTTTATATAATTCAATGACTCGTCCAGGTATTGCAACACACATACTATCCTCCATTTAAATTTGATTATTTCCAATTAGTAATTGTCCATATGATATACCACTATCATTACATGGAATAAGTTTATGAGTTATAACATTAAATTCCTTCTCCTCTAATCCTCTACTTATTCCACTTAGTAAAATTTCATTTTGAAATACGCCTCCACTTAAAGCAATATTATTTAATCTATAAACTTCTCTTAATTTAATAGCTAAATTTATAGTAAATTCTACTACAGTATTGTGGAATTTTAATGCTATCTCCTCTTTAGACTTTTTATTATCTATATCCTTCAGGATTTCTATTATCATTCTCTTAAAATCAATTTGTAACATCTCGTTATCTTTTCTAATTTCATAACTATAATGCTCTTTATATAAATTATTATTTTCTAAAAATTTATATGCTAAATTCTCTAGATATATAGCTGCCTCTCCTTCATAACTTCTCTTCATTGTAAAACCTAACATTGATGAAATTCCATCAAATAATCTACCTATACTTGAGCATACAGGTGTATTAATCTTTTTATCTAATATATCTAATATAAATTTTATCTCTCTTCTATCCTTAGATATAACATCTACCATTCTATCTAATGATTCATCATCATAACCTAATGCTTCATAAATTAGACTTACTCCTATCCTCCATGGATTTTCTGTAGCCTTATCTCCACCTGGAAGCTTGAAGTTCGAAACATGTCCAACTCTTTTAAATTTTTTATAATTACATACTATAAATTCTCCTCCCCATATAGTGCCATCATCTCCGAAACCTGCACCATCATAGGCTATACCGATAACTTTATCCTTTATATTGTTCTCTCCCATACAGCTAGCAATATGAGCATGATGATGATATACGCCTATTTTTTTTAATGGCAGCTCCTTTATATATTCTCTGCTCCAGTAATTAGGATGCATATCATAACATATAACATTAGGATTTATATTATACATACCTATCATATGTTCAATATTTTTATTAATATTATATCTTCCCTGTATGTTGTTCATATCTCCTAAGTATGGACTTAAAAAAATATACCCTTTACTACTTATAGAAAAAGTATTCTTAAGCTCCCCACCTAGTGCTAATATTTCATCTTTACTCTCTTTATTTATTGATAAAGGAGAATATCCACGTCCATTTCTAATTATTCTCTCTTTTGAGTTAATAACTTTTACTACAGAATCATCAACTGGCATATTAATTTCTCTATTATGAACTAAATAATAATCTACAATACTATTTAATTTAATTAATGCCTCATTATCCATATATATCATTGGGCTTCCACTTATATTTCCACTTGTAAAAACAATGCTTTCTATTTTATTATCAAATAATAAATAATGTAGTGGACTATATGGAAGCACTGCCCCTATGCTTGGACTATCAAATGATATATTATATGGTAGTTCTTCATTCTGCTTTTTTAAAAGCACTATAGGCTTTTTATTGCTTTTAAGTACCTTCAATTCTACGTCATTTAAATAACAGTATTTATTCACAATGTTTTCATCCTTAAACATTACAGCTAATGGTTTACTTTTCCGAACCTTTCTCTCTCTTAATTTCAGAATGCTTTCTTTATTATCAGCATCACATACTATGTTATAGCCACCTATACCTTTAATTGCAATTATTTTTCCTTTAAGAATATACTTTCTAACTTCCTCTATAGGATCACCACATTTAACCACTTCTCCCTTCTTATCTAAAAGAGAAATCTTTGGTCCACATTTTTTGCAACAAGTAGGCTCTGCATGAAACCTTCTATCTAATGGATTTTCATACTCATCTTTGCAATCATCACACATATTAAATTCATTCATAGTAGTAAATTTTCTATCATAAGGAAGTTTTTTAATTATAGAAAATCTTGGTCCACAATTTGTACAGTTAGTAAAAGGGTAGTTATATCTCCTATTCTCTATATTATTTTTTATATCATTTATACAATCATCACATATTCCGATATCTGGGGATATTAATGTTATTCCTTCTTCATCTTTACTAGCAACTATTTTAAATTTTTTATATCCTATAAATTCTCTATCCTCTACATGCACATTTTCTATCTTGCTTAATACAGGAGCTTTTTTTCTTATATCTTTAATAAATATATCTATATTCTCCTTCTCCCCCTCTATATCTATATAAACTCCTTTTGATGTGTTATATACACTTCCATAAAGATTATTCTCTAAAGCTATTTTGTATATAAATGGTCTAAATCCAACTCCTTGAACAATACCTTTTATAATAATAAATCTTCTAACCATGAGATCACCTCTACTTTATAATTACTTATATAAACTATAATTTATTACAATCTTTACATAATAAAATAAGAAAAGCCTAATACACTTTAATTGTATTAGGCTTAATATTATTAAAATATTATACTTTAATAATAAAATTGTATATTATAAGATATCTAATTTTATTATTATGCAAATATATTTCCTATTAGTTTTAATATTTTAACTAATGATTATGTTCATTATTTTCTCCTCCATTAGCGCCATGATTATGGATATGTTCATCATCTTCTTCATATCCATAATTATAACTTGGTCTTGTTATTTTATTTTGTTTTATATCATCCATTAATTTTTTCTCTTCTTCTATAATCCTATCATTTTGAGCTTTTTTTAAATTACTAGATACTTCAACTGCTACTCCACCTGCAATCGCTACTACCATTCCAGCTACAATTAAAACTATGGTTTTCTTTTTTTTATTATTTAAATAATTCATGTTCAATTCTCCATCTTTAGACTTTTTTTTATTCTATCATAGTAATTTGATTAATATATGAATAAATTTATTAAATTATTCTCTAGATTATTAAGTTTATAAATCTACATAATATTTATTTATATCATACCTATAATACATATTAATTTATATATAACAAATATTATCTTTATCGAGGTGATACAAATGATAAAAAAACTACAAAAATTTCTAATAATATTATTAACAATACTTATAACTATTTGTCCAGAAATTTCTTCACTTGCTTCTCCTATTACTAATAATCTTGTTTATATAGTACAAGATTCTTCCTTAAATGAAATTGTTCTAAGTAACTTTCGAAAAACATCTAATCTTGAAATACTTAAAAATTATAATAATTTAAATCTTTATGGCTTAGATAAACTTAATATTTCAGGAAGTGAGCAATTCTCTGGGTATAATATTAAAAATTTAATAAAAGAAACAGGAACTACTTTAGATATTATAGATGTAGACCTTCGCCAAGAATCTCATGGATTCATAAATGGAATAGCTATAAGCTTTATGAATAAACTAAATAATGCAAATGAAGGTTTATCTAGAAATCAAGTTCTAATACGTGAAACTTCACAATTATTAAGTATCCCCCTAAACACTCCATTAACTTTATGTGGCAGTCATCCCAAAATAATAACTCCAGTTTTTATAGAGGATGAAAATGCATTAGTAAGCAAAAATTCTCTTAAATATATAAGAATTCCTGTAACAGATGGAAAAATTCCCACAGATGATATGGTGGATTATTTTGTTTCATTAGTAAACAGTAAATTCAATAATAAATGGATATATTTTCATTGCAAGCGTGGAATTGGGAGAACAACTACCTTTATGATTATGTATGATATGATGAAAAATTCTAATAAAGTTTCTTATGATGATATAGTAAATAGACAATTACTTTTGGCTAACTTCAAAGAGACTACTATAAATTCTTTTAAAGCTAGTGCTCCACGTATGGATTTATTAAAGAATTTTTATACTTATTGCAAAGAAAATTCTGATTCATGTTCAAAACCTTGGTCTGAATGGATAAAAAATAAGAATTAACTTAATTTTTTTATGAATATGAGGTGATTATATTGAAAAAATTCACAAAACTAATTAGTATTACTCTAAGTATATTTATAATATTTTCTATAATCATGAATACTAAAGTAAAAGAAAGTATTACTACTAATTCAAATAATATAGAATCATCTTTTATTAAAAATACTAAAATTCCAAACTTTTTATATGTTATTAACGAGAATTTATTAAAAAAGGATGAGAGAACTATGATAGCATCACTCCAAGGTATTATATCAAATAAAAGTAGCTCTCAAATCTATATATTAACCTCTAGTGAACCTGCTTATAAAGTATGGCTTGATGATTTAAAGGATAACTATAATATTAATTATAAGATGATTTCTAATCCATTTGAACTTATCGACATATTCAAAAACTATATAAATGGATATGTACTCTATGAGCGTAATTCTAAAAATGATCCTTCAATTAACAATGCTTGCTCACTAGCTTCTTTAAATGACTCCTTAGTAATTACTAAAGAGCTTGAAGATTCAGTTAAAAATCATAGAATAAATAAACTCATTGGCGATTGTAGAAACACAGATAAAGAATGGGCTTATAAAAATTTATGGAATTCTGGTTTAAATCATTCTACTATTATTGAGCTATCTCCTAGCCACGCTACTGCTTTAAGAGATTATGCAATTATGACTAAATCTCTTGTTTTTTATGAAGATAATGCATCATCATTAGATTTTAGAGAAAAAATATTTAGCTCTATGAATTCCTATAGTGTATGCCTTGGTTGGGGACCTGATGAATTTAAAAATGTAAGCTTAACTTCTAAATATGGTATTGATATGGTGGCTGCTGATTGGTCATATAACCTAACTGTCCTTAGCGCTTTCCCTTCTAAACCTATAAAACAAAATACTAAAACTAATATTTCTAATGAAAAAGATGTTCATTATGTAACAATTATGATGTCAGATGGTGATAATCTTCAATGGTTTATGGGTGATAATTTCACCTCTCCTAAATGGTATGGCTCTAAAAATAAAGGTAATTTTAATCTTGGTTGGAGTATTAGTCCATCATTATATTATTTAGCACCAACTGTATTTAAGAATTACTATAAAAATTCAAGCTATGGTAAATTTAATGATGATTTTGTAGTTGCTCCTTCTGGTACTGGATATATTTATCCAAGTAAATACCCTTATAATAAACTTGATTCCTATACTAAAAGGCTAAGTGATTATATGAAAAATGTTGACCAAAGATATGTCACCATAATAGATGATTCATCCTTTAATAATATAAAACTATGGGATAAATATACTAAAGAAGACAATATACACGGCTTATTTTATTTAGATTATGCTAGAAATAACAATTATAAAGGTGAAATAGTTTGGTCAAATAACAAACCTGTAGTTTCTTGTAGAGATCTTATTTGGGGAGGACTTGAAGAAGAATCTGAATTTGTAAATACAATAAATCAAAGAGTTAACTCTGGATATACTGATATAACTAATATTAATGCTTATACTTTTGTATATATCCATGTATGGACAAAAGATATGGATATTGTGCAAAATGTAGTTAATGAGCTTAATAAAAATTCAAAAGTACGAATAGTTACTCCTGATACATTTATGAAATTAATAAAGAAAAATGTTAAAAATTAAAAGGCCACAAATTACGGCCTTTTAATTTATTCAAATAAATATTTTTGTATAGAATTAATACCTTTAGAATATGATTTAGATATGTCTATTAATCTACTGCTTAAATCCTCGCTTAATTCTATATCCTTTATCATTAAATCATTTATAGAAGTATATCCCATCTCTATACCTTTTAGAGCTGCTTTTGCCACTTTCTTATCTGTATCTATTGTCATGTTAGTGAATCCACTAAAGAATTCGATTACTTTACCTAAAGTTCCTTCATCTCTTGTTGCCTCTTCATCTAAACTATTTATTTCATTAACTAATACTTCTTTATGACTCTTTATAGAATCCATATTATTATTTAATAAGTCTACTAGCTTTTCATCTTTAGCTTTCTCTATTAATTTAATAAATTCTTTTTCTCCCATTATAACTCCCTCTAATTGTGAGTTAAGTTCCTTTACTTTACTTGATTCCATTTAAAACACCTCTTTTAAAGCTTTTATACCCTTAGTATGCTTATTATTAGTTATTTTAAACCTTATACTCAATAAAAACTCCCTAGTTATTAAAAAAATTATATACAGCATTTTACTTTACAAACTTAATAGTATACATTCCTCTTAATATAGAAAGATTTTTAATTATTATTTTAATCTCTATGCAATTATAACAGTTGTTCCATTTGGTATATTATCATATATCCACTTTGCATTACTAGTTAAAAGTCTTATACATCCATGACTTAATGCCATCCCAAGTCTTCCATCTATTACATAGCTTCCAGTCTTATCATAAAGAATAGAATGATAATAATATCCATTTATTATTCTAGTAGCATACTTTACCCTGTAGTCTTCAGTACCAAATCCAGGTTTTCTTCCTGTTATATAAAATATCCCCTTTATTGTAGGTGTAGATGGTTTACCAACTGTACATATCCATTTATATAATTGCATCCATTTATCATTATTCTTTTTAAAAATATAAGTATATTTTTCCTTTAATGAAGTTGTTATCAAGTAATCTGTACTACTTTTTATCTTGTTTTCATTAACAAATAATAACATATTAGTATTAAAGTTTTTATAATCAAAAGAGTTGTAAAGTTCAACGGGATCCATCATATACATATTAATTTTCCTTATCTAAATATTTTTATTATATTAGTATGTATTTAAGTACTATATTGCAACACTATTAAATTTTTCTTTACAAAAATAAAAATAGCTCTAAATAATAGTATCTATTCACAGCTATTTTTATAATTAATTACTTCATATCTAGAACTGATAGTCCATTATCAAAATATTCATTAAGTGAAGTATTTTCTATAATACTTGCTACTTCTGATTCTTTATCACCCCAACCTTTAAACACATCAAATGTAGTCATTGTTCTTTTATATAACTCAATTGGTGTATGTATACAATTATTTGATTCATTTTTTCCTATATGTAATATTACTTTAATATCCTTTATTATTTTCATATCTAATCTGCTTAAATAATCTATAATATCATCTTTAGCTTCTTTAATACACTCCTCATTATTTTTACAATACTCATTGAATATTCGTGAAATATTCTGAAATTCTACATAATAATCCCTTAACATTATGTCCACCCCCTATTAGTCTTTAAATATACAAATTATCTAGAACTTATTCCTTTAATAATCTGTTAATAATATGATTATACTACCAAAAAAAATAATTTCAATCACTATTTTTTTACATTAATATTTTCTATTTAAGTTTGTACCACAATTTACACCTTTAAATTGCATTTTTCATTTTTTTATATCACATCATGAGTTTAAATACCATAATATAATCATGAAATAAGTTTTATCGAAAGGATGAAAATATCAAATGTGTAATTACGATAAATTAATGCCAAATTGTAAAGATGGTAACTCTAGAAAAAATTATTATGCAAAAGCATATGTATTACCTCAATTATACGAAAATTTATTCACAATAAATTCTGCTTTAAAAAAAGGTACTATATTTAAAGATCTTTATAAACCCTATCATGAAAAATAAATTATTGGAGGTAAATGTATGTCTAAACAAGAATTATTAGAAAAAATTATGAAACATCAATTTTATGCTATTGACTTAAACCTTTATCTTGATAACTTCCCTGAAAATAAGCAAGCTACAGAAGATTATGCTGCAATATCTAGTACCTTAAATTGTTTAATATGTAAGTATGAAAATCTTTATGGACCACTTACTAACTTTGGTTCAGCTTTTGTAGAAAATCCAAAGGCTTGGACAGATGCTCCATGGCCTTGGGAAAATTGTTAAAAGGGAGGAATTATTAATTTATGTGGTATTACGTAAAAACATTAGAGTATCCAATAAATCTTAAATCTAAAGATCTTAAAATGGCAAAATTTCTTATATCTCAATATGGGGGACCAGATGGGGAATTAAGTGCAGCTTTAAGATATTTAAATCAACGCTTCACAATGCCTACAGGTAAATCTAAAGCATTACTAACTGATATAGGAACTGAAGAAATGGCACACGTTGAAATGATAGGAACTATGGTATATCAATTAATGGAAAATGCGACCGTTGATGAAATTAAAAAAGCTGGTCTTGGTGGTCATTATACTGATCATGGAAAAGGTCTATTTTATACAGATGCTACTGGAAATCCATGGACAGCTACTTATATTCAAAATAAAGATGATGTCATTGCTGATCTTCACGAAGATATGGCAGCAGAAGAAAAAGCTAGGGCAACTTATCAATGGTTAATAAACTTATCAGATGACTACGAAATAAAAGAAATATTAAAATTCTTAAGAGAAAGAGAAATTGTTCATTTCCAAAGATTTGGAGAAGCTTTGGTAAACGTTCAAGAAAATATGGACAAGATTAAATATTAAATAATTTATAATTAAATAAAATAGAGACGTTATTTCGTCTCTATTTTTTCATCTTTTATTTTTCTATAAAATCTATTACCTCTTCTACTGTTCCTGGAATTTTAAATATAATATTTTCATCTATTCTTAATTTACATTCTTCATCATTAACTTTTATTTGATTAAGTGTTAATTTACCTGGAGCTAACTCTTTATATCTTGTTGATGCAACATTAATCTTAAACTTTAAGTTTTTAGCTCCTGTAAGCTTTAATGATGTACCATGTTCACTATCATTTGACTTAACTCTTATACTTATTATATTGTTACTTTTACTTTTGCATCCTACACTTTCAGCTGGAATACTTTCTATTGTAGCTTCTCCATGCATAGTCATCCATCCACCACTTAGCTCCATTTTAGTCATTAATTCTAATTTATATTCATCACCTAATTTTTTAAGTAATCTTCCTAATTCATTTATAGTTAATTCAAACTTCATCTTAAATCTATCCCTCGCTTCTATTATAGTTATTTATTTTATTATACAGCTTTTGTAAGATAAAAGATATGGTTTAATAATAATTATTATATATTTTATTTATTCATTTAGCACGTATTCTTTAATAGCTTCTATAACTCCATTTTCTATATTACTTTTAGCTATAAAGTTTCCATATTGTTTCATGTCCTCATTGGCATTCTCCATAACGAAGCTATATTGAGCCTTTTTTAACATTTCCACATCATTATAAAAATCTCCAAATACCATAGTTTCATCTCTAGATATATTAAAATCATTTTGAATTTTTTCTAAAGCATTACCTTTATTTATATTTTGATTCATTATATCTAACCAAACAGCCCCTGACACTACTACACTAAGATCATGTCCAAATATTGGCTCTAAAACCTTATAGGAGTTCTTAGCAGAATTGCCTAAATCACAAATAGCTATTTTAAATATATCATCATCAACATCGCATAAATCTTCAACTATATATTTCTTATTATAATATTTATCTATTTCTTTATTAAATTCATCAGAACATTCTGTTTGATAAGCGCCCTTTTTTCCACATAAAACTATTTGTATATCTTTTATATCCGAGCAAACTTTTATTATATTATTTACTTCTTCTTTATCAATAATTTCAACACTTGATATCTCATTGTCTTCTACTACAAAAGCGCCATTATCACATATATAATAGAGTTTATCTTTCATCTCTTTAAATGTTTCCTTAAGATTAACATAAGAACGTCCACTCGCAACAACAAACTTTACATTTTTTTTAATTAATTTGTTTAAAGTATCAAAAAACTCTTTTGGTAGTTGTCCATTCTCATTTAATAAAGTTCCATCCATATCTGTTGCAATTAATTTTATCATATTTTTCTCTCCTGCCTACTACTATTTTTACTATTATTAATAATCTTTAGATATATAATATTAAATCTATAGATCTAAGTTTTCATTTTATTAATATTTTTTATTATATCATATTGTTTGTTATTATTTATTATTGTTTTTAATTGTTATTATTTTACATCGATTGAATATAAACTATAAGTAACTGATATAAATTCTACAATATAAATATAAAACACTAACTCTAATTAGAGTTAGTGTTTTATATTTATATTAATTAAATTACTGTATCTTTTTTATCATATGAAAATATTTATGGTTATTTATTAGAATCTCTTTATCAACTCTATAACCTAATTTACTATAAAGATTGTATGCACGTACATTTTCTACATCTACATTTAGAGAAATTTTTTTATGCCCTCTTTCTTTACTTATTCTTTCTGCTCCTTTAATAAGATCTGTTCCAAGCCCTCTTCCTCTAAAGTTTTTTGAAACTGATAAAGTATCTATATAGAATTCATCCTCTTCCGCTTCTTTATCAAAGAAATGAATTTCTTTTCCTGTATTTTCTCTCAAGTTATAAATAATTGGACTATCTAACTTTTTAGAATCATTTCCATGATAGCAAACAATTACCCCTGCAAACTTCCCCTCTACTTCTTTTACAAGCGTGTTCTCAAAACTTAACCTATTACCTTTCTTTTTAAATAAGTATTCTAAATTTTCAACTACCTCACTTTCTGTTTTTCCCCCAGTTAACATAAAAGCTATATCATACATTGCATTTAGTAGTAATGGTACAACTTGCTTTACGTCTTCTTTTTCTGCTTGTCTTATCATTTTTATCACCTTTCTATTTACTTATTGCTAATGAAATTTTTATCTTCATTATACCTACTTCAACATTAAAGTCAATAACTCCTCTTTTTTACTAACTCTCTCTACATAAATTTAGCTTAAGGCTATTAGGCATTGCTTTAAGTATGCTAAAAACAACAAAAAAGCTAATTCCCTTATCCAATAAATCAGTAAATATTTGTGTAGAAAATACTGATGCTATTATATTTACTCCCGAATTTTTAAGTATAGCGACTAATATACTTGAACCTGATGAAGTAACTCCATCAAATACTATTGCTGCAATAACAGAGGCTGTAATTGATCCTAAAACTGTAATTAATATTATAGATAGAATAGATTTTACCCCATTAAATTTACTACTTCTAAATAATAAACCTGTACTTACTCCTACAACTAACTGTACTGGTATAAAGAAAATTGATATTGGGTCAAATGTTGCAGCATTAACTATAGATGTCAATATTCCAACTATTCCTCCACATATTGGTCCCAAAGTTACAGCTGACATAATTGTTCCTATTGTATCTATGTATACTGGTAATCTTAATGATAATGCAATAAAACCACCTAAAATATTTATAACTATACATAGTGCCATAAATACAATCATACTTACATTAATTTTTTTCATTTCTTATCTCTCTCTTTCTTACTACATATATCTTATTTCATCTATCATTTAAACTATTAATAACTATATTTATCAGAATTTAAAACAATATCTATATCTTTTATGTGCTCTTTAAATAATCTTCCTAAAAACATTCTCATAAATCTTTTAGAGTCAACTTTTCTTAAAACTAAGCAATTTGGATTCTTTCTATAGAAGTTTCCTTCATCAACTAAACTCATACCTATAGCCTTACCTTCAGTAACTATATCTACATAATATTCTTCTCCAGTACAAAGGCTTCTATCTATAAAATATGCAACTGCAAGTGGATCATTTATAACGCAACCAAGAGTTCTCTCTTGCATCCAATGGAAATCTACATAAAATCTAGTTATATCAACAATTAAATCTCCTAATGGTTCATTAAACTGTCTTATCATTTCAATATAATTTGGAGTCAATACTATATCTCTTGTTACATCTAGTCCCACCATTGTTATACTTTTTTCTAATTCATTAAATACTTTCTCTGCCCCATGAGGATCTACCCAAAAATTAAATTCTGCAACTTGTGAGCAATTTCCATGACTTTTAAAAGCTCCCCCCATTAAAACTAATTCCTTTAAATTTTTCATAGCTTCTTTCTCTCTCTCAATAGCCATTGCTATATTAGTAAGTGGACCTAATGCTATTATTGATATATCATCTTCCTTTTTTAATGATTCAATTATAAAATCTACCGCCCCTTCTTTGTATGATACTTCTGTCACTTCTTCTAAAAATGTTTCTCCAAGTCCATCTTCCCCATGAGTATCTTCAGCTGTAATAAGTTCTCTTTTTATTGGATTTACTTCTCCTATATACACATTAACATCTAATCTATTAAGCTTCTTTAGTATCTTTAATGCATTCTTTGCTCCCTTTTCTCCGTGTACATTTCCAGATACAATCGTAATTCCTAATACATCAAGCTCCTCTGAATTTAGTGCTAACATAATAGCTAGTGAATCATCTATACCAGGATCACAATCTATTATTACCTTTCTTTTATCCATAAAAAACTCTCCTTTTATATAATTAATTGAACAAAAAAAATGCCTTGAGACTATCTCAAGGCATTAAAATAAAACTAAAAAAGGTTGCACGAAAAGACCGTGCAACCTATAAAAGTCATGTTTGCCTAGTTTTTTATAGAGGGATGGTCTCGAACCTCTACCACTTAGTGGATTTCTTTTATTCACTTAATTTAAATTTACTATAATTACATCATATTTTCAAGATATTTTATTCTTCCATTTTTTTATAAACTAGTTTATATACCCAAAGCCCATTCAATAATAAAAGTGTACTTGTAATAAAGAATATATATTTAATTCCAAAAAAAGCAGCTACTTGTCCACCTAATATTGAACCTCCAAACGTTCCAAAATATTGTGCAGACATATTAAATCCAAAGGCTCTTCCAACAATCTTATCTGGTGTTATTTTTTTAATTATTGCATTTATTGATGGATTAAGTCCCGCTGCTGATAATCCTAAGAAAAATCTAAGCCCCATAAGTTGCCATGGATTTTTAACGAAGGCCTGCGGTATAAATATAATTCCAGCAAATATAAGAGCTACTAGCATAACTTTATGTGCACCAATCCTATCTGATAATCTACCGAGTCTCCTTGCTGCTAAAATATTTGCGAGTCCTGATGTTGAAAATACCATCCCAGAAATAAATGCAATATTAGTAGCATTTTTAGATAAGTCTGTTACATATACAGTTATAATAGGCTCTATAGAATAAAATGCTAACTGAAGAACAAATGATGTTACAAACATTGCAATCATTAAATTCTTATTAGGAATAATATCCCATACCTCTTTAAACTTAAGTGCTTTTTCTTTTGATACTTGAAAATCTTCTTTTACAAATAATATAGTAGCTATAAATACTATTAATAATAATACTCCAGTTATAAAGAAAACACTCCTTATTCCTGTTACGCCTTCTAAATACCCTCCTATCATCGGTCCAAGTAATGAACCTGCAACTCCAGCGGTTGATAAGGTACCAAGTGCAGTTCCAGCATGTTCTCTATCAGTTTGTGTTGCAATAAGTGTAGTACATGCAGTACTATATCCAGATATAGTTCCTTGTAGAAGCCTAAGCCCTATTAGAACATATACGTTATGTACAAATCCCATAAGTAAAACCACAATAGCCATTCCGAGACTTGCCCGCAAAAGCATCGGTTTTCTTCCATATTTATCAGCAAGTTTACCCCAAATTGGAGAAAATATCCCTGATACTACAAAGGTAACCCCAAAGGCTATACCTGATAATTGTTCAATCATTGTAACATCACTTATACCAAGTTGCTTTATGTATATAGGTAAAATAGGTGCTATTTGGCTCATTCCTACCATTGTTATAAATGTTCCAAACCAACAAATTATTAGATTTCTTTTCCAATTCTCCATGAATTGTTTATCACCTCCGTTATTTTATTGTTCCTATATAACCTCTTTTCTCATAAGTAAATTTTGCATTATATTACATAAAATTTATTATATCATAGTAATAACTAATAGTTATTGCTATTAAATGTTAGTTTTAAGAATAATTTTTTAATAAATATTAAAGAGTATCAGTTTTAACTGATACTCTTTAGACATACAAATATGATATTTACTAAATAAATAAAATTAAACTTATTGCCATAACTGCCATTCCTGCTACTAATCCATATATTGATAAATGATGTTCGCCATACTTCCTAGCCGTTGGAAGAAGCTCATCAATTGATATAAATACCATAATACCAGCAACTGCTGCAAGTAAAATTCCTAAAGTTACATCATTAAAAATATTTCTAAGCAATACATATCCAATAATAGCTCCTACTGGTTCTGACATCCCTGATAAAAATGAATATATAAAAGCTTTTTTCCTATCTCCAGTTGCATAATAAATAGGTACAGAAACTGATATACCTTCCGGAATATTATGAATAGCTATAGCTACAGTTATTGGTATTGCAAGGCTAACATTATCCAGTGCCGAAACAAATGTTGCAAGTCCTTCCGGAAAATTGTGTATCCCAATTGCAAGTGCTGTAACTAAGCCAGTTCTTAAAAGCATTTTGTCTTGTTTTGATTTATGATCAGTAATATCTAAACTATTAACATCTTCTATTGTTTTTACTTCATGGGGATTTTCTTCCTTTGGCACAAGCTTGTCTATAATTGCTATAATTGCTATTCCTGCAAAGAATGAAACTACAGTTATTATATTGCCAGCTTTAACTCCCATTGCACCAATTAATGACTCTTTAGCTCCTTGAAATATTTCTACCATTGAAACATATATCATAACTCCTGCTGAAAATCCTAAACTTACACAAAGAAATTTTGTATTAGTCTTTTTAGCAAAGAATGCTATACAACTTCCTATTCCTGTTGCTAATCCTGCAATTAGTGTTAGTAAAAATGCCATTGCTACATTACTCATATCATCCCCTCCTTAACTGATAATTTTTATCAATTATAACCTTTTTACTCGGATTTGTCTACCTAAAAAACATTATTCTAAATATCCATCATTAAAAATTACATCTATCATGTGCTTTCTGTACTTCTCTCTATGTATTTTCAAGCATATTGTTGCATTATATATTTCTTCCTTCTTTTTCTTTATACTATAAAACATCTGACCATAATTCTCTTCATTATTAGTTTCAACTGTTGCATACACCTCTTCTGTCTGCTCTACAATATCTGGCCATATTGTGGCTGCCATCGCTGTAGGGTCTGCTAAATCAAATACTTCATTCCCCATATTTTCATTAAATTTTTTAATAGATTTTGTGATTCTTAATATAAATTTTGTTGTGAAAAAGTTACTTTCTTGTAAATGTTTAAGATTATCTTTTCCGACAAAGGCATCTCTTGTAATAACATCTAACCCTACTAAAAATTTAGGTACATTTAAATCTAATATTATACTTAATGCTTCAGCATCAACATATGCATTGAATTCTGCTGTTTCTGTAGTATTTCCTGGTGTATTGGGCCCCGATCCAACCATTAATGTCATTGACTTAAGTTTTTCCATTGTTTTCGGAGCTCTTAAGCATGCCATAGCAACATTAGTAAGAGGCCCAAGTGTTATAAGTTCTATCTCATATGGATTTTCTTCTATTAATCTTATTAGAGCACATACTGCATGCTCTTTTTTAGGTTTTAATTTAGAAGGAAATAAATGTGTATTCCCCATTCCATCATCTCCATGAACATTTTCAGCTTTAACAAGTTTTCTACAAAGTGGCTCTGCCATTCCTATATATACAGGTGGTCTATATGTGTTTGCAACTTGTACTGCAATTAATGAATTTTTAACTGCTTGCTTTAATTCTACATTTCCAGCCACAACAGTAAGTGCTAAAACTTCTATATTTTTTGCTCTTAATGCTGCAATTATAGCAACAACATCATCTGTTGCCGTATCAGTATCAATTATAAATTTCCTCATAATTATCCCCCTAAAACCTTTAAAATACTATAAGAAACTTATATACTTTTATAGTATTTATACAGTAAAGCTATTGTGATGTAATTTTATTTATATTACTTTTTTCAATATTTAGTGCTTTAAGAATTCTCTCTTATAAAATAAAAAGTAGAAAACTTCCTTAAAAGCTTTCTACTTTCCAATTTAATGCTTATTATTATGTTTATAATAATATTCTAATTAATATTATTGCAAATATAACTTGGCATATTCCTACTAACACTCCATATAACAATGCTTTTGGCCCTTCTTTTACAAGGTCCCTTATCTTTACTCTCATCCCTATACCAGCTAATGCTATAATTTCAAAGTTACTACTTATCCATTTAAATAATTTTGATAAGAAATCTGGAACTACTCCTATTGTATAAAGAATACAGACTATGAAAAATCCTGTTATAAACCAAGGTATATTAATTCTTTTCTTTCTCTTATTAATATTTATATTTTCATTATCTCTTATGTTCTTATCATATTTTATATTTTTATTGTATTCTGAAATATGTATCTTTTCATAAACTAATACAACTACTACAAGTAGTATAATTCTAATTATTTTAAATACTGTAGCTAATTCTACAACACTATCTCCAACAAATTTAGCTGAACCAATTACTTGTCCTACAGATTGCAAGGTTCCTCCAATAATAGCCGATGTTTGAAGTGTATCATTAGAATATAATGATGATGCTATTAAGGGTAAGGTTATCATTAATATTGTACCAATTATGTTTACTATAGTTATTGATATAACCTTATCTGAATCATCTGCTTCAATAACTGGCGCTGTAGCTGCTATTGCAGAAGATCCACACACAGCATTACCTGATGCCATAAGAAGACAATATTTCTTATTAAATTGAAGTCTTCTCCCAATAAAATATGCTATAAATATTGTTAAGGTCATTTGTATAATTATAAAAATTAATCCACTAAAACCTAAACTCAATATTTCAGTTAAATTTATATTTGCTCCCATAAGTACTATGGAATAATTTAAAAGGTCTTTTTCTGCAAACTTTGTTCCATCCTCATACTTTTTATCATGAAAAATTGTATTTCCAACTATTATTCCAATGAAGATTGCAAATGTTGCAGCTCCAATTGTAGTAAATTTTTTTCCAAGTACTTCTGATATTATCCCAATAATTATACAAATTATTATTCCTGGAATTATTTTCTTTATTTTATTCAATTATATATCTCCTCTATGTATATTTTCCTTCTTCAAATTATACATAAAGTTTTTCTTAAGTAAAATATTATTATGTTATATATATTATAAGTATATACTTATATGTATTTAACTATTAATATAATTTTATATAACCTATTATTAATAAGAGGTTATTATATAGATTTTTTATGTTTATTTTTTAAATCTAAATTTCCTTATTTATATTGTTGACATTAACGCTACGTAAAGGTATATAGTTATCTTATCAGGAGGTGGAAATATGGAATATACAGTACAAAAACTAAGCAAGCTAGCAGGAGTTAGTACTAGAACTTTAAGATATTATGATGAAATTGGAATTCTTAAGCCGGCAAGAATCAATTCATCTGGATATAGAATTTATGGTGAGGAAGAAATTGATATTCTACAACAAATTCTTTTTTATAAGGAACTTGGTATAAATCTAGATACTATAAAATCAATATTAGAAAATCCCTTATTTAATAAACTAAATTCTCTTAAAGATCATCATAACAAACTTCTTGAAAAAAGAAAGCAATTAGACTTGCTTATAGAAAATGTTGAGCAAACTATTGCCTCAGTAAAAGGAGATGTAAAAATGGATAATAAAGAAAAATTTAAGGGCTTTAAACAAAAAATTATAGATGATAATGAAAAAAAATATGGAAAAGAAATTAGAACTAAGTATGGTAATGATACAATAGATAAGTCAAATAAATTATTTACTAATATGAGTGAAGAAGATTATAATAAATTTAATTCCCTTTCAGAAGAAATAAATAAAACTCTTTTAGAAGCATTTAAAACTAACGATCCTTCAAGTGATTTAGCTCAAAAAGTAGCTAATATGCATAAAGAATGGTTATTATATACTTGGCCTAAGTATATCAAGGAAGCTCATGCAGGTCTTGCACAGATGTATGTTGATGATGAAAGATTTAAAGCTTATTATGATAAAGAACAAGATGGCCTTGCAGAGTTTTTAAGAGACTCTATTCTCATTTTCACAGGAATGAACAAATAAATTAAATATAAAAAAATACAGATTGAAAGGACTAGTATACTTACTAGTCCTTTTATCAATTAGAAACTAAATCATTTAATTGTTCTAAATTCTCACCAGTTAATACAACTATGTCACCTTCCATTATTATAGTAGAACCCTTTGGTACTAATACATTACCATCACGTTTTATCATAACAATTAAAATTTCTTCTGGTATATCTGAATCCATAATTGACTTATTTGCATACTTACTACCTTTTTTAACCTTAATTTCTAATAACTTTGTACTTTTTTCACTTTTATAATCATTGAATGTTTTTAGTACAGGTGATTCATCATCTACTAAGTCAAGCTTTTTTGCTACAGTTGGCACAAGCGTTCCTTGCACAGCAACTGAGAATAATGCTAAAAAGAATATTATATGAAAAATATCATTGTTTATAGGTACTCCATAAGTTACAGCAAAGATTGCAAATACCATAGATGCTGCTCCTCTAAGTCCTACCCATGATATAAAAAGCTTTTCTTTAAATGTCATCTTAAAGAAGCTTAGTATTCCAAATACTGCAATTGGCCTTGCAATTATAATCATAAATAATGATATTGATACACCTTTAAATGCGACTGCCGGTAACTGTGACGGAAATGCTAATAATCCAAGTATAAAGAATAACATTATTTGCATTATCCATGATATACCATCAAAGAAATGAACAAGACTCTTTTTATGAGGTATTTTTTTGTTACCTATTATTATACCTGCAATATATACACTTAAATATCCATTTCCTCCTAAATATTCGCTTAAAGCATAAGCTAAAACTGCAACTGCTGTAACGAATATTGGATAAAATCCTTCTATTTCGAAATTTGCACGCTTTAATAAATATACAGTTCCTTTTGCTAAAATTGCTCCACATAATACTCCAATTATTACTTGAGTTAAAAGCATTGGCACTATTGATCCATAACCATTACCTGCCATTAATCCCAATATGATTATTGTTAACATATATGCAAATGGATCATTACTACCACTTTCAACTTCTAATATTGATGCTAAAGAACCTTTTAAATTTAATTTCTGAGAACGCAAAATTGCAAAGACTGCTGCTGCATCAGTGGATGCAATTACTGAACCTATAAGCAGTCCCTCTAATATAGTTGTCTTAAACACCCAGAAACAAAATAATCCAGTAAGTCCTGCTGTTATAACAACTCCTATTGTTGAGAGTAGTACAGATTGTACTGCGACAGGTTTGGCCATCTTCCAATTGGTACCAAAACCTCCATAGAACATTATAAAAATTAATGCAATTGAACATAACTGACTTGTTAATTCGTAATTGTCAAAATATATTCCTATAACTCCATCTGAACCAAATAACATTCCAAATATGATGAAAATTAAAAGAATAGGTACCCCAAATTTGTATAAAATCTTAGTAGAGGTTACACATACTAGTAGAATCAAAGCACAAATGATCATCAAGTTTATCACATCTACCACCTCCAAAATATATTTATATACAAGTAAAATTTAATTATATAAGTAGATATACCCTTCTACTAAATTCAATAAATTTTACCGAATATTTCAAATATTAATATAATTGTATTATAATTTGTTAAAAATATAAAGTTTTTTTATCATTTTAACTTATTTTTAACCTTTAAATTAAATTTTATATAATGCTATTATATTTTAAATTACTTGTTTAGATTCTTAATATTTTCTTCTTTGAGTTTTTTTATATCTTTTAATAGTATATTATATTCATTATCTAACTTCTCTTTTTTATTAACATCTGTTTCAATTGAAAGCATTGATATGACTTCTGAAATTTTATTTTCTAATACTAAAATTTCATCTTTATTATGTTTTTCCACTTTACTCTCGTCTCTTTTCTTTATAGATTCTTTTAACTCTTTATAATTTCCATCAAATTTATTTATTTTCTTATCTTTTATCTCTATAATTTTATTACATATATTTGATATAAATTTTCTATCATGTGAAACTAATATAATTGTTTTATCTGTATTAACTAATGCTGATTCAAGAGCTTCCATTGATTTTATATCTAAATAATTTGTTGGCTCATCTAATATTAATAAATTATTGTCGCATAAAAGTATTTTACAAAGTGATACCTTAACTCTTTCTCCACCACTTAATAAATTAACTTCTTTATTTACAGCTTCTCCTTTAAATCCGAAATTATTTAATTTACTTCTTATAAAACTTTCATCATAATAGGAATCCACTTTTACATTTTCTAGCACACTCTTCCTTTCATCTAATATTTTTTGACTTTGATCAAAATAACCTATTTCTACCCCTTTAGAAATTTTAATATTGTCATTATCATTTTTTATTATTTCCTTTAAGAGAGTTGATTTACCACATCCATTTTCTCCTATAATAGCAACTTTATCTCCTTTGTTTATGCTAAACTCACATTCTTCTATTAGAACCTTATCTCCAACAGTTAATTTTAGATCTTTTACCTTTACTGGTATTTTAGCTTTAAAATCTCTTGCTTCTTTTACCTTTATTATAATTTCTACTTCATCCTTAGGCTTTTCTTTAATATCTAAATGATTTATTCTACTTTTTATATTTTTGATATTATTATCAATATTTTTCTTTCCCTTTTGATCGCCCATTTTTATAGTTTTAGCTTCGGATTTTCCCATTCCTTTTGGGGCTTTCTTTATTCTATCTCTTAATCCTTCTTTCTTTAATATAGCTTTTTCTAAACGTTCTCTTTCTTTAATATAACTATGATATTCTCTATCTGCTATCTTTCTCTCCTCTTTTTTTTGATTTATATAATCTGTATAATTACCTTTATATCTTTTTATCTTTCCATCATCTATTTCTACTATATAATTGCATAAACAGTCTAAGAATTCTCTATCATGAGATATTAAAATCAATGAACCATTATGACTTTCTAGCATATTTTCTAATACCTCAATACTAGAACTATCTAAATTTGATGTTGGTTCATCTGCTATTATAAGATTTTTATTTTCACTAAGTGCATTTACTATTTTAATTTTTATCTTTTCTCCACCTGATAAAAACTCATTATACTTATCCGACGCTGCAAACAAACTCTTTATCTTACCTTCTGTACAATCCCCATAATCATCCTCAATCTGGCTTATATAAGAATAACTGTCTGTAATAAACCTCTCTCCTTCATCAATATCTATCTCTCCTATTAAGCATTTAATTAATGTAGTCTTTCCGGAGCCATTCCTACCTACTATCCCAATCCTATCTCCATCTAATATCTCAAACTTTTCAATATACAATATATCTCTATTTCCATAGCTTTTCTTTACTTTATTTAATATAGCTAACTCCATATAGAACACTTCCTTATTTATAATAAAACCTAAGTTTATTATTTCATTAAATAGATTAGATAATACTTTTTAAATATTTATCTTCATACAAAAATAATAAACCTTAAATGTAACTTTAAATAATTACACTTAAGGTTTATAATTCCAACTCTATTTGCTTATCTCAATATAATATGTCTAATTTTATATTATTTAATCTAAATTAAATATTTTTTTCCTTATAATCTTCTAATGCTTCAATTGCTAGTATATATCCTTTTTCTCCGAACCCTGCAATCTGTCCAATACAAGCTGGTGCAGTTTTTGATTCTTTTCTAAAATCTTCTCTTGCATGAACATTTGAAAGATGTACTTCAACAGTTGGTATTCCTGTATTTCCTTTTATAGCATCATGTATAGCATAGCTATAATGAGTATATGCCCCTGGATTTATAACCACACCATCATACTTTTCAAAGTATG
This sequence comes from Clostridium sardiniense, assembly GCF_016907995.1. GTDB lineage: Bacteria > Bacillota > Clostridia > Clostridiales > Clostridiaceae > Clostridium > Clostridium sardiniense. Next base: position 23,467 of record NZ_JAFBDA010000002.1, on the reverse strand, counting down.
CATCTTGTAATAAGTCTATTATTTTACCTTCACAATTACTTTGAAGAAGAGTTATATCATGACCTCTTTTTTCTCCTTCTGATCTTATGTATGAACAAATTTCTTCAAAGCTCTTTGTACCATATATACCTTTTTCTCTAACCCCAATCATATTTATATTAGGTCCATTTATAATCATTATTTTCATATTCTAGCCCTCCAGATTACACTTTATTATACTTATAAAGTTATCACTAAAATTAAAATAAGGCAAAGCCTTTAGACTCTGCCTTATTTCTCTTAAATTAAGATATTGTAGTTAAAAACATTTTATAACTTTCAATAATATCTTCTTTATTCATTTTTTCTAACCACTTATTATAGGAAAGAAAATTTTCCTTTAATAAAATCATATCTATATCTTTAGGTTCTTTTCTTTCTACATACATGTTTATCTTTATTAAATTTCCCAATTAATCACTCCTTTTTATTTAAAATTTAAATGGTCACATCAAAAATTTTCTTTTCCCTAGTTTATTTATAAATAATATTGAAGTATTTTCTTATATTATTATGAATTAAAAGACTATAGAAAGTTCCAATAAATTGGAAGCTTCTTCATTAGATAAACTTTTAGATTGGCATATCTCTTCAATTAGAATTTTCTTTGTACTAGTTAACATCTGCTTTTCACTAGTATTTAGAGGATGCTTAGAATCAATTTGACTAAGATTACATATAACTTCAAAATAATCTGATAGTAAACCTGATTTTATTTTTGTAGAATTAATAACTAATCTTTCTTTAAAGTTATGATTCATTAAATCATCACCTTTAGTTATAAATTTATCCATATTGTCTAAATTATAATCCATTGTTTTAATATCACTAACTAACCTTATATTTGATTGCTCTACTCTACTAAATGGTAACATTAATTTCATTGTGTTATTAAAAAGATGTATCCTATAATATTTTTTCATTTCACCTTTAAATTCTTTTGTTTCAATGAAATCAACTATTCCAACACCTTGACTTGGATAAACTATTTTATCTCCTATATTAAACAACTAATCCCTCCTTTTTTCTATATTTATATTATATCACACTTTTAACATATATATAAATTTTTTATTTTATCATAATAGTATTATTATGTCAATAAACATATTCTACTGATAATTTACTCCCTTTAATCAGAGACAATAAATAAAAAAATAATAAGAATAATAAATTATTATTCTTATTATTTAAAATTAGTATATTTTTATTAACTACAATTCTCTTTTTTAGAATATCTCTCTAAGGCTCTTAAAAAATTGCCTTCTATTAACTCGCTTAACTTTTCTATTATTTCCTTTGGTTTTTCTCTCATCCCATTATGCATCCATTTTACAACAAGTCCTGTAAAAGCTACAGTATAAAAATCTGCAATAAATTGCTTATCAGAATCTTCTACAATCATTCCTTCTGATATCTCATTTATAACTCCTATTATTAAATCATTAGTTACCGAGTATATATAATTATCTAAATGATTTCTTCCCAAAGAATTTAATGAATTCATACAAAACTCTCTATTATTTTCTATATAAACAAATATTTTATAAAATCCCTCAGTCCAAGTCTCATAACTTTTACATTCGGATATACTTTCAATTGCTTCTGTTTTATAAATCCACTCAAGTAAATCATATATATCTATAAAATGATAATAGAAGGTCTGCCTGTTGACTTTGCAATCATCTACTATGCTCTTTACAGATATTTTATTTAACTCAGTTTTCCTCATTAATTTTTTTAATGAACATGCTAAAGATTTCTTTGTGCTTAAAGAATTAGACATACTACCACCTTCCATACCTTGAAATAAATTATTCTTATTATACCATAAAGTAGAAATCATTCTTTTTAATCTATTATTTAATATCTTTTTCTTTTATTTATTATATCTATTCATATATCTAATAAATAAAAGCACATATCAAAATTGATATATGCTTTTATTTCTTCCTTTGTATTAGAGATTATTTTGCTTCTTTGCTTGCAAATTGACTATTATAAAGTTTTTCATAGAAACCACCTTTTGCCATAAGCTCTTCATGATTTCCTTGTTCTATAATATTTCCATCATTCATAACTAAAATTAAATCCGCATTACGTATTGTTGAAAGTCTATGCGCTATAACAAAACTTGTTCTGCCTTTCATTATATTTTGCATAGCTTTTTGAAGTAATTGTTCGAGTCTTGTATCTACTGAACTTGTTGCCTCATCTAGTATAAGAATTGACGGGTCTGATATTATAGCTCTTGCTATAGTTAAAAGCTGCTTTTCTCCCTGTGATATATTAGATGCTTCTTCATTCAAGAACATATTATATCCATCTGGAAGAGTTTTAATAAAGTGATGTACATTTGCAATCTTAGCAGCTTTCACTATCTCTTCTTTTGTTGCTCCAAATCTACCATACTCTATATTATCATGTATTGTTCCATTAAATAACCATGTATCTTGAAGTACCATACCAAACATGGAACGCAAATCCTCACGTTTCATATCTCTAGTATCTACTCCATCTATCTTAATTGAACCACCTTTAATATCATAGAATCTCATTAATAAATTTATTAATGTAGTTTTACCTGCTCCTGTTGGTCCAACTATTGCGACCATCTGCCCACTCTTTACTTCTGCATTTAAATCATTTATTAATATCTTATCATCATTATATCCAAATTTAACATGCTCAAATGTGACATCTCCACGTAATTCTTTTATCTTTACTGAATTTACTGGATCAGGTGTCTCTTCCTTCTCATTTAATATTTCAAATACACGTTCCATAGCTGCAAAAGCTGATTGTATAGTTGAAGATAATTGAGTTATTTGAGAAAGAGGTTGATTAATTTGCCATATATAACGAATGAAGGCTTGCAGATTACCTACTGTTATTATTCCCTTTATAGCATAAACTGGACCTATAAATGCCATTACAGCTATTCCCAAATATGTCACTAATGAAACTAACGGTGACATAATACCAGATACAAATTGTGCTTTAAACCCATTAGTACAAAGCTCTTCATTTATTTCTTTAAATTCTGATATTGCATCCTCTTGTTTTCCATATAATTTTATTTCATTAAATCCTGTATACATTTCTTGAACTGTACCATTTAATTTTCCCAAAGCATTTTGCTGTTTTTCAAATAAATTTTGTGATTTACCTACAATAAATCTTGAAACAAGATAGCTAATTGGAATTATAAGCATTGCTAAAAGTGCCATTTTTACATTGATAGTAAACATCATTGCAAGTGCTAATGTTACAGCTAATATAGAATTTATTACCTGGCTAAAACTTTGTTGAAGTGCATTAGATATTGTATCAACATCATTTGATATACGACTTAAAACATCTCCATAACTATTGCTATCAAAATAACTTATAGGTAATTTTCTAATTTTATTTTGTACTGCATTTCTTAAGTCCCTAATAGTGTTTTGAATTGCATTTGTTAATAAAAAGTTTGCTGCGTAAGTTAATATAGTATAAGTTGTATAAAGACATCCAAGAATTACAAGTATTTTAGTAATATAAGTAAAGTTTACAGTAACACCTGATATACCCTTTGCCATTTCTATTACATCTTCAGTAAGTTGAGTTATTATAAGCCCTTCAACCTTAGGTGATACTGCACTTATAGTTGCTGCACCTATTATAAATAATATAGAGGCTATAAATCCTATTTTGTATGGTTTAACATATGGAGAAATATTTTTAAAAGTTGTCTTTAAATTCTTCATTCTACGCATCTTTTAATTCCTCCTCTGTAAGCTGGGATGTTGCTATTTCATAATAGATTTCACAGTTTTCAAGTAATTCTCTGTGAGTACCTTCTCCTACAACTTCCCCTTCATTAAGCACTATAATCTTATCTGCATCCAAAATTGAACTTATTCTTTGTGCTACTATTAAAACTATGGAATCTTGAGTTTCTTCTTTTAATTTAGCTCTTAAAACTGCATCTGTCTTAAAATCTAATGCTGAGAAACTATCATCAAATATATATATTTCTGGTCTTCTAACTACAGCTCTTGCTATAGATAATCTTTGCTTTTGCCCACCAGATACATTAGATCCACCTTCACTAATTTCTTCATCAAATTTATGAGGTTTCTTTGATATAAATTCATAAGCTTGAGCTACTTTAGCTGAATGTTCAAGTTCTCCTGTATTTGCATCTCTTTTACCAAACTTTATATTTTGACCTATACTACCTGTAAATAGTAAAGTTTTTTGTGGAATGAAACCTATTTTCTTTCTTAGGGCCTTAAGGTCATATTCTCTTACATCTACTCCATCTATTTTTATGCTACCTTCTGTAACATCATAAAATCTTGGTATTAAATTAATAAGTGTACTCTTACCACTTCCAGTACTACCTATAAAGGCTACTGTTTCCCCTTTCTTTGCAGTAAAGGATATATTTTTAAGTACTGGTTCTTCTCCATATGGATAAGTAAATGTAACATTATTAACTTCTATATATCCCTCTTCTACTGTATCTATTACACCTTTTTTAGGACTCTTTATTAGAGGTTCTTCTTCTAATAATTCTTGTATTCTATTTGCTGAAACTTCAGCTCTTGGATACATTACGAATACTAGTGAAAATAACATAATTGAAAACATTGCGTGGAATAGATATTCTATAAACGCAACTAATTGCCCAACTTCTAATGAGCCTACATTTATCATCTTGCTTGATATCCAGAATATAGCTATTATAGCTATATTAAGTAAGAAAAAGAAAGTCGGTTGAGTAATTGCCATAAGTTTATTAAGCTTTTTAGAAATTTTTGCATAATTCTCATTTGTATCTTTAAATCTCTCAGTTTCATGATCATCATTTCCAAAGGCTCTTATTACCCTTATACCAGTTAGATTTTCTCTAGATATACGATTTAATTTATCTAAACCTTTTTGCTGACTTTTTGACATTGGGTGAGAAACCTTAGCTATGATTACAACTCCAGCAATTATAAATGGAATTGTGACAGCTAAAACCAAAGATAGGGATAAACTTGTTCTTATTATCATTATTAAACTAATTGTAAACATGATTGGAGTTATAAGTGCGACCCTTAGAACAGTATTTACGAATTGTTGCAATTGGAAAGCATCATTTGTAGTTCTAGTAATCATTGAAGATATGCCAAACTTATCATACTCACTATGAGAAAATTCTTGTGCCTTTTCGAATATATCATTTCTAATATCTCTTGTTACACTTGTCGAAATCTTTGATGAACAATATCCAAGTAAAATTGTTCCCATAGATCCTATTATAGAAATAACTACAATAATAATTCCCATTTTTCTTATATACGGTATATCATTTTCTACTATACCAATATCTATTATCTTTGCCATTACTGTTGGTATCCCGAGCTCAACTAATGCAAAACCAAATACAGATATCACATTTATTATGAACAGTAATTTGTAGTTTTTTAAATACCTTAAAATTAATTTCATTAATCCTCATCTCCTCCTATTGTTTCATTTTATAAAATTAATTTAAATACTCACTTGTATTCTACAGATAATAACATTTATATTTTATTATTCCCAAAATGATTATCTTTTTTTACTTAACGATTATTTAAATAAATTAAATATAATTCTTATTAAAATATTAAATTTAAGTATAAAAAAATACCTTAGCATAGAATTTTTTCCTGCCCGAGGTATAATACTCTCTTAATTAAAATTTTTCATCTTAAACAGTATAATATTCTAGAGCAGTATATTTTTTTCTATTTCCATTATCTGATTTCACTAAATTTTTTTTCATCTAATACCACTCCTTACTGCTTATATTCTCATCACAATATATCATATATTATCTTAATTGTAAATATTTATAATTCAAGTGTATTTAATTAAAACTGTATATTCTTATCTATTTTAAATTTGTTTTCTCACGTATACTATATGCATATTTACTGTATGCATTATATTATTCTCATCAATATCTGATACACTTTTCTCAATTTATATATAATAAAGATATACTCACAAAATACAAATTAAAAAGTCACTACAATATTGTAATGACCTTTAATTTTTACATATAATCCTTTGTACGAACTTTCATTCCTTTTTTCTTCAGCCTATCCTCTACAATCTCTTTAATTATAGAATATACAATTGCAAATAATGGAACCCCTATAACCATTCCAACTAATCCTAAGAATTTACCTGCAACTAGTATTGAGAATAATATCCAAAAAGCGGATATTCCAATGGAATCTCCAAGTATTTTAGGTCCTATAATATTTCCATCAATTTGTTGTATTATTAAAATAATTATTGCAAGCCATACTGCTTTAATTGGTGAAACAAATAGAACTATTATAATTGATGGTATTGCACCAATAAACGGTCCAAAGAATGGTATTATATTGGTTATACCTATAATTACAGATATTAAAAGAGTATATGGCATCTTGACTATTGTTAAAATAACAAAAGTTAATACTCCAATTATAAGTGAATCTAATATTTTTCCACTTAAAAACTTTCCAAAAGTATCGTTACTTCTATGTGTTAACTCTAATATCTTTTCAGCCGCCTTCATAGGAAATATTCCATAAGTCATTTTCTTGCTTAGGCCAAAAAACTTCTCTTTTTCTATTAGAAGATATATAGAAACTATTATCCCTAATACTATATTCCAGATACTTGATAAAATAACTGTAAGTATTCCTCCAAGCATAGGAATTAAGTTTGCTGATGCCTTAATTACATAATCAATAAGACCGTTAAACTTATCATTTATTATTACTAAATAGTGTTCTTGAATATCTAATTTATTTACTATATCATTAATAAACTTACTAGTATTAGATATGTATGATGGTATATCATTAACTAAACCAACTATACTATTAATCAGCTGTGGTAGTACAAATTGAATAAACAATCCAACAACTATAAAAGCAGTTATATATGTAAATAATAATCCAAGTCCCCTTTTTGATCTAATATTAAATTTTTTAAAAAAATTTTTAAAAAATGAAAATTCTAACACTTTATTTTCATAAAACCTTAAAACAAAATCTAGTATATATGCTATAGCAAATCCCCAAATAAATGGTTTAAGTATACCTATTGCAACATGTATCTTATTCATAAGAGAACCTAGCTGAGATATTGCTAAATAAAATTATTGCACATACAACAAGAAATGCATAAACAGAAATAGTATTATATTTTTTATTCCAATCAATCTTCATCTTTTCACCCCTCATCCTCTCTATCATAAATATCTAACTATTTATTTAAAATTAATTATATTAGTACATTAATGTTTTAAATTATATCATATATGTACTAAAGTATCTCTTTGTATCCTTACTTATTATTAGTTTATATAGTAAATTTCTATTCATATCCATTATATACTAAAACTCATATCTAAATTATATACTAAAGTATTTTTAAGATATATTAAGAACTTTTTAATTATTTTATTAGATTTTTCAAGTTTTTTTATTGAATATTAAACTTCCTTCATGAAAATCATCAAACTTTTATAGATATCAAATTTTAATGAATATACTTTTATCTATAATCACAAAATAATTAATGAAAAAATTATAGGAGGAATGTGTTATGGATAATAACAATAAGTCTGCTCACGATACGGCTAAACAAATGATTATTGATGGAGAAACTTTTGAAAAAATTATGGATAAAACACACTTAAGACTTAAAGATTTAAAAAGAATTCAAAGAGAAGAAATAAGCAATCATTTTTAAAAATAAAAAATAACGGGATTGCCCGTTATTTTTTATTTAATATTTTCTTTTAAGCAGTTTTTTCGTTACTTCTAAAAGTATATCTTTATATTCATTATCAGGTAATTTATTTATATATTTAAAAGATTTTTCAGAATACTTTTCTGCAAGTTTAATAGATTCTTCTACCCCATTATTTTCTTTGACTTTTTCTATTATATTTCTAGCCTCTTCATCAGTATAATTATCTTCTTTTAATATTTTATCAAATACTTCTTTATTATTCTTCATAGCTAATAGTAATGGAAGAGTATATATACCATCCTTTATGTCATTTCCAGACTTTTTACCTATATCTTCGTCTGTTCCTACATAATCTAATATATCATCTATTATTTGGAATGCCATACCTATATTATGACCTATCTCCCAAAACAATCTACAGGTTTTTTTATCACATGAGCTTTCTGCAGCACCTATATATAAACTTAATGAAAATAACTCTGCTGTCTTACCTGATATTCTTTTTAAATAATCCTTAATTGATACATCTTTATTAAACCTTGAGCTTAATTGTTCAACTTCTCCCATACATATCCTAGACATTACCTTTGTATCAATATCCACGCCTCTTTCTATTGATGAAGTTGTAGCTAATATTCTAAAACATAAACAGAAAAGATAATCACCTATGTATACGGCATAGTTTTTACCATACTTTGCTTGAACTGTCTCTTTTCCACGTCTTAACTCCGCATCGTCAATAACATCGTCATGAACTAATGTGGCCATATGAAACATTTCTATTACTGATGCCAGCGCAATAACTCTCTCTTCATTATAATCTCCAAATTTTGAAGCTATAACTGTAAAAGCAGGTCTTAACATCTTACCACCAGAATTCAATAACTCTAATATACTTTTTTCTATAATTTTATCTTTACATTTAGCATTTTTGCTAATTTGTTTTTTAACCTCTTCAATTTCTCTATCAATTATAGGATAATTGCTCCAAAACTTACTCATGTTTATCCCCTCGTTTCATCTCCAAATGACTTATAATTTTATTGAATTAAAAAGCAGGAATATATTCCTGCTTTTTTATTTAAATTGTTTTACTTATTTCCACCATGTATATCATAGATAGGTTCTCTCTTTCCCATCCAGAAGTTACCTACAAGTTTGTTGATCCAAGGCATTACATAGTAATCTAATCCAAAAGTTCTTCCAGCTCCAGCCATTAATGCGATACTACCAAATGTGAACCATAATATATCCCACCCAGCCATTGCTGAGAATATAAAGTTAACTGTCATAAATGCAGATGCTGCTGAAGCTAAGAATGTAAACAATCCTACAATTAAGCATAACCCTATAGCTATTTCAGTTAAAACAACTATTCTTTGGAACCAAACTGCAATTTCAGCATTTGGCATAAATATTTCCATTATTGATTCATAGAACTTTGGCATACTTTCAAATATAGGTGTTGGCATATTTGTTGCTGTACCTTCAGCTGCTTGTGATGCTCCTGAGACTGTATCTTGAAGCCATGAAAATGGCATCTTAACATTCCCCATCTTCATCCAGCTATCCCAACCAACTGTTAAGTTGCTGCTTAAACTATCAAAATAAGCTGTTATGCTTCCACCAGCTGCATCTGATGCGCTAGAAGCTGAATCAAAAGCTTTAGTCCAAGTTTCTTCACCAATTAATTTCTTAAGCCCTTCAATTAACCAAAGGAAACCTATATAAACTCTTAAAGGAACTAACCATAATCTATTTCCCTTAGATGATAAGTGTCCTCTCATTATACATCTTCTTTCTTTCATAGCGAAGAATTCATGTTGAAGATAATTATATACTGCGTGAACATTATTAACACTAAATAGATATACCATATTTATAAGATGTTTCATTACCATAGCAAAGAAACCTGATAATTTCATTCCCATTAAATTAGCTACAGCATATCTTCCACCTATAGATACCATAAATCCGTGGTAATTTGACTTAAATTCTACTTTTTCTTTATTTTCCATTGAAGCTACTATATTTTTAACAGCTGTTACTGCTGTTTGTTCTGCCGCTTCAACTATTTGCGGATTACCATTCCCTGGTGTTTCTTCTACATATGCAATGTCACCAACTACAAATATATTTTCTTTTCCTTCTGCTTGCATATATTTGTTAGCAGCATATCTTCCAGCTTTAATTTTTTTAATCTCAATTTGATCTAAATCTTGATTAGCTTGAACTCCACAAGTCCAAATTAAAGTTTCTGTAGGAATTACTTTTCCACTCTTTAATTTTATAGTGTTTTTAGTAACTTCTACAATTGGAGAATCCTTTAAGATTTCTACTCCATGCTTGACCATGTATTTTTCAGCTTTATCAGCTTGTTTCCTATCTAACATATTAAGTATAGTAGACATTGCTTCAACTACTAATATCTTAATTTCCTTAACATCAACTCTATACTCTCTTGCTAATGTCTCTTTCCATTCTAATAGTTCTCCAGCCATTTCTATTCCAGTAAATCCTGATCCTGCAACTACAAAAGTAAGCATTCTCTTTCTCTTTTCAGCATTTCTTTCATAAGAAGCTTCTTTAACTCTATCTTTTATATGAGCTTTTATTCTAATGGCATCTTCTAGTGACCATAGAGTAAATCCATTTTCCTTTACTCCCGGTACTCCAAAGAATGCCGGTTCACTTCCTGTTCCTATCATTAGATAATCATACTGATACTCACCTTGTTTTGTCTTTACTATATTTTTATTTTCATCTACATTTTCTATGTAGTCAACAACAACATTTACTTTGGTTCTGTGGAATATTCTAGAAAGTTCTACCTTTACAGACTCTTCTGGAACTCTCCCCCCTGCAACTTCATGTAATTCTGTCATTAAAGTATGGTAAGGATTCTTATCAATTAAAGTAATCTCTACCTCTTTATTCTTTTTATACTTTTTTGCTAACTTTTTGGCTGCATGTACACCTGCATAACCAGCGCCTAAAATAACAATTTTCGTAGACATATAATTCCCTCATTTCATTTTAATTATTAACCAATATTCTTTTGTTAAAATAATCTCAAAAGTTGTTTTGCATGTCTATTCTATATTTAATAACTATAACTGTCTAGCATGTTTTATTACTAAATAAATATAATTTATGAATAACGTTTCATTTTAACGAAACTTTATAACCCCTTATATTTAGGCGCTTTAGATACATAACTTAATTTAATTTATTCAATTTTGTTATAACTTTTCTTTATGAAGTATGAACATTTTAAATATTAGGCATACTCAATACTTACAACTTCACCTTACTCTCTATCTCTTTGTTTAGAATCTTTTCTAATTCATCTTTGAATAGATTAATCTTCTTTTTCAAACTGTTTTCTATATCTTTTTTATAAGTTATAAATAAATCATATTCTATTTCATAACTTTTACATTCTAAATCTTTAAATATTCCTGATTCTAATTCTGCTTGAACTGATATTCTTGGAACAATAGCAGCTGTATTAGAGTTATTTAAATATTCCCTTATCGTATCTATTGAATTTGTTTTTAAGCATATATTGGATTTATCTAATTTTTCAAGTTCCCTTCTTGGAATACTTAAATTATCATCTAGTAACGCAATAGATAATTTATCAAACTTATCTTTTTTAACTTCTTGTTTACTTATAAGTATTAACTTATCACTTCCTATATAATTTGATGATAGGTCAACATCATATATCATTTTGCAACCGACTACTACATCTGATCTATTATGTAATAATAAAACTTGCTCATTAATTTCTAATTGATTGTTTATGATCACATTAAAGTTCTTAAATATTTTGCTAATATCTTTAGCAATATTAGATACTAAAAAATTAGCATACATACTTGAATTAGTTATTTCTATTTCTTCTTTACTAACATTATTTGCACTTATCTCTTCAATTAAGTTATTGTGAGATATAAGAATTTCTCTAGCATAATTATAAAGTATCTCTCCTTGACTAGTAAGTTTAACTCCTTTATTACTTCTTTCAAGAAGTCTTGCACCAAGCTCCTTCTCAAGCTTAGAAAGTTGATGACTTAAAGCTGGTTGTGATATATGTGAATTATTAGCGGCCTTTGATATACTTTTTAGTTCTGCCACTTCATAAAAATATTTCAAACTATCTATTTGCATAATTTTCCTCCTCTCTAGTTTGCAAGTTCAAAACTTTCATTTGTTAATTTAAAGCTCTCTCTTACTCCTTCAGTTATATAAACCTTTCTATCATTCATTATAAATATTGCATCTACCCCATCTAAAGTTTCTATAAATTTAATACCTTCATCTAATCCTTTAGTGAATATTAAAGTTGATAATGCATCTGCATCCATTGATTTATCAGCGATTATAGATACTCCTGCAATATCAGTTTTGTAAGGATATCCTATCTTAGGATTTAAAATATGGTGATACTTAACTCCATCTTTTTCTATAAATCTTTCATAAACCCCAGTGGTAACAACAGATTTATTATAGGTCTCAACCATTCCGACTACATTACCTCTTTCTGTATTAGGATCTTGGATTCCTATTTTCCAGTTTTTATTACCTTCCTTTTTACCTAGAGCATATATGTTTCCACCTAAATCAACAATAGCTTCTGTTACCCCTTCTTCTTTTAAAAGTTTTACAATTTCATCTGCTGCATATCCTTTTGCAATACTTCCAAGGTCTATCATCATTCCCTTTTCACTTAAAAATACCTCATTAGTATCTTTATTGATTTTTAATTTGGAATAATCAACATGTTTAATAGCTTCTCTTATTTCATTTTCATTTGGAACCTTTGCTTCCGGAAGTCCAATACTCCATAACTTAACTAGAGGACCTATTGTAATATCATATCCTCCCTTGGATGCTTTTGAATATTCTAACCCTTTTTCTATAATATTAAAACTATCATCACTAAGCTTAACCGGATTTATCCCTGAATTTTTATTAAGTTCTACAATCTCTGTTCCGGACTTATTAATACTAACTAAATCCTCTAGATCAATAACTCTTTTAAATGCCTTGTCCAATATTTCTTCGCTTCCTACATCATAAAGTGTTATCTTTATAGCAGTTCCCATAAATAATTCAGTTCTACTAATGGGATCTTTCAATTTAGTATCTTTCGATTTTTCTTTAGTACATCCTACTAAACTAATGATCAAAATAGTTGTTATAAAAAAAGTAATAACTTTTTTGCCCATAAGTGTATTCTCCTTCCAAAAGAAATCATTTCAATTGATTCCATTCATCGTATTGTTAATTTTTTATTCATATTATTCATATGTATTTTATATTTTATAAGTTTTTCCGGTAAAATACAACAAATTATTCTTTAATTTGCTCTATTTTCTCAAACTCCTATTGATAAATATTAACATTTTTTCTAGTTTAAAGTTAAAACAATAAAAAAAAGACTATTAATATGGTAAATTACTATATTAATAGTCTTATATTTATTAAATAAATCTTTTAATTTAAATTTTGTTTTATAAATTATAATTATTTAATTTCTATTAATTCTTTTTCTGCTTTTCCTTCATTTGCATTGTTTATAGCTTCTTTAACTAAAACTTTAGCTTTATCTGATGAGCTTGTTGCACCAGTTACTGCATCGAAATCTCCTGATTGAGATTCTACAATTTTCTTTTCTAATTCAACTTCATATGCCGCTGGATTTGTACCTGCTTTTTCTTTCATCATGTCATTATATTCTTTGTCTTCTCTCTTATTACCTTTGTCAGTAAATTCATTGTAAGCAGCTTTTGTTATTTTTCCATCTGCAACAGTAAGAACAACTTTAGCTTTTCCACCATTATCATCAGCATTCTTTGTTTCTACTTCATAAGTACCATCTTTCATTGTAACTTCTGAACCTTTGTCTGGTGTTTCTGCCTTTTTATCATCACTTCCACCACAACCTACAAGTGATATTGCTAATGCAGCTGTGCATAATCCTACTAATAACTTCTTTTTCATTAAAATTTCCTCCTAAAAATATATAGATTAATTTTTTATTATTCCCAAGAGGATTATACAACGATTTTGACATTTTATATTAATATATATTTTTTATACAGTATAAGTTTTTTCTATTACCCCTTTCTTTTTATATAATTTAAAATCTAATCGTAGCTTTAATAAAAAAACTACAATTAAATTTACTTAGGAGAAATGTTAAATGAAGATCTTCAAGAAATTAGACATAATTATAATATTATTTCTTATTATATTGTCATTCGTTCCTTATTTGATATTTGCAAAAACTCTATCTAAAGACTACAGTAGTACTTATGCTAACATCAAAATTTCTGGCGATGTATATGATAATATTCCACTTTCATCTTTTAAAGGTGAAAAGACTTTAGTAGTAAAAACTAATCATGGAAACAACACTATTTCAATAAAAGATAATACAATTAAAATAATAGAAGCTGATTGCAGGGATGACCTTTGTATTAAGCAAGGAGTTATATCCAAGGTAGGACAAACCATTGTTTGTTTACCCAATGAATTAATAATAGAAATTAAAGGAGATGAAAGTAATAGTGATTCTGATACTATACTTTCCCATTAGATATTATGAGATTTAACAAAACTTCAAAAATGCTTTATATGTCTCTACTTGTTGCTATGGCTCTAATTTTATACATATTTGAAGGTATGATACCAGTACCATTTATAACACCTGGTGCCAAACTTGGACTTGCAAATCTTGTAATAATGATATCAGTATATACATTAGATAGCTATAAAGACTCATTCTTAGTGTTGCTTTTAAGACTACTTTTATCAACTATGTTAGGAGGAAGTATATCAACACTTTTATATAGTGCAGCTGGTGGTCTACTTAGCTTTGCAATTATAGTTTTAGTTAAGGAACTTGGTAGTAAATATGTATCAATAATAGGCGTTAGCGCTTCTGCTGCAGTATTTCATAATATAGGTCAGCTTTTTGTAGCATCCCTTATATTAGAAAATTTCGGTGTGTTTTTATATTTACCTGTCCTATCATTAGCAGGTATAGGAACCGGAATATTTGTAGGCTTATCTGCAAATTATTTATTATCACACTTAAGAAAGATACCTTATTTTAGAACTAATTAAACTTTAAAATCTAATAGTACCTTAAAAGTTTTAAAGCCAAAAGTAAAATATATATTTTACTTTTGGCTTATTATTTTATATAAATGTATCTTTAATTATTAAATCTTTAGGACTATATAATCTATCAATATCCCCTTCTCTATACATCCACTCTTGGCAAAGATTAAAGTCTTCTTCCCTATAAACTTCCCCTTTTTCGAAAGTAAAACCTTCTAATCTTTTTGCTGCATTTAGACTATATCCTGCATAGTCTATAGCAATCCTTACCTTCTCTTCTTTACTAAATTCATTAAATATTACTTTAGCCTCTTCTAAAGCTTTATGGAAGCTTTTAACCGCTTCTTTATTCTCTCTATAGAATTTCTCTTCAAAACACCACATAACTAAATTTTTTTCACTTTCTCTTAAGCTCCATACCTTTTGATAACCCTTATCTACAAGTTCTCCTATAAATGGTTCTATAGCAACTAAAGCATCGATTTCTCCATTGTCAATTGCTTTAATTCTTTCATATGTGTTATTAATCCAAGTAATTTTTACATCTTCTACTTTATTTTTTAAATCATTTTCTAAAAATAATTTAAAAAGTCCAGCTCTATTTACTCCAACTCTTAATCCCCTTAAATCTTTAGGGGCATCCTTCCTTACTAAAAAACTTATAGTACGAGTTAAATTTGATGTTATAACAGCATTCTTTCCTCTTTTAAGCATATAGAAAAAGAATGTTATATCTCCCATCATAGCATGAGATTCACCTGCTAGAAATGGATTCTTACCACCAAAATCAAAATCATCTGGAAGCTCTAAATTAACCTCTATATTATACTTTTTAAATATCCCCATTTCACTTGCCATAATTGCAGGTATACATAATGGATTTTTCTTTATTAAAGTAATATTAATTATACTCATAATTATCTCCTCTTACTTTGCTATTATCATAATTAAAAATTCTAAAGATACTACTATATGAAAGCTATATATTAATAATAATGGTCTTGGTCCCCATTCTCTTCCCATCTCTTTATAAACTTCTTTTATCTTATAATAATCTTTATACCAACGAACATATCCATAATAATAGAAAGTAGCAAGACCAGTTATAAACATAATAAGTGTTATGCTTCCATTAAAGAATAGCCCTATCCAAGCTAATATCATAACTATAGCCTCTGGTATTATTATCTTAATCGAATTTCTAAATCCAATAACATGAGGAAGTGTTGTTCTATTTCCCATATCTTTATTATAATCCGATGTATTGTTAGTAGACATTAAAAATACTGTCATTATCATTGATATAACTGAATATAGAATTATATCTACAGTTACTGTACCTAATTGAATATATATAGATACAAAACAACTTATAAATCCAACAAAAATTCCAGATATAAGCTCTCCTACTGGATATAGAATATACGGCTTAGGTCCTAAAGAATAACATATGGCAGCTAATGCACTAAGAATTCCTATAAGCAATATATTTAAATCTCTAGTTATAAATACTATAAGAAGTCCTGATGCTCCTCCAAGCGCAGTCATAAATATAAGTGCAATAACTGCATCTTTAAGCTTAGCATCACCTCTAGCAAGACCTTCGCTTCCTATATGTCCTGTTAGTGTCTCTTCACTTTCTTCACTTTTTAAGTATCCTCTTATTTCATTTGCTATATTAGATACTATGTTAAAACTAAATCCTGAAATAAACATAAGAACTAATAAAGCTATATCTAACTTTCCAGCCAGATAAGCTCCAAATAAACCACCACTTAAAACAGGTAGTCCAGTTGCAAAACCAGTTCTTACTTCTAATACTGTATATACTCTCTTAAAAAAATTTTTTTCTCTCATCATTTAATACTCCCTGACGTTATACCACCGTATATATGCTTTTGAAGAAAACAAAAGAATATAATCATAGGTATCATACTAATTATTATGGCAGCACATATAATCTGCCAATCTGTTCTTGCTGGTCCAATAAACTTAAATAAAGCTGTTGATACTGTATTTAACCCCTCACCTGGCATATATAAAAATGGTATATAAAAATCATTATAAATTGAAATTATTTTTATCATACATGCTGTTGCTGTTGCTGGTTTAAGCAATGGAAAAATAACCTTCCAGTATATCTTAAAATAACTTGCGCCTTCAAGTCTTGCCGCTTTATCTATATCCTTTGGAATCTTCTCAAGCATTTGAAGATATATATATACCATAAGTACATCTGCCCCTAAATATAAAACTATAGGTGCAAGGCGTGTATTATATATACCCATTGCATTAATAATCTTAAATGTTGCAACTTGTGATATTTCCATAGGAACAATGGATACTAATAAATACATAAATAAAATTATTTTTTTACCTCTAAAATTAAATCTATTTACAGCAAATGCTACCATAGAACCAATTATTACACTTCCAAAAACTCCAAAAAGAATTAGGATAAAGGTATTGAAAAATCCTACTAACATCTTCCCATTTATAAATGCATCCTTATAATTTGATAAATTTAAAAAACTCTCAGGAGGTGCTATTCCAGCTGTATTATTAAACTCATTGTAAGTTTTAAATGAACCAAAAAATATAGTTATAATAGGTATAAACAAAATTAATAACCATAAAATTAATGCTGTATATTTAATTGTCTTTAGTATTATCTTCCTAATATTCATCTTCATCATTTCTATACATCCTCTTTTGTATTAAAGTCATAACTACGATTAGAATAGTTATTATAACTGCCATACTAGCCGCAAGACCTATCTGCTTCTTTTCAAAGGCTGTCTTCATAGTCATAAGTAAAAAGGTACTTGTCCCATTAGATCCATTTGTCATTATCATAGGTATTTCAAATACAGAAATTGATCCTACAATTAAAAGAATGAAATTTATCTTAATTACTGTATGTATGTTTGGCAATATAACATATCTAACTTTTTGGAATATTGACGCTCCTTCAATTTCAGCACACTTTAAGTACTCCTTTGGAATAGACTGAATTGCCCCAAAGTACATAATAAAGCTCATTCCAGTAAATCTCCATAAGGATATACTTGCTAAAGTATAATTTACAAACCTTGGATCCCCAAGCCAAAAGTGAATAATATCTGCAAGACCTAAAGACGTTAATATTTGATCAAATGTTCCATCTGGTGAGAAAAAAACTCTAAACATCATTGATATTGCAACACCACTTATAAGGCAAGGAAATACAAAAGCTGCTTTAAAGAAACCTTTAAACCTAACCTTAAAAGACAATATTATTGCAAAGGTTAATCCAATTATAATTTGCAATATACCAGATGCAAAATAATATAAGCTATTTTTAAACACTTCAATATAGCTAGGATCTGTAAGTATCTTTATAAAATTATCAAATCCAACAAATTCTTTTGTAGTGGATAAACCATTCCATGAAGTAAAGCTATAACTAATCAAAGATATTATAGGTAAAAATCCAAATAAAATTAATAATAATATTGGAAAAAAAAGAAAGATAAAAATAATCTTTCTTTCTTTTTTTAGGTTACTATTTTTCATTATTCTTTATAGCTTTTTCCCATTTATCTTCTAATTTATTGACATATTCATCATAACTTTCATTTTGATTTGGATATAAACCTATATTTATAGTCTTTTGTAATACATCTGTAAGTCTTCCAACTCCAACCTCATTAGCTATAGTACTATATAATTTATCATTTTCTGGTGTTTCTGTCGGAACAGTTAATATTATATTATTTTCTTTAAACATTTTTTGTTGTTCTTCATTTAAATCTTCTCTATTTGGTGACATTCCACCAAATTCTTTTGCATATCCACTTTCATCAGACACTAAGAACTCTAAGAAAGCTTTTGCAGTTTCTTTATTTTCACTATTTTTATTAACTCCAACTACAGCTGGTGCTCCAAATGGTATACTTGTTTGTCCATTAAATTTAACTGGGAATGGTGCTATATTTATTTTGTTTCCATTCTTAACAAGCTTCTGAATATCTGGAATCTCTTGTGATCCCATCATAAACATTGCAACCTCTCCATCTGCAAGCATTTGTTGTGACTTAGCATAGTCTCCTGTAATTGGATCCTTTTCAGTAATACCTTTTGAAGATAATGTATAGAATAAATCCATAACTTGTCTTATTGGTTGTCCTTCTTTAAATGCAGTTCCCTTTTTAAGCATTTCTGATCTATATTGCTCTCCACCATAAGAAGTTAAAGATCCTCCCCAGACTCCAAGTGTGTTATTGTAGTTTGTATAGAATGGAATTGCATCAGTATGCTTTTTAATTTTTTCACATGCTTCAACCATTTCTTCTAATGAAGTTGGCATTTTTTCTACTCCTGCCTTTTTTAGAACATCTTCATTATATATAATTCCTAAAGAGTTAAGAGCTGCTGGTATACCATAGGCAGTTCCATTAAAATCTGCCTCTGTAACATCTATATACTTCTTTTCTAATTCATCAACTTTACCTAAAGGTTCAAAATAATTTTCATATTCATTTGGATTTGCATTCATACTAAATGGTACAAATAAAACATCTCCATAGTTCTTTGTATTCATACGAGTTGTAATGTAATTATCATAATCACTTGATGATTCGAAAACTATATCTTCTACTTTAGGATGTAATTTTTTAAACTTAGCTTCCATTTCTTCAAATAATTTATCAGCGTCAGTTCTATCTGTTATTACTGTAATAGTTCCACCTATTTCTCCTTCTGCAACAGAAGAAGTCCCTTTTGCGCACCCTGTAAGTAAAAGAGGTAGCATTATCATCATACTAATTATTCTTTTCTTCATTTTGTTCTCCCCTTATATTCCTTTTATTATGTTTATTGAAAATATTAGCATTTTGTAAATTAAAACTAATATTAACATTCTCATTTAATTTAAAATCTTTTATTTTATAAGTTTTAGTTGTAAATTTTATTCCTTTATAATCTAAATAAAGAATTGTTTCACTTCCTAAATACTCTATTTTCTCAATTATTGCTCTTATAGACCAATTGCCTTCTTCACTGATTTGTATATCTTCAGCTCTAAACCCAATTATGTATTCATCTTTATTTAGTATATTAGATTCATCTAATATACCTATATCTATAAGATCATTTAATATTACTCTTTCCTCTTTTATTTTCATCTCAAACAAATTCATTTGAGGTTTACCAAGAAATGTTGCTACAAATATGCTACTTGGATTTGTATATAATTCTTTTGGTGTCCCTACTTGTTCTACTTTTCCATCATTTAGTACAACTATTCTATCCGCCATAGTTAATGCTTCTGTTTGATCATGAGTAACGTAAATTGTTGTTGCATTTATCTTTTTATGTAGTGCAACTATTTCATTACAGGTTTCATTTCTTAACTTAGCATCTAAATTTGAAAGTGGCTCATCCATTAAAAATAACTTTGGTTCCCTGACAATTGCACGGGCTAAGGCTATTCTTTGCCTTTGGCCACCAGATAGTTTTTTAGGTTTTACATTTAAATATTCTTCTAAATGCAAAATCCTAGCTGCCCATATTACTTTTTTATGTATTTCTTCTTTCTTCACTTTTCTAATTTTCATACCAAAAGCTATATTCTCATAAGCTGTTAAATGAGGCAATAATGCATAATTTTGAAATACCATAGATATATCTCTATCCTTTGGTTCTATATCATTTATAATTTTATTATCTATTGATATCCTACCTTCAGTTATTTCTTCAAATCCACAAATCATTTCTAATAGAGTAGATTTGCCACTTCCGCTAGAACCTACAATTACAATAAATTCACCCTTGTCTATGAATAGATTGAATTTTTCTATAACATTTTTATTGCTACCTTTATACCTCTTAACTAAATCCTCAAAAACTACATAATTAATTCTTCTCATCTCCAGTTTATAAATATATTAATTGTTAATATTGAAAGCAGTTTAAATTATACAAATATATATCTTTTATGAGAAATAGGATTCTTCTATACAGTATAAATAACTTTAATAACAGATTTATAAATAAATTTTATATAGAAATATTATTTAATATTTCTTACTACATTATAAATTAAATATATTTTCTACTCGCTTGAATTATTAATTTCATAAAATTAGTAGGTTAGCCCTAAATAACACTTAATTACACCTATTTATAAAAGAATTCAATTAAAAATAAAAGGAGAAGTAGTTATTAACCACTCCTCCCTTCTGATATATCCCTAACTTATTTCATTTTTTAAATATATAAGCATTATAAAATATAACTAATACACTTATCTCTCTTTCTAAAATATTTCTTTTAGTATTTCTGGATAGTCTGTAAATAATCCATCTGCATTATATTCTTTTAATCTCTTCATATCCTCTATTTCATTAACAGTATATATATTTACCAAAATATTATTCTTATGAGCTTCTTCTATTAATTCTTTTGATACTAAATCCTTACTTGGATGAATTGCATTTACTTTAATCCTTTTTGCATATTCAACTACATTTTCTATAGGTTCATCATACAGCATTCCAGTAGCTACACCTTTATCTATTTTTTTGCATATTTGAATTGTTTCATGGTTAAAACTTGATAATATTACTCTATTTCTTAAAGAATATCTGTTAATTAAGTCAATAACATCTTTTTCTATTCCTTTATAATGGATATTATCTGTTTTTACCTCTATATTAAGTATTAAATCAGTTTTCCTAGTTAAGTCTAATACTTCCTCTAAGGCAGGTATCTTACACTTTTCATTATCTCTAAATAGCTCTTTTCTGCATTTAAACTTTTTAAGTTCTTCTAAAGTAAAGTCTTTAACTAATCCTTTCCCATAAAAAGTACGTTCTATATCCTCATCATGAATTACAACTAATCTATTATCCTTAGTCTTATGTACATCTAGTTCAATACCAGATGCTTTAATATTTATTGCTTTCTCAAATGCAAGTAGTGTATTTTCTGGGAAATTACCACTTGCTCCTCTATGTGCAAAATTAACCATTACATCCACCTCCAACTATTTTTAAATACTATATTCATAGTAACTCTAAAAATATCCAAACTTAACCCTATTATCTTAATTAATAACACTTGTACTAAAAGCACTTATATTAAATTATATTTCATGAAATGAAATCTTTTGATATGTTAAGACCTTTTAGTAGCAACTTAATACTAACATATCAAGATAATAATATAAGTTATTCTAAAAATAAAAAAGCAGAAATATTAAATATTTCTGCTGTTATTTGCTTTATATAATTATAAACTATTCATTTAATAATCTACGTATTATCTCTGTCGCATCCATGTACTTAGCAATAGATTTACCATAGTTTAATCTATTGATTATTCTTGCTAAGAATTCTGACATATCAACACCGTAGAACCATTTTGAATTACTTAACTCTTTTGGTATATATGTTAAGTTAGTTGAGTAAACTTTTGATATTACTCCATCTTGATAGAACTTATTGAACTTTTCTAATCCTTCTGTAAAGAAAGCAAAAGTAGTTGCAACATATACATTTCTAACATTTCTTGCTTTTAATTCTAAAGCAATATCTAGAACTGATTCTCCTGATGCTATCATATCATCAACTATTAATACATCTTTTCCAGAAACATCTCTTCCCATATACTCATGTTCAACTATAGGATTCTTACCATTAACTATTAATGAATGGTCTCTTCTCTTGTAAAATAAACCAACATCTACACCTAATACACTTGAATAATAAATAGCTCTATCCATAGCTCCTGTATCTGGACTTATTACAAGTAACTTCTCCTTATTTAATTCTAATGAAGATTGATCACTTGTAAGTGATTTTACTATATCATATGTTGGATATATGTTTTCAAATGATAATAAAGGAACAGCATTTTGAACATTAGGATCATGAACGTCAAAAGTAATAATTTCATCAACACCTAATCTTTCAAGCTCTTGAAGTGCTAATGCGCAATCTAGTGATTCTCTACCCTTACGTCTATGTTGTCTTGACTCGTATAGAAGTGGCATAATTACAGTAATTCTTGAAGCTTTTCCCTTGATAGCTGATATAGTTCTCTTTATATCTTGGAAATGTTCATCAGGTCCTTTATGATTTGTGAACCCAAACATTTTATATTTACAACTATAATTTCCAATATCACATAAAATGTAAATATCTTTTCCTCTAACAGTTTCAGAAATTTTAACCTTTCCTTCTCCATTTGAAAATCTTATTTCATTAGTTGGTATTAAAAAAGTTTCTGTGCAATTTCTTTTTTCTTGAATATATTTATCTACAGCATTACCTAATTCTTTACAGCTTTCTAATGCTATTATTCCAAGATCATGATTTAATTCACTCATCTGTTTATCTCTCCTTCTAATAATTTTTGAGAATAAAATATACTTGTCTCAAAAAAACTTCTTTAGTTATTAGTATATATCAATATTTTATATCTATAAATACATTTTGCATAATAAAATTTAATATAATTACATTTATTTTAT
>NZ_JAFBDA010000001.1 GCF_016907995.1 Clostridium sardiniense | reverse complement strand
TAATAAATTTATTTTAATTGTTTTTATAGGATTTTATAAAATACTTATTAATATAGTTCATACTCCATTAAGATTTTACAATATATGAAGTTTTCCTAATTAGATAAATTTGTATAAAAAAGATATAATATAATCATTAAATTATGACTAGGAGGAATACTATTATGCCAAGAAAATCTCTTATTCTAACAATACTATCTTTTGGAGTATTTATTGTAACATTAGTTTTACTTGCTTGGTGCGTTGGATATAAAAAGCAATATAATCTTATGGAAAGTTTAAATGTACCACTTGTTATGTCTGCATTTGCTTTTATAATAAACTTTAGAAACTACAGAAAATTTGGTAAAGAACAAGATAAAGCTAGAGCTAAAATAAAAGTTAGAAATTAATAACTTAATTTCATCTAAAAAATCCTATAAAAACAATTAAAATAAATTTATTAATTGTTTCTATAGGATTTTTTATTATTTGTCCTTATATATTTTCTTGTTTATTTTCACTCTCTATGTTTAATTTTTCTACAATTTTATTTAACGTCTTATTTATGCGTTTAGCTTCTACTATAAGCTGATTTAAAAATAACATTATACTTAGTAATAATACTACTAAGATTAATGCAAATATACTAAAATATATATCCACAATTATTCTCCTCCATTTCTTTGATAGGTAAATATTCTTATTTTTATAATATCAAACATAATCATATAATTTTAACTTTTACACTAATATTAATAAAAAAATTAATTCTTTACTATATAATTAAGAATTAAATCTTCTTAATTTAGTAATTATTTGTTTACTCTTTTGCACCTAATATACATACATATTTAAAATCTAGTATTAATTCTTATTACATCAATGGTGCTATAATAAATATAAAGTAATTATTACTAAAACTAATTATTAAGAATTTTTCAAGAGGTGAATTAAAATGGGTAAATTAAAAGAAGAATTTGAGAATGAAGTATCTAAAATAAAAGAAAAACATGAAGAACACAAAGAAGAAAGAAAAGAGCATAAACAAGAAAAGGCTGAATATAAAAAAACTGTAGCAGAAAAAACAAAGGAATTTAAAGCTGAAGAATCTCAAGATGAGGAAGCAAAACTAAAAAAGGAAACTAAGCAAAGAATAAGGTCAATAAAAAAAGAAATTCCAAATAATATTAAAGAAGAAGCAACTCAAATAACTGAACATGAAATAGAAAATAGTCAGAAGATTTAATATATATTAAACTTTATTATAAATAAAACTACTAAATATTAGAGGGTGTAGAAAAATTTATATAAAATAAATTTTTCTACATTCCCTATTTATATATTTTAATTTGGATATATATATTCACTCTTTGGCTTAGTAACACTAGTTAATTTTTCTACTTTTATTATAGGCATATTATCTTTAATATCTATTACCCCTTCTATTCTAAACCAATCATTTTCTTTTAGATCTACTGTCTTATCATATTGACACATTGGTCCAGCTATTTGTATATCAGCAACACAACAAGTCATTACTTCCCTTGCTATAACAAACTCATTGTTTTTAAAATTTTTCTGTTTATATATAAATCCTTCAGTTTGTATTTTTTCACCTTTATAACTACTAGGATTTTGCATAAGTTGCTGAAATAATCTTGAGTAATTATCACTATTTAAAACCAGTTTATTTTCATCATATTTATTATTTAAATCGAATTTATTATTTTTAGTTATTTTATAAATTTTATCAAAGTTGTCTTTTTCGTACATCAACTCTTTATTTACTTTTTCATCAATTAATTTTTCCCTTAAATTATTCTTGTATATTGGATAAATGAATATAAAAATTAATACAAAAAATATTAAATTACCTCTTCTTACAGCTCTAAAAGTATTTATTGTAAAAGCATTAAAAAACTGATTTATAGCTAATGCTAGAAATATTATAAAAGCAAAAATTATGTATTTATTCATCCTTGGATTTAAAAACACCTCTATTTTATCTGCAATTATTAAGTAATAAAATATAGATGTTATAAGGAACATAATCATAAAATCAATAAGCTCACGTTTATTTAACCTCATACCTTAAGCACCTCCTAATATATTAAACAGAACTGAAGATATGAAAGTAACTGAAATAATATATATTGAAAGCTTAATCACAAATTCCTTTTTAAAATTCCCGAGAAGCATTAATATATTTTTTATATCAAGCATTGGTCCTAAAACTAAGAATGCAATTACTGATCCCCATGTAAAGTTCAAAGCAAATGTACTTGCAATAAAAGCATCAGCTTCTGAACATACTGAAAGGATAAATGCTAGAATTATCATAATAACAACTGATAATATTAGGTTTTTACTAAAATAAGTAAATACTTCTCCTTTTACTGTTACTTTAAATAAGCTTGATATAAAAGCTCCAAAAATTAAATATTTGAGTACACTGAAAAACTCTGATTTTGTGTGATTTAATAATACTCTTATTTTTGAGTAATTATCAAAATCTAAATTTTCACATCCACAATTACATATATAAGTATCTGTATCTATCTCTTCCTTTATTGGTAGATCCTTGTTCTTGTAACTAATATGAATTAAATATCCTATAATAATAGAATTTACTATTCCAAACACTATCCTCATAAAAAATATAAGATGATTACTTGAAAAAGCATAATATGTAGACATAATAACTATTGGATTTACAATTGGAACTGATAGCATAAATGTAACTGCAATAGGTAATGGAACTCCTTTTTTTATTAGTCTTCTTCCTATTGGTATTATTGCACATTCACATACTGGAAAGATTATTCCTGTAAAAGAAGTTATAATAAGAGCCAAAAATATATTTTTAGGAATTATTTTTTTTATAAATTCTTCCGATATAAACATCTGTATCAAAGAAGAAATTATAGATCCGATTAATATAAAGGGAATTGATTCTAATAATAAACTTATAAATACCAAGAAAAATTTATCTATCATAGTCTCTTCTCCTGTACTTTTCTAATGCTAATTTTAATTTATAAAATATATCTATATAAAACAAGCTAGACTCTTTAACTACTTTTTCTATACAGCTTGTACTATTTACTTCTAGAATATAACAAGTTGGGTTTATTTTAAGAAGCTTTGATTTTATTAAATTAATTTCTTTATCACCTACTCTATCTTTATTGTTTAGCATAACTATATTGCTATATTTTATTGGTGATATTAAGATGCTTCCCATATTACTTAGAAATACATTAAATGTGCTGCAATCTGTTAAGTGATATATTGTATTTACTCTATATATCTTTTTTATTAATCTCTTACTCATTACATTAGATAGGTCTTTTAAATCTTTAGTACCATTAAACTCTATTATTACTCTATCTGGTTTTTCATATTTGTATGTGTCAAATAATAATTCTTCTGTTATTTCCTTATATAACATTATGTATTTCACTTTTATATTTTCTTTATTCTTTATCCTACTATCTATACTTCTATTACCTTGCTCACAAAGTAAGATTACTATTTTTTCATTTTTAATTAATGTCTTATTGATTAAAGAATTTATAAATGTTGTTTTACCTGAAGATAAAAATCCTGTTACAATCTCTACTTTCACCTTAAACATAATTATTTTAAGAGAACAAGCTCTCTAGCCCTTTCTTATTTAATCTTTGTCCTATAATACTAACTTTTCCTGTGCCTTTATACTTTACTATATTTATTTCTAATTCATCTGGAACAAAGTTGAATTGGAAATATTCATTTTCATTAAGCTGTACAAATCCCTTTACTCTAAGTATGTCTCCAAAGTATTTTGTTTTTTTTATTACATATCTTAACTCATCTTCTGAAAATATCTTCTCTGTATTTATTCCTATACTTTGAAATGCGGCTTTTGTTCTATTTATAGTACCTTTATTTGCAATTTTAAAACTTCCTTTTTCTATTACAGTCTTTTTTTTATTATTTGCACTTAGTACTGTACTTGTAATCTCGTTATGTAAGAATACATTATTAAAATCTAGGCTATTTTTATTTAAAGTCCTTTTTCTTATATCTTCATCTACCTTTTCTAGATTTAACTCTTCTAAATTATTTATTATCTTAACCTTATTATTTAAGCCTTTTATTTGATTTATAACTTTATCTAAATCATCACCTAAATTCTCCTTCCTACTTATAAATATAAAGTTTGCATTTTTTATTTGATTTATATAAAACTCACTAAAATTTGTTAGATATAAATTAAACTTTGTTCCATCTACTACTGTTATTATCGAATTTATTTCTAACAAATCTTTAAGATTATCTTTATTACATATTGAAACTATCTCTGAAAGTTTGGCAACTCCTGATGGCTCTATTATCATCCTTTTAGGCTTGTACTTTTCTATAATTGTAATTATTCCACTATGGAAATTATCAGCTACGCTACAACATATACATCCTGCATTAATTTCTTTAATATTAATATCTGGATTGCTTATGAGGTCTCCATCAATTCCAATATCCCCAAATTCATTTTCTATAAGTGCAACATCCCTTTTATATTCTTCATTTTCTAATAGCTTATTAATAAATGTAGTTTTTCCTGCACCTAAAAAACCTGAAATTATATCTACTTTAGTTTTCATTCTTTTCCTCCTAGAGATAAATGCTAAATGCAAACAATTTGCATCTTCATATATATTTTTATCATATATGCAAACCGTTTGCAATTACAAATTTATTAAAACTTTACTTAATAATAAAAATACCAGAACTATAACTTAATTCTGGTATTTTTAATCTTTATAAATATATCCTATCTCTTCTTTATTATTATCAAGCCACATTTCCATATAACCACAATCATTACATAAGTAATATTTAGGCTTAATTAATTTAAATGTTGTTATTTTTATTGGTACAGCACTTATTATTTTAATATTGTTAGAATTGCACTTTACACAAGCTCCTTTGTTTTTCATATCTTCATACAAACTCCTATATTTAAATATATTAAATTTAATTTATATCCCAATTTATTCTGTAGCTTCCACTATGTTTTCCTGCTACTTTTATGGTATATTTACCACTTTCTTTTATATCTATGCTCTTAGAAATTTTTTCACTTGGGTTTTTAATACTGTATATTTCATTATTATCTTTATCTAACACAAGTACATTTAGTTCTCCGCTTTTAGTAGTAACATCAATATTAACATCTAATTTTTGTCCTGATTTTAGATTTAATGTTTTATACTGTTCTCCATTAAAACTTTTGTATATCATCTTCATACTACTTTTAGTATTAGAGCCTATAGACATAACCGTCGTAGCATTTCCCCCATGTGGCCCCACAGCAAATGCTACAATTACACAAGTTACAATTATAGCTATCACTGTTATAACCTTGTTTTTTATTTTCATAAATTCTCCCCTTTCTTACCTTTCCTAGCTCCTAAATTTTCTATAAGCTTATATCTCTTATTAATATATATCCTCTATAACATATAAAGTATTGCTATCTTTAAAATTTACCATATATAATTTTGATGAGTCTTCATCTGTTTTTAAATAATAACTGTATGATTTATTGAAATCTGGATAATTTTCTTTTGTAACACTTAATTTTTTAAGTATTTCTTCAATATTTTCTTCTAGAATTTCATCTTTATTATTTTTCAGACTTAATCTCTTATCTATATTTAAGCCTTCTGGGTCTTTAAATTTAAATACATGGTACCTTTGTCCATCTCCCAAAAAACTCTCACCACTATCTTTTGCATACAATTCATCATAATTTTTTGATAACTCAACACCCCAATTTGCCTCTATAATATTCGAATAAATATTATTTTCTTTAATGTAATTATAAATAATACTCCCTAAAGTTATTATTGTTATAACTAAACTTACTATAATAATTGTTATAATATTTTTCTTAAATTTTCTTTTCATAAAATTTAATATTCTCCTCTTCCTAAGCTACTTCTATATAATTTAATATTAGATCTATTACAGCATAGGTATATATTAGATATCCAAAAACTATAGTTAATGTTTCATACATATCTGACATGGCATCTTCATTTATATCTTTAACACTAAATAGATGTGTAAATATAAAAATTAACTCTGGCTTAGTTATACAGATATATCCAGATAATATCATAATCATTGTAGTTACAATTAAAGTAAAACTCTCTTTGTTAGAGATTATATTTAATACAAGTAACCCTAATATAACTATGAGATATGTTACACTTAAAGCTAATTTTGTAGTCTTTTTCTTTTTACTTTTATTAGCTCTATCTAATTTTATTTTTTCTATACTTCTGTTGTATTCATAAATATCACTTTTTGTTAATGTATTCCCACAATCTTTGCAGATTATACATGAATCTTCATTAGCTCTACCACATTTTTTACAGACTATCATAGCCTCCCCCTTAATTTCCAGAGCACAATCTTTCTTAATTTAAAGCTCATTATAATTGTAAATATATTGCATTCACTATTATACTATATTTTCCAATTGCCAAAAAGTAATTTTATTAAAACAATATAACTTTTAGTATAGTTTTTTATTGTATTAAAAATTTGAATCTTCATTATGATACTTTTAGTTAAATATACTCCTTTATTTTTTATTTAATCCTTATAATAAAATTTAAAAGGAGCAGATTATTTTATAATCTACTCCTTTTAGTATATTTTTAAATTATATATCCTAATTCTGCAATAAAATGTAATGCTACAAATACTGCTACAATAAATAATGCTAGTATAACCATTAAGAATACATACCACCATCTTCTAAGTGAAAGTACTCCAATAAATTCTCTTATGAATGCACTAGGTACAAAGTAAAAAGCTGTCTTAGATCCTAAACCTACATTCTTAAGTCCTGCTTTTTTAGCTAATATACCGGCTCTAAATACATGATACTCATTTGTAACAAATACACTTTTATATTTCTTCTTCATTTTATCCATTATCTTTTTAGATAGCACCATATTTTCATACGTAGTTCTAGCTTTATCCTCTAAAATTACATCTTTACTTGCACATCCTTTAGAGACTAAATAGTCTTTCATAGCCTCAGCTTCTGAAATTTGCTCATCTGAACCTTTTCCTCCTGAAACAATAATCTTTGAATCTTTTCCTTTTTTATTTTTTTGCTTTAAATAAAAATCATATGCTTTATCTAACCTGCTTCCTAAAAGTTTAGATACCTCTCTACCTCTTATAAGTCCTGCACCAAGTACTATTATAAAGTCTTTATTCATTCTATAAAATCTTACCCTATAAACTAATGCTGATACTAAAAAATCTAAAAGTAATAAGAAAAATGTTATCGTTGCTAAAAATAGCCAAAATATGAACCCATATATGATTTCCCTTATACCAAAGTCAAATGGTAAAAATGGAGATACTATTACAAATACTATAATTATTAATGTTCCTACCCCTACTATAAAAGATAGCATATTACTTAAACTTCTACCTTCTCTTTTCATCATGGTAATTCCATTTACAATCAAAAATATTATTACTCCAAAGAAGATTAATATTCCTAAAATAAATATTGTTAAGAATACCCCTATAGCTAAACTTTGATTAATGCTCTCTAAAGATAATATTAAATCAATTAGCATAAACATTATTGCATTAAGAAGTATAAATCCATTAATAAGCCTACTTGGATTTTGTAGAAAGCTCAGTAGAAATATAATAAAAATTATAATTCCTATCATAAATAAAGTCATAAGTTACCCCTTTCATCCTATGTTATTATTTTATATTTATATATTAATTTACTTATATTAATATATAAATTATCTTAATTATATGATATCTTAACTCTCTATGTGATTAAAATAATAATGATTCCATAAAATTTAACATAAATCCTCTACTTTAATTATATGTAAACTACATATAATTTATAAATTCATGTACTTTCTTATATTTTCATATTAATAAACCTACTCTCTTATATATGTAAATGCATTTAAATTAATATACTTTAAATTAATTTTATAATAATTTAAAAAGGCTTAGAGAAATTTCTCTAAGCCTTTTAATGCAAGTTTATAACTTTTTATATTATGCAAAATATCTGTCTAATAATCCCTTGAATGCTCTACCATGTCTAGCTTCATCTTTACACATTTCATGTACTGTATCATGGATTGCATCTAAGTTTAATTGTTTAGCTAAAGTTGCTAAATCTTTCTTTCCTTGGCAAGCTCCAAATTCTGCATCTACTCTCTTTTGTAAGTTTGTCTTTGTATCAGCATCAACAACTTCTCCTAAAAGTTCTGCAAATTTTGCAGCATGTTCTGCTTCTTCAAAAGCAATTCTCTTATATGCTTCAGCTACTTCTGGGAATCCTTCTCTATCAGCTTGTCTTGACATTGCAAGATACATTCCAACTTCTGTACATTCTCCCATAAAGTTTGCTTGTAATCCTTCTACGACTCTTGGATCTACGTCTTTTCCAGCTCCGATTCTATGCTCGTCAGCCCAAGCCATTTCTCCAACTTGTTCCATAAATTTATCAGCACCTACTCCACATACTGGGCACTTTTCTGGTGCAGTTTCACCTTCATAAACATATCCACATACTTGACACACAAATTTCTTCATAATTAATTCCTCCTATTTCATATATAAAACACACATTTTTATTTATATAATTTTTATTGATATCTTAGTTTAAATTAAATACAGACATTATAACCATCTTTTGTTCCTTAGTTTTTTATCATAGGTTCGAAGGGTTAAATTCTAGATTAATTAATTTATCTTATACATCTTTTGTTCTTTAAAAATCTTTTGTATCTTAAAGTTTATGTATAATTTATATCCTGTGTTATTTAATAATTTTTATCTATCGCCTGTTTACATTTATTATTATATAATAATAATTATTACTTGTAAAGGCTTGTTTTAAATTTTTCTATAATATTTATAGAGGAATTAAATAAAGTGGTTAAATTTCTTTTAACATAATGAAATATTTTCCACATTTTTATTATAACTTGAACTCTTTCAAATTACTACTAATACCATTCGACAAAAATACTTTCCATCTTTTAATTATATTAAACTACATCTTTACCAAATGGCATAAGTGAAAGCTTTGCAATCTTAATACTTTGAACTGCAAATGGTATTCCTATAATAGTAATACAAAGAAGTGCTGCACTAATTAAATTTGAAATACACATAGCAAGTCCACCAAATATAATCCATACTATATTAAGTATTAGACTTGTTCCACCATCATTTACTGTTACAATTTCTTTTCCAAATGGTGCAAATTGAAGTTTTGCCATCTTAAAGCATTGAAGTCCAACTGGTATTCCAATTATAGTTATGCACCATACTACCCCTAAGAATAACCATCCTAAAGCATTAAATAATCCTCCAAATATAATCCATATTATATTTCCAAGACAACTCATATTAATTCTTCCTTTCATATTTTAATTTTTGTTTAGACTTTATTATTATATACTCTCTCTTACATTAATGCCCTTAATTTCTTATTATTTTTATTTAATACATTGGATTTTATATATTTCAATCCTTATTAAATTCTATATTTAATCTTCATCTCTATGTACTATTTAGATCTTGTATATATTTAAACTTCATTAATCATGACGGACCTTATTTAACATATCTAGAAAATATATTAACTATCCATAAATACAAATAAGGCTTAGGAAATATTCTTTTCCTAAGCCTTATTTGAATCTATATATTTTAAAGGGTAGTGTGAACGCTATTTCTATGCAAAGTATCTTTCAAGTAATCCCTTGAAAGCTTTACCATGTCTTGCTTCATCTTTACACATTTCATGAACTGTATCATGAATTGCATCTAAGTTTAATTGTTTAGCAAGTGTTGCTAATTCTTTCTTACCTTGACAAGCGCCGTATTCTGCATCCACTCTCATTTGTAAATTTTTCTTAGTATCAGCTTCTAATACTTCTCCTAGAAGTTCTGCAAATCTTGAAGCATGGTCTGCTTCTTCAAAAGCAGCTCTCTTATACATTTCTGCAACTTCTGGATATCCTTCTCTATCAGCTTGTCTAGCCATTGCAAGATACATACCAACTTCTGTACATTCTCCTGCAAAGTTTGCTCTTAATCCTTCTAAAATTCTTTCATCAACACCTTTAGCTACTCCTACTCTATGCTCATCAGCCCAAGCCATTTCACCTTTTTGTTCTACAAACTTTTCTCTTGGAGCTCCACATACTGGGCATTTTTCTGGAGCTTCTTCTCCTTCAAATACATATCCGCATACTGTACACATAAATCTTTTCATAACTAATTCCTCCTTGGGTTCTCATAAAATGTCTTTATCTTTTTCGAAACTTAAAAACAAGATCGTTTAGGGTTTTTAGTTATATTTCATAGCTATAAAATCTACTTAAACTCATCTTCTACTTTATATATTAAATTAGTATTTTAATATACTTATCTTTTGTATCTTAGATATTTATCCTTTGTACTTTAAACACTTATCTTTTGTATTTCTATACTTATCTTTTGCATTTATAATACTAATCATATATATCTAAAATTTTCTTTGAATCTCTTGCTACTCATAAACTCTCATCTTCTGTTATCATAGTTTTTACTCATAAACTCTCATCTTTTGTATACTTAATATTATCTTTTGTACTTTTTATAGAGGCCCTCTATAGATATTATGATACTACTTTTTTTGTATAATAAAATAGCTTTTTAGTATATTTAACCATTTGTTTAATGATAGTTTAGAAGGTGTATTTAATGTTAATATTTTCATATCAATATTGTATTTAGATTCCTTTTTGATTATATTTTTATATTATACAATTTAACATTTACAAGTAATTTTTACATTATTTTCTTGTATTTTTAGATTTATATATTTATACGTTTTTGAATGTTTTCACAGACTCTTCTGTAACCCAATTATATATAATTATGAATTCATTTAATGGGCTTTATAATTCGATTATTAATTTATGATTATTAAATATTACATACTAATAATATAAAAAATAATGGGATTATACTTTATATAATCCCATTATCTTTTTGCATTCCTTTATAATTTCATCCCTAATTTCTTTAGGTTCTAAAACTTCAACATTACTTCCCATCTCCATTATCCAATTTACAATATCAGTTTTTCCCTCTATATTTCCACTATAAAGCAAATATCCTTCATTATAATGATCTTCAATCTTTTCTTCTATAACCCATTTATGTTCCTTAAAACATTTTGCATATGGGTAGAATATTTTAAGTTTAACTAAAAATTTTTCTCTACTATTATGTATGCCAAGTCTACTGTTAAGATAGGCCTTAACATCAAAATTCCCTTTATCAAAGGTTTCATCTAAAACTTCTATCTTTCTTATTCTTACAAGTTTAAAATTTCTTATTTTATTTCTATATTCACAATGGGCAAGCATATAGTTTGCGCCTTGATAAATATAAACAGCATAGGGCCATACAGTTCTTATCATATTTTCATCCTTAAGATTTGAGTAATCTATCTTAAGCTTATTTAAATTAATTATACTCTCATTTATAGTAATCCACTTTTGCTTCAACTCATCTGTATTTCTATTTATTCTTTTAAATTGAGCTGTAGCATTGGAATTCCAAAAACTATTATCATCTACTTTATAATTTGATAGGATTTTAGTTATTCCAGAATTAAAGTCTGTCTTTAAAGGAAATGTTCCTGCCTGTAAGTAATTCATTACAAGTTCTATAGCTTTTACTTCATCTTCAGTTAAATCTGCATTAATCCATGCAGTTTTACCTTTTATGCTATAACCTCCATATCTTCCACGCTCTTCTTCTATTAAAATTCCAGCCATACACAAATCTTCTTTATACCTGCTGATTTGTCTAATATCAACTTCTAATTCTTCTGCAATTTCACGCCTAGTCATTTTATTTCTAGTTTTTAGAAGCATCAACATATTTAAAGCATTATTTACCTTGCCCATAATCACTCTCCTCTGTATCTTTAAAAATGTTCTAATTATAAAGCAAAAAAAATGAGATTCCGCCCCCTAGCAAAATCTCATCGGTCAAAATAATTCCCAACTTCCTATCATGATAGCAGTAGTTATTAGCTTAATTACACCCTATACTTTGAGAAAACTTCGTTTTATGTACCATGATTAAAAGGAATTACCGTACAATTATATAATACGCTATAATGGTGACATATAAATGTAACAATACATTTTATTATCTATTTTTCAAAGATTATATTATCATATTATATTATTATTATATATATATTTAAGTAATTCCTTTAATGATAATTTTAATTTTTTAAATATTTCTATTATATTACTCTATAAATGGAGTAACTACTTATAAATACAATAAGTATTATTGTAGCATTAAATATTCTCATTATATTTTTTTCAGACAAACTCTTATTAAGCTTATATCCTAAGAACCCTCCAAGTATTCCCCCTATAACCATTACTGGTAATACTTTCAAATTATAACTTGAAAATCCTGTAGTTACTGCTATTGATAGTATTTTAGCCCCCTGTGAAAATAATATAACTATAATCGAGTTTCTTGCAGCTTCTTTAGTATCCATAGAAAATAACGTAGCAAATATTGCAACATTTATAGGTCCTCCACCAATGCCTAAAAAAGCTGAAATAGCACCTAGAATAATTCCAATTATAGCAATTATTAAACTACTATTTAAATCACGTTTTTTTATTCTATCTTTTATTCTCAT
Organism: Clostridium sardiniense; assembly: GCF_016907995.1. Taxonomy (GTDB): domain Bacteria; phylum Bacillota; class Clostridia; order Clostridiales; family Clostridiaceae; genus Clostridium; species Clostridium sardiniense. The sequence goes on along the minus strand of NZ_JAFBDA010000001.1, from coordinate 479,362 downwards.
ATAGAAAAAAACACTAAGTAACAATACTATAATAAGTGTGCTTTGAAGTATTGAAACTGACTCAGAATGCTTATTTATTGAAACTAATATCTTAAGTATATTTTGTCCAATAACTCCTCCTATAATTGAACCACCTGCTATAATCATTGTTCTTTTTACATCTATTTTATCCTTCTTAGCAATCTGCTTCCCTATAGATACCACTGCCATTGCAAATATAGTTGCTGAGGATAGTAAGTTTACTGTTGGAAGAGAATATGAACTAATACTATCTAAAACTGGTTTTATTACAATTCCTCCACCTATTCCAGCTGCTGCACCTATTGTAGTTGCTATTACTGCTAAAAGAAAATATACTATTTCCATTTAATCTACCTTCTTACCTTTATTAAGGCTTTACATAAGCATACCCTTCATTTTGCTTTTTTATAAGTTCCATAACACCAGCTGGAACTATTTCAACAAAATCACAAAGTTCTTCTTTTTTTATTTCCATTTTAGTTAATGTATTGTTACAAGCTGCAAATACAACTCCCTTAGAAGCTAATTCACTAATTTCATTATAAACCCCTAACTTCTTTGCATCTGCCTCTCTTAAATTAACTATTGGGTTGCCATGGACTAGCATCTCAACAGTTAAGGTAGGATCATCTTTTAAAATATTTTTAATATTACCTACAGCCATATTCCATTTATCTTTTTCATTTACATGTACAATAACTTTCATTATAATCATCTCCTAAGCTTTTCTATAGTTTATTATAGAAAATTAGAATGTAACTAGTATGATTAGTTTTTTAACATTGTATAAAGTGTTATACAAATAATTTATTGTTATTATTACAATTACTTATTTATTAGCTTATTTTAGAATATATTATGCACTTTTGACATATATTATATAGATATTTTTATTCTAATTTTCCTTTTTAAATTTAATTAAAAAAGAGATGTCTCTTGATTTTACTAATCTAAGAGATATCTCTTTTCGTTTTAAATTATTGCACTTCCAATTTAATTCCATATATTGTGTATGCATCTTCCCATCCACTAAATATATACATAATATAATTTCCTTTTCTTTCTGGTACTCTTATATAATCAATACCATCATCTTTAGTTGCAAACATTCTCTCATCTAGATCTACCCCCTTATCTCCATCTAGAACACAAAAACCTATGTATTTTTGTCCTCCTTCACTAAAATTTAATTTTAGTTCTTCTTCTGGAGATACTTTATATACGGGTAGTCCTTTTCCTCTAATAATATCATCACTTTCTTCTTTAATTATCTTTACATTACTTTTCTTTTGAGAGTACATAATTAATCTAGCATCTTCTGTTATACCTTCGTATGTTATTTTTAAGGTTGGATTTTTTTCTATTTCATTATTTAAAATATTTCCCTTGTCTTTTTTAAATTCATTATAGTCTTTGTTATAATCTTCTATAAATAATTTCATTCCTGATGCCTTATTAACATCCTCTACACTAATAACCTTTCCTCCATAGAAACCACATCCAATTAAGGCAATCGAGGCTCCTAGGAATAATGCCAATACTAAATAAATCCTCAAACTTTTTTTCATTTCTTTTCCCCCATAATATTTTTCTTTAGTAATTAGTAAACATTATATAAATAAATATATATTTATTTTATCATTTTTGGAACAAGATACCAATTATTTTATTGTAATTTTTTATTATATTTTTTATTATAAAATTTAACTTTTTATTATAATTGTTTTAAATTTTATATTTCACCCTAAAGAAATATACATCTACTGTTTTTATATCTAAAATAACATCTTTTATTAATTAAAGTAACAAAAAAGCTTTACCTAACTATATAGGCAAAGCTTTTTATTAATTTAATTTGTAAAATATTATAGTGCGCCTTCTAATATCTTACGACTAATCTCTAGTGTTATTTGTCCATTCTCTCCTATAGCCGTCATATTATGTTCTTCTAAGGCTTTAAGTAAATCATCAACTTTACTTGCATCAACACCGTAATCTGATAGTCTAGTTTTTATACCTAAGCTTTCGAAGAATTCTCTAGTCTTAGCTATTGCAAGATCTATTCTCTCTTCCTCAGTTCCAGAAGTTATATTCCAAACTCTCTCTCCATACTGAATTAATTTATCTTTCTTTTTATCCCTCATAATATTCCAAAGTGATGGTAATATTATAGCTAATGTCTTACCATGGTCTATACCAAACATTGCTGTAAGTTCATGACCTATCATATGAGTTGCCCAGTCTTCTGGTACTCCTGCCCTTAATAACCCATTTAATCCCATAGTTGCACACCATACAAGATTTGCTCTTAAATCATAATCTGTTGGATTATCTATAGTTTTCTTTCCTATTTCAACTAATGTTTGAAGTATTCCTTCAGCAGTTCTATCTTGAAACATTCCATTTGCTGGATATGTTGCATACTGCTCTAGAACATGAATAAATGTATCAACCACCCCATTAGCTACTTGAGTCTTTGGAAGTGAAAATGTTAAAGTTGGATCTAAGAATGAAAATTTAGGGAATACTAATTGATTTCTAAATCCTCTCTTACCTATACTTGAAGTAACAACTCCACCACAGTTCATCTCTGACCCTGTAGCTGGAAGTGTCACTACTGTTCCAAGTGGCAATGCCTTAGTTAAACCAAAAGCCGCCATTCTATCTCTTAAAAGATCTATAGCATCTTCTCCATCATATTGTGATGCTAATGAAACAAATTTTGTTCCATCCATTACAGAACCACCACCAACAGCTAACAAGAAATCTATATTTTCCTTCTTAACTACATCTACAGCCTTCATTAATGTTTCAAATCTTGGATTAGCTTCTATGCCTCCAAATTCGACTACTTCTCTATTTCCAAGTCCCTTTAATACTTTTTCTAGAGTACCAAACTTTTTAACACTTCCACCACCATAGAGCACAAGAACTTTATCATCCTTTGGTATTAAATTATCTAATTCTCCTAAACGATCTTTTCCAAAAACTATTCTTGTTGGATTATAAAAATCAAAATTCATCATATAAAATTTCCTCCTTAAGTCATAGGTAATCTATTAATCTTTACTTAGATTACCTTCAATCAAACTTAGTATAGTCCTTAGAGTACACTTTAAGTCAATAAATTATTTACTATTTAATTTATAGTTTAAAGTTTATTAAAATCTAAAGCTTTATCCACCTACTAATATTATTGAAATTAAAAAGATTTCCTTTATATAAAAGCACTTCCTAATTAATTATTTCATTTAAGTAATTCTATATATAAAATAAAGAAGCCTCATAAAAAAATGATGCTTCTTTATTATCTATAACTTAGTAGCTTCTAATGAATTAATACAAATCTTTTTAGTTAACTTTAATAAACATTCTTTTTCTTCTTTAGAAAAATTACTTAATAAAAAGTTTTTCCAATCATTTATTATCTTATTGATCTTTGGATAGACTTCTAAAGCTTTGTCTGTAGGATAAAGATTATATGTTCTTTTATCATCTTTCTTTGCTACCTTTTCTATAAATCCAAGCTTTTCTAACTGACATAAAGCTCTTGTAATATTACTAGGATTTAAATGAATTATATCTATTAATTTATCCTGTGTTATTCCAGGATTTTCATAAATTTTTAGTATATAAAAGTGCTGGCTACTATTTAACCCTATATCTTTTAACTTCTTATCTAGATATATTTTATTATGTCTATCAGTAATTGAAATCCATTTAAGTAAATCATCCATCATTTGTGCCTCCATAATTAGATTCAACCTAACTTTAATGATAAGATAAACTCACAATAAAATCTACTATTTTTTGAATAATCTGTATGCAGAAACTACACATGCAATAAGACATAATGCAAATGAAACTGCAAAAGCTATATGCATTCCATAGACAAATAACATCGGCTGATTATCTATATAAGTTATTATTTTATAACCTGCCTTATGGCTCATTCCAAGATAAAGAATTGTAGTTGATAATGATATACCAATAATCATCCCTAAGTTTCTTGCAAGAGAATTTAAACTTCCAGCTATCCCTAACTTATTAGGTTTCACAGAGGACATTATTATTGAATTATTTGGTGATTGGAATAATGCAACACCAACTCCATTCATAGTTGTAACTGCAACTAAATAAATAACTGATGTACTTTGATCTATAAACATATATAAAAATTGAGTTATTGTAACTAATACTAATCCTATAAATGTTAATATCTCCGATCCCATTCTATCTGATAAACTTCCACTTATAGGTGCAACAATCATCATTGCAATTGGAACAGACATTAATATAAATCCTGATACAATAGATGAATATCCTAAAGTCTTTTGAAGATAAAATGGCATTAAAACATTAAAGAATAAGATTGCTGAAAATATTAAAAGTGCGCAGAATAACCCCATTGAAAATTCAAAATTTTCAAATATTTTCATATCTATTAATGGTTCATCAATCCTATTCTCAATTCTTATGAATACAATTAATGAAATTATAAATATTATAAATAAAGTTATTACTGTAGGAGTCATAAATCCTGTTTGTTGACCCATAAATATCGCTACAAATAATGAAACTATACTAATATCAAATAAAATAAACCCTTTATAATCTATCTTTATCTTAACTTTATCTTTATCTTCTTTAGGAAATACAAAGTATCCTAAAATTATAGCTACTATTCCTATTGGGATATTTATTAGAAATATATAATGCCATGAATAACTTTCGATTATAAATCCACCTATTCCCGGCCCCGCAATACTACCTAAAGATACAAAGCTTCCAAGAATTCCAAGTCCTTTCCCTCTCATTTCTCTTGGAAAATACTCAGTTATAATTCCAAAGTTTGTTGCCATAGTCATACTAGCTCCAATAGCTTGAACTGCTCTTGATACTAAAAGAAAAGTTAAACTAGTACTTATACCACATAGAAGTGATCCTATTACAAATATAACTGTCCCTATCTGGAAAACTTTAATTTTTCCTTTTGTATCACTTATTCTTCCGAAAAATATTAAAAGCATACATATTACAACTATATATAAAGAAACTATCCATTCAGCCTGATTCATGTTAATTGATAAATCTTGTGACATTACCGGCATTGCTATATTTACAATACTTCCATCTAATGTAGACATAAATGTAAATAAACAAGTTGCAATTAACATAAGCCAAATATTATACTTTTGTTCTGATTTACTATTATCTTTTGTCATTTGTAATCCTCCCTTTTTTTATTTTGTACAAATTTAAGTTATTTATCATATAACTCAATATATTTGCGCTCGCAATTTTATTGGCAAAAAACAAATCTTTGCGTTCGCAAATATAGTCTAATGTAAACTATATTAATAGTCAATGTAAATATTCGGTAAGATATAATCTATACTTATTATGAAATCATTATAAAATTAAAAGGAGTGCAATTGTTGCAACTCCTTTTATATCTGTTTTATTTAATTTTATATTATGTAAGATTTCATTATTATTTACTACTATTTACTATTTTCATCTATGTATTTTTTTATATCCTCTATTTGTGCATTTGTAGATTTTATATTATCATCTATAGAATTTAATTCTTCACTTTTTGCTTTTAAAGTCTCTTCTTGACTTATGTATGTCTTTTCTAATTCTTCTTTTGTCTTATTATTCTTTGAAGTAAAAGCTGTACATCCTAATATAAAAAATATTACTCCTAATATAATTGTACCTTTATTATATTTTATAAATTTAAAAATTTTATTCATCTAATATACCTCCATTAATAACATTTTGAACAAGGTGTTAAACCTTCTGCCTGTGCTTCACTTAATGTTATTTCAGTAGCCTGCGCTGAATGCGTGTTACCACAATGACTTGTGCTATGATATTTTTTACCTGTTTTTGTTCTCCAAACCATAGTTCCAACTTGTTTGTTATCTGAGGATTTAGTGTTGTCAGCACTCCTACTATTTGAAGAAGGCGCTACACTTTTAGCTGCTTCTGCCTCTTGCTTTTTCTTTGCAGCCTCTGCTTCTGCTTGCTCTTTCTTTTCTTTTTCTTCTTGTTCTTTTGCAAGCTTTTCTTCTTTAGCCTTGTCTATATCATCTTTTTTAGTTTGATATTCTGAAAGATTATTTTTTAGTTTATCTAAATCTTTTTTATCAGACTCTAATGATACATTCTTTTGTGATATTTGAGCTGCTATTTCTGTGTTCTTTGCTTGCATATCGCTTATTTCTTGATCTGGAACATTGCCTGCAAAAGCAATTCCCCCTCCAATTAAAAAGCATGCTATACAAGAAATTAATATTTTCTTCTTGCTTGATATAAATGACTTTATATTCAATTTTATCCCCCCTTGTTTATATAAGGAAATTATATCATGTATAATGGAAGTATTTTTTATTTTTAATAAACCAATTATTCTGAAATTTTTATTTGTTTTATGAAACTTTATATATAATAATATTTTTCTAAATTTTCTTATACATTTTAGATATTTCTTATAAAAATCACTTTATTTTTTATAAGTTATTAATTTAACAATTTTATTTAATAAATAGAGTAATAGATTATAAAATCTATTACTCTATTACTTTTTTAAGTATTATTCCTTTTTTAAAGCTACCTCTAAGTGATTTCTTTTCTTCTCTTTTATTTAGAAGTTCTTCATCTGAGTATCCTAAATTGTCTGCAAGTGCAAATAATACTTCCATAATATCTGCAAGTTCCTCTAAATTCTTATCTTCTAAATATTCATTTACTTCTTCATTTAATTTCTTTTCTAGGTATTCTTCTTTTTCCTTGCCAATCACTATTTTTATATTACATTTCTTGCCCGACTCTTCTACTATCTTTGGTATATTATCTCTTACTAATTTGTTATATTCTTTCAATATTTTCTACCACCTCAATATTTTTATGATTAATAAAATTATTTTCCCATATATTAAATCCTTGATTATAAGCAATTTGGTATAAAGGCTTAATTGTTTGCTCTATAGAACTTATAAAAATTTCTTTTTTAATTGGTTCATATAATCTAGTATCTTTATTAAAGCTTATATCTAAATTTATATTATTATAATCTTCAAGTATTTTTCTTCCCTTTTCATTCTTCCTCATAAAATCAAAAGACTTAAATTGAAGTTCACAAAAATCATTAAAATATCTATCTAAATCAGGTAAATTGTCACTTTTCTTACTATTTATATTTTTAAATGTAGGTATTAAATTCCAAAGTTCATCATGTAATACAAAGCTCCAAGGAATAAAATGATCTATACTCATTACACCATATTTTTCATAATTCTCTTTATTCATTATTTGACCAGTATATATATCTTTTACCCCTATCTCTTTATTTACAAACTTCCAGTAATCAGTTGATGCTTTAAGATTTCTATGCATTGGGGCTTCTAATTTAAATGCTATAGCCGGAACATTTGGATTTCTTTTTTGCAAGAAAAATATCAGCTTGTACCTTATCCATCCATAAATTATTCTTTCATTACTTTCTATATATTTATCCCATAAATCATTTACTATTATCCTTTTTTCACTTGGATCTGTTATATCTATTTTATAAAGCGAACCTTGATCTTCATTCGATAAATTAATAATTTTTCTATTTTTCTGACTTTTATCTAAGCCTTTTAATTGGTTTTCATAAAAAGGTGATAATAGTCTATATGGAACCATATTACATAGGTTTAATATATCTTTTTCTACTTCTTTATCAGTTTTATTCTCTAAAAACTCAATTAAATCTTCTTCTTTGGGATTTTTATTTATCTCATATCTATTCTTTATCTTATTTATCACTTCTCCTAAATTATCATGTACTCCAAAACTTAGCTTAAATTCAACTAATGGATACCAAGCTGTAGCTATCATTCTACAAGCTAATCTTTTGAATGTTATCTCTTTATTTCCTACTCTTATTTCTTTTAATATTGCATCAAACCAGAATAATTTATATGATGCTACCGTTACTTTTTCATCTAGTAACTTTTCTAACTTATTTATTCTTAAATTATTATCGTATGGTAATTTGATTTCCATTTATCTACCCCTATTTTTATTTATATGTTTATTTTACCATTTTACTTTATCTATAATCTATATCTTAGATGTATTCCCATATTATTAATTAACTTATTCTTATTAAATTCCATAAAAATAAAGCATCATTTCTGATGCTTTTATATGTTTTAATTATTTAGTATTGTATAAAAATTTATTTATTACTTTCTATATATACTTGTAAATCTTCTAATTTATTATTTATATCTTCTATTTTATTATCTATAGAAGATATTTCTGTTTCCTTTTCTTTAAGCATAGCTTCTTTGCTTGTATATTCATTCTCTAATTCTAATTTAATTGAATTATTTTCTGATGCTCCAGCACCAATTCCCATAAATAAGAAAATTCCTGAAATAACTATAACTATTATATTACCTTTTATAAAATTTAATGATTTCTTCATTTAAATTAATCCCCCATTAATAACATTTTGAACAAGGTCCAAGCCCTTTAGCTTCTGCATCTGACTGTGATATTTGAGATGCATTTGATGAATTTGTATTTCCGCAATTATTTGTTCTATGATATTTTTTTCCCGTTGCAGTCTTCCATACCATAGCTCCAATAGGCTTAGTTACTGAATTATTATTCTTATTCCCACTACCATTTGATGGCTTTTTATTAGAAGGCTGATTATTTTTAGCTTCATTATCTTTAGCTATTTGTTTTTCTTTAGCTAGCTTTTCTTCTTCTTTCTCTGCCTTTTCTTTTGCTAATCTCTCAGCATTTTCTTGCTCTTCTTGCTCTTTAGCCAACTTCTCTTGCTCTGCTTTTTCTATTTCATCTTTTTTATTTTCTAACTCAGACGTTGTACTTTGTAGTTTAGCAAGTTCTTCTCTCTTAGATTCTAATAAAGAATCCTTTTGAGAAACTTGTTCTACAATTTCTGAATGTCTAGCTTTAAAAGTACTAATTTCTTCATCTGAAGCATTAGTTGAAGTTGACATGGCTGTTCCAATTAAGAAACAAGCAATACAAGATATAATTGTTTTTTTCTTTTTCAATAAAAATGGCTTTATGTTCATTCTATTCCCTCCTCATTTTTTCTAGGAGATTATACCATATTTTTACTGGAATTTATTTAATTTAATCCCTTTAATATACACCTTAAAATAACATTTTGTTTAAAAAACTTATATTCTGAAAATTAAATATAATAAAATAAGTATATTGTTTAACAAAATATACCTATTTTAGACATTTTATTAATAATTTATTAAATTTTATATTGTAATAAATCTCATATGTATCTCCCATAATACTTAATTTAATGTACTTAATAACATTCCATAATTAACTATTGTATAATTATTCTATAATATAAATCTTTATTAGGTGGTGATTTAAAGTGTATAAAGAATTAATGGATATTCCAGATTATAAATATTGGACTCTTATCAAAAAAATAGATAAAGGTTGGTCAACAGATATAAAATATTACATAGAAGATTGTAATAAAAATAAATTACTCCTTAGACTTTCAGATATTAGTGTGCTAAATCCTAAAAAGAAAGAGTTTGAAATAATAAAAAAATACAATTCTTTATCTTTTGAAATGTCAAAAGTAATTTCTTTTGGGATATGTAATAGTAAACAAAATATTTATATGCTCTTAACTTGGGTTGAAGGGGAATCCTTAATAACTGCTCTTCCAAAACTTTCTGAAAAGGCACAATATAGACTTGGCTTAGAAGCTGGAAATATTCTAAAAGAAATACACTCTATACCTATAAGAAAATCTGATATGCCTGTAGAAAATAGACAAGAACAAAAAGTAAAAAAACTAATTAAATATGAAAATAGTTCTGTTCGTATTGATAATGATCAAGAAGTATTACACTTCATTAAGAAAAATATAAAGAAATTAAATTCCTTACCTCCCGTATATACTCATGGCGACTTTCATGTTGGTAATTTAATTCTTACTCCTAATAATAATATAGGTGTAATTGACTTTAATAGATGGAAATGTGGAGATGGCTATGAAGAGTTTTATAAAATTCAATTCTTTGATATTGAAGTAAGTATTCCATTTGCAATAGGTCAAATTGATGGATATTTTAATAATGATCCTCCACTTAAGTTTTGGGACATATTATCTGTTTATGTTGCGCACTCTTCACTTACTGCAATAAATTGGGCTGAAGCATTTGGAGAAGATGAAATTAATGGAATGAAATTACGATGTATTAATGCTTTTAAAGACTTCAATAATTTTAAAAATATTATTCCAAACTGGTACAAAGATAATTATAAAAAATATAGAACTATAATATAAATATATAAAAAAGAACTATTAGTGGTAATCTAATAGTTCTTATACTTTCTATAATACTTTCAAAGTTTCTTTTAAAAACATTATGCAAAGCACTTAATTATTTTCTAGCTTTCATATCTGATTCTAGTTCTTTTGCAAATTCTTTTTCCATAGAAGCTTCTTCTTTTGCTTCTCTATCTAATTCTTGAGTTATTTTCTTTCCAAGAACATTAGCTTCTTTTTGATCTTCTTTATAAACTTTGCTATTTTCATTTACGACCTTAAGATCTTCTTCAGCTTTATTTCTTATTTCTTCTTTTAATTCTTCAACTTTTTTACTCATAATAAAACCCTCCTAAATAGAAATTCAAATAGATTTCTAATATTTTTTATAATCATATTATAACAAGATTATTGGAGAAAAAAATATCTTTGAATTAAGTTTAATTGAAACTATAATAAATCTTTACAAAGTGATATATTTATTCATTTATAAACAAATTTATTATACTTTACTAATTCTTAATAAAAGTTTTCTCATCTATCTTATAATAAATTGCTTCTACATAATATCTTCTATTACAAGTTTTATATCTTATTTTAATTTATACTATATATTCTTTTATACTTGCTAAACTTATACCAATTTTAATTGCTTTAGAAATTCAATTAACATATAATGTAATTAAAGTATATTTTATCATAAAGGAGATTAATTATGAAAAAAATAATTTCTATAGCTCTACCAAGCCTACTTATACTTTCATTAATATTCATTGATCAATTAAATCCATTTTCAAAATATATCTTAGTTGGATTATATCTTATATTCCCAATTGCATTTATCATTCAAGGTATACTTTGTAAAACTTCAAAAAATGATTTTATAGTAGGATTAGTACTATCTTCTATATCTATAATACTACCAAGCTATCTACTCTATAACATGGGTGGTGTAATGCCATTTACAATAGTATATATAATAATTGGAACTTTATCCTTTTACTTGTCAAACAAGGTAAAAGGAAAATCTATACTTAAAAGTAACTAATAAATAAAAGGTTTAGAATCTAAAAATATAAATTCTAAACCTTTTATTATGTTTTTATAAACAATAAATATCATGTGTAAAATACTTTATATTACTCTTTTTTCTCTTCATTATTTCTAATACAAAGTAGAACACCAACAGTAATAATAGATATATTACAGCTTATCTCTGTAACCCAGCTATAGAAAAAAATACTAAATACTGTACTAAGTAAATATCCTATCATCGGACTTAAAAGTATAATAAAATATCCCATCCAATCAATCTTTAGTATATATTTAAAACTATCTAAAATACTTTTCCATGAAAGCCTATCCATCCTTCTCCCCCTAAATCCCTTAATATTAATTATAACCCATATATATTTTACTATATTTTCTATAAACCTCCATTAAAAATATTAATTATATTTTAAAAACCTTTATTTTAACATTCTTACTATGATAATAGCTCATCCCTAATTATTTTTCTAACTTTCCATTTAGTTCTACGGGTTCATCATGATATTCTTTATATTCACTACTTAATATTTTCATATTAGGTATAAAAATATTATAGTATCCACTGCTACTTAAATTTTCTATTCCTTTCCCTTTATCAATTAAATACTAAAATTAATTTATATAATTTAAACATTAAAATCCGATACTTATTAACGTAGATAAATACATACAAAATCTAAACTTAACTGAAATTAATAAAAAAGGCCTAGAAGTTATAAATCTATATCTTCTAAGCCTTTTATTTCACTTTAAATATTTATTTTTAAGCATCAATGTTATTTGCTTTTATAACTCAATCATTAATATTTATTTTTAATATTAATTTTAGTACCCAAGATTAAATATTTTATTTAAATATCTACTTCTACACTCTTTTTTGGGTATAATGTTGTACCCCAAATTGAAAAAGTGCTTTGTTTTGTTAAAGGAACATTCTTTTGATCAAATACAGTTCTCCACCATTCCCAAGCAAGACCTGTACACTCTTCTGCTTTAACTCTTATATTTCTTGCATTCCCATCTAGTGGGATTTCGGTATAGAAATGAGCTGTTCTATCATATCCATTTCCATCCCAAGCCTTATGCTTTAAAACTTCATTTCCATCTTTGTCATAAGAAACTTCATCCCAAGTAACATAGAATCTCGCTACATAGGCTCCACTATGATCTAAAGATATTTTTCCACTTGAATATTCTGTAGATGTAGTTTCTACATAATCAGTCTTATTATTAATTGAAGCTATAGCATTATCCTTTAAAAATACGCTTGTGTATGATATTGGATATCCAGGATTTTTAGCACTCATTTCAGCGTTAGACTTTATAACATTTCTGATTTCGTTAAAATCAGTAGTTATGATTTTGTTATGTTCTTTTGAGTCTCCACCTAATACTACTGCTGTAAATGAGCTTTGATTAAGTATATCTTTGTATTCTGAATTGCTTTCAATATTTCCCTTTTGTAACAATGCTTTAAAAGCAGCTTTTACATCTTTACTTTTTGATGTTGATTCTAACTTTACAAAAATAGTTCTTCCATAAGAAACATTTGATACTAGTGCAGGTGGATTTTCATTATTTATACCTTTTGCTTGTAAATCCTTAAAGGTAACACTTTCATCAAATAAATCTGATGGCTTTTCAGGTAAATCAATACTTGCTGTATAGAATATTTGCTTGTATGCAGCAACCATAACATTTTTTTGACCTTTAGATATTGCATTAAAATCTATTCCAAGTGAAGTTCCAACTGCTTTAGAATTAACTTTAAGTGCCGTTGAGAGTTGTGATTCACTGTATACCATTGACTCTGAATATTGTGTTCTTGATGGTAATGTATGTGTTTGGGAATATTTAGAATTCCACTTAGATACTAGAGTATCTATCGCTGCTGATACATTAGAGTATGTAGGATTTTCTACTACAGCTTTATTTTCGCTTCCCATCCCCGGTAAATCTACACTCACAGTTAGAGGTCTTCTTTTAGCTATTATTATGTCTGGTCTATTTTCTACAAGTGATCTATTAGCAAGCTGTATTGCTCCTGGATAAGTTCTATCAGTTACAGCATCAATTAGGGAAATATCTGCTGTTCTTGATGAGATATTCTTTTTCTCATGGTTAACTACTATAAATTTTCCTGACTCTCTTTTTCCTTGAGTTGGAACAAAGCTTTCTATTTGATCTCCATTTGCTGATAATATTTCATTACGATTATAAGTTAAATTATAAATTCCATTATTGATAGCATCACTATTAACTTGTCCCAAATCACTATTTTGTGCATTTTTATTCAATTCACTACCATAAGTAACTTGAATTGGTTGAATGATAAAACAACTGATTATCATTATGTAAAGTAATAAGTGCCTTAATATTTTTTTCATTTGTGTGTCCCCCTTTTTGTTTTCAAATTTTATTAATATTTTTAATTTTATATTAATAAATTGGTTAATTAATTATACTAAGGAAATATATTCTTAATCAATGTTTAAAATAAAATTTTAAATTTTATTCATAAGTGCCTAGTAGTATATACTTTAAACACTTTTTTATATTAAAAGTTTCATCTTGTATATTTATTCACAAATCAACATTACAAGCCCTTATCAACCATCTCAAAATTCATATTTATTCACCAAATCTGCATATAAACATTATGTTTTATTACTTCATTCAAATTATCTATTTTAATAAATACTCATCTCAATTTATATGAATATTTTATTAATAGAATTCATTTTTACTTATATTTTTTCATAAAAATTTTTCCTTCTATTTTTTCTATATATTAAATTTATTTTGATTTAACTTATTCTAATAAAATATATATGTATACAAAAGTAAATGCCTATAAAGATTTGTAGCCAATTACTCTTATAATTTTTAATTCAATAAACTCAATATTTTAGTATACATAGCTACTGCTTTGAACAAACTAAGATAGACTTTTAACAATTAAAGGAGTAATTAATAATGAAAAAAATCATAAAAAATTCCCTATTGCTATTATTTTTATTTAATTTAGTTTTTGTCCCAATAAAAGCTATGACTATAGAAAATACATCCTATAAAGATGAATCTTACAGTAAGGCTTCCTGTGACTTAAAAATGGCTGAGAGAAAGCTTTGGATAGACCATGTCTTATGGACTAGAAGCTTTATTTTAAGTGATTTAGCTTCACTTGAAGATAAGGAACCTGTGTTAGAAAGACTTCTTAAAAATCAAGATGATATCGGTAATTCAATCAAACCTTATTATGGTAAAGAAGCTGGAGATAAGTTCGCTGCTCTATTAAGAGATCATATAAAACTTGCCGGACAAGTTGTTGATGCTGCTAAAAGTGGAAAGAAGAGAGACTTAGAAAAGTATAATAAACTATGGTATGAAAATGCAGATGAAATAGCTAATTTTTTAAGTTCTGCTAATCCTAAATATTCAAATAAAGTTTTAAAAGATATGTTATATAGACACTTACAACTTGTCACAGAGCAAGCTGTAAATAGATTAAATAAGGATTGGAAGAAAGATATTGAAGCATTTGATGAAGGTGAAGATCATATGATTAAATTTGCTGATATAATTGCTGAAGGTATCATTAGACAATTCCCTCAAAAATTTAAATAATAATTATAAGTTTATTTTTATATAGATGTTTTTAATATTGTGCCCTATAAATATAGCAAAAAATAAGAAAGCTACTTTAAGTAACTTTTTTATTTAATTTAAATATATATTTTATTAATCTATTGAAAATACCCTGACAAATTTTATACTCTGCATCTGCATTTTTATTAATTTTTAATGTTTTATACCCAGGAGCCATAGTATCCATTTAATTTTTTATTTTGTAATGAATCTAATAACTTTTTAGCTTGTCTATATTCTTTTTTATTTATTAATTTTTAATCTTTGTCTATACTATCGTTGTCTATAATTAATATAGTTATTATTTTAATCCTTTATAATTTTAAATTTTTATATCTTCTATAAAAAGCTACAGATAGAAGCATATAGTTTAATAACATACCAATATACACTCCATATAACCTAAGACTTAATACTTTAGTAAATAAAAATATAAAAATCATCCCTATAGAATTAATTATTATTGATGATATAAATACCCAATTTACATCACCACACCCTTGAAGACTATACTTATATACAGTTAAAGGAATATATAAAATATTTATAATAAAAGCTAAAGTCATATATTCAATAGAACTTTTAATTAATTGTTGATCATCTGTTATTAAATATGGTATATAATTTTTTAGCATTAAAAATATTATTGATAAACTTAAATAAAATATCATAGAAAGTAACAAACATCTTCTAGATGTTACCTTAATAAGTCTAATATTTTTAGCGCTTAAATTCTCTGCTATTATTGTAAGTGAAGCCTGAGAGTATGCATATATTGGCATAGATGCAATGCCTACTATTGATAAAAGTAAGTTATATACTGAAACTTCTAAAACTCCTATTCGTGATAAAATTGAATTTACTCCTATAATAAGTATTGTCGATTCAAGTATTTCTTCTCCCATTATTGGCATAGATAACTTTATAGTATCCTTTAAATTTTCAATTAAATTTAA
Source organism: Clostridium sardiniense (assembly GCF_016907995.1). Lineage (GTDB taxonomy): Bacteria > Bacillota > Clostridia > Clostridiales > Clostridiaceae > Clostridium > Clostridium sardiniense. The sequence goes on along the minus strand of NZ_JAFBDA010000001.1, from coordinate 463,345 downwards.
AATTTTTATAACTTCATCTTTCCTTATAGCAATTACATATACTACAACATTTAAAACAAGAGCCAGTATTGATCCAATTGCATTGCCCTTAATTCCAAGCCTTGGAAAGCCTAGTTTTCCAAATATAAGTATGTAGTCAAATAATACATTAGCTACTGATGCTATCACATTTCCATATAGTATATACTTTGTCCTATTCATAATTTTAAAGTAAGAGGAAAAAGTAAAAAGTATCATATTTAATCCAATAGATAGACTAAATATATTAAAGTATTCAACAGCTTGAACTAAAGTTTCTCCTTTAAGACCATATAAATTTTCAATTAAAGAATATCCAAACTTTAAAGTTCCAAGGAAGAATATCAATCCAACTATAGTACTTATAAATATATTAAGCATAAAGTTACTTTTTAATTTATCATAATCATTTTCACCCTTACATCTTGAACCAATTATATTAAATCCTACGGAAATAGAACCTAATACTCCTGTTATACTATTTACAGTAGTTGATATAATACCTACTGAAGCAAATCCTAGTAAGGATACTCTTCCAATCATTGCTTCATCACATATACTAATAATCATTGCTGAAAATTTATTTAGCATTAAAGGTATTGCTATATTATTTATCTTTTTATATTCTATATTACTAAAAGTACTTATTAAATTTTTTATTATCATTTAAACCACCCTTCTTTTTTACTTAAAAAGAAGGGAAAATGCAGGCGCATAAAACATATTGTCATCTCCTTTATTTAATTTATGTGTAATTTAAATATTATAAAAATAAAACCATACTTTTTTGCAGTAGGGTTTTTTATTTTTTCTTATTTATAATTATATTTTTACTTGAAATTTTTGTAAAGAAATTTCATGTATTATAACTTTCATATTAAAAATAATTATTACATCATAATACTTTTTAATTAATAATATTAATTAACTATGTATATTTTTAACAAATATGATATTTTATTAAAACCTTTACCTACATTTGTTTCTATATATTTACTTAAGTTTTATAATAGTCATATAATTGAAAATTAATAGTTTTGTGTGTGAAAGGAATAAATTTTATGAGTAAACATGAATTTTTAAACATTAGAATTCCTATCGAAAAGGATAATCCATCTATACAAAGACATGAAGAATTATGTATTAAATGTGGTCAATGTAGACGTGTCTGTGAAAATGATATTGCTGTTGGAAGACTATATGATATTGATAGTACTGGTAATACGGCAATATGCATTAATTGTGGTCAATGTGCTGATGTATGCCCAGCCAATTCAATAACTGAAGTATATGAGTATGAGAAGGTTCGTGAGGCTATAAAGGATCCTAAAAAGATTGTTATATTTAGCACTTCACCTTCTGTACGTGTAGCACTTGGAGAAGAATTTAATTTACCTGCTGGCTCTTTTGTTGAAGGTCAAATGGTAGCTGCACTTAGAGCTCTTGGTGCTGATTATGTATTAGATGTTGATTTTGCAGCTGATCTAACTATTATGGAAGAAGCCTCTGAACTTATTGAGCGTATAACTAAGAAAACAAAACCCTTACCTCAATTTACAAGTTGTTGTCCTGCTTGGGTAAAATTTGCTGAAGTCTTCTATCCAAGTATTCTACCTAACATTTCCTCAGTGAAAAGCCCTATTGGTATGCAATCCGTTACTATTAAAACATATTTTGCAAAGGCAAAAGGAATTAATCCTAGAGATATTGTTAATGTAACTGTAACTCCATGTACTGCTAAAAAATTTGAAATTCGTCGTCCTGAAATGAATGCTTCTGCTTCTTATAATAATATTCCAGAACTTAGAGATATGGATCATATTATTACTACTAGAGAACTTGCTAAATGGATGAAAGAAGATAATATTTCTTTTAATTCATTAGTTCCAAGTAAATATGATAAGCTTATGGGAGAAGCTTCTGGTGGTGGAATTATCTTTGGAAATACAGGCGGAGTTATGGAAGCTGCCCTTCGTACAGCTTATTACTTTATTACAAATGAAAACCCACCTGAAAAATTATTAGATTTAACTCCAGTTCGTGGACTTGAAGATATTCGTGAAGCAACAGTTAGCATTGGAGATCTATCATTAAAAGTTGCAATTGTCCATGGAACTGATAATGCAAAGACATTAATAGATAAGTTACATGCTTCTGAAGTTTCTTATGATTTTGTTGAAGTTATGACTTGTCGTGGTGGTTGCATAGGTGGAGGTGGACAACCTAAGAGCGCTATCCCTATGGTTGATAATATTCGTTCTAAAAGAATTCATGCTTTATATAATAGAGATGAGCATAAGTCTATAAGATCAAGTTATGAAAACCCTGATATAAAGCGTGTTTATGAAGAGTTTTATGGTGAACCACTTAGTGACCTTGCTAAAGAATTACTTCATACAACTTATACTGATAGAAGTGGTACTTTAGGTCCAAAGGGAATGGTCTGTGAAAGACTTTCTAGCTATACACCAACTATAAACAACGATGTATCTACTAGTACATCTAAGGATGATAATAATGGTTCTAAGAAGAACTATAAGTGTTCTATTTGTGGATATATTTATGTTGGTGATGAAATTCCTGATGATTATAAATGCCCAATTTGCGGTGCTAGCAAGGAAGCCTTTGTTCTTTTGGACGACAAAAATTCTACTGAAGATACTACTTCTGATGAAGCTAATAATTCTAATAAAACTAAAAAAAGTTATAGGTGTTCTATCTGCGGATACATTTATGTTGGTGATGAAATTCCCGATGATTATACATGTCCTGTTTGCGGTGCCAGTAAGGATGCCTTTGCTCTTTTAGAAGATAACAATTCTACTAAAGATAATAATTATAATAAAGATACTGCTTCCAGTGAAACTAAGAAAAGTTATAAGTGTTCTGTCTGCGGATATATTTATGTTGGTGATGAAATTCCCGATAATTATACATGCCCTGTTTGTGGTTCTAGTAAGGAAGTCTTTATTCCTATTGAAGAATAATGTAAAGTAAAACTTTTATATTTATTATTAATAATTTTATTTCAATATTATAAAAAGTACTGTATAGAAAAAATCTATACAGTACTTTATTTTTAAATAATAACTAATAAAATTTTATTCCTTTAATTTATAATATCCTAAAATAGTTCAGATTTTATAATTTAAATTTTATTATTCTATCTCATTATTAAGAAGCTTCTTCCTCGCTTAATAACCCTTTATTTACTACTTTATCCTTAACTAAATTTAAACACATACCTATACCTACTCCAAATAAAGCTGGAAGTACCCATCCTAATCCTCTATCATAAAATGGCAACCACTTAACCATGTTTTCAATGACTGAAATATTAATAGACGCATTACTTAATGCATAGATAACACTTACACAAGAAGTAATTCCTATAGTCACTCCATATACCATTTGATTTCCTTTAAAGAACTTATCACACATTGCCAGCATAATTAAAACTATAGCTATAGGGTATATTGCATCAAGAACTGGAATTGATACTTTAAGAATCTTTGTAAGTCCCATATTAGCTAGTACCATACTTGATAATGAAAGAACTCTAACCCAAGTTTTATAACTTACCTTTGAGCTTAATGTTACAAAATATTGACTACATGAAGTTATAAGTCCAACGCAAGTTGTAAGACAAGCTAATGTAAAGATTACTGCAAGAAGTACAGCTCCTGCATCACCAAAGATATATAACATTACATTTGCAAGGGTTTGTGCTCCATTTTCAGTTCCACCAAACCTTCCACCACTTGTTGCTCCTAAGTGGGCTAACATTGAATAGATTATAATTAATAATCCTCCTGCAAATATTCCTGCCTTTACTGAATTCTTAACTACTGCCTTTTCTCCTTTAATTCCTTTAGATTTTATTACAAGTGATATAACAATACCAAAATTTAAAGCTGCAATTGTATCCATAGTCATATACCCATCTAAAAATCCACTTATAAAAGGTGAATCTATATAACTTCCTGTTACCTCTCCATAAGAACCTAATGGCTTAAAAACACTAGCTATAAAAATTGCTGAAATTAAGATTAATAAAGTTGGTGTTAAAATTTTACCCATACGATCAACTAACTTAGCTGGAGTTAAACAAAGCCAGTATGCTACTAAGAAAAATACAAATGTATAGATGAATAATGCTAATCCATGTGATATTAATCCTTCTGGTAGAAATGGTCTTACAGCCATTTCAAAAGGTAAACTTCCTGCCCTTGGAATTCCAAGTCCTGGTCCAATTGAAAGGTATATAAGAACTGTAAATACCGTTGCAAATAGAGGATGTACTCTACTTGCTAGGTTGTGAAGTCCTGAAGATTTTGCTACTGCAATAACTCCTAGAATAGGAAACCCAACTGCTGTAATAAAGAACCCTACCATAGTGACCCATGTTGCATTTCCTGCTGCTTGTCCTAAAAAAGGTGGAAAAATTAGATTTCCAGCTCCGAAAAATAATGAAAAAAGCATTAAGCTTACAAGTACTAAATCTTTTCTTGATAAACTATTCATTTTAAAATTCCCCCAATTAATCATTTTACTTTTTAAATCATTCCAGTTTTATGTCTACCTCTATGTCCATATAAATGCCCCCTTTTTTTCTGTTAATTTATGTAGTAACGCTAAACTACAATGTGGTATAAATTATATACATACATTTTTTTATAAGAATTTATCTAAGCACTAATTATTAAATTTTTAAAGTATACTGCTCTTAAAATCCAAAAAAATAAAAAAATCCCCGTCCCTATAAAAGGGACGAGGTCTAATCGCGTTACCACCCTAATTCTATAAACAAATTATTATAATAAAACTTAATTTAATATATAAATTAAGTATGTTTATAGCACCTTAATTACGTACATCTTAATACGCCTTTCCTGTAACGGTGAAAATCCGATAAAACTTACTAAAAAATATTTTCAGCTTTACTTCTCAGAGATGATTTTCGGAAATACATTGAACATTGGCTTACAGCAAAATGCCAACTCTCTGTAGAACAATAATATACTTACTTTTTCTCGTCATAGAATTTAATTTTGGTCTTCATTAAATTTTATTATATTTTATACCACTGTTTTTTAATTGTCAATTGTTTTCCAAACTTTTTTTATTTAGTTACTATTCTAAAAAAGTTTCCGTCTATTTTTTATATAAATATATTTATATATGATTCATATAAAATATTTTCTTATAAAATATTATTCTTTTCCAAAAACTCAATATCCTCAAATATTTTTTCAAAATCATCATCCTTTATTATATGATTATCCTCAGAAAATACTATACCTCTTTTAAAAACTCCTTTTACATATCCGAACTCATGTGTAGAGCATATTATTGTTTTTCCACTCTCATTAAGCTTTATTAATAATTCTCTTATGAATTTTTTCCCTTTAGGATCTATTTCATTTAGTGGTTCATCTAATACAAGAACTTCTGGGTTTAAAGAAAGCACACTAGCAATTGCAACTCTCTTCTTTTCTCCTCCACTTAAATTATATGGTTCTCTATCTTTAAGATCCTTTATATCTAATAACTCTAAGCAATCATTAACTCTTTTTTGTACTTCATTTTCACTTAACCCCATCTGTCTTGGTCCAAAAGCTACTTCATCATATACTGTTGAGCAAAAAAGCTGAGCATTGGAATTTTGAAATATAAATCCAATTCTTTTATGAAAACTTTTTGAAAATGTACTATCATTTAATTTCTTTTCTGTAATATCATCATCATCAAATATATATTTTCCTTCTTCTGGATTTAAAATACCATTTAAAATCTTCAATAATGTAGACTTACCACAACCATTAGGTCCAATTAGTGCTACTGATTCTCCCTCTTTTATTTCAATATTTATATCTCTAAGTGCAATCTTATCCTTATAGGAAAAATGTACATTTTCTAATTTTATCATAAAACTTCATCCTTCTCTTTAGTTACTTTTTTTATATCTATACTATAAAAAATACTACTACCATTAATACGCTAACAAATAAATATATTGCATCTGCTCCTGTAAATTTAAATTTTGAATATACTATATATTCTCCTGTAAAGCCTCTACATTCCATAGCCGAATACATCTCTTCACCCATTGTTTTTGATTTTAGAAATAGATTTCCTATAATTCTTGATAATGAATTTCTTTTCTCATTATTTTTTCCAACAGATTTTAATTTTAATGCATATAACATCTTAAGTGAAAAATCTCCTAATACATATATATTTTTTATAGTTATATCAAATACTAGTATAAACATATCTGGAATAAAAAATATTTTAAGTGCTTTAGTTATATCACTCCAATTTGTTGTATATGAAAGTGTATTAACAAGCACTACTGTTATAAATATTTTTAAAACTAACATTATACTACTTTGCGTATTTCCCATAAAAAATATAGATGGCAATAACATTATTAGGGTAAATAAAGGAACTATTAAACTCACTGCTAATATCTTTTTTATTGCAATTCCATCTAGAAAACATAAGTATACTAATGAGTATGCTAACATAAAATATACAAAATCCATATTCTTAGATAGTGATAAAAATATAATTAATCCTATAGTAGATGATAATTTTACAAGTGGATTTATTTTATATATTGATCCATCTAGACTATTATTCTCTCTTCGTATCTTAGAAAGTATTGTTATAATTCCAACTATACTTTTATCTAAAAACTTTTCTTTATCTCTAACCGGTTCATAATCATCCTTCTTTAATAACCATTCACTAACTTCCATAATCTATAGATTCTAAAAATATATAATTATTTTTAAAATCTCAATTCACCTCTTTTATACTTAGTCAAATCTTCAGCATATATTATAATAAATCATAGAAAAGCTAAGTGTTTACTTTAACCTTTCTATGATTTATTTAATATTTTTATTCTTTCTTAAAGCTTGCAATTACTTTAAATAATATTATAAGTGCTGCTACTCCTATTACTGCTGATAATATATATCCTGTAACAGAGCTTAACCCACTAAACCCATACCCATCTCCAAACGCATGATATGAGAAACCTGAATTCATTCCCTTAGGAATATATCCAATTAAATCCTTTACTTCATCAGCACCCCATTCCCCCCAAGCTGTACCTGATGCTATAAGTCCAAGAGGTGTTAATATTATCATTACAATTATAGCAATAATTGAAGACTTAAATATTGTGTTTACGTTTTCTTTACCTGCATCATGGATCATTACTGGTGATACTTTTTTAATATAAGCATATACTCCTACTGTAACAGCCCCTTCAAGTAATCCAATTAAAAGATGTGTTGATAGCATAGCTGGTATTGATACTCCTAATGAGTATGGACAATATAAAGGTTGTCCTAATGAATTTTTAAATAATAAAGGTTGTATTCCAAATTCTAGCGCTGCACATAACGCTGCTATATTTAATCCTAAATAGCTTCCCAAAAAGGCTGCTACATACTCTCCCTTATCACTTTTTAATTTTGATTTCAAAAATTTATAAGTATAATAACCAACAACAGGCATAATAAATGCCATGTTAAATGCATTTGCTCCATATGCAAGTATTCCACCATCACCGAAGAATAAACATTGTATTAATAAGGCTATACTAACGGCTATGGTGGCCGATGCTGGACCTAACATTATAGCTATTAATACTGCTCCAACGGCATGAGCGCTAGTTCCTCCTGGTGCAGGAACATTAAACATCATTAACAGAAATGAAAATGCTGCACAAACTCCGAGCATTGGAATTTTCTTTTTACTTAAGTTTCTCCTTACTTTACTTATAGAATGTTTCCATACCGGAATCATAACAGCTCCCATAACTGCACAAGTAGAAGGACTTAAATAATTTTCTGGTATATGCATAGTTTCTCCTCCAAACAGTATGTCATATTTCTATATTATTAAATATATTTAATAATATAGATTTCCTAAGTTTATTATTAACAACTTAATTCTATATAATAATTTTTTCCTATTCAAGGATTATAGTATTCTTATGTATTAAATTAACAAATATTTAAATATAGCGTAATAAAATAAATTATATATAGACTAAACTTAGATAAAAAAGCTTAAAGTAAATATATTTACTTTAAGCTTTTTTATCTAATAAACAGTTCTTAACCAATTATTAATTTTGCTACTGATTGCCCAATTACAACTCCTATAAGACTTAAAAATAAATTTAAAAACAAATTCAATATTCCTAAATGTATTTTTCCATTTGTAATAAGAGTAATGGATTCTAATGAAAAAGTTGAGAATGTTGTAAGACCTCCAAATACACCTGTTGTTATAAATAACTTTGCCTTTGGAGACACTAAATCCGCTAAGCTAAGCTGAACAATAAATCCTATAAGTATAGCTCCTACAACATTTACTATTAGGGTTCCATATGGTATTGGATTTTTAAAGTTCCTTGTAAAAAAATCTGATATTATATATCTTGTTGCTGCTCCAATAAAGCCTCCACACCCTACTATTAATACTAGTATACCTTTCATCAAAGCATCTCCTTCCTAATCTTTAATTATTTTTCTTTTGCTTCTCTTATATTTACTAAAAATAAAGTAGTATCCTTCTATTAGAATTTTAATAAAACTACTATTAAATTTAGTGTTTAATTTAAACATTCTTCTAATATTTCAGTTATTAAAATTACCATGTCATAAAAATATGCTGTCTTCTAAATCTGAGCCTGATATTTGTTATAAATAATACCAATTTATACTTTACTCATAAATGTACTATAAGTTTTTAAAATAAGAATATTTGATATTATAACACAAACAATATTTTTTAAAAAATATCTTTCACAAAGATTTAATATCTAATTTTTATAATTTAGTAATGTATGCATCTAATTTTAAATTTATACAAAACTTAAGAGCCTATATAAAATATATAAGCTCTTAGATTTACATAGTAATATTATGAAATTTTTCATACGTAAACTATTATATTTTGTCTAACCTTATATTATATGTTTTGTTATAACTTTGAACGTATAATATAAATCCTATAGTTTTAAAATTCTAATCCCAGTAAGCTTTTTCACCTAATAACATATCATCTAATCCTTTTAATTGTTGTTCTGGTGTAGCTTTTATAGAGAAAATACTATCAAGAACTTTAAGGATTATATATGTTGCTACGAATGAATATACTGCAACTAAAGCTGCTCCAAATAATTGAACTAAGAATTGATGTCCTCCAGCTGATACTCCATTGACTGAAGCACTTGCTAATACTCCAATTAATAAACTTCCAGTAAATCCACCCATTCCATGTACTCCCCATACATCTAATGCATCATCCCATTTCATTTTGTTTTTTAATGATATACATAATGAACATACTATAGCTGCTACTATTCCTATTATTACTGCAGCCCAAGGTTCTACATATCCTGCACAAGGTGTTATTGTTGCAAGTCCTGCTACTGATCCTGTTAAAAGATCTGTGAATGCAATCCTTCCATTTTTGATTTTTACTATTATCATCCAAGCTACCATAGCTACTGCTAATGCAACTGCTGTATTTACAAAGGCTGTTGCTGCTAATTGATTTGCTGCCAATGCTCCACCTGAATTGAATCCAAACCATCCAAACCATAGTAATCCTGTACCAATTGCAACTATAACAAGATTATTTGGATCTGTTTTTTCTCCTGGTTTCATTACTCTTTTACCAAAGAATAATACACAAGCTAAAGCTCCAAATCCTGCACTAGTATGAATTACCGTACCTCCGGCAAAGTCAACAAATCCCATTTTAGCAAGGAATCCACCTCCCCATACCCAGTGACATACAGGTATATATATTAATATTGTCCAAACTATTAAAAGCCATATATAACCTTTTATATTTATTCTACCTGCAAATGCACCTGTCATAAGTGGTGCTGTTATAACACAGAACATCAATTGGTATACAAAGAACATAAGAAATGGTATAGTTGCTCCATGCATTGCATTTGCATATACTCCTACATTCCTAAGAGCAAAGAAATCTCCTATATTTCCTATAATTCCAAAATGATCTGCTCCAAAAGCTAATCCAAAACCACCAAAAATCCATATTACAGTCACTATTCCCATTGATATAAATGACTGCATCATAATTATTAAAACATTCTTTTTTCTTACTAGTCCACCGTAGAAAAATGCAAGGCCTGGTGTCATTAAGCACACAAGGGCAGTACATATAATCATAAAGGCAGTATCTCCATTATTAATAACGTGTCCCATCAGTGTTTACCTCCTTATTATAAGTAATATTTGTGTAAACGTACTTTCTCAGGACTCAATAATTTTATTCTAACAAGATACACATATACATATACTACTTATATATGTTATGTAAAGTAATAGTTAATCTTAATTATAAATCCACTTACATCTTAATTTGATATACTCGCATTTATATATAAGATGAATAACTTATTTCATCTCTGAAATTATAAGTAAATACTATTAGATACATGTATATAAATAACTCCTCTAAAGACTTTACTTTTTAAGTACGTTTTTCTATAGAATAAATCTATTTACCTCAATTGTAATTGACGGTTATCATTAATTTATAATCTTTTACAAAGTTAATATTTATGTTTTTTTATACTCATATAGTTCTTAAATTTTATTAAAATCACAAATTTCAACTTTCAAATTACCTATATTTAAATCAAATTTAAAATAACTTCTAATTATTTTTATTTTCTATATAATATATTAAAAAAGAGAACCACTTTTTCTGATTCTCCTCTAAAATATTATGTAATATAATTATTTATATTTATTAAATTCCGCATAATTTATTATTGCAACAATTACAACTTAATTCTTTTTTCATATATTCTATATCTGTAATTACTATATGTTTCTTTTGGTATTTTATTAAACCATCCTCTTTTATTATTTTTAATATCCTACTTATAGTTTCAGGAGTAGTCCCAGTGTATTCTGCTAAATCAATATTTGATAACTTTACAGTTATCTTAATTCCATTATCAACTTTAATTCCATAACTATTACTAAACCTTATTAAAATTGAAAACAGAGCATTTCTTTTTGTATTAAATAATAAATCCCTCATTTGAAGATAATTTTTTTGCGCCATAAGATTGTTGTAATAAAAAAAATCACGCCATATCTCTTTATCAAAATTTTCTTCTTCAAATGGAATTATTCCTATAGTACAATTACTCTTTGCTTCTGCTCTAAAAAGAGAGATAGGATTATTGTTATCTAGAAATTGTGGTAATAACATATTAGGCGCTTTATAATACCCTACTGTAAACTCTTTAGAGTTTGGTAATATATGAGTAAGCTTGTACTCTCCTTCAAATATTATTATTACACTATTTCTATTAATCCCCTGAGTGAATAACATTTTATTGCTAGGAATAACTATCTTTCTTTTAACTAATGGGATTAACTTTTCTACTAAATCATTCGTAAATTCTTGCATAATCATAAGAAACACTCTCTTCTTTGTTGTAGTTTTATTCTAGTTTAATTTAACAAAACATTATTTTTCATTCAAGCATTTTTTTCTTTAATTTCTTTTATTTTACATATAGTTAAGTAATTATAAACATTATTATACTTTTATTCACTTATTTTATCTTACTTTATGATTTTATCTATTATGTTGTTAATCTTAATTATTTCATTATATATATCTTCTAGCTACTAATATTTAACCATTTATTAAAAATTAATAATATTTTCTAGGAAATATGTATCTTACCTTATCTTTTTATCATCACGCCCGTATACTAATTGCCTACTCCTTAATCTCTTAATATAATTATATTAATCAATAACCACGAAAGGATTTAATATATGAAAATAACTGCTGAGAATACTGATACTAAAGAAAATGAAATAATCCTTAGATGCAAAACCTATGATACTAAAAATTTAAATGATGGACTTAAAAAATTTCAAAATAAGCTCTAAGCTTAATCTTATAAAAGTTAACTTAAATTAAAGAAATATGAGGTGCTATGTTATGAATAATAAATTTTTAGACATGTATCTATTTAAAAGAATTAATTATTGGTGTGATAAACCTATAACTTTATTAATTGTTTCTATTATCTTTGCTATAATAGGTGGCTTCTTTGGTTTATTGGCTTATAAATATAGATGGCTTGGATAACCATAATAAAAAAGATAGTATATTTAGAATTTTTTAATCTAGATATACTATCCTTTATAATAATTTTCCTTTTAAATATTGTATACATATATATTAAGTACTCTATATTAATGAGTTCACTACTACGTTTATTTATCTAATCAAACAACTTAATTATATCTTCTTCACTAAGTCTCTTAAGACCTTTACCATCCATAGTCTTTCCATCCATAAGACTTTGAATTAATTCTTTCTTATCTTCCTGCATAAGTACAATTTTCTCTTCTATTGTATCCTTAGCTACAAGCTTTATTACTTCAACAGTATTCTTCTGTCCAAATCTATGTGCTCTATCTGTTGCTTGATCTTCAATTGCTGGATTCCACCATGGATCAAAGTGGATAACTAAACTTGCTGATGTTAGATTTAATCCCACTCCACCAGCTTTTAATGATATTAAGAATACCTTTATATCCTCATCTTCATTAAATTCTTTTACTCTCTCTACTCTATCCCTTGCAGATGTTGATCCATCTAAGTACAAATAGTTTACTCCATGCTCTTTAAAATCTTCTTCTATCTTCTTTAATACTGAAGTAAATTGCGAGAATAATAATATTTTCTTTCTAGATTCACTTGCTTCTTCAACTAACTCTTTTACTATGTTTAGTTTTGCACTCTTTCCTACATAATCTGGTATCACAAGAGATGGATCTAAACATAGTTCTCTTAATTTTGTAAGGAATGCAAATAGATTCACTTTATCTCTTGAAGTATCTATCTTCATCTTAATCTCTTTTACATATGACTTATAAATCTGCTTTTGTTTTGAGTTAAGTTCTACTAAGTATTTCTTCTCAACCTTATCTGGTAATTCATCTAAAACATCTTTTTTTAGTCTTCTTAATATAAATGGCGTTATTAATGTCTTTAATTCACTTACATCATCATTTCCAACAAATCTTTCTCTAAATCTTTCTTTTGTAAATAAATATCCTGGCATCACAAAATCAAATATTGACCATAACTCCATTAAATTGTTCTCTATCGGAGTTCCAGTTAATGCAATATTACATCTTGATTTTATTTTCTTTACTGAAACTGTAGACTGTGCTGAATGATTTTTTATATTTTGTGCTTCATCTATTATTAAATAATCAAAGCTTAAATCACTATACTTTTCCTCATCATTTTTTAGAGTTCCATATGTAGTTAAGATTACATCATACTTTTTATAATCATCTAACACATTCCCCCTTGAACCCTTACTTCCATGTGCTAAGCCAAGTTTTAGTGTAGGTGCAAATCTTTCAAACTCATCTTTCCAATTATAAATTACTGATGTTGGTGTAACTATAAGTGTTTTTGTTTTCTTTTGAGATAATATAAATGCTATAACTTGAATAGTCTTTCCAAGTCCCATATCATCTGCAAGTATGCCACCAAACCCTAATGTTGTTATTTCATTAAGCCATTTAAATCCTGCTACTTGGTAATTTCTAAGTGTTGCATTTAATTTCTTTGGCACAAGTTTTCTTTTATATTCTTTGTTTAAAAGTTTCTGCACTATATCTTGAAGAACCTTACTTCCTTTTATGAATGATAAATTTCTATCCTTTAGCTTTTCTTGGAGGTATAGCATTTTATTTTTGTCTATTTCTATTTCATTATCAGATATTTTATCTAATCCTAAATCCTCTAGAAGATTTAAAAACTTAGCAACTCCTGGATCTTCTAAATCTAAATACGAAGTTTTACTCTTATAAAATCTTTTCCCATTTTTCATTAAGTTTATAGCTTCTCCAAGTTCTTTCACAGTAAAATCATTAAAACTATATTTAAGCTTATAAAAGTTATCAAACTCATTTAATTCTGAGAAAATCTTTGATGAATCTATTAAATTTACCCCCTCTAATTCTTTAGAAACTGTAACTATTCCAATCTCCCGTAGCTTTAAGAATCCGCTACTTAAGAGATCATATATATCTTCATCATCTCCGATAAACATAAAATCTTTGTCATTCTTAATAAATTTAAATCTTTCAAGTTCCATATCTATAAGCTTTTCTTTCATCTCATCTCTTAAAAAGCTTCTATTAGATTTATCTTTAATTAAATCTATAATGTACCCAAAATAGCTTAATTTAACATTGCAATATATATTATCTTTTTCTTTATAGAAATAAAATGTAGGTCTTATTAATTTCTTTCTATATTCACTTGTATACTCATCTAACACAACTTCATTAGTTATATTTTTAAGACTTTCTAATAGGGCATTTAGACTTTCTAGCGATTTCTCATATTTTATCTCACTATTTTTTAAGAATATTTTATATATTGGAAGATAAGAATTTAACTGTTTCTTTCTTGGTAGATATATATCTCTATCAAAAAACATTGCTTCCCCATTAGTACTTAATAGTTCTGGGAATTTATTATGATGCTTTAATATAAATTCATTACCTTTAAGTCTAACCGTTAGGGCAACCGGGACATTACTTTTTTTAACCCTTACATCGTAATTTATAAAATCATAATTAAATATAATCTTTTTATTTTCATCTATTAATTTTAAAAAGTCTTTTATTTCATTTTGATACAGAGTTATATATTTACCTTGTGATTTTTTCTTATTTTGTTTTATGAACTTAATTATGTCTCTATCACTATCTAAGAATTCATCTTTTATTGGGTTATAAGTAAATCCTTCATTAAATTTTATTGATCTTTTACTATTGCTCTTATCTATAAATTCTTTAATATCTGGAATTAAATGAGTACCTCCTGAGCCTATTCTAAATTCACACTTAAAAGAAGGTATTCCATCATTTTTGATGCATTTTATCATTATATCTAAATTTAAAAATCTCTTACTTTCCAATTCTTTCTTTACTTTATTTTCTTTTATATTTGTATTCGTATTTTTATTTTCTAATTTCTCTTCTTTTGTATTAGTCTTCTTATTCTTTACCTTTTTTCTTGCTGCATTATAGAATGTATATGTAGTTCCAACTATATGCTTGCATACATAATTTCTTATTTGCCTTCTATTCTCTTCAAAGGTCTCGCAAGTGCACTTAGTATCAATTATCCTATCTGTTTTCATGTCTATCTTTATGTGAGTGCTATATGTCTTGCTTTTATTATCACTTAGAACTTTTCCATATATATGATAGACTCCATTAATACTTTTACCTGCTAGATCTTTTATAAAGGATTCTTTTGATAATTTTTCACCTTGAGTTTTTGTAAATGATGAACTAATCCTTAGTAGATTATCACGTACTGTTTCTAAATTCAAAGGATTCACCCCCTCCTATTTTCTAAAGATATTCTATCATAGTTTATTAAAAATAAAGAAGTTGTATATTAAAATTTATACAACTTCCTATTTTAAATTTATTTTATAATATAAGCTTCTTAACAAAATCACTTGCGGGATTGTTCTTTATTACATCTGGTTTATCAAACTGTATAATTTCTCCTTTATCCATAACTAATACTCTAGTTCCAAGCTTTAATGCCTCTTTAATATCATGAGTTATAAAAATTATAGTAACACCTAACTCTTTGTGAATTCTAATAATCTCATCTTGAAGCTGCTTTCTTGTTATTTCATCTACTGCACCAAAAGGCTCATCCATTAATAATATATCTGGTCCTGCAGCTAGTGATCTTGCAATGCCAACTCTTTGCTTTTGACCTCCTGATAATTGATCTGGATATCTCTTTAGAATACTTTCTTCTAACCCTACTACTTTAATTAATTTTGAAACAGATTCTTTTATTTTTCCCTTATTTTTTTTATTAATTAAATCTGGAACATATGATATGTTTTTTTCTACTGTCATATGCGGAAATAAGGCAGTTCCTTGAATTGAATAACCAATCCTTCTTCTAAGTTCTATTAGATCCTCATTTTTTATATTGTTTCCATTTATAAATATATCACCTTTATCAGGAACATTAAGTCCATTAATCATTTTTAATACTGTTGTTTTTCCACAACCAGAGCTTCCTATTACAGTAATAAATTCTCCTTTATTAATATTAAGATTAAAATCATCAAGAATTATCTTATCATCATACTTCTTCTTAATATTTTTCATTTCTATAATTACCTTATTACTCATAATAATCCTCCTATTTTAACAAGCCTTTTTCAGTTAAAAACTCTTTAGCAACTACCTGTGGCTCTTTCCCCTCTACTTCTATTTCATAGTTTAGTTTAGACATTTCATTATTATCTAGTTTATTATTTAATTCTAATAAAACCTCTTTTATCTCTGGATGCTTGTCTATAACTTCTTCTCTAACTACATTTCCACACATATAAGATGGATAGAAATTCTTATCATCTTGAAGTACAACTATATCAGATGTATTTAATTGACCATCTGTTGTAAATATATTCATAACATCAATATCTTTATTTTTTATGGCATTATATTTAAGTCCTATATCTAAATCAACATTTTTCTTAAATTTAAGTCCATACGCTTTACTTAAAGCATCGAATCCATCTTCTCTTTCATAAAAATCATATTCAGCTCCAAAGACTAGATTCTTAGAATATTTTGCTAAATCAGAATATGTTTTTATATTATACTTATCTGCAATCTCTTTTCTTATTGCTAAACCATAAGTATTATTAAATCCATACATTCCCACCCACTGGAATTTATAAATTTTATTATATTCTTTCTGTAATTCGTTAAACATAGATTCATTATATATACCTTTCTTATTTAAAACATTATTCCATGCTGTTCCTGTATACTCTGGATATATATCGAATTCTCCCTTTTCCATGGCTGGTTGAATATTGGATGTTCCACCTCCAACACCTTGAGTTAACTCAACCTTTAAACCTAGTTTATTTTCAATTAATCTACTCATCATCTCACCAATAATATATTGTTCAGTCATTGGTTTTGTTGCAATTTTTATAGTATCTTTTTCAGCTTTAATGTTTAATACTGAAGTAATTATAATTCCTAGTATTAATATAGAAGATATAATATATATTACTTTTCTTTTAACCTTGTATTTTTTATTATTTTTTCTATTTAAAGATTTTTCTATAATTCCAAGTATTGTGTCTAATACTAATGCAAGTACTGCAATTAATATACTACCAGCCATAGTCATAACTTCATTGTTTGTTGTAATACCTCTATATATAGCTACCCCAAGGCCACCTGCACCAATAAATGAAGCAATACCAGTTAAAGCTATTGTCATAACTACCATATTCCTTAATCCAGACATAATTACTGGAATTGATAATGGTAATTTTACCTTATACAATATTTGAAACGTAGTACTTCCCATACCTTCTGCTGCCTCAATAATGGATGGATCTATATTTTTAATTCCAGTATACGTACTTCTAACCATTGGTAGTAATCCATATATAGTTAATGCAATAATTGCCGTTGTATTCCCTATTCCTGAAAATGGAATCAAGAATCCTAATAATGAAATAGACGGTATTGTATAAATGAAATTTACTAATCCCAAAACAAAACTAGATGATTTTTCATACTGACTAATTATTACCCCTAAAATAAGTCCTAAAATTGCTGCAATAATAATAGCTGTCATTGAAATCTCTAAATGTTGAATAGTTAAGTCAATGAAAAAATCTTTTCTATCAATATACATATCTAATATTTGGTGAATCATCCTTTTCCCCCTCGTATTTAATTAATTTTGCTTAACAAATACTTTATATAATATCCCTTAATATAATCATAGATTTCATGCTCTATCATATATATCTACTTTTAATACATTGTTATGCACAACTCTTCTTAAACTTTTACACATGTAATTCACTAATCTAAAGTAAAATAACTCCTTTTCAATCATAATATTATGATAATATCACAATTTTATGATGAAATTTTGAATAATGAAAATAAATTATTTAGTAAACAAAAGAGATGCCTAAACTCTACAAGCACCTCTTCTATTAATACATTTACACTGAAAACTATATCTTTTATTTATAATTCTAATACTCTTAAAATATCTTTTGGTTCATTTAAATTATAATCTGCCTCTATTTCTGAAGTATCATAGGCACCCCATACGGCTAGTCCAAAATCCATTCCAGCAGATTTTGCTGCTTTATAATCTACAATAGTATCACCTATGTACAATGAATCTTTTGGATCTATATCTAATATCTCTACAGCTTTTAATAATGGTTCTGGATGAGGTTTATGATTATCTGTATCTTCTGCCAAAACAACACTTTTCATATATCCTTGTAATCCTGTCTTAAAGAAATCTACCTCATACTGCTCTCTCATCTTTGAGCTTGATATTCCACATAAGACTCCATTCTTATTTAAAGACTTTATAACTTCATGGAACCCCTCATATAGCTTTGCTCCATCTTTATATTCATTTACATACTTTACCCACTTATCATAAGATTTTTCTATATCTTTAAACCCTAATAATTTTAAAGTCTTTTTACCTGCATATGCTCTATATTTTAGTAAATCATCATAATCTATATCTTTTTCTAACTCCTCTTTGATTAGATTTTGCAGAGGAATTATATTCATTTCCTCTGTATCTAACATAGTTCCATCTAAATCAAATATTATACATTTATATTTTCTCATAACTTACTCCTTTTATTCCCGTTTACTCAATAGTATATCTAATCCCCATATATTATCTACATTGACTTAATTATCTTTAAGGTATTTAAACAATATATAGTATAAGCCTATCATCTAATGTTAAAAATTTCAATTAATATAAAAAAGAAGGTATTATTTTTATAACACCTTCCTTTTTACTCAAAATATATAATAAATTATTATTTACTTTTATAAAGTATTATTAAGTATATAACTTATTTACTTAATAAATCCTTCTTAAATTTTGATACTTTGGTATCAATCCTATAACTAATTTTAAACTTTCCTACTTTATAAGACTTATTATCTCATCTATCTTCTTTGCACCAAAATAAATCTTTTCATCATTTACAATTATAGCTGGTACACTCATTACTTTAAATTTATCCTTTATATCTTTAAATCCTGAAATATCAAGCATTTCAGCTTCTACATTCTTATTTTCTATAGCTATTCTTTGTGATGATACTACAACATCTGGACATAGATGACATGATAATGATACGCAAACTTTAATGTTTGTTTTCTTTTCTATACCTTTAATTTCTTCTAATATATCACTTGAAATTTGTTGCCCTGGTCCACCTAAATTGTATATAGCTAATATAAATGAATTTAGTTCATGTCCACCTGGTACTCCATGGAACTTAACTCCACTATAATTTTTATCATTATCTAAAAGTGCAACTACAGGGTACTTGTCTGCATTTATTTTATCTTGAATTTCTATATTTTCATCCTTAATATAAATCTCTGCACTTACTTTTTCTCCAAGGTCTGATATATCTAATACTAAATCTCTAAGTTCTATAGACTTAGCATTACTTTCATCTACTATAGATACAAGAGTAACTTCTTTTTCTAATCTATCTAATATACCCTTTAATTGAGTTCTTAAAGCATCATTTAAAAGTTTACTCTTTCTTGAAACATTATCTAAATTCTCATTTGTTACTACTTCCTTCTCAGCCTTTTTATGAACTATATACTCTTCATCTTTTATACCAAGTCTTTCTTTAAGTTCAATAACATATCTTTCAGCTGTAGTTGCAGCAATCGCTCCATCTGAAACAGCAGTAACTATTTGTCTTAATTGCTTTGGTCTTAAATCTCCTGCTACATAAACACCAGGTACATTAGTTTCCATATTTTCATTAGTCATTATGTATCCAAATCTGTCTAGCTCTAAAATCCCCTTAAATAAATCACTTTGAGGTGCATATCCTACAAATACAAATACTCCAAAGGCTCCATCTTCTTTTTTAGCATTATACTCAAAGGTTTTGCTAGTTACATTATCAATAAATCTAGCATAGTTAACCATTTCCTCACCTTTAACTTCAAGTACTTCTGTATTAAATTTAACTTCTATCTTAGGATGTGAAAGCACCTTATCTGCAATTGATTTAGCACATGTAAACTCTGGCTCTCTTGCAATTACTGTTACTTTAGTTGCATATTTAGTTAAGAATATCGCTTCTTCTGCTGCTGCAAAACCAGCTCCAACTACAAATACCTCTAAACCTTCAAAGAACTGTCCATCACAAGTTGAACAATATGCTACTCCTCTACCTGTAAATTCTTTTTCACCCTTAAATCCAAGCTTTCTAGGAGACGCTCCTGTAGCTACAACTATAGCTCTACCTTTTAATTCACCTTTATCTGTCTTTAAAACTTTAAGGTCACCTTTTAAGTCTACCTCTGTAACTTCAGCAGAAATAAAGTTTACTCCAAAATCCTCTGCTTGATTTCTCATCTCTTGCATAAGTTTTGGCCCATTACTATCTCTAGCCCCTGGATAATTAGATATCTCATAAGTTTTATTTACTTGACCTCCAAGCTCTTCCTTTTCTATGATTAGCGTATTTAATTTAGCTCTACCTGCATATATCCCTGTTGAAAGTCCTGCTGGCCCTCCACCTATTACTAATAAATCATATATTTTTTCCATACGTACCTCCCAAATTTCATTACATTTCATCACTTTCAAAATATCATTAAAATTTTAACTCATAGAATCTTAATGTTAATTTGAAGAAAAAGATGAATTAATATTTTAAGTAATCATATCAATTCATCTTTTCACAACTAAGTATTTAAACTAATTTTAATTATCTATTATAGTTTTATAACTAAATTTACTATTAATCTTCTATTATAGCTTTCCTACTAAATCTAAGCTTGGTGTTAATGTTTCTTCACCTGGTTGCCATTTAGCTGGACAAACTTGATCTCCGTGTTCTGCAACGAATTGAGCTGCTTGAACCTTTCTTAATAATTCATCAGCACTTCTTCCAATACCTAAATCATGTATCTCGTAAGCCTTGATTTCTCCTTCTGGATTAATAACGAATGATCCTCTTAATGCTAGACCTTCTTCTTCAATCATAACTTCAAAATCTCTTGCTAATTTTCCTGTTGGATCTGCAAGCATTGGATACTTAATCTTTCCAATTGTTTCTGAAGCATCAGCCCATGCTTTATGAACGAAATGAGTATCTGCTGATACTGAGTAAACTTCGCAGCCTATTTCCTTAAACTTTTCATAGTTATCTGCTAATTCTCCAAGTTCTGTTGGACATACAAATGTAAAGTCTGCTGGATAGAATACAAATACTGACCAGTGTCCCTTTAATGATTCTGATGTTACCTCTCTGAAATCTCCATTGTGGTATGCTTGTACTTTAAACTCTGAAACTTTTTTATTTATTAATGACATTTTAAATTCCTCCTTGATATTTATTATCAAATGATATTTCCTATCACTTATCTCTTGTAATTAATAATAATTATTATTTAGTAATTTGTCAACAACTTTTTTAAATTAATTTTTATTTTAATAAAAAAGATAGGTTATCTTAACATATAACCTATCCTTTATTGATCCCATCTTTAAGTTTTAAGATATTCTTATAACTTAATAAAACTCTCTAACCTTCAAAGCTATTAGTTTTTTAAGTCTAAAAAATCACTTTAGATTTATTATTTAATTAAATCTAGTGAATTCTCCTCTTCTATATTAAAATAACTATCTATATCTTCAATTTCATTAGGCCATTTTATCTCATCTAATACCCAGTGTTTTTCATCTCTTTTAAATCTCCAAAATTGCTCATACCTTTTATGCTTAGATTTATTCCCATCTATAATTGAATTCGTTTTTTCATTTATTGTATAATCTACCATTGAACATTTTATATTAACCCAAATCATATCTTCAAATCTATCTTTAGAATTTAATGCTCCAATAGGTATAACTTCTAATAGCTCTATATCTTTTAATATATTTTTTTCTTCCCTTACTTTCATCCATTCTGTTTTTGTTTTATGAAGTGTATAAAGTTTTTTACTCATATACTCCCTTGCTATATCTTGATTTCTTTTAGTCCAGGCCTCTTGAACAAGATAAAAGGCTGTTGTTATATCATTTGAAATATCATTGTATTCCCAACCCAAATCATATTTTTTAAACTCTTTAATAGCTGATAAAAATCCATCTTTTTTTCTCTTTAAAATTATTTTACGTTTTACTTTTTCAAAACCTCCTACAAAGGTAAAAATACCAAGTGCTCCTGATATAATCTGTGATTCTACACTCGCACCTGAAGAACCTCCTCTGCCTGATGAGCCCCCAGACCTTCCTCCAGATCCTCCTCCAGCGCCGCCACCACCACCTCCGCCTGATCCTCCCCCAGCTATTGGGAAAGCAGAAGTCGTTGGAAGAATTAAAATAACCAATATTAAAATTTTTATAATTTTCTTATAATACTTTTTCATTTAGAATTTCTCCTATCTTCTAGCTTCCTGATGATGAAGCAGCAGCTGCTCCTGCTGCTGCAGCTGCACTTGCTGCTGCTATTTCAATAGCTATTTGTATTGTTAAAGCTACATTATTAGTAGTATCTATTAATCTTTGTTTATCTGTGTCAGTTAACTTGTCAACATAATATGAAGCAACAATGCCTGTAGCTATCATATTTCTAATAGTTGAACCTAATGTAAAACTTCCAAATCCCTTTTCAGATTTTATTCTTTCATTAACTTCTCTTACTTCTTTTGCAAAAGTATTAGGATCATCTGCTATAACCGCTGCTATTCCTAAGATTGGTAATGAATAATATCTTAACGGTACTCTATTATCCCTTAGTGCTTCATCTACTTTAACAATCCTACTAACTTTTTCATCCACACTTCCACTAAATAGAGGTAATATATGTGATAAACTTTGTGTATTATTGCCTATTCCAAATCCATTATCTCTTAAAGCTTTATAACATTCTTCTATTTCATTTAAAGTTAATTCCATATTTCCAGAAGTCGTTGCAATCATAGCTGCAGCTGATATATCTTCTTGACCTGTTAAAAATCTATGATTCTTTTTCATGTAATCATAAACCATTCTAGTATTTCTTACTGCCTCATCAATATTCACTCTATATCTTGCATTAAATATTACGATAGAAGATAAAATTAAATACTGATTTGTAAAGAAATGATTTTTTAACCTTTCATTAATAGTCATAAGTTCTTTAAAGCTACCTTCCATATCACTTTCAAGAGATATGGTAATTGCAGTAGTTAACAGATTATTTCCTCTAAAGTTTGATAACATAGATGTATTATCCTTAATAATTTTTATAGCATCATTAATTCTAGTAGCATCTGCATTTTTACCCTTTAATGTTAATGATAAAGCATTACACTTTCTAAAAGAATTCCCTGTAAATATTCCGCCTGCATTATCTAGCTCCATGCTATTATTTACTAATAATTGAACCTTCTCATAATTCATAATAAACACCCCTTAAAAGTTTTAATTAAATATATTATATAGTATATTATACCTTATTTCAAGTTTTTTAATACATTAATTCTAAAAAATGTTAATATTATTAAATCTTGCAATATATTATACTCATAATATTTACTTTAGCATTTCTGAAAATAAAAAAGATTAATTAAGAATTTAGATTTAACCAATCCTTAATTAATCATTTTTTCTTTTTATCTAAATGAATTCTCCATTTTCATATTGCTTTTTCCCAAGAAATATACTAAATCCAATAAATAAAACTATTATTACTAACAAAAATGCTAAGTCATTATTATTAAAATTATTAGCTAAATCAATTAATCTTTTTTGAGGTAACAAACCTCTTAAAAACTCCATTACATTATTGCTATCTACAATATTTACAATACATCCTCCTAAAAGGCATGTAATCATAGCTATTGCAGAACCACCCATTGTTACAGCTACTTTATTTTTGCAAAGAGTAGAAATTAATATAGCAAAACTACTACTTAATATTCCAACTAATACTATTAATAAAGACATTAACCCATAGCTAATACTTAATTCAACATTTAATACATTTAGTACAAGTAATGTTAATATTACTGTAGGTAGTGTTAGCGCTAACATTGAATACAAAATTTGTCCTATCATATACTGAAAATAAGAAAGTTTTCCATGAAGTACCCTTACATAAATACCATTTTCTCTATCTGTTAGGAAATTATCCATAACCATTAAAGAACCAAAGAATAAGAACATTATTAAGAACCCTATTATTTTTCCTTCAACAGTTTGGCTCTCCTCACTTCCCTCATAAACTTCACCTCTTAAACTAGCTTCTAATGATAGTTTAATCTCTTCATTTCCATAACTAATTACTTTTGGATCACCACTTCTAAAATCTATTTCAGCTAAATAAACTCCTTTTATAAGATCCGTAGTAGTTGGTTCTTTATCCAAAAATACTGGATTTATATTTGAATTCTCTTCCATTGATTCTTTCATCATAGTCTCTTGCTTAACATCAGCTCCAACTATTGCAAGTTTACCTTTTATATCGTCAATTTGACCAAAATAAATCCCAAAATAAACTACAATTGGTAATATTATAATTACTATAAATAATATAATCTTTTCTTTAATAATTCTATGCAAATTATTTTTAACTACTAATAATATATTTCTCATTTAATTTCTCCCTTTCTATAAATATTTTTCACTTTTAAATGTTCTAGTGCAAATCCCTATAAATATTATTGCTAAAACTATATTTACACCTATTGTTATAAAAAGTAAGAAATTATTATTATCATAAATACTATTTAGTAATCCATCCATTAACCATTTTACTGGTGATATCTTTGATAAAGCTGCTGGGAATTCTCCTAATGATTCTAAAGAAATGAAAGCTCCCCCAAG
This sequence comes from Clostridium sardiniense, assembly GCF_016907995.1. Lineage (GTDB taxonomy): Bacteria > Bacillota > Clostridia > Clostridiales > Clostridiaceae > Clostridium > Clostridium sardiniense. The sequence continues at coordinate 438,280 of NZ_JAFBDA010000001.1, read as the reverse complement.
TACACATAAAAAGATTTGTAACATATTAAAAATCATATTAATAGGTCCAACATCATCTAATATTGTGCATAATAGAATACCTAATGCATTTGACATAAGTGATAAAGCAACAAAGGATAGAAAGATTATAAACTCATTTCCATTATAATTTATACTAAATAATACTTTAAAAAGTATCATTGATACTCCAGCTCCTACTCCGCTAAATATTGTTCCAGTAATTATTTGAGATAAATATATACCTATATTACTAATTGGAGTAAATATTAGTCTTAAATTACCTTCCTTTATAGGTTTGTCCATAAAGTTATATACACTCGCAAGTCCTGCCCCTGAGAATATGAATATCATCATGCTAATTGAATAATACTGATATGACGTTACTTCTCCCCCAAAGTTATTTTGGGTTAAATACCCTATTATTGAAGTCAATAGCACTGGATAAATAAAGTATGTCAATATCATAACTGGAGTCTTGACCATTAATTTAAATTCAAACTTCACCATATTAAGTAAATTCATAACGTCCTCCTAATCTCTTAAAGTTCTACCTGTTAGATTCAGGAAGACAGTTTCTAAATTTTGCTCTTCAGTAACTATATTTTTTATTTTTACATCATTCTCTATAAGCTTTAAAATTATTTTATCTAGGTTATTAGACTCCTTTAAGGTACTTACCCTTAAACATTCTTTACACTCTACCTTTTCTACTCCTTTAACTGATAGTAATATGCCCTTATCTATTTCCTCTACATCAGTTGCAGAAATGTTATAAACAACCTGTTCTTCCATTTGACCTTTTAATTCTTCTAATGTTCCTTCTGCTATAATTTGCCCATTATCAATTATTAAAGCCCTATCACTTATTGCCTCTACTTCCTCCATATAGTGAGTAGTATAGATTATAGTTGTTCCACTCTTTCTTAATTCTTTAATTGATTCTAAAATATGATTTCTTGATTGTGGATCTATCCCAACTGTAGGCTCATCTAAAATTAGTAGCTCAGGATTATGCGCTAAAGCACAAGCTATATTTAACCTTCTCTTCATTCCTCCAGAATACGTCTTAGGTAAATCATTAGCTCTATCTAAAAGTCCAACCATCTCTAATGCTTTCTCAGATTGAGTTTTTAGCTTCTCTCCTTTTAATCCATAAAAACTTCCAAAGTATTTTACATTTTCTAAAGCAGATAAATTTTCAAATATAGCTAAGCTTTGAGGAACTATTCCTAACTTGCTTTTATATTCTTTTTTATTTTTCAATATATCTCTTCCCATAAATTTCATTTCACCATCTGAGGCCCTAAGAGCTGTAGAAAGTATATTTATTGTAGTACTCTTTCCTGCTCCATTTGGCCCTAAGAACCCTAAAATTTCTCCCTTATTTACAGAAAATGAAATTCCTTTAACAACCTCGTTATGACCATACTTTTTCTTTAAATTGCTAACCTCTAATATCTTCATAAATTTCCCCTTTATATTTTTCTACATTTCATACCATTGACTATATCTTCACAGGTATCCTTTAACATCTCAATAATTTTTTCATCTGTTAGTTCTGAGGCAAAAGCTTCATTTGTAGCCATTATTGATAATCCAACTTGAAAAGCTTCTAACTTAGTTAAAAGCATTTTAAGTTCTTCTTCTGAAAAATTTTTAAGTTCTGGGTCCTTTTTCATTTCATCAATAATTATTGGCATCATATTTTCATTATAGATTTCTAAATAACTACTTTCTTTTAATAAAAGCTCCTTAAAAATTGTGCTATAATTCTTAGCAAATTTTATACTAGCTATCCCTATATCAAAAAATGCATCTCCCGTATTTTGTTCTACTATCATATCAGTACTAATTTCTTGTACTTTTGAAATTACAGCCATTTTCAATTCATCTAATTCGTTAAAGTTTACATATATAGGTGCAATTGAGCTTTTTAACTTTGAAGCAACTTTTCTTATAGTTATACTATCCATACCTTCCTCTCTAGCAATTTCAAATGCAGCATCTATAATTTGTTCTTTAGAAAATTTGTTTTTTGGTGGCATTTTTATTACCTCTTTTCTTATGGTATATTATATATCTAACGATACATATCGCCTGATATATATAATTTTACATTATACTTACATATATTGTAAATATATTTTTTTATTATTTTCACTTTATAGCTTTTACACAAAAAAAACCGTACCTATATATGGTACGGTTTTTAATTACAATTTATTATAATAATCTACTTTACTTTTATTATCTGAGGACTTTTATAATTGTCTAATGGAAGTCCATGATCTCCATAATTAAGTTCTATATTTTTCTTTTTATCTACCCCATCAAATATGGCAACATAACCATCATCCAATTTTGATATAGTATAGCTATTACGATACCTATTAAAGTTTTTCTCATATTCATTATCATAAGTAGCTAAAGCTACTCCATTAAATATAGCTAATGGTTCATACTCACTTTTAAAATAAAATTTAAGTTTATCCCCTTGCCACTGAATTTTATAAAATTCACCTTTTAATCCATTCTGTGATGTTATCATCTTAGGATATTTAATATTACCTTGCTGTCCATTTTCAATCTTAACTGTATCATCATTGCCTGTCCATTCTAATGATTCCTTAGTATCAGATAAAATAACATTTATAGATTTAGCATTCCTTATAACATCGGCTGTTAACTCTGGGAAGTCCATATTATCACCGTATGTTATAGTATATATCTTTCCATCTACTTCTATATAATATTTTGGTCCCCATGAATCATAAATATACCTTATATCTTCACCTGAAAAAGTAAGTTCACTTCCCATTGCATTTGATTCTAAACTCTTAATTTTTGTTTTATCATTAATTGATTTATTTATCACTATATTATATTTATCCTTAAACGCTGAAGAGAAATCCACTTTTGCATCAAAATTTAAATCTAATTCAACTTCTTTAAAATCCTCAGATAACTTTTGTATATTAAGTGTCAAATCTCCTTGCTTAGGATAAGTATCTCCATTTAAGTCTTCTGTGTAATTTAATATCATAGTATAATCATTAAGATAATAGCTATCTTCACTTGAAGAACTAGAAATTCCTGCTTTTCTTTTATCCATATTTACTCTTAACATAAAATTATCTTGTTTTGCTTTTTTCTTTAAAGGCTCCTTGCTTTCAATCTTAACTACTGCCTGCAATTTATTGGGTATAGAAATAATATTTTCTATAGTAACTTTATATCCATTACTCTCCTTTGATTGACCAATATAATTTGTATATTTTTCATATCCTTTAAATAATCCTAATTGCTTATAAATATTATTTAATACAGGTATGTTTGAAGCAACAGCTGGAGTACTTATTACGCCTACTAGAATAACTACTACTGCACTTGCTACTATCTTTCTTTTGATGTTTCCTCTTTTTCTAAGTTTCCTTTTAACATTCTTTTTTGTTCTTTTAATTTCTACTTCTGATATGTTTATCTCTGATAACTCTATATCCTCTATAGTTTCACTATCTAAATTATCTAATATATCCTTTGGATTCATAATTAGCACCCCTTATTTACTAGCTTTTCTCTAAGCTTTTTTCTACCCCTAAATACTTTTAGATTAATTAACTTCTCTGATATTCCAAGATACTTACTAATAACTTTAGTATCTTCATCTAAATAAAATTTTCTTAAGAATATCTCCTTATCTATTGCTTTCATATTATTAATTTCATTTCTTACTTTTACTAGATTATCTTTATGACCCAGTTCATCATCTAAGGTTCTTGTACTACCAAGTTCAACTGATGATATATCCACCTTATCTGGTTCACGTACTTCTTTTCTTAATAAATCTATAGCTGTATACTTAGCTATTACCATAATCCATTTTACGAATTGTGCATTCTCCTTATTGAAATATTTAGTATTATCCCATATCTTTAGAAATACATCATTCATGCACTCTTCAGTTAATTCTCTATTTTGTAATACGCCATATGAAACCTTAAATATAAGATTTGAGTAGTTATCAATTAAATAATCTAAAGCTTTAGGATTTTTATTCTTTAAACCCCTTATAAAATTTTCTTTGTTAACCATAGCCTTCCCCCTGCTAGTTTTGAAAGTACTTTCTTTTCACTAATTAGTCGTACGGTATATATTAAATATTTCATTTATTTATAAAAGAAATGCTTGGAAATTTAAAAATATTTTTAAGTGCACATTTATAGTAGCAATAACTTAATAAACTTACAATGTAAAAATAGCACCTAGAATGATTTATTAATATACTCATTCTAAGTGCTACATCTAATACTTTTTAATATTCATATTTTAACTTTCGAAGTAATTTCAGATATAATTATTTGATTATATCGTATTTTTTCTAATTTTAATTCTTCATTTCCAATAAAGTAAGTCTCAATAGAGTGCCAAATAAATACCCAATAAGATACTCTTCTAACTCAATTGAAAGATTAAAATCATCGGCAGCATAAAAAGAGCAAGATTATATTAAATGTTGCTCTAAAAATATTATAAATATCATAAGTAACAGTATTAAAGTAAAGTCATTTGGTATTAAAGAAACAATATCTTATTCTTAATATTAAACAAGTAAATCTTCTTTTGCATGAATAAAACTAGTAATTAGATCATTATATGGAGCTGATATTCCTAACTCTTTTGCTTTTCTTGAAACATATCCGTTAATATAGTCAATTTCTGTACGACGGTGATGCTGAATTAAATCTTGGTGCATTGATGGGTAATGCTCACCAGCTTGACTTGGATCATATATTGCTTCTATTCCCTTTGCAGTTTCTTCAACATCTAATGTTACTCCATAGTGTTTTGCTACTTCTGAGAATTCAGTAATAATTCTACGAATTATATTTGAAGTCTCACCTAAGCTTCCAAATTGTCTTATATTGCAATCTAAAAGTGTGCAACAACTATTTAAAGTACCATTAACGCAAGCTTTACGCCAAATTGAGAATACAACATTTTCACTATAATGAGCTTTTAAACCAGCTTCACTTAACACATCACAGATTTCTTTAGCTTCATCAGTCATACTTGAATCAATATTTTGAACTTCTAAGCTACCATCACCAGTTAATGTAACATGTCCAGGCCCAACTAATCCTGCTGTCCATAAAGTTACTCCCATGAATATATTCTTCTTATTTACATATTTAGCAACTGTTTCTTCATGTCCTAATCCATTTAATAAGCATAATACTTTAGTATTTGGACCTAATATATTTTTAATAGAAGTTAACATTGCTTCTAACCCCATTGATTTAGTAAATAGTATAACTAAATCTGGAACTTCTGTTGCATCCTTTGGTAGAACAGCTGGAATTTTTACATTTTTGCTTGTTCCATTTTCATCAATTCTCAATCCACTTTCATTGATAGCCTTTACGTGATCTTCCCAACCATCAATTAATAATACATCATTTCCTTTTTCATGTAACATATAACCATAACGTGAGCCCATTGCGCCGGCTCCAGCAATTGCGATTTTCATTAGTTATTCACACTCCAATTCATTAGTTTTGTATAAATTTTTTCATTAGCTTTGTATAAATTTAAAAATTTCATCTGTATATAAATGTAGAACTTTTCTGCAAACTAGATCAATTATAAATCCACCTACAAATGGGATAACGATGAAAGCTACGATAGCGCTAATGATAGCACCTGCTGCTCCAGCTGCTGCATTAACAGAAGCAATTGGACCAACTAAACCAACTAGACCAAATCCAGCACTACTTGGTGTTCCAAGAATATTGAACATATATGCTCCAATTCCTCCTAAAATAGCATTAGCAACAACTGGAATAGCTAATCTTGGATACTCTACTAAGTTTGGCATCATCATTTTCATTGCTCCTAATAATACAGCTAAAGTAACTCCACTTTGGTTTACTCTTCTAGAACCAATAACTAATATAGCTGTACACGCAGCAACACCAATTGCTGCAGAACCTGCTCCTAATCCAGTAACTCCGATAGCAATACCAATAGCTACTGTTGAGATTGGAGAAATAATTAAAATTGAGAATGAAACGCTAATTAAAATAGCCATTAATAATGGTTGTAAAGTAGTAAACGTATTAATTAAGTTACCTATATAAACAGTAATTTGCTTTACATAAGGAAGCATGAATAATCCAATCGCACCTACGCCTGCACCTACTATAATTGGTAAAAGTAAAACTGTTAATGACCCTAATCTATCTCCAATTAAACGAATAACATATACTGCTAAAAAGGAAACTAGCATAACATTTATTAAATCACCAATTCCCACCATTTGCACTCCTGCTTCAGTAACTTTATAAGCTCCTGAACCTAAAAATGCTGCGGCTCCAACAATAATTGATTGCATAGGATTAAATTTAAATTGTAATGCTATTAAAACCCCAACCATTACTGGAACAAGGAATTGCATAATATTTACAACGTTATAAAGGTCTCCAAAGATTGGATAACTTCCTCTTAACGCTTTAAAGATCTCTCCTAAAATTGCGTTTGGTATTAATCCAACAACAATTCCTGTAGCAGTTCCAGCTAAAACTTTATTTAGATAATCTTTGGGAGTTAATCTGTCAGCCTTTTCTACTTCATTATCTTTTTTCTTCTCAGATGTACTCTTCTGTGACATTTTTTCGCCTTCTTTCTTTTGTTGAATATTTCAATCAATATCTATTTGATGATAAAATAAATACTAACTAAATAGCTAATTTTTACTGAAATTAACTATGCTATAATATAAGGTAAAATTAAAGATTACTTATATATAAGTATTTCAAAAAGGTTATTAAAATATAAATAAATATTATAGAAAAGTAGATTTACTGTTTTATTTATGTACTCTATCTTGTTAAAAAAATATCTATTATATATAAAAAAAATGATACCTGTTTAAATAAATATAAAATCTATTTTTTTTTGTTCTTCTTTAAATAATATTTGCTTTTTCCTTAGTTAATATTCTCTACATATTTTATTAAACCACCCAGAACTATTTATTTTCAATTAGGTGATATACAATAAATATGCTTATCGATTTTATCTACATCATTGCAATTATTTAATTTATATAACTCTTTTACTTTTCTATCAATACAGTATAAATATACACACGAAATAATTACTTAATATTTTAATGTTAAATTTTCTACAATTATAAATATAATTATCCCATAGTTATTTATAATTTATAAAACGCCTTAGAAAATCTTGTTAACTATTACCTAATGATTAAACATATTTCCTGCAAACGCTAGCCCTTATATATATTAATTTCACATTACGTCATTTGTCAATAAATTTGTCGAAAAAACTTTATAAAAATTTCATTCTTTATATATATTTTTACATTTTTATTAATTTATATATAAAATTTTTGTAATATTTTTACTCATATAAATATTTTATACTCCCCATATAAATTATTACTTCAATCTACTTAGCATAAATTACGTGGCTGTAATTTAATGAATAATAAAAAAGAGATAATAAATATTTAAATTTATTATCTCTTTGATAGTAAAAAAAGGTAAGTTTCCTTACCCTCTTTACTATCTTTAAATATTCTTCATTGTTTTATTTTCACCACATAATTTTTCAAAGTCTTTAGTGAAAACATCCACTGCACAAGTAACAGCATCATTTTTTAATAACCCTTCAATAACATCAGGACTTACTGTTGAAGCCCCTACTCCATATTTAGCTAATTCTAATACTTGTTTAGAGTTTTTAAAACTAGCTCCTAATACTTCACATTTCAATCCATTATTTTTAAAGATATCATGAATTTCTTTTGCAACTTCAATACCATCAAAACCTAAATTATCAATTCTATTAATGTATGGTGCTGCATAATCAGCTCCTGCCTTTCCTGCTAGATACGCTTGCATAGAAGTATATATAGCTGTTGCTGTAACATTAATCCCTTTAGCTTTTAATGCTTTAATTGCTTTTAGACCTTCTCTAGTAACAGGTACTTTAATAAATGTATTATTACCTAATTCTTTTAATATACGGTCTGCCTCTTCTAGCATATCTTCTGCTTTTTTAGATATAACTTGAACATGAAGCTCTGCATCCTTACCAATAAATTCACGTATCTCTTTTAATACTTCAAATGGATTTCTTCCTGCCTTTGATAATATAGTTGGGTTTGAAGTTACACCATCTACTGGGAAATACTCATATATATTTTTAATTAATTCAATATTTGCATCATCAATAATAAATTTCATAGCTTTATCTCCTTATAATGTTTGTTCTGTTCTTTCAATAATATCATCTTGTGTTTGCTTTGATAGCACATTAAAGAATGCAGAATATCCAGCTACACGAACAATTAAATCACGGTATTTTTCAGGATTCGCTTGAGCATCTAATAAGGTATCCCTAGAAACTACGTTATATTGTACATGGAATCCTTCTAATCTATTAAAGAATGTTCTAATTAACATTGCTAATTTAATCTTATTCTCTTCTGTGGATAACATAGCAGGAGTAACCTTTTGATTTAACAATACTCCCCCTGTAATTTCACGAGTTGGCAATTTAGAAACTGTCTTAAATACAGCTGTTGGTCCATTTTGATCCATTGCATGTGATGGTGAACATCCTTCAGCAAGAGGTGTTCCAGCATTACGTCCATCTGGAGTTGCTAAAGTACCTTTCCCCTGACCTACATTTGCTGATATTGATGAAGTTCCTGCATATCTAACTCCACCAATTGGTCCTCTTCCGTATCTTGTATTTGGATACTTTTTAACCTCATCTATATAAGTGTTGTAAGCATCAACAACTAGCTTATCTACATAATCATCATCATTACCATATTTAGGAGCATCCTCAATCAATGTTTTTTGAATCATTTTACCTTTGTCACTTGCAAAGTCCTCCATTAAAGCATTCCATAACTCTGTTGTAGAAATTTTCTTTTCTTCAAATACTAACTTTTTAATTGCAGCAAGGGAATCAGCTAAGTTTGCAATACCCACTTGTAATCCTGAGATAAAGTCATATATAGCTCCACCTTCTTTTAGAGGCTTACCTCTACCAATACAATCATCAGTTAAAGCACTACATAGCACATCTGGTACATCATCTTCTAAAACTAAATCACAGCAATTTTCAATAATAACACTATGCTTAGTAAATTCACGGATAGTTATATCCCACGCTTCTTTTAACTCTTCATAACTTGCCATATTATCAAAATGTGTTAATCCTTCAACTAGTTTAGTTTTGCTAGCAGGATCAACCCCTTCATTCATTGCAATTAATAATGTCTTAGGGAAATTTATAAAACTCATACCTGTGCAACGATATCCCCATTTACCAGGAACAGCAACTTCAACACAACCAATTGCACTATAGTTATAAGCATCTTCTTCTGTAACACCTTTCTCAATAAATGAAGGAATAATAACTTCATCTGAATTAAAGGCAGGCATTCCAGTTCCTAATTTAAGAACTTCAATTGCTTCATTCATAAATTTATCATCTAACCCTTTATGATATCTAACAGTTAGGTTAGGCTGAGGTAATTTTGTTTGAGCAACAGATTTTAAAATTAAATAAGATAATTTATTAACTGCATCTTTTTTATCTATAGTTTGTCCACCAACAGTAACATTTTGATATAAAGGTGATCCAGCACTAAATTGTGTATGAGACCAACTTCTTACTTTATTGATTGTGAATGTTTTAAGCCATAAATTTGTTAATAACTCAACAGCTTTATCTTCAGTAATATTTCCACTTTCTAAATCTTTTTCTAAATATGGATATAAATATTGATCCATTCTACCATATGATAATGAATGTCCATTAGATTCAATTTGAAGAATTAAATGCACAAACCACATTGATTGAACTGCTTCATAGAAGCTGCCTGATGGTTCATATGGAACTTTATCCATTATTCTAGCAATTTCTATTAATTCCATTTTTCTAGTTTCATCATTTTCTTTTTCTGCCATATCTTTTGCTAAATTAGAATATCTTTTAGCAAAAGTTTTAATTGCATCCATTACAATTAGTATTGCTTCATAGAAATGATATTTTTTTATATTATGGAAGTCAGTAAGGTCTAGCGCATCTATTGCAGCAATAGTCCTTTCCTCATATTCCTTTAATCCATTTTTCATAATGCGTCCATAATCAACTGCAATATGGGCGTCACCACTAGTAATATTTCCCTCAGCTTTAATAATTCCTAAATCATATAATACCCTACTACTTGGAGGAATATTTGCTAAACCTTTATCAAGAGTTGTGTTATGTTCCCAATATGGAGCTATATTTCTAAGTTCTTCTTTAGTCTCTTCATCAATATAGAAAACATCACCATCTCTTTTTTCAAACTCATCTAACTCTCTGACTACCCAATCCATAGCATATTCAGGGAAAATAGGAGCTGCTCTATTAGCTTTTGCTTGGTTACCAACAATTAATGTTTGCTTTTCAATAAAGATAGGCATCTTCTCTAAAATGTTTTTAAGCATGTATGCTCTTTTCACGATTATTGGCTTATCTGCGTGTTCTCTATAAGCCTCAGTAGTAAGAATTGCTCTTGTAGCATCAACTGATGCTTTAGTTTCTAATAATTCTTCTCTAAAATCATACATTCTATTAGTTAATAATCCAAAATGATTTTTCATTCTTTCTCCTCCTTAAGGGAAATATATTATTTAAGTTTCATTCATAAGTTCATTTCCTTTCGTCTATAATTACATACTATCATATTAAGTATTATTGTCAATATTTTATTTCATAAAGAATATAAAAAAGTTTCATTTGAAACAATTTTATTTACTTTGATAACCTATAATGCTATTATATAAATATAATAAGGGGAGGAAGTAATATGAAAGATAAAGGTATAATATTTAATATTCAAAAATTTAGTATTCATGACGGTCCTGGAATAAGAACTACTGTATTTTTTAAAGGGTGTCCTTTAAGATGCAAATGGTGTTCTAACCCTGAATCACAGCTAGATAGTATTCAAATACTATGGGATCAATCAAAATGTTCAAGATGTAAGACATGTATTAGTACTTGTAACCAAAATGCTATTAGCATAATTGATAATAGAATCACTATTGATGATAAAAAATGTATAGGATGTTTACAATGTATCGCAAATTGTCCTAATGATGCTCTTAAAAATGAAGGTGAATATAAAGAAATTGAAGAAATTCTTGATAAATGTCTTAAAGACAAAGATTTCTATGAGGAATCAAATGGAGGTGTAACAATTTCAGGTGGTGAAGGAATGAGCCAACCAGCCTTCCTAAAGGAGCTAGTTGCAGCTTTAAAAAAAGAAAATATAAATGTTGCAATTGAAACAACTGGATACATTGATCATGAAGTGTTTAAAGAACTCTCTATTTTGTTTGACCTACTACTATTTGATGTTAAGCATTATGATAGTAATAAACATTTTGAAGGTACCGGTGTTTATAATGATTTGATTACTCAAAACTTGAAATGGGCAATTGAAAATGAAATAAATGTTTTGCCAAGAATTCCAGTTATACCTGATTTTAATAATTCTTTAGAAGATGCTAGTGGAATAGCAGATTTATTAAAAGATGTTGGTGCAGAACGTGTGCAACTTCTTCCATTCCACCAATTTGGTGAAAAAAAATATGATATGTTAAATAAAGTATACACTCTAAAAGATACAAAAGCTTTGCACCCTGAAGATTTAAAGAATTATCAAGAAGTATTTATTAATAAAGGATTTAATTGCTTCTTCTAATAAAGCAGGGGCCACCTCATAACTACAATTTAGTAAATTATATGAATAGCTACGAACAAAAATTTAACCAGTAGAATGAATATTTCTACTGGTTTTATTATTAAACTTGTACTGATTGCTTAATATTCTATAAGTATAAGTTCTATTTTAGGCACTGGCTATTTTAATACAGTCCCTTTTAATATTCTACTTTTTTTACTTCTATATTTTTACTAGACAAATAATCTTCATATTCTTTAGGTATATTTACATCCGTTACAACAGAACTAATCTCATCAGTTTCAATTAAATTAACAACACCCTTTTGAGAAAATTTAGTTGACTCAGTAACAATGATTACATGATTAGCTTGTTTTGCCATATCACGTACGGTTTCACTTCTCATATAATCCTTGCCTGTAAATCCTGATGCTTCTGAAAACCCATCAGTTCCAATAAATAATTTATCTACAAAGAAAGATTCTACACATTTTCTAGTAATAGGCCCAACCATTACTTGAGACTCATTTTGATATTCTCCACCTAACAAAATAATTCTTGTATTGGATTCTTTTCTTATATATTCAGCGATAAAAGCTGAATTTGTAATGATGGTAATATCTTTTTTTGTTCTTGCTATTTCAAGGGCAACTAATGCACAGCAAGACCCTGATTCTATCATAACAGTTTCTCCATCCATTACTGACTCAGTAGCGACTGTTGCAATCCTTCTTTTAATATCATAGTGATAAGCTAAACGATTATTAATATCATCACTTGAATTTAATGTTGCAAAACCATGCTCTCTAATAATAAGACCTTTATTTTCTAATTGTATTAAATCTTTACGAATAGTTACTTGAGACACATTTAATAACTCAGATAACTTAGTAACTTCTATTTTTTTATTCTCTGTTAATAACTCTAAAATTTTAGTATGTCTATCTAACATCTTAGCCATATATCAATTCACCACTCTTTTCATTAATACAATATCATACAATTATTTCGATTGCAATTTAAATAGCTTTCGTTTATTATTATTTACTCCAAAAACGAAAGCTATTCTAATCTTATTTATAATACTAAGTTTATTAACAGATATATTTGCAAAAAATCACTCTATATTTTTTTATTATTTCTATAATTATTTATTAATTTAAATTCATTTAGTCTCATACAATACACTAATTTTCTATCTCTTTCGTTAGCTATATCTCTTCTCCATCTCTCATATAACTTCTTGTAATACCTCTATTGGTAAATCCATTTCTGTCATAAAACCTTTGGGCACTTATATTATTTTTTGCTGTATCTAAATCCATTCTAGTAAACCCATTGTCTATTAAGTCTTTAGAAATTACTCTAATAAATTTACCTCCAAGACCTTTGCTTCTATGATTATCATCTATCCATATAACATTCACGTAGGCAGTATTTATTTTATTTAAATATAAGATTTTAACTTCTCCTACTTTTTCATTCTTATAGACTAAATCAATAATCTCTTTATTATATTTACTTACCCCATTCTTAATTAACTTAATATCTTTATAAGCGGAGGCATCGCATAAATAAGAAGAATCTTCACCTATTTCTGTTAAATCAATACTATAATATATATTTTCATGTTCAATATGATATCCATACTCTTTAAGTAAATCTGCAATATAGATTTTACTTTCATGAAGCTTACCATGACGTGCATTACAGCTTAATCCTAAACTATGATTAAAAGCAAAGTAGCTGTCAAATTTATTATTACTAAAATTCTCTTGAGCCTTTTTTATTAATAAATTACCTGCATCAGCTCTGCCTTCATTGAAATAAATATTTCTTATTATACCTATATTAGGCGAATAAAGTTTCTCACCAGTAGTATCAAAATATATATGAGGCTGTCCAAACTGAATAAACCCTAGAACTTCCTTATCTTCCTCTACTAAGTAAGTTTCTATATAATCAAACATTTTTTCACCTTCATAACTATCTTCAAAGAAACAAGTTTTTAAACCTTCTATATCAACTTGATAGAAATACGGAATATCCTTTGAAATCTCTTTCCAATAATTAAATATCTTATAAAAGTTACTTCTATTAACAATTATAATTTTCATATCTTCCCTCTCCCATCTAATACCTATTAATATCATATTTTAAATTTATCCTTTTATAAACCTATTACTTTTTTCTGAAATAAAAATAAGCCATAAACTATATAAATAGTCTATGACTTGTTTAATCTTTATTTAGATTTCTCTTTTAATATTATTCTATCTATACTCTTTTTTGATAAAAAATACTTTTCTGCAAGGGCTATTCTACTAGCTCCACTTTTATATTCATCATAAATTTTTAAATCTCTTAATTTAATTTCACTTCGTATATTAGTTGTCTCTCCCCAAGCTTTTCTATTATTCTCTTTCTTTGGGATGTATATATACTCACCTTGTACATACTGCTGAATAAGTTCCATGACTTCTATTGGAAGTATGTCTTTTGCTGTTTTATAGCACATAATGCTCCTCCTAAATTTTTAGATTCTATTTAGGGTTAGCAAAGGCTATTATATTACTTTTATTATAATGCAATAGCCTTGCTATGCATTAATACCAGGTCTTGCCATAAGAAAATCCCCCTTATTTTACAATATAATCATTATTTTATATATAATTTATTTAAAATACAAGTCGATTTTAGTTTATAATTTATTTAAAATCTGATAGTTATTATCTATTTCTATAACATTAATCCCATTTTTTCTCTTTAATAAAACTCATCATATAATCCTTATTTTCATTTAATTGAGGTATTCTATTAACATTTGCTCCAGATGGATGTGGAAATCCTTTAAGAATTTGATTTTCATTTATGATTCCCTCTTCTTCTAATTTACATAAAACTTCTTCTACTGCCCTACCTAGTGGTATTAATAATATATCTTCAAAATTATCTAAGCTTCTAAGTTCATTAATAAAATTCTCACGAACATATTTCATTAAAAAATCACTTTTAATTAACGTTGGAGTATGTCCTGAGTAATTTTGTTTTTTAACAAAAACAGAATACGGAATTAAAGATACTGTATGTAATAAATAGTCCTTTTCAGCAAATAATTCACTACAACTATCTATATTCAACACTTTATTAAGTTCTATCTCATCTAACATACTTATTATATTCTTTCTTAAAGATCCACTAAAACGTCCTGCAACTTTACACTTATACTGAATTGATTCAATATCATCGCTTACTTCTAACTCTTTTCTTGCAGTAGCAATTGCTGTACTCATTTGTTGAAAACCTGGAGTTATTCCAATTATAAACACTTTAGCTTTTTTATTAATATACTCATTATGTGGAGCGTAATATATTTCTATATTATCTTTTTTATCAATTAAGAAATCTTCTATTAATAATTCTTCTTTTGTATATTTATCTTTCAGAGGTAACTTTTTAATTATCTCTTTATAATCATATAATGTCTTTTTCATACAAACACCTCCAAAATTATATTATTACATTTTTAGTGAAATCTATAAGTATATCTTTATCCTTTAAAATAATAGTTCTTATAGCAGTTCTATAAAAACTTTTCATTTTTTCTACTTCATTTATTCTAATAATCTTGTTAAAATACATATCTTCACCCATTTAAAGAAATTAATATTTATAAATATAAAAATAAGGGAGTTTATATTCTAAACTCCTTTAATAATTAATTTATGCTTTATATTAATTTTGTTTTACCTCTAAATCTTTCAGAAATAAATCTATTTCATCGTCATTAGATTTCATTTTATTTACACTATAGTGTTCTTTATTACAGTTAATTATATTATCATGTTTATTATTTTTCTCTTTTCTTATACATTCTAATTTATTTATTATATATCCTATAGCTCCAAATACTATTGAATAAAATACATACGGCATACATGCATTCATATAATATATTATCACTTCTTTAAATTGATATTTAATACTTATTCGTCCTTGATTTACAAGTTCAGAGATATAGTCATAAGAATTAACTAAAGTAAATATTGAGTATAATATCATTAATCCTGCCATAACATAAAAAACTATCGAAACTATAGATACATTCTTACTATCTATTTTCAAAATCAACACTCTCCCTACACCTTTTTTTATTAACTTATTTTACAAACATAAGTTTTCCCTTTGCAAGTCCCCATATCTCATCAGCATACTTAGTTACTTTAGTTGAATGAGTTACAATAATAACACATTTATTTTCTTCATGAGCCAATGAAGTCAAAATACTCATTATATTTTTTTCTGTTTCTTCATCCAAATTTCCTGTAGGTTCATCTGCTATAATTATATCTGGATTATGTGACAATGCTCTGGCAATTCCGACCCTCTGTTGCTCTCCTCCTGATAATCTTAATACCTTTCTGCTAGCTTTTTCTCTATTAATTCCAATACTATCCAACAATTTAAAAGCTATTTCTTTTTTATTTTTTCTCTTATCTTTACTAATCTCCATTGATAGCATTATGTTTTCTAAAGATGTTGCATTATTTAATAAATTATATCCTTGAAATATAACACCTATATTTTCAGCCCTATAAACATCTCTATTTATTTCTTTCAAATCCTTATCTTTATACTCAACTACTCCACCAGTGCATACATCTAATCCTGATATTAATGACAATAAAGTACTTTTCCCAGCTCCTGATTTCCCTACAATAGTGTATACACACCCCTTTTCAAACTCTATATTTATTTTATTTAAAACATTTTTTTTGCTTCCTTCATATCTATAAGAAACATCTTTTAATTTAAGAACTCCCATATCTCTCACCTAATTCCTTTCTGAAAGTATTTTTATCGGTTCATACTTTGTAGCATATCCTACTGATATTGAGCTAGTTATTAACCCTAAAATAATTGCAAAACCTGATATTTTTAGAGCAGCATCTACACTAAGTTTAACTTCTAATTCTTCTAACTTTTCTACCTCTTTTATTTCTCCTGATTGAGTATATAAAGGTCTTAAATTTTGTTGTTCTACTTTTGATTTCACCTGTTCTTTTAACAAAATATCAGATGCTGGTTGTGCGCTTATAGCTCCAATTCCCAGTCCTAAAGTAAGACATATAATAATAATTGCTACACTCTCGTAAATAAATCCTATAGCTAATTTAAACTTAGACATTCCCATAGCCCTTAATACACCAATTTCATATTTTCTTTCCCTAATAGATAACACTGAAAGTAAAATAAGCACTATAGAACCAAATCCCATTATTCCAATCATAAACATTACGGATACCTTTTTTAATCCATTTACAGGTGCTATAATCCTATTGTAACTTTCTTCATCTGTTGAAACTATGAAATTATCTGTTAATCCCTTTGATTTCAACTCTGATTTAAAAGCTTCAAGATCATCTGGACTATTTAAATAATATGTTGCATTAATTTGAATAGGAGCACTTTCACCTTTAAATAAAGTATCGAACTCTGCTAATGTATTAAAATTTGTATAGATTTCATTTCTTAAATCCATACTAGGAATTGGCATATTTTCATCTTTTTGATTTAATCTTGAATATATACCTGTTACTTTTAATTTAAGTTTTTTATCCTTTTCATTTATATCAGCAATTTCAAGTTCATCTCCGGCCTTTAACTTGTTTAAATCTGCTAACTGCTGAGATATTATTGCTTCATTATTACCTTTAAACATTTCTCCGCTTTTAATTTGTATAAAGCCATTTTTAAAATCCTTAGGTAAATTATTTTCAGTATATCCCTTAACACTTAAAGATGGCCATACATTATTTGAGCTTGCTGCTCCCTCAGAAATAGCCCCTTTTAATGGTCTATTATTTTGTCTTTCACTTTGTCTTTTATTAAACTCTTCTTCTCCAATACCTTTTATTTCTTCAGATGCTCCTTCAAAAATTGCTTCCATTTTATATTCCTTGACCAATTTAGAGTCTGCAAAATTGACTTTCATCTTTCCAGTTATTTCTCCTGAAAAAGGTATCTTATTTTGATTTTTCTCAATTTCCTTTTGCGCTTTTACAGGATCTATATCTATAAAAACCTCCGATCCAAATCTATTTTTATACGACTTTATTACTTCATTAGTAGTTGTATTAATAATCGTAGAGATAGCTATAGTAGAGATCATTGTCAAAACAATTATTCCTATCAAAATATTTCTTCCCTTGTTTCTAACCAAGTTTTTCATAGCATTTTTTAAAATATACATATTACTTTCTCCTATCCTTATACTCACTTTATACTTGTTTATAAGTAAATTATAACAATTACTATGTTAATTGAATGTTTATCTATTTTATTTCCATGTATAATTAACATAAAATAAAAACAGTAGTTTTTTAATTAACCTACTGTTTTTTACCTAACAAGCTCTGAATGCAAGATAGAATACTGATCCCTTGCCTAAATTACTATCAACCCATACATACCCATCACATAAATCACATACATGACTTACAAGACTTAACCCTATTCCATAACCATCCTTATTAAGTCTATTTACCCTATATCTATTATCAAAAATTTTATCTAACTTATCCTCAGACATTCCTATTCCATTATCCTTTACAGTAATAATCACACTATTATTTTTATTATATACCGAAACCTCTATAGGTTTATTTTCTCCATACTTTACTGCATTATCTAACAAATTAGCTATAGCTCTATATATCCATCTTTCTTTTGCATAAATATTTGTGTTACCCTCTTCATCAAAATCAAAAGAAATATCATTATATACTTTCTTATATTGATCAATCACCTCTGCACATATAAGAGCAACATCAATATTTGCCATTCCGTCTACTTCATTTGAATCACTAACTGTTAGTATATCTTCTATACTATCAGTTATATAGTCTAAATTTTTTAATAGCTCCTTATCACCATTTATTTCAAGTTTAGTTTTTAATATAGCAATTGCATTTTTTTGCTCATGTGATATATACGAATGTAATCTTTTATAGTCCTCTATATGATTATTAAATTTTTCTTTTAGACCAGTATAAACCTCTACTAAAACAGGATCTAAGTTCTCAATATTATATTCTTTACCTTCTATATTAATTAAACTACGTGCAATAGTTAATACTTCTTCCTTTTCTATTTTTTTTAATATAATCCACAGTATCCAGGTAAAAACTATAGTAAGAATACATATTATCATCATTAATACTGGTAAATTACTATATAACTTAGCTGCATAATAATTTTCTATTTGATCTCTACTAATAATAGAATCTTTAGCAGTAGCATATTTAGTTATATCGTCTTTAGTAAAATCAGCATAAATATCATTAGTATTTTTCAATTCATTTATAGTTCTATAATTAATGCTTCCTAAGTCTACTAAATTATTTGGTAAAACATTGTATTTATTATTATTAAAGGTTCTAAGATAGATTAATATACCAACTACAAATATAATAGTTATAACCATTGAATATATAACTAAAATTAATCCTGTTTTTTTATTCCATTTAATCATTCTTCGCATATTGAATATCCCTTTCCTCTAGTTGTTTTTAAAACTTCTTTCCCACAAGCTTCTTTTAATTTTTTCTTTAATTTAGCTATATGAACTCTAAGTACAGAAGAGGTTGGATCAAAAAATTCATCATACACATGTTCTGCTATATCCTCACTTGATACAACATCAGGATGTCTATTAATAATATATTCAAATATATCAAATTCTTTTACTCCAAGCTCTACTTCCTTTTTATCTATAAAAACCTTCCTAGAAGCTGGATTTACCTCTATATTTCCTATAATTATATTTGGATTTGCTCTTCCATGAAATCTTCTTATCACAGCTTGTATCCTTGCTCTAAGTTCTAATAGTTGAAATGGTTTAACTATGTAATCATCAGCTCCCAAATCTAACCCTCTAGCAAGTTCTTTAACCTCATCTCTAGCTGTAACAATTATTATTGGAGTATTTATTTTATTACTCCTTAAATATTCCAAAATTTCTAACCCATCTTTATCAGGCAAATTTAAATCTAACAAAATAATATTGTAAGAATTTACAAAAGCCTTCTCCTCTCCATCTAATCCAAGATTAGCTACATCAACACTAAATTTTAGATTTTCTAATCCTTCCTTAATGTTATAAGCGAGTTCCTTATTATCTTCTATTATTAAAATTCTCATTACCTCATCTCCTAAGTCTTTTAAAAGTGCCAATTAATTATACACTTTCTTATGTTTATTGAATGTTAATCATATATATCCTATCATCTTTAACAAAAAAGAAAATCCTAGAAAATATTTGATATCTTCTAGGTTTTTTAAATTTGAAATTTATCTGCTAATTCTTTTGCTGTTACAATTCTTTTATTTAGAAGTATTATTATTATTATCTCAGTTAATCTATTAATTTTCATAACTTACCTCTATTTATGCTTTGTATTTTCTATATATATTTAAGTAATAGCATTTTATCTTAAACTATACACCTAGATTTTAACTATTTTAATTACATTATTGCCATTCTAAATATTAAACATATATATTAATAAGTCTATTTATTTAAAACTGGTAACCTAACTTCAAATATTGTTCTTGAATCATCACTATAAGCCTCTATTGTTCCTTCATGTAACTCAATAATATTTTTAGTTATTGCAAGTCCTAACCCTGATCCCCCTATATCACTATTTCTTGATTTTTCTACTCTATAGAATCTATCAAATATATTTGGAAGATCTATTGAAGATATTGCCTTACCATAATTTATAACTTGAATTACTGCCATATTATTTTCAAGCTTTGTTGTTACATCAACATAATGTCCGTCTTTGCCATACTTAATTGCATTAGATAATAAATTTTCAAAAGCTCTTACTAATTTTTCTGCATCTGCACTTACTATTAGTTTATCATCTGAAAAATAAATTCTTGATTCCATATCTGCATTCTTAAACTGGCATTCAAAATAAGCAACTACTTGACCTAATAATTCTACTAAATTAATTTCTCTCTTATCTAAATTAATAGTATTATTCTGCATTTTAGTTAATTCAAATAAATCATTTATAAGAAGATTTAAGCTCTTTGATTTTTCATATGCAATACTTGCATAATATCTAAGCCTTACTTCATCATCATACTGATCGCTATCAATTATTTCTAAATATCCCATTATTGAAGTTAATGGAGTTCTTAAATCATGAGAAACATTTGTTATTAAATCTGTTTTTGTTTGCTGTGCTTTTCGCTCCTCTATAGTTCTATCTTTAAGCTGTTTTGATATACTGTTTATATTATCTGCTAACTTTTTGATATCTCCTTCTTCGTAAGCATTTATTGATCTATCCAAATCACCATTAGCCATTATTTCAGTTTCATTTATAATATTCACCAGACTCCTATTTCTTCTATATCTCTTAACAAGTAAATAAAATATTATAAATAATCCTAATCCGGCAACTAAATAAATAATTCCATCAAGGTACATCTCATGTATATAACGCCATAGATTTATAATATTATTAATAACTTGAATTGTAGTATATCTATAAAGAAATACTATAATCCCTCTAATTATTATTACTGTAAAGTAAGTTAATATTGCAGAAATAGCTATATCAATTAATGTTAATTCCCAATGTTTATAAACCTTTTTATTTTTCAATTTTATAACCAACTCCCCATACAGTGTGAATTATCTTATTGCCTGCCATATGTTGTTCTAGTTTATCTCTGATTCTACTCATATGAACCATTACTGTATTATTTGATTGATAATATCTTTCTTTCCACACCTTCTCAAATATTTCTTCTGTATTAAATACCCTACCTCTATTTGTAGCTAATAAATATAAAATATCAAATTCCCTTGCAGTTAATGATACTTCATTATCATCTACAGTTACCTTATGTTTACTCTTATCTATAACCATTGACTCAATTCTTATTATGTCATTTGAAGTTTGCATTTTAGTATTTAAAAAGTATGCCCTTCTAAGTAATGCTCTTATTCTAACTGTAAGTTCTAAATGATTAAATGGCTTACATACATAATCATCTGCACCAGTCATGATTCCTTGTATTCTATCCATATCCTCCACTTTTGCACTTAACATAAGTATTGGAATATTATATTTTTCTCTTGCCCTTCTACAAACTTCTAAACCATCCATACCTGGCATCATTATATCTAAAACCATTAAATGAATTTCTTCTTTATCTAATATCTCTAAGGCTTCTTCTCCGCATTTTGCCTTAAAAACATTATATCCTTCATTTCTAAGATTTATTTCTAATAAGTCTCTTATTTCATTTTCATCATCTACTACAAGAATGTTATTATTCATATACCCCTCCAATTATATATTTATTTTCCAAGATACTCTTCTAATGTAATCTTATTATCATAAATATCCTTAGCAGCTTTTTTGCCAACGTATCTAACATGCCAAGGTTCATACTCTATACCTGTTACATTTTTCTTTCCATAAGGATATCTTATAATAAATCCAAATTTATAACAATTATTCGCAAGCCAATCTGCCTCTTTTGTTCCCTGTGCAAAATATTTATCCCTATTAGTAATATCAATACATAATCCTGTTTGATGTTCACTAAATCCTGGTCTTGCTACATATGCATCTGCACGTTCCCGTCCTTCTGCTTCTACCCTATTATTATAAGTTTTAGTTTGAGATCTATATGATCTATAAGCTGAATTTCCAAGTAATATTATTCCTTCTTCTTTAGCTGTATTCACCATATCCTCTAATGGTTTTACCACAATTCCAGCTACATGTTTTTCTTCATTAGTTGCTTCGTCTGTAAATTCTATATTTGGTATCGTTGAATCTTCTGGTTCATAATATTTGCTTAGTCCATATTTTCTATTTACTAAAATCAATTCCGTTCCTAAATTAGGACTCTTTGTTTGTGTCGCCATCTCTGCACCTTTTAAATTAAATATATTTTTTTTATTATTTATATCCCTTGATCCCATGCCTATAAAATCTAACATGTATAAAATTCCAATAATAATTATTATAAACGCTAAAACCTTTTTTAATCCACTTTTCATTTTTCTATCCCTCTTTTCTAAATATCATGACTTCATATCATGATTTTATTTTAGAAAGGAGAGTTTACAACTCTTATAAAAATTTCTTAAGAAACCTTAAGTTTCTTAATTTATAAGAGAAATTCTACAAGATTTATTCTGTCTTTCTTTAAGTTCATAAGATCATACAAACACTTGAATCTGGCAATTATATGATTCTATATTGAAAAAGTCATTAAATAACTCTTTCAAATTTTCAGTTTCTTTGCATGGTACTGTAATTACATAACGTTCTTTAAAAATTTGTTGTAACTCTGCTATGCTAGTTTCTAGTGCTCTAAAACCTTTTATAATATCTATAACCTATTGCATCATCAATATATTTCGGTATAAGTATACCAACCTTATGATAATATATTAAAGCTTTTATCGTAACCTCTTTAATTTTAGAAACTTCACCAATAGAAAGCAAGTTCATTTAGCAAAGTTGCAGAAAAAGACAATAAAATAATAGGATTTATTTAGGTAATGCAAAAAAAGATAATTTTAAAGGATGTATACAATTATTTATTGTATCAAAAGAATCTAGAGATCTTGTAGTAGGTAGAACTCTTCTTGGTTATCTATTTGATTATATGAAAAGGATGAATATGAAATCTTAATACCAGCTGCAGCTATGATTAAAACAGAATAAAATGTTACTTTTAACCCCAAAATTAAATTAACTCTAGTATGTATTGTTGGATGCATATCTCAAGAAAAAGATTGATCAATGAAGATGGCTGTGTTGACTGCGGAGCATACCAACTTGCTTGCCCTAAAAAGTGTATTTCACAAAATTAATTAAAATATAAAGATATTATTGAATTAACAGAAATAATAGTTGACTTGCTTAAAAATCTCAAGCAAGTAGAGTTACTTTTCAAGGTCTAGAATTAAGTCTAGACCTTATTTTTTATTTGTAGTAAAACTTTCCACCTAATCTCTAAATGAGGTTTTAATACTAAATCATATAAACAGGAAACACTTTTCCCACTTGATTATCACTACTATACCCTGTCTATACGACACCTTTAATTTTACCAATATAACTTTTTAACACATTTATTTCACAATATAATATCTATACAAAATTAAATTCTGCTTTTATTGATTGTGGATAATTAAATATATTAAATGGATCATATTTTTCTTTTACACATCTTAACCTACATACATTTCCACCATAATACTTTGCTTCATAATTTATTAGTGGACTGTATGGGAAGTTAACATATGAACCTTCCGTAATCAGTTCTAAATAATTTAATCTACTAGCTACCCACTCTTTATTTTCTCTAGCATAAATTGAGTTTTCCCATACTGATTGTATACTTATAATATAATTAGAATCTCTATAATAAAAAGCTGTTTCATGTTTTCCTTTATCCTTCACCGCCCCACCTAATCCATAAAAAGTGACTGCAACATAAACTGAACCTATAGGTTTTTCTCTAATAGATGATGCTAATTTTAATAACTCACACTTTGAGTATATTCTATCTTCAAATCTACCTTCTGTTTTGAATTTTTCACTCTCTGGATATATAGACTCAATCTGCCTTATAGCATTTAAAAAAGTTGTATATTCAAAATCAGACTCAGCCTTTGGTACTACTAATAAAGGCTTTAATATTTTCTTTAGCTCTGATATATCTCCATAAAATAAACCTATAAAAAATACTGCCAAACCTTCATCTTCAGCATTATAAAAACTTGCTCTCATATTTACCCTTCTATCTAAGGTTTGATATAGGTTTTGAAATATATCCATAATCTTTGCTTGTTCTCTAGTAGTAGTGTTTGGATAATATATTCTAAATAAGGTTACTTTATTCAATTTTGGTGGTAATCTAAAAGTTAATGAGGTAACTATTCCAAAATTCCCTCCACCGGATCCCCTTAATGCCCAAAATAAATCACTATTACAATCTCTATTTGCAATAATTACTTTACCTCTATAATCTACAATCTCAAATTCTACTACACTATCTATACCTAACCCAAATAATCTACAAGACATCCCCCAACCTCCACCTAAAGTGTATCCTGATAATGCTACAGTTGGACAAGTTCCACCAGGAAAAGGATATCCTCTTTTACCTAAATATTCATAAAGCTGACTATTTTGTACTCCTGATTCTATTTTTACTGTATTGTTTAATTCATTTATACTTATTCTCTTCATTCTGCTTACATCAATTACTATTCCATTATTTACAATTGAATAACCTTCATAATTGTGCCCACCAGATCTAATTCTAAAATTAATATCTTTTCTAACGCAGAATCTTAACGCACTTATAACATCTTTTCTACTAGTACAATATAATATAGCAATTGGACATTTTTGTATTGCTCTATTCCATATTTGTCTATCTTCATTATATTCCACATCATTAGGCGTTACTATTTCACCGTTAAAACATAACTCCTTAAATAGTTTCATATTTATCATCCTTTGTAATATAATATTTTGATTTATAATAAAATCTATATACTACTATCAATATATGACATACGTAGGAATTGATTTCACATATTATATTAAAAAAAGTAGCTAAAGAAACTTCTCTAACTACTCTTTATATATTATATAATTATTATAATCTTGATTTTATGTATTAATTTAATTCTTTTAATACTTCTTCTGTTGTTAATGAACCACTTGATAACATACCAAAGTTAACTTCTGCTGCTCCGTATGCTTCCATTCCTGGTGCTGCTGTTGCATCCTTTGCAATATAAACTTCAAACCCTTGTTCTACTAGATCTCTCATGTGTGATTCAATACAAATGTTTGAGTTCATTCCTGCAAGTATTACAGTATCTATTTTTTGTTTTCTTAACTGTAATACTAAATCATTTGTTTGTGGTCCAAAGATTTTATGTGGACTTGCTATTATAGTTTCTCCATCTTCAATATATTCCTTAAATTCATCAAGCATATCTGCTCTTGAATTCTTTTCTACCGCTTCTGAAGGTCCTTTTCTTTCAAACATTTTCATTTCATGCATCATATGCTCACCATTTGTTCCAAATTTCCATGTGTAATCATGTGGATAGTAGTAATGTGGTGATATAAATACTTTATATCCATTTTCCTTTGATTTTTTAAGTAGAGATACAATATTTTCTATAGTGTTATTAGCCTCAATAACATCTTTAGCTAATTTATATCCTTCTCCCATTTCATGTAAGAATTCATTCTGTGGATCTACTAATACTAATGCTGTTTCTTTATTATTAAATTTCATTTTAATTCCTCCCGGTTTTTTATTTAAAATTATTTAGTGCTGTCTTACAAACTCATAATAATTCATTAAATAAAAAACAACAATTAGGCACTTTTTAGTTTCCAGTAACATTAAAGTTACCACATATCCACTATTTCTTTTTTCTTGCTGATATTAATAACATCATTGGTCTACGTAATTCATCTTGCATTTCTTTATTACCTTCTAACATTTCTTTTGGTGGCTTTGGCTCAGTTACTTCCTTTATCTCGAAGCCACAACCTATTAATGTATTAATGTATGTAGTTATAGTCTTATGATATTTAACTACCTCTTCACCTAAAAAAATGCTTTTTCTTTTTCCTTCATTAAAGTAATTATCTACTGGCCAATGTAGTCTATCCCCTAATTCATCAACATACCATTCTTGGCTCCCATATGCTGTGAATATGGGATGTTCAACTGAAAATACAAAGTCTCCCCCATATACTAGGCAATCATATACCTTCTTACACACTTCTTTAAAATTTTCAACATAATGAAGTGCTAATGAACTTATTACAACATCAAAATATTCTTCTTTAAGTTTTACACTTTCTATTGTATCTTTTACATACTCTATAGATGAATCCCCATTAATTTTTTTAGCCTGTTTAAGCATTTTCTCTGAAGAATCTACTCCAACTACTTCTTTAGCATTATTTTCAATAGCATATTTACAATGCCATCCAAATCCACAACCTAAGTCTAAGACCTTTTTCTCCTCTAAATTTGGTAACATTCTTTTAAATTCCTGCCACTCACCAGCGCCTTTAAGCCCATAAATAGAACGAGTCATTTTAATATATTTATCAAAAAACTCTTGATTATCATACTTATTTTTCCCCATAAATTATACCTCACACTATTAATTTTATTTCTATATAAATTTTATCCTAATTAATCCATATATACATAGTTCATAAATAATTCTGTATTATTTATGTTTAATATATAAAAAGATATTTGTAATTAAACAAATATCTTTTAATTTTATTTATATATTATTTTTATATTCTCTTAATATTCTTCTTATACTATTATCAACTAAGTAGTATTTAGTTGATAACTCCTTTACTGTCATTCCATTATTAAAATCTTCATAGATTTTCTTATTTCTTGCATATAAATCTTTTTTAATGCCAGTATTATCTCCCCATGATTTTTTATTGCTACCTTTTTTAGGGATATATAAATAAGTTCCATCTACAAATTCCTGAAGCTTAATAACTAAATCCTGTGGTAATATGTCTTGTGCTTTCTTATATTTCATACTTTTTGCTCCTATCTACTATTAAAGTCGTAAATATTAATGCAAAAACTGCACAAAACTATTCTATTAAATTTTATAATTTCTTAAATGCTCCTAACAAAATAGTCTTATATACTACAGTTTCTGCTAGAAGCTTACTACACTTTTTAAGTAATCAGTTTTATATATACTCATACAATATTCCCCTATCTTTTAGATTTATTATCATATTAATTATATATCATATAAAATTCAATTAAATAATTAAATTATTGGTAATATTATTTTCATCCTTTGTCTAACGAAAGGCTTAGATTAAAAGATTCTATCATTTTAAAGCAAATAAAAAAGAGAAGCTATTAGCTCTCTCTTTTATTAAAATAACATAATTAAAAATCATTTTCTATTTTTATTACATCAATGCTATTAATTTTACTTTTAAGTACAATCTTACGTAAAATAGGATTGTACATAAATGGACATTTAAATAGTTTTGAAAATATTTTTAATCTTAATTTCAAAGTTTTTTGTCTATATTTTTTATTTGGGTTTTTGCTATATGAGTTTAATACTTTGCTTAAATATTCAGCACTTATTATTGCTGAACTTATTCCTTCTAGAGAACTTGGACTTATAAACCCTGCTGATTCTCCTATTAAAAAAGCATTATTTTTTCCACAGCAAAAATCTGAGTATTTTGATGGTCTTAATACAAGGCAAGCCTCTGTTTTTAATAGTTCTCCAAACTTAAAACCTTGCTTTCTTAAGTTCTTCTTTTGCTTTTCAAATCTTTCTTTTGAATTGTCTATTGGATAAGCTCCACCAAATATAAAGTGATTATCTTTTGATATTGACCATGAACAACAGTCTGTAATTTCCTTATCAAATATACAAGAATAAAATGGAGTTTCATGTTCTTCAGAGAACCATTGCTGAATAGCCATATAGGTTCTTATTTTTTTATTTGGATAAATTGTTCTACGAACAATTGAATTTGCTCCATCCGCTCCAACTAAATATTTAGTTGTTATAGTCTGTTTTTTACCATTTTCAGAAAAAGTTACTTTATACCCTGTATCTATTTTTTCAATATTAGTACAGTTAGAATTATTATAAATATGTACATTACTTGGAATAATTGATTTTAGCCATAAATCAAATTTATGACGATTAATATTTATATAAAACCTTTGATAATAACGAATTAATTTATTGTTTTCATCTATAGTTTTTACAGAAAAAATTTGAGGATCAACTAAAATACTTTTTGGTATAGTCATATCAAATCTTGCAAAAACCTTCTGAGCATCAGAAGACAATAACCCACCACAAGATTTTTGAAATCCATTTTCAAGATCGTTTTTTTTATCTATGGCAATAATCTTAAATTCCTTGGAAAGTAATCTTGCTAGAACAGAACCTGCTGGTCCTAATCCTATAATTGCAATATCATATGTTGTATTCATAAAAATAATCTTCCTTTTAATATATATTAAAATTAAATAAAGTAAATTTTCATTTAATTTATATATAGTATATTATTTTATAACAGATAAATCAATAATTATTTATTGATAAACAATATAAAATTATTATAAATTGATAATAATAAATAAAATTTATATATAACATCAATAATAAATTCTAACTAAATCACTTACTATTTATTATCTGTAAAAAGGTTGTAGAACTCCATAAAAGCGCTTGAAATTTAAACAATTCATCTGTACAAATACACCATGCCATGCAACAAGCCCCTACTATATTTAATCTACCTGAATAAAATATCTATCAATCTAATATTCCTTACATCTTCTATACATAATATGGAAATATTAAAACTGTGATATAATATTTAATATGAAATACATACCAAATTTATAATAGGAGGAAATATAATTGAATAATGTTTTTGAAAAAGAATACAGAATAAATATTTTTGACGTTGACTCTGAACATAAATGCAAATTTTCATCTTTAGTAGATTACTTATGGGATGTTGTTATTTCTCAATCTGATTATTTAGGCGAAACTAACGAAGGATTTGTTCATAATCAGTGTATTTGGGTTCTTTTAAAATATGACATAACTATATATGAATACCCTAAATTTAGAGATAAAATAACTGTAGACACTAAGGCTTTAGGTACAAAGAAATTTTATGGCTATAGACACAATAATATAAAAGATTCTGAAGGAAAAATTATAGGTGAAGTTGTTTCAACAGCTATATTAATAGATTTTGAAAAAAGACGTCCTATGAAAATAGCACCTGATCAACGTGAAATATATGGGCTTGAAGGAGAATTAGAAGAAGTACCTCCTTTAGATGATATTCCTAATATTCAAAAAAAGGATTATATAAAGGAATATCCTATTAGATACAGTGATATAGACTCTAATGGACATGTAAATAATGTAAAGTATATGGAAATGGCAATGGATACTCTGCCAAGATCTATTTTAAATGAATATGAACTATTTAATATCAAAGTACTCTTTAAGAAAGAAACAACTGATGGAGATACATTACATATTTCATCTGAAGTAATTGATGGTGATAATAACGAGATTACTACTATTCATAACATTACAAGTGACAATACTGGAAAGCTTCTTACTAAATTACAATTTATATGGAAGAAAAACTAAGATAGACTAATTTTAGTCTATCTTAGTTTTAGAAATATGTTTGTTTTCTTCTATATAACTCCAAATAACTCACCCAAAGTAATTCTTTTTCCCCTTTTTAATAATCGAATTCATTAGATTAATTGAAAAGTTCTTAGCATAATATCTAAATGAGCTTTTACGTTTTATTATTGTATATTTCTAACATTTAATATTTCTCTTAAATGTATAGTAGGTAGCTATAAAATAGGCCACATAGATACTAACTATTAACACTAAGGCTATTCTTATATTTAATATAAAACCTTTCTCTCCTATATATGCACTTATTTCACTGTTAAATATAACAGCATAATTATATATAAATATTATAAACCCAATTATTGCTACCAATATTGGAATAATAAAATATATAGATATTTGCTTTAAAATTATATTACTTATTTCCTTTTCCTCTACACCTAACTTTTTAAGAACATTAAACCTGTCTTTATGCTCTATTGAATCTGCAAGTTGTTGCAAAGCAAGTACTGTTAAGCTTATCATAAGTAAAACTATACCTAAATATATTCCGAGTATTCTCATTGCTAATGTTGCATTTAATATTTCACTAACTTCTGCTACTTTTGTGCTTGCATAAACAAAATATGAGTAATCATCATATCCATCATCATCATACTTACTTGCCAATTCTCCATACTCATTATTAATCCATTTCTGTACGTAATCATTTTCAAATGATATAGCATTATCATAACTCATATCCTTTTTAGTATTTGCATAAAAATCAGTACTAGCTACAATTAAATCTTTACATATTTCATCCGGTAAAATAATGATAGCATTTGTATAGAAATTATAAATGTCTTCTCCAAGAGATTCAGTATAATAAGGTGTATTACTAATACTTAAGCTTTTATTACTAACCTTAAAATTAGAATTTGAATTAATAAATTTATCAACTTCTTCTTTTGGTATTCTCTTAGCCCATTGCATAGTAAATTCATCATTTTTTAAATTTACCTTTTCATACCCTAACATATTTCTTAATTTATTAAATTCACTTAATTTAACAGCTAGTATAGGCATATCTCTTTTTTCTCTTTTATAAAAATCTTCTTTCTCTATAAAGTATTTATTAACCTCACAATATTCACTAATATTATAATTATCTTCATTTAAATACTCAACTATCTCCCCGTAGTCTATATTAGGAATATCATCTATATCTGTTATACTAAAACGTCCTGGTACACTATATTCATTTGAAATACTAATATCAAAAGGAATTCTATAATCTAAGTATCCTAAACTCCACTCAGACATTAAAAGTGTTAAACTAAAACTTATTGCTGCACCTAAAAAGGTTAATGATATAGTTGCCATCAAAATAGGTGCTGTTTTTATTTTTGATACAATTGATCCAATTAAAAATAAATTAGTATTTTCGTATCTAAATCCTATCCACCTATTTTTAATAAATATAATTATATAACCTAAAGAATAAAACAATGCATATGTTCCTAAAATGAAAGTAACTAAAGATACTATTATAAATGCTTGTTCACTTCCTTTTATAAGCTCTGGATTGTCAATTGCTTTTATAAGCTTATAAGTACAATATCCAGCAATTACATATAATATTGTTGATATAATAGATATGCTTCCATAAACTTTACCACATCTCTTAAGTTGAAACTCTGTTTTCTTTTCTGCATTAAGCATATTGATAAGTTTAACTTTTTTAAGAACCTTAATATTATAAAGACCTATTATACAAAACATAGATACAAAAAATATAAATGTTAAGGTAACTGTATCCATGTATAACTTTAAAGTAAATACAATCTCTTGCTTTGCTGTAATAAGAACTAAAGCTGTAACTACTTGAGAAAATAATGTCCCAATAAATATACCCAATATTATAGCCAATATTCCTACTATTAATGTTTCAATAAAAAACATCAATGCAACATTTTTTTGTTCTGCCCCTAATAGTATATATGTTGCAAATTCTCTTTGCCTTCTTCTTATCATATATTTATTTACATATCCTATAAGAACAACTAATAATGCTGTAATAATATATGTTGAATACTTTAATATGTCCTTTAACATATCAAATTTATAAGATTCTTCTGTTATAAACTCATAACTAGAACTTGATAAAGATGTAAAAGCATAAAATAAACTTACACATAAAGTTATAGTTATAAAATAAATTAAATAATCTTTTATTGATTTCTTTGCATTGCTTATTGCTAATTTAGCGTACATCCCTTACGTCACCACCTAACAATGCAACTACATCTAATATTTGATTAAAGAATTGTCTTCGACTATTATTGCCCTTTACTAATTCAGTAAATATCTTTCCATCCTTAATAAATAAAATTCTTTCACAATAACTTGCAGTA
This sequence comes from Clostridium sardiniense, assembly GCF_016907995.1. Classification (GTDB taxonomy): domain Bacteria; phylum Bacillota; class Clostridia; order Clostridiales; family Clostridiaceae; genus Clostridium; species Clostridium sardiniense. The sequence continues at coordinate 405,813 of NZ_JAFBDA010000001.1, read as the reverse complement.
AAAGAATCATGAGTTACCATAAGTATAGTTGCCTCTAGCTTCTTATTTAAATCTGAAATCATCTCAATTAACATCTGTGCTGATCTTGAATCTAAAGCTCCTGTTGGTTCATCCGCAAGAATAAGTTTTGGATTTGTAATAAGTGCCCTTGCACAAGCAGTTCTTTGCTTTTGCCCTCCTGATACCTCATAAGGATATTTTAAAAGCAAATCTTCAATCCCAAGCTCTCTTGCTATCTTTTTCACTTTTCTATCAATTTCACTTTTCTTAGTCTTATTAATAGTCAATGCTAATGCAATATTTTCATGAATAGTTAATGTATCTAAAAGATTAAAATCTTGAAATATAAAACCTAAATTTTCTCTTCTAAACTTAGCTATATCTTTTTGATTTATTTCAGTTAAGTCCATATCTCCTATATAAATATTTCCTGAACTAACTTCATCAATTGTTGCTATAGTATTTAAAAGAGTAGTCTTTCCTGATCCTGAGGGCCCCATTACTCCAACAAATTCTCCTTTAAAAACATCAAAGCTTATATCATCAATAGCCTTTATTATATTCCCTTTACTTCCATAATATTTTTCTATATTTTTTATTTTTAATACCCTTTCCATTTATACCACCTCAATAAAATTGTACATTATTTACCCCTTATCTAATTCGATTTAATGTTACTTTAATGTTACAATGTTGTCACTTAATTTTTATAACCCCTAAAGCTAATCTATTTTATGAATTAACTTTAGAGGCTACATTTACAAAGCTCCCTTTAGGAAATGTAATTTTTACTCTCGTATATAAATTTTCTTCTGATTCTATTGATATTAATATTCCTAACTTGCTGCATAACTTTTCACATAGATATAAGCCTATTCCTGTAGATTTATTATTATTTATTCTACCTTTATTTCCTGTAAATCCTTTTTCAAAGACGCGACTTATTTCATTGCTAGGTATTCCAGACCCATTGTCTTCAATTATAAGTTGGATTCCATTTTTAATATTTACAGTACATATTTTAATCTTTGGGCTTTTTTCCTTTCTATACTTCACAGCATTAACTATTATTTGATTTATTATAAACTCAAACCACTTACTATCACAATAAACATTTCTATCTAAACTATCTATTTCAATATCTATTCTATTTAAGATAAATATCTGTTTATTTTTTATAATAGCCTTATTTACACATTCTTCTAAAGATATCTCTTTTATAAGATAATCTTTCTCTACCTCTTCACTTCTAGCATAAAAAAGTGCTTGTTCAACATATCTATCCAGACTTTCTAGCTCTTGTAATATAATTCTTGAAGTCATTGTCTTATTATTTTCCTCTATAAGCTTTATTGATGATATAGGGGTTTTTACTTCATGAATCCACTTTTCAATATACTCTTTATAATCTTTACGCTGGTTCTTAATATCATTAATCTCTTCACGCATAGATTTACTAGCTTTTTTTAATAAAGTATAATATGGTACAGCCTCAATATATGGTGGTATATCAATAACTTCGCTTATTAAATATTTCTTATCTAAATTTTCTGTATATTTTAAGATATCATCAAAATATACCTTTCTCTTTCTATATTCAAAAAATAAGTAAATTGTTAATATTGTAATCCATACTAAAGCTACCACCTTTATAGTATCAAAGGTATTACCTACACTAAATAAAAATACAATTAACGTTATTAAGGCTATAAAATTAAGTAATATTACATTTATTCTACTCTTTATATAATCACCTAAACTCATACTATATACCCCTGACCCCTTTTAGTCTTTATAAAATCTTTTATCCCTATTTCCTCAATCTTATTTCTTATCCTTGTAATATTGACAGTAAGGGTATTATCATTTACAAACATAGCACTATCCCATAAATACTCCATAATATCTACTCTAGATACTATCTTTCCCCTATTATTTAAAAGATAATGTAATATTTTAAGTTCATTTTTAGTAAGCTCAATTGCCTTTCCATTACACTCTATAGTGCTAGATAAAACATTAACCTTTATACCATTATGTTCAATAACATCCATAGATTTTTCATTAGGATATGCTCTTTTTAAAAGAGAAGCTATTCTTGCTAAAAGAATTTGAATGTTATAAGGCTTAGTTATAAAGTCATCTCCTCCTAATGTTATACCCATAAGCTCATCTATATTTGTATCTCTACTTGTTATAAATATAATTGGAACTTTTGAAAAACTACGCACTTCAGTACAAATTTTAAATCCATCACTTTGCGGTAAATTAATATCTAATAAAATAAGATTAACATTACTGTCCTTTACTAAATTAGGTATGTTTGAAAAATCCTTTGGCTTAATAACTGAATATCCATTACTAATTAATACATTGCCTATTTCATTTTGTAACTGTTCATTATCATCAACTATCATTATATTAAACATTTTTATTTCCTCATCATTAATTTATTCTCATACCTATTTTACAATTTATAGAGTAATATATAAATATTTACTTTTAAAATATTAAAAATTTATCTTAAACTAATAAAGACTTAAATTAATTTTAGTAAAAATAATTGGTTTTAATATAGAAATCAATAAAAAAATCTACTTATATTTTATAAAATATAAGTAGATTTTTTCATTTGCTTAATAGATGTTTTATTTTGTTATATAAATTTTTTCTAATAAATATTAGCTACTTTAAGAGCAATATCTAATTCATTAAAAAGGTTTTATCAATTAAACACTTTTGGGTAATCAGCATCATATAAATTCCAAGCATAACTATATATATAATTAATAACTTTATTAAACAAAAAGATGCTTAAAAAAAAAAAAATTGCAACCTTAAATTTAAGTTACAATTCTCTTTATCTAAAATTTTATATCTATTGTCAGTCCTTGTCCTAGTTTACTTGTAGCATAAATGTTTCCACCATGAGCTTTAACAATGTCATAAGCTATAGCCATTCCTAATCCTGACCCTTCTATATTCCTACTTGTATTTGTTCCTCTATAATATCTTTTAAATATATTATTTAACTCTTCTTCAGATACTCCTTTGCCATTATCCTCTACTAAAATATCTACATTATTATCATCAAGCTTTTGTATATTTATATTTATCTTTACATCATTGCTGTTATGAACAAATGAATTTATTATAAGATTTACAAATACTCTTTTTATTAAATGCTCATCTAGTTCTAGTAATATCTCCTCATCTGAATAATTAAAACTTATATTGCTATGGCTATATTTTTCATCATTTATAATATAAATTACAACATGTCTTATTAAGGATACTATATTTATTTTTTCCTTATTTAAAACTAAAGCATTATTTTTTAATCGTGTTGATAAATTTAAATCTTCAACTAAAGTTTTTATATATTCACTTTTACTTATTATAGTGTTGCAGCATTTTTTTATTGTTTCATCATCTATTTCATATTCAGTGTCTTCCATTATTTCTGCATTCCCAATAATTGAAGTAAGAGGAGTTTTTATATCATGAGAAATGTTTGAAATCCACTCTTCCCTCATATTTTCTAACTTTTCTCTTTCCTTCTCATTACTTTGAAGTCTTTCTTCTAATTGATTTAAACAATTTTCTACCTCATAATAAATTCCAAGCTTTACTTTTCGCTTTGAATAAATACCATTAGATAAATCTAATATTTTATCGACAATTCTACTTATAGGTCTAGTCACCCTTAAGGTATATAAAAAGCTTATTATTAATACTAAAACTACATTCATAACAATTAATGTAGGAAATTTATGTGCCTTCTCAATTAATTTAGAGTCATAAACATAATTTACTCTTTTCACTTCATTAGGATCTAAAAATAATAAATATGTATAAACAGTATCTCCTAAAGTTTTTTCATCTAAAAACAAAGTTTCATCATCATTATTATACATATTTATAAGTGATACATTAGAATAGTTAGATGGAGCTATATCAGGCTTCTTGTAATTATAAACCTCATTATTATTTTCATCTAATATTTGAAGTCCAGCATTATTTTCTTCTAGAAATTTTATTCCATCATTATTAACTAATACTTTATTATCCTTTGATAAATATAAATAATCCTTAAATTCTGATATTATCTCTTCTGGATGATAATTGTATAATGCTCCTTCTTTATAAATGTTACTTCTCATGAAAGCAATATTTATAATTATAATAATTGAACATCCTAATATAAATGATACGGCGTAATGAGCCAAAAGTTTCCCCTTCATACATTACTCCCCATTCATTATAAACTTATAGCCTAATCCAATTACTGTAGTTATATACTTAGGCTTTGATGGATTATCTTCGATTTTCATTCTAATTTTTCTTATGTGAACTGTAATTGTGTTGTCATACCCAAAGAAATTTTCTCCCCAAACTTCATTACAAATCATCTCTTTACTTATTATTCTATTAGGATTATTAATTAAATACATTAATAACTTTAATTCCTTTGCAGTAAACTCTAGAAGTTTCCCTCCTTTATATACTTCACTTGTTTCTTCGTTTATTTCAATATCCCCAAACTTAATAATTCTATTAACCTTTATATTTTTATTTATAGATACATTATCAAAAGCTTTGAGCCTTGCCTTTAATCTATATGCTACTTCTTTAGCACTAAAAGGTTTAGTAATGTAATCATCAGCACCAATTGCAAAACCTAATAGTCTATCTACCTCTTCTGCTTTTGCTGATATAAATAATATTGGTGCTTGACTATATTTTCTTAGTTCATTAAAAACATCATACCCACTTATATCAGGTAGCATAATGTCCAAAAGTACTATATCTGGATTAACCTTTTTGAATAATTCTATTCCATCTGTTCCATTATTAGCTATAAAGATATTACTAAAACCTTCCCTTTTTAATACAGTATCTAAAATATCTATAATATCTTGTTCATCATCAATTATTAAAACCTTATACTTATCAAAAATACTATTCATATATCCCCATTCCCCTTATTTTTTTAGATTATATCATAGAAATACTTAATATATACTATATTTCTAACAACATGAATTTATTTAAGATGGATTTAAGATGAAATTTATCCCAGTTAAATATAAACATAATAAACTAATATCAGAATTAATACTGTTTTAAGTCATTGTTAATTTTTTAGACAACCCTTCAGAACTAATTACTTATTAAAATGTTCTTACAGCGCTATCTAAAAAATAAACATTACTAAAAAATAGCTTAATCACAAATAATTTAATAAGGAGATTATTTATGCAAGCAATTATGGAACCAATTTTTCACGTAGTTTATTTAACTACAGTTATTATTTTAGGAATAATAATGATAATCAAATCAAAAGATAATAAGTATTTTAAACTTTTTGGAACAATGTCAGTAGTATTAGGATGTGGTGATGCATTCCATCTAATTCCTAGAATATATGCTTTATTAACTACTGGATTAGAGAGTCATGCAGCTTCACTAGGGTTTGGTAAGCTAGTTACATCAATAACTATGACGGTTTTCTATCTTATACTATATAAAATTTGGAAGATTAGATTTGATGTTAAAAATACAAGAACATTGGACATAACAATGTATGTATTAGCTGGAATTAGAATTGTACTTTGCCTATTCCCTCAAAATGAATGGTTTGTAAATAATCCACCAGTTAGCTGGGGCATATACAGAAATATCCCATTTGCAATTATGGGAATTATTATGATTTATCTTTTATATAGCTCTGGAGTTAAACATAATGATAAAGATTATAAACATCTTGGTATAGCTGTATTTTTATCATTTGCATTCTATATTCCAGTTGTGCTTTGGGCATCTGAAAGTATGCTTGTTGGAATGCTTATGATACCTAAAACTTTAGCATATGTTTGGGTAATTTTAATTGGATATAAGGAATTTAGAAAGGCTATTAAATAAGAATAAGGTTATGTTTTCACTTTAAAACATAACCTTATAAATAAAAATAGTTAGTAATAATATGTATTACTAACTATTTTTTAATATTTTATTTATACAATCTGGTATATTTATATCCGTCCATACAATATCACCATTTTGAAAATACATAACTTCTCTAAACATTTTTGTATTATCATATATATTTATCTCATCACATATTTCAATGACTTGCTTTAAATTATTTAATGAATCATAATATCTTCTTTCTATATCATTATCGGGTATTCCATGCCCTCCATTACTAACTCTAATTCTAACTCTTTCCTTAGCAACTTCAGGATTATCTACACTTATATAATTCATGGCCACATAAAATCCATTTTCTTTTGCTAATTTAATATTCCTGATAATACTTTTACCAGATAATGTTGTTTCCTGATTAAATGATATTCCCTTGGAAATATATTGTTTTATTAATTTAACTGCTTCCCTAGCGCATTTCATTTGAAGATTATTATCTCGCCATGATCCAATTCTAGCTACCATTTCATCAGTATTTATTCTTTTTTCATCTTTATTTTCATTGTAATAAATAGATTTATATATTGATGTTTTTCCGGCACCATTAACGCCTGCAAAAATTGTATAAGTCTTCATACTATTTACCTATGATCTTTGCTTGTTCTTTTTGTAATACCAAGTTAGATAAAGTCATATAAAAATCTTGTTCTTCTTTTGTCTTTGCCTTTTTAAACAGATCTTTTAATTGGCTATATGAATAATTTGTAAAAACATCATATAAATTAACTTCTTTATTCTTCATTAAGCTTACCTCCTAAAAGAAAGTTATTTATGTATTATTATATACCAAAATAAATAAACAATAAACACACCCTCATTTAATTTTACTTCTATAAATAAAAAAAGTAGCAAACCTTAAGTCCACTACTCTAATAATATATAAATTAATTTCTAGGAGATTTTCTATATTTTCTAAACGCCTTTTCTGGATCTATATGAACATCTTTTATAAAGAGAATTACCCAAATAATAATTGCTATAATAGCAAAGTAGTTACTTATAAAATATGAGAGTATTGCCCCTAAAAATAATATTATTGCCCAAAGTAAAAATGAGTTTCTCATATCTATACTCATTTTCTTTTTATCGTATCTTTCTCTTTTTTCTTTTGAAAATGAATTGAATCCACTAATTATTATTGTTGCTTTTTCTTTTAATACTGCAAATACTATTGAGACTATTAAAAATATTATTGCAAGTACTAAGCAAATTGTTGACCATACATTCATAATAATATCCCCCTTTTACTGATATTCCTTATATTTTATTCTATCATTAATACATATAATCATCTTATTTTTACGATAAATTTCCTAAAAAATAATGAGATAAGCATTAAAGCCTATCTCATTAATATTAATTTTATACATACTCAAAATCTTCTTGTGCATCAAAGCATTTTCCTCTTCCTAAATGAAGAATAAATGCTATTGCTGCAAAAACTAAATATCCAATTACAAAAGGTGAAGTTATATAAAAACCTAATGCTGCACTATGTATAAATCCAAATAATGCAAGTGCTGCCGCTGCTAATGCTGTTATTGCTACTTTATCTAATCTTCTATCAATAATAAATACTGTTATCGTTCCTAAGATAATTCCAATTATTATAGCACCTGATTTTACTTCTGCAACACCTCGCCACATTACACCATGATCAATTAAATATTGTGCGGTTTCTGCTTGATATCCAACAACTCCTGAAGGTAATGTTTCAGTCCAAACGTCTGCCATTCCTACTGCTCCTGTAACTTGAGTAAACAAATAATCTGCTACTGGTGGTACCATAGCTACTGCAATAGCTGCATAATGCTTTACCTTACAATCTTTAAATGCTTGTGATACCATAACAACAGAACACCAAAGATATGTTATCGCTGCAATTGCTGGTGGTACTAGTTTACTGAAGAATGTAAATAGACCAAATAAACCTGCAATTCCTAAAAGTACTCCTCCAAGCCAAGAGAATCCTATTCTTGCACCAGATTTTTTAAGACCAGCATGTCCAAGCCAAACTGTATTTGGTACAACTCCTCCAAAACTTGCAGAAATCATTGTACAAATTCCATCCACAAATTGAGCTTCTCTTATACTATAGTTATCCCCAGCTGCATTAGCTGCTTCAACATTATCCATAGTTTCTATAAAATTATAAATTTCAATTGGAATTATTATTGTTAAGTATGGTAATACTACTGCAAATCCATTTATAAGAGCTTGAATTGATGTAGCTGGATTTGGTATATATAATCCTATTCCTGAAAAATCTATTTCAGTACGTCCAAGTACTAGTGCATAAACTATACCACCTATAATTGCAATAACAAGTGGTGGAAACTTCTTCTTAAATAGATATCCACCAAATACTCCGACCATTGCTACAAGTAAAATAGGAAGTCCTACAATAGGATCACTAAATACATCAAATACACCTTGTGTAGCCATCCATATAAATCCAATACCTGCAACTGTTCCAAGTAGAGCTGCACGTGGTATTCTCTTTTTCATCCATGGTCCAATAAATCCACCAATAAACTCAACAAGTCCTCCAATAAAACATGCTACAACTGCTGCTGACCATGTAAGTTCTGCATCACCTAATGCATAATGAAGTGGCATTATAACACCGTATAATATTACAAACATCGCTGGTGTAGATACCCCTGAAGGTAATGCTGTTACATCAGTTCTTCCTTCTTTCTTAGCTAACTTATATCCCATATAAGCATAGTAACAACCACTTATTAAAAGACCTATGGACATCCCTGGAATAACACGTCCATAAACTATTTCATCTGGCCAACCAAGTACTCCTGATAATGTTGCTATTACAATAAGATAATTAACTATGTTATTAGTTAATGTATATGTTAATCCACCTATATCACCTGTAGTAAATAAAGGCATAATCCTTTTTGCTTTGTTCATCTTTATTTCTCCCCCACTTTTTCTTTAGCTTTTTCTTAAGCTTCTATTGATATAAATTTAAATTGTGTTACATCAAACAATCCCATATCTGTAAGCTTAATTTCTGGGATAACTGCTAAAGACATAAAACAAAGTGTCATAACTGGTTCTACAGTTTCATCTACATTAAGAATTTCATGAGCTACTTTATGTATACTTATAAGTTTTTTATCAACCCATTCTCCACTCTTATCGCTCATAAGTCCACCTATTGGCATTGGCATACTTTCTACTACTTCCTTATCTTTTACAAGTATAATTCCTCCACCTTGGCTAATAAGTTCTTCAACGGCAAAAGCCATATCTTCATCATTTACTCCTACTACTATGATATTATGTGAATCATGAGCTACTGAAAGTGCTATCGCTCCTTCTTTTATTCCATACCCCTTTAATAAAGCAACTGCTACATTTCCTGTATTTTGATGACGTTCAACTACAGCTACCTTAACAACATCTTCATTAGGATTATATACAAATTCATTATTCTCATCACGATTAATAGCTACTATTTCCTTACTTGTAACTACTCCACCAGGTAAAATTTTTATAACATGAGCCTTATCTGAATTAATTGGTAGTCTTAACTTTTCTATAGAAAAGTCTTTTACATGGAAGCTTCCCTTTGTATCAGAAATATCATGAAGTGATATAGGTAACTTATACTCTCCATTACCTGCTACCTCTTTACCTTCTATTAATACATTATCTACATTAAAATCTTTAAGATTATCAAAAATAACAATATCAGCTCTTAATCCAGGTGCAATTGCTCCTCTATCCTCTAATCCATAACATTCTGCTGCATTTAAAGTAGCCATTTGAATTGCTATAATTGGATCAATACCTTCTTCAATGCACATTCTTAAGCTATTATCTAAATGACCAACACTCAAAATAGTCTTTGGTTGCATGTCATCTGCACAAAGTATACAACGCTTGCTATTAAAAGGAGTGACCCCTTTAGCTAAAGTTCTAAGATTATGGCAAGCTGAACCTTGACGAAGCATTACATAAAGTCCACGAGAAATTCTATCATGCATATCTTCAACTGTTGCACATTCATGGTCTGTTCTAATTTGAGCTGAAGCATAGGCATTAAGATCATTTCCTACTAATCCTGGACTATGTCCATCAATAACTTTACCTTCATTTTTAGCTACAAGAAGCTTATTTAATACCTCATCATCAGCTAAAACAACACCTGGGAAATTCATAAATTCCCCTAAACCAAGAATCTTATCATCTTTCATAGGCCCAGTCATATCTTTTGCATTTATTATAGCTCCAGAATGTTCAAAAGGAGTAGCTGGAACACAAGAAGGTAACATCATTTGAATATCAAGGGCTGTTCCTTCTGCTGCCTTTAACATATAGTTGATACCCTTAAAGCCACATACATTAGCTATTTCATGTGGATCTGCAATAATAGTTGTTGTCCCATGAGGAACTATAAGTCTTCCAAGTTCTTCTGGACTAACATAAGATGATTCAATATGTATATGACTATCAATAAACCCAGGTGCTGCATACTTACCCTTTCCATCAATTACTTCTCTTCCTTCGTAATTACCTACACCTGCAATTAACTTATTACATATTGCAATATCGCCTTCAATAATACTTCCGTTGTATACATCAACAACCTTACAATTTTTTATAACTACATCAGCAGGTATTCTACCTGCTGATACATCAATTAACTTTTTAAGTTCTTTCTTTTCCATACTTACGCACCCCTCTACTACTTATTTTCAATAAGCTCAATAATTGGATCAAATGTATCTAAAGCAATACAATCAACTGGTCCAACATCTGTAATTGCGTAATCTGGAATAGCTGTAATTGGTAAGAAGAACATATACATTAATGGTTCTGGTAAATCACAACCTAACTGATTAGCTGCCTTATTAACACGCTTTTCCCATTCAGCAATTACCTCAGGTTCTAAGTCACTTGCAATTCCTCCAACTGGCAATGGTAAAAATTCAAGAACTTTACCATCAGCAACTACTACTTGTCCTCCACCATTTTCAATTAGATGATTTGCTGCAACAGACATATCTTCTGCATTTGCTCCCATAACAATTAAATTATTATCATCTGGAGCTGCTGATGAAGCCATTGCTCCCTTATTAAGCTTCCATCCTGAACAGAATGCTAAAGATTTATTTCCATTACGTCCAAAACGCTCAAGAACTGATACCATTAATGCATCTTGTTCTATATCTGGCTGAACAATTCCATCTTTAACCTCAAGAACTACATCTCTTCTCTTACGAACAAATGGCCCTTTAACATCCATAGATAAAACTTTTGCTTGTCCATTTTCTATACCTACTTTATATTCAAAATCCTCTTTTGTAGTTTTATCACATTTTAATTCACCAGTTAAAACAGCACTTCTCTTTGGAGCTTTAAGTTCATAAGCTAATTTACCATTTTCAGCAACTAACTTACCATTTGTTATAACTGTTTCTACATTAAATGTTTCTATGCTATCTACAAAAAGAATATCAGCAATTCTTCCTGGTGCAATTGATCCTACTAAGTGATCAATTCTGTACGCTTCAGCACTATTAATAGTAGCCATTTGAATAGCAGTCATTGGCTCTACTCCTTCTTTTATAGCTAAACGTACAACATTATCTAAATGACCTTTCTCTAAAACATCAGATGCAGTTACATCATCAGTACAGAAACTCACACGTCTTGCAAGATATGGATTTACTTCTGTTACTGCTCTTATATTTTCCTTAAGGAAATGAGTTACTGAAGATTCTCTGATTAACATATGCATTCCGTTACGCATCTTTTCTACCACTTCTTCATGATCATAACTTTCGTGGTCTAATCTTATTCCAGCACAAAGATAACCATTTAGCTCCTTACCTCTTGCCATAGGTGCGCATCCAAAAACAGGTAGCCTATTTTTAGCTGCAACTTCAATTGCTCCTAATGTATTTTCATCTTCTTCAGTTACATATTCACGAACTGTTTCCCATACTCCAAAGCACTCTGGCCACTTTTGAACTGTTTCATGAACTTCTTTAGTAAAATTGAAAGCAACTGTTGATTGTGGGAATGTATAAGGCGTCTTGTAAGGTGCACCCCAGAATACCTTTAGTGGGCTGGCTTTAATTTCATCGAATACTTCTTGTAATCCTTCTAAACCTGAAACTGAAATATACTCATCAAGTCCTGAAATCATACTTGTTGTTCCTCTTGGAACTACTGCCTTAGCATAACTTGTAATACTAAGCTTACTGCATTCGCTGTGAATATGGCCATCAATAAGACCTGGTACTAGATATTTTCCATTTGCATCGATAGTTTTGGTATCTTCTCCGATATAATCTGTTACATTACCAACTGCTACAATAGTATCTTCATAAATTGCAACATCAGCTTTGTAAACTTCACTAGTCATAACATTAACTAAGTTACCGTTAACTATAACTGTGTGCGCTGGTATAATACCTCTTCCTGCTTTGATAAGTTGTTTTAGATTAGTCATTGTTTGTTTCATTTTTAATTCCTCCAATAAATAAAGTTTTAGATACCCCGACTATTTCTAGTGAACCAGGTTTCCCGTCCTGCAGATTGTATCTAGACGAATTTAATGGATAAAATAAATATTTTTTTAATTTTAAAATACATACTATACAATTAAATGATTCGTATTTTCTTTGTGAAACATTGTTTTAGTAATATGATATATAATTTTTACATCACTTTTTTATGATTTTAATTATTAAATTTAATTTTTACGATAATTAAAGTTAATTTTTATTTAATTGTTCGTATTTATCTTGTATGTATTCTATCATAGTTTTTTATGTAAAACAATATTATTTTTTGCTTATATGAAAAAATATAGCTTTGCACCTAATTAGTACAAAGCTATATTCTATATCCCATTCATCTTTTTATTCTATCTATAAATATAATCTGATTCATTTATGATATGTTTCTTCACATCATGCCTAGCATGGCATTACTACTTATCTAATATAATACTTTACTTCCATTCACTTTTATTTAGTATCTCTACTATATCATTTATTGATAATTTCTTTACATCCCTTATTCCATTGATTTCTTGCAGATCAATATATCTAAAACCTTGTAGACCTCCTTTTGATACTTTAGGAAAATCACACTCAACAAATTTTTCTACAATATAATATGTATGAGGTTTTGTTAAATCCCAACCATACTCTTTAGCATTCTCAAATGAATATTCTATCTTTTTTCTTTCATCATCTGTAATCATATGTTTTAGTTCACCTTTTGGGGGTGAATAGTACCTAATAACTTTTAGCTCCTCACCTCTATCAAATTCAGCATCAATAATTGCTGAAATCTTACCAATACATCTAATGCTTTTATTTGTGTACAAACCTATATATGACACATCTCTGTACCCCATATATCCCTTGTAATATATATTATTCTCTAGATTAAATTGAAATGTAGTTCCTACAGTCGGTACTCTCATTAATGATTCTAGATTAGCGATTAAACCCTCTTCAATACAATACCTTTTATAATCAGAAAGAAGATTTTTTAATTCAAAATTGAATTGTGGTATTATATCTTCTAAAGATTCAATTATAGATTTAAAAGTCATATGAATATGTATTATATTCGTTGAACTTTCTTTATTAAATACATCTATATCATTTTTTATATCATTTTTTAATTCAGTCGGAAAAGATGTTGGATCGACTGTCAGCAATAATTGATAGTCCTCATTTGAAAAGGAACTTAGATGTCCTTGTAATTGCTTTTTATAAAATGCATTATTCAATTTAGTTTCAATTACAATCTTATATGATGGTTGAGTAATTGTAGCATCTGGTATCGATGATCCCCTCTTTTTATTTTCTCCTTCTTGTAATTTTGTAGTCTCTCTCAAACCTCCAACATCAAGATTATCAGTAAATAATTCCTCAATAAATTTATAATATGTATCTATAGAAATATGCTTTATTCTCTCTAAGAAGAATATTAAATTCGCAGTTACAACATTTTCTTTAGAATGATATTTTTGAAATATTTGAGTACTCATCTTTAACTCCCCCTTTTTAGATTATTTATTACTTATATCAATCATATTGTGAACGGTAGGCTCAAAAATTTCCACATTTATTATTGGGCAATCCGGATATACCCATTCATTCCAGTTCTCTATAAGCCACTTCACAGAAATCCCACGATTATATTTAGAAACCGCTTTTAATGGCAGAACAACTTCTACGCATCCTGCATGATAGCCGGAAATACAGTAAATTGCATAACCACTACTCATATCATCAAGATATTCCACCAACATAAAATCCACAATATTTTCAAACGGATATTTTCCAATACACCGAAAAATAGTTCCTCTAAATAAGGTTTCTGCTTTGCAATCAATTAATTTCTTCATACAACTCCTCACTCCTTACTCTTATTTGCCAAAACTTATTATATTATTAAAACTAAATTAAATAATTCTAACTCAACTCTAGTAAAAACCGCACCTATTTATGGTACGGTTCCTAATATCACAAATAGTTTTTTTAAATATTTCTTTTTTACTTCTATTACTTTAATACAGGCAAATGTATTTTAACAAATTCTATATTATTAAATTCCTTCTCTTTTATATACTTCAATAAATTAACTAAATAATTTCTATGATGCCCTATACTCTTTGAGAAAACTTGAATGAATTTAATTACATCTTCCTTAGACTCCTCTTTATTATTTAAATACCTACCAACTAAATAAAATCTAATAAACGAATATCTCATTAAAAGCATAATATATCCATCAAATACTGATTGTGTCTCAGAGAATGGGAACATATAATTATACATAAAATTCACTAGATAATTTTCAAATATATAGCTATTTTTATTTATAAACTCTTCTGAGTAATCTTCAAATGCTTTTATATATATCTCTGAATATTTATTTATATTCTCTTCTTCAAAATTAAATCCAGACATAACTTCCTTAGTACATTCTTTAAAATAAAGGCTGTACACTTCATTAAGTATATTTAAATACTTCATTGTCTTTTTGAAGAAATCAACTTGAAGTAGATAACTAAACTCTTCTTTATCATAAGGATCATTAACTGAATCTATATCATACTCTTTAATAAACTTAGATACATCTTTATAGTTATATTTAAGCTCTTCTTCTAATTCATTTATAAATTCACCTAATATGTAAAGTCTTTTATTTAAATCAAATTTTCTATTCTTTATTATTTTGATACTTAAATCTCTAATCTCTTTTAAATATTTCATAGGAGAATCTTTAAACTCCTTAGCTTTAGTATCTATTTCGCTTGATATTATGTGTTTTCCTAAAGTTTCTTCACTCTCTTCAAATTCAATACCTTCTTCTTTTGATAAAAGTATTCTTGCAGCTTCTGGACAAGATACATCAAGGGACATTTCATAATATCCATCTATTTTATTTAATATTCTAGGGAAAGATGTACAAACATTTGAAAGGTATTCCTCTCCAAGTTTAGAATAGATAACACAATAATTATCTTCATCTAAAAAAGGACATCTCTTATCACCTTTTAATTTTACTTTTCCATAGTCTACATCAGGACTTTGACAATATTCATTGTTATGAACATTTTTCTGGAACATCTTCTTCATTTCTTTATCTTGAACTTTGTAATATTGTCTGAAGGTAGTTTTATCAATATCTATATCCCAGCCAATACAACAACTATCTTCACACTCTCCCCCTATGCATTTGAACTCTTTAAGATATTTAGGATATCTTTTTTTTATACTTTTTTCCATGGTATACTTCCTTTGCAAATAAATTACTTCCTGTATTTCTTTATATTTATTTTACTATAGTATTTTATATTTGTCAGACATGCTTTCATTGCTCTATAAAACTTTCAAGTTCAATTTCGGATGCTTTTTCTGCTAGAATTATCTATTTCCTAGTTATATTAATACTTCATAATAGAGCCTTATTTATATTTAATTTTCTTATTATTTTGATATATTTAAAAAGATCTAATCATAATAAATTTAAGCACATCAATAACCAGATTAATTATCCAAATAACCGCATTAACTATTCTCAAAATAAAATAAGCCAATGATACCATAACATCATTGACTTATCTAATAAATTTTATATATTTCAAGTTTGCTACCTTCTATGAATCTCTAGCTACTTCTTTTACGTACTTCCATGCCTTTCCTTCATCCTTTGATTCATACAAAGCTTTACTTACTCCATTATAATCTCCATCGGAGCCTTGTCCTACTAAAACTTTAAGAGTTCCATCTTCCTTATAAGGCATTTCAGGGAAATCAAAAGGATTATAAGTTTTTTCCTCATTTAATTTCACTTTAACTTCTGGAAGTTCTACCTTTTTGTAAGATAAACCTCCATCATCTGTACGATACAAATCAGCATAGCTTCCGCCACTATGAGATAAAGCTAAGAATCCAATTTTATCATTTAAAAATGTTACCCCAGCCGCTCCACCACTACTTCCTGAGAATGGATCTCCATTTATAACCTTCCATGTAGCTCCTCCATCACGAGTTCCATATAATGCATAGAATCTACTACCTAGCGCTGCACCAGCTTCTACTAAACGATAACCAACTTTATCTGATAAATAAAATTCCTGTGTCTCTTTATTTATTGGTACAGCAAAATTTTTATCATCCTCTGACTCTAAAGATTTTGCTTCTTTAACTTCATTTAGATTCTCTACTAAATTATATCTAACAGGAGTATATCTAGTCTCTTTATCTGGTACAAATACAGAAACAGTATTTTCTATTATCTCTGATGAAACAACAGCAGGTGATTTTTCGTTTCCTTCTGGATCAATATAAACAATTCCATCTGTGTTATAACCCCAACTTCTTTTACCACGATAAAGGATACCGTACTGCTTTTCATTCCACTTGCTTACTGTTTGCTTAAGTGGAATAACTTTCATTGTATCAATTAGTGGTTCTAAAAGCTTGTCTTCATTATAATCTGCATATACGTTTCTATTTAGATATACGGTAATCTTATTTGAGCTACTTCTATCATAGGAAATTAAATAACTTTTTAATTCACCTTTATCATTTTTTCCATAAAGAAAAGTATCAATGTATGTTATTATTCCATCTGAATCAAAGTAAAGTCTAAACTCATCAGAAACATATAGTTTCTCAGGCATATGAAATTTTTCATTTATATCAGTAAAAATCCCCTCTATACCATCTTTATATATATCATTATGATTAAACTCTACAGTCTTTTTATCCTTTAAATCTTTTATAATCCATGAAAGTTTACCATTATATTTTATTGAACTACGATATATTTTTGCTCCATAAAATAATGTTATAAATACTATAAGTATTATAGCTACATACGTCCATATAACTTTATAAATTGCTTTATTTCTTATATTATCATTTAGAGCTTTCTTTATCATATCTATTTCTTCAGGTGTTTTATTTATCATATTTAGCACAAGTATGTCTTTATTTTTAAGTTTTATAAATCCATATTTTCTATTTATTCTAAATGACTTTATATCTTGAAAGTCTACTTGTAAATTACTTTCTTGTAACTCACCTTCCTGAAAAATCCTTATTCCACTATAATTAAATTCATATCTATCTATAACCTGTTGTGGTACACTTACTGGCTTTTTTGTAATTCTAATTATAAAAAATACAAACCAAGCTAAGAAGAATATCATGCATATAATTAAAATAATAATATTATTATTAAATCTTCCAAACCTAGCTAAGGTATGTAATTCATAAAATGAAATTCCATATACAAATATAAATATAGGGCACGTTAGCATTGATAGGAATACTCTTTTTGTTATAATTCTCTTGTATTTTTTCATTTACACATCATTTCCCCTTTTTATTAATCCTTATTTTTAATACTTATATCTTTCTGTAAAACTATTCATATTCTAAACTTAAAAATTATAAATTTTTATTTATAATAGCATTTTCTTAATTAATGATATTTTTATATATAAGTTTAAATAATTCATTAAACATCATAATATTCCTTATAATTAACTATTTATAAAAAGTAGAAATATATTTCCTAAAAATACAATAGCAGAAGCAATAGTAGCCTTAGCGCTTATATCTTTTTTAATTATAATTGAGTATATATTTATTGCTAAAAGTACAGTTGGAATTAATAAAATAAATGTAAATTTAGGCATAGTATTTAATACTTGTCCTGTACTAGAAACTTGAACTGCTATTTCATTTGGCAAACTATTTGACATTATTACGTTTAGACCTAATGTAATAATCATTAAGCTAATATTTATTACATCTAATTTATTAACCTTTATCTTCTTTTTACTTTCTTCTATTTTCATATAACTTCCCCCCATTACCCCTTTTAAATTCTGTCTATCTTAATTATATGTTCATATAACTTACTTCAATAGTATTTATATTTTATGCATTCCATAAGCCATATCCTTTAAACATAGTAAATAATAAATTTAAAGACCTCCCACCTTGTAACAAATATGAGAGGTCTTTCTTATTATTTTACCATAATATTTAAATTAACTATACATATTAAATTCATTTATATCAAATATATCAAACTAAAAATCTATATTTATAATACTTATATCTTCCTGTAAAAACTCTTTATCTTGATACTACTATTGTAGTATCTCCTTTTTTTAAAATCTCTAAATGTATTTAGCCGTTAGTGATTCTTTACATTTACGTAACTCCATTGGTGTTCCTTCAAAGATTATTTCTCCACCATTTGTACCACCATCTGGTCCAAGGTCAATAATCCAATCCGCACTTTTAATAACATCTATATTGTGTTCAATTATTATAACAGTATTTCCGTTATCTACAATGTTTTGAACTATATTTATGAAATTCTCAATGTCTGCCATATGAAGCCCTGTAGTTGGTTCATCCATAATATATACAGAGCTTTCTTTATGTAGCTCACTTGCAAGCTTTAACCTTTGACACTCTCCCCCTGACAATGTATCAAGAGTTTGGCCCAGTGTTAAATATCCAATTCCCATCTCTTCTATTGACTGTAATTTAGTTTTAATTGGCTTCAATTTAAAGAATTCTATTGCTTCAGAAACTGTCATATCAAGAACATCTATTATATTTTTCTCTTGGAATTTATATTCTAAAGACTCTTTCTTGAATCTTTTACCTTCACAAACATCACAAGGAGTTTTGATATTCTCCATAAAAGCAAGGTTTGTCTCTATAACACCAGTTCCTTTACAGTTCTCACAAGCCCCTTCTGAATTATAGCTAAATAATGATGCATTAACCTCATTAACCTTTGCAAAAGCTTTTCTGATGTTATCCATAATCCCACTGTAAGTTGCTAGATTTGATCTTGAATTTGCCCCAATTGGACTTTGATCTATTAGTACTGCTTGTTTATTTTGTTTTAAGAATTCATGCTTTATAAGTGTACTCTTACCAGAACCTGCTACCCCTGTAACCACTGTTAATACACCTTTTGGAATTGTAACTGAAATATTCTTTAAGTTATTTTTATTACAATTAACAACTTCTAAGTATCCATTATGACTTCTTACATCCTCTTTTATTGAAATGCTGTTATTTAAAGCATTCCCTGTAAGTGTTCCTGATGTTAATAAATTTTCATAGCTTCCTTCATATACAATAGTTCCACCCTTTTTTCCAGCACGTGGTCCAACATCAACTATATGGTCTGCTATCTTAATTACATCTGGATCATGTTCAACAACTATTACTGTATTACCTTTATCACGTAATCTTTTTAGAAGATTATTTAATTTATGGACATCTCTTGGATGAAGTCCTATACTTGGCTCATCAAATATATACATTAAATCTATAAGATTACTATTTAAATGCTTTACCATCTTAATACGTTGTGATTCTCCACCAGAAAGTGATGATGTTTCTCTATCTAAAGTTAAATATCCAAGTCCTATATCTATGATATTATTAAGTTTTTCTATTATACCTTTTACTAGTGGCTTAGCTTCTGGTTCATCAATTTCAGAAATAACATTTACAAGCTCATCAATCTGCATACTTGTAAGGTCTGCAATATTATAACCTTGAATTAAACATTTATATACTTCTTGATTAAGCCTTCTTCCATTACATAGAGGACATTCTCCTTCCTTTAGAAGTTTATTTAACTTTTTCTTTGCAGCCTCTGACATTTCCCCTTCTTTTTTTAGATATAATCTATTAAATTTAACTATTAATCCTTCATAAGTTAAATTCATAGTACCAACATCAGGTACTTTTATTTTTTCTGGCTCTCCATATAAAAATTTCTCTAATTCTTCCTCTGAATAATCACATATCTTTTTATCATTATCAAAAAAGCCTGATTCTGTGAAGAGTTTCCAATGCCAAGAACCAACTCCAAATCCTGAAAGTAAAATGGCTCCCTCATTTAAAGACTTACTTTTATCAAGAATCATATCCATATCTACCGTTAATTTCTTACCAATACCTTCGCATTCTGGGCACATACCATTTACATCATTAAATGAAAATACGTTAGCTTTACCTATGTTAATACTTCCAAATCTTGAATATAAAGCTCTAAGAAATGAATTAATATCAGTAATTGTTCCTAAAGTTGATCTGGAATTTCCTCCAATTCTCTTTTGATCAATTATTATTGGTGTTGATAAATTTTCAATGCAATCAGCCTTTACATCACCATACTTTGGTAGAAAGTTTCTTATGAAAGCACTAAATGTCTCATTTAATTGGCGCTGTGCTTCTTTTGCTACTGTCTCAAAGACTATAGATGATTTACCTGAGCCAGATACCCCTGTAAATATTGTTATTTTTCTTTTTGGTATTTTTAATGAAATATCCTTTAAATTATTTTCTCTACACCCTTTTAAGATTATATATTCTTCATTCATGTTCTGCCCTCCATTTATCCTATAAATCTATACTTAATTATTCCTTCTTCTTTTGTGTGTAATTATAACCACATAGAAAATTTATAACCTTTATGCTTTAGATTTAATGCTAATTTTAGCTATAAGGATCTAAAATTTTAGGCTTTTATCTATTTAGGTATTGAAAATTATATCAGAAATCAAATCATAAACCTACTGTTATTTTAATTATGATATAATGTGCTTAACGTATTGGAGGTGTTTTTTATGAAGGTTTGTAATACATTCAGCTCTAAATCAGGCTGCTCCTTGCAAAGACTACAACAAAGTCAGCTATGCCTTGTTTGGAGCCTAATCTATTAAGTTAGCTGAAATACGTACATGTTTTAGGTTCTGGGCATATAGCTTTTTAGTATTCTTTGCTTTAATACTATCGTAAAAGTAAAGGAGTAAGGAAATGAAGTATTTAAAAGCGCAAGATGTGTTACCAGAAGAAATTCTTAAAATAATACAGGAATATGTAGACGGAGATTATCTTTATGTACCTAGAAAAAATGGAAACCATAAATCCTGGGGAGAAAAGAGCGGTATAAAAAGTATCCTTAAGATAAGAAATAATGAAATTTATAAAAAATATCTTAACGGTCATACTATTCGTGAACTAGCTCAAGAATACTACTTGTCTGAAAAGAGTATTAGAAGAATAATAAGTCAAGAGAAACGTCTATGCTCATAATCGTTACAGAATTATTTATTAGATTGAATGTTTATTTAAACTCGTGTTATTCTTTCATTGTATCAATTCAATGAAAGTTATCATTTCTAATTTAATACAATATTCATAGGTAACTTGATTATGAATGTTTAATATATTTTAAATTTAGATGGTTATTGTTACTTTCAGTTGAAGTAATAATAATCATCTTTTTTTGTTATTGATCTGTTAATGAAATGAAACTGTATTTAATATATTGTTTAATTACATGAACAATAAAAATATCGTATGTTAGAAAAGAGGTGCTATATTTTATGAAAACTTTCATAAAAAAACACGAATATAATTATATAAAAAAATGCTTATATGATTTAAATAATGCTTTTAGAAATTGTATAGATACTAATACTATTGAAGCAACTAAAGGATATATACAAGATAAAATATTAAGTATTTTTACAAATTTATCTGAAGAAGAACGAGGTTTACTCGATATTAGTAAAATAACTGATCCATTGCATATCAATCCTTATTTAAGTAACCTGAATGAATATGTATATGGAATGCCAAATATCACAAATGCACAAATCAGTAAATTATTTAAAAAAGAAAAAAAATTAAAATTACCAGATTTAACGGTTCAGGATTCAAAGAATGTATATTTAGGTTGGATTGATCACTCTATAAGAAAATTACTTATAGCTTATAATATGGATGGAAAGCTCGTAGGTATGGCATGTAGAATTTTAAATTCTAATTCTAATAATACTAACGTATGTACACTTTGTAATCATATAGGCCCTGATAACGAGGTTGCATTTGTTTCACCTGTATGTAAGAAAGCTAATGCTGGAAAAGATTATTATAGATCAATAGGATTTCATATATGTTTAGATAGCGAGAAGTGTAATGATAGAATTACGTCTGTAGAAAAACTTGAGAGCATCTTAAAAGATGTTAATAATATAAAGTAAATCGAAAGAATTGACATCTATTTTTTCACATGCTAAAATGGCATTGTTTATCGGAGGGTTAGAGAAAGACCGGATAAGATATTTATCTTATCCGGTCTTTTTTGTCCTTATACTATATTAGAATCGGAGGAATAATATGAATAAAGCTTGGACTTATGTTATTATAGGTGGATTTTTAGAAGTTTTTTGGGCTCTTTGTTTAAAAAAATCTAATGGTTTCACAAACTTAGGATATACTGCAATAACTATTATTTTAGTTGTAATAAGCTTCTATCTTTTTTCTAAAGGAATGACCTTATTACCTTCTGGAATAGCTTATACAGTTTTTACTGGAATTGGAGCCATTGGTACAATTGTTTTTGGAATTTTAATTTTAGGTGAGAGCGTTAGCTTGCAAAAAATTATTTTTAGCTGCTTATTACTAATAGGAATTATTGGTTTAAAAATAAATTCAAAAGAAGAGGTGTAACAATGGATTGGCTATTTTTAATTTGTTCTGGATTATGTGAGGTTCTTCTAGTTTATTGCATAAAAAAGTCAGCTGGATTTACTCATAAACTATGGTCCTTAATTGTTATTTTAGTTGCAGCTAGTAGCTTAACTCTTTTATCACTTGCTATGAGAACAACTGAAGCTGGAACTGCTTATAGTATTTGGGTTGCTATAGGTTCAGTGGGATCACTTTTATTAGGTGCTTTCTTATTTAATGAGAATTTATCTAAAAAACAAATCTTTTATTTAATCTTGATTATAATTTCAGTAATTGGATTAAAAATATTCTAAAATAAACATTAAATCAAAAAAACTAACAATATAATGCGTAGGAGATATATTCCTATATATTATTGCTGCGAAAACATAATTTACATAAAGTGGCACTAATTATCTAATAAACTTAGATAATTAGTGCCATCTATCTATAAAGATATCTTATTTACTTTTAGTGTTTAATAAATATTATCAAACACTTCTTTAAGGTTAGTCAATTAATTAGTATCATTATTAAGACATATACTTTGTTCTCTCTAAAAATACTGCATATTTATATTCCAGTTAACTTTTCTTGATATTGTCATTTGCTTTCTCCTACATACTAAATAACAATATTAATATTTTATATATAATTCATTTTTTTAAAAGCATGTATTAAAAATTCTTCTGCTAAACTTTCACTTTTAATATGCTTTATTGCATCTTTAAATGTAAACCATTGTGCTTTATCAATCTCATCATTAATTTGACTTAAATCATCACTATCTACTGTACAAATAAAGTTACACATTAGTGTATTAGTTTTTTCATAATATTTGCTCTTCATATATTGATAATCTTTAATATTAAGACCTGTCTCTTCTTTTACTTCTCTTACTAAAGTTTGTTCTGCATCCTCACCTTTATTGATATATCCTGCTACAAGTATATTATCTACTCTTCCATACTGCTGTATAAGCAACACTTTATTTTTATCAGGATTTAAAATAATCGCACTTATAGCTGAACTAAAACCAGGAAAACGAAACATTTTACATTCATTACAATATGGAACTTCTCCCTCACTATTACATTGTTTATTTATTAATTTATTTCCACACTGAAAACAATAACTCATATTATTACTCCCTTTATATCTATATAATTTTATAATTATCCTATTTATAAGATTCTTAGATTTACATATCTTAAAATTGAATACATTATAAATCCTTCCGTAAATCATTTTTCTTTTCCTCTAATATTATAGTCTCATTCTATTATAAACTAAATAACAAAAACCTCATTTATTTATGATACGCTTCTCCGTAACTATTTTAAGTGAGGTTTTTCCATCTTTATTTATATATATCTGTGCTATTTTTGAAGATCCCTATTTAAAAGAAATATATTTTCTATCTCATTTCCTTGTTCATCATAATATTTTACTTGTGCTCCTGTTATATATCCTTCCGTGTCTCTATCAAGTACACTCCCTTGAATCTTTAATAAGGCTTCTTCATTCATAGGTAGGTTTACTTCTTTTGTTTCATAGTCTCTTTCGCATACTATTTTTACTTTCATCTTTATCACTCTCCTTTATAACATTAGTATGCTTCAATAAAATCTAAAAAATAATAAACTTGTTTCATTTATTATTTCCTAACTTTATTATTTTTGATATATATTATTAATTCTTTAATTAGCCTATTTATTTATAAAGTTAGTATTAGTATAATCAAATAAAAAACTATGGGGGAAGATATATGAGTAATATAAAAGTAATTATTATGGATGTGGATGGTACATTAACTAATAGTAAAAAAGTAATTACCAAAAAAACTAAGGACGCTTTAATTAAAGCACAAGAAGCAGGAGCTCTCCTAATTCTAGCATCAGGAAGACCTACATCTGGCTTAATAGATTTGTCTAGAGAATTAAAAATGGATGAAAATCATGGTCTTTTAGTTTCCTTTAATGGTTCTAAGGTCGTTGATTGTCAGACTAATGAAGTTTTATTTAATGAAACAATGAGTATTGAAGACGGACAAGCAGTGCTTGAGCATATGAAGAAATTTGATGTTAAACCTATGATTGATAAAGGTAACTATATGTATGTTAATGATGTTTTCAACAATCAGATACATTATAAAGGCGAGACTTTAAACATAATCCAATATGAATCTCGTGGTGGTAAATTCAAGTTATGTGAAAAGGATGATTTAGCAGCCTTTGCTGACTATCCATTAAATAAAATTTTAACTGCTGGAGATCCTGAATATCTACAGGCAAATTACAAAGAAATGATGGAACCATTTAAAGATACTTTAAGTTGCATGTTTACAGCAGCTTTCTACTTTGAATTTACTGCTAAAGGAATTGATAAGGCTAAAGCATTAGATACTGTACTAATTCCTATGGGATATAAAAAAGAAGAAATGATTGCTTTTGGAGATGGACATAATGATGCCTCAATGATTAAATATGCTGGCATTGGAGTAGCTATGGATAATGCGGTAGATGATTTAAAAGCTATAGCTGATGAAGTAACTTTATCTAATGAAGAAGATGGTATTGCTCATACACTAAATAAGTACTTAAAGGATATAGATATTTCAAAGTATTCTTTCGCTTAAAACAGTAAAATTTAACAAAATATTGTCTAATGTTCATGAGGTGATCTTCATGAACATTTTTAGTAAATTAACCAACTTAACTGAAAATGAGAAAACATTAGTCGGCTATATGCAGGATAATCCTGAATCCTTTGTAAGAATGAGTGCTCTTGAAATTAGCAAGTCTTACTTAATTTCAACTTCAACTATTTATAGATTTTGCAAGAAATTAGATTTATCAGGACTATCAGAATTAAAAATACAAATTACTTACTTCATAATGGTTATATAATACTTTTAAAAATTAACCTAAAATATAAGAAAGATTAAAATTAGATTGAAAATTAACTTCTTTTATTAATTTCCTCTGTTATTACTGATTTTGAAATATACATGGCTCTTATTATTTTATTGAAACGACTGTAATTAGATGTACCCTCTTCAAATTTTGATTGTGCTTTTTCACATTTACTAATAATTGAAGATACAGGTGTAAGTGCTTTTGTTAATTCTTCCTTTGTATATTTCCCCACAATACCCTCATTTGTTATTAATGACCTTGAAATGTATAGGGCTTTTAATCTATTCTTGAGTAATGTGTGTTGTGATGTACCCTCTTCAAATTTAGGATACATTTTTTCACATCTACTAATAGTAGACGATACAACTTTTAGTGCGTCCTTCAATTCCTCTCTTGTATACTTTTCCATACGCCTTCCCCTTCTGAAACTATTTGTTTTATTACATTAATTAACTATACTATATTATACATTATAAAATTTTCATAAATTAAGACTTAATATCTTTAGTTCACTCTTCTTTTCTTACATCATCTTTACAAATATATTATATTCCAATGAATATAAGGTTTATTAACTCAGTTAGTGCCTTACGCTGTGATTCATTTGAATCTATATAATACTAATTTTTTTCCCCTTCTGTATTAATATTTACAATTTTTGAAAAAGAATAATCATTAATTTAAACCACTTAACTATAAGTTAAATTATTAAAAGATAGACTTTATTCAAATGAATCCTTTGAATATGTTAGACCAACCTGTGCTAAATACTGTAACTCTATAGTCCAGTCTAGCCAATCCTTATTTAATTTGTTTTTTAAATTAAAACATCTAAAATTTCTTTAGGCTCTTTTAGCTTATAAGTTGCCTCTATGCATTCTGAATCATTTGCTCCCCATAATGCTAGTGCAGAATCAACACCTGCATTTTTAGCACATTGCATATCATAAATTGAATCACCAATGTAAATTACATTGCTTCTTTTAGCATTAGCTATTTCTAAATATTTTTCCATAGGATCTCCATTTGGTTTATGCTTCTTAGTATCATCAGCACAAACTACTACATCAAAGTATGGATGTAATCCAAATTTTAAAAAGTCATCTTCATATTCCTTTTTTGTCTTAGATGTTATAATTCCTAGTTTTATTCCATTTGACTTTAAAGCTTGTACTATCTCTCTTACTTGAACAAAGAGAACTATTTCATCAGCATAGTCACTTAAATAGTTATTCCACTTTTCCTCTACTCCTTTTAAATCTTCAATATCTAGCTTTTCTAAAGTATTTTTTCCTGGAATACCTAATGAAAATCTTAATTCATCTAATTTTTTTCTTATGCCTTTCTCTTCTAATACAACTCTTTGCAATGATTTTAAAACAGCACTCTCTGAATCTATTAAAGTCCCATCAATATCAAATACTACATGTGAATATCTCATATAATCTCCCCCTTTTAATTTTTACTCTCAATTAAATCAGTGGCAATTTTGCCCAATCCATACTCATAGTCACAAATAAATTCATCAGATAAAATAAGCTCTGGCATTACTTCTTGTGGAATCCTAAGCTTGCAATAATCTATTATCTCTTCTAATTTATCTGATATAAATGAATTATTGTATATGACTATTAAATTAGGGTTTACTAAGGCTATATATGATTGAATTATTTTTCCATAATACTCAACAATATTAATTCCATGAAACCCATTTTTACAATAACTTAGATTATTATCATCTATAGGAAGATAATGTATCTCTCCAGCAAAGCTAGCTGCACCTTTCCAGACATTGCCGTTAAAAATCATTCCTGCACCTACTCCATTGTCACCCATATATATGTTGACAATTACTTCATCATCTTTATTATCATGTTTTTCCCAGTATCCATTAATTGCAACATTCATATCATTTTCTACTTCTATAGGTATATTATATTTCTCTGTAAAATATTTAATAATATCTACCTCTTCTAACTCTTTATATTCTAAATATGATTCTACTTTTCCATTAGCAACATTACTTGCAATACCAATTACTATACTTGCTAACTGACAATACTTAGATTTTGTTAAAGATACTATGCTATCGATTTCTTCAACTATACTATTTTTTAATACTACAGCCCCAGAATCTATTTTTCTTCTGCAGAAATCATTTAATATCCAATTTATTTTATTACCTTCTAAATATAATAATAAAGAAACTGCATACATTGGATTAAGACCATATTTTTTTGCACATCTTCCACCCAATGAGCTTTTTAGACCTACCTCAATTACTTCTTCTTTTTCGATTAAATACTCTATGATTGTACTAACAGTTGGAAAGCTTAATCCTGTATACTTAGCTATATCTGTTTTACTCATAGCTTCATTCTCTTTTAGCACTTCATAGATATTTTTAATATTTAAACTTTTTATAGTCACTGAATTTGCCATATATCTTAAATCCTCCAAACTTTTTAAAATAGTTTTAAAAAGTATTTTAATAATTTAATTAAAGCAGTTTTTACTTTAATTGTCAATAAAAAACTCTTACCTTTTTTTAATAAAGGTAAGAGTTCTACTTTTCTAAGTAATAATATATATTTAAATTATCTTCTATATATAACACTTTAATTTTAAAGCTACCCAATAAAGTTAAATTTAATCTATTAATTATTTTTTGCTTTATCTATTATTATTATATCCAATAATAATTATCTCCTTAACAACTATCTCTTATATTTATAATAGTTATAACATAGATTTTTATTATTTTTAAAATAGAAGAGTGTCCACTTTATGAACACTCTTCGTCTTTGAATTCTTCAGGAACATACTTTACTAAAGCACAATTTTTAGTAACAAGTTCAGTATCTAGAATCCTTCCACCTTCAAACTTAGCTATCTTATTTCTCCAAATTTCATTTTGTCTATAATAATCATCTTTAATTTTTGAAAATTTGTGGTTCTTCTCAAACACATGATACCCAAAGTCAAGCTCTTCACTTACCCTAAGTTCCCCTTCTAAACATTTTTCACTCATCCAAAGGTTTATCTGAAAGGTATGGCTTGTATTATTTTTAATCTGAAAGTCTCCATAATTATAAAATATAGTAGCACCACTCCCAAAAGGAAGTACTCTGCCATTATCAGGGAATGGATCAAAACCATGATGGTGTCTCTCTATTACAGTAAGAGGACTATGTATTGTAAGCCAATTTAAAAGATTTGCAATTTGGCACAATCCTCCTCCAATTCCTGGCCTTGCTTCACCAAAACAAAGCTCCATCCCTTTAAGATATCCT
This sequence comes from Clostridium sardiniense, assembly GCF_016907995.1. Taxonomy (GTDB): domain Bacteria; phylum Bacillota; class Clostridia; order Clostridiales; family Clostridiaceae; genus Clostridium; species Clostridium sardiniense. The sequence goes on along the minus strand of NZ_JAFBDA010000001.1, from coordinate 376,539 downwards.
TTCTTTTTTGTTGGAAGTCCAACTAATTTACAGAAGGAAAAAACCTCTCCTGGTCTTATGATAATTCCATCTATCTTTTTTATAGCTATCTTTAAGTTTTCAACCTTATTAAGCTGTAACTGTCTATCGCTATCCCCTAATTTTCTGATTAAAACTGACTGGTGCTTTTTAACTCTATATGGTAGTTTAGTAAAATCCCTTTCCTTTGCAAAATTTATAGAACTAAAATACCACTGTTTGTATCTAAGTATACGCCTATACCAAACAGCTAAAAAATAAAATATTGGTCCCCTTTGACTTAATAACTTCTTTTGCATTCTAATCTCCCCATCCAACTATTATCTATAAAACTATTATAAATAATATATTTCAATTCACCGCCTTTACATTTTACAATATTATGGATTTTATTTCAATAATAGGATACTACGAGTTGTTATTCATTCATTTTAATATCTTATATAAAAACTCTACAAACTATAACTTTAACGAAGTCTGTTTCTCGTTCTAATTTTATGATTATTTATTTGGGTATGATTACTCAGCTTCTTGATGGTGTAGATAATAAAAAATGACAGTTATAAGTTACATATTTAAAAATATGAATAAATCAACCAATACTCTTTTAATAACTGATAGAGATTTAGTTAAAAAATATAACGTATCATTAGATATAGTTACTAAGGCAATAAAGTTATTGAAAGGAAATAATATTATTGTAAAAACAAATTTTATTATGATTAATTCATAAGGATGATGCGGCTAATGAAACTCCCCTATTGACATGATTTAAAGAAATAGAAGAATAATGTATGTTTAAAAATGATTAATAGAATAGAATTTTTAACAAGAAAAAAAGATGAGCTTGTCCAAATAGCCATAATAGCTAAGAATTGACTATTACGATTACACTTTACTATTTGAAAAGATAACATTTTTAAATGAGTTGATTGATTAAATAAAAGCTGAAAAAATACGCAGATTAATATCTGCGCAATCTTAATAAATTTTACTACTTAAATTATTATACCTTCAAAATGATCTATTTCATGCTGAATAACCTGTGCAGTAAACCCAGTAAATTTTTCTTTGTGCTTTTTAAAGTTTCTATCAAGATATTCTACCTCTATTGTTTCATATCTCATTGTTTTTCTAAAACCTGTTAAAGATAAGCAGCTTTCTTCTGTCTCATAACTTTTATCTTTCTTTAATATAACTGGATTCACCATAGGAACTATAATATTTCCTACGCTAAATACTAATATACGTTTTTTTACTCCGATCATATTAGCAGCCATTCCAACACAACGGTCTAGATTTGCTCTTAATGTATCTACTAAATCATCAATAACTGATATATCACTTTTAATTGCTGGTTCTGATTTCTGTCCTAAAAATAATACATCCTTTACAACTGGTCTTATCATATTTATTCCAACCTTTCTATATGACTAAGTAATTTTAGTCATATAAATCTTTATTTTATTTCTACATCTTCAAATATTGTATTTGCTGTTATCCATTGATCCATTCTTACATGAGTTACTATAAGAAATAATCCAAATGTTATTATACTTAATAACCACCAAAATAACCAATGAAATATTAACTCACTAGGTTTACCTATAAACTTTAACCTTCTTCCACAAATAACTGTATGATGACTTTTCACTTTATATTCCATGCATAATGCCCATGGATATCCTATACCTAAAGTTAAAACACATATTAAAACAAATTTTATTTTTAATATAATATAATCTTTAACCTGTTTATCAAAATATGAATCATACTTTATTTTGTTTTCTATTATAGATGAACATATCTTCACGTCTATCACCTCAATAACCTTTATATACTCTTTTTTACTAATTATTTAATAAATTTTCTTTTACATTTAACATTTTAACAGTATTTTTATTTGCTTTATTTTTTTAACTTTATTTTTAATAAATATTTAAATTCATATTCATAAGCTTTACAGATTTAACTTATTAATATTAAAGTTTTATATGATTTATTTTTAAAATATAAAATTAACTTCTTCTAATAAAATCTTTAATTAAGAGAAAAAAAATACTATACTTAAATAATGAAAGTAAATATTGCATTTATATATAAATGCAATATTAAGTACAAGCAATATACCGTCGAATATGAAATATCAAATTGAGGAGTTTATATATGAGAAAAAAAGATATACTTGAGTTAAAAAAGCGTTTCAAAAAAGATTACTGCACATTCAGCAAAATGTGTGGTTGCTATGTTAATGGAGAAAAAAATACTATTTTAAAATTTAGAGAAACATTTCTAAATTTAGATGAGGATGAATACTTTAAATATTTAGAAATTGCTAAAAAAGTCTTATCTGGAACTATAGGCAACAACATTTTAGAGCTTAACTTTCCACTTAACGAAGATCTTATAAACGAAAAACAAATTTCACTCATGCAACTTAAAAACAGTCAACTAAATGATGATACTTTACTTGATGATTTTTATAAGTCTATCATAGATAGTTATGATTATACAGGTAATTTCTTAATACTTATTTTTAATGACTCTTATGATGTTCTTACAAAAACTAAAGATAATCAAAAAATAGACGAGTCTGAAGAAGTTTACGAATATGTTTTATGTGCAATATGCCCTGTAGAACTTTCAGAACCTGGACTTAGATATTTTGAAGAAGAAAATAGTATAAAAGCACGTATTAGAGATTGGATAGTTAAGCCACCAATTAATGGTTTTGTATTCCCTGCATTTATTGATCGTAGTTCAGATGTTAACTCTATTATGTATTACACAAAAAATGCAAAGGATACACATCCTGAATTAATGGAAAGTGCTTTAGGTTGCTACTCAAAACAGACTGCTACTATACAAAAAGAAACATTCCAATCAATTATTAAAGACTCTTTTGGTGCTGATGAAAAGAAGGCTGATAAAGTTTTTATGGACATACAAGATAATCTAAATGCTATGGTAGAAGAATATAATGAAATGTATGATGATACAGACTCAGAACCTATAAGTTTAAAAAATAAAGATATCCAAAATCTTTTAATAGAAAGTGGAGTTCCAGAAGAAATTACTACTAAGATTGAAAAATCCTATGTAGAAAGCTTTGGTGATGATATTCCTCTAGCAGAAAATTTAATTGATTCAAAGATACTTAAAGCAAACGAGCAAAGAAAAAAGGAAGAACACCTAAAAAAGCAAGTAGAAGTGCTTCAAACTAGACTTGAACAAGTTAAACAAGAGGTTGCTGTAGATAATGAAGCTACCCCATCTGCAGAAATTGATGATACTGTAGTTTCAGAAGAAGTTTCAGAAACTAATCTAGAGGATAATTTAGAAAAAGATTCAAAAAATAATGAAGAAACTTCTAATGCAGATTCAGAAGAAATCTTAGAAAATAATGAAGAAGCTCCTGATACAAACGTAGAAGATAGTAATATTGATTCTGATTATGATGTTATACTTCAAGTTAAACCTGAAAAAATACCTGAAATAAAATCTCAAGTAATTGATGGACAAAAATGTATAGTTATTCCTATCAATGATGATGAACAAGCTAAAGTTAATGGCTTAGATGACTTGATTTAAGTTATATTAATTGAGGCTGTATTTAAATATAGTTTTGATTTTTAAATGCAATCCACTGAAAAATGCTAACAAACAAAAAGCTCAGCAAATTAGCTGAGCTTTTTGTTCCTATTATTTTAATATTATGAAATGGTTATTATATATTAGATTAATATCACTTCTATTTATTCTTCTAATATATCATTTCTGTATTCTAAAATATCTCCAGGTTGGCATTTCAATTCTTTGCAAATTGCATCTAAAGTTGAAAACCTAATTGCTTTTGCCTTTCCATTTTTCAATATAGAAATATTCGCCATTGTTATTCCAACCCTCTCTGAAAGTTCTGTTACACTCATTTTCCTTTTAGCAAGCATAACATCAAGATTAATTATAATCGCCATATTATTCACCTCAGACCGTTAAATCATTTTCTGATTTTATATCTATGACATTTTTTAATAGCTTTTGAAGAACAGCAGCAAATACCCCAATCACAAAAGCTGCAAAAACAATAACCATTCCTATTACTATAATACCAGGAGCATCCTCTTTATCAGCTATGATATATAATAATGGTAGTCCTAATACATACAAGATGCTGATTGTCATAGCACAGTATTTTATATTCTTTAAAGCTTTTACAGATAAATATGAGAAAGCTTCATTTTTATCAATATAGCTTAAAATTCTTAAAGCCTGATACAGTGCAATGAAAAATGGTATCGCTGATACATATACAACTATTATAAAATGATACAAATCTTTATTTATTTCTGCCGCTCTATTTGCTATTCTAGGCAACAAAAATATACATAACCCAAGAGCTATAATTCCAATAAGAAAAATAACTGCCTTTAAAAAGAGCGTTTCTCGTTTCATAAAAAGCACCTCACTTCTAAATTTCTATATATAGAATAACCTTATTTTTATCGTTTTGCAATAAATAGTTATTAAAATTTATTATTTATTTATCGACATATTCTATATTTCTTAATAAAAAAGAGTATTCCTGATTTGCACAGAAACACTCTCCAGATTTTATATTTTATTAATAAGTAAATATATATCTATTTCACGATATATTTCAACTTTTCGTTACTTATTTAGAATTGTCTTATCATAATTATAAGGTTAATTCTAAACTTAACATATAGTATAATTTTATTTGTTTTACTTATTCACTTCATCATATATCTTTTTATTATTAATTTTGATAATTAAAATCTTGTTTTATTAAGTATGGAAATTTTTTAATTTCATCTCCATCTAAATCTTCCTTATTCATATCAACAGCATTTATTCTATTATTATAATAATTTTTATAATAGTAAATTCCTTTTTCTTGACTCATACAAGCTGTATATGTAGTTAAGTCTTCTAGTCCATCTTCTGTTATAACTCCACCCTTCACCATTTTTACATAATCAAGCATATTGAAAAACTGAGTAATAGCAGCTTCATCATCTTTTATATTAGGCATATTAGCTCTAATATATGCAATTCTTATAAATCTTGAAACAGAGGCAAAATCTCCTGGAATTCCTAATGTTCCAGCTCCAATACCTAATGCTCTTAAATTCTTATTGCTCCATTTAGCTTCTTTTGGGTGATTAGGAGTAATATATAAATACTCATTTAAATTTGTTAAATGCCAATCAAATTTTGGGTTATTAGTCATAGCTCCTACTGGATTATCATAAACTGCAATCCCTTCTTTAGTCTTTTCAACTACTATTGATTTTCCTGCTTTATCACAGATCATCCAATGAAGCATTGCTACTGGTGTACTTTCATTTATAGGAACATTTACTAGTTCTATATCTTTAATATTATTTTTAACTTCATCTACTGTTTCATAATTAGCTAATACCCAATATATAAAATCATATGGTGCAATATTATTTTTTCCTTCTACTAGCTTTTCTTCAAAGTAAGCATAATCTGCAAAATTCAATCCTGCACATCCTAATCCTTTTTCATTCATGCCATCAGCCATAGCAAGATGATTATCAATAACAGTTCCCATCCCAATAATTGCATAATTACATGTCATAATATTTCCTGTGGCTTTATTTTCGTTCTTATAATTTCTTGGTACAATTAAAACTGATTGATTAAAGTTATATGCCAAATCCATGTTTCTCCCAAAGAAATTATGTCCTTCGTTTGATTTAATACTTAATGCTGTACACATATTATCACCTCATTATTTTATTATTTACTATAATTAGAATAGTATTTTATATTTTCTTTATTATCTTCGTATTTAATTATTTTTCCTTCATAATGTCTTTCACATTCTAAAGCATTAGATACCGTGCTCTCTAAAATTAATTTATAATCATCATCGTAACAATATAAATATAATCCATCTTTTCTTAAAACATAAGAAATAGGAAATACTTCTATAACTTTTCCTTCTACTTCTACCTTCATAAAAGTTTTGTTATCCATACACTTATTAATTACTTCATGTATGTTATTTTCATTATTACCTTTCTCTTCATCCAAATCTATTATGAATTTTTCTTCTAACTCGGATAATATTTCTTCACATTTTTTAGAGTTAATAAATCTAAACTTATCGATAAGGTTTGATTTTTTTAAATCACTCATTATATTTTCTGAAATATATAATGATAGGATTAAATCTTTATAATCATTTTTCGTTAATATATATTTGGCTATTATATAATTTGGATCTATTTCTATACCACCATTCTTGCCTCTATACGAAATTATAGGAATTCCTAAAATTGATAATTTATCTAAATCTCTCTGTATAGTTTTTTCTGATACATTAAATGTCTTTGCTAATTGTTTAATTGTAGTTTTAGAATTAATTTTTAATAAATAAAATAATATTTCCAATAATCTCATATTACTCTCCTTAAAATAACTATAATTTAATTATTACTTGATGATTTTGTAATTATTATAATACTTAATTAAGACATTTATAGTCCTATTTAAATTTTTTAAAATGCCTATTTACAAAAATTTATTTTATTTAAAAAGGCTTCACTTTTATTAATATATATTTTAGTTATTTGTAATTTTAATATTATTAAATCATTACTTTAAATATTTAATAAAAAAAGAAAAGCACTTATAATTAAAATAATAGTGCTTTTCTCTTAATTAAATCTCTACTTTAACATTTCTAATTTTTCATAACATAAATTACGAAATAGCTGACAATATTTATTAAATCCACTACGTCCAATTAGATATATGTTTGGCATATAACTCATTCTCTTTTTTGAATATTCAATACGCTCAATTCCATTATCTAAGGCTGTATGGTTGCTAAGTGCTATTTGAACATTTTTATTTTCGGCCTGTTCCATAAAATAGTCTAATGACTTCATATAAATAATAATATCATTTAAATTAGATGGTGGATTAGAACCTCCCCATAAAGCGGCCCAATATGTTTTATTATCTTCTGTTACATTAAATATAAAACTAAGTCCTCCAGGTGTATGTCCTGGTGTATCATATATAAAAATCACTTTATCGCCAAGAGTTATCTTATCACCATCTTGAACATAAACATCAATATCATAATCTTTATATGTCTCAGGTCTATTTTTTTTAATGGGTTCATCTCTCCAAAAAATATCATCTCTTTTAGATAAATATGTTTTAGCATTATATTTATTTACAATCCACTTTCCACACCCTGTATGATCTGCATGTCCATGAGTTATTACTAACTTTTTTATAGACTTTGGATTCCATCCTATATCTTTAATTGCATATATAATGGCCTCAAAAGCTTCTTTGCATGGCCAAATTGCATCTATTACAATTAATCCTTCACTTGATTTTAATACAAAGCAATTTGTTTCTTTTTGTGCAATAATAAGCAAATCATCAAATATAAGCGCATGTGTGAAATAAGACATATCCTCCATTGCTTTTATTGTTTCTAATGTAATAATTGGTTTTTCTAATCTAAACATTTTTTACTCCTTTAATAATCATTTTTAATTAATCAAAAACGATGTACAAAATTTCATATTAAACGTTTCATAAAAGTTACTAAATACAATAAATTTTTGATGAAACTTTTTTCTACGCTCTGTACAACGTTTCACCTATTGATTTGTACAGAGCAAATCCTATTCTTTGGATGCATTTTTAAATATTTCTTCATATTATTTACCACCAAATCTTTCAGTTTATTAACATTATCTCTTAGATTAAATTCTATAGAGCATCCATTTTTAGCTGATTCCATATAATCAACTACAAAATGATATCTTAATTTTAAACTCTTAATATTGCTTCTAACACTTTTTCTACATTAATTATCATTCAATCATCACAAAAGCACAACGCTCATCTCACATTACATAATTAATATATTTTTTGTTTCATACTTATTATAAAGTAACTTTATCTAAATAAATATTAGAATACTAGAATATTGCAGCATTATTTTATCCAATTATACACTATAAAATCCTACAGCAACTTATAATCAATACTTTTACTCTCACCAGAAATCATATTTTTTATATTTACTTCATTCCTTTTAACCTCATCTTCACCAATTAATATTACATTCTTAACACCTATTTTATTAGCATAATTCATTTTTTTCTTTAATGAATCCTCTTCAAAATAAATTGTAACCTTCTTTCCATTTTGCTGAATACATTTCATAACTTCTAATGAATATTCAATTGTATCTCCTATTGGAATTATTAAATAATCTAAACCTTTTTTCATTTCATATTTATCTATAAATCCTATTTCCTTTAAAACAAAGAATAATCTAGTTATACCTATTGATATACCAACTCCAGGTAATATATTATTAGTATAATTTCCAGCTAAATTATCATATCTTCCCCCTGAACAAATAGAGCCATAGCCTTCATTTCCTATTAATATCGTTTCAAAAACTGTTCCTGTATAATAATCTAAACCTCTTATTATCTTTAAATTTATTTCAAATTCTTCATCACTTACACCTAATATTGATAATATAAAACACACCTTATCTAACTCTTCTATTCCTTCAATAAAATCTTTATTTTTAATATTAAGTTTTAAAAGTTCTTCTATTCTATCTTTATTAGTGCCACTTATATCTAATATTTTATTAATATACTCACTTTTATAAGCTCCTATAAGATTTTTTAACTCCTTAGAAAACAACTCTTTACCTATCTTTTCATACTTATCTATTAATATCATAACTTCATTAACTTTTTCTATTTCTAATTCATCTAATATACCTTTTAATATCTTTCTATTACTTATTTGAAATCTATAATTAGTTAATCCTATCGCTTTAAAAGCTTTAGAAGCTAAACTTATAACCCATGCATCATTATCTATGCTTAACTTTTCTTTGCCTATAACATCAATATCACATTGATAAAATTCTCTATATCTACCTTTTTGATTTCTTTCGCCTCTATATACCTTTCCTATTTGATATCTTTTAAATGGAAATACTAAGTCGTTATAATATTGTGCTACATATCTAGCAAATGGTACTGTTAAGTCAAATCTTAAAGCTAAGTTGTTCTTTCCCTTTTGAAAATTATATACTTGCTTTTCTGTTTCTCCACCAGTCTTTGCAAGTAATACTTCTGCTTTTTCTATTATTGGTGTATCTATTGCTAAACATCCATTATCTTCGTATACCTTTGTTATTTTAGATACTATATTATTAAATATTTGTTGATCCTTTGGTAGTAGCTCCATAAATCCTGGTAGTATGCTTGGTTTTATAATATTTCTTTTCATTTTAATCACTCCTATATATTTTTTATATAACAAAAGCCATGTAGGCATATATCCCACATGGCTCTAAATAAATTATGATTTCACTTAATTTATCATTACCTAGAGATACAAGCCTAATGCTAATAGACTTGTATCTGATTTTTTACAGACCAAGTCTCTAGTAATGATGATGTATTTTGCTTTGTTTAATAATATTAAGTGTTATCATAACTTTCCTCCTAAAATAATATTACTAAATATTATACGCTCAAATTATTTAATATTCAATTCTTATTATAAAAGTTTGTAGATTAATTCCCAGATAAACTTATGGCTATTTAAAAAATTAAGAATAAAAAAATAAGAGGTCTGAGTAATATAATCTCAAACCTCTTAGATTTTTAATCATAAGATTAATTAAATATTTATTCTTTTGTTTAAGTATTATAATTAAAAGAAGTAAGGGTATGGTGGCATAATAAAAGGATACTGTAATAGTGCTACTGTTGCTAGAGCACCAAATGGGAAAAATCTAGGTCTAAATGCTCTAAATCTCCTCCTTGGACGACCAAACCCAACAGGTTGACGCTGTAACTCTGATTCGCTTTCGCGGTCTTGCTCCATTACATCTTCACCAACTAACACCATAACACGGTCTGTCTGTACCTCCACAACAATTCCATCTAATTTACTTCCATCCTTCAGGGTTATCATAACATGGTAGTTTAAGCATTTTTTGCAATCATTATATATTGACTGTGTATCTCTGTAATAATTATTTTCTTCTAAGGCCATTTTTTAACAACCTCCTTTCCATTCCTATGATATTCATTTATATAAAGATTTGTACCACTGTAATTAATAAATATATATAAGATTTATAGATATAATAGATTAAATTTAGGAAGGATTCTTTTCTGTTCTAGCTAAAGGCTCAGCCTTAGTTATTAGCTTATCTTCATAAGCTTAGAAATTTTTTTCTCTAGTTAAAAATAAAATTAGTAAGTTTTATAATTTTAACCTTATATATTATAATAAAAATCCCATAGTTTATAATTTGTAAACTATGGGATCGATTCTATTATTTAAAAATTGAAAAAAGAAAAGATTATATATAAATTATGACATTATTAATTCTATTGGCTAAATCCTTGATTCTTTATATCTATTTTATCCTTTTCTACTTTTTCCATGTTTTTAATTGCAGTAGAAAGCATAAGCTTTATTCTGTTTAATTGGTTTACTTCACTAGCACCAGGATCATAATCTATTGGTGTAATATTTAAATAAGGATATCTTCTTTTAATTTCTCTAATCATTCCCTTTCCCATTACGTGATTAGGTAAACATGCAAAAGGTTGTATGCAAATCATATTACTAACTCCAGACTTCAATAATTTAACCATTTCTGCGGTGACTAACCATCCCTCTCCAGCTTGATTGCCAAGAGATAAGATATCACCAGTTTCTTTAGCTAATTTATCAATTTTTTCTGGCGCTATAAATCTTTTACTATCACTTAGTGACTTCTTCATTTCTGCTATATAAAATTCTATATATTTAATAGCCAATCTACCACCTAAGAAGCTTTTTAAGTTTCCACCTAACTTCTCATATTTAAATTTCTGATTATAGGCACAATATAATATAAAATACATTAAATCTGGTATTATTACTTCTGCGCCCTCCTTCTCTAATACTCCTATAATATTGTTATTTGCTAAAGTGTTATACTTTAAGAAAATTTCTCCAACCACTGCTACCTTTGGTTTAGCTACATTTTTAATTTCCAATCTATCAAATTCATTGACCATTTCTTTTGTAATATTTTTAAATTCCTTAAAGCTTCCACTAGCTATACTGTCTTTACATATATCAAGCCACTTCAAATAAGTTAATTTTGTTGAATCTTTAATTTTTTCATAGGGCCTTACTCTATTTATCATTTTTAGTAGCATATCTCCATAAGCTACTGCCATTAATGCTCTATTAATTATTGGCAATGTTATTTTGAACCCCGGATTATTCTCTATTCCTTGAGCACTTAAAGATATAACTGGTATTTTTTCATACCCTGCATCTTTTAACGCTTTTCTTATAAGAGAAATATAATTAGATGCTCTACAAGTACCTCCTGTTTGAGAAATCACCACAGAGATATTGTTTAAATCATACTCTCCAGACCTAAGTGCACTTATAATTTGACCTATTATTATAATGGCAGGATAACAAGTATCATTATTTACATATTTTAATCCCTCTTCTATGGTATATCGACTAACTGTAGGTAATACTTTCAAATTATATCCTGAGCTTTTAAAAGCAACTTCTAATAATTCAAAATGTATTGGAGAAAACTGCGGACAAAGTATTGTATGTTTTTCTCTCATTTCTTTTGTAAATATAGTTTTAGAATATGACTTAATTGGTTTAATATTTTTTGAGTTGGAACTTTGGGACTTATTTATATCATCCATAGCAGCTTTAAGAGAACGTACTCTAATTCTAGCTGCCCCTAAATTATTAACCTCATCTATTTTTAACAGTGTATATATTTTACCAAAGCTCTCCAATATTTCTTGTACTTGATCTGTAGCAATTGCATCTAATCCACATCCAAAAGAGTTTAATTGAATTAACTCTAAGTTTTTCCTAGTACCTACAAAATGTGCTGCCCTATATGTTCTTGAATGATAAGTCCATTGATCCAGTACTCTTAATGGTCTTGGAATTTCAACTAAATCAGCTACAGAATCCTCTGTAAACACTGCCAATCCCTCTTGTGATATCATATCTGCTATACCATGATTTATTTCTAAATCTAAATGATATGGCCTTCCACTTAATACAATACCTTTTTTACCACTTTTATCTAAGTATTCTAGAATTTCCAATGCTTTATTTTTTAAATCTTCTTTAACCTTGCTAACTTCTTCATAAGCCTTATCAACTGCAATGCTTATTTCCTTTCGACTTATATCAAATTCCTTTAGATCATCATATAAGTTCTTTTTCATTGACTTTATATCATTAAAATTTAAAAATGGATTTTTATATATTATGTCTTTACTTCTCAAAAATCCAATATTGTTTTTAACAACCTCTGGATAAGAGATTACTATAGCACAATTATAGTGATTATCTGCATTTTTATCTTCTAGTCTCTCATAAGAGATACATGGATAAAATATAAAATTTAAGCCTTTCTTTATAAGACTTGATATATGTCCATGAGCAAGTTTAGCAGGATAACAAATAGACTCTGAAGGTATAGTATCAATACCTTCATTGTAAACTTTCTTTGTAGAATTTGGAGATAATACTACTCTAAAACCTAGCTTTGTAAAAAGTGTGTACCAAAAAGGATAGTTCTCATACATATTTAAAACTCTTGGTATACCTACTTCTCCTCTTGTTGCTTCTTCTATTGAAAGAGGTTTATATCCAAAAATTCTTTTATATTTATAATCAAATAAATTTGCTGCTTTTTTTGTATTTTTAGTATCTCCTATACCTTTTTCACATCTATTACCGGAAATAAATTTTCTACCATCAGAAAATTTATTTACAGTAAGTAGACAATTATTACTACATAATCCACAATGCCTAAATTCATTTGATACTTTAAATTTTTCAATATCAGATTTTCCTAAAATATTAGAAACCTCATTTTCATTATGGTTATCTTTTGCAATAAGAGCAGCTCCGAATGCTCCCATGAGGCCAGCAATATCTGGTCTTACTGCCTCTTTACCAGTAACTTTTTCAAATGCTCTTAAAACAGCTTCATTATAAAAAGTCCCTCCTTGAACTATAATTTTTTCTCCAAGGTCTTCAAGCTTTCTTATTTTTATAACTTTGTAGAGAGCATTTTTAATTACAGAATAAGATAATCCAGAAGATATAGCTCCAATATCAGCTCCTTCTTTTTGAACTTGCTTAACTTTAGAATTCATAAATACAGTACATCTTGACCCTAAATCTACTGGACTTTTTGATAATAACCCTTCTTTTGAAAACTCTTTAATATCCATGTTTAAAGATTGTGCAAACATATCAAGAAAAGAACCACAACCTGATGAACAGGCTTCATTTAATTGAATAGAATTTATTACTCCATCTTTTATCCTGATGCACTTCATATCTTGACCTCCTATATCAAGAATAAAGTCCACATCTTTTAAAAAATGTTTTGCTGCTCTATAATGTGCTATGGTTTCAACTTCTCCAATATCAATATTTAAAGCTGACTTTATAAGTGCCTCTCCGTACCCCGTAACAGTGGCTTTAGCAATTTTTATTTTTTCATTAATTTTACTATATATATCTTTTAATATGTTTATGATGATTTGCATAGGATTGCCCTTATTGCTACCATAAAAAGAATATAATATAGTCCCTTCATTATCTATTAATATAGCTTTAGTAGTAGTAGACCCAGCATCTATACCTAAAAAAGCTTCTCCTTCATATGTATTTATATCTCTTATCTTTGCTTTGTATTTGTAATGCCTTTGTCTAAAGTCTTGTAATTCCTGTTCATTTTTAAATAATGGCTCTAATGTATCTGAATTAGCTATATCATTATTATCTAAACTCTCAACAGTTTTTAACAGTTGCTCAAAAGTTATAACTTTTTCTTTTTTGGATTCAATAGCTGCACCAATAGCCACAAATAGTTGAGGATTTTGCGGAAATAATATTTCCTCCTCCTTTAATTTTAAGGTGTCAATAAACCTTTTTCTAAGCTCTGATAAAAAGTATAGAGGGCCTCCTAAAAATGCAACATTTCCCTTTATTGGCTTTCCACAAGCAAGCCCACTTATAGTCTGATTTACAACAGCTTGAAATATAGATGCAGCCATATCTTCCTTGGTAGCTCCTTCATTTATAAGAGATTGTATATCAGTTTTTGCAAAAACCCCACACCTTGCAGCAATTGGATAAATTATCTTATAATTTTTAGCTAATTCATTTAATCCTTTAGCGTCTGTTTCAAGTAACGTAGCCATCTGATCTATAAAAGCACCTGTACCACCAGCACAAACCCCATTCATACGTTGTTCTAAACTACCTTCAAAATATGTTATTTTTGCATCTTCTCCACCTAACTCTATTACTACATCAGCATTATTTATAAAAACTTCAACAGCTTCTGTGCAAGCAATAACCTCTTGAATAAAAGATACTCCTAAAAGCTTTGACAGTGATAATCCACTAGACCCTGTTATCATTGCTGTAATATCATAATCTTTATATTTATTAAAAACTTCTTTTATAAAAAAAGCTGTAGTTTCTTTTATATTTGAATAGTGCCTTTCATACTTACTATAAATAATATTGCTATTGGTATCTAATAATACAATCTTAACCGTAGTTGATCCTATATCAATACCTAAATGTAATACTTCTTTCATAATCTTCTCATCCCAACATAAATTATTAATGTATAATACTTAAACATCATTTTATAATTCTGCCCTTTTTAATACCTAATATACCTATTTTGGGGTGTAAAAAGAGGTCATAAATATTTCATTCCGACCTGCACTTTAGAGTAGTAATCCATTAAATAAATATCTTCTAAATTCATTCATATTAAAATAATATCCTGGGCAACTTTTAGTTACTCCTTCAACCTCTCTATGTCCTATAACACTCTCTATCGGTATATTATATTTCTGCATCAGCATATTACACATATTACATAATGATTTTATTTGTTCTTTTGATGGATAACTTAAATCAAAGTTTCCGTTTAAACAAATTCCTATTGACTTATTATTAAAACCTTTAGTGTGAGCACCTATATGCATACCTCTACCCTCAATTATAGTTCCATTTTCCTCTATAAAATAATTATATCCAATTCCTTCCCATCCCAAAGTTTTATGATGATTATGGACTTTATGAATATTCCACCCTATTTCTTCAGTATGATGAATTATTATAAGACTCGGGTTTTTTAGTTCCTCTAACTCTTTGTCAAATTTAACTACGTCTCTTTTAATATATATATTCATATAACCTCCTTAAAGATCTAAATAAAATAAGCTCCATTTATTCCCTTTAATGTACCAATATTATTATATGTTCTTCCCTTAATTCATTGCTTATTAATACTTGAAGTTTCATATACTTCTAAAGCTTTTAAGGTCTTCTAACTTTTTTTAATTTCTCCTTGATATATACTCATTTCCATACAAAACAAAAAAGAACCAGCTCTATATAGAGTTGGTTCTCATTTATTATACTAGTTTATAACCATAAATGAATCATAAGAATTATAGAATGGCATAGTTAGTACTGAAGATTTTATAAATAATGATATTCTCTTTAAGTAGTACTATTTACATTACTCATTTTTTGCAAGCAATATATAAAATCCATATATATTAAAAATATTAATATAATACATTGATTATATTAATATTATATATCAATATATTAATATAATTAATTTAATAATTAAAATATTTAATAAAACTCTTTACATTTCATAAAAAAAGGAGTAATTTATTATTAGAGATTGGAGGTAATTTATGTATAAGTTATTAAGTCGTTGTCCAGTATGCTCTAATAAATTAAAGGCAATACGATTAAGATGTAATAGTTGTAATACTGTTATAGATAATGAATTTGAATTATCTAAATTTGATTATTTAAATAATGAACAATTATATTTTATAGAAACCTTTATAAAATGTAGGGGAAATATAAAAGAAGTTGAAAGAGATCTAGGCATTTCATATCCAACAGTTAGGGCAAAATTAGATGAGGTTATTGAAAGTTTAGGTTATTCATCAAAAGAAACTAAAGTTAAACAAGAAAATAAGGATATTTTAGCAGCTCTAGAAAATGGAGATATCTCAGTTGATGAAGCAATTAGTAAATTAAAAGATTAAATTTAGGAGGGATTATTGTGAACGAAGAAGTTATGACAGTGTTAAAAATGGTTGAGGAAGGTAAGATTTCTGCTGATAAAGCAAAGGAAATCATTGATGCTTTAGGAAATACATCAAAAAATACTGAAGCTATCACCCCTAAAAAATATGAGGATAAATTTTTAAAAGTTGAAGTTTTAAGTCATGAAGGAGATAAGGTCAATATAAAGTTACCAATTAAGGTAGTCAAAGAAGTTCTAAAGGTTACTGGTAAATTACCGATATCTAAATATGTTGAAGGTATGGATGAAATTGATATAGATGAACTAATGAATACTATAGTATCTTGCTTAGATAATGAAGTTATGGGAGAAATAGTAGATATCTGCTCCAGCGAAGGAGATACAGTTAAAATAGTTATAGATTAGAGGTTTCTAAATGATAGTTTCAATAAAAAGTAAAGAATTTAATTTAACTTTACCAGTGCCGTTATCTATGGGAGGTTTAATAATAAGATGCATTCCCAAAAAACAGCTTAATAAAGAGGAAAAAAAGATAGCTTTACAACTTTTTAAAGCAGTAAAAGGTAGCTTAAAGAGATATAAAGGATTAAAAGTGGTAGAAGTTGTGTCTCAAAGTGGTGAGCATATTACCGTTAAAATATAGCATAAGGAATATTCAAAAAAAGGTTGATCAAAGTGAACAACCTTTTTTTTGAATTAATAACTATAACTCCTTATTACATAAATTTTATCTTCCTCACCTAATTGAATATCATCAATCTCACTCATATAAACATTCTTATACTTAGGACTCTCTCTTATTTGACAATCCAAATTCAGTAAAAATCTCACCTCTTTAAGGAAACTATTCTTACTTTCTCTTACTAAGCAAGTTCACTTTAGCCAAATCGAATATTTGGAGGCTTATTTATGATAAGGTTCATTTCACTATTCTAAATTTATTTTTTATTAACTTTTTAAATTCTAAATAAACATTTTATCCCCAAACTTTCATATAAGTGTTAAAATATTAAAGCATGTAAACAAAATGCAAATTAATGATAACAATATAAAAAATATTTTAAATTACAGCTGTAATCTTATATTGAATTTAGGATAAACCTTAATTAAGCTTGCTTAAACTCATATAATTTAACAACTATAAGGGATAAATATAATTGTAT
The DNA here is from genome assembly GCF_016907995.1 of Clostridium sardiniense. Classification (GTDB taxonomy): domain Bacteria; phylum Bacillota; class Clostridia; order Clostridiales; family Clostridiaceae; genus Clostridium; species Clostridium sardiniense. Next base: position 359,130 of record NZ_JAFBDA010000001.1, on the reverse strand, counting down.
TATTATCCAAGAAAGATGGTGTTACATTTTGAGAGTTAGTTTTTTTATGCCTGAATATATGAAAGGATTTAGTTGCGTTGGCCCAAATTGTACTGATACTTGTTGTGCCGGTTGGGATGTAAACATAGATGAAGCTACATTTAATAAATACGAAAATAGTAGTGACAATCTTAAAGCTCTAGTTAAGGATAAATATATTAGAAGTAATATACTTGATGATTCATTTAATTATGGATTTATGATTATTGGTGAAGAAAATAAATGTCCTTTCTTAAATAAAAATATGCTTTGTGATATCCATGGTTCTTGTGGTGAGGATAATCTTTCTATAACTTGCAAAAGATATCCTAGAGTTTTTAATATTGTTGATGATATATATGAGAAAAGTGGTCTTCCTTCCTGTTCTGAAGTATGTAATAAAGCATTTTTAAATAAAGAAAAAATGGAATTTATAGAATGGGAAGAAGATTTAGATGAAGATGCAGTTGAGATAAGAAGAATGATAGATAGTGAAGCCTTTAGTGGCACTGATAGCCTTCTTCAATATTTCTGGGATATAAGAATTAACTCAATAAACATAATGCAGAATAGAAATTTTAGCATTGAGGAAAGACTTAATATACTTAAAAGCTTTTATACAGAACTTGAAATTTTAAGAGAGGAAGCTTTAAGTGATACTAAAGATTATTATGATATTGAGATGCTTTTAGAAAACTTTGCTGATGATTCTATGGATTTTGATCCTTTAAAAGGAGAATCATTTGTAGAAAATACTAGCTTTTATAATTCAATCTTAAATGATAATATCTTTGATAAGGTTATTGGAGCTAGGCTAAAAGATTATTTAGGTAATTTAAGAAAAGATATTTTAAATGTAGAAGATGATTTTAGTAATATAAGTTGTAATACCATTGCTGAATTAAATCTAAATAGCTCTAATAAAGTTAGCTCTAGAGATTTTGAGCTTAGTAATTATTCTTACATCTTTGAAAACTACTTAGTAAACCAAATCTTTAAAAATATTATACCTTTTAATAGAGGAGAAAATTTAAGTGATAGTATAAAGATTCTTATTAATAGCTATAGAATTATTAAGGGGTATCTTCTATGCTCTTATGAATATTCCCATGAGATGATTACAGAAAATCAAATAATAAAAATTATTCAAGCCTTAAGTAAGGATACTGAACATAATAAAGTATTTAAATTTATTTTAGAGAATAGTTAATTAAAAAATGAGTAACTATATAAGTCTAAAGACTTATATAGTTACTCATTTATATTTTCTTATTTAATATAAATTATTTACTTCACAAATTTCCTATATGAATCTAAGGAACTTATATGTTTTATAAACATTCCTAAGTCTATTAAAAGCATTATAATTGATATTAAAAAGGCTGGTATTATAGTTATAACGCATATTATACTAGTTAAACATAATATTGGTTTGTTGATTTTTATATTTTGATTTTTTATATTCTTCAAACTAGATATTGCTGCCAAAATAAATATAATTATTCCTATAATCATTATTGAATTAATTAAAAAGCTCATATTTTTACTTTTACTATTTAATGCAATAGCAAGTGATGTAATGATAAAGGTTATAATATTTACTGGATACAGTCCTGCCAAGAAATAGTCTAGTTTTACCTTGTCACATATATAAATTCTTATTATAGCTAAACAAATTAGCAACACTAATACTACAATGATAATCCTCCTCCAATGTTTATAATTTTATATCTCTGTTTTAAGCTTTTATCTTTCTAAAAATATAAGTAAGGACAATTCCTCTCTCATCTTGATTTTCAATATAATTAATTAACTGAAATGACTTATTTATATCTTCAAAATCAGTTAGTTTGATTAAGTCCTCTTTTCTAAATTTAGAATCTACCTTATTATTATCTCCAAAACCACAGATAAATAAAATTCCATTATCGGTTAAATGATTTTTTAGATTTTTAAGTTGCTTCTTATTTAATCTATAGTGATTAATTACAATATTATCAAATATACCAATGTGATCTAGTGACCCATCTATGCTTAAATCAATTTGTTTTGTATTTACTAAATAGTTCTTTCTTTTAGCAAATCTTTCTAAGCGATTAAGAGCTTTGCTACTAAAATCAATTCCTGTTACTCTAAATCCATTTTCAATTAGAAATATTGTATTTCTTCCATCTCCACATGCAATATCAAGAACTGTACCTTTCTTAAAATACTTTATACTTTGAACTAATGATTTTTCTGGATTTAATAGTTTATCACTTCTATTAGAAAACTTCTCATCCCAATAATTCTTATTTCCCATGTATTCCATTTTAGCTCCACCTTATATTCTTTTAAATAACCATTTATATATAATCTTTATATCTATTTCTTTATATTTTTGCATACAACAATGAATCTATGCTCAAAACTTTCAATATAACCTTTAGTCTTTAATTCATCATTTAATTTGCAAAGTTCATCAAAGCAATTATCTACAGAAAAATTAGGGAATTCCCATTCTATGATTTTAGCAAAATACACTATTGCTCCAACATCATAAAATCTTAAATATGGAAAATATTCATTTTGGTATATAATATCAAAAGAATTTTCTTCAAGTTCTATTACTACATTATCTAAATTAATATTTGAAAATTGTGGCTTAAAGTCTTTTATTAATCTCTTAGACATGCTTTCATTATTCTTTCCACCAACTTGCTGAGTAATAAATATTCCATTTGGCTTTAATATTCTTTTTACTTCCTTTTCCTCATAGGATTCATGCCTATTTATAACTATATCAAAGGAGTTCTCTTTAAAAGGTAACTTGCTATCATCATATACTTGATTTACATCTATCCCTAACGGAACCAATCTTTCATTACATACTTTCACATTAGGTTCCCATTTTTCTGTTACTGAAGTCTTTTTATAGGGATGCTTTAATGATAATAGAAATTCTCCTCCACCAGTACCCATGTCAAGTAATGTATAAGTATTTTTTAAATAGTTTTCTACTATATTTTTATAGTCCCAAGGTATAAGTTCCTCTTCCCATCTATTATCTAAATAAGAAAAATCCCATCCCTTAAAACTCATATCTTCATCCATTTTCCATAATTCTTTTAATTTATTATAATCCATAACTGTTTACTCCTTTATATTGCTATTTTTCTTATAATAAGGGCAGTGCAGTTAGCTGATAGTAAATTAATTTATCTCAATACAATCTACTATCAGATTATCTAAACTGCACCGAGTAGTTAATTCGCTTTATTCTCATTAAAGATATTCACCTACTTTCAAAGATACTATTTATAGTATCTATATATAGATTATATAATTATTACCATTATTTGTATATATTTTATATTCTAATATATTCTTTTAAATACTTTTATAAAAAAAGAACATGAGTGTAATATACTAATACTCCTTTTTCAGCTAATTTCTTAATAAAGCACAGCTTCATTTTTACTTACGAATAAAATCCTTATAATTTATTTTTAATTTATCATATGCCTTTAGTACATTCTTAAATATTTCAACATGTACTATAAACCCTCTTCCCTTTGGACCATATCCCTCTTTATTATCAAGTAATCTTGGTATCTCGCCCATTATCAAAGATAAATAGCGATTCATGTCCCATATTCCCCATATGTCATTATTGATAAATTCAAGTTCTTCATTCTCTTCTTTTAAATATGGAATAAAAGCTGCATAGTTTATAAAAGCATATTCCTTTGTTACATTCTAAGACTTTATAAACTTACTTTAAATCACTCATTCCACAACTTCGTTTCAGTGCTAATTTTATTCCTAAATAATACTTTTTTATTGTTTTACGATATATTTTTATTGCTATTTATTCTTCCATATGCTAATATATGATCATAAATACAGAATATTAAGGAGTGATTTATATATGAAAAAATTTATTTATCTTTTACCATTTGGTTTAAGTTTTTGTTGCTTAATAGCTTTTAATATTATAGGTTCAGAAGTGGCTTCTGATGGAACACTTGTAGAACCATTCTTTTTAATTCCTATAGCATATATTTTCCTTTTTATCGGCATAATTTCATTATCAATTAAAGGAATATACTCTTTATATAAAAAACATGCAAAAGCTTAAATTAATAATATAAAAATGCTTCCATATACTTTTTAAGTATATGGAAGCATTATAATAAACTTAGTTCCTATCCCATATTTAGATTCTACTTCTATTTTTCCTTTTATAGCTTCTATATTTTCATATGCTACATAAAGCCCTATACCTTCACCTTTTATTTTATTTGTATTTACTCCTCTATAATATGCTTCGAATATTCTTTTTAAATCTTCTTTCTTTATTCCAATCCCTGTATCTTCTAGATCCTTTTCTCCTTCTATCATTTCACTCATATTAGATATTATGGATGTTACATTATCTATTTGATCTTCTAAGATGTTACATTCACTACTATTTAATTCTAATATACCATCTTCATATGCTTCTACATGGGATTTTAATATAGTTAAAGGAGTTCTTGTTTGGTGAATCATTTCATCTAGAAGTTTCTTTCTTCCCTTTTGTTTTAACTTTAATTTACTACTAAGCTCTTGCAGGCTTACTTGAATAAATCTTATTTCTTTTATACTGGATAATTTAATATTAGTATCATTACCTAAATTTATATTTTGAGCTAATTCCTCAGTCTTCTTTAAATCATCTACAGTTTTTTTACTAATATACAAACTTATTATTATGGCAAGGAAAATAACTATAGCACTAACTATCAAACTATTCATGACAAGTGTTTTCTTAAATATATTGATGGTACTTGATCCATCAATTGAAGCATTTTTTACTATGTACACTTTTCCTATTTTTCATAAAAGGATATAAACTAGTATATATTCTATAATACATTTTTATTTATTGAATATTTTATTAAATACAAATCTTATAATAGGCCCTGCTATTAGTAATTGTAATGGTAATGCTACAATAAAATTCATACCTAGTGCTCTTATATAAGCTGATGGTAAATCTGATATTAATTCTATATTATGTAAAGCTCCAAACATTGACATACATAATACCATACCACATACCATAAATACTGATATTAAAATAGCTATTTTTATTTGCTTGTCCCCTTCCTTTATAAATTTAAATGCTAATGATTTTGCAGGTTTTGATACAATGAACCAATCACATATCATTGCAACTATAAATGTAAGTGGAAATCCAATTAATGATTCTATAATAACATCTTTTGAAAAACCTCCTGAATATATTGATACATTATAAATGCTCATGCAAAGCACCATGAATGCACACATAATAATTGTAAAAACTAAACTTTCCTTTTTCGTTGTTGGCATAATTTTATTCCTCCTTAATTAACATTAAGAATTATATCAGCTTTTTTTAAATGGATGTAAGTTTCTATTTTGTTAACAATTTTATTTGATTTAATTAAAATATAAATTTCACTCTCCTTCCAGTTATCTAATTATCCTTATAAAATATAAAAAAGCATCTATATTAAAGATGCTTTAATTCCATTAATTATTTTTAATTTACTTATTTCTTACATATAATTATTTGAATAATTTCTTCTTAACAGGTATAACGTAGATTTTGATTATTTTTTCTATTTATTATTTTGTGGTAAAAATACTGTTACTCTTGTACCTATTTCCTTTCTACTTAAAACACTAAAGTATCCCTTATGGTTATCAATAATCCATTTTGCTATAGATAGCCCAAGACCAGTTCCCCCATCTTTTCTAACTCTTGCAGTATCAGCTCTAAAGAAACGTTCGAATATATGCGGTATATCACATCCATCCATTCCTATTCCATTATCTTGAATAGAAAAATAAGCTTCTCCTTTATCACTTTTTCCTGCTCTAAGTGTTATAACTTCACCATACTCTGTATATTTAGCTGCATTTTCAACTAATATTCTAGCTGTCTGTTTAAGCAGTCCTATATCACCATAAACGATTATATTTTCTGAATTAATATAACTATATATATGGTTTTTATCTATCATCTTAGACTCTTCTAAAACTTCATTCATCATATCATTAAGTGAAAATTCAGTCATAGTAAGCTGGGTTTTTCCATTAACACCTCTAGCTAAGAATAATAACTGCTCAACTAAATTTTTCATATTTTCTGATTCAGATTTTATTGCTGTAATAGATTCTTCTAATACACTCTCATCATTTTTACCCCAACGATCTAGCATATTTGCATAACCTTGAATTACAGAAATAGGAGTTCTAAGTTCATGTGATGCATCTGAAACAAATCTTGCCTGCTGCCTATAAGAATTCCTCATTCTATCTAAAAGTTTATTTATTGCATCTTCTAATCCTTGAAGCTCACTATCACCAATGTGTATTCTTTCATCAGATGTTACAGGACTAATTTTAGCTATAGCCTCCTCAAGGCTCTGAAATTTTTCCTCATCAAAATCCATATTACTAAGTCTACTTGCTGTTTCTGCTATTTCATTAAGTGGTTTTAAAACCTTTCTAATTTTTGCTGTACCAAATATTATTTCTTCTAATAAAAATATTCCTTCCACTATTCCTAAAACTATAATTATTTTTATAATACTATATAAAAAAGTACTAGCTTCTTTAACCATAGTCTTTCCATTATCCCAAGTAACTGTATAGTTTGCTGTTTCTATAGGATAAAAATTAAATGACCTTTGCGCATTTTGTACTAATTCCCCATAGAAGCTCTTTTCAGATTCCATGCACCAAAGACCAACTAAGATAATGATTAAACATATATCAATTAAAAGAAACTTAAAAAATAAATCTCTTACAGAGATAGCATTCATCTTTATTGCAATAGATGTAACGTTCTTGTTCTTATTCTTTTTACTCTTACTCTTACTCATCTTTTATTACATATCCTACACCACGTACTGTAGTTATTATTTTCACCTTAAAAACATCATCAATTTTTGTTCTTAAATACCTTACATAAACATCTATTACATTTGTTTCTCCAAAATAATCGTAACCACATACTTTTTCTATAAGTACATCTCTTGTTAGTACTATATTTTTATTTTCCATTAATATTTGCAGCAAATTAAATTCTCTATTAGTCAATTCAATTTCTGTATTATCATAAATTACTTTATGTCTCATTTTATTTAAAGTTAACAGACCACAGCTTAGTACATCTTCATCTTTTTTTACTGTAACTACTCTCTTTTTAAGAGCTGTCCTTATTCTTGCAAGTAATTCTTCTATTGCAAATGGCTTTGTTATATAATCATCTGCTCCTGCATCAAGTCCTGATACCTTATCCATAACAGCATCTCTTGCAGTAAGCATTATAACAGGAATTTCTGAACTTCTTCTTAGCCTTCTTAATACTTCAAGTCCATTAAGTTCAGGAAGCATGACATCAAGAATAACCAAATCAGCCTCACCCTTTTCTGCAATTTCAAGGCCTGTTCTACCATTATTCGTCTTTATTACTTTATACCCCTCATGCATTAGCTCTAGCTCTATAAATCTTGCTATTTTTTCTTCATCTTCAACAATTAAAATCTTAATCATTAATTAAACCCCTTTTTAAACTTATCTTTTATAATTTGGACATTTTTTGATATTTCACTAAATACCTCATTTACTTTATCTACCTTATCCGTATTAATACTTTTAGACGATACTAAAAATTCTATCTCAAAGAATAATCCAACAATCATTAGAGGTATTATTATCCAGAAGGTAAAAAATAAAAGTAGTATTAATACAGTAAGTGGAATCTTTAAAAGTACTATACCTCTTTTCCTAATCTCAACAAAGATATTATTGCAAGTATCTATAGCTTTACATATAGCTTCAAAAATTCCCTCAAAGTTATTTTTACTTTTAGAATAGTTATTATCTCTATTTTCACTAATATTACCTATTTCTCCCTGACTAGTGTAACTTTCTTTATATTCATTGGTATAAAATATGCTAACAGAAGGCTTTTCTACTCTTCCATTTTCTTCTAAATACAACATGGCATCTAGTATATCCCAATTATTATTTTCTAAAGCACTCTTAGCTTCTTCATAACTTATATTAGTTTTATCTCGTAATTTATCTACAAGCTTAAGCTTCTCCATAAATAATCCTCCATACCTATGGCATAATTAAAATCAATTATCTTAATTCTATCCTTATCTATTAAATTATATCATTCCCTTTAGTATTTCCACAGCATAAAAATAAAGAGACCTTGAATATTTTCCAAAACCTCTTTGTTAAACTTATATATTATTTTTCGTACCCTTCTTTAAAATCACTTTTAATGTTTTCTGCTGATTTTGATACCTCTTCAAAAATATTATTTACTCCATCATAATTAACATTAGGACCTGAAATTGAATATTTATATCCACAGAATAATCCTACTATTAACAAAATTATACTTGGCACTGATAAGAATACTAATGCAATTACTGATATTGTTAATGATATTCTTATTGGTTTTTCATTTTCCTTTCTGACTTCAAAGAAATGATTATTTCCTTTTTTTAAAATCTTTCCTAAGAACTTAAATACTCTTCCTACAACTTCTCCAATACCACCAAATTTCTCATCATGCTCTTTATTCTCCTTCGACTCCTCTTTCTCTTGATCTTCTTTCTTCATTTCAATTATAGTAGTAGTTTCATTATTTTCTACTTTTCCGCTTCTCTCTAAATAAATAATAGAGTCTAAGAGATCAAAGTTGCATTTTTCTAATACTTCTTGTGCCTCTTCATTACTTACATTAGCCTTCTTAGTTAAAATTTCAATCATTTCATTTCTTTCCATATTATATTACCTCCACAAATTCATTACTTGATTTATTATGGTTATATAGTACTTCTAGAAAATTAATCTAAAATATAAGAAAGATTAAAATTAGATTAAAATCTTATTTAGAGGTATTAATATGTGTAATATAGATTGTGATAGATACTTCTTCCGTAGAGAGTAGTGTGAGAGATATTGTAGTAGACAATGAAATAGCGATTGGGATAGCAGATTTGATTACTAATGTAATGTAATATTCTACTTAGAATTTCATAGATATGTACTTTTTAATTCAACTATAATTATTGTAATTCAGTATCGAGTGCAAATATATAAGGTCTTTAAAAACATATTTATAATTCAATAAAATAGCTAGTAAAACTTAATCTATTTTACTAGCTTCTAATTTTAAAAATTTTATATTTTTATGTTCCACAATAAGTCTTATATTTACAATTTGATGGCTCAGGTAATATAGAATAATATTCCTGTTCCTTAGAATGAGCATATGGTTTTGAAAGAGCATCTAAGAGTCTATCCATAACGCTATAATCTTCATCTTTTACTGCTGCATCTATCGCTTCCTCTACTCTATGATTACGTGGAATTACTGCTGGATTATTATTTTTCATAAGCTCCTTTGAATCATCCTTTGATTCTTCTTGCCTTTCTAATCTCGCCTGCCATAACTCATACCATTTATTAAATTCATCATTACCTGAAAGTTCTGTACTCTCTATTTTATCAAAAGTTAGATCACGGAATGTATTAGTGTAATCTGCACCATACTCTTTCATAATATTTAAAAGATTTTCTATTAGCTCTTCGTCCTCTGCCTCTTCATTAAATATACCTAGCTTTGCTCTCATTCCTGAAATCCATTTATCCTTATAAAGCTTTGCAAAATTTGAAACTGCATCTTGCGCCATCTTTACAGCTTCATCTTGATTGATATGCAAAAGTGGCAATAAAGTTTCTGCAAATCTTGCAAGATTCCATCCTCCAATACCAGGTTGATTACCATAGGCATATCTACCTTGAATATCTATAGAACTAAATACAGTTGCAGGATCATAGGTATCCATAAAAGCACAAGGCCCATAATCAATTGTTTCTCCACTAATTGTCATGTTATCAGTATTCATTACTCCATGAATAAATCCAACTAATTGCCATTTTGCAATAAGCTCTGCTTGCCTCTTAATAACTTCTTGAAGCAAGAAAAGATATGGATTCTCTTTATTTCCTCCTTCTTTAAAGTGTCTTTTTAATGTATAATCTGCTAATTCTCTAAGTTCTTCAACTGTTCCCCATTCTGAAGCGTATTGAAATGTACCAACACGTATGTGACTAGAAGCTACACGAGTTAATATTGCACCAGGCAGCCTAGTTTCACGAATTATTGACTCACCTGTTGTAACTACAGCTAAACTACGAGTTGTAGGAATACCTAGTGCATTCATTGCTTCACTTACAATATATTCTCTTAGCATTGGACCAAGTGATGCTTTTCCATCTCCACCTCTAGAATATGGAGTTCTACCTGAACCCTTAAGCTGAATATCAACTCTCTCGCCTTCTGGAGTTATATGTTCTCCTAGTAATACAGCTCTTCCATCACCTAACATAGTAAAATGTCCAAATTGATGTCCTGCGTATGCTTGTGCAATAGGTTTAGCTCCTTCTGGAATATTGTTTCCTGCAAATATATCTACTCCTTCAGCGCTTTCTAAAATATTTGCATTTAGCCCTAATGACTCTATCAACGAATAATTTAATTTAATTAATTTTGGTGATGGTACATGACTTGGATTCTGTTTAGTAAAAAACTTTTCTGGAAGGCTAGCATAAGTATTTTCTAAATTAAACCCTCTCTCTATTGTTCCCTCTTCTTCTCTCATCGTATCTCCCTTTCTCCTTTTATTTTTGTATAGTTTTTTATATGAAACAAAAAGCATAGATTCTATTATTTTTCAGATATAAACCTATATAATAACTAAGCTATTTTTAGTTTACACTTCTCATAATTTATTATTCTAGCTATATTTTATTTATCTTCTAACTATTTAATAAATTTATATTACTAAAATATTGTTTTTGCAATATTAATTTATTATTTTAGAATTGATATTTATATTAAAATGGCCTTTATTCTAACATTTTAATATTTAAATCTAAATTCATTATTTATTTCGACTTTTTTATGTACCATTATTAACAATTTGACATATTATAACATATAAACTAATTTTTATAAGAGGTGTTTTGTATGTGTGATAGAGATTTTGATAGAGATTGCTTTGATGAAGATTTCGGTTGTAGCAGTTGCAATGGAGATTTTGGGATAGGTTCTGATAGAGATCGTTGCCCTAGAGAATGCGAACGACGTTGCCGTAGAGAATGCGAGAGAGAATGTAATAGACGCTGTCGTAGGGAATGTGCAAGAATTTGTGCATGTTTACGTAGAGAATGTGAAAGAGATTGTGAACGACGTTGCCGTAGGGAATGCGAAAGAATTTGTGAGCGTTTGCGTAGAGAATGCGAAAGAGAATGTAATAGACGTTGTCGTAGGGAATGTGAAAGACGTCGTAGAGAATGTCAAAGAATTTGTGCACGTTTGCGTAGAGAATGTGATAGAGAATGTGAGAGACGTTGCAGAGAATGTGAAAGACGTTGCCAAAGAATTTGTGAGAGAATTTTAGCATAGAATATGAAAGACTTTGCCACAGAAATTGTGATTGAGACTGTCATCTAGAATTCGATAGAGAGTGCCATAGAGGTGTACTTTTTAATATAAATATAATTAATCTAATTAATTATATAATTTTAAATTTTTAGATTAAGATTAAGCTTGTATAATAAAAAAGAACTTATATATAAACTCTCTTTTTGATTGTCTATTATATAGGTTCTTTTTTATTTTTAGATTTATAAAATAAATGTTTATTTATGAGCTAAAATTTTTAGTTAGTTACAGCTGCTTCTTTTTCTAAACTAGTTAAAACTGCTTCTTCTAACTTAGCTGAAGCTTTCTCTCTTCTTAATCTTCTGATTTTCTTTTCTTCTCCATAAGCTACTACAAGAAGTAAAATTACACCTACGATAAGTGCTGCATAGAATACAACAAAAACATCATTCCATCCATGAAGATTTGTCCCAAATATAGTTATACCTGATGATTTTGGATCTGCAATTTTTGCAAGTGCAACCTTAGCAGTTGAATCACCAAAAAGATAACCAAATGTTCCACTTAACCCATTAGTTACTGTGGTTGCCTTTTTAGGAGTAAAACCTACTATTGAGACACCTATTAAAAGTTGAGGTCCAAATATTAATGCACCTAAGCAGAATAATGAAACATCTATCATTGCAACACTAGTTGCATATCTATATCCAAGTACCGCAAAAGCAGTTATTCCTAAACAGAAAGCTGCAAGTATTGCTCTTCTTCCTTTTAGAAGGTCAGATACATATCCCCAAGTCATACTTCCTAAAAGAGCTCCCATTTCAAAGTAGAATATTGTATCAACAGCATCTGTCATTCCAAATCCTAAATGTTCTGTAACATAAAGTGGAGCCCAGTTGTCTATTCCTATACGAACAATATATACGAAAACGTTCGCTACACAAAGTGTCCAAATCCAAGGATTCTTTAAAACATATTTTTTAAAGATTTCAAACTTAGTCATTGATTCACTTTCGATATTATCTTCATCTACAGGTTCACCAAAGATGTCTTCAACTCTATTCCAACCTAATTCTTCAGGTTCATCTTTACCAACAAACATTAATCCTACACCAACGATAAGTGCTATTATTGCTGGGAATATAAACATTCCTGCAACATTTCCATGGAAGAAAGTATTAGCACCCCATAGTGCAAGTATTCCAGCTATTGCCCCACCTATATTATGAGACATGTTCCAAAATCCTAAATATCTACCTCTTTTAATTGTTGGAGTCCATCTTGATATTGTAGAGTAAGCAGCTGGTCCTCCTGGTGCTTGTAAAAATCCACTTAATCCCCAAAGTAATAATATAATTCCTGATGGTTGTTTACCACTAAGTAGTAAAATACCTATTATTAATACTATTGTTGCTGACATTGCTAATAAAAATGAAACTATACGTTTTGCATTTCTACCATCAATTATGTAACCTAATAATGTTTTACCTATTGCATATGTAATTGAAAATCCAAATCCTATGTATCCAAGTTCTGATGTAGTGTAACCTAATTGTTCTTTTAAAAGTGGTTGTGCCGCTTTAAAGTTATTTCTAATTAGATACATACAAGCATAAACAACAAATACAACTAAAAAGGCTTTTAAAAATTGTTTAATCCATTGTTTTCTTTGTTGTTCTATTGGTACAGAAACTGATTTTTTATCGATATTAAAAAAATTAACTATTGCGTCCATTTAATTCCTCCATTTACTCATATATTCTGAAGTATTCTAGAATATATTTTAACTTTCAAAAAACGTTTTCTGAAAATGTTTGCAATATAATAATAAAATAATTTATACACGAAAAAATCTCCTAGATGTTTCACAAATGTAACATTTAGAAGATTTTAATTCTCAACCTTTTATACTTGCCTTAAGTAGACCTTTTAATTTTTAACCTTATATAAGCTAATTAATTATATTTTCTAAGTCTTAAACTGTATTATTATAATTATCAAGTCTAACTGTTTTAATTTCAATTTCTTATTAATATTATCTATAAAATTCCAAGTTTCATACTCCTTGTACTTTTCTAAAGAAGGATATAACTATTAGAATACCCATCATTAAATATAGATATAAATTTTTTATTTTCTAATAATCCATCATTCATTATCTCGTTTGTCCTAATAAGGTTTCTATAAATATACTCTAAAATATTATTAGTACCTTACCCCCTTATATCTCCATTTTGTCGCACTTCACTAATATATATACAACTAAAATGCATAATCCTAGTACAAATAAACTAGAGTAAGAATCAAAAAATATATTCATAAAAATAAATAAAATAATAAGTAATATAGCTTTTATAATAAACTTAAAATGCCTTTTTCTTTTAAGCAAAAGCTCACCTCTTTATAAAATACATATACTAAATTTTATGTGTAGAAATTATCTTTTAGAATGAAGTTTATATATAAAAAAGACTAAGTTCTATAGAGAACTCAGTCTAAATTTATCACTAATAATATATTATTAAAGAATATATTTACTTGAATCTTTTAATTGCTTTCTTTTATTAAAGAATGTTTTATAAGTTAAATATGTAGATATCATAGTTGATATAGATGCTGATGATAGAATCATAAAGGTAACCATTATTTGAAACTTTACTGCAACTATTGGTGATGTTCCACCTAGTATTAATCCAGTCATCATTCCAGGTAAGGATACTATTCCTAAAGTTTTTGCTGAGTCGATGGTTGGCATTATAGAAAGCTTTATACTTTCTCTTATTATGTCACTTGAGGCTTCTTTTATATCTGCCCCTAATGACAATTTAACTTCAACAGCTTCCTTTCTCTCTTTAAAGCTAGTATTTAAATTTCTATAACTTAATATAATTGCTACCATAGAATTACTTATAATCATACCTGCAACTGGTATTACATCACTTGCTTTAAACTTTATTGCATTTGATAGTATTAATATTGTCATAGTAATACTTGTCCCTATAAGAATAGAAACAAAGGATATAACAATTTGATTTTTTATAGAATCTCCTTTTTTCTTAGTATTTAATGCTGCAATAAATATCATAACCAAGATTAAAATTATTGTATATATTGGGTTTTCTAATCCAAAGATAAAATTTAAAAGATATCCTACTATAACTAATTGGATAATTGCACGAACTACACTTACTATTATATCTTTTCCAATATTTAATTTATCTTTATATGAAATAAATATTGGAATTACTACTAAAATTGATGAAAAAATTAAAGCCTCTGTACTCATTAATTTAATTCCTCCATCTTCTCTATATTTCTCTTTGAAAAGACTATTCTTTTATTAAATATGCTAGTGCTTTGCTCCTCACTATGAGTAATCCATAATACAGTAACACCTTCATTATTTATTTTTTTAACATAATCCTGAACGGTTTTTGTGTTGCTAATATCTAAAGCAGATGTTACTTCATCAAGTAATAGAATATCTGGCTTAAATATAACATTTCTTATAAGTCCAACCCTTTGCCTTTCTCCTCCTGATAAAGCTGATATTTGCTTGTCTAAATAGCTTTCATCTAAATTAAATAGGTTTAGAAAATATATCATTTTATCTTTATCTACATCGTTATTTCTTATCTTAAAAGGAAACTTTAAATTATCATACACAGTGTCTCCGAATAGACGTGCTGATTGTGTACAATAACTAACTTTTCTTCGTAATTCAGTAGGTTCATATGCTTCATATTCTTTATCTCTATATTTTATGCTCCCACTTTTAATTTCTATTAAATCTGCACATATTTTCATTAATGTGCTTTTGCCACTTCCTGATTCCCCTATAATAGATATACAATCACCCTCATTCACTTGAAGGGATACTCCATTTATTATATTTTTCTCATGATCTACATCATAGTAGACCTTATTTAACTCAAGTATTTTCATATTTACTCTCCCCAATTCTCAATAATATATCAATATCAATTTTCAATATCGCATTTCGATATTAACATAAAAATTTTTCCTTTTCAACATAAAAATAGGTTAGTAAATTTAATTTTTTTAAATCTACCAACCTATCTTCTACATAACCTCACCTACTAAAACCTTTAAGCTTTCCTTTAATTCTAGTAAAAGTTCATCTCCTTTTTTTGTACTTTTATAATATTTTCTTATCTTGCCGTTAACATTCTTTTCTTCCTTTTCTAAAAGCCCTTCCTCTACCATAGTTTTAAGAACAGGATATAATGTTCCAGGACTCATATTGTAGCCGTGTTCTTTTAGTTCTTCTATCATCCAACTTCCATAAAAACTCTCTTGATTTGCATGATGTAATATATGGATGTATATTAAGCCATTAAATATCTTTCTTATTATCTGTTCCTTCAATATATCCAACTCCTTAAGTTTTACAATCATTATTAGTTTTATTTATACAATTATATCATTTTATAATATATAAATTTAGATTATTTTTTCTTAAAACTAATAATACACTTATTATCATATGTTATTATATTTCTTTTATAAACTATATTTTATTAGTAAGATAAATATTTTAAAACATAAGTAAAAGAAGGTAGCTTAAGCTACCTTCTTTCTTCAAAGTTGTCCCATTTTAAATTAATATGATTTTTTGTTCCTATCATGTCTTTAGTATTGGTATCTACATATTCTACTAATTCTCTAAGTTTTTTTCTTTACTTTCATTATTATTAGCAAAATGAAGTTTAGCATCTCCCCATGTAGCATGATCTGAACCATTTCCATTTCCACCATCAGTTACTACAAGCTTTAATTCTTTAGCATCATTTATATTAACTTCAACATATTTTTGATGATCTCTTGAGTTCATTAACCCACTATCAAATTTCTTTTCTCCATCTACATAGACTTCAAACTTTACTGAACCTACACTTCCATACATGGCCCTATCCACACCTACATAAGAAGTGAAGTAAGCATAATTTTTATCAGTTAAATCATAGATTATAGTTGATGGTGCATGAGTTCCTATACCTTTAGCATAAGTAACTTCTTTATTATTATCTCCAGTAAGTCTTAAAGCATTACCACTTACTGCTTTATCCTTTTTAACAGTACTCCATCCTGTTTTAGCACTCTTCCAGTCATACTCAGTTAGATATTTATAATCTTTCATATTAACTACTGCAACTGTTCTAGTTTTAACTACTTCATTTCCATCACTATCTGCTACTTTATAAGTTAGATTGTATTTTCCTGGTTTATTAAAGTTAACGTATCCAGTTACTTTAACTTTAGATGTTAAGTCACCATCTTTAGTATCGTGTGCACTATATCCAATAGTTAAATCTATAGGCTCTCCTACTTTTGTAGACTCAGACTTCGCTATCTTTAATGTTGGGAATGTTGCTCTTATTAATTTCTCTGCTTTATCAAAATCTCCTTTAAAGAATTTGTAAGCTGGATAATCTTTAACTTCTTCTTTAAATGCATTTAATTTATCTAACGTATTGTATGCTTTTTCAACTTCAGATTTAGATTTATCAGTGAATAATTCAGTTGATATCTTCTTAGCTATAGTGTCTTCTTTATAGAATCCTATTTCATTCATACTTGCCCAATTAGCATTAGCATCTATAAACTTAAACTTAACTCTTCTTGCATTAGTTTTATCCATATCAAATTCAACAATATCTGATGCACTTCCTTTGTATTCACCTTTTCCTGTTAATATAAAGTCATTACCTTCTACTTTGTTAGAAACATATATTTCAAACTTAGTAGCAAATCCTTTATTGCCTGCATCTCTTCTAGCACCGTACGCTATTTTTGAAATTTCTTTAGATTCACCTAGATCAAATATTATTTCATTTTTGAATGAACTACTATTTGGAGTTTTAGTTTCCCAATGCGTATTTTGTTTACCATCTATAGTGTTTCCTATAACACTATTACCATAGTTTCCGCCGTTGTTACTTACAGAAACCACTGGTATCTTATATTCTTTATTGTAATTAGCTAAGTTATTAACCTGTCCATACTTAGACTTCTTAACATCTAATTTTTCAAAAACAGTAACATATACAGTTTTTGATGTAGTATACCCCTTATCCTCTGCTTCATAAGTAACTTTATACTT
The DNA here is from genome assembly GCF_016907995.1 of Clostridium sardiniense. Classification (GTDB taxonomy): domain Bacteria; phylum Bacillota; class Clostridia; order Clostridiales; family Clostridiaceae; genus Clostridium; species Clostridium sardiniense. The sequence goes on along the minus strand of NZ_JAFBDA010000001.1, from coordinate 341,497 downwards.
TCCTTTAGTTTTAGTGTCAGCATTACTCGTTACCTTTATTCTAGAATTTGGTATAGATTTTTCATCAAATGTGAGTGCACTTACATATTTTAAAGGGTCGAATTCACTATTTTTCTCTACTAATATATTTTCAGAATCTACTCTTAAAACTGGCTTATATATTATAGATGCAGTTTTGAATACTTCACTTTTACGTTCATTTACTCTATAGTCAAAAGCTACAACTTGGTAATCGTATTCTTTAGAACTATCAGTTAAGTCTTTATAACTACCTGTTCTTGTGAATCCAACAAATTCTCCATCTCTATATATTTCATAAGCTATAGTTCCTTTATTGTTATCACTTGTTCCTATATTTATTGTAAATCCATCTTTATCTTTCTTTACAGAAGTTATAACTGCCTTAGTTTCTTCATTAAACGCTTCAACATTATCATTTATTTTCTTATAAGTATCTATTGTAGTATATCTTATCTTTTTATTGAATGGTTTAAACTGAGAAGTGAACTCTTTTGTCTTATCAGTTACAGGGTAGTTATAATACTCGAAGTGGCCAGATAAATCATAGCCTGTTGCTTCTGACATTGCAGTAATTATAGCTTGATAATCCCCAGTTGCTCCATATCTAGAAGGATTTTCTCTAATTAGTCTACTTGCATTAGAATAGGCTTCGTCTCCGAAATAATTTGTTATTTGAGTTATAACTAACAATCTTTCGAATAATCCAAGTTTATATTTAAAATTATCACCTGGGAATCCACCAAATCCTTTAGTTCCTTTAAAAGTAAAGTATTTATCAATATTAGCTTGATTCCAAGTAAAGTCTCTTCCTATATAACCTATGTTTGATTTATGTGCTGCTATTGAGAATACGTTGTTAGTAACTTCTAGAAGTCTCATATCACCATTTTCTATTTGATGTCCAAACTCATGACCTATTCCCCAATCAGAGAAGTTTCCTGCAAATATATCTCTTGCTATACTTCCTTCATAATGAATATATTCATTAGATGCAAATAATCCCTTTGCATTACTACCTTTATAGTGATATAGAGCTTTTGATGGTCTATGTATTGGATTTGGATCGTTTTTATCATATCCTGCTAATTTGTCAAATGAAGATATAAGCTTTTTAAAAGCGTTAACTGCATCTAATGGGCTTTTACCTCTATCTACATATGCTATCTTAGCTTCACTATTTTTTCCTGATATTAAGAATCGCTCTCCTATTACATCTGTCATGTTGGCGCCTTTGTGATTCTTCACTTGCCCTATGTAATCATCTATATTTGTTTTACCATCTATGTATACAGGGTACTTTTTTAAATTCTCCCCTGCCACTCTAACTTTTGGTGCATATGTTTGTTCTTCAGGTAAAGCTTTATTAGTAAAGTATATTGCAAATCCCGTTGTTCCACTTGGAGCTTTTATTATATTTCTACCTGCGTTTAAGCTTCTTATATGCCTTCCCGAACTATCAACTTCACCAACTTGTGCCATAACTAATTGTGGTAATATACCATTTTCATCTGCATCTACATATACTTCAAATGCTTTATCTGGCATCACATAATATCCTGTTAAATCTAAATTTCCACCTGCAAATACTTGTCTTCTTTTATCTCTTTGATTGTTTTCATTGCCTCTTTGAGATAATGTTATTATTTGGCTTATTGTTTCTACTTCATTTTTACTTACTATTTTTTTTGCCGCATTAATTATTTCCATGTGATCATTTTTTAGAGGATGATTATTTACTTCTTCTTCTAGCTTATTTAGTTTATCTATCGTATTATAGTCTTCAGATATTTTAGTATATAACTTATCTTTAAATACAGAGTTTACCTTTCTTGTCGTTGTATCTTCTTTATAAAATGACATATCAGCAAGTCCCGCTCTATAATTATAAGCAGTTACAAATCTGAATTTTAACTTCTTAAATTTAGTCTTAGGAAATACTATTTCAGTGTCTTCTGACATAACACCATTTGCTTTTCCTTTAGAAATTAATTTATATGTATTAGAATTTTCATTTAGAGAACCATATATTTCATACTCTAGTGGGAATCCTTTATGTTCTTGACCTTTTCTAGATGACATAATAATTCTTTCTATTTCTTGTATTTCTTTAAATGTAAATACTACTTCATTTTTAAAGTTATCATCATTTCCTCTCCCGGTTTCCCAATGAGTGTCTTTATTATCATCATAAAGTTTTGTAAGTACACTACTTCCATAATTACCACCATTATTAGTTACACTTTTGAAATTATCTGTACTTATCTTGTATTTTTCATTATACTTAGCTAAATCTTTAGATTTTGCTATATCTGATATTTTAATTAAAGAATATGTTGACTGCTCTTCATCGCTACTATGTAAAAGATCTTTAGCTATATTTATATCATTTAAAAGAGTTTTTCTTAATGGATGGTTTGCTACTTGTTCTTCTAAGTTCTTTATTACATTTATATCTTTGTATTTATCTTTTAATTTATATTTAGTTTCATCTGTAAATAAATCATTTACTTCATCAGTTGCTTTATCTTCTTTATAAAGCATTATTTCTGAGGCTGCTGCCCAATCAGCATTAGCTTTTTCAAATACAAATTTTACTCTTTTAAATTCTGTAGAATTAAATTTAATCTCTAATAAATCAGAAGTTACTTCAGCTGAGCCATACGAGACTAATTGGAAGTCATCACCTTTACTAGTACTTGATGCATATATCTTAAACTCTTTTGCAAAACCTTTGTTGCCGGGTCTTGATTTATACATTATTCTATTTAATGTTGTTTTTTCACTAAGTTCAAATACTATTTCATTTTTAAAATTTGAGTTATTTGGTTTCCCTGTTTCCCAGTGAGTATTTAAATCACCATCTATTACTCTATTTAATGCACTACTTCCATATCTTCCACCATTATTAGTTATTGAAATTATTTTAGAATTATCAACTTTAAAAGCTTTATTGTACGCTTCTAAGTTTTCACTACTAATTAAATTAAATTTATTTACAGTAGCTTTTGTTTGTTGTTTATTTTGATTATTTTCATTTGATATGTTTTGAATCACTTTATTGCTATTTAATTCATCTGCAAAAACTTCTACTGCTGTAACTGAAAAATTTGTGATTATTGCAGCCATAATTATAGCTGCTACTTTTTTCTTATTCATATTTCTTCCCCCCTGATTAATTTAATACCTCAGAAGTACATTAAAAAAGCTACTCAAAAAGAGTAGCTGTATACACATAATGAAATTAATAAATTATAATCAATAATTATAATTAACTAATCTTAAAAACAAAAAGTATAATGTACCCTTTGGCAACTGGCTGACATAGTTTTAAACCTTAGTCCCTATAGCTTTGCGTCCCTAGATTTCTCTAAGTTTGCCTATTTAATTTTATTTCTTAGTAAAATTTTACTATTATTTTACATAAAATTCAATATATTTTCTATTTATTTTTTGAAAATTTCGACAAATTATTTTTATATAATAAAAAAGCTCCCATATAAAACTCTATATGAGAACTTTCAATTATAATCGTAACTTTAAAATCTATTTTTATTTTCTCTATTACCTAACTTAACTTCTATAACTGTCTTCTTCAAATTAGTCCATACTCTCTAGTTTATCTAATTTCTTTGTCCAAAACTTTAATGATGCCTGCATAACTGGTCCAATTAAAGGCACTGAAATAAATGTACCAAAGGAAACTGGTCCACCAATTAACCATCCAGTTGTTAGTGCTGTTACTTCAAGTAAAGTTCTAGCAAGTCTCACAGAAATAGAAAATCTTTTTGACAAAAATAAAGTCATTCCATCTCTAGGTCCTGCCCCTACCTTAGATGCAACATACATCCCTGATCCAATTCCCATGAGTACAATTCCTAATATTAATAGTACAAATCTTGATACTAGTCCTTGAAAATGTGGTATTATATTTGCTCCTAAAATAATATTAAGGAAAAATCCAACTAATACTATGTTAAATATACTTCCAATAACAGGTCTTTTTCTTTCAAAAATGCATGTCATTAAAACCATGATCACTCCTACTATTTGAACCCATCTCCCTACAGATAGGCTGGTTAAATTAGATAGCCCTATATGCAAAACATCCCATGTAGCTACTCCCAAATTTGCTGTAATTAAAGTTCCAGCACCTAATGCTAAAATAAATATCCCTACTACAAATAATACAACTCTAATACTATAGTTAAAGCTTATTATTTTTCTACTGTCTATTACTTCATGCTCACTTTTCTCCATTAACTTTATTCTCCTTCTAAGTTTTTCATCATCTTTTCTAAAACTTTATCAAATATTTCTAACTCCTCTTTATCTATATCTTTTAAAGCCTTTAATTCAACACTATTTGATTCTTCATATAATCTTGGATACATCGCATAAGCTTTTTCTGTTAACTCTATAAGCTTCTCCCTCTTGTCCTTTCCCTCTTTACGACTTATAAGTCCCATGGTTTTCATTCTAGTTAATGTCCTTGTAACTGTTGGTGCCTCAACACAGAGCTTGTGACTTAACTCAACTTGTGTACATTGCTTTTTTTCATGTAAGTACAACATAATCCTCCATTGTGAAGTATATAATCCCAAAGATGAAATCTTCTCGTTTAAATCTTTATTAAAATATCTAGCTAGTTTGTTTATGTTATGCCCATACAATTTCATATATTTCTTCTCCTTAAATTACTTACCTAGGTAATAGTTACCTAGGTAAGTATATCACTAAAACTATTGATTATCAAATTTTCTAAATAAACTAAAAGTCCACATATACCTATTTAGCATATGTGGACTTCTAATATGTAAGTTATTATATAAAAAGAAGTGTTAGCTTAAAATTATAAAAAATATTTGTTTAACTAAAGGTTGTTAGTAGCCTATAAATAGGCGTTACTTAATATTACATAATCTAAAACTAAAACTCAATAATTTAATCTATTCATATTTTTTATGCTATATATTAAAGCTTTATATACAATAAATAAGAAAGATTACAAAAAAATAGTTGCCTCAAAATTATTTTTAACTGTTTTAAGACAACCAATTATATTAATTTCTATCTTTAAAACTAATTACTATTAAAATCAATCAACTTGGTTTTCTCTTACTAAAAAAATCTTCAGCATAATTACTGAAGATTTTTTTAATAATATTTTCTTTTATAGTATTGATTTATAATAGGATGTTAAATCTTTATATTCTATATTTCCATCTGCTTCATAAAGAATACTTAATTTTTCATTATTAAAAGATAAGCAGGAATACCCACCTCCAGCTTTGTTTCCATCTTTAGGATAAGGAACACATAGTTCTTTAATTCCTTTAGATAAGTCATCAAAATCAATCATATAGACAGTAATATTATCTCTAGTATACCAGCCTTTAGTGTTCTTAGGTGCTGAAATTAATCCAATTCTATGCCCATTAGAATTGGTAATTTTAATAAATGAACCTTGACAGCCTGAACCATAACCAGTTGAAATTTTACCATTTAAAGGTTCATATACACTCCATGTAGATCCTAAATCATGAGATATATATGATGCTCTATAACCCGCTGAATCATCCCTAGCACTCATAATTAAGGCTCCATCTAACTCTATTACCATATTTTCAGAAGTTTTTGATTTAGGTACTTTATTTCCCATTGTCCATGTTTCACCATTATCTTTTGAATATATAATTGATGAATAATAATTATTAGTATTGTTTTCTCTTAATGCAATTTGTATTGGCATTACTATTGTTCCATCAGACATTGTAATACCTGATCCAACTCCACCTAACCATCCAATTGTATTACTTGGCTGATTTTTTATTCTTGATTGATTTGTAGTTAAATCTATTTTATCAGACCATGTTACGCCATTATCATCAGAGTAAACCATCTGAACAGACCAATCATTTCTTAATGAAGTTGTACTATTTGCCCAATTACCGTCCTTATTCCAAGAGCCTGCAATTAATATAACTCTACCTGTATTGGTAACTACTGTTGTTGAATCCATTACACGAGAAAATTTTGAATTGACACCATCATTTTTCATTGCCACTTGATAATCCCATGTTTTTCCGCCATCAATGCTACGTGCACATCCAATATCAATATTTCCATGGTCTTGAGGACCATTATGACGAATATCAGAAAACGTTAACATAGTGCCATCCTTCAATGATTGCATACTTGGAATTCTAAAATACTTTGAATTCCATACATTATTAGTTTTATCAAATACTGTTATTGCTGACTCCTCAGTATTAGTATTTAGTTCACTTGCAAATACAGGATTACTAATACACAATACGATAATAGTCATTATAGATAAGAATCTTAGGTTTTTAACAAAATTTTTTTTCATTTCTATCCCTCCATTTAAATTAGTATTTAAAATATTTTATAGAAATTTGCACATTTTAAAATTAAATAAATTTTTGTGCAATTTTGTATAAATCCTGAAGGCTAGTATATAAGTAATAAAACAATATATACCCAAATCAATGCTAATAATCTATCTTTTAAGTATCTCATTCTTAATAATCAAATTACAAAGAAGACTCCTTAAATATTTCCTTAAAATTATAAAAAGCTCCCTTAAGTCCAGCGGTATTTCTAAGTTCTGCAAAAGCTATATTAGTATTGATATAAACTGACTCTATTAAATACTTTTTCAAACTTTTTTCAATTAGAGGTTTAAAAACTTCCTCTCTAGCCATTATTCCTCCACCTAAAACAATAACTTCGGGGTTTATTAAATAAACAATGTTTGAAATTCCTAATGCTAAATTATCAGCCAATTTCTCAACTTCATCTCTGCATATCATGTCCCCTTTTTCATAATTATCTAATATGTATCTACCATCTATTTCACTAGAGTCAACATTCTTTCTTTTAGCTACATTTTTTACCAAGGTACTTGCTGATGCAATTTCTTGAATTTGTTCTCCGTTAACTAACATATATCCAATTTCTCCAGCTGAATTACTAAATCCACGAAGTATTTTGCCATCTATAATTAATGCTCCACCAATTCCTGTACCTATTGTTAAACATGCCATTGAAGATTTACCTTTACCAGCTCCCCCGAAAAATTCTCCCAGCGCAGCACAATTAACATCATTCTCCACAGCGCATGGCAAATTAAATTCTTCCTCTAATATTTTTTTCACTTCAACCCCGGTATAATTAGGTATTGTTGGTCCAGCATAAACAATTTTGCCTTCTTTAGGACATACCATTCCTGCTGTTGATATACATATTCCTTTTATATCATAATTAGCCTTAATCTCTTTAATTATATCTTTAACTTTATCAAGTATACTTAATCCACCTTTATAAGCTTGAGTATCTCTATCATTAACATTTATTAACGTTTCTTCTTCGTTTATAATTCCATACTTTATGCTAGTTCCACCTATATCTATAACTGCAAATAAATCCATATTTATCACCTCTAAAAAATTAATACCTTATAAAATTTATTATAAGCAATAAAGGCTGTATTAAAATAACTTAAAATAAAATTCTAAACCTAATCAATCACTTTAGTTTCATAGTTTATTATTGTAAGTTTTAATACAACCTCATAAAATAAAACATTATAAAATCACTTTATAAATAGCCTTTTTTATATCAGAAGACTCCGCACTAGCCTTTAGACAAGTCATGTGTATATCCTCTGGATAACAAATTAAGAAGTCCCCCTCTTCTAAAACAACTGAAGAGTTTTCATCTCCTTCAAAAGCTAAGAAATCATCCTTTTCAATAAATTCTTTAAATTCTAAGTTTTCTTTAAAATTAAGATTTATTCTTTCTTTTCCACTGAAAACAACATGAACATCTATATATTTTTTATGTCCTTCCCAAAAACGATCTTCCTTATTTTTTGTAGTATAATTAACCCTATTAAAGAACAGCTCTTCGCCTTTTATTTCATGAGTACCTGGAGTAAACTCTATTACATTATTATTTTTTGCATGTAGCAAAGCTTCCTTAATAAGCTTTGGTAAATAATCATAACTTTCTAAATTTCTTAAATTGCCAAATATCATTTCATTCACCTCTAAAAACATTTAATTTTAAAGTAGTGCTGATCTTCAAATGAATAGTAAGGATCATTTAAAAATCAACACTTAATCTAATTAAATATTATACTTTTATTTATATTATTAATTTTTATTGTAGTACATTGTTGCCTTATTTAAAGTTTTCTCATCAACCAATTGAGATTGAGTCATTAATGAAACTATCATTCCAACTATAACTGAAACTCCGATTGATATGATTGAGTATGACCATATACTTACATCAAATCCGCCATATTTACATACAACAACAGCTATTGCTGATGCTATAAATCCAGCATATGCTCCTGTTTTTGTAGCCTTTTTGAAGAATACTCCTAATACAAATATTCCTGCTAAAACTCCAAGAACAAGTCCCATAAATCCATTAAACCATTCATAAGCTGAGTTTACTCCACCATTTGCAAGGATTACTGCCATTATTATTGAAGCTATACCAACTCCTAAAGATATATATTGTGCAATTTTTGTTTGTTTTTCCATTGACATATCTTTTGTTATAAAGTTTTGAATATCTAAAGTCCAACTTGTTGCAACTGAGTTTAATCCAGTTGAAAGTGTTGATTGTGCTGCTGCATATATAGCTGCAAGAACTATACCTGTTATCCCAACTGGTAATTGGAATGCTATGTATGATGCAAAAATTTGATCTTGTTGAGCAGTTTGTAATAACTGAGGATTTTGACTATAGAAAACATATAAAGCTGTTCCTATTAAATAGAATATAGTTGCTACAAATAATGATAATACTAGGTTACCATAAGTCATTTTCTTTAATTGTTTTATATCTGTAGTTGTAGTAAACCTTTGCACTACATCCTGACTTGAAATATATGATGAGAAAGTATTTAATCCTCCTCCAACTATTAATAAGAATACACTTGTTTTAAATATATTAGCATTAAATATCGGTTCTGTTGAAGATAAAAATTTTCCTCCTTCAGTTAATTCACTCATAATAGATCCGAATCCGCCATCTATTGTTGAAATTAAGAATACTAATGCGAAAATAATACCTGCTATAAGTACACATCCTTGAATAAAGTCTGTCCATAATACTGACTTTAATCCACCTGTATATGAATAAATTATTGCTATTACGCCCATTGCTATGATAAGTAAGTAAACATTTATACCAGTAAGCTTTGCTAATACCATTGATGGTAAATACATTATAATTGCCATACGTCCAATTTGATAAATTATGAACATTATAGCTCCAAGAACTCTAAGCCCTTTATCCTTATATCTTATTTCTAAATATTCATAAGCAGTATCTATATCTAGTCTACTATAAATTGGTAAGATATATCTTATTGTAAGAGGTACTGCTACAAACATACCAAGTTGAGCAAACCACATTATCCAAGTTCCTTTATAAGAGTTACCAGCTAATGATAAAAATGAAATTGGACTTAATAAAGTTGCAAATATAGAAACTGAAGTAACCCACCAAGGAATAGTTCCATCACCTCTGAAGAACTCTTTTCCTTTCATTTCTTTCTTAGAGAACTTTAAACCTGCATAAAGCACAGCCCCTAAGTAAACAACTAGTACAACTAAATCAATTTTCGTAAACCCTTGCATACCAATTTTCCTCCCCTATTCTTTTATGTAGTCTAACTTTTTAAAGTTAGACTACTATTTTTCAATAAATATCCCTAAAAATACTTTTTGTTAATTTCCTTAGCTTTTTCAACCATTTCTTCAGTAGCCTCTTTCATAGGTTGTCTGCAGTATCCAGCATCCACACCTTGCTCTTGAAGAATTAATTTAATTGTTTGGTAAAGACCATTGTTTAAAATATCAGTTATTAAATCATTAGTTACATGTTGAACTTCTAATGATGTTTGTACATCACCCTTTTGAGCAGCTTCAAAGATTTGTCTTGCTCTAATACCGTTTACATTGAATGTTGAACCGATTGCTCCATCAACACCAAGTACTGTAGCAGGTAACAGCATTTCATCAAATCCAGCAAATATTAATTTATCTGGGAATGCTTTTCTCATTCTTTCTAATAAATAGAAATCTGCTGCTGTAAACTTAACGCCTATAATCTTATCGTTTTCAAAAAGTTCAGCAAATTGATCTATTGACATATTTACTCCTGTTAGGAATGGAATTGAATAAATAATCATTTTATTATCTACTGAATTTATTATTGTTTCATAGTAATGTTTTATCTCATTAAAATCAAATTTATAGTAGAATGGTGTAACTGCTGATAATGAATCATATCCAAGCTCTGTTGCAAACTTTGCAAGTTCTACTGCTTCTTTTAAGTTTACTGACCCTACTTGAGCTATTAATTTAACTTGTCCTTTTGCTTCATCCATTGCAATTTCAAATATTCTTTTCTTTTCACCAGTTGAAAGCATAAAGTTTTCTCCAGTACTTCCTCCTACATAAAGACCATCTACCTTACATACATCAATATTATGTCTTATTATTTCTCTTAACCCCTTCTCATTGATGTTTCCATCCTTATCAAATGAAACTAATAGTGCTGAATAAATACCTTTCATTGTCTTTCTCCTCCCAAAATCATTTAATTTTTAATTTATTTTAAAACATCAGTAAATCTCTTTGTTATTTGTTGTGGTCTTGTGATTGCGCCTCCAACCACTGCTGAATATGCACCTAATTCAAATGCCTTCTTTAGTTCCTCTGGAGTATTTATCTTTCCTTCGCAAATAACTGGGATTTTTACCGTTTTTATTAACTCTTCTAAAAGTTCAAAATCAACCTTGTTACTTTGTTTAGAATATGCTGTGTATCCTGAAAGTGTTGTTGATATACAATCAAATCCTATTTTTTCTGCTTCAATACCTTCTTCTAAAGTTGACACATCCGCCATTGCCAATTTTCCCTTTTCATGAATAGCATCAACTAAGTCTTGTATATTTTCATTATTAGGTCTTTTTCTTTTTGTAGCATCTAATGCTATCATTTCACATTCTGTTTCTAGAAGCTCGTCCACTTCTTTAATAGTTGGCGTTATATAAATTTCTGAATCATTGTAAACTCTTTTTATTATTCCAATGATAGGAAGTTTTGCAACCTTCTTTATTTCATTAATATCACTAACACCTTGTGCTCTTATTGCTACTGCGCCACCTTCCTTAGCTGCGATTGCCATTCTTCCCATAATAAAAGAGCTATGCAAAGGCTCATCTGCTAAGGCTTGGCAAGAAACTATCAAATTCCCTTTTAATCCATCTAACATTTTATATATCACCTTTTCCTGAAAATTATTTTCTCTATATTCTTATTGTAATCATTTTCTAAAGATATTTCAATACTTTTTTGAAAATATTTTTCAATTTATAGTTATTTATTTTCTAATATGGATCTCTTCTCTCATATAATCAAAATCTATTAGATAAGTTAAGTCTTACTTTTCTTTATGCGAACTACTTTCCCTTAAAAATAAGCAATAAAAAAAGTGCATAAATTCCTACAATTTTATGTTGGAACTTTTATGCACTTTCATCAACATACACTTCATTTTTACTACTCAATGTATCTAATCAAAATTTCCCATTAATTTTAATCAGTTTATTCTTTATAAAGAACTTCAAAATCTTCAAAAACTACTAATAATTCTTCAGTAAATTCGTAGCCTATTTCTTTACCCTCTTCTTTAAAAAATCTTATATGACCATCTCTCCAAGTTTCCAAACATTCGTCTTCCCCTTCTCTTTTACAGATATCATAAGTAATATCTTTAAATGGAATAATCGAAATGTCTTTAGTTTCTATTACACATTTAGGATTTCCCTTCCAATCTGTTACAATACTTAAATTACCTACCTGTGGAGATCTTATCTCTTCTTTTTGATATGAAATCAAACTACTTGAAGTTGCTTTTTTCTTTCCTTCAAGTACAAGCTCTAACAATTCATTTGCTAAGTATTCTGTAAGTTCAAAATGAAAAACTTCTAAATATTTTGTGCTCTTATCATAACCACTTTCTTGTAAAAATCTATTCCAAAACAAATCTATTTTATTCATTTTATCGCCCTCTTCTTATGAATAATAATGTACAAATATTCCTTTACTTTATACACTCCATTATAAACAGCTTATGGATACTTAACAAAATATACTATCCCCTTATTTCATGACTATCTATTCTCTTTAACTTCAGTATGAAAACTACTCAGTACAAATTTAAAATACAATACTATAGCAATAAAGAAAATTACATAACCTATGACTTTTAATGTAATTATATTCGGTAATATTATTGTAGCAATTGATTTATTAATTGTATTACACTCTATATATTCAAGTGCATTCTGTATACTGTTAGGCTTGGACTCATACAAACCTAATGTAACTGGAATTACTAACCACGCAAAATTTCTAACGATTTTATACTCCCATATAATTTTCATAAATTTTCTATACACCACTTTCAAAGATATTTGAGTAGTTGATCATTTTTTAGTTATTTCACTTTTTCTATTACCACGTTCATCAAAATTTTTCTTTAAGGCTCTCTCCGTAGGAAAAATAGAACCAATAAAAAAAACAAGCTGTATACCACAAAGTATTCCCCCAAAATTTCCTACAACATTTTCATCTTTTCCAATTACAAATAACATGGCTATGGCAGAAATAACAAGCATAATTCCTCCTATAGTTAGCCACAGTTTTCCACAATAGTGATGTGCAAACTCCCAAGTATCTTTATTTTTCATAGACATAGATGTTCTGTACCCATAAACTCCATTGATTTCTTTTGGTGCATTTTTCATAAACAATTTACCAAACCCAACCATTGTAAGTGGAATTAATAAATCTGAAACCATCATAAAAATCCAAAATCCCATTTTAATTTCCCCCATAATTTAATCAAATTCTTTATATATTCCATTATATATATCTTATAGATAATTAATCCAGTAATATTTATAAATTATTATATTTAAATATTTAAATTACTTTTCTTAAAATAATATATTATCATAGCTGTAAGGAATATTTCTTTATACTATAAAAATTTAGTATCTACATCACCTTTTTCATTAAAATATATAAGCCTATTTCAATCATTTCAGATAACTAAATAATCAATAAGATTAACTATAGTAATTTTATAAAATAAAAAGATATGAGAAGACTAAACCTCTCATATCTTATCAAAAACTTATATTAAAATTTCCAAAGTAATTCCCTATAAATTCTCTATTTAAATCCTAAAAGTAATCCTACTTGATATACAATTGTTGATACTATAAGTGCTACAACAAAAGTTCCTACTGCTGCAAAGATTGTCCATTTAGTTGAATTTGTTTCCCTCTTTATAGCACCAAGTGCTGCAAGACATGGAGTAAATAATAAAGTCATAACCATATATGACATAGCTGAAAGTGGTGTAAAGTGTGCTGCAATTGCTGTAGTTAACGCATCTCCTTCAGATACTCCAGCATATAACATACCTAAAGTTGCAACAACTGTTTCTTTAGCAATTATTCCTGAAAATAATGCAACTGAAGCTTGCCATGTAGCAAATCCAGCTAAAGCATATATAGGTGCTATAAATCCACCAATCATACCAATTATTGATTGCTCACTATATTGTTCTACACCAAATGGTAATACTGATAAAATCCAAATAACCACAACTGCTGGGAATATAACAATTCCTGCTTTTTTAATAAATGCTCCACCTTTTTCCCAAGTTAATGTTGCAACATTTTTAATAGATGGCATTCTATAACTTGGAAGTTCCATTACAAAATATGAAGTTTCACCTTTAAATAGAGTTTTACTTAGTAAATTTCCGCAAAGTAATGCTATTATAATACCTAATAAATAAAGACATAATAAAATAAGTGCTGCATGTGTTTGGAAGAATGCATCTATAAATACAAGATATATTGGAAGTCTTGCACCACAAGATACAAATGGATTTATAAGTATGGCTATCATTCTATCTTTTTTACTTTCAAGTGTTCTAGTTGCCATTATACCTGGAACATTGCAGCCTGATCCAATTATCATTGATACAAAAGTTTTACCATGAAGACCAAGTGCTTTCATAATTCTATCCATTATATAAGCAGCCCTTGCCATATATCCACTGTCTTCTAAAAGTCCCATTAAGAAATACATAACCATAATTAATGGTACGAAAGTAAGAACAGCTCCAACCCCTGCAAATATACCATCATTAACAAATCCTGTTAAGAATTCTGATGCTCCAAATCCTTCTAATTTACCAACTATAAAAGTTCCTAAATCTGCAATCAATTCTCCTGCCCACTCTTGTAAAAATCCACCTACATTAAATGTTATACTATATAAAACATACATAATTGCTGCAAATATAGGTATTCCAAGGAATTTATTAGTTACAATACTATCTATTTTATCTGACATTGTTTTAACTGATGTCTTTGGTTTTTTAAGTATTCCTTTAGTTATACTGCTAATATAGCTGTATCTATCGTCTACGATTGCCATTTCTGGGTCTAGACCCTCTTCTTCTATGTACTCATTTATAAGCCTATCTGATGTTTTTACTATATTTTCATATCCTTTTTTACTCATATAATCTTTTATATAGCTATCATTTTCTAACAGCTTTAACGCTATCCATTCTGATGAATAATCTAATCCTTTTGCAGTACCTTCAATCTCTCTCTCTAAGAAACCAACTTTTTCCATTAGCTTTTTATTTATATTGAATCTTCTAGTACTTTCTTTTTTAAGGTTTATAGTTTTCTCTATAAGCTTGTCTATTCCTTCTTTCTTTGTTGCAATAGTTTCAACAACTGGAACTCCAAGTCTTTTAGATAACTCATCAGAATCTATATTAATTCCCTTTGCTTTTGCATTATCCATCATGTTTAATGCAACAATAACATTTACTCCAAGTTCAAGTAATTGAACTGTTAGATATAAGTTTCTCTCAATATTTGCAGCATCTACAACATTTATAACTGCATCAGGCTTATCTTTTATTATATAATCTCTAGCTACTATTTCATCTTCAGAGTAAGCACCTAAACTATAAGTCCCTGGTAAATCAATTACATTATAATCATTTCCCTTATACTTTAAAGTTCCTTCCTTCTTTTCAACAGTAACACCTGGCCAGTTACCTATATGTTGTCTAGATTTTGTTAATACGTTGAATAAACTGCTTTTTCCACAGTTTGGATTACCTGCTAAGGCTATATTCATTTTTGTACCCCCTAAAATTTTACGAATAGTTAAGCTATTTTTTCGTAACAACTTAACAGATTCTTTTTTTCCTATTCTTCTACTAATATTTTTTGTGCCATACCTCTATTAATTGCTACTCTCATTCCACTTATCCCTATAATTAATGAAATACCATCGTTTTTGATTATGTCTATTATTGCTCCAGTATTAACTCCCATTTCTTGAATCCTCTTGCCCATTTTTTCATTTATCCTAATATCTTTAACTGTCACTGATGTCCCCTCATCAATAAAAGCCATTGGTACCATAAAACCACTTCCTTAAACTAATATTGCATTTGCCTCTTCTTTTCTTAATGTTAGCTTGTACCCTCTTACATAAACCTCAATTGGATCTCCAAGAGGTGCTTTTCCTGTTATTTCGATTAAAACTCCAGGTGTTATTCCCATATCCATTAGTTTTCTTTTTACCTTGCTATCTTTATCAAGTCCTTTTACTTTAATCTTATCTCCAACATTATACTTAGATATCTTTTCCATAACTCTACGCTCCTTTTATTTTCTCTTAATTAGATTTAAAGCTTTATCAGTGAATTCCCATTGAATAATTGGATTTAATGACTTTTCATTGCATCCACAGCTACACTTCTCACAAGCTGCACTACTGCAATCACCTTTTTTTATATACCCTGTAAGCTCAAGTTTATTTTTATACTCATCTACTACTTCTTCACTCATCTCTAAATTTTTTGCTATATTTTTTGAAGAGAAGTCTTTATTAGAATACATATAATTCAATATATCTTTTAACACTTAATCACCCCTTAACTGATATTGAATATCATTACCCGTAATTTCATATTAATAGTTTGTTTAAAAATTGTCAAATTTATTAACTTCTTCTATTATTTATTTGAATTTAATTAAAAGAATTTATCTCTCATTTCCTTTATAATTGTACTTTTTCCTATAAATACCTTATTATCTTTTTTAATTAAATTTATTCAATAAAAATAGAGCATTAATCAGAATTATTTTCTAATTAATACTCTATTTAGATAATATAGATATATTACTTTTAAGAATTATTAAGCGCTCTCTCTTCATCTATTTTCTTTTCTAATTTTTTTATATAAACATTTTGACCATCATCCATCTTTTTTATTACTCTTTTAGGGAATAAGTCTTGTAATTCCTCTTTATAATCGTCACCACCATTTGGATACTTATGACCTATAACTTCAAAATCATCATTTACCTTTAATTGAACTGGCGTAGATACTACACTTTTATCATTTGCTTTTAGGAGCCAAATATAAACTTCATCATTATTAACCCCTAGAATTTCAAATGCATTATAAGATCTGTTATTTGTCTTTTCACAAATATCATCAGTTTTACTCTCTATGTATTTTGTTAAGTTCTCTATTTCTTTTGTTGTTATCTCTTTTCCACCCGACTCTACCTCTCCGTCAGACTCTACATCTCCACTAGACTCTATAGCATTTTCACTAGAGTTATTATTTACATAATAAGCTCCACCTATTAAGAGCGCTAATAAAAGACAAGCTACTATAAATTTTTCCATAGAATACTCCTCCTTGAAATTTAAATTTCGTACATTTTAAAGGAATTTGTAATAAATCGTTACAATATTAATTCTATGTCAAAACCTATATCTTTTATTCACTATATTATCTTTTTATATAATTTTATTCGTCACATTTCTTTTCAAAAACTAAATCAAAGGTTTGAATTTGACCATTATTTCCATAAAACTCAGTTGGTATAGCACTTACATATCTCCAACCCTCTTTGCTATAATTATCTATTAATTCCCTGTGATCTGCTTCCCTAAACATTCCACTAGTAGTTGCCTCCACATACATATATTTATACATATAAACCCCTCCAATAATATTATAGAAATTGTATTTATCAAATTAATAACCCTATTTATACAATAATCAACAATTAATTTCAAAACGTTATCATAATTATAACATAAATTCAATAATTTGTATTTTAATGAAATAAAAAAGACATTAGCTAGACTATGTTATCTAAGCTAATGTCTTATAAATTCCATTGTTTTATGATTCTTTTATTTTGTGAATTTCCTATTCTGCATCTACTATATCAACAGCTGCATCTATTGATTTCCTATTAAGAATGTTAATCAATAAAGAAACTCCCACTGCAATTACAGCTGGTACTACCCATGCAAATCCCGCACTAGCTAATGGTACAAAGTTAAATAGCCCATTAAGTGCTGTTACTCCAAATTGAGTGTGAAGCACATCTAAAATAGATACTACAAGAGTTGTGTATACTGTAATCTTATAAGTTAACTTACTCTCTACTCCAATTACATTAAATAATATAAGAATTATTTGTATTGGGTAGAAAATCATAAGTATTGGTAATGCAAGTTTTATTATGCTACCTATACCTGCAATTGAAACTACTGCTGATGCAACACAAATTATTGTAACTATAATTTCGTATTTAACCTTTAAAAGTTTTGAGAAGAACTCTCCTACCATTGCAGTTAATCCAATTGCTGTTGTAAGACATGCTGCTGCAACTGCTATTCCAAGTGCTATCTTACCAAAGTCTCCTAATACCATATGTGCAATACCTATAGTTAATTCTGTTTGGCTTATTCCTTGTGGAAAATATCCTCCAAGGGCTGCACCTAAGAATAATAATCCTCCATAAACAAATACAAATCCAATACTTGATACTATACTTGCTTTTTTAAGTATAGATTTCTTATCTGAACTTTTAGTGTATCCTAATGCTACAATAGCATTTATAGCAATTACTGCTGTAAGTGGCGCACCTAAAGCATCCATTGGTTGGTATCCATTTATAAATCCATAACTAAATGAATTTCCTGTTCCTTGTGTAAACATGTGCTCTGTAAAGAAGACACCTTTAATTATGATAATTGCAAGAATAACCAAAATAATTGGTGTTAATACCTTTCCAATATATCCTACTATCTTTGTTGGTCTTAAAGTCAATACTAAAGCTATTCCAAAGAATATTACTGCAAATACCCATGGGCTTATTACATTACCTATATTAGGTAATATCCCCATTTCATATGTACTAGCTCCTGTTCTAGGAATTGCAACGATAGGTCCTAAGCATATAAGTATTAGTGCTGTATAAATATTTGTAAATTTAGATCCTATCTTTTCTCCAAACTTTTCAAGTGATCCTGCTTTATTAATTGCCAATATTCCAAGAAGGGGTAGTCCTATTCCTGAAATAAAGAATCCTAATAAAGCCATAAACCAATTTCCACCTGAATTTATCCCAATCTCTGGTGGGAATATTAAGTTTCCTGCGCCAAAGAATATGGCGAATATTGTGAATCCTACTGCTATGAAATCATGTTTTTTATTCATGTTCATACCTCCTATACTACTATAAATTTTTCTTCTTTTAAGTATCTACAATATTACTTTTAAATACTTAAATCCTACGTAACTATCTTCTCTTTTTACCTATGCTACTACGCTACATATTTTGTCCTATTTTATCATAGAAATTAATATTTTGTAAACACAATTTTCTATTTTCATTTGATATTTTATTAACTTTTAGTATAAATTTTGTATTCTTAATCAAATAATAGAACTTATTTTTTATAATATTATAAAAATTTTTTCTACACTTTTATTATATGAATTAATATTTAATTTTTTAC
Organism: Clostridium sardiniense; assembly: GCF_016907995.1. GTDB lineage: Bacteria > Bacillota > Clostridia > Clostridiales > Clostridiaceae > Clostridium > Clostridium sardiniense. The sequence goes on along the minus strand of NZ_JAFBDA010000001.1, from coordinate 322,481 downwards.
TTTTTATAATATAAAAGAAAACCCTATCTCTAGGATTTTCTCTTAATAGCTATACATTACTAAAATTATTCTTTAGCATTATATTAAAACGTAATAAATAAAGTTAATTCATATGAGATGAATTCTAAGAATCTATGTTTCAGCATTATACTTAAACATAACCTAATTATTGAACATAATGTTATTCAAATAACTTTTTATATACCTTATTTATAAACTCATCTTCTCTAATATTATCTAAACCATTTCTAATATCAACTACTCTATCTTCTGAAATAATCACATATTTTTTAAAATTATCATCAGAATATATTTTTATATTCTTAGTTAAATTAATATTTCTTTCACTCATGTTAAGTTCATATTCATCAAGTTCATTTAATAATCTATTTTTATAAAGTTTAATTACCCAAGGATATTTACTTTCAATAATTGTGTAATCTAAACCATTATTATCATAGTCATAACTATATTGTATTCGCTTGGCCAAAACACTTGATTGAATATTTTTATATGGATTCTCATCCGCTTTATCAATTTCAAAATCCGCTACTGTTAAATTTAATTCATAGGCTATATTATTATCTTTTAAATCAAACCAATTAACCATTGGAGATGCTAAAACCTCAATAACCATAATAAGACTGATAATAGTTATTCCTATAGTAATAAAGATATTAATCCCAGTAGAAACCTTAAGTTTATCAATTGATTTATAAGAAATTACCATGACTATAACTGGTATAAGTATTAATAATAAATCTACAAAGGTAATCCCATCTCCAATAATCATAGAAACTATTAATGTAATTACAGCTAATACAGCATTTAATAGCATAATAGAATTTTTTATTCTTAGTTGTTTATAACTACCATAGTGTTTAAGCTTATTTTCTTTAAGCCTTCTTTTAGTTTTTAAATACCAACAGAAAAAGCTTACAACCTCTATAAGATTAATAAGTATTATAGTCACCATAAGTATACTTAATACTATACTTAAATTTGAAGAAAGCCAATGGTCTGGTGTTCCAGAAAAAAACTGTGAATAAATATTGACCATAAATAATATAACTATAGCCAATTGATTAAATACATAATAAGATGAGGATTTATAGATTGATTTAAAAAGCTCTTCTGGCTCTTTATAAATAGAGATAGTCTCACATTCATATTCTGAAGCAAATATTTGCACCTTATTAGCCTGACATATGAATCTCCACCCATCAGCTTCACGGCCCCTTCTATATTCTAATACTTCATCATTATCTTTAGTATCAAAAATAGAAATTTTATGAAGAGTATCTACTGAGTAGCTTATCTTCCTAGGCTTTATTTTTTTGAACTTGAAAAAGTTCATTGATATTGATTGTAGGATCCACCCTTTTTCTGCCATGCTCTCTAAATATTCTTTAACAGCATTGCATTCGTAAGGTTCAAATAAACATAGTGTTATTTTGGTATCTTTAAATCTCATACGCCCCCCTTATATAAATATTAATTACACTTCTATATAAGTAATTATATAGAACCTTCATATATAATTAGTAACATTTTAGTAATATAATTACATATATATTTAAAAGTTAGTAGTTATAAGTTATTAAAATAAATAAAAGGCAATAGAAATAATTCTATTGCCTTTCAAATCATATTACTTAATTAAAATCTATTATTCTATTCTTATACTGATTTCCCCTCACAAGATTAGATCTCTTCTCTGTTAATTCCTACTTTTATAAGTTGTTGATTTTTAATCTATTTAAAATGTTAAAATACAAATTGTGAATAGAGTAATTGTTGATAATGCCAGAAAAGCCAAAGAAACACCTGCTTTCTTTTTTCGTGATTCCATTGCAAGTTTATCAGCTTCACTCATAGAAGATGTATATTTTCTTCTCCCAATCAAATATAGTAATAATCCACCGCATCCATCTCCACTCAACGAGAAAATTCCCCAAAACTTCGGATGCTTCAATCCTCTACTTACAGCATCAAGTTCTGTCATTTTATAAACTTGATAAGCAAGAGTTAAAGCTCCTAACATTACAACAAATACTACTACAATTAAATACCAGCTCATATAAATCCCCCCTAAAATTTCTTGATTATTTGATAGAATAATACCGTTGTACTTAATACACCAACAGATGCACTGCCTATCATCAGATAATTATTCTTTACTATAATACTATTGAAAAAGATAAACAAAATCATAAATAACACATTCAATCCAATAGCAATTATCAGCTTTTTGTTACTACTCACAACATTCGTGCTTTCCTCCAAATGTTTTATCATGTTGGAATCTCCTTTCAGTAATTCGTCCAGACTGATACTATAGAGATCACTCAATTTGATTACACTTATAATATCCGGATAAGATTTTTCATTCTCCCAATTTGATATTGTCTGTCTGGAAACTTGTATTTTCTCAGCTACTTTTTCTTGAGTAAATCCAGAACCTATACGTGCATTTTTTAATTTGCTTCCAACCTCCATAACACCCTTCCTTTCACTAACATCTTGTCATAGTTGAGAATATTCGTCTATCAAAACTCTTTTACATTGGATTTTTTCTATGTCAAAATACTTTTACATGCCCATTTTACAGGCTTTTTCATATAAATTAATTATAAAGAGCCTTGTTGTTATTTATATAATTATATTAGTTTTAAAACATACTATTTTTTATTTTATAAATTTGATTTTAGCTTTTAAGAATATTCAAATCTCTGAAGTAATATTTTTTATCAATTATAACTTTATATCCATCACTTAATACTCTATATGTCCCTGCATCTAAGGGAGTTTCCATCCATGATGGCTCTACAATACCAAATTCAATTTCTCGTCCATCTTTATACCATACTCTGATTGAAGTACATTCTCCGTAATATTCAGTTTGTTTTTTCTCAATACTTCCAAATACTTTCGTAAAATCTTGATTTTCAATCATAGTTTCTTTATTGGATGTAATTATACAAATGTCTATATCAGAAGTTTCCTTATTTAACCCTCGTGCGTAAGAACCTACAACAATTACACTTTCGATATGTAAATCTTTTTTGCCCATTCTTCAATATCTTTAATAAATTTTTCTATCATAAAAATATATCCTCTCTATCGAATTCCTATTTATTTTATATTTATAATATATATTAACGTCCAACTATCTATTATTCACTATAGCATTTATTGTAAATATTGTATATTATAATCATTTCACATTATTACTTATAATACGTTATTTGCACTCATAAAAATAGCCTTAGCCAATTAAAATTAATTTCTAAGACTAACGCTCCCATTTAACTGTGCTATATTTTTGTTATATTGATATAAATATTATCATTTCAATATTAATAACAATTAAGCCCTCAACTAACTAGTCGAGGGCTTAATTATTTATATACTATTTACCTTTACCACTATACCTTCATTCAACCTTAATAAAAGACCAAATTTACTTATATGAGACTCTTCTAGCATTTGCTCGCTGAATAAATTCGCCTTATCCAAATCAAATATTTAGAGGCTTACTTATGGTAAAGTTCTCCGTAACTATCCCAAGTGAATAAGATTACTGGAGTAACCATATGGACAGCAAAACAATTTATTTTTCATTTCACATAAGTTTATTTCTTTTATTATTTAACGTTTATTCTATACCAAACTTATCTTCTGGATTAAAATCATCCGGATACTTCTCTGAAATAATAAGTTTTTTATTTTTATCTACACCTGCATAAAAAACATCTTTAATATTATTTATCTTTTTCTTTTTAAGTTCAGATTGTAACCACTTTTTATCTATACCGGCTATTTTAAGATTTTTATCTCTTATTTTCCCATCAATTATAATATCACTTAGCAAAGAAAGTCCCTTCACCTTTAAATTCATATCATATGGAGTTACTGGCTTTTTATCAGCTTTTATTAAAACTGATAATTTACCATTGCTCTCCATTATTGCAAATTGTACATCTTCTAAACTAAAAATATCCTTTTCTCGAAGCTTCATCATAAGCTCATTTATTGTGATTCTAAGTTTCTTAATATTTTTATCAATAATGCGTCCATTTTCTACTAATATTAATGTCTTAGCATTTATTATGCTTCTAGCTGTATAACTTTTTAAATTTAAATAACTAGTTGCTATAGTTAATAATGTAAACATTATTAATGCTACAAGTCCTGAAAATACTACATGATCCTTATCAATTATAATTTTAGCAATCATTGAGCCTATGGATATACCCACTATAAAATCAAAAAAATTTATTTGAGAAATTATTTTAATACCAATTAATTTGCTGAGAATTAATGCTAAAATATATATTAAAATACTTTTAATTATCGTACTAAGTAATATACTAGTATACATTCAAATTTACTCTCCTTATCTAAAATATAGTTATATTTTAAGCAAGTGGAATAATTTTATTCATTAATACTTTTTATTAGACTAAGATATAAGCGTATAAAATGAACTCTTTTTATATAAAAAACCTCCACTCAAATAGTAGCGAATTCTATATTAATGATATTTCAATATCAAACTTTAATTATATATTTTTATAAAAATAGCAGTTTGTTTAAAAAACCTACTTAAAAACAAGGGCACTAAAAACTTAAATTTTTTCAGTACCCTCATATTTATATATATTACTTTTTAGACTAGCCAAATATCATTTTGTTAACTAAATAATATTGAAATATTGCCTCCATCTTTTTCGTCCTATCTAAAAGGAGCTTCCATATCCTAATATCTTAATTAAAACCTATTTTTTCTTTACCGGAATCCAAACTTCGCTATAGTAATTTTTATCTAAAATTCCCTTTTCATACTCACTTGGATCATTATACATTTCTATATTATAACCTGCAGCAATCTCATAATCTCTACAGTTTGGTAACCACTCTGAGAATATTTTCTTATTAGTTTCTTGAATTGATGCTGGGCTTGGTCCATAGCAAGGGAAAACAGCCCAAGTAAACTTAGGAATTGTTTTAACTATATATCCTGCCATACCTTCTTTCTCTTTAGAATAATCCTCTGCAATAAGGTACTCAAATTCATTACCACCCATTTCCTCATCAATATTAATACCATACATTCCGCATATATCCTTTAACTTTCCTTGTGAAATATGCTCATTCCAGAATGAAGGTACCTCCATAAACGCTGAATCATATTTAAAATTTTTAGATGCTCCTATAACCTTAAATGCATCCTTCTCAAGTATTTTATAATCCATAATATATCCACCTTCCAATGAAAATTTGATTTTAAGGGCAACAAAAGACTTTATCATTGCACCCTCTTTACGAACCGCAGATGGTGTAACTCCATGGAATCTTGTAAAAGCTTTAGTAAAGCTGTCTGGAGAATCATACCCATACTTCATTGCAATATCTATTATTTTCCCATTAGTAGATAAAACTTCACTGCCGGCAAGTGCAAGTCTTCTTCTCTTAATGTACTCGCTTAGAGAATAGCCACATAACATTCCAAATCCTTTTTGAAAATAAAAAGGAGAAATATTTACTCTATCTGCAATTTCTTTCATGGATAAATCCTTGGTAATATTCTCTTCAATATATGAAATAGCTTCTCTAATACTTTCAATCCATTCCATAACTTTACCCCCTTACAATTCGTTAATCTAATCTTATCATCGTAAAAGATTGACATCCCGACTTTTTAAGCTTTCTTTTGTCCTATTATATAATTGACTTTAATTTAATATTTTACAAATTTCTTTTAATTTTGGTTCTTCACAGATATACTTCTCCGTATCAGTCATAAAGGAGTTTTTTTATTTAACATATCATTCATTTCATTATAATAAAACATTAAAAAAGGTTGTAGTTTACACTACAACCTATAACAATCTAAAATTATCTTCTATTTTGTTCTTTCTTAGCTCTTCTACAAGATACACATCTTGTTGGCTCATTTTCGAATCCTTTTTCTTTATAGAATTCTTGTTCTCCTACTGAAAATATGAATTCGCTTCCGCAATCTCTGCATGTTATTGTCTTATCTGTCATAAATATTCCTCCTGAAATTAAAGATCCTAAATTGATATAATAATCTCTAATTTACGAGAAACTATTTACCTAAATGAAACTTTTTTTGTTAGCAACTTTGCTACTTATTTATATTAACATATTATTCATTTCATTGCAATACTTTAATTAAAATATTTACTATAAATAGGTTTTATTGCAATTCATAATGTATAATCTATGATATTAAAAATCATTTTTTGAAAATTCTCTAGGCCATGAAAGTAAACTCTTTCTTGATATTTTTAACTGTTTTTCATTTGGAAAATTTAAATCACAGAAATAATTATGATAATTAGCTATCCACACATACTTGTCCCATACTCTTATATTTTTTTTATTTAACTCTAACATTTCTTCAACTTTAGCTTTATGTCTAAGAAGCAACTCTATTTGTACTCTTTCAAACTCATATTCATTGTTACATTCTGTGTAATATTTAAATACAGTATTTAAATAATTTAAAAACCACTGCCCATCACTATCGATAAGTATTTTCTTGTGTTGTGGCGCAACATCATAATTGTCTATATACTTTTGTAATCTACTCACTGTCTTATCGTCTAATATAATTCTTGGGTAGCAAGCTAGATTACTTTCAGTATTGTGAGCATCTAAAAGAGCTGGCCCAAAAACAATCTCTTCATTTATGTAAAATTCACCTACACTTACACCCCCTCTAACAAAAAGCCCTTCTAATGCTAAGTTAAATTGATATTCTGATACATTATCCAATATTTCGTCTAATTCTTCCTCACCATCATCTTTTATAGGGTATCCAACAATCATATTATCAGTATATATCTTTATCTTTCCTTGACTATACTTATTGGGGATTATACATTGTTTGTTCTTATTTATAAGAACGTTAATCTCATTAAGTAGCCTGTTTCCATTCCCCTCACTACAAGAGTCTACTATCATTTGTGAAAATCCTAATATATCTATAGTACATACCATAGAATTAATAAGCTTTGGATTATCCTGATTATATTTTTGCATAACTCTTTCAACACATCCTTACTTAAACTTCTTCTATGGCTACTATTTTAACATTTAAGGTAAGCTGTTGTGAAGATATTATGTTATCTCAATGAAAATTCACATTATTAAATTTATAAAAACCTCATTTATATGAAATTCTTCTAGCATTCGCTCACTGAGTAGTATTATATTTTTTCATTGCCTTTTCTTCATCTACAATATAGTAGTCTTATGCAAATCTAAAAAATATCTCTATTTAAAATCATTTTCTCTCCCGGTTTTATTCAATATATCTCGGTTTAATTTTTTACTAAATTTGTCGGTCCACTTTTTCGTATCACGTAAAAATTCGTCGCAAAAGCCAACAACATCTTTGCCTGTCACTTCGAGAACATGCTTGCCATCTGCTGCACTATTTTCAAACAACTCTATCAATTCTTGCTGAGCTTTCAACATATCTGATCCGTCACCTCCAGCTAAACTCCACATATATCCATGAATTTTTTCAAATACAAATCTATAGTCCTCTGGCAACGCTTCTACCCTTACCATTTGCTCTTTATACTCTTTTTTATCATCAATCTTTTTTTAATAAGATTTATCATTATTATTATCCCTCCTTATTAAACTTTTCCATAATCTCTTTATTTAGTTTTTCTTTTAATGTTTCTGTATCTAGAATATGAGCACGCATAAATTCATCACTAAACTTACTCACGTCACTTCCAATAACATCAGTAATCTTTCTTCCCGCAGCCGCACTAACTTCAAATAAATCTAATAAATCCGTAAACATAGTGATATCCGTAAATATTGTCATATTACCGCCAGGTGCTCCAACAGTATACATATACTTTTGAATTTTTTTAAATGCAAATCTATAATCTTTTGGCAGTTCATCAACCCTCTTCATCATTTGCTTATATTCACCTTTCTCATCTAAGTCTCCTATTATCAATTTTATAAAATTATCAAGCATTTTTTCTTTCCTCCTTTGCTTGTCATGCGGCTTCCTAATATTAATTCTAAATAATTAATTAGTAGTCTAACAATATTATAAAATACTATTTTAAGAACCCTTCTCTCCAATGATATAAAAATATTATCACTTTTATAATACAAAAATTAAATACTATATTTAAACTACTCTCATAACAGCTATAAATAAGACTATGTATAAGCATCATACTTAAACATAGTCTTATTACTTAACTTTTTTATTATTAACCTATTAAGAAATCTAGTACATTCCATCCATCACTAGTTTTTGCTTTATATAATTCCGTATATCCACATCTTGTACAGCTTATTGTAATAAATTTCTTATTTTGGACATCAAATATTTTTGCGAAATTTCCTCCAGTTGCTTGAAATTGATCTGATTCATAATGATCATTTCCACACTTTGAACAAATATATTGTTTCTTTTCCATAAATACCACTCCCTCTATATTAATTAAATTATATTTTACTATTAAAATTGCCTTAAAATCAAAATATTAATCTTAAATATAAGTCTACATTAATATATATTATATTTAAAACTTTTGATACTCCTGATATTAAAAAAGGTGCTAAATTCATAGCACCTTTATTTTCATATAATATTTTAGCCTGCCATTCCTATATACATTCCTACGAAGTATGGTATTAACCATATAAACCATACTACCATACTGAATTTATGGAATGCTTCTTTAGCTTTTTCGCTTCCTCTATTTAATACCCAAGTTGCCCATACAGCATGACATAACATTAATAATATTGCAAGCATACCTGTTGATTGGTGAATTAAAAGTTGTGTAGCTGTTATTGTTTTATCAGTACCTGCTTCTGCAATTCTACTCATTGTATATGTTCCTAATGTGTCACAAACTAAACCACACCAGAAAATAATAACGTGTTTCTTTTTTAGTACCTTTGCTCTATGCTCTCCCCATACACCTACTGTGTAGAAAATTAAAGCACATGTTATAAATATAATTGCTGGAATTAATAATTTTGGCATATAAATCTCTCCTTTTTTATTTTAATTTTTTTGTATTAAATTACTTAGCTTTCCTAAATTATTTTCTATAAGTATTAGATCTTCTTCAGAAATACTATTGAATATCTCTTTAAAACATCCATTTATATCTTCTTTTATTTCATTTGATAAGACCTGTCCTTTTTTAGAAAACATTATGTAAGTTATTCTCTTATCAGTTTCATCTTTAACTCTCTCTAAAACTTCCATCTTTTCTAATCTATCAACAATTCCTGAACAAGTAGATTTTTTAATTGACATATAATCACTAAGTTCTGTGATTGTTAATTTTTTAAAATGCGCAATAAACTTTATTACTGTAATTTGACTTTGAGTAAGCCCTCTTTCTTTAACTCTATTATTTATCTTATTATTTATTGTGGAATTGATTTCTTTTAAATAAAGACATATCCTAAATTCATGTGCGCCTTTCATCGTAGCCTCCTAGGATTAAATTAGTTAGCATCCTAACTACTTTTTCATGATAATACTTTTTCCGAGTAATTACAATGAACATACTATTAAATAACATTTAACAAACAAATACTAATTTTTAAGAAATTCATAAATTGAGAATGCATATATATAGATGTTATAATTAGTTAAATCAAATGAAAAGAAGGGATGAGATTATGTTAAAGAAACTTACTGATAGAGTATATTATATGGAAAATAGAGAGTCTGGAGATAGACCAGCACTTGGGGTTGTAATTGGTGATAAATATAGTTTAATTATTGATGGAGGAAATTCTAAAAGTCATGCTGAGGAATTTTTAAATGAGGTTAATAAATTAAATCACTCACCTCTTAAGTACCTAGTTATAACTCATTGGCACTGGGACCATATAGTTGGTGCAAATTATATGAATTTAATAAATATAGTAAATGGTATTACTAATGAAAAACTGGATAAGATTAGAGATTTAGAGTGGACAAACAGTGCTATTGAAGAAAGAGTAAAAAGTGGAGAAGAAATAGAATTCTGCCTAGAGCATATAAAGATAGAGCATCCAGATAATAATAGAGAAATTTCAATTCCTACAGGAGATATTATTTATGATGAACTCTTAAAAATAGACTTAGGTGGAGTTAAAGTATTTATTGAGCATATATCAAGCGATCATTCAAATGATAATTCAATAGTTTTAATTGAAGAAAATGATAAAACTACTGCCTTTATTGGAGATTCCCTTTACCTAGATATGTACAACGGTGAATGGAGCTATTCAAAAGATAAATTTATACCACTTTTAATAGAGCTTCAATGTTATGAGGCTGATTATTATGTTCCTTCTCACCATGGAATATATACTAAAGAAAGCTTTGATGAATATGTAAAGCATATGAAATCTATAAGTAAGTTTGTTTCTGATAAAACTTCTATTGAAGATTGTATAAATGAATTTAAAAAGAAATTTAACAGAGACCCTAAGGAAGATGAAATTTACGATATGAATTGTTTTGTGGAAGGTAATAAAAAAAAGCTATAAAATAATTAATTTAGAAGACAAAAGTGATTAAATCACTATTTAATATTATATAAAGAAAGGTCAGCAATAAATTTGCTGACCTTTTTAAAACCTATTATATTAATATTGAAGTGAATTTCTATTTTTATTTTAATTCTTTTGAAATCTCAGTAAATATAACACCTAAAGCATAGGCACCAGCATCTGGATATCCAATACTTCTTTCTCCTACAGTTCCTGCTCTTCCCATACGAGCTACTATTTCTTCTGTATTTTTAGCCCCTTCAACTGCAGCTTTAGCAGCATTTTCAAAGGCTTCTAGAACGCTTTGTTCTTTATCAGCACTTTCTGACCAAGAATCTGCGCAAGGTGCAAGTGCATCTATTAAAGTCTTATCTCCTACTACTGCTCCTCTTCCGAAAGATCTCTTTCCTGTGTCTTGGATACCTTTTACCGTACTTTGTAGCATACTAGCAAAATCCTTAACTGATAACTCTGATAAATCTCCAACGTTTTTACCAGCAGCTCTAAAAGCAGATCCCCAAATTGGGCCTGATGCTCCTCCACAGTTCTCCATTATGATCATAGAGCATGCATCTAAGAATGATCCTATACTCATGTCTTCATTACTTATAATATCTTTCCACTCTCTCTTCAATTGTCTAAATCCTTTAGCAACACTCATACCAAAATCTCCATCTCCAGCATGGGCATCTAATTCACAGAATGGAACTTCATTAGATATAATACATTCACTCATTTTATCTACAATATATATCATGTTATTTAATGTAATCTTATTGTCTCTTATAACAGAGTGTGCTTCATCTGTTTCTACTTTAAATGATACTTCTTCATCATTTAAATCTTCAATCTCTACATCTGTATATTCTCTTGATTCTATATGCTTAGATACTTTAAATGCTGGAGTATCACAAGGCTTAGTTAGTAATTCCTTTAATTGATTATCTAATTTCATTATAGATATAGACGCTCCAGCCATATCTATACTTGTCATATAGTTACCTACAAAAGTCTTATATATCTTAATATTTTTCTTTGCAAGTTCTCTAGTAACTGAGTTATTAAGTAAATATAATTCTTGTGTTGGTGTTGCTCCAAATCCATTTACTAAAAGAGCAATCTCATCATTACTACCTTCACTTATTCCTAAATCATTTAAAACTTGATTTACCATTCTTTCAGCTAATTGATCTGCTGATATAACTTTTTCGCGACGAATTCCTGGCTCACCATGGATTCCTACACCATATTCCATTTCGTCATCACCAATTTCAAATGTTGGTGTTCCCTTAGCTGGAACTGTGCATGAAGTAAATGCAAAACCTATGCTACGTACATTATCAGCTGCCTTTTGTCCAATCTCTTTTACATTTTGCAGACTCTCTCCAAGTTCTGCTGCTGCACCAACTATTTTATGTACTAATACAGTTCCTGCAACACCTCTACGACCTACCGTATAAAGACTGTCTTCAACTGCAATATCATCTTCTACTTTTATATAATCTACATTTATTCCATCTTCACTTGCTAGATATGCTGCATTCTTAAAATTCATCATATCTCCACTATAGTTTTTGATTATAAGTAAAGTTCCTTTATTACTAGCAGATTCTTTTATTCCTTGATAGATTTGAATTTGTGATGGTGATGCAAATACATCTCCACAAACAGCAACATCTAACATACCTTCTCCAACAAATCCTGCATGTGCTGGTTCGTGTCCACTTCCACCACCACTTATAAGCGTTACTTTATCTTTATTAATTTCTCTCTTTTTAACTATTTTATATTTGCTTATGAATTCTAACTCAGGATGAGCCATAACCATTCCATTACATAATTCTCTTACTACATTTTCTGGTGTATTTATTATCTTTTTCATGTTTTATCTACCTCTATTAATTTTATATTCTTTACCAATCTTATCAGCTACTACTATTGCTGCCGCTACTTCTTCTACTACTATATCAAATGGCATTGAATGAACTGATTCCTCTTGAATACAAGACTTTCTAGCTACTTCCATTAACTCTTCATTTGAAATTTCATCAACACCTATATCTGAAAGACATACTGGTAATCCTACTTCTAAACAAAAATCTAATACTTGATTTATTTCTTCAGTTGGCGCATTTTCAAGAACTAATTGTGCAATAGTTCCAAAAGCAACCTTTTCACCATGGAAATATTTATGTGTTCCTTCTAATATAGTTAGTCCATCATGAATAGCATGTGCTGCTGCTAATCCACCACTTTCAAATCCTAAACCTGATAAAAGTATATTAGTCTCAATTATATTTTCTAATGCTTTAGTTACTAAATTACAATCACAAGCTTCCTTTGCTTTCTTACCATCATTAAGTAATGTTTCATAACATAGTTTTGCAAGTGCTAATGCTGCATTAGTTCCTCTCGCACGTCCACAGTCTCCTTCTCTAACTCCACAAGGTAATCCTGCATTTACATTTGAATAAGATTCTGATGTAGCTCTTGCTTCAAAATATGTTGATAAAGCATCTCCCATACCTGAAACTAAAAATCTTGTTGGTGCATTTGCAATTACTGTAGTATCTACAAGTACTACACTTGGACTTTGTTTGAAATAAGCATAATCATCAAATGCTCCATCTTCTGTATATAATACTGCTGAGTGACTAGTAGGAGCATCTGTAGCTGCTATAGTTGGAACTATTATTAATGCATCTCCCTCTGCAACACACTTTGCAGTATCTATGGCTTTTCCACCACCAAGACCTATTGTACAAGCACAAGAATTTTCTTTTGCTAATTGTTGTAATCTCGCTACTTCAGTTCTAGAGCATTCTCCTTTAAAGTTACTTTCTATAAACTTAACTCCAAATTTTTCTGCTGTTTTATCTAATTTAGTTCTTACACGTTCTATATCATCTTTATGGGCAATTAAAAGTGCTGATTCTCCAAACGTTTTCACGAAGTACCCAAGATTTAATAACTCATCTTCTCCTTGAACATATTTAGTTGGGCAAATAAATGCTTTTCTCATAAAAAGTCCTCCTTTAATCTTAACTATCCTGTTATGATAATGTTTTCGTAAGTTCATTATAATCCCTCTATTATTTATTTTCATTGGAGTATAATGATGAAATATTGCAATTTGTAATCGTAATATTTTGCTACAATTTAAAATAATTATACTTTTATGATATTGGCATTATTTTCTTGTACAAAGTTATAGGTACTAAAATAGAGTTTTTATTATTTATGTGATAAAATTAATTTTATATTATTAAGAAAATAAGAAAGGAGATTTCATTGAAAAGTAGACACCTAAATTTAAATAAAATTATTGATTTAGATAAATGGCAAAAACTCCAAGATTCCCTTTCCCTAGTTACAAAAATGGCTATGATAACAGTTGATTATAAAGGTATTCCGGTATCTAAGCATAGTTCTTGTAATCAATTTTGTGAATCTGTTAGAAAAGATCCAAAGTTATCATCTTACTGTCAAAAATGTGATTCTAGAGGTGGACTTGAAGCAGTTAGAGAAAATAAACCTTATATTTATCTTTGTCATTATAATATCGTTGATATAGCAATTCCTATTATTGTAGATGATAAATATATTGGTGCCATAATGGCAGGCCAAGTTAGATTAAATAAAAAAGAAGATGAAGATTCATTAGAGCATATTTTAACTATACCTTCAAAGTCTTTTGTAAATGATAACATGGATCAATTAGATGATTTATACTCTAATATACCAAGTTTATCTTATGAAGAAGTTAAAAACACTGCTGAAATGCTGTTTCAATTATGTAATTATATAGTTGAAGAATCACTAGATAAGAGTCTTATTCTTGAACTCTATGAAAAAGAAGTTATACATAAAAACTCCTCTGATAATCAATTAGATTTATCTAGTTATAAAGTAAATAATATAAAAAATATAAAAGATGAGCTTTCTAATGCTATTACAAACTCCCATATAAAAGATTTATCTTGTGAAAAAGATATCGTACATAATTCAATCTTAAAACCAGCTATTGAATATATTTATTCTCATAAGAATGAAAACGTATCACTTAAAAAAGCTTCTGATTTATGTCATATAAGCCCTAGTCATTTTAGTAGAATATTTGCCAAGGACGTAGGTCAAAACTACTCTTCATACTTATCATTTCTAAAAATAGAATGGGCAAAACAATTACTTATATCAACAGATTTAACTATTTCAGAAGTTAGTGATAACCTTGGTTTTAATGAATCTGGATATTTCATAAAAATCTTTAAAAAGCATGAAAGTATAACTCCTTCACTATATAGAAAATATCATAAAAAATAAAAATAGCCTTAGTCATTTCTTGAGTGTGCTAAGGCTATTTTTAATATTTCTCTTTTATTAAGATTGTCTCTATATTATTGTATTTTTAATTGTTTCATCAATATCACATAATTCATCATTAGAAAGTTTAAGTGCGTCATTAAATTTTCTAAATGATTTTCTTTAAAAAATCATTTTATAATACTAATAAAAAAAAGAAGTACAATAATAAATTATAAACAATTTCATTATTCTGTTCTATTTCTCTTATATCAGGTCTATAATAAGTTTAATATAGCTTTGGTATAATATTTTGAAAAATTAGGAGGACAATAAAATGTTTGAAAAAGACACATATATAGAAGATGTAAAACTATTTGAAAAAGTACTTTCTACACAAGCAAATGAGTTATTATCTAATAAGGAATTAGCAGTTGTTTATATTGGTAGAGGAACATGTCCATTTTGCCGTAAGTTTGCTAAAAAATTAAGTGGATTGGCTAATGAAATTAATACAACTATTTATTATGTAGATAGTCAAAATTCTTCAGATTATGGACTTAATTCATTTAGAGATCAATATAATATTATAACTGTGCCAGGGTTTATTATTAGTAAAAAGGGAGAAATAGAAGTTCGTTGTGATTCTTCACTTCCAGAAGGTGAAATATTAAATATGTTAAAATAAATAAGCTTAAGTTATAAGAAATAGTCTTAGATATGTTTTATCAATATCTAAGACTATTTTTTCTATTTATTTCTTTTATTATTTAACGTTTATTTACTTATAAAAAGCACGTTAAAATCTCTAGATAATTAACAATAATATTTTTAATTGTACATACAGAGTATCAATAAATTATTAAACTTACCTTATTCTTATATAAAAAAACCGTATTAAAACTTCAGCAATAATGCCTCTATGTTTCAATACGGTTTCTATATAATTATCTATTTAATCTTCAATGTTTATTAATTCTCAGTAATATTAACTAAAATTCTTACATATCCAAGTTATTTTAATATTATATTATTTATAAATTAAAGTTCCAGAATAAATTTTGTCTGTTCTAGTACCAGGCTTGATTTCTCCATTTATTGAATATATATGGTCTTTATCAAGAACTAATCCCTCTCCACAAGGTGCATTAAATGGTACTTCTCCTATGGATGTCCATTTATCAGTAGCAGCATTATAAATTAACATTTTTTTGTTCCAATTAAATTCATGGGGATCTGCTCCAAAATAAGATTGTTTAAAATCATCTAATTCTTTATCCTTTAATGATCCTAACTTCTCTACAGCATTGTCATAAATCTTTTTATTAAAACCACCTATTACAAGCATTTCATCTTCATTTAATTTAACTGAATTTGCTCCTAAAAGAGAAATGTCTTCATCTCCGATTTTAACATCAGATGCCTTACTCCATGAATTATTTTTTATATCATACTTGTATCCATCTGTATAAGCAATCTTATCTCCACCACTAAATACATATATGTTATCTCCTAAAACTTGAGCTACAGCTTGATTTCTAGTAGCTTCTCCAGGAATGGATTCTAATTCCTCTGTTTTTCCATTTTCAGTATCGAATTTATAGAATTTATTGCTTGGCTTTCCATTTTGCTTTCCAAGTCCAACATATATATTCTTATCCTTTTTTACTGCAATACCATCGCTAAGAGTAAAAGGTAAATCCCCTATGTGTTTTGTAGTTATATTACCCTTATCATCAGCTGTAATAAGTGTGACATTATCTCCTTCTTTTTCATCTGGACTTCCACCAACATAATAAACTCCTTCGTCAGTAGTTATCGAACTTCCGTAACCAATTTCATAGTCTAATGTTGTATGATTTACCTGATTTAATTTTCCGTCCTCTTCTTTTAATACATAGATATCTCGATATAATTTCTTTTTCCCACCTTTTGCGGCTGGCTCGTCAGGAAAATTAGCGCCCCCACCAACAATAATAAAACCATTTGATTTACCGGCAAGTACACCTGCGGTACCAATATTTTTACTATAACCTTTTTGTGCCTCTAATTCTCCTCCTTGTTCCCAGAGAATCTTTTTTATTTCCTTCTTACTATTAGATGTTTCCCCTTGATCCTTTGTGCCATTAGTAGTACATCCTACAAGAATTAATGATGTAGCTGCTATAGCTACAATAGACTTTAATAACTTTCCCATCTTCTCCTCCTAACAAACAGTCTTTTATAGAATTTTGTTAATATTTACCTACCTATAATTTTATCATGAAACCGTTTAAACAGCAATTAATTAGTAACATAAGAATATTCTTAAAAACTAGGATGAAAATAGAATGTTTGAAAAAATATATATAAATAAGATATAAAACTATATCACTTTCCTCCTTTTAATAAAAATAAGTTAAATTTTTGTTGAAAATTTTTGTTTTAGTTAAAATTATGTTAAAAAAATTCACATAAATATAAAATTGTTTAAAAAATCTTTAATAATTTTACACATTGTTGTATTATAAAGGTGGCAATATAATCTAAATAATGAACAAAATACTAAAGTGTATTGAGAAAAATCAAATATTAATAATAGAGGTGAACTATGATACATATCGAAAAACTAAAAAAGGTTTATAACAATGGTTATGAAGCTCTAAAAAGCATTGATCTTCAGATTAATGAAGGTGAACTTATCTGCCTTTTAGGACCTAGTGGTTGTGGTAAAACTACTATACTTAATCTACTTGCTGGATTATTAGATCCTACTAGCGGAGATATTAGATTTGATAATGAGTCAGTTATTGACAAGCATCCTAAGGACAGAAATATAGGATTAGTATTCCAAAACTATGCTTTATATCCTCATATGTCTGTACTTGAAAATGTTATGTTTCCTCTTACTGTTGGGAATAAAAAGAAACCTAAAAATGAAGCAATGGAAATTGCAAAAAAGTATATGAAAATTACAAGTATTGAGGAGTTAGCTGACAAAAAACCTGGTGAAATGTCAGGAGGTCAACAACAAAGAGTTGCTATTACAAGAGCATTAGTTCAAAATCCTAAGATTCTTTTATTGGACGAGCCTTTAAGTAATCTAGATGCTAGGCTTAGATTAAGAATAAGAGAAGAAATAAGAAAGCTTGTTAAGGAAATTGGAATCACTACTATATTTGTTACTCACGACCAAGAAGAAGCTTTATCTATAAGTGACAGAATAGTACTTATGAATGAAGGTATTGTTCAACAATTTGATATTCCTCAAAATTTATATTTAGAACCTGCAAACTTATTTGTAGCTAAATTTATGGGAAATCCAATTATTAATATATTCAACATGAAGAAAAAAGGAAATATTTTAGAAAGCAAAGACCTTTCAATTGATTTAAGTCTATTAGATAAAAAGAGATTTAAACAAGAATTAAATGAAGAAAATTATATAGTTGGTATTAGACCTGAGTATTTTAAAATAAGTAACGATTCTTTATTTAAAGCTGAAATTAACTATGTTGAATTAATAGGAAAAGATTGCATATTAAACTTCAATATTAATGGTATGGATTCAAGATTAATTACAGATATAAGTAACAAAGTTTCTGAAGGTGATAAAGTAGGTATTGATATTGATTATAGTGGTATTTATATATTCAAAGAGAATGGAGATAGAGTGTACTAATGAGAAAGTTTAAATTTAAAAAATTTAAGTACAGAGCTGAAAATTCTCCACAGGCATGGCTATTCCTTCTGCCTGCTTTAATAATAATAGGAATATTCAATGTATTACCATTAATCAAAACCTTCATTATGTCCTTTCAAAAAGGAACTTTAAATAACTTAGCATTTAATGGAGCAAAGAATTATGAGTTTGTTTTGCAAGATCCAAAATTTCATAAAGCAATAACAAACACATCAATTTATGCATTCGTTGTTGTGCCCTTAGGGCTTATTATCTCAATGTTTATTGCTATTACAATTTACGAGAAGATAAAACATAAACAAATATTTGAGACTATATTTTTTATACCATATTTAACTAGCATTATCGCAGTTGGTATTGTGTTTAGATTTTTATTAAATAAAGACTATGGATTTGTAAATTACTTATTAGGTATTGTAGGTGTTGATCCAGTAAACTTCTTAGACAATCCTGCTATGAGTATGGTTACTCTCATTATATTTGGTATTTGGTCTGGACTTGCTTTTAATATAATTATATTACTTTCTGGACTGAGAAATGTTAATAAAGATTATTATAAAGTTGCAGATATGTTTGGAGCATCAAAGATTGAGCAATTCTTTAGAATAACTCTTCCACAAATGCTACCAATTATTACATTCCTATTGATGGTTAATTTTATTAATGCATTTAAGGTATATGCTCAGGTATTTTCTATATTCAATGGAAAAGCTGGTATTGCAGATAGTGCTACTACCGCTGTTTTCTATGTATTCAATAAGTTCTATGTAGAAAATCGTTATGGTCAGGGTATGGCTGCTGCAGTTATTTTATTTATATTAATTTTAATTTTCACATTAATTCAAAATAAAATATTAAAAAAATTATCTAAATAGGTGAAAGTATGAAGAAGATTAATTTAGTTTTATCAAAAACATTTATTATTATCATGGCGCTTATTACGCTGTTTCCATTTGTATATATGATTTTGTCAAGTCTTATGACTTTTCAGGAAGCAACTAGTATTCCACCAAAACTTTTCCCAGATAAGTTTCAGTGGGAAAACTTTGCACTAGCAATGAAGCAAGCTCCTTTTGTTAGATATTTCTTTAATACAATTTTAGTTGCAGGATTATCAACAATTGGAACAATATTAACATCTATACTTGCTGCATTTGCTCTAGTTAAATTAGAGTTTAAATTTAAAAATGTATTAATGCTTGGTATGATTGCATTATTAATGGTACCTTATGAAGTTGTAGTCTTTACAAACTATCAAACAATTGCAAAGCTTGGCTTATTAGATAGTTATGTAGCATTAATAGTTCCATCCCTTGCAAGTGTATTTTATATATTCTACTTAAAAGAATATCTTACAAGTATACCTATCTCCTACTATAAAGCTGCTAAAGTTGATGGATGCGGTGATTTAGAATTTATAAAGAGAATTTTAATTCCTTTAGCTAAACCTTCATTATTCACAATGGGAATACTTAGTTTTATTAATGGATGGAATTCATTCCTATGGCCAATACTTGTAACTAACAGTAAAGAAATGAGACTTTTAAGTAATGGATTAAGTTCTTTCGCAACAGAAAGTGGTACAAACGTACAATTACAGATGGCTGCATCAACAATAGCCATTGTACCGATTTTAATATTATATTTAGTCTTTAGAAAACAAATTATTAGAGGAGTTGTTAAGAGTGGTATTAAAGGATAAAAAAACTAGAATTACTTTCCACAATGGTATCCTAACTATTGGTGGAACTATTATAGAAATTACTTATGAAGATAGTCATATATTCTTTGATTTTGGTAGCGAATATAATCCAAAAGCAGAGGTACAGCCTGAAGATCTTCAAGGATTATTGGATGAGAATTTGGTTCCATATTTAAATAATATGTTTGATCCTAAAATACCTTTGATTGGATATGAATCAAAGGAAGATAACTTTAAAAATACAGCAGTATTTTTATCACACGTTCATTTAGATCATTCTAAAATTGTTAACTACTTAAATCCTAATATACCTTTATATACTTTAGAAGGTACTAAATCATTATTAAATACTTTAAATATTAATGATGATTTTCTATTCCCTCTTCATGAAAAAAATGAAGGGGCTAACACTAGAGAAATCGTAGGTGTTAAAGAAAATGAAGTTATAAATGTTGGGAAAATTAAAGTAAAGGTAATGCCAGTTGACCACGATGCTTATGGTGCTAGTGGATTATTAATAGAAACTCCAGATTTAGTAATATCTTATACTGGAGATATTAGACTCCATGGTTATAGAAAAGATGCTACATTAAACTTCTGCAAAGAAAGTGAAGAATGTGATGTTTTATTAATAGAGGGTGTTAGTGTTTCATTCCAAGAGTTTGATGAGGATGTAAGTGATAGAGAAATATCAAATGAACCTGAGTTAATAGAAAAGATAAATGAAATTGTTAAAAACAATCCTGAAAAACAAATAACATTTAATTATTATATTTCTAATATAGAAAGAATTTTAAATATAATAAAGACTAATCCTAGAACAGTAGTTTTAGATGCATATTACTCATATGTACTTAAAGAAGCTACAGGATATCAATCTTATTACTATCAATTAGATGATAAAGAGTATGGGCTAGATACAAACTATAAGATTGATTTTGAAAAACTTTTAGAAGATGAAGGAGAATTCTTCTGGCAATTAGATTCAAATGCTCTTAAGCATATGGATAAATTAAAATCTGGTGGAATTTATATTCACTCAAATGCAGTTCCATTAGGAGACTTTGATCCAAGCTATGTACCTTTTGTAGAAAAGTTTGGAGAACATAATATTGAATTTGTTAGAGTATCATGTAGTGGTCATGCTCATCCGTATGACCTAATTGAAATAATAAATTTAATTAAACCTAAGTTATTAGTTCCTATTCATTCATATCGTCCTGAGAGACTTTACAATGAATGTGGAGATATATTATTACCAGAAAAAAAACAAACTATTTAGTGGGGGGAAAACAATTATGAAACTAAAAAAAATATTACCTTTAATGCTATCGCTAGGATTACTTACTGGTTGTGCTAGTACAGGAGGTAACGGAAATGATGAAATAGTAACAGAAATTAAGGAGCCAGTTGAAATAACATTCTGGCATGCAATGAATGGAGAGCAAGAAAAATCTCTTCAAAAGCTAACAGAAAAGTTTACATCTGAAAACTCAAATATTAAGGTAACACTACAAAACCAATCAAGTTACCCAGACTTACAACAAAAAATAACTTCAACTGTTTCAAGTCCAAAAGATCTACCAACAATGACTCAAGCATATCCAGATTGGATGTTAAATGCAGTTAAAGATAATCTAGTTGTTGATTTAGGTCAATATATAAATAATGAAACACTTTAATTTGATAATTATGATGATATTCTGCCAAGCCTTAGAGAAGCAACAACTATAGATGGAAAGACATATGGAATACCTTTTAATAAATCAACAGAAGTTATTTGGTACAACAAAACATTATTTGATGAATTAAAATTAAAAGTACCAACAACTTACGAAGAATTTGTTAATGTTTCTAAGACAATAAAAGAAAAGAAAGGTATACCAGGAGCTGGATTTGATTCACTAAATACTTACTATACTACTTTCTTAAAAAATGAAGGACAAACATTTGACCCTAACTTTGATGTAACTAGTGAAACTTCAGTTAAAGCTGCTGACTATTACTTAAAAGGTATAAAAGAAGGATACTTTAGAATAGCTGGAACAGATAAGTACCTATCAGGACCATTTGCAAATGAGACTGTTGGTATGTACGTTGGTTCAATGGCTGGAGAAACTTTTGTTAAATTAGGAGTTGGCGATAAATTTGAAGTTGGTGCTGCTCCATACCCTGCAAAAACATCTATCCAACAAGGTACTGATTTATACGTATTCCAAAATGCAACACCTGAACAAAGAACTGCAGCATATGAATACTTAAAATTCTTAACTACTAAAGAAAACCAAATAACTTGGGCTAAAGAAACTGGATATATGCCAATTAGAAAGAGTTCTATTGAATCAGATGAATATAAGAATTCTGGAAGCTTAACAGCTAAAATCTTATCAGATGCAACTAAAGACTTATATATAATGCCTGTTGTACCTGGTGCTGATAGTGCATTCCGTGAAATAAGCACAGTATTAGAAGGTATCTTATCTGACACTAATTCAGATGTAAATAAAAAGTTAGAAGAATTTAAAAATACTTTAAGTTCAACTTGGGAATAAAAGAATTATAATATAAATAAAAAGGTGTCTTAAATGTAGTTTTTAAGTCACCTTTTTTATTAAACTTTATTAAAGGAGAAATTTTATGAAAATTGCTATATATCAAACAAGCGACCTACATGGATTTGTATATCCAACTAATTACGTAACTGATCAAAATCTTGGAATCCTTAAAATAGGAAGTTATATTCTTAAAGATGAGAAAAATTATGATGCATCATTAAAGATTGATTGTGGAGACTTAATTCAAGGGTCAGTACTTACAAATTATTTATCTAGAAAAGATTTTAAAAGTAATACTATAATTCAAGGGTTAGAAAAAATAAATTATGATGCTTATGTATTAGGAAATCATGAATTTAATTATGGATTAGATTACTTAACTAATTCATATACTGAAGTTTCAGATAAGGTTATAAATGCTAATATTAAAGGTCTATCTTTTGATACAAAACCATATAAAATATTTGATTTTAATGGATTTAAAATTGGATGTATTGGACTTACAACATCATTTATACCAAATTGGGAAAATGAAAATAATATCAAAAATATAGAGTTTTTAGATCCTGTAGATATGTATGCAAAATATGAAAAGGAATTAAAAGAAAAATCTGATTTAATTGTTGTATGTTATCATGGTGGATTTGAAAGAAGCTTAGATGATCATATGATTCCAACTGAAAGCTTAACTAAAGAAAATCAAGGAAGTGAATTGCTAGAAGAATTTGATTCAATTGATATCATTTTAAGTGGTCATCAACATCGTTCATTTATAACTAAGGTAAAAGGAGTTATTTGTTCTCAACCACTTAATAACGGACAAACTTTTACTAAGATTATCTTAGATACTGATACAAAAGAACTGACTTATGAATTAGTAGATGTTAAATTGCTAAATGATAATATAGATGAAAACTTAGAAAGAATTTTTACAAGCGTTCAAGGTGATTTAAAAGACTTTTTAGATACTGAAATTGGACATTTAGATAAAGATATAATTATTGATGATATTTTCCTAGCTAGATTAAAAGGACATCCTTTTATTAATCTATTACATCAGATTCAGCTTGATATTTCTAATGCCGACTTCTCTGCTCTTTCATTATTTGACTGTGCAATAGGATTTAAGAAGAATATAACTATTAAAGATGTACTAATTAATTATCCTTATGCAAATACTTTAAAGGTTCTAAAGATTAAAGGAGCTCAATTAAAAGAATCTATTGAAAAAAGTGCTACATACTTTGTTGTTGCAGATAATGAAGTACATATAAGTAAGGACTTCCTTCTTCCAAAGGTACAAAATTATAACTATGACACATATGGTGGTCTAACATACGAAATAGATTTATCAAAGGAATTTGGAGATAGAGTTGTTTCTATGAAAAAGAATAACGAAGCAATTAATATGGATGATTACTATACTATAGTTTTAAGTAATTATAGAGCTAGTAATACTTCTGTTTACCCAGCTTATGAGAATTCTGAAGTATTAAAGGAAATTAATCTAGATATGAGTGAAATCATAATGGATTATTTACAAAAGAAAGATAAAATTGATTTAGTGGATGAAAGTAATTATATAGTTAAGTATTAGGCTGATTAATATATTTAATATTTTCTACTTAAAAAGGCTACTTATTAGTAGCTTTTTATATTTAACTTCTATATTATCATTATATAAAATTAAAGCCACATTAAATAAAAACCTCACTACTTATGATATGGTTATCCGTATCATATTTAAGTGAGGCTTTTTATTATAAATAATTCTGAAATATATTATTATTTTAATGCTGCCTTATCAACTTATGGTACTTAAACTTCATCCTTTAATTTTAGTTTTAATCCTACAACAGAATGCGCTGGAACCTCATATTGAATTTTATCAAGGTCTACAATAGTTTCCCCTTTAACTATATCTACATTATTCGGATTATCTAAAGAGTTAATATCATAAACATCATCTCCTGAAAGTGTCATTGTTTCTATTTTATTATTTTGTACTACTTTCCCATCTATATCAAATTCAACTGTAATGTTTTCATCTCTATTCATATTTATAAGAAGAACATAAATATTATCTTCATCTTTAGTTATCATTGAATGAATGGAATCTACATTATTGTAGAACTTTTTATTGTTTCTAATGTTACTTTCTATAAGATTATTAGCTGTCATTTCATTTAATATGCTAAATACCTTTAAAGAAGGTGTTCCATAAAATCTATAACTTCCATCTGCTTGTTGTATAGATTGTATTAAGGCTTGTTTACCAGGCCCTAATATATCTCCACCTGGAAAATCTATTAAACAATGCTTATTAGTATAAGCGGTATTAAACTTCATAAATTCCATAATATTTGATGCAATATATATAGCATGTGTTTGTGATTGTACAACATCACTAGGATGATTAAATATTCCATATTCTGATATTGCTACTTCCTTACTTCCATCTGTCCAATATCTTTTTAAAGCATCCTCTCTACTTCTAATCTGTCCTACAACACTAGTTTCAATTTTTTCCATTATTTTTTCATAAAATAATGGATCATTATCTTGTATTTGCCCTCCAGTATGAGAGTATGGATGTACAGCTATACCATCAAATTTTCCACCATCTTTACTCGCTTTCTCAGATTGATCAATCGCTTGAGCTATATTTGAATTTGAATATCCTGAATATATTTTAATTTCTGGATCAACTTTTTTCATTTCTTCGTAGTAATCAGCTAAACCATCTTTGTAAACAGTATATGATACTCTAATGTCTGAATCTTTAACAGGAATTGCACCATTTACTCCATCACCAAAAAGTATTTCTCCATTTTCATAATTAACTTGAGCTACTTTTTCATTTGCCCCTGCTTTCTTAATATCATTTACAATTGGCCACTCTTTATTATTTACATATACATGTACACTATCACTTTTAACTTTTTTTGATTTATCGACTTGATCAGTTACATCATTTGCATAACGCATATACTTCTTTTGATTTGCTGTTCCATCACTAAAATATGATGCCTTTGATTTATTAACAGATGTGTTCCAATTATCTATTTCTGCTACTTTTTCTTTTTCAAATGTTCTAACTGCACCTTCTGCATACATTTTTGCAACATCTAATCCACTTCCTGACCATTGATCAGGGCTATTTTGTAACCAATATCCACGACCTTCGTCAACCTCATTACCTATTTCAAACATTTTAACATTATAAGGTTCAACATGACCATTATCAGCACGAACTTGAGCCCAATCAATACCACCATTTGGATTTTGTCCAACTTCACAGTTTAAGTATTCAACTAAGTCAGCCGCATCTAAAGCTGAGCCATTACCAAATCCATATACATAAACCATCTCACTGTTACTTTCGTCAATAATATATTTAGCAGCCTCATCTAAACCAAAGTTAGGTGTAATAGTAGGTTCATTCCAATTTCCATGAATAGTTGTAATACGATTTTCTATATTTCCAATAGACCTTTTCCATTGAAATAAATTAGCTACAATTCCTCCTGGATATCTTACTGATCCAAATTTAGCACTATCTGATAGTTGTCTAAATTCATCATATAAATCTTCTGTTTCTGGATTATAACTTCCATAACCATCCATATGATATCTATGATTTACTCCAAACATATAATCCGGTATGTTTTTAATTACATTATTATAATCAATTGATATTTTTACTGGCAATTTTCCCACCACTTCTGTATATATATCAATTAATAATTGTAGTTCTGCCTTTGCTCCCATTATCTCATTATAAGATGAATTTATAGTAATATTTTTAACTTCTTCAATTTTATTATATAAATCTGTATACTCACTGTATTCATCTGTTAATATTCCATTTTCTAAAAGCTCTGTAGCCTCTTTAATTAAATTATTTAACTCATCGAAAACAATTACATTTTTATGTTCATCAAATAATGCATTGATCATATTTTTATCCGCTGATTTATTATAAATACGAACACTATCTATCATACCTTTGAATGAATATCCTGTACCTGGATTTTTATGACATCCAAACTGTAAATCTGTAATACCTCCATTAATTAAGTTTATATCTTTAATTAATTCTTCTTTAAGTAATTCTCCATTTGAATATATTTCAAAAGTGATAGTTTTGTCATCGTTAACCTTACTTGTTATAATAACATTTTGCCATTTTCCATAGTCTTCTATGTTATCAGATATAACGTCACTTCCTGAAACAAAACTCCCATACTTTTTATTCTTTAAATATAAAAGTGTTCTCCCAACCCCTGTTTGTTGTATAATATTTATTGATGTTGAGTTAGTTGGCTGTGTTACATTATTATATATCCATAGTGAAATTGTATAATTTTCCTTTGCATTTATTACTTTTGGTATTCTAAAATAACTTTCTGTTCCATCAAATTTTAATCCTTCTCCTGAAATCCCCCTATCTATCCTTATGTTAGTTGAATTAAAATTACTTAATGAACCTAGTCTCCCATTGTATACCTCTCCAGTTTTAGCAATATTCGTAACTGTCATATTATTTATACTATTGTTATCAAATACATAATATCCTAGCAATGAATTACTTAAATCATATTTTGATGAATTTTCAGCCATAGCTAGTTTAGAATTAAAGCAACTTGTAATTAACATAATAGCTATTAGAGTAATACTAATACACTTTTTTCTCATAATTTTCCCCCATTAACAACTTAATTTTTCACATCATTATTTTATATTATATTTTAATAAAAAATCTCAATAATCACCCTCTTTTCTTTTATTTTGCATATATAGTTTAATATTATATGTTTTACTTTAAGTAGCTCCTATTCTTTTGTTATTTCTCCAATATTATATATATATATTCTAATAAAGTTTCCACATTTTAACATATAACCTATCTATAGTTTGTATAGGAAATTTATTTATTTATTCTTCGCGTCATTACTCACCTCTTACCTTGAGTAATGACGCGAAAAGAATACATTGTTTATTACAGAAGACTTTAACCCTCCCCATAAAACCTCTATCAAATTAAGTTTAGGACTATATGGTGGTAAAAACATTAATTCTAATCTGTCTTTAAATTCATCTAAAAAAGGAAAATTATATGCTGCCATTGAAAGAGCAAAAGAAAAGTTTGAGTATAAAGAAATTGAATAAAAATATAAGATTAAAGGATATAGTGAGTTACATTATATCCTTTAATCTTTGCAGTAAATTGAAATTTGGTTATATATTGAAAACCTTAAATTTGTTAATTATCTAATTTATGTTTTCTATTTCCATTAATAATTCATAGGTACTAAATTTTCTATTTCCTAGTATAGTTACTTCAATTTCTTTATTAGGATATACTATTGACTCAAAGCTAACACCAGGATCTCCACCAATTATAGAATATTTATAAATACCATCATCTCTTTTTACTATATAAATACCATAACCATAGTATACGTCGTAATTAACATATACTTGTGGAGTCAATAATTCATTAGTAATATCCTTATTTAATAATTTATAATTTAATAACCCATCCCATAGCTTACTTATATCATTAGCTGTTACAAAAACTCCACCATCTCCTCCGCCAACTATTGGGATAGAAAATATATTAGTTTTTAAGGTACCATCACTATTTTCTTCGTATCCATAAGCACAGTTTTTAGGTAACATGTCCATACTAAAATAACCGCTTGAATTCATTTCTAAAACATTAAAGATGTGTTCTTTTACAAAGTCAACAAATCTTATTTCACTTACTTTCTCAACTATATAAGCTAGAATTACATATCCTCCATTATTATATTGGTATTTTTCACCTGGCTTACAAACACTTTTTTGTCTTATAATAAGAGGAAGAAAATCTTTTGGTTCTTTCAACATATACATAGGAGAAGTTATTTCAGTAAAATCTACATAAAAATAATCTGGCAATCCTGAAGTATGTGTTAATAAATGCCTTACTGTTACATTTTGATCAAAATTATCACAATCTATATATTCTTTTAATAATGAGTCAAACTTAAGTTTTCCTTGTTCAACTAACTTACATATAGAAATTGCAGTTAATAACTTAGCTCCTGAAGCAATTCCAAATCTTGTATTAATATTATTTATCCTATCATTTGAAATATCAGCAAAACCATAAGCCTTTTCAAATAATACCTCTTCAGCTCTATTTATTCTTATGACACCTGAAAATTCTTTCATATTATTAATTTTATCTTCTATTAATTTTATATTTAAATTTTTCTCCATATAATTCTCCCCTTTTTAATCTTCTATAATCTCCAATGCTTTTGGATAAACATCTATTATTTTTCCAAAGCTACCTAATCTCAAAATCACAAAAATCATTCTTAATAAGAACATCTGTTTTTTTATAATATACCTCCAATAAAAAAAATCATTTGCTGCCAAATGATTTTTAGATGTACACAAAATAAACGTACTTATTTTTATTTAACTAAGCACATCCATGATATATAATCTAACTTTGGCAACACAATAAAACGCACCCTAAGTACGCCCAAAAACTATGTCATTCCAAAATAGATTAATTAATCATTTCAGCACCTCTTCTGCATTTAATATAATTATTATACCAAATAACACCATAATATCCAACTTTGCTTAAATTTAAAATTAAGACAACTTTAATTACACTACTTACTCCTTGTAACCCTTATATAAAATATTTGGCAAAGATAATTTATCCTTGCCAAATTCAATATATGCCTTAATTTATCTTGGACAGTATTCTGAGTATTGAGGAGTTCCTAATGCAAAACCTCCTGCAACTTCATGAATCATTCCTGTTACATAACCTGAATCATCACATGCATAGTATAAAACTGCATTTGCTATATCTTCTGGTCTTCCTACTCTATTTAGAGGAACATGTCCTAAGAATGAATCTCTAAATTCATCAGTCATATTTTCGAGTGCTGCTCTAGTTCCTATTAAACCAGGTAATACTGCATTACATCTGATATTCTTTCTTGCATATTGTAATGCTATGTTTTGAGTTAAAGAGTTTATAGCGGATTTTGATACACAGTAAGCTATTCTTGATATATCTGGAACAACTGATCCTATAGTTGAGATATTAACTATACTTCCACCGCCTACTTTTTCCATATGTGGTATAGCAGCCTTTGATGGTAAGTATACACTTTGAACGTTATCTTTTAATATTCTAAAGAATTCATCTGTATCTCCAGCAGTTAAGTTCTTATCTAAATTAACATTTGTTCCACCGTAGTTATTAACTAATATATCTAATCTGCCTTCAGCTTCAGCAACTTTTTCTACCATTGAAGTGTAAGTTTCTTCTTCTCTAGCATTAAAGTAAACAAACTTAGCTACTCCACCTTGCTTTTTTATATCTGCTATAACTTCATTAGCTAATTCCTCTGAACGTGCTGCTAGATATACTAAAGCACCTTCTTTTGCTAATGCTTCTGCAGATGCACGTCCTATTCCTCTAGTAGATGATGTTACTATTGCGACTTTTCCTTCTAATCTTTTCATTATGTTCACTCCTTAAATAATATATCTATTACAAATATAAGTTTTATGCCATATGATCAAACATTTTTCCTAGTTTTGCAATTAAGTCATTTCTATCCATTGCATTATTTTCCTTCATTTTTTCTCTATTTAATTCTCCAGCTAAATAAGTGAATTTTTTTCCTAATTGTTCAAATCCATCTTTTATAACATCTTCTGGATACATTGCTGCTGCAACCGCCTTAGGGTCTGATGGCTTATTTTTTAACCAAGTAGGTGTGATTGTTGAACCAGCTGATAAAAGCATTACGTCAACATTAGTATTTGCACATTCGTAAGCAACTCCTTCTGTTACTGTCATCATATACGCTTTTTCTGCTGCATATTCTGCACAGAATGGTAATGATGTCCATCCTGATAAAGAACCTATTGTTATGAATGCACCTCTATCTCTTTCTTTGAATTCACCTACATAGTGATGTAATAATTTTGAGAATGTTCTTATATTAACTCTATACATTTGTTCATATTTAGCGTAGTCAACTTTATTATATTGTCCCATTGCATGTAAACATGCAACATACTCAACCACTCCCATATCTAGACCTTTAGTTGCTTCTATTAATTTTTCTGCAGCATCATATTCAGATAAATCTTGTGGTAATACTCTGATTTCATTTCCTGTTTCTTCATGTATTGCCTTAGCTAGCTCTTCTAATGCTTCTTTTCTTCTTCCAACTAAAATAACATCCATTCCTCTTTTAGCTAATTCGAAAGCACTAGCTTTACCTATTCCTTCTGTTGCTCCTAAAACGATTCCCCATTGTCCATATTTTTCTCTAAAATTCATATCTAAATCCTCCTAAATTCATAATAATTTATTAAGTAATCAAGATAAGTATTTCTTATCTTGCTGCTTTCTTTTTATTTGCAATATTAATTGCTACTAAGAATGTACCAAAAGTTATAACTAATAATACGATAAATATCATCCAAGTTATTTTGTATTCTCCAGTAACATCAAAGATAAATCCTGATAATGTAGGTCCTATAGCACCTCCAAGCTGGAAGAACATCATAACTACACCTAATACTGTTCCATAGTCCTTTTTACCAAACATTTCACTTGTTAAATATGATGGTCCCATTGCTGCTATAGCTGCAAACATACCAAACAATACTGCAAATACTACTGCAAGAGTTGAAACTTTACCTAATAGCAAACATATTATTGCCAATACCATGAATATTCCAACAGTAGCCATTCCTTTTTTTAATCCAGCTTTCTCTAGTAATGCGCCTATTAATACGTTAGAAACTATACCTACTATTGCAACAATTGAAGTTACTGTAGATGCAAAACTAGCACTATGACCTATACTTTGCATATAACTTGGAATATGCATTTGTACTCCTGCAAATACTACCCCTAGCAAAATTATTGCTGCTATAAAAATCCAAAATATATTTGTACCCATAGCTTCTTTTAATGTATATCCTTGTGCTTCCTTTTTAGGTGCTCTTTTAGAGTTTGATTTTGCTAATTTTTCCTCATATCCATATGGAAGCTGCCCCTTATCTGCTGGTTTTCCTTTAATTACAAATAATGAAACTAATACTGTTATTACTAACATAATTCCACCTAGGATAAAGTAACACTTTTCATATCCTATAGTTGGTATTAAATTAGAAATTATTAATATAGTTAAAAATGATCCTACATTCCCTCCTGCAAAAGCTATCCCTGTAGCTACACCTTTCTTCTTTGACGGGAACCAGTTAGTAATTACATTCGAAATTGGAATTTGAGTAATTCCTGTAGCTGACACCCCAACTATTGCAGCCAATATGTAAAATTGCCATAATTCAGTTGCTAGTCCAAATGCACCAAATGCTATTGATACTATCCCACCACTTATAGCCATAACATATCTAATATCATACTTTTTCAATAATTTACCCATTACTGGTGATGTTAACGCTGTTGCTATTGCCACAATTGTAAACACTAATGAGAATTGAGTTGCTGAGAATCCTAATGCCTCTGTAACTGGCTTAAGAAATATTGAATGTGCTAAAAATATTACTGCAAAAGGCATTGCCATTATAAAGAATGATCCCGTGGCAACTTTCCATCCATAAAACCCTTTTTTATTTTCCATAGTTACTTCCCCCACTTTGTGATTTCTTTTATTAAATATTTAAAAGTTCTTGTTAGATTGTTTTTATTCTATCTAACTAGCTACGGCAAAACAAACGAATAACTGTGGCAACTTTGTGGCATTTACATATCTTTCTAATAATCAATAAAGTACGTGACTAATTCATGATTTTACTCTTTATAATATGCTATAATTATGTTTAACAAATTTATGCAATTTAGAGGTGATATATTGAAAAAGATGATATATTTAGTCGATGATGAAGAAAATATATGTGCACTTATAAAATCATTTCTTGAAAAGGATGGCTTTATAGTAAAATCATTTAATATAGGTTCAGATTTACTTCAGGAGTTTTATAAGACTCCTGCTGATTTAGTTATTTTGGATGTAATGTTACAGGATATTGATGGAATAACAATTTGTTCTTTACTTCGTAAATTAAGTTCTGTACCAATAATTATTGTTTCTGCACTTGGTAGTGAAATTGATAAAGTAACAGCCATTAATATTGGCTGTGATGACTATATAACTAAACCATTCTCACCACTAGAGCTATTAGCAAGAATTAAAGCTATTTTTAGAAGAATTGATCTTGATCAAGTAGATAAAACAAGCCCTGCTAATTTAACTTTTGGTAATCTAATAATTGATGAAAGGAAACGTATAGCTACTATCGATGGTGAAGAAATCAATTTTACACCTACAGAACTATCACTTATAATTTACCTTATTAAAAACTCTAATCGTGCTATAAGTAGACATGAACTTTTAAGAAAAATATGGAACTTTAATTCAGATACTATAGATACTAGAGCAACAGATGATACTGTAAAAAGACTAAGAAAAAAATTATTATTATTTAATGCTAATATAACTATTCAAACTTTGAGAGGATATGGTTTTAGAATTATACAAAATGATAGCTATGAAAAATAAGCCCGTAAGTATAAGATACAAGATTCTTAGTTTCTTATTAATAGTATCAATATTATCCTCACTTATAATTTACATCCTTTTTAAATTAGTAGTATCTCCTGATATTGAAATGTATATTAGTACTAACCTACTAGATTTAACAAATACAATTGAAAGTAAATACAATCAAGATACTATTGATAAAGACATGGCTCCTGAAGAAAAATTTAAGGATTTAATTGATATATTGAGTAATGAAATTAATGATTCTAAATTAATGTCTGGTATTCATATAGCATTATTTAATAGTTCCGCTAAAGTTTTATACCCACATGATAATATTACATCTGATCTAACTAATGATTTATTAAATCAAGCTTTTACTTCAATAGACTTTAAAAATCAAAGTAATAAAAATAAGATTTTAAAACTTTACTCAAATAATAATAGTTATTATGCTTCAATAATTAAAACTGATATTTATAAAGAGGACTATCTATTGATATATCTATCTAAAGATATAATTGATTCTTTTCTTAAGCCACTTGATTATACCATGATAATAATTTTAGTTTTAACGACCATAATATCTATAGTTCTCTCTCATTTTATGGCTATATCTTTATCAAAACCCATTAGGGATCTTTCTAATATTACTAAAGATATTGCAAACGGACATTATAAACCATTAAAAAATGATAATAATATACAAGAAATCATTGAACTTAATGAAAATATAAACCATCTGGTTTATAGACTTGAAAAATATTATTCATCTCAAAAGATGGCTTTTCAAAATGCTTCACATGAATTAAGGACTCCTTTAATGTCTATTCAAGGATATGCTGAAGGAATTAAATATGGTGTGTTTGATGATTTAGATGCTCCAACTGATATTATTATAGCTGAAAGCAAGAGACTTAATGCAATAGTAGAACGTCTTTTAGAACTTTCAAAATTAGATACTTATGATTTTGAATTGAATTTAGAATACTTAAATTTATATGATGTACTTAAAGATTATTCAAATAGATTAGTAGGCATAACATATAAAGATGATTTAGAAATTTTAATTGATTGCTCTAAAAACATTCTAATCCATACTGATGAGTATTTATTATCTAAAGTTGTTCTAAATCTGCTATCTAACTGTTTAAGATATGCAAATAAGGTTGTTATCATATCTGTTGAATTAGATGATTCTTATATAAATATAAAAATAAGTGATGATGGGAAAGGTTTTGATGAAGACGATTTGAAAAATATGTTTTCTAGATTCTATAAAGGTAAGGGTGGAAAATTCGGCTTAGGATTACCTATAGCTAAATCTGCAATTACTTATCTTAATGGAGATATTAGTGCTAATAATACTGATATTGGTGCTCAATTCACTATAAAGCTTCCGTTATAAAAATAAATAGGCTAAAAATATTTTTAAATATCGTTAGCCTATTTTTAATCTCTTAAATAAATTTTTATATTTAGCAATTCCAATTTATTTCTGCTGGATTAGGCTCATCTATTACAGATGCTTTGCGTAAAGCCTCCTCCATGTTCTTGCACTCTCTTGCTGCAATTTCATCATAAACCTGAGCCTTCTCATTAACACCAATAGATGAATATGCTATGGCTGCAGCACCGTAAAATGC
This sequence comes from Clostridium sardiniense, assembly GCF_016907995.1. Classification (GTDB taxonomy): domain Bacteria; phylum Bacillota; class Clostridia; order Clostridiales; family Clostridiaceae; genus Clostridium; species Clostridium sardiniense. The sequence continues at coordinate 287,412 of NZ_JAFBDA010000001.1, read as the reverse complement.
AAGTCCTAAAGAACTCGTTACAGTATTAATTGTTGCCGTTGTTGCTCCAATTGCCCTAGCCGCGGCTTGTGCAGCTGGATTTCCTTCTGCTTCTCTTGCAGCTATTTGAGCTTCCTTAATAATTTTCTTTGCATCTATTAATTTCATATTTCCTTCTAGCCATTCATTAGATGCATTCAATGCATTTTTTAAACGAGAATCATTAGGATAGTCTTTTTCATAAATAGGTAGAATATGCTCCCTTGCATATTCATTACACCATTTTACAATTGTATTTTTGCTTTGTGTTTCTATTAATCTCATAAGAGAAACAATATATGGTGAATCTGCCTTTCCAAGCATTTTTCGTACTTTAGCCATAATAACCCCTTTTCCTTAAATATATTTTTTAAATTTTTATTTATCTCATTGTTATATACTCATTTTTAGTAGTACTTAATCTAGTTTTTACTCATTAATGGCTTCAATTCCCTGTTCCTTAAGCTTAATTAAATTATCTTTCATATTTTTAAGTACTTCTGGCGAATGTCCTTTCCATTCACTTATTTCACCAATTACTTTCAATGGAAAGCGTGTACGATAAGAACGTGTAGGATTCCCTGGGAACTTTTTATCAGTCAAATTAGGGTCATCTTCAAATTCACCAGTAGGTTCAACTATATATATTCTTTCATCGCTATCACCAAGTGCTAGCTCTGCTCCCCAAATCGCTGCATCTAAAGTTGCTGTCATATAAACAAAATTAGCTTTGTTACCTTTACCATAATTAGATGAAAATCCTATTTCAATTAAATCTCCTATTTCAAGGTTAGCCTTAGTTCCATGATAAAAAGGTCCTTTTTCTAAAGTTACATCTAGGTTGGTTTTTATAGGTGCCTTGTCTTCAATACTCATATAAAGTCTCCTCGTCTTTTTATTATAGTTACATTATCTTAATATATATAAAGTGAAAAATATAGACTTATATCTCCATTTTATATATGCTATAATTAAGTTGAAAAGAGATGTTTACTAAATAAGAGTGACTTCTCTTTTTTTGTACTTATATTTACTGGCTACCTTACCTTCGAAGAAGCTAATATAGCAATATTTAAATACATTAAAGACTGCTATAATAAAAAAAGCTACACTCTTCTATTAATTATATGACTCCACATCAATATGAATTATTAGCTATAAGTGTAGCATAAAAAAGTTTGATTTTTTGTGTCTAAGATATTGACATAGGACCACTCATAGATTATTCTCCTACCTCGTTAAAAGCGGAGTTTCAACTCTGAATTGTTCACTCACATACTTCGCATAAGTTTCGTGGCTTTCTACAAGTTCATCATGCGTTCCGCTACCAGTGATTTTTCCTTTTTCTAAGAAATATATTTTATCGCTGTCAACAATTGTGGCAAGTCTATGTGCAATTACAAGTGTTGTTCTACCCTTCATTAAATTCGTAAGAGCACTTTGCACCATCATTTCTGATTCACTATCAAGACTTGCAGTTGCTTCATCAAGCATTAAAATTTTAGGATTACGTAAGAACGCACGAGCTATGGCAATTCTCTGACGTTGACCACCAGAAATTTTCACACCTCTTTCCCCTACTTCTGTTAATAAGCCCTCTGGCATTTCTTCTACAAATTTACGAGCATACGCTAGTTCTAATACTTTCCATAATTCATCATCACTAAATTTCCCATCTAATCCATAAGTTAAATTTTCACGAATCGTTCCTGCCATTATGGCACTGTCTTGAGAAACGAAGCCTATTTGACTACGATAATTTGTTAAATTAATATCTTTAATATCAATATCTCCAAACTTAATAGTTCCACTAGTTGGATCATAAAATCTTTCAAGCAAACTAAAGATTGTTGATTTACCACCACCAGATGGTCCTGCAAAAGCAATAATCTGACTTGGTTTTGCCTCAAAAGATACATCTGTCAAAATCATTTCATCTTTTTCATAAGAGAAAATTACGTTTTCAACTTTTAAATTTTTACCAGTCAAATCAATAATTTCTCCCCTTTGTAAATCCTCAGGTTCTTCATCAAGTAATTCTTGAACACGCTTAGTTGAACCAGCAGCTTTTGCCATTTCTGTAAACAACGTAGCTACGCTTGGTATTGCACCAATTAAGTTAAATAGATACATTAAAAAGCTCATCAATGTCCCAATTTCCATCTCACCTATGGCAATTCGATGCATACCATATGCAAGCAATCCAAAAATCATACTCATCATAACCATCATCATAATTGGCTGCATGGTTGCATCAAAAACTGCCTCTTTCTTACCAACTTTAAAAAGTCTATCTACTTCCTTGTTTGCACGAAGTTGTACCTGTTTTTCAGCATTTGATGTTTTCACTAAGCGAATCTCACTTAATGTTTCACTGGCAACCCCATTAAATTCAGCTAGTGCATCTTGTCGCATATGTCCAACTTTCGTTCCAAAACTAAATATCGGTAACATAATAATTACCACGATAGGAACGACTACGAGCATCGCCACACACATACGCCAATCCATACGAATCATCATATATACAGAGCCTAATATTAAGATAATACTCGATAGAGTTTGCGGGAATGTAGTAGCAAGTAATTGTTTCACTTGTGATGTGTCATTTACTAGACGACTTGAAATTTCACCTGCTTTTACTGTATCAAAGTATTTTACTTTAAGTGTTACCAGTTTAAACCAGAGATTTTTTCTTAGGTTTTGAATAACATTTTCGCCAAAAACCCCTAATATTGTTCCAGCGATAGCTGAAATAATAGCTGCAGCTACAAAAAGAAATACAACCTTTGCTAATAAAGTATAATCTATGCCTTTCGAGAAGTTGTTAACTAACGATGATGCTAATTTGGGTACGTAAATTTGTACACTAGATGAAATAAGTAATAACAAACTTCCAATAATTAATAGATAATATTTAGGTCTTGTTGTTTTAATCAGTTTGGCAAATTGTTTTAAAGAGAACTTTGTTCCGTCTTTACGAATATCTCCGCCACCTTCTGGTCTTCCTCCACTCATTATTTGTGCTCCCTTCCAAAGAATTTACCATCTCCACCGAATATACCATGAAAATCTCCGCCAAAGCCCCTATGTATATCATTTCCGAAGCCACTACGCTCTAACATTTGCTCTCTAGCACGACCGAAATGAGCAGATATTTTACTGAAATGTTTCCAACGTTTGTCATCACCAAAAATCTCATTTAACTTTTCATTAAATTCATCACTTGAGATATTTTCATTAATACGGTTTAAGTATCTATCAAGTGTTTCTAACTCCTCTTCAGTGAAGTTTTTAAACATTTCATCTTTCAAACCTGAAGAAATTTTTCCTTTATCCCTTATGCTTTCTCTACCTTTATCGGTTAATTCTACAAAAATAACACGTGCATCATTTTCTGATTTAACACGATTAGCAGTTCCTGCTTCTTCTAATTTTTTAATTATTTGCGTAACACTAGAAGGTTTGATATCCAAGTATTCAGCGATACGGCCAGCAGTAACATTTTCCTCTTTTTCTAGTAATCTTAGAGTTTCAAAAGCATTGTCAGACTTTTCTTCTACTTTATTTGCAAAAATCAGAAACGGCTGATATGTAATCTCCATTAATTTATTTAATATATTATTCTTATTCATGTGATTAACCTCCACAATAATTTATTTAGTTTATATATTAACTAACGAAATAAATTGTAACCTTGTTTATTTAGTTTGTCAATAACCAAACTAAATATTTTTTTACTTATTATAAGTTTTATAATTAATTAGGCAATATATTTATATTAAATAAAGAGATACCTTAATAGATATCTCTAAAATTGAAATGTTTTAAAATTACTTAATATATGCAATATTTTATTTATTTAAAATTATAGTTTTTGCATCAACTTGAACAGGATAACTTTCTCTTATTTTTCCTGTAATAAATACTCCTTTGCCTAATCTAATATTAGCTCCAAAATCTGTGTTAAATGGCGTTAATACTTGTATAGAACTATCAATTTTACTACCAGTGATTTTTGATAATATATTTCTGATTTCTTCAGGTGTTTTATACCCTGAATTTAATTCATTTGTTAATTTTAAAATATTTTCAAGAATTTTATTAATTTCAGTAAATATTGGATCCTCATTTGAAATAAACTCTCTTGTTTGTATCTTCTCTAATAACTCTCTACTCATTATATCCCCCTTAATTAGCAAATATCGCTATGTGTATACCATATAGTAGACTTTATTAATAACTCTATTCTGCCTTTATAATCAATATATAAATTTATTCTATCACTTAGAGTTAACTCCAAATCAATAAAAAACTACTCTTATTTCCTTAATATTTTTACTTATGATAAGTTTTTCCCTGTATCCTACATAAAAAAGCTTAAACTTTTTCTTATACAATATAATTAAGATTATTTCAAATTCAAGTTTTGATTATATATTTCTATAAAAAAAGAAGATAGGCTTTCACCTATCTTACTAATCACAGCTTATTCCTCTTTTCTTTTATCATCTTCACTAATATGCTGTATTCCTACAAATACAAGGTTTATTAGATCTCTTATAGTTTTCCATTGAGATTCATTTGAATCAAGATAGTAATAATTTTTTGTTCCTTCTTTGCGGACATTTACAATTTCTGCTCTTTTTAATATTTGCAGATGATGAGAGACAGCAGGTCTAGAAAGATGAGTTTTCTTTGAAATTTCTCCTACTCTGATCCCATTAAAATCACTTTCTAAAAGAGTAAGTAAAATTAATTGTCTAGTTTCATCTCCTATAGCATGAATAGCTTCTCCGCAGATTTTAAATTTTGATGCTATTTCTTCTAATCGTTCTTTGCATTCATTTTCCATACTTTTTCTCCTAATCTTTATAAATATCTAACCATAGCTTCCTCTTTTTTAGTAGTTCTTCTATATTTCACATTTGGGTATCCAATTACCAAAGTTGTTACTACATTATCCCCATGTTTTAAGTTTAAAATTCTACGTAATTTTCTTGAATAGTTTGCTACACTTGTAAAGAATCCACTATACAATACCCCTAAACCATAAGATTCTGCCATTAAAGCCATATTGCCTGCTGCAAGAGAACCACTCACTTTATCCTTAGTTACCACCATAATTGCAACTGGTGCTTTCTTAAAGAAGAAATTATCATCAATGGTAACTTCTCTTGCATCTTTCATCCAAAGTTTTGCAAAGCCTTGAATTTTTCTGAAAAATTTTACTGCAACTTCCTCGTACTTTCCTTTATCTTCACCTAAAACAATATATGATACATTTTGAGCATTCTTAGCACTTGGAGTTATTCGTCCTGCCTCAATAATTTGCTGTATAATCTCCAAAGGAACTTTTTTATCCTTAAACTTACGAATAGTCCTTCTTGTTTTAAGTGCCATTAATAAATCCTTTGGATTTAGTGTAGATTCCTCTGTAATTTCCATTGTTTTTTCACTAAATCCAGTTAAAGTAATAGCAGCTTTAGGACAAATAGCTTCGCAATGTCCACACTTAATACAATCCTGATTTTTAATTACTGCTTTTTTTTCTTTAATGATAATATTATTTACTGGACAATCACCACTGCAAAGCCCACAACCAATACAAAGATTTTTATCTACTTGAATAATATGATCTTTCATAAATACATTTCCTACCTTCCGTTCATTTGTTTAAACCATTATAGCAAATAGATATTCTTTTTGTTCATTGGTAAAGAAATTGATTACCATTACTTAAATTTCAAATTAATATTTAGGTCTTTAATCACTTATCCAATACTATAAAATAATATTTTAATAATACGATTTACTAGCAGAATAAAAATCTATCATAGTAAAGTATATTAGTTGATTTCTAGTCACTAGAAACTATAATGTTACTAAGCCTTTATGTAATCTATCTAAAACATGCTTTGCAAATTTATAATTACCTTTCAATTTTCACATAGCTATACCTTACTTATAATATGATATTTTTATATTTTAAAACCTTATAACCCTAGTCTTGTAATCACTTTGCAAGAAAACCTCACTTATTTGTGATACAATTCTCAGTATCAGTAGTAAGTGAGGTTTTTGCATTTTATTCTTATATGTATATTCTACATAATTATGGTATAATTCTAAAACATAATTTTTTTAATACATCATTTAAAAATTAAGATTAAATTTCTTGACCTTGATATAGAAGTTAAAGGCAAAGAAAAAAGTGCCCCATCCTGCAAAGATTAGCACTTTTTCTTAATAAATATGAAGGTATAGTAATAATAATAAATTAAAATTCTTTTCGCTTATATATAGCAAGAGAGATAAAATAAGAAGATATAAATATTATCACACTAATAACAATACAAATTATTCTATAAATCATATTTGCATTGTTTAGTTTAATCAAGTATGGTGTTAAAATTGCACTTCCAGCATTAAATAAACATAGAGTAATTGCAACGGAAATACATAGCATTATCTCTGATTTATCTGCTCCGAATTTTAATACTAATGGATATAAAAATGCTGGAACTAAAAGAGCAAATATAATTCCAAAACTATATCCATAGCCTACTCCTTCAAGGTTCGTTGGTTGAGCTGAAATAACAGAGAATAATACTACAGTTAATGTGGCAAGTAAAATTCCTATAACAGAAAAAATTAGGAATGAAATGTATCTTGCCATTACAACATTACGTATTTTTACTGGTAAAGTTTTTTCATATTTGCTCCAATTTGAAGTGTTATCCTTTTGAAGTGCAGTGCCAGTTAAACCTACAAAAGCCCCTATTTGTCCAATCATCAATATTGATAAAAAGCCGTCATTGCTTTGAAATCGCATTGCTCCAATTATGACCGCAACATTTACAACAATGCAAAAAGCTATTGTCCATCTTAAAGAACTGCCAACTGAATAGAAATTATTTCTTATTAAACCTTTCATTTTGTTTGTTCTCCTTTCGTAATAAGTGGTAAAATTTCATCAATGCTTGTTACATCTAAAGTAACATTTGGATATTTTTTTAAAAAACTAATTTTATCCGAAATTAAAACCTCAATCTGTAAGCCTCTTTTCCTGTAAGAAATATATTCAGATTTTTGAAGTTTATCAAAATCATTTCGTTTCATACGGGCAATACCATAATCATAAATTAAAGTATCTTTGCTTTCCATTAAAATAACTTTACCATTATCAATAACCGCAATATAATCAGCAATTTTTTCAAGATCACTGGATATATGAGATGATATTAAAATAGAGTTATTCTCATCTTCCACAAAATCTAAAAATGTATCCAGAATTTCTTCTCTTATAACTGGGTCAAGACCAGCTGTAGCTTCATCTAAAATTAGAAATCTAGCTTTATGAGAAAGAGCAATACTGATTGATAATTTCATAGTCATACCACGAGAAAATGTTTTTATCTTTTTATCACTCGGAATTTTGAACTTTTCAAGATAGGAAAAAAATAAATCTTTATCCCAATTTTTATAGATGTCCGACAAAATCTTTTCTATATTTTTAGCAGTTAAATCTTCGTGGAAATTAACTGTATCAAATACAACACCAATGTCTTCTTTAATAGAAGTGATATCATCAGTCATATCGCAACCAAAAAATTTTACTGTTCCACTATCCTTTTTAATAATATTTAAAATTGAATTAATTGTGGTGCTTTTTCCAGCACCATTTTTCCCCACAAACCCCAAAATGGAGCCTTTAGGGATACTAAAAGTCACATTATCTAATTTGAAATCCGTATTTTCATAAACCTTACAAAGGTTTTCAACTTTTAAAGCATAATCCATTTATTAATTCTCCTCATAGAATATTTTAAGTAGTTCTGTTATTTTTTCTAACTTAATACCATTGGTGCGAGCAATATCAGCCGCTATCATTAAATGCTCTTCAACTTGTTTTTGCCGCTCTTCTTGTATGAAATCTTTATTCTGAGCAGCTACAAAGCTTCCTCTTCCAACGGAGGTTTCAATAAAACCATCTCGTGTCAAGTCTTCATAAGCCTTTTGAACAGTGATTACACTAACATGAATTGTTTTAGCAAGTGAACGCATAGAAGGAATTGGATCACCTGTTTTTAACTCTCCACTCATAATCATAGCTTTCATTTGTGATGTTATTTGCTCGTAGATTGGCTTACTTGTATTACTACTGATTATAATTTCCACGTAGTACCTCCTTCCGTAATGTAGTGTACTTATCGTACAAGTACATTATAGGAAATAAATACCATACTGTCAAGACATAAAAAATAGCAGACTATATTTCAAGTCTGCCAAAGAGTATATAGACACTTGGTATTTCATCACCTTTTTATTAAGTCTGAACTATGCATTTTTTCTGTTTCTATACTTTTTCCTTCGATAAATTCAGTAATTAAAAAATCCTTCTTATTTCTTGTAGAAAAAATAATAGGCGCTAAGCCTAATTTTGATGCTTTAATATTTGCATCTTGTTCTTTTTCCCTGCTTAAATCTAGATATTCATTTTGATTACTGTTAATCCTTAATACATAAAATTTATTATCCACTTTTATCTTATAAGTAATATTTTATAAACCACCATTCTTAAAGTAATAAACTAATTATAAATAAACAGTGCTAAAATAATAACTGCAACAGGTACCATAACTAAAGTACTACAAATAGACACAAATGTTTTAACTCTTTTATCATCTTTTAATATCTTCTTAATTACTAAGTACAAACCTATTCCAATAATTCCACCAAAGGTATTTGTAATTATATCAGTTATATCACTCGCCCCTATTGCAAACACATATTGAATAACTTCAAACAATATTGATATTCCTGCTATCTTAACTATATTTTTGCCTATCTTAGAGTTTTTCAAAAATATATTAATATAAATTCCTAAAGGAATAAACAAAATCACGTTACCCCAAATATCAAGGCTATTATAATATCCGTTAATAATATCATTAAAAGGAATCAAATTAATACTTCTAGAAAAATATCTTCCACCACTAAATAACTCCATAGGTGAAACATACTTAAAAAGAATATTCCACAGCAAAAATAAAATATAAAAAATAAAACTTAGCATAAATAAACTATTGATTATCTTCTTTTTCACATTCTCACTCCTTTTCAATAAATCTAATGAATCATAATATACAATAGTAAACTTCTATATGTTATGAAAATACTATTTTGCGTAAGTTATACTTGCTATTATCTTCACTTAATAATTCAGCTTAAAAATGTACTTATAATTGCAATTACAATGTATATATAAGGTTCCAATTTTAAAATAATACTATCTGTAGAAGAAGGCTCAGCTGCAGTCGTATTAGACAGTTTATAAAAAATTTTACTCATAGCCATAAAAATAATCAATCCTAAAATAGCTCCTAGTACATTCATTATTAAATCATCAATATCAGAGGCACGATGAGTAAATAATTGTCCAATTTCAATGATAAGTGAAAATACTACCCCTGCACATAATGTAGGTAAAAATCTTCTAAATTTTTGCCATAAAACAGGTAATAAAAATCCAAATGGCATAAAAAATATTATATTAAGTATAGTTGAAATTTCAATTCCATTGCTAAAAGGAATAAAATTTATAATAGGATTAAATATTGATTTATTTAATTTTAAAGATGTTTGCAAATCACTTATTGAAGGAAAACCTACTACATCTTTTAATGCAATCATTAAGTATAGAATAAAAAGATATCCAAAAAAGTAATGCTGCCATTTAATTTTCCCTTTAATATTATTAGTACTTTTATTTAAACAAATATTTAAAATAGTTATTAAAATCAATGCTAATGCCATGGATATTATATAACTTTTCATCATAATAATTTAACCTCCTCATTTATTATTCAATTAAAACTTTATCATTTACAAATATAGTATATACTTCTAATATTAAGATAATATTGCTAAATTTCTTAATTTTTTCTTATATCTACAAATGTAAATCCTTAAATACAAATATATAATAGATTTATTTATTGTTTTAAAATAGAAAAACTATATAAATAACTAAAAAAAATTAACCACAATATGTACTTTGGGTTAATTTATTTCCCAGTACATATATTGTGGTTAATTTAAAAAGTCTATCTAAATCTACAAGTAAACTTTATGTTTCTATGCTTTATGATTAGTCATAATATTTTTTACTTCTTCAATGAATTCTGGCTTTATTAATTGTAGCATTTTCGGAATGAAAGTAGCCATATATTCTGCATTGAAAGTACCTTCATCTTGCTTTGCAAAACTTTCGCTAAGTAATTCTTTTGCTTTACCTTGATTTTGTTCTTCTACTCTATCCATTATAAAATTAAAAAATCTTTCTTGCCCGTTGTTCATTGTAATTCTCCTTATTAAAGCATTTTTTCATTATACTATTTGAAATATTGATTTCATTATACTATATATTTTTTATTAATGTTATATATAGTTTATTTTGTAAAGTAACTTTAATTTAAAATATTATACTAATGGTCCAATTGATAGAAATTCACAAATAAAAACTAAAATAAAGAAATTTAGTAATGATAATACAATATAAACTAATTTACTTTCCTTTATAAAAAAGTCAATAAAATATTTTATACTAAGTTTAAAAGATATATACATATAAATAATACATAAGCTCATACCTACAAACATAAGTGTAAGTCTAAATATTATAACAATACACAACAATAATATATTACTTATAAAAACTAATAATTTCTTTTTTTGTAGAAGTTTTATAAATAAATCACCAATAAAAAAAGAAATTATTATAGAAAATATTATGTATAATTCACGAATGTATGCGGGTACTAAATAATATTTAAAAGACATTTCTGTATATCCAAAGGATAATATAACAATACCTGCAAAACATAAGAATTTAATTATATTGAAAACTATGTACCTTTTATTTGATCTCACAAAGATATCCCCCAATATATAACAAATTATAATTTATTATACATTATAAAGAATTATCATCAAAGCTAATTTTATTATATTAAAAGTAAAAAACTTTATTAACTACTTAGAAATTGTAGTATTTTTGTAGAGTACAATTTTAAGAACATCCTTTTTTATTCTATTTACTTTTATGTAAAAATGTGGTAAAATTATTAGACTATTTATTGAAAGGGAGGGAAATACCAACAACTTTTTAGAAGTTATTGATATATTGAGAGTTATGGGAAAATCAAAAACTAAATTATTATTATTATCCTTATATGACATGGTAGTTGATGGTGTATGGGGATCAGCTTCTAAATTAGCAGCCAAAAGTTTCCAAAAGAGGATACACTTATATGAAGACATACTTAGGTCTATTTAATGAGCTATCTAAAATGAATATATTAAAAAAATTTATTGAATTTGTTCTCTTCCCTTTTATTGGTGGGCTTATTCTTTCTATATTATTTCCTGAAATTCATATATTAAAAATAATAATAATTGTTGTAGGATTAGAATTATTAATTGAATTTAAAGTTAAGTCTACAATAAAAAATATAAAAAATGAGGAGTCTTAGCACTCCTGTAATAAATAAAAGTAACATAATTTAATTATGTTGCTTTTATTTTTGCATACTTATTTTCTTTGATTATTAAACTCTCTTATAAAATAAAAAATTGTATATATAGTACTACACAAAAATAGAATTGCTGATCCTCCATACATAATCTTAGTAAATATCATGTTTGATTGAATGCTTAAGCATCCTGTAACAATAGAAAATACTAAAGTGAGAAATACAAATTTTAATCCATTCTGTTTAAATTTATAAAATTCTTTTATTGTTTCCATAAAATATATCCTCCTAAGAATTAATATACATTAATTCTTTTTTCTTCACATTAAAAACTCCCACCTCTAATAATTTTTATAACTTACTTAAAATTAATTCTTGCTCTCCATTTATAGGAATATTATTAGAGCTTATTGGTACTTTATATTGAACAAGCCCAGCCCCTTGTAAAACTAATTTCATCTTAAATATGGAACCATCTATTTTAATATATAAGTAAAATGTCTCTTCTTTATTTACTAGTTCAATAGAAAATCCTAAATTAGTAAAGTAATCTTTGCAACATTCTATAACCTGCTCTTTGTTTGTTAAGTTATTCTTAGGATATATAACATATCTATTTTTAAGCATATCTTTTCTCCTATTCTAAATCTTAATTACTTCATATTGTATACTTGATATGTATGTTGAGCATTGCATCTATAAATTATCGTAAATTAAATAAAGAAACCATTATAAAAATTATAGTCAATATAACTTCTGTTTTACTAAGCTTTTTCTTTCCATAGTCTCTAATACACATGATTAGTGCAATAATTGAAACTATAATAAGTATAATTTTAAAAATCATATACCTCTCCCCTAACCATATTAACTTTTTTCTCTAAAAGCAATTAGTCCTATAATAATTATTATAAATGGTGAAAATACAAACGATAATGCAAAGTATTTGGGAGGAGCAAAATTCTTTAAAAGTGTGAATATTATCAAAAATATTGTTAATACAATACTCATTTTTTTATCCTTAATAGTAACTCCTCCCTTCTTTAATAAACTAATAGATTTACAAGCTAATATACTTCTAATTCCTTTATTATTATTTTTTACTTTTTAATATATAAACATATATTCTCTTTTATTATAGAAATACTATTATTTCTTAATTTTCTATTATTTATATTAACTTTATAATATAGGTTAAATATGTATATTTTTTAAATTTTTTATATATTTTAGGTCAACTTTTATTTTTTAGGCTTTATTATGCTAATTAAAAATATATAATTAGTATTTAGATACGAGGGGGAGTATTAATGAGTTATAAAAAGGAAAAAAGAATAAAAACACCTTGGCATTTATGGTTTGTTGCAATACTGTTTATTTTTATATATACAAATGGTGTTTATGATTATTTTATGATGTTAGGACATAATATGGACTACTATAATAGTAAAGGTTATGGAGATACTGTAGTGCAATATTTTACAAACTATCTAACTCCATTTTTAATTTTATATACTATGAATATATTCGCTGGTATTTTAGCACCAATACTACTTTTATTGAGGAAAAAGGTGGCTACTTACGTTGCATTAATATCTGCTGTCTCTGATACGTTATTACTTATACTTACATTTTTATTTCGCAACCGCTTAAATGTGTTAGGATTTAGTATTGCTCTTTTTGATATTGGAATTGCTTTAAGTACATTTGGATTATATTATTATTGTACTAAAATGAAGAAGAAAGAAATTTTGCGTTAAATCACAAATTATTTAAGTGACAATGTATAAATAATTACAACATAGACCTTATGCTCATTAGAATAAAAATAATATACTTTTATATAGAAAGGTAATAATCAAATGAATAAAAAATATTATGATTTAATAAACGAACTACAAAAAACATTAGATGATCCAAAAGTTAAAATCAATAAAGAATTAACTCATACTTTAACAGTATATAAAAATAAATTAGAAAATGGAGAAGAGTATAGGTTAGTTTGTACAAAATTGACAAATGATATCACCATATATGTACGAGCTAACCATTTTAAAGCTCCAGAATCAGTTTTAAACTTATATAATCATTTAGCAAATGTTGCATCTCAATACAGAGGATTCTCTTCATTTATTACATGGTTTTAAGTTTTCAAAATACAGATATATAACAATGAAAAAGTATTTTTCTTAATTTTAGGAGGCCCTATGAACACGATTAAAGCCAAAATTAAACATTTAAATAACTTTCAATATATTATAAGTTCTTCTTTAGTAGCTTTTATTTCAGTAATCCCTTTCGTACTATTAAAATCCTCTATAAATATCCATTCAGAACCTTCAACTTTAGAATACACATCAATACCATTCGTATTGATATTTAATATATTAATTGTTCCTATTATAGAAACTTTGTTAATAGTATTATTGATAAAAATTATTAATAAGCTTATTAGTAATAGACTTATTATTACTATAATAACAACAATAATTTTTAGTTTAGGTCATTATCAAAATATAATCTACATTTTTCAAATGATAATACCTGCTTTTATATTTGTATATTCATATGAGATTCGTACATACGATTATATTAAGCCTATATATTCCTCTATATTGATACATATGTTATTTAATGCTTATCCATTTATATTAATATTATTATCATTAATATTATTCTCAGCCTCTATAATTACTTATCATTATCTTGTTATTAAATAAAACACGACTTACCTTAAAAGCTAAGTCGTGCTTCATCATTATCTATCTACATCTAACATACATAATTTAGATAAAATCAAATACAATTTTTTATCTTTTTTGCATTAGAAGATATTATTATGAAACTTCTTGAAAAAAATAAAGTAATTGAATTTATATAATTTATTTAAGATAAAAAAAGGAGCTGAGCACTAATTATTTAGTGTGCCAGCCCCATTTAAGCTATAACTATATATAAACAATAATTTAAAACATACTCCTATTATTAAATAAACTATTTAATAATAAAGACTAGCTCTCTGAGTAAATCATTTATACATTAATGATTCATATAAAAAAAGATAAGTCTTTCTCTTGAAAAAAGCATAATAAAACATCATTAATGTCTGAAAAAAATCCTGTTAAATTAATCTCCACATCTAAGTATATAGCTTCATCAAGTAATATAAAAAATGTAGTAGTTTCAAATAGAACTGCTACATTTTTATACTACCTTGATTTCACTTCAAGATAATAACCTTTTTTTATTAAGCACTAGTTGGACGACCACCTAAATAACTTTCTGAATTCCAAGTTGAAATAAAGAATGGGAACGCACTTGGTCTTCCAAGAATATTTTTATATATCTATAGCCAACTCCAATAGCAGTTGTTATGTTATCCCAAGTACGACCTCCTCCGTTTATTTCTTCTAACTCTTTAAAATTTAAGTTATTCAAAAACATTCCTCTTATATTAATCTTAATATTAGATCTAATATCTGCAATAATAATTTTTTTGGGTTTTTACTTAAAGGTCCCTCATCAATATGACAAATGGTATCTTTTAATTTTAATAATTTTCTTTCAAAAGAATTTAACATGAAATCACTACCTTTATTTATGATGATCATACAATAATTTCTATATAAATTGTACCTTAATTGTAAAAGCTAAACACTTATTGTAAAAATTTATAAATTGTCTATTCTTCTTTTTAAACAAATATAAATACACTCCGTAAAAGCTTATTCTTTAATGGATTATTGCTCCACCACATCAAATATTTAAGAAATCAGCTATTAAAAGGTCCATAATCGATTTT
This sequence comes from Clostridium sardiniense, assembly GCF_016907995.1. Taxonomy (GTDB): domain Bacteria; phylum Bacillota; class Clostridia; order Clostridiales; family Clostridiaceae; genus Clostridium; species Clostridium sardiniense. The sequence continues at coordinate 272,055 of NZ_JAFBDA010000001.1, read as the reverse complement.
GAGAGTTCTTATATAGTTCCTCCCTAACAATATTATTATTACTATCAATATCCCTATTGTCTTAATTACTTTTTCACCTGTCTGCCTAAACTTCCTTGCTATATATAATAAGCCTATCGCTAAATTTCTTTTAGTTAATATAATTCACATTATATTTAATGCTAGTGCAATATTATATGATTCACAATTATTTATCTTTTTATTTTTTATTGATACTACTAAATCAACTATACTTATTATTAAACTTATATTTTAATTTTTGATCCCTAATTTTTCTAATAAATAATACAACATTCTTTCTTTTCTTGTTATTATTCTCCCTTCACAAGTCATTCCTGACTTTATAAAGCTTTCTTCTCCATTATTGCTATATAAAACATTCTTATCTAAACTACCTTCAGCTGTATAGAAAGATATTCCCTTTTCACTATCAATCTTTGAATCTGGACTAATACTTTCTATCTTCCCATCTATAAATCCATATTCCTTATAAGATAACGCATCAAAACTATACTTTATATCTTCTCCATCTTTTATATTTGCAATTTTATTATTTGGTATTATTAAATCTACCTTATATTTATTTGCACCTGGTAATATATTTGCAACTATTGCACCAGTTTGGATCATTACTCCTGGTTGTAACTTCATATTTATATCTAACTTTCCACCAACGGAAGCTTTTACAGTGCAATCTTCTATATTTTTGTTTATATCTTTTATACTTGAATTTACTTCTTTTAACTTTTCTTTATCAGCAGTTATTTTTTCCTCAATCTGAGCTAAAACTGTTGTTTTACTTTTTTCTTTTACTATATCATTAGATTCATCTATTTTATCTAAATCATTATCTAAACTTTTAATATTTTTATTTATTTTATCTATAGATGCTTTTATTTGAACTTCTGTATCACTTTCTAATTTAGATAATTGATCTTCATTACCTTTAATTTCTCCTTCAGCTTGAGTAATCTGATCACTGGTTGCTTCACTTGAACTATTTTCCTGTAACTTTTTTTTCATTTTTTTTAGCTGATCAATTTTATTCTCTATAACCTTTCTTGAAGAAATATAACTGTTGTACTGATCACTATATAGAGAGTTACTTTCATTATAATTTTTCTGATCCTTAACTGATCTTAATAATGACTCTAAATTACTTTTCTCATTTTGAAGGTCTTTCTTAGATTCACTTATATTATCTTTATCACTTAATGGAACCTTATTTCCAGCCACATAACTTTTATATTTATAATAATATTCCTTTTCTTTTCTACTGTCTTCAAAATAGTTCGTATTATCATTTATACTCTTAGTTAACTTTTTTAAATTATCTATGTCTGTTTCAAAATAATCTTTATTATCTTCTAACTGCTTCTTTTTATCTTCTAAATCTTTAGAGTTTATTTTAAATAAAATATCTCCTTTAGAGACATTTTGTCCATTTTTCATATTAATTTCATTTACTTCGCCTGCTATAACATTAGATATTGCATACGTTTCATTATATGGTCTAACTATTCCAGTGGCTTTTACTACAATCTCCTTTTTACTAAACCAAGCCCATAATAAAAATATAACTATTAATGCAAGTACTATATAAATAAAAATACTTGTAAATTTATTTGGTTTAGACTCCATAACCTCTCTGCTATCACTTAAGTTTTCTATATTATCTATTTTAAACTTCAACTTTCACAACCTCCTTAACTTGAATTTCTTCAACTTTATTTATTTCTGGAAGTTGTTCTTTCCAAAGTTCATAATACCTACCCTTTTTCTCTAATAATTCATTATGTGAACCTTCTTCTTTTATCTCTCCTTTTTCTAAAATATAAATATTATCGCATCTCATAATTGTACTTAATCTGTGAGCAATTATTACAGTTGTCATTCCTTCACTAAATTCGTGAATGGTTTTTTCTATAGCCTTTTCTGTTATAGAATCAAGATTGCTTGTAGCTTCATCCATTATAAGAATTTCTGGTTTTCTAAGAATTGCCCTTGCTATCGATAATCTTTGTTTTTGTCCACCAGAAAAATTTGATCCATTTTCTTCAACTAATGTGTTATATCTTAATGGCAGTGAATTTATAAATTCGTGAATTTGTGCCTTTTTGCAAGCCTCTATAATTTCCTCATAAGTTAAATAAGGATTTCCAAGCATTAAATTTTCTATTATTGTTCCATTAAATAAAAAAGTTTCTTGTGATATGTACGCTATTTTATTTCTCAATGCTTCAACATTTATATCTAACAAATTATAACTATTTATTGTAATTTCACCTTTTTCGCATTGATAAAAATTAAGTAAGAGTTTTGCTAAAGTAGTCTTTCCTGAGCCACTTTCCCCTACTAAGGCTATTCTTTGTCCAGACTTTATATTCATATTTACATTCTTTAATACTAGACTTCTAGTTCCATATCTAAAATCTACATTTTCAAATTTTATATCTCCTTTTAATGAATCTGGATTTATTTTCTTATGTTCTTCTGCAGATTTTTCAAGCTCTAAATCCAATATTTCACTTAATCTTTCAGCAGCTACTACTGCTGTTTGTAATGTTGGCTGCAAATTAATTATATTTTCAATTGGTGTTAAAAAGTATGCTAGTAATGCATTGAAGGTTAAAAGTTCACCAAAAGATATTTTCCCATTTAATACTTGAATTGTACCAATCCATAGAATTGATATTGCAAAAATACCTTTTACTCCACTTTTTAGTGAAACCTGTATGTTATTTATTGTTCCATTTTTAAATATAGCTTTTATAAGTTTTATAAATCTTTTCTCTGTTTCTAGATTTACTTCTCTTTCTGAATTAAAAGCCTTTATAGTTTCAATTCCGTTTAATGATTCTACTAAGTAAGATGTTAACTTTGCATTACTCTCCATAGTTTCTCTGTTAACTTTTTCTATGTTATTTTTAAATATAAAAACTATTATTCCATATAAAATTAAAGGAATTATTGTAATTCCAAATAATAATGTACTTTGAGAATATAATATAAAACCGCCTATTAATACCATAAGTACATCTATCATCATAGTTAAAGTTACTCCAGATATTGCATCTCTTATTTTAGATGCATCATTAAATCTTGATATTATTTCACCAACTTCTCTTGTTCCAAAAAAGTTCATTGGAAGATTAACTACATGATCATAATATCCAAGCATTAGTGGTATATCTAGCCGTTGTCCCAAATGTATCAGAAGTTGAGTTCTAAATGCCTCTAAAATAACTTTGAATAAAGCTAAAACTATGAATCCAATTGAAAATATAGTTAAAGATTGTTTTAGATTATTAGGTACTATATCATCCAATAAAAACTTAAAATAGAATGATCCCAATATCCCAAATATAGTTATTAATATTGATGCTAAAAATATATTTACTAATAACCCTTTTTGAGGTTTTATTAAATCAAAAAACCTCGAAAATACACCTTTAACTTCATTTCCTTTTTTAAATTGTGAAGTTGGAGTCATAATTAAAAGAACGCCTGTCCAAATGCTAAAGAAATCATTTGGCTTATATTTAACAATTCCTTTAGCTGGATCTGCAACAATTATTTCTTTTTCGCTTATTTTATGTATAACTACATAATGTAGAAATTTCTTATCTATAACTACATGAGCTATAGCTGGTAGTGGTATTTCACCGAATATGTCTTGCGGCTTATTCGCTTTAACTCCTTTTGCCGAAAATCCTAATTTTTCAGCTGCTTGTATAATTCCTAAAGCACTAGTTCCCATTTTATCTGTCCCAGCAACTTCTCTTATCTTAGATATTGGATACTTTAGACCATATGTCTTACATATAGTGGATAAGCAAGCACATCCACAATCCTTAAAATCATGTTGCTTTATACAATAATATTTTTTTATCATGCTGTCCCCCAAAATAAAATTCATTAAATTTATAATATAGGTTAAATATGTATAATATTTGAAATTTTTATAAAATTTAATTCAATTTTACCATATTTTTTAGTAAATTTTATATAATTATACATGAATAGTATTACTAATATTTAATTTTTTGAACTATTTAGAAAATTATGGAGGTTGCTACTATGTTAAATGATTTAACCTTATCTCGTAAAAAAATTTTAAATTTACAAGTTGCATTGAGTATACTAATTTTATTTATAGGAGATTTATTATATAAATTAATATATGATATATCAATTTTTAAGGTAATTTTTCAATTTTTAAACTACAGTTTTTTCTTATTTCTTATATCTATTATTTTTTTAGGACTATTGCATGAATTTTTTCATTCAATTTCTTATATTTTATTTGGCAAAGTTAATTTTAAAGATATATCAATTGGTTTTGACTTTAAAACTTTATATTTTTATACAGATTGTACTAAATTTTTAACAGCCAACACATATATCTGGATATTATTATTTCCTATGCTTATATTAGGAATATTTCCCTACTTCATTGGCATCATTATTGAAAACGTTTATATAGCTACTTTAGGATTAGCTCTAATTGCATCTAGTAGTGCAGATATAATATATCTTATATCTCTTAAAAATATTCCATCTAATTCACTATTAAAAACATCAAAAGAATTTGATGGGTTCATAATAAAAATTTAAAGTTCTAACATTATTTTTTATTTGTTTTGTACATTGAAAATTTTTATTTATTAAAATTTTCAATGTTCATATAAATTTATACAATAGGAGGTATTTAAAAATGTATAGTTCTTTTTTAGACTTAAATGAATCATCACTAATTGATATTAATGGAGGGATAGGCGATCTTTCATATGATTTTGGTACGTGGATCGGTAAAATTTTCCATGGATCTCATGATGAAATGGTTAAAAGTGCTTCTCATATAATGGGTAATCATACAACTATAAGAAGATAGTATTTATAATTTAAGGAGGATATTTTATGAATTACGAAAATTTTAATCAATTGGATGAAACTACTTTATCTAATGCAAATGGTGGAAGTATAGCCGCAACAATAGTAACTATTGGTGGAGTAATCGTGGCTGTTAATGAAGTATATAAATTTGGTCAAGGGGTTGTAAATGGCTGGAATAACTACAAATAAGCACATTATATTATTATGATGTCCATTGTAATATCATAAACTAAGGAGGTTACTTTTATGAGCTACGAAAATTTTAATCAATTAAATGAAACTACTTTATCTGATATAAATGGTGGAAGTGTAGTAACAGTAATAGCAGTAGCTGGAGGCATAATTTGTGCTGCTAATGAAGTATATAAGTTCAGTCAAGGTGTCGTAAATGGTTGGAATAACTATAAATAAATATATTAAATTTATTTATAAAATAATAAACTAAATAAAAATATAGCTTAATTTAGAATGAGTTATTCAGAATTAAGCTATATTTTTTATTTATATACTAATAAAGTAAATTCCAAGTAATATTGCAATTTAGTTCTTTTCTTTGAATAGTATTAAGCCAGTTTTCAATAAAAACATTTCATTTACACTATAGATAAATAAACTTGTTCCTTTTAGCATAACTCTTCTTATCAGTGAGTTATTATTTCCATTACACCCTTCTAAAATTGTGCAGTTGTAGTCCAGTTGCAGTTATAATTAAAAGTACACTGTCCAAATAGCAAAGAAATCACTTGGCTTATATTTAACTATTCCCTTACCTTTATCTTCAGCAATTATTTCTTTTTCATTTATATTATGTATAATTACATAATATATAAATTTTTTATCTATAACTACATGAAATATAGCTGGTAGTAGTATTTCACCAAATATGTCTTGCGACTTATTCGCTTTAACTCCTTTTGCCGAAAATCCTAACTTTTCAGCTGGTTGTATAATACCTAAAGCACTAGTTACCATTTTATCTGTTCCAGCAACTTCTCTTATCTTAGATATTGGATATTTTAAACCATATGTCTTACATATACTTGCTAAGCAATCACATCCACAATCTTGATAATCATGTTGTTTTATACAATAATACTTTGTACCATAAATTATATTTATAAACTTTATTTGTATATTATATATAACAAAGTATTTATATGTATATTATGTAAATACTTTGTATATTTTAGTTCAACTTTTACAATTTAATTAAATTCTTTTGTATAATCTATTTGTAATTATTTTATATAAGAGAAAATAATTACAATATATAATAAAATTTATAAGGAGGTTATAATAATGCAAGATTTAAATGAAAATTTTGAAAATCTTAATGAAGAATCATTAGAATTAGTCAATGGCGGTGGATCTGATAGTATTTGGTATTGGATTGGAAGTAAATTAGGTAAAGCTGCTTATGATACAAGAAATGATGTTTTTTGGGATTAATATTTAAGGGGGAAATTTTTTATGAATAAATTAAATTTAGAAGAATTAGAATCTATAAATGGTGGAATAAGTGGAAAAAATATTTGGAACGGAATTAAGTGGCTAGGAGCTCATCTTCAAGATGTTTCTGATTTTGGACATGGTTTTGTTGATGGCATAGAGTCAGCAGCTTCAAAATAACTATAAATTATAAATGACTATAAATTCCAAAGAACTTTTAATGTTCTTTGGAATTTATAGTCAAATACTATTAAAAAGGGGATAAAATGGACATAATAAAAAAACTAGATAAATTTTTTTTGAATTTAAAAATACATAACTTTATAATAATAACTATATTATTAGGTATATTAAATTTTCTCTTTAGTCTATTACCAAACTTACTCTTTGAAAATGCATATGTAAATAACTTTAATTCCCCAACCTCTATAATATCAAATTCTATCTTCTTACAAATATATATCATTTCTATTGGTCCTTTTCTTGAAACATTTATTTTCCAATTCTCAATTGTAAAAATATGCAAAAATTTATTTAAAAATTATATAGTTGGATTCATATTATCTGTATTAATATTTTCATTTTTTCATAATTATTCATTAAAATATATATTTTCAGTATTACCTGATGCTATATTTTTTGCATATATATTTATATTATATGATAAATATAAAAAAAATCCATTAATAAGATTAACATTTATACATTCTATATTCAATTTAATTCCTTTGCTAGTAATTAAATTTATAATGTAAAAACTTAATTTAAATAAAAAGAAAGTGATTAATATATTTTTTTATATTATTCTCATAAGTCGTATATAATAAGCCTTAAAACATTTAAGCCACACTCTTAATAAAATTAAGTGTGTGGCTTATAAATAAATTATATTCTTAATATTTTTCCATTACAGAATTCAATTTATTTAGTGCTACAGCCTAAATTTAAGCTATGACTATCTATAAATACCAATTTAAAACATAGCCTTATTATTAAAATAAATTGACCTAAATAAATTTATTTTAATAAAGAGCTAGTCTAAAGACTAGCCCTCTGAGTAAATTTATTTGAGAAAATATTACTTGTTATAAAAAAGTTTATTTATCTGTAAGAGATTTTATACTATTACTTATAATTTACTACACTATTTCTATATCAGTAGTTTCTTTAGTAATTATTTCAGCATCTAACTTTTGAACTAGAGCACCACCTGATGTTTCAAAAACACCCTTTGAAATAATTAAATCCATTAGGTCATTAACAGCTGTATTATCTAAACTTTCCTTTACATCCTTAACTGTAATGTTAACCTTCTTTTCTAATTCATTCTTAAAACTCATGACTAATGACTTTTGTATCATATTCCTTCTCCCCCTAATCTTTTAATATTTTAATTTTAATCTAGCCTCTATCCTTAAAAGACTTAACATAATTTCTATAAAAGTAAACTATATTAAATTCTAAGGATAGAATCAAAATAACTTTAATTATTCTGATAATAGACTTGCTTCTTCTCTTTCTACAGATACTGCTGGATAGTTTACAACTTCTGATAAAGCTACTCCAACTGCATGTAGATCCTCATCTTTTGCATTTAAGTTTATATCCTTAAATCTTTGATATTTAATTATGTCCTTACCCTTATCGTCCTTTCCTTTGTTGTAGGTAATTTTTAAAACTACCTCGTCGATTGTTTTTGTTATCATACTTATCACTCCCTTCACTTTACATATATGCACTAGCCCAAAAAAACTAAAAAAAGATCTACTATTTTTTAAAATTTAAAAATAGCAGATCTAAAATCTAATAAATATAATTGTTATTTCATTTCACCCATAATCCATAACTTTATAATCTTTTCATCTCTAAATACCTTATTTCTTTTTTCTCTAAATAATATACCCTTATTACTTAGTTCTCTTATAAGTTTCATCATAAATACTCTCCTCCTCATATTATTCTCTTAGACTTTTATAAACCATAACAAATACAATCCATATATTGTATTTAATTGCATTATATCACTAACCTATATAAATTAAACCCTCTTCTCTTATGTTTCCTTACTTTAAGAAATTATTTTTTAATCCTCATGTCTTTTCTATTTTCTACCCTATACTTCAACCTTTTATAACATACTTTACTAATCTATACTTTCTATATACTCTATGCTTTGCTACACTATATTCTCTATTCTTTGATAACTCTCTAAATATCTAAACTTTAATATTCCTGTCCTTCCATTTCTCTGCTTTGAAATAATCCACTCCATAATGTCCTTCTCATCACTACTTTTCTCATAATAAGCATCTCTATAAACAAATATTACAAGGTCTGCATCTTGCTCTATATTCCCACTTTCTCTAAGGTCTGAAAGCCTTGGCCTTCTACAAGATCTTTGCTCTACTGCTCTGGATAATTGGCATAAAAGTATAACATTAATATCAAGCTCCTTTGCAAGAATTTTAAGTGCTCTAGTTACATCCCCTATAGCTTGTGTTCTATTTTCTGTCCTTCCCATATCCATAAGCCCTAAGTGATCTATTATAATTGCATCTAAACCTTCTGCCATCTTTAGTGCTGTTGATTTAGCTCTTATATTTAATATATCTTGTCCACTTGTACAATCTGTAAATATCTTGCCTCTCTTTGATACCTTATTAAATACTTCAGTTATCTTAAAAAACTCATCATCGCTTAAAACAGCCTTTTTAATCTTATCAGCTTTAATATTAGCCTTTGCCGCAAGTCTCCTTGTTCCAATACTCTCCTCATTCATCTCCATCTCAAAAATGCCAACAGTATTCCCATTATCAGCTAACCCTTCTGCAATACTAAGTGCCATTGCTGTCTTTCCCATAGAAGGTCTGCCACCAATTATAGTAAGCTCTCCCTTTTGAAGACCATTTACTGCATTATCAAACTTTATAAAGCCTGTCTTCATTCCTGCTATTCCACCACCATTTGCATATCGCTCTTCCATATGATCTAGTGTTATACTAAATAGCTGATTTTCATTAAGCATACTTCTCTTACTAGTATAATTCTCCATAAGCTCTACCTCTATCTTACTTGTAATATTTCTTAAATTTGAGGTTTCATCTTGCAGCTCTCTAATTCCATTATGCAAGCACTTTATAAGCCTTCTCCTATAGCTTTTGTCCTTTAATATTCCTATATAAGAATCAATATTTATAACTGTTCCAGTTGCCATAAGTTCAGTTAAGTAGCTCACTCCACCAAACTTTTCAAGCTCTTTCCTTGAAATCTCCTCGATTAAAGTTATAAGGGATATATCCTTCCCCTCCCCATAAAGAGTGATTATTGCCCTATATATTCTCTTGTGCTTATTTAAGTAAAAATCCTCTTCTTTTAGACTTTCAATGCATTTTGGTATAATGCTATTTTTATAAATCATAGCTCCTAAAACTTCTACCTCTGCCTCAATATTTTTTATCTCCATACCCTAATTTACCCCTTTTCTTTTAAATCCTAAAATAAAATCATAGAGACTAAAACTAATTGCTTTAAAACTAAAATAAAATTTTAAACTCTAAAAATAATTTCTTTGCCTCTTAAAGCAAAGCCCTCAAACTCTAAACCCACTTACCTTAAGCCTTAAAGTAAAACTCTTAGATCCTAAAGTAGATACCTCAACCCCTAAAACTACTTACTTCAAGACTTAAGTAAAACTCTTAAACTCCAAAACCAATTACTCAACCCCTTAAGTAATAACTAACTCCCTTAAATCATAACCTCTCCCATAAGCCCTAAATTATGGTGCTAAATCACTAAATATCAAAATCAAATTCACTATACATGTCCTTAAATATCTCATCTGGTGCACTTACCCTTGAATATACTTTCTCATTGAGATATTCCTCAAATTTACTCTCCCTAAAGAGAGTTGATGGTCTTAAATAAGCCTCATACTTAGTGCCTTTCCATGACTTTTTCTTATTCTCAATAACTTTTTTAAAATCATCTACAGTGTACCCCTCCGCAAGCCTTCCCTCTATTAACCTAACTATAGTCTTTGTTGTGCTTTTATAATTTGTATCTAACTTTTCATTTAGAAAATCTATAATCTCCTTGCAAATCTTTTTTGTATATATTTTTTTATTATCTTTTTCTTTAGTATCTATAGCATTAGTATTCTTTGGTACTGATTTTTCATCGTCTCCTTCTGCGTCAAATTCGGACCCCCCACCTAAATTTTTATCGTCTCCTTTTGGGCGCAAAGAATCCTTGTCATTTTTAAAGAATAAATTTTCATACTCACTTCCTATAGCATAAAGTGTGTATGTGCCTCCTTCTTTCATTAATCTATAATCTAAAAGCTTATTTTCAACTAATTTCTTTACTCTTCTCATAATCATATCTTTGCTCTTTATATTAAGTAATGGAAGCTGCTCTATAATGTAGCTTGTCTTTATCCAATAAAAGTCACGTCCATCAATTTTTTTCTTAAATATTGATTTACTTATTATAAAAGTACAAATAAACCTAAGTATTATTAGATCCTTTAAATCTAACCCAAATTCTACTGCCTTTTCTTGTGAATATCCAATTAATATGTTTTGCATAGTGCTTTAACCCCTTTCTTTTTCTTATCTTATTTTGTATATATGCAGTAGATTAAATTTACTAGAAAAATTTTTTAAAGTTTTTAAATAAAATTTTTAGAAAGCATAGGCATTCTCCAGGAAAAATTTGTTATAATTTAAAATGAAGTGATTTTAAAACAATCTATATTTAATGAGGAGAGTGGTTACATATGAAAAATTATATAGTTGGAATCATTGTGGGCTTATTAGGTGGCATGGTAAACATATTATTTTTATTGTTTGCACCTGATATTGATATATCAGTTTATGTCTCAACATTTATTACTTGGACAATTATTGGTTTATTAATTTCAAGTAGTAATTTCAAATTAAATGGATTTTTAAAAGGTTCATTAATTTCTGTAATGCTTTCTCTACCATCTATTGTTTATACAATTAGTTTTTCTGTGTTTGGAGCTATTTGGACTTTAATAAATGCAATTATTGTTGGTGCAATTATGGGATTTGTTATAGAAAATGTACCAAAAAAATTTAATCAAAATAACCGTAATATGTAAGCTTTACATTATATACACTAAGTAGCAATTTCACTTTACGATAATATTAATATGTAACAAGATACTAATGCTAAAAATATTAAGGGGGTATATTATGCTAACAATTAGTAGAAACAATTTATTTAGGGATGAATTAAGAGGTTATAAAGTCATAATAGATGGAAATTATTGTGGCAGTATTAAGTGTGGTGAAACGAAATATATTGATATTGATCCTGGGAATCACACAATATATTTAACAATAGATTGGTGTAGGAGTAATAAAGTAGACTTTGATATTTCAGAGAATGAGACAATAAAATTTAAATGTGGTAACTCTATGAAAGGATGGAGAATTCTATTTGCTATTATTTATACAACCTTTCTAAAAAATAAGTATTTATGGATTAATAAAGCATAATCTTAGAATTATAAGAATTAAATAAGAAAATGAATAGATAAAAAGGACTTAAGATAACTTTGTTTAATAACAATTTTTATCTTAAATCCTCTCATTTGAATAATATGCTTGATATTATATACTAATCTTTTATTATGAAGTCTTTATTTCTTTTGGTATTCTATTTTATCTTCCATAATATTTCCACTGCCCTCTATATTAATAACTTTTCCATTATCATCTAAAGTTCCGTAATTGAATATATATGATTCCCCTGTAAATTCTATGCCCTTTTTACTAGATAATCTTAATGTTACCCATTTATAATTTGAATCCTCTACAGTATCTTTATAAAACTTTATTAAATTCGCATCTGTAAATTTTGATTTATCCTTTATAGTTACTTCTGCATATGTACCTATTTTATTAGTTTTCTTTTCATCCATTACAGGTTTCTCCGTAACTTGTCCAAAGATTTCTGTCTCTTCTATTTGCTTTACAACATCTTTAGTCTCATTAGATAAATTCTTATTATCATCATCAGTAGTAGTCTTATCTACTACCTCTAAATCATCTTCTATGTTTATTTGTGATATTACATCTTTATTTGTGCTGATTTCTTCATCAGATTTTTTACTAGTAGTATTATTAGTTTTCGTAAATTCAACAATTTCGTTCCTTGATGTGCATGCCACAGCTGCCCCTATAGCTACTACAGCGGCTAAACACATTATTAACTTTTTCCCCCTCATTATGTTCCTCCAATTTTCGCTCTTTTGTTTTAATATATATTTAACATATTATTCAAATTCATTATAAGTTTATAATATTTCTAAGTTTTTTTCAACTGTATTAAAATTTTATACATAATTTTAACATATATATTTTTTTGATAATAGTTTATTTAATACTATATTAAATTGATATTATTTAAATTTTGGGGTTATTATTTTTAAAATCTCCTCATCCATTTTACACTTAGTGTATTAATTGTAATTTTATTCATTTTAAAATACAAATGCCTATATTTATTACCATAAAGAGTTTAATTTGGGATTTTATTAACAATTTCCTGATTTATTCTTTAGTATTACCACTTTTCTTTTAATAGGTTTGTTTTACTACCCTCTCCTTTATTATTCACCATATATTTAAATGAATTCAACTTATGTATAGCACTAAAATCTATTATATATGCTCCCCCTATCCTTATATTTATTGATATAAAAAATACAAGTTGCATTTGATATTATTGATAAAAGGTGCTTAAGTTCTATTAAGCACCTTTTGTCAATTTATATTTTACTTATAATTTTTTTACTAATACATATCATCTTAAATATAAAATTAACACTATGCAGTAACAGGGGAACTAGTATTATAAAGTATATTTCTATGGATTCAAGTGATATTAATATTCCTATAGTAATGCTTAATGTACATGAAAGTAATGAAAATAATAAATTATATAGATAGAAAGTCTTTTTATCTATAATTTCATAATTATCTAAATTAAAATAAATAGGCACTGACTTCTTATTTTTACTACATATTATTGAATAGATTAAATATATTATAGTTAAAAATATATTTGCTACACCTACCATTATGCTCATAATAAATCCTCCCCATCACATTGTATCAACTTTTAATTTTCATTATTACATACTAATTAAGAAGATTACCTTCTCTACTTTCTAAATCTATTCTTGATTTTCATCATCATGTGCTATTTTAATAGTCCTAATATTAATATTTTTTATACTTTCACTAATATATTCTAATAGAATTTTAAGCAGTTCGTTTTTTTCTAAAACTCTCAAATAAAATATTAACTCCTAATAATGCGGCTGAAGTTATCAGCGTTGCATTTAAAAATCTCACAGCTCCATAAGATTGTATACTCATTATTTCAGTATAGTTTTCCGGTCTTATTATAAATACAAATGAAGTTATACTATAAATAAATAAAAGTATCCAAAATACATGTAATTTTTTTCTTCCTTTAGTTAAATTATTTTTAGTTAACTTATAAGTACAATATGCTATAACAATTATAGCTAAAATAATTCTACCTATATCCAAATTTAAACACCTCCTTTATATATAAATATCTGCTCCACCTTTAGCTTTTTTCTAATGTTATTTAAATTTATTTTTATGTAGTATATATTAAAATCTTTAGTATTCTTTATTAAAGTAATTGATTATTCATTTTTAAATTTAATATTATTCTTAATTAACTTTACAGATGAAATTATAAAAATAATAACACCTACACAAGATAACATGTTAATTAGTACTAATGCTATATCACCTAAATAAGGTATGCCAATAAGATTTAAAAACATTAAAGCATTTTGAAATACAGTAGTTTGTAACAATACAAGCATGAAAGCCCCTAAAGCAGAATAAAGTAATTTAATATCTTTACTATTCATAAAAATATCCCTTCTATTTTTAAAACTCTCTATTTGAATATAAGATTTTCTCTATAAAACATTTAATTTATGAAATTCTTATCTTTATAGTATAATAATATTATATACAAATTTAACCTTTTTTACTATATTATCCAATAAAAATATATTATAATATACTTATACCTAGATACTTTCAAAATCTAATTAAAACATTCTACAAAAATAGGGACTTAGATTTCTACTCATTAGATAATCTAAATCCCTATTTTTCATATGTGGACTAACATTTATTTTAAATGTTAACTAGTATTTCTTTTTAATATTAAACATCTATTTTTTTCTTTTAAATAATTTAAATGCAGCTACTCCTGCAATTAATGCACCTAAACCTAAAGCTACGTTCTTTTTATAATCTACTTTTGATTTCTTAACTGGAAGTGATTCATATATTACTACATTACTATCTCCTGAATCATTATAGCTTTTATAAAGATTTTTAAGTATTATGTATTTTTCTCTTGAAAAGTTACTCATTAATTGAGTTGTACATCTATCTATGTAATTTCCTAAGCTTTCATTTTCTTTTCTTACAACTCTTTTTCCATTGTCCATTTCAAATATATCATTTAAGCTAGCCTCTTCTTCAAGTCTCTTGACTACGGCTTCATTTTCATTCCATAATAATGCATTTATTAATTGTTCTTTTAACATATATAATCACCTCTCTAGTTATCCTTCGTTTTCTTTAAATTAATTATAATTCTTTTACAATTATAATTCTTCTACAAACTGATTAAAATTAATTACAAATAGGTTAAAATTCTGCATACATAATTTTTGAGTGCAGAATTTTTTAAAAATAAATACTAACTATCCTTCTCTATATTTTGGATTTATATCTGCAATGAACTTTCTGCTACTTAATGCTAAGTACCAAAATCCTATTACTGAAAATACTATTCCTAATATACTTCCAAGAAGACCTACTCCAAAGTTACTAAATATTTTATATAAAACTATTATTGCTATAACCCATTTTATAAAGTGGATATGCACTTATAACATACATTATAACTAATAAGATAAAGCTGACTCCTAAAATGCTTGTAGAATAAACCATATTATAATCAAAATTTTCTATAATATTAATTTCTCCCCTCTTTTGTATACTATTAGTTTCTTACTAATATTAGTTTTTATTCATGTGGTTTTGCCCATATTAGTATTCATTTATTCTAATATTTACTGATACTTCTATTTATT
The DNA here is from genome assembly GCF_016907995.1 of Clostridium sardiniense. Taxonomy (GTDB): domain Bacteria; phylum Bacillota; class Clostridia; order Clostridiales; family Clostridiaceae; genus Clostridium; species Clostridium sardiniense. The sequence goes on along the minus strand of NZ_JAFBDA010000001.1, from coordinate 256,520 downwards.
TAATATATATGTTATATTAAAATTCTTATTTTTTCATAAATCAAAAATGAACAATTTGTATCTTTTGATAGCATAATACAAATTGCCCACTACTTCTGTTATTTTATAATTTTATTTACCCTATATTTTATATTTAAATTCTGAATAATAATAGTCTCTATTAGACAATAATGCTTATATGTGTATACATACTTAAACACCTTTTATAATATAAATATTCTAAAGGGAATTTTATGTATTATTTCCAATAAAACCTTGAAAATAAATAATTACCACTATATAATAAGTTATATAATAACCTATTGTGTAATATATCACGATATAAAAAGGAGATATTATTATGAGTGAAGGATTTTTTGCTAAACTTCTGAAAAAAGGGTTTGATGTTGAATTAGATGAAAAGCCAAGTGATAGAGAAGAATTTTTCATTGAAATCGAAAAGTACTGTGCTAAAGAATATTTTAAATTTGAATTTATTCAAAGAACAAAACCTGCAATAATATCTATAAATGATGTCACTTATAAATGCGAACTTGTTCAAAAAGGACGATCAGGTTGGTTTCTTGACTTTAAAGAAATATAATTTAAATAATTAGTAAGTTCCTAAGACAAGGCGGTTATAAAAAGTTTGCCTTGTTTTAATTTTAAGCTATATTAATGTATTTATCATATACAATACACTAATGCTTTCTACAATAAATGATTACATATAAATTACACTTAAATATTCTATATAGTGAGGTATACCAATGAATTTAGATAATTATAAATATGTTAATACTATAGAAATTACTGGAGATATAGTAGTTGATGTAACTAACTTTCTTCTAGAAAACAATAAACAAAAAACTTTAGAACATGTTATTAATGTTGCTAGTACAAATAGTAAAATAGCAGAAAAGTACGGATTGGATAAAAATATATGTGCTATATGCGGCTATTTACATGATATAAGTGCAGTAATCAAACCTAATGATATGCTAACTTATATGATGGAAAACAATTTATTTATTGATGAATCAGAAAGAAAATATCCTTTTATCTTACATCAAAGAATTTCAAAATTACTAGCAAAGAATTTTTTCAATATAGAAAATGAAACTATATTATCTGCTATCGAGTGTCATACAACTTTAAAAACCAATCCATCACAATATGATATGGCTCTTTTTATTGCTGATAAACTTTCATGGGATCAAGGAGGGACACCCCCATTTTATGATGTAGTAATCAAAGATCTATCCATTTCCTTAGAAAAAGCATGTCTATCTTATATAAATTATATTATAGATAATGGTATGATTTTATATCCTCATTCATGGATAATAGAGAGTAAAAAATATTTAGAAGAATTGTTGTGTATAAAACAAAATTAACTAATTTAATTTGAAAAGGAAGTGACTTATGAAGAAAAAAAGTTTTATATTAATATTAACTTGTATATTAATACTTTTACTTATGGATAATATCTACAGACCTTATATTTATAGTAGGGGAATATTTGATTTTTTTATTGCTGATTCTTTCCCTAGCTTAATGGGACCTATAATTCTGTCAGCTTATACAGCATGTACAGATACATCTATTTATAAAAATAAAATAGATGAAATATTATTTATAATTACACCATCTCTTGGACTTATAATTGCTGAATTCATAGCCCCAATTATTTCTAAACATGCAACATTTGATATTATGGATATAGTTTATACGGCAATTGGTGGGGTAATAGTTTATTTTGTTAAGAAAAATTTATACGATAAGTGGTATAATACTATAAAACTAGCACATACTATATAGATTAAGTTTTGTCTGGAGGGATTTTATGGTATTCAATTATAAATTAGGGATAACAGAGATAAATAACAATAGAATAAATATAAACTATAGAGAAGCTGTTCGCGGTATCATATTTAGAGATGATAAGTTTCTTATGGTCCATTCTAATAATGGTGATTATAAATTTCCAGGTGGTGGAGCTATTATAGATGAAGTACATGAAGACACATTAAAAAGAGAAGTTAAAGAAGAAACTGGATATATAGTCACTAAAGTAAAAGATAATATAGGATTAATTATAGAAAGACATCCAGATCATTTTAAAATAGGTGATATATTTGAAATGGTTTCATCCTACTATTTATGTGAAGTATCCCATGAAAAAACTTCTCAAAAGTTAGACCTTTATGAAAAGGAGCTTGGTTTTAATCCAGTTTGGGTTACATTAGATGAAGCTATCTCTACAAACGAAAATATTTTAAATTCTACTAGTAAAACTATAAGTCCTTGGGTTTATAGAGAAACTTTAGCCTTAAAAGCCATTAAAGATAACTTTGATTTAATAAAAAATGCTAAAGTCTCTTAAAGATTATTAGATATAGAATAATTTTAAAAGCCATAAACATAATTTCAAAAGATATAATATTGTTCTTTGAACTTAACAAATAAAAAATTATAAATAAAGAGGTAGTTAAAATTTTTAACTACCTCTTCTTATATTCAATTAATAATTTATTCTAAATTTGATTAATAGTTCACTCTAGATTTGATTACTAAGTCATTCTAAATCTAATTAATAGTTCACTCTAAATCTGTGGTAATACTATTACTGTACACTTTGACTTTTTAAGGACTTTAGAAGTTACTGAACCAATAAACGGCACAAATTTCTTTTTAGTATTCTTCGCCATAATTATACTATCAACATTAAGATCAATTGCGTAATCAACTATAACCTTATCTGCATATCCAAATTGAAATTCCTTAGTGCAGTGAAAATCTTTTAAAATTTCATAAGCTCTTTGTAATACTCTCCCACCATGTTCTTTTTCTGAACCTATTAAGTGTGATACAACAATACCATGAGCATAAACTATTTCCCCTACATTTAGTAATATAACCTCTGTTTCTTGTGGCTTAAAGTTCTCCTTTAGGAAGTTTACTGCAATTAAATCTCTATCACTTCCATCAAGTGGTAGTAATACTTTTTTCTTCACATAAATCACCTTCCTTTTATATATAATTCTATATTTACTTACTATTTCCTTCTAAAATTTATAAAATATTCTTTTTAAAATTGGCTCTGTTAAACTAAATTTTTGATATATACAAAAAAATAGGTAGCCTAAATTTAAACTTGAAAAATAAATATTTATTATTTTAAATATTGGAACTACTTGCCATAAAACTTCACCTTAGTACATTTATATTTATGTTGTAATAATTCTTTCACAAAGCACAACAAGGCAATATTATTGTCTAATACTGCCTTAAAATAAAATAATGAGGTAACTAATTTTTCAGCTACCTCACGCAATATTTAAACTTATAACTTATTCTAAACTTGTGGCAATACTATTACTATACACTTTGCTTTTTTAACTACTTTACAAGTAACAGAACTTATGAAAGGTATATATACCTTTCTAGTATCCTTAGTCATGATTATAATATCACTCTCAAAAGCAATAGAGTATTCAACTATAGTTTTATCTACATATCCAAATTGAAATTCCATCTTGCAATCAAAGTCATCTAGTATCTCATAAGCTCTTTGTAGTGTCCTATCTGAATTTTCCTTCTCCATTGAAATTAAATGTGATACAACAATTCCATGAGCATAAACTATATCCCCTACATTTAGTAATAAGACCTCTGTATCTTCTGGATTAAAATTTTCTTTTAGGAAGTTTATTGAAATTAAATCTCTATTACTTCCATCTAGTGGTATTAATACTTTTTTCTTCATAAAAACCACCTACCTTAAATACACAGTAATTCTAGATTTATTTAATATTATTTTTATAAATCTAAAAAAGAACTATCTTTATATATAGTATGATGTTTTTCTCTACTCTGCTTTAAATTGAATATTTTAAATTTAGCAGAATATATATAATACATAATGATAGATATGTATTTTATTAAGGAGTGGTACTTTTGAAATCAATAATTTTACTAGGTTCTATTCTATTTTTTAATTCATTTTTTGGTTTAGAACCTCAAACACTCAATCCGTCTTATAGCTATATTATAAATAACGCTTTTGAGAATAGTGAATATACAACTAATAAAAATAAATCTGATGATATTATAACAAAGAGTTCTACTGATTATAATAAAGGTAATATTAATGTTATAGAACTTCCTACTCCAAAGGATACTTCAATAGAATCTATTACTTTAGATGTTTAGATTCTTTAACAACTGAATAAAAATATATTAAAATGAAAGAGACTATAACTTAATCACTAATTATAGTCTCTTTCCTTTTAATTGATATTCTCTTTTATAGTCTTATTTAAAGTATTAATCTTTTCTAGTTGCTTTTTACTTGGTGAATTTACATCTATTTTCTTTATCTCAGCGTCAGCTTCTTTATATTTCTTTTGCTTTATCAATGTAGTTGCTTTGTTTATATATTCATCTACAACCTTTGTCTTACTTTCTTGGAATGCAATTTCACTCTTCAATTCATCTATATCACCCTTAATAGCAAGATTACTATAATCTGCTGTTATTTCATTAAGTTCCTTTTCAGCAGCCTTATATTCTTTATCTTTATAGTGAATTACTGCTCCATTATAATTTCCTAATATTTGCATAAGATTATTTGCTTCTTTATTATTGCTATCTTGGTCTATTACTATTTGCAGGGCATCCATTGCCTTTGCATAATCTTTATTATTTATATCTTCTTTTGCTTCATTTAGTGACTTTGTAACCACATCGTTACCACAACCAACAAATGCAAGTGATAAAATTATTGCTCCAATTATTATAAATATTCTTTTATTTAATATCTTCATTTTAACTTCCCCCTATATTTAATTTTTACTATCTTTTCTTCATTATATAATAATAAAATTAAGTAAATTGGGATTTAACAATAAGTTTTCAAAAAGGATAATAAATTTAACCTTTGCTAAAAGAAAGAAAGCTAGAAAGAGTTCTCTCTCGCTCTCTTATCTTTTAAAAATTAAATCAATTATAATCTATTGTTTTATTTTAAAAACTTCGCAAATTTTATTAAGCTCTATAAAGCAAGTCGTATGTTTGATTTAAACTTACTAGTATGATAAAATTATTTTATAAATTTAGACTTGTAAATCATAATTTAATTATATATTTAAGTTTTCTAGGGTTCCGTAGTTTTTAAACTAGCAGGTCCGAGAGAAAACGCACAATTAACTGTGTACACGGAAGGATAAAAGCCTGGGAGATATTTAATAATATTCCTATGGCTTTTTTTATTTTTTATTTTTAAGGAGGTACATTCTAATGAAAAAATTTATTGTTGAAGATGACTTTTGGAACATATTCCCTAATGCTAAAATTGGTGTTGTTGTTTGCGATGGAATAGACAATACCATTAAAAATGAAGATAAATATAAAGATATTATTTCTTCTTCAGAAAAGGAAGCTTTAAATCACTTAACTAATCCAGAATTTAGTAGTAATGAAGTTATAAAGGTATGGAGAGATGCCTTTCAAAAGTTTAAGAAAAAGAAAGGTGCAAGATCATCTATTGAAGCGTTACTAAAGAGAGTACATAATGGAAATCATCTAGGAACTATTAATCCTCTAGTTGATATTTATAACTCTATTTCATTAAAATATGGATTACCATGTGGTGGTGAGGATATTGATACATTTGTTGGAGATATAAAGTTAACTAAAGCAGTTGGAGATGAAAATTTTGTTACATTGGGAACAGATAGAAGTGAACCACCTTATGAAGGTGAAATAGTATATAAAGATAATGAAGGTGCAATTTGTAGATGTTTTAATTGGCGTGAATCAGTAAGAACCATGCTAACTGAAAATACAAAGAATGCTTTTTTATGTATAGAATTAATTGATGAAAAAAGATTAGATGAATTCCAAAATGCTTTAAAAGACTTAGCAGAAACAGTTCAGAGAGATTTAGGTGGAACATGTAATATTTCTATTATTGATATTAACAATAAAGAAGTATCAATACAGTAATTTAGGAGGCTACGGTGATGGGTAATTTTACTTATAAAGATATTTATATTGAAGATGAAAAAAGGATACTAGAAGTTAATATACTACCAGAAAAGCATTGCAACTTTGACTGCATATTTTGTCCTATTGGAAGAACTCAAAATAAGGTAGATACCCAAAAATCATTTGATAAAATAGATAGTTCATTAATTGAGCTAGAACGTATGATAGACGATAGAAAAGCAGATTTAGTATTTATTAACTCAAAAGGTGAAGCCCTAGTAAATGATAAAATTGACGATATAATTGATCTTATCAAAGGCAAGAATATACCTGTAAGGTTATTATCTAATGGATATTTACTAGATAGAGATGAATATATAAAAATTGCTAATAAATGTGATGAGGTTATTGGAGAGATAAAAGTAATAACAGAAGAAGATTTCCAAAAAGTCCAAAGACCTATTGAAGGATATACATTAGAAGAATATATTTCAAATATGATTTCATTTAATAAACAATATAAAGGGAGATTTATATTTGAAATAACTATAATTAAAGGCTATAACGATGATGACGAATCAATCGAAAAAATTAAAAATATCATCAAAAAAATATCTCCTAGTGAGGTAATTGTTGTAAGAATGGATGATGAAATGTTTAAGAAAAAGCTTGGTATATCTGATGAAAGATTTGAGGAAATTTCAAATGAATTACTAAGTATTCAGTAAATTGCTAAGTATTCAGTAATGCTTATACATAATTTTTATACTAAAAATTTTAAGGATGTCAAATAGACATCCTTTTTTTAAACCATAAGAAGCCAGAGAAAGTACATACCTCTCTCTAGCTTCTTTTTTAGAAATTCAATCAATTAAAATATATTTAAACTCTTTTAGATTACTTATTTGTTATAAGTAACATCTCCCTAAGCACCTTACATGCAACAGCAGTTGATACTCCTGTTTGGTCATATTGTGGTGATAATTCATTTATATCAAAACCTACAATATTCAATCCTTTAAGCTTTAAAATAGAATTTAATAAAGTATTAAACTCTATTCCTCCTGGTTCTGGTGTTCCTGTCCCAGGAAATACTGATGGGTCTAACACATCTAAATCTATAGTTACATAGACTGGATGCTCTTTAACTTTCTCAATTGCATACTCTAAGTTGTCACAGTTAAATTTGTTTGTAAATACATGATCTTTTCCCCAAAGGAATTCCTCTCTATCCCCTGAGCGTATTCCAAATTGGAATATCTTATTATCACCAACTAAGTCCCAAACTCTATGAAGAACTGTTGCATGAGATAACTTTTGATCTAAATAACTATCTCTTAAATCTGCATGAGCATCAAAATGTATTACATGGACATCAGGATATTTCTTAAATACTCCCCTAAATGCTCCAAGTGTTACTAAATGCTCTCCCCCAATCATAGCTGGAATCTTAGAATCTTCTACTACTTTAGTTGCAAAGTCCTCTATACATTTAAGTGAGCCTTCTGTATTACCAAAAGGTAATTCCAAATCTCCACCATCAAATATATTCATGTCATAAAGGTCAGCATCTTGGTATGGACTATAACTTTCAAGTCCCCAAGATTCAAGCCTCATAGTTTGACTTGCAAATCTTGTACCTGGTCTAAAGGATGTAGTTGAATCAAAAGGTGCTCCAAATACTACAACACTTGACTTATCATACTCTGATTCACAGCCTATAAATGTACTAACATTCTTATTCATTTGCATCCTCTAACATTTCCTTTACGTAGTTTGGAAGAGCAAATGAAGCCTTGTGAAGGTCTGTATTATAGTACTTAGTCTTTAATCCTAAGCTATTCCACTCTTCTATGCTTTCACTATTTATTGGATCATATTTCTTTGATGCAAATCCAAATAACCAGTGTCCTGAAGGATATGTTGGAATATGTGCTTGATATACTCTGCATACAGGGAATGATTCCTTTATTCTCTTATGAGCTCTCTTCATTGATTTTGCATAAGATTCATAATATGGACTTTCATGTTGATTTACTAAAATTCCATCCTCTTTAAGAGCTTTGAAGCAGTTTCCATAAAACTCTTTTGTGAATAATCCTTCTCCTGGTCCAAATGGATCAGTTGAATCAACAATTATTAAGTCATACTTATCTTCTACTGTTCTTACAAACTTTAATCCATCTTCAAAGTATAAAGTTACTCTCTCATCATCAAGCTTTGAAGCAGTTTGAGGTAAGTATTCCTTGCATACATCAACTACCATCTTATCAATCTCAACCATATCAATCTTTTCAATTGATTTATATCTTGTAAGCTCTCTTACAGTTCCACCATCTCCAGCTCCAATTACTAATACATTTTTTATATTAGGATTTGTTGCCATAGGAACGTGAACTATCATATCATGGTAAATAAATTCATCCTTCTCTGTTACCATCATAAGTCCATCTAATGTGAAGAAAGTTCCAAATTCTTGTGATTTAAAAACATCTATTCTTTGAAAATCACTTTGTCCTTTAAATAGTTGTTCCTCAACCTTAATTGAAAATCTAACCTTATCTGTATGTTCTTCTGTGTACCATAATTCCATTTTTCATACCTCCTTAAATTAAAACGTTTATATATTCGATATTCATATCCTGAGGTCCAGTTATTAAACTTCCCTTTGATTTTGAATACTCTATACACTCAATTGCTTCCTTTGTTATAAGCTCCCCTGGTGCTAATATTGGTATTCCAGGTGGATAACACATAACAAATTCGCCTGTTATATTGCCTTCACTCTCTTTAAGAGGAATGCTTGTCTTCTCTGCATAAAATGCTTCCTTTGGAGTAACCTTAACTATTGGATTTATATACTCATGATCAAATATAAAAATCCCTTCCTTCTTGTGAATTCTCTTAATCTCACTTAAAGCTGATACAAGTCTTTCTATGTTGTACTTTGTATCACCAACTGATATTATTGCTAGAATATTTGCTGTATCTCCAAGTTCTATCTGTATTCCATAATCATCTCTTAATATGTCGTAGACCTCTATTCCAGCTAGTCCTACCCCTAAAGTATTTATAGTTAATTTAGTTACATCAAAATCATAAATATTATCGCCATTTACAATTTCTTTTGAGAAAGCATAGTAGCCTCCAATTTTATTTACTTCATTTCTTGCATACTCTGCAAGCTCTACTATATCTTCAAAAATCTTTTCACCATTAGTTGCAAGATTCTTTCTTGCAATATCTAGAGATGATAATAAAAGATAAGATGCACTTGTTGTCTGAGTTAAATTTATAACTGTTCTTACATAATCAGGACTTATATTATTGCAATTCATAAGAAGAATTGAACTTTGAGTTAAAGAACCTCCTGTCTTATGTATACTAACAGCTGCCATATCTGCACCAGCTTCCATAGCTGATGGTGGAAGATTCTTATCAAAGTAAAAATGCGTTCCATGTGCTTCATCAACTAAAACATACATGCCATGTTCATGTGCTAACTTAACTATTTCTTTAAGTGGAGAACAAATTCCATAATAAGTTGGATTGTTAACAAAAATAGCTTTAGCATCCTTGTTCTCTAGTATTGTTTTTTCTATATCCTTTATAGACATTCCAAGTGAAATACCTGTTTTTTCATGTGTTCCAGGATTAATATAAACTGGCTTTATTCCAGCTATTATTAAAGTATTAATAGCTGATCTATGAACATTTCTTGGAATTATAATCTTATCTCCATCTTTACAAACAGTCATAATCATAGCTTGTACTGCTGAAGTTGTTCCATTTACCATAAAGAATGCTCTATCTGCACCAAAAGCTTCTGCAGCTAAACTTTCAGCATCTTTAATTACTGATGTTGGATGGCAAAGATTATCTAAGGGTTTCATTGAATTTACATCAACTGATAAACAATCTTCCCCTAAGAATTCTCTAAGTTCTTCATTTCCTCTACCTTGCTTGTGTCCTGGTACATCAAATGGAACTATTCTTTGGTTTCTATACCACTTTAGCGCCTCATATATTGGGGCATTTTCTTGAGATAATTTATTCAAAAAACTAAGCCTCCCTTCTTAATAAACATTCACTCCACAATAAATTTCTATCATCTCTTTAGTTAGTCTATCTCTTATGTCTCTTCTCTCCTCTGGTGATAATTCATATGGATCTGAATTGAATAAGTAATTATTTAATTTAATGTCTTTAAGCATCATCTTTGTATGGAATATGTTTGATTGATACATATTTACATCCATTGCATCATAACGCTTTAATATATTGTCATCTATAAAATCTTGTATTGTCTTCATCTTGTGATCTATATAACACTTGCGGCCATCTACATCTCTTGTAAATCCACGAACTCTATAGTCCATAGTGATTACATCTGAATCAAAACTATTTATTAAATAATCTAGTGCATTTAGTGGTGATATCATTCCACAAGTGGAAACGTCAATATCAACTCTAAAAGAAATAATATCATTGTTTGGATGAAACTCTGGATATGTATGCACAGTAAGATGACTCTTATCTAAATGACCCACAATACTATCTCTTAAATCCACATATGAAAGTTCCCCCTTGTTACAGGATGGATCAATATTAGCAACCGGTAGTGCTTCCTCTGTGATGAGGATATTAACACTAGCCCCTTGTGGTTCATAGTCTTGTCTTGAAATATTAAGTACATGGGCTCCAATTATTTCTGTTACATCACATAATATTTTTGTTAAACGCTCTGAATTATATTGCTCATCTATATATTTAATATAATCCTCTTTTTCTCTTTCTGTTTTTGCATAACAAACATCATAGATGTTAAAACTTAATGTTTTTGTTAGATTGTTAAATCCATAAAGTTTTATTTTTTCACTCACTGCATACACACCTCTTCTCATTACTTTTTGATATTTAGCTAAATTTCAGATTTTTCGGCTTTATTATATATTACAATTTTTCTTTTTTCTATCACTATAAACTTACATATATTCAACTTAATTACATTTATTCAAAATATTATCTTTTGTTAAACAAATACTAAATAAAAAATTTAGTATTACTAAACAACCAACTATTATAACCAATTTTTTATTAAGCATTGATATAACTTATATCTAATCCCTTATTTCCTATAAAAGTAAAAAATCTAAATTTAAAATTTATTTTCAAAATTTAATTGTTAAATCTATGTTAAATCTTTTATGAATTTGTATTCATAGTAAATTTTATTACTTTAGAGTGCTAAATTTATACTATTTTATAATATGAAAGGCAGATATACAGTGCAATATATCTGCCTTTTTAGTATTTATTCACATTGCTTTTTTACATGATTCAATGCATTTTCATCATTTTTTCTAGATATATTGATACATTTTTATACTCTAAAAACGTATTAAATTCATATCTATTTACATTTAATTTATATATTTTATTTATATGACTTTTATAACTTAATACACGCCATAAACTTTCTAATTATATTTTCTATAATTAGAAATCTATTAATGAGTCTCTTATTTTTTATCATTGTAATTAGATATTTAAACTAATCTTTTAGAACCCTAAGAGGTCTCATCATATCATAATCCTCATGTTCAAGTATATGACAATGCCATACAAAGTCACCTACATGATCCTTAAAGTGCATAATAATTCTTGTAATCTTTCCACCATCAACTCTTACCGTATCCTTAAATCCCTTTTCAAAATCTAAAGGTTCCTCTGGTGGGCCAGTAAACACAATTTCTCCTGTTCTTCTATACTCTTCAACATCAAAAGGTGTCCTATCTAGTATTTTAAATTGAACTAAATGCACATGAATAGGATGTGGAAATGGGAATGTGTTTATTATATTCCATATCTCTATACTATCTATTTCGGGTTTTTCAGTAGTAGGATCTGTCCAAGTTTTATCATCTAATAAGAACATTTGTCTATTAAATCTATCTAATCTTTGAGTTAGTGGTAGGAATCTAGTATTTTTAACTAAAGTTTGATTTATAGGCTCAGCATGATTTATTTCTTCTGGAATTTCACTTGTATCTGCATCAGTTAAAGGCATAACAACCTTAAATTTCATTATTACATTAGTATTATTGTCAGCACCAAATCCTGAATTTAATAATGTAATCTCTTCTCCTTTAAATTTTGAAAAGTCTATGATAACATCCACTCTTTCAGCTGGTTCTAAAGTTATGCTTGAAACCTCCATTGTGTGATCAATAAATCCACCATCAGTACCTATTTGATAAAAACTTTCACCATTTGATAAGCTTAAATCATATGGTCTTCCATTAGAACCATTTAAAATTCTAAATCTATATTTACGAGGCTCTACATTAAGATAAGGCCATAACTTTCCATTTACCGCTATAGTGTTTCCAAAGAATAACCCTACTATTGAAGGGATAGGCGCATTTGGATTATTTGCTACTCTATCAGGGTAGAATAATGAACCATCCTCATTAAAGCTTTTATCTTGTATAAGAAGTGGTATTTCATATCTTCCCCTAGGAAGATTAAGTCTTTTTTCTAAACTGTCTCTAATAATATAGAAACCAGCAAGACCAGCATAAACATTTAATCTTGTTATTCCCATAGAATGATCATGGTACCATAAAGTAGTACCTGGTTGATGATTAGTATATTCATAAACTTTTCTTGTGAATTTTTTTCCTACCTGTGAGTAATCTTTTGTAAACCAAGCTTCTGGATGACCATCACTATCAGAGTCTACATTTGCACCATGTACATGAACTACGCTTCTCACATCCGGAAGATCAATAGTACTATGAAGACTATGATCTATTGGAAGGAAATGTTTATCAGGAAGGTAATTAGTCCACTTTACAGAAATAGCTGAGTCCTTAGTTACCTCAATAGTTGGTCCAGGATATATTCCATTATATCCCCATATTTTAGTGAATGGAAAATCCCTATGGAATTTATGTCTTGCTTCTCTCATTACAATATTATAATAAGGATTTTTATTTGTGTTATCACAACTATTTATTGATCTTGCAATAGGGGGAATCACTAAAGGATCTCTAAATTTAGAAATGGTGTTTGGATCAGAAGGATTAACTTTTCTATTTTGTCTTCCGTCTCTATTACTTGGCTTTTCTTCTTTTTTAATTTCCTCTTCCTCTTCTTCATTTGGTTCTTCTTCCTTTTTAACTTCGTCTTCTTCTACCCTTGGCTCTTCTTCCTTTTTAGCTTCCTCTTCTTCTTCCCTTGGCTCTTCTTCCTTTTTAGCTTCCTCTTCTTTTTCCTTTGGATCTTCTTCCTTTTTAACTTCCTCTTCTTCCTTTAGCTCTCCTTCTTTTTTAGCCTGCCCCTTTTCTTCTTCCATTGGCTTTTCTTCCGTTTTAACCTGACCCTTTTCTTTTCCCTTTAGCTCTTCTGTTTTAATCTGCGCCTCTTCCTTATTAAGTTCTATTTCTTTCTTATTAATCTCCATTGTATTCACATCCTTTTATTACGCTATATATTGCCTTTGTTAAAAACTTACTACATTATATGAATGTGCTATGTGTTTGTGTTTTGTATAGTTTAGTATTTGAAATTATCAAAAGTAATTTAAAGAAATGGTTAAGACAAAAAAAGTGTAGTTATCTAATCTAGATAACTACACTTAATTACTTAATATATTTTCTTTAAAGTTTATATATTACTTTACATAACTCTTAAATTAAACTTTATATTTTAAATTATTATAGCCCAATTATAGTTAATACTATCAAATTGTTTTACTACTATTCTCTAAGATACTCTTCTGCAAGTAATGCATACATAGAATAATCACAAATTCCTTGATTAACAATATATATAACAATTACTAATTTAATTATTCCCTCATTCTTCTATCTCATATAGTTCTTCTTCTAAAGAATTTAAAAAATCATACAAAATTTTAGTTCGTCTTTCTGCAATACTTTTTGCAGTTTCAGTATGCATTACATCCTTTACTATTAAAAGTCTATTATAAAATAAGTCTAAAGCATAATTTAAACTATCTGGATCTCTTTCCCTGCAAAAAGGATCATCAAAATTATATAACTTACTATTCATTAACCCAGCAGAGGCAAAGGTTCTCATTATAGAAATAGCTCCTGTTGCCTCTAAACGATCTGCATCTTGTAATATCTTCCCTTCGAGAAGTTCTGGAATTATTCCTTTAGAAAATGAACATTCTCTTATTGATGTATGTACTTTTGATATTTTATCCTTAGGATAATCAGGTAATGAGTATAATATACTAGCTGCAAAATTTGCACTTTCGACTGATGAATATTTAGACTTCTCACTATCTTTTGGATAGCAAATAATATCATGAAATAATGCAGAAGGAATAATAATATCTAAATCTCCATTTTCTTTACTTGCTATAAATTCAGCATTTTTTAAAACCCTAAGAGTATGATAGATATCATGAGAAGGATCACCCTCTTGAAACTTTTCTTTTGTAATGTTAATTAATTTATCCTTCATAATATTATCCATTATTACCTCCTGATAACTTAACTTATAGTGAAAATTTACAACCACGAATTAATTACACTAAAATTTACATATATGTTTTAAATACCATATATTCTATTTTAAATAATACGATATTTTTTATCATCAATCTATATTAAAAGAATGTCTAACACTATTTTAAAAACCACCAACAATTATACCAAATCTAAAAATCATAAATAGCATAATTAGTATATTAATTAAATAGCCAATTAGCAAAGCAACCCATTTTTTACAGTTCATTTTTTCTTCTATATCTCTGTAGTTAAAAAAACCAATCACAATTACTATTCCAACAAATATTAACGTATAAAAAATCTCAAACTTAAAACTCTCTGATGTAACCACATTCCAAAAACCTAAATTTGTATAATGATGAATGCTGTGTATCATATCATAAATCATTTGCGCTATTGATACTACAATGCCTTGGGTAAACAAAACCATAATAGCAACTTTCCATATCTGCTTTTTCTCTATAAAAAATGAAAATACAACTTGAGCACTCATTGCAATTAAACAATATGCAATATATACTACATACATAAAATAACCTAAAAATAACATTGGAAAAATGGCTTCCATATCGAATCTCCTTATAAATGGTTTACGTAATTCTATACAACCATTCTTCATTCTAAATCATTAACTACTAAGCAAATTACTATTTATATAGTAATTTTGCTAGAATTTAATGTATAACTTCTTCCCATTGATAATTAATTATAACATACTTTCCAAATATTATATTTTTATCTAGCTCGTAATTTCTTAGTATTGCGAGCTAAAAAATACCGTATGTTCATTTTGAATAATACGGTATTTTAATTATATCTTTTCTTATATTTTAAATATTCTAATCAATAAACTGGAACTTAACATATTCATATTTCTATCAACTAATCTAATTTTTCAACATACTGTTTTGCTTCTATTAGAGACATTTGTGTTTGCTCACGAATTTTTTTTATGGCTTCAACTTCCTTTCCAGTTCGTTTTAGATGAATGACAAGCTCTTTTAATTCATCTGAAACCCAGTAAGAGGATAAGTTGTTATGTCCTGTTAGCTTGCATAATTGATTTATACGATCTTCTTGACTTTTTATTCTTTTCTTTAATATGGAGATTTCATTAAATGCCAGCATACCACCGATAATCAATAATACAGAAATAAAATAGTCCATGTGTTTTCCTCCTGATAAAAATAATAATTCCCAAAATTTTAATTTCTATAACTCAAAAATTAATACTTTTCCAAATAAATTATAACACATTTTGTAAATACCATATTATTCAGTTTTTTAAAAACACTTTTTCGTAATTTCCTCAATCTCTCGTGTATATGCTTGTACACTTATGTAATTTATTTATTTTTACATAGACTACATATAAACAATGTAGTCTATAATTAAGCTAATTTTAATATGCTTTCTTTATTATATGTTGCCAATTCCATGTCAATTGGTAACTTTTAATATGTTCAAATTTAATAACCTTAACTGATCCAAAAGCTCCAGTTTCAATTATAATTCTGTCATCTCCAACAATATTAATAGGCCCAACGAATGGATGTACTATAAGTTCTAATTCGATTAAATACCCACTTCCACTCTCTCTTTTAGCCCTTACTATATCTACGCTATATGGAAAAACTATTGGCAATTCAGTCAAGTAATCTTTATAATAATTATTTATTTCTCCTTGTATATATGGAATAAGTAATGAAATAGACACATCTCGATATATTGCTTCTTTTGAATTTTCAGGTAGTTCAGATATTTTTTTGTTATAATGATTTCCTATATCTAAAGCAAAGGATTTATCTGTACAAAAGAACCATGTGAAGAATAGTACGCAACTTAATACTATTATTATCTTTTTCAAAGTAATCACCTTCCATTCTCTTATATACACTCCTATATTCTTTATCTTCTTACTTATATAGTTTACTATGATTAGTTTTTACATACTAACTGTATATAAAATAAGTAATGTTATATATTTCATTAGAGCCCTATATTTAAATTTTCAGTATATATTTTCATTAGATCAAAAACTATATAAAAAATAAAACGAGTAATAGACAACGTTTTATTAACGCAATCCATTCCTCGTTTTTAACTATATTTATCACAATATAATTTAACAAATCCAATCTTTATAATAATACTTATATTACTTTTTAAAGTTTAGCTTAAATATTGTATCTTTCTTACTATTAAACATATTATCATAATACTCAAGCTCTAAAGTATCTCCACTATTTACTGCATAAGCCATTTGTGCAGTACACTTTCTACCCTTTGAAACTGCTTTTGGCATCTTTTCTATATTTGCTGGATAAGTATCTACTGCATTTCCATCAGCATCATATACCTTAAATGCCATAGAATCTATAAATAAATCTTTATCACTATTTAAATTCTCATAAGTGTAAGTTATAATTACAACCTCTTTTGCCTTCTTATCTGCAAATTGATTTCTTTCCTTTGTAGTCTTAACACTATCTATTTTAAGTGAGTAATCGTCTTTGTATTTGTAAGTATCACCTACTCCATATACTTTTTCTTCCTGTTTTTGTTCTTCAGTCTTTTTATCATCTCCTGAAGCTTTAGCTGAATCACTTGTATCCGTACATCCAACAAATCCTGCACCTATCATCATTACTAATAATCCTAATATTAATATCTTTGATTTCTTAAATAATCTCATTTATACGCTCCCCCTAAGAATGTATTATAGTTCTCTCTTATAATTTATATTTTATATAAAAATTTAAGGAGATTGGTCTGCTCGCAGCATACAAACTAATTACTTTTTTAAATTTATAACTAATACTCTAATTTGTTTGTTTATATGTATCTAGTTTAGCATCATATTCTATATAAGTATTTTCCTCACCTTTATTTTCCACTGTTATCTGTGCACTTAATAACTTAGCATCAAATACATTAAGAGATTTTGGACCAGGTGATTTTACTACATCACTTACATCTCCAGGCTTTAATTTCCCATAAGTAAATAAATATGATTTCTCTCCATTTACTTCATATACATATTCAATGCTTAAAATATTCTGATTGGAATTATTTTTAAATTTTGTTTCCATATAGATATCGCCTGACGAATCTGGTTTTCTAACTTTAAACCCTACTAATTCAATATCATTTATCGTTACTTTTGGTTTATTACTTTGACTTTGTTCTTTTTCAATTTCTTGAGATTTAGTTTGTTCTGTATTATTACTTGCTTTCTTATTTGATTTTGTTTCTCCACAGCCTTGTAATACTCCTATACAAATAATAGAAATAATAACTAAACTTAAAAGCTTTTTCTTCATTAGTATTCCTCCGTTAATATTTGAATCTAAAATTGCATGTATAAGTTTAACATTGCATAAATCCCATGTCTATATTTCAATTTTTTCTATATTTGTTATAATTCTAAAAACTATATTTTAATTAACCAAGAGATTTCTACTATTTTTATCTAACTATTATTTTCAATTTTAAATACATATACATCATAAATACACTATAAATATAACTATATCATTTCTTATTATTCAAAATACCACTTATAAAATCAGCCTTCGCTTCTGTATACTCATATCTATCATTTGGATACTTCTTCTCTAAATTTAATTTTAACTCTTCATATGCCCTTCTCTTACTAACATCATTATTTAAAGTATCCCTAAACTTAATATAATCACACCATTCCTTATCTCCAAATATAACAACATGAATATGATGTGTTCTAGTATCAGCATCAAAATCTCCAGAGCTAAAGAACCTTTGACTCTCATCATCATTCTTTTCTACATGAATAAATCCCTTATCTTCAAGAGTTTCAATAAGTTTGTCCACATCCTCAAAAGATTTTACTCCTACAGCAATATCAATAATAGGTTTGGCTTTAATCTCCTTTATAGACGTACTTCCTACATGCTGAACATCTACTGCCTTATCTGAAAATATATCTTTTAAATCTTTTATTGTAGCTTCCGCTAAGTTTCCCCATTCATTTGAATGTGGATATAACTTTACTGTATTTCTCTTTAAACCAATCATAATTCCCTCCATGCAAATTTATATTTTTATATTCCCTTATGTACAATATTTTAATATCTATATCTCATGATAACCCTCTGAAAATCATATTAATTATAATATATAGACCCAATTAAAATCATATTGGAAAATCCTCTCAAAATAATATTATATTTATCATATCACTTTCTATATTTAATAAAAATACAAAATTATTTTTTAATATAAGCACCAAACGATAACTAGAGTTTATTTACAGAGTACTTAGACCCTTTCTGTATATCTTTTTTCACGTATACCTCAATTCCTATAATAATTATTTTAGTATTGTTGAAATAGAAACAAAACTTTAATATAATATTGTTAATGCACCAACGGATGGGAGGACAGTCCATGAACAAAGAAGAACAGGTCATGATGAGTTTAAGGGATTTATTAAACAAGATATCTTGGCTTAATAAGTTTAAGATGGAAGACAGTCTTAAGGGTTATAAACCTTCTGAAGTACATTGTATTGAATATATTGGAAGAAATATAGACTCCAATGTGACAAAACTTGCAGAATCCTTTTTTATGACTAGAGGTGCCATAAGTAAATTAACTAAGAAACTCATAGAAAAAGGCCTTATCGAAAGCTACCAGAAACAGGATAACAAGAAAGAAATCTATTTTAGGCTTACTGAGCAAGGGAAAATAATTTATAAAATTCATGAAGAATTGCACCAAGAGTTTCGTGAGCGGGATAAAGCCGTATTTGAAAAGGTAACCGAGGAACAATTTGATAGTATGCTTAGCTTAGTGGAAAAGTATAGTAAGCATTTGGATGAAGAAATTAAAAAAACTAGAGATAGATATTAAGTCGAAATAAATTTGAATAATTAAAATGAAACCATAGGCAGCCAAAAACTCTATTGAGAATAGGCTGCATTTTTATTGCTATTATTTTGTTGACAAGGAAACAAAATTGCGATATTATTTTTGTTGACTAGGAAACAAAATATTAACTTTTGAAAGGAGAATTTAAGTGTTTAAATTTAAATCATACAATGAACAGAACATAGAAAAGACCGTAGATAAACATGCTTTAATATTTGGTCTTATCTCTGTGTTTCTTTGCGGGATAGGCTTCAGTATCATAACACCTGTCGTCCCATTTTTAGTACAACCTTATACAAGCAATCCAGGAGAACAAGCTATAGTTGTTACTCTTCTGACCTCTGTTTATGCAGTCTGCGTGTTTTTTGTAGCTCCCGGACTTGGAGCTTTGAGCGACAAATATGGCCGCCGTCCATTACTACTAGTATGCCTTTTAGGTTCCGCAATTGGGTACTTAGTTTTTGGCATAGGAGGATCTCTAT
Source organism: Clostridium sardiniense (assembly GCF_016907995.1). Classification (GTDB taxonomy): domain Bacteria; phylum Bacillota; class Clostridia; order Clostridiales; family Clostridiaceae; genus Clostridium; species Clostridium sardiniense. The sequence continues at coordinate 236,611 of NZ_JAFBDA010000001.1, read as the reverse complement.
GGGTACTATTTGTTGGGCGTATAATAGAAGGTATAACAGGCGGAAGCATAAGCACTATATTCGCATATTTTGCAGACATAATTCCTAGAAAGCAGAGAACCAAATACTTTGGATGGGTGAGTGCAGTTGTCGGTGTAGGTACCATCATCGGTCCAACTATAGGTGGATTACTTGCCAAGTTTGGTTATTCTGTGCCAATGTATTTTGGAGCAATAATAACTTTATTGAATGTTGTTTATGGAGTTTTTTATATGCCTGAGAGCCTTGAGAAGAAGAATAGACTGAAAGAAATCACCTTTGTAAGACTTAATCCATTCACACAGCTTGCAGACATACTTTCCATGAAAAGCTTAAAAAGATTACTTGTCTCAGCATTCTTACTTTGGATACCAAACGGATCCCTTCAGGCAGTTTTTTCACAATTTACAATAGATACTTTCAATTGGGCTCCTGCACTAATTGGACTTATGTTTTCAATTATGGGATTCCAAGACATCATTTCACAAGGTTTCATAATGCCAAAGCTTGTAATAAAGCTTAGTGATAAGCAGATAGCAATTCTTGGAATGTCTTCAGAGATTATAGGCTATAGTCTTATTGCAGCATCAGCTTTATTTTCATTCTACCCTCTTTTTATCGCTGGAATGTTTATATTTGGTTTTGGTGATTCAATCTTTGGGCCTTCATTTAATGGGATGCTCTCCAAGTCTGTCGACTCCAGTGAACAAGGAAGGATTCAAGGCGGTAGCCAATCTATTCAGGCTTTAGCAAGAATGATTGGACCTATCATTGGAGGTCAAATCTATGTATCACTTGGTCATGCCGCACCCGCTTTTATGGGTATAATCCTTATATCAGCGGCAATATCCGTTTTATATAAGGATACACACATGTAAATATGTAAACCACCTACTTTGTTTAGCCAAGTATCTACATTCATTTATGATTATAGAGGGGTAATAAGAAATTCAGCACACATCTCTCCACGTTGTGTGTGATATACTTTCATTATCCTTCTTTATAAAATCACCCTTACCAAATTATTGATGTAGTAATCTGAAAAACTTCTACACCTTAAAAGCTTTAGATGTTTTTTAATTCTATAATCCTAATATTTAACTTTATTTTTCCAATATATGTTATAATGTAGAAAAAAGAATTGAGGTTTTCTATGAATAAACGTAGAATCAAAAACTTACTAATTATAGTTTTATTTATAATAGGATTATTATCATTTATATTTTACTATTCTTCAAAGTTCCCATATGATCCCCCTACTCTTAAAGTAACTTCTTCAAGTGATGACACAACATTTTACGCACCTACCAATGGAGGTAATTGGTTTGATTCTTACGGAGGTAATAGCTTTGACTTAGGAACATATGATATAGATAAATTGTCGGAGATTAATTATGCTACTGTTCCTTGCAGTACCGATATTAAGTTAGACCTATCATTTACTAAAGATCTTAAATCCTTTAAAGTTTATTCCATAAATAAGAATTTAAGATCAAATAAAGATCATACTGAAATTGAAATCTCTAATTATACAATTACTACCCCAAAAGATCCTGGAACTTATGGATATGTAGTTGAAACTGAGTGGGATGATACACATAATATTAGATTTATTTTTAAGATTAAAACTATTTAAATTAGTGTGTTAATCTTAAGCTTTAAATTATATAATAAGAAATTCTTCTAACCTTACACAAAAAATTTTTTAACCTATTAAAAGGAGGCTATAAATGACTAATTTTTCTATACTTAAAATAGTTAATATCTCATATCTACTATTAATATTTACGCTGTATATATTCAACATAATAAGCTATTCATTATTTTGGACTCTAAGTATACCTGGTCTTTCCTTAAGTATTTTTATATTAAGGAAAAATAAAACTCTTAAATACAGCAAAATACCTAGGCTTATGAATATAGTAACAAAATAAAGGATACTTAAGAGTATCCTTTATTTTTTCTACTTTTCTTTATCATCCGACGAACTATTAAATAATGTATCATATTTTAATAGTTTAATTAAATTTTCTCTTTCACTTTTCCAATTCCTAGAGACATGGCTATAGTTAATGATATTCCTGTAGGAATTACAATAATCATATATAGTATCCTTAAATATTTCTCCCATAAAATAGTATCGTATAATCGTACATATCCTATTGATGGATACCACTTTTCAACTTTAAATTTAACATTATTATTTTCATCTCTTTTAAATGTTCCATAAAAATTAAAGTCTATATATTTAGGATTTCCTTCTGTAAATGTAGTTAATTTTGGAGTATTTCCATATATACTTTCCCCTTCTAAATTATGATTTTCTGCAACAAATCCAGCCATTTGTGAGTGATAAACCTTTATCATTGTATAATCCGAATTATCTAAAGTTCTTGCTATTTTATATGGAAGAAATGGTAATAATAAAACCAAAATTCCAATAAGAATTGCTATATATTTTCTTGCTTTTTTTTTTCATAAATCCCCCTAACACCCTAATACATTTTATCCAATATATGTTATCATAAGTATATCATATTAATCTAATTTAATTAATAATTGCCATGTAAAACTATAAATTCTGGAGGTATTATAAATGAAAAAAATGTTTTTTGGTGCAACCCTTCTATTAGTTGGAACACTCATTATATTAACAATGTTTTCCCTCTCTCTTATTATTCAATATGAACACACCGGTGTATTACGTCTACTTAGATTTGCATCCGAAACTGACTCTGTACTTTACTTTTTATTTGCAGTAATAGCTAGTATATACGGACTCATAATTTGCTTTATGGAATCACGTAAAAATTAAAACTAAAGTTATAAAAAAATATCATAAAGTAAAGTGAGGGACAGCAATGAAAATTGAGTATGCAAGTGAACTAGACTTTCAATATATACTTGATAATGATAAACATATATCGAAAGAACTAATAAACACTAAAATCAAAACAAAAGAAATTATTATAGTAAGAAACCAAGATAATAAAAATATTGGTTGGCTAAGATATGGTTACTTCTGGGATAACACCCCATTTATGAATATGCTCTATATTGATGAAAACTATAGAAACAAAGGCATTGGAAAAGATTTAATTAGATTTTGGGAAAATGAGATGAAAAACAAAGATTATAAATTAGTTATGACATCAACTTTATCCAATGAGAATTCACAACATTTTTATAGAAAATTAGGATATAAAGATGCTGGTAGCCTCCTATTAGAAGATGAACCTTTAGAAATAATTTTTACTAAAAAGATATAACTACAAACTGTTAATGAAGGAATTTCGCTCTTAAATGAAACAAGCTCTGCTTTTTACTTCATACTTGCAGTACTAGCTAGTATCTATGAACTTATAATCTGCTTTATTGAATCACGTAAAAATTTAAAATACACTCATCTAAAACTAAGATTACTTTAAAATCAATATGTATATTTTAAATAATTAATATTATATTACCATATATTCCAAAGTATTTTTTTGAATATATGGTAATTTTTGTTGACTTCCATTTATTACTAGTGTACTATATCAGTAGTACACTAGTACAAAGCAAATGGAGGTGAATTTTAATTGTGAATTTAGATAATTTTGAATTTAATAGTAATGAGCCCATATACCTTCAAATAATAGAACTTGTTCGTAGGGCTATTGCTACTGGCAATTTAATGCCAGGTGATAAACTCCCCTCAGTAAGAGGTATGTCAACTTCCTTAGGGGTTAATCCAAACACACTCCAGAGAGCTTATGGTGAATTAGAAAGATTGGGTATTACATATACCAAAAGAGGTATGGGATCATTTATAAGTGATAGAAAAGAAAATTCAGATGAACTTCAATATAAAATGGGCATAGAACTAGCAGATAAATTTCTTAAAAATATGAAATCAATAGGAATATCAAAAGCAAATGCCTTAAAGATACTTGAAGAAATAGCCGAGTAAATTTAGGAGGGGAATAAATGATTAAATTAATTAATCTAAATAAAAGCTATGAAAATAAAATCATTCTAAACAATATAACATTAGATATTAACAAAGGTGAAATAATAGGTCTTTTAGCTCCAAATGCACAGGGAAAAAGTACATTACTTAAAATTTTAGGTGGTCAAATTACATTTAATAGTGGAGAATATTATTTTGAAGGAGATAAATTCAATTATAAGCATAAAGGACTTATTGGTTACATGAGCGATAATTCAATTATGCCTAATGATTGGCTTATTAAGGATTGTATATCTTATTATGAAGAAAACTTTAAACTATTTAATAAAGAAAAATGTAAAACTATATTACAAAACTTTAATTTAGACTTAAAGAATAAAATAAAGACATTATCAAAAGGTGAAAATGAAAAAATGCATTTAGCATTAGCCCTATCAATTGAAGGTGTCTTATATATTTTGGATGAACCTTTAGCTGCTGTTGATTTACTTACTAGAGAAGAAATAATTAAAATGATTTTAGAAAATTTCAGTCCAAAAAGTACAATGATAATTTCTAGTCATCTGCTAGTAGATATTGAAAAAATGCTAGATAGAATCATTCTTTTAAAGGATGGAAATATAGTCCATAACGAACTAGTTGAGGATTTAAGAATGAATGGTAATTCAGTAATAGATCTATATAAGGAGGTATATAGTCATGCAAATAGTTAAAAAGGATTGGTTATATGATGCAAATTCTATTACATTGGTACTTATATCAGGTGTACTTAGTTTTGGTGTTCTATCACTTTTATTTTTAGGATTTGTTCCAGAATATCATGAATTTATAAAACAGATTTACGGTAAGTCCTATACTGCTATAACAGCGATATTATGTATGTATCCAATCTTCGTTTTAAAAGGAATATGCCCACAGATGGGAAGTGATAAGGTTTATTTAAGTACAACAAATCTTCCTTATAGCAAAAAACAATTGCTTTTTAAAGGATTAAGACAATGGATTATAGTATTTATACTCTATAGCTTAATTGGTGCTTTAATAAATACTTTATTAATAAATTCTTCTGAATCATTTATCTCACAATATATTATATCACTTACTAAGCCTGTTTCTTTTTTAATTACATTATCCCTTATTCAACTTAATATTTTTTCAGGAGTTATTTTAGCTTTAGCTAGAAGAATTAAGTGGTACATTATCCTTCCTATTGGACTACTTTCATATGGAATATTAACTATATTATGTAAGTTTATTATTTCCTTCTTAAACAATTCAATAACACAAGGATACCTAATAGTTGGTATATATACATTATTTACTTTAATTGTATTTGCTATAGCATGGAAAGATATCGAGAATGTTCACAACTAACTCTTATTAATTTCTTCATTTAAAATTAAAAGCTATTATCAATACTATACATACTGATAATAGCTTTTTAAAATATTACTTCTTAAATTTCTTACTTACATTCATATAAATTAAAGTAAATATTATAGAAATATACATGATTACTTGTCCTATGACAAATAATGCCTTCTTTTCAAATACTTCACTTAAAGCAAACAGTAATATAGAAAAAGCAATTACAAACATGAATTTCCCCATATATTTGCATAAAGCAGGAACATTATATTTTGCTTTCTCTTCCTTTGACATTGTATTAAGTCCTGCAATTAAGAATGCTCCCTTCCCCATTGAAAAAATAACTCCTAAGAAAATAAATAATCCTATAACTAATCCAACAAAAATCATTCTAAAATCCATAACCTTTATCCCCTTTATACTATTTATATAAAACTCTAGTCATATCTATTTCTATGCTTTATAAAAAATGTAATGAATCCTAATAGCACCATCACTCCAACTATTATGAAATAAACATCACTAATCTCCTCTTCCCATAATGCAGTATCTAATAATTGTACATGTCCATTTGATGGGTACCAATCCTTAACATCAAAAACTTCATAACCGCCTTTTTCTTTTTTAATCTCTCCATAAAGATGAAATTCAAGGTATTTAGGAATGCCTTTCTTAAATGTAGTTAATTCCTTGTAAGGAGTATTCCCTATTATATTGCTATCAGTAAATTTATTCTCTGAATTTCCTTGTCCATCTGTTGTTAAAAATCCATCCATTGAAGAAAACCATACCTTTACCATTGTATGATTTTGATTATCCATTTTCTTTGGCAATTTATATGGTAACAATGGAATTGATATTAGGAAAATTACAATTAATGTAACTGTTATTTTTCTTATCAACCTATCTCTCATTATTAATCCTCTACCTTTTAAAACTCTGTGTTTTTATTGACTTATTCTACGAAAATACTATTCTTTTCTAACAATCTTAAAATTAAATCCTTCAATCATTTCACTTTCACATATTATACAAACTCTCATATATAAATACCCCCTAATTTTTTAAATAGTAAAATTATCTTTCCAATAAATAGTAACTCTCAAACTAACTTAATAACACTATAACGAACCCTCAGCTTATCTGCCTTATATAAATTCATTTACTTTTTTATTATAATTATAACATATATTTCCACTACAACCATGATATATTACCTATTGACACTTATCCTAAAATACTATAATATAAATTGATTTATTAATCTAAGGAACTTTTATATTTAAATAGGATTATTAACTATACAATATGTAAGATATACTGATTGATAAAAAGCAAATGATAAACAGGAGTTAAAATTATGATAATTGGAAAGCTATTATTTATACTTTTTGGAGTGCTTTTAACATTATGGGGTATCCATAGAATGAAAACAGATGATGCCTTTTTTGGAAAGACTCAAAAGAGAAAAAACATATTCAATCTTTTAATAATGGGACAAGCTTCTGGAATAGGACAATTCTTAGGCGGAATTCTATGTATAATTATAGGTATTGTATCCTTTATAATTAAATAATTCATACATAAATGGAGTTAAGCTGTATTTTAAGGCTTAATTCCTTTTTTATAACTTCATTTAGGCTTAGTAATTACAAAAGAAAAAGCTATGAATATCATAAGATCTTCATAGCTTTTATTTTTATTATTTAAATCTAATAAATAACTCCTATTCAATAGCCTCCTATTTTCTATCTTAAGTTCACCTTTATAATTTTATCTTTTAATACTTCTATATTATCTCTATCTCTCAATATAGGAACTATATAAATTTCATCACTTTCAGGCATTATATATTGATTCAGATATGAATTTTCTACTTTATTTTCAAATCCTGCAATATACTTTAATTCTTTTTTAGCATCCCATACTATAAAGTCTAACTTTTTGTCCTTTTTATCAATGCTCATTCTATTCTCTACAAGTATCCTTGCTGGGTACCTCTTTACTTTAAGAATTTCAATTTTATCTCCATCATTTTCTATTACTTTATTTACCTTATATTCTTTAATAGAATTTGCTTTATTATCCAATGATAACTTTAATATATTTTTTTCAACTGGAATCTCTTCCTTCTTATCTCCAAAACCAATAAATAAATCACTTATCTTTAATTCTATATCAAGCTTATCTTGCATTTTTATCTCATTAGAACCCGTATCATTTTGAATAAAATTAAATGTCATCATTCCAGCAAAAGTATTTTCATCAATAAGACTTCCCTCTTCTATTGCATATTCATAACCACAATCAATATTCATCTTCATATTAGCATCAAACCAATATTTTTTTGCTTTATCTAATGGTTTATTACTAGTAACTGTATAAAATAACGTCATTTCTAAATCATCATAATATACATCTTCAATATTAATTGAATAATCGCCTGCTTTAATAGACTTTCTAACTCCCTCTACCACATTCTCATATCCATGCCTATCAAATTTTTCATTTAAATATTCTATAACATTTCTTACTATAGGTACTTGATCTGCAAATGCTGGAAAACTAAATCCTAATGTAAATATACAAGCTATAAAAACTACCGCTACCTTACTTACACTTTTAAACATATATTTTATTTTTGCCCTTCTACAAGTTTTATTAACTTTCTCTCTAAGGTGATTTGAAGCTTTAACTTCAGATTTTTTTGCCATCTCCTTTAATTCCATATCAAACTTATCCATAATATCCCCCTCTACTTTTCCTTAAGCATTACATAAAGTCTTTCTTTTGCTCTAGATAGCCTTGATTTTACAGTTCCCTCTGCAATGTCTAAAATTTTAGCTATCTCCTTATGACTCATATCATCAAAGTAAAATAATATTGTAGTCACTTTAAATTCCTCTGGCAAATTACTTATAGCATTATATAAATCTATGTGACCATCTTTATCAATTGTATATGTCTCTTCTTCAGCTTTACTATAAATTCTTTTGCTCTTAGAATAAATCTTATTAGATTCATTAATTAAAATTCTGATTAACCAAGTTTTAAAATACTTATCTTTTTTCAATGATTTTATATTTTTATAAGCTTTATAAATTGTATTTTGTATAGCATCCTCAACATCTACTTCATTACTCAATATACCTTTTGACACTCTGTACATAGAATCTAGATTATCCTGCATTAACTTAGTAAATGCCTCGCTACTCCCTTTCTTTGCTAAACTTATATCATATTTTTCTACTATAAAGTTTCCTCTTAAAAAATTTATTGATTCCACATTATCCCTCCCTTATGACCATTAGATATTCAATATCTATATAAGGTTCCCTCGTATTTATAAATATTTTATTAGAATTAGTATTACAGAATATTATGTAAACAATGTTATAATAGGTATATTATAGTAATTAGCTAAACTCTTCAATATTGTAAAGGAGATAAGATATGGATAATAATAAAACTCTAAGATTTGAACCTATAACTAAAGATGACATTATTCCATTAACCGATATAATGACAAGAGCTTTCGACTCTGATTCTAAGCTTCATACAGATAATGAAAAAGATGGACCTACTGGATATGATAATGGAGACTTTCTAAGGAAGTGGGCTTTAGAATCACCTTCTGAATCCTATAAAATATTATTAGATAATAGACTTATAGGAAGCTTTATTGTGTTTATAAATGAAAATCAAGAAAACTACTTAGGTAATATCTTTATAGATCCTGATATTCATAATAAGGGTCTAGGATTAAAAGTGTGGAAATATATCGAGTCTAAATATCCAAACACTAAGAAATGGACTACTGAAACACCCGGTTTCTCAAAAAGAAATCATAACTTTTATGTAAATAAATGCGGATTTAAAATAGTTAAGATACTTAATCCCCATGACTTACATATTGAAACTTATGTACTTGAAAAAGAAATACTATAAAAAACTTAAATAGACTTTTATAAATTCACTTAAATTCACTTAAATTCAAGTAATCATAATACAATAAAAGCCATGAAAATCATAAGATTTTCACGGCTTTTATTGTATTATGAAGATAAAATATTCTTAACTTTTTCTCTAACTTCTACTAATATCTTTATTCCTTTTTCACTCTTATTTATTTGAAATCCTTTTCTTTACAAAAGATATAATAACTAACCTTCAACTGTTCCATTAGGTTGTTTCTGCATTAAGATAATATTATTATGAGAATAACTATAAAACTTTGTCTTAAAAGAAAAATACTCCTTCATATTTTCTGGAGTATCAAAAATCTTTTCTATTCTTTTTTGAACATTACTTATTAATAACTCCACTTCTTTTCTCTTTTCATCTAACGACTTCTTTTTATATACTTTATACATAATTCACCTCTAAATATTATAATTTTTAGGATCTATTAGTTCTCCATTTTTGTTAAAACATAATCCATTGCTTAAATAAACCTTCCCTTCCTCTTTTTTTATTTCACTTAATATTACAGCATCTGCAATAGCTAATTTATCATCAATATACATTGCTAGTGCTACAATCATTCCTTTTTCTATGTATTCATAATTAAATTCATCTAAATCATATTCACTATCAGTTGAATTTAAAAAAATCCCCTTGTTTAGATCAAATAATCTATACAAGAAGGAATTAAAAAATTTTAATCTATATTCATTTAACATATTACTCTCCTACTGAATCAAATTTTAATATCTTTCTATCAAATAAAACTATAATAATCTCTTTTGATAGTAGATTGTTTTATTCTTCGATTTCTTCTTTTTCTGCACTTATTTCGATTTCCTTTTCTCCTCCTATTGCTATAATAGATAATTTTTTTTTCATCTATTATGTACCTTACTATTTCTAATTCATCATTTAAATTCATAGAAATCACTCCTTCTTATTAAATATTAAAAAGTTGTCTCCTTGGGAAACAACTTTAACTTAACACGTTTAAAATAGCTTTTTCTTGCTGAATATACTTCACTTTTTATAACTTCTATTTTCTCCAAATCAAATTTATATGTATAGATATATTCATCATAATTACAATACTACTAATTATAATTATCGGTTTTATTTAATATATCTTTATACTCTTCATTAACATCTTTAACATTATAAAACATTTTTAATATATATAGTAAATGTAAAAAATCAATATCTAAACCTTCACCAACTAATTATTCAAATTTAAATTGTATTTCAACTATTATTTTTGCTAAAGCACTAGATTCTAACTCACTTTCTATTATAAGTATAATTTAAAAATTGGAATGGTATAAAACTAGAGCATAAGTGTGGACTTTACATCTTGACTAACGTTGAAATAAAAGGTAATTTTTCTGATAACAAATATGATTGTATAGAACTTGAAAAAGAAATACTATAAAAAGACTTAAATAAACTTTTATAAATTCACTTTTAATTAAATAATTGTAGTAAAAAAAAGCTATGAATATCATAAGATTTTCATAGCTTTTATTTTCATTATGAAGATAACATATTCTTAACTTTCTCTCTAACTTCTAATGGCAAATTTCCTTCTAACATTCTCTCTAATAAATCATATCTCTTAATTCCATTTGATATTATATATTTTTCTATCATATTTACCTTCGCTTCTCTGCTCGGAATCAATTGATAAATCACATACCAATCTTCCAAAGAAGTAAAAGGAATATCAACTCCATTAATTTTTCTAGTTTCTGAAATTGACCTATTATCAAAAACATATTCAAATACTCCACTATTATGATTAATTCTAAACCCAGCCATTACATCAATATTAACACCATTTATTACATACTCGTAAAAATATTTTGTTGAATATGTAGAAGCTTTTTCCCATGGCTTTTTATCACCAATACTTTTAAGAATTTCATCTACTTTATCAATATCTTTAATATCTACAAAAATATCTATATCATTAGGTTTATCTATAAGACTAAATTGATTTAATAATATGGAAGCTCCCACTCCCCATACTACATTTGAATCATTAAGTTTTTTACCTATATAACTTAAAGTATTAAACACGTTATTTATCACCTCTTACTTCTTATTTATTATATTATATCACTTATATTTTAATCTTTATTGAGTGAAAATATATCTAAAACTTTATACATACATAGTATAAAAACTATTAAATATAGGTATTAAAAACCTAACATTAACAACACCAAATGTAAAATGTAAAGAATTAGAGCAAGCAATAAAAGAATATAGAAAATGAATTCTTTATTTACCTAAAAAGCCAAGTGCAGCCAAGCCAATACCCAAATTCTTTTTAAGTAATCCAGTAGTAGAAATGTCCATGTAAAATTTACCAACTTCTTGACTAAGTGTTTCTTTATCCTTGAACTTACGAACTGCTAGTTGTCGTAAAGCTTCTGCTAAGTCCATTAGTTGTTGCTCAAAATCTTTTCCGCTTTCAACTGCATTCTTAAATTCAATCAGTTTAGAACGTTCATCATCAAGAGTTTGTGTATTTAAAATTAAATCATAAACTCTTGCTAATAAATCATCTTGTTCTTCTATTCTTTTTTCTTTTTTACTCAATTTAATTACCTACTTTCTGCAAAAATATCCACCAGTAGCAGAGCTTGCCCAACCATTGCTAATAACTTTTAAAGTATAAGATAAGTTAATTTCTGTTTGAATCCATTCATATTTGTGTGTACTTATATTATATTGATATACTTCTGGTAAAACTGATCAAATGTTTCCCCAATTGCCTCCAGTAATAATTGATAACTGATGATCCGTACTTTTTCCAATATAGTCTAAATTTTTCGTATTATCTTAATTAATAGTTTTTGTATTTGATCTAAATCTATTATGTTTCCTTTAATTAAAATTATATATTAAATCTTAAAACAAGCAATATTTATGGATAAAAGTGGAAATAAAGAAAGTAGTGATTGTATGGAATTTGCTTGGAAGGTTCCAAAATAATAAAATGTTAGATATTAATAAAAGTGAGTATTAAAAACCTAAATTCCTAATACTCACTTCATTATTCATACTATTAAATTTACTTACCTTAGTAATATATCTTAGACTATTTAACTTAATAGTCTTATTTATAATATTTACCTTAGTAACTTTTAATTGCTTAAGAAGATTTTAAATAAATTTATTATTTCTTTCTTCTCTTAAGCATTCTAACACCTACACCTATTGAAGCTGCAGCTGCTGCAAGTCCTGCAAATCCAAATGCGTATCCAGTTGGTGGTACTGGCTTACTATTGTCAGCCCCTGGCTTGTCTTCTCCAGGTTTATTGTTATCATTTCCTGGTTTATTGCCCTCACCTGGCTTGTTTCCTTCACCTGGTTTATTCTCATCTCCTGGCTTATTTCCTTCGCCTGGTTTGTTTTCATCACCTGGTTTATTTTCATCGCCTGGTTTATTTTCATCTCCTGGCTTATTACCATCTTCAACCTCAGATACTGGAATTGCTATTCCATCTTGTGATGTTGTATCTTTTGAAGTTAATGTATTTTGGTACATTAAGTAGTAAGCTGATGCTGACCAACTGAAGTTTGTTGTATGAAGTCCCTTACCTGTTTCAGGATTATAATTTTCTCTTATTGGTCCATCTCCCATAAGGCCTTCTGCATTATTAAATAATTTCTTCGCCATTCTTTCTGCATCTTTATCAAATCCATAGTTTTGAAGAGCCTCTACACCATATAAAGCTTGGTCCATCCAAACTGGTCCTCTCCAATATTTATTTGGATCGTACTTTGAATTATCCTTTGAAGCTGTTGGGAATGGTACAAATGTATCAAACTTTCCTGGATCAGTCATATTATCTTTAACTTGTTCAGCTTGTTCTTGTGTTGCCATCTTAGCCCATAGAGGAATCCAACCTTCAGTTCCTTTTCCTCTTTCATCTAACATGTTCTTTTTCTTTCCATCTGCACTTATTTGAAGATCATAGAAAAATCCTGTCTTTTCATCAAACATATTTTCACTTACGTATTCTCTTACGTAATCTGCTTCTTTCTCATACTTTTTAGCATCGCCATTATTTCCAAGCTCTTCTGCCATTGATTTTAAGAAAGCTTTTTCTGCATAAAGATATGCATTTAAATCAGCTGATTCTTGGTTTATTGAATATCCAATAAGATTTCCCTTCTTATCTTTATTTTCAAATACCTTAACTCCAATATCTTCTCCCCCTGCGCCTTCTTTATCGAATCTAGTAGCATTATCCATACCACTTTCCCAAGCAGCAGCTAAGATTACTTCATCTTCATTAAATTTAGGATTTCCATCTTTATCTTTTACTATATTTCCATTTTCATCGTATAACCAATGAGCATCATGTACCATTCCACCATATTCTGCTATACCATTTTTATCGTGGTCTCTATTTGTATACCACCAGTTATGGTACTCAACAAGTTTTGGATACATTTCTTTTAAGAAAGCCTTATCCCCTGTTGCTTCATATACATTCCAAACAGCCCAAGCTGCTAATGCTGGCTTTGAGTTTCTCTCATTCCAGTTACCGCCATCTTCTCCTCTAGCTCCATCTTTGTTATAGAATATTGCATCAATTATTGCGCCCTTATCCTGAGGTCTAACATCATCCTTACTACTTATTTGATAATCAAATAATGCTCTAATATTATCCTTAGCTAAATCTCCATTAAAGTTTGCTGTAGCAACTGCTTGCTTCCATGAATCCCATGCCCACATTCCTATAAACCATTTGTATGACATTGAAGGTACTATACCATCATGCTTTATAGCACCTGCTGCACTTCTCCAGTTTGTAGTTAATGTTTCAACTGATTTTACAGCAGCATTTTTATATTCTGGGTTTCTTGTGCTCTCTACCTTTTCAAATGTTTTATCTAAATATCCTTGCCAACGCGTATTGTTATCTGCAAAGTGCTTGTCTCCATTTTTAATAAAATCATCTAACTTTTTATTTTCTTGTTTAAGTTCCTTATCAGTAAATGTATAACTTTGAGTTGAATATGTTTTAAATTCTCCCTTAGGTGCTATTTTCACTGCATCTTTTAATTTGGTAGTGTATTCTTTTCCTTCAACTTTAGTTTCTACATTACCATCATATTTAACTGTGAACTTAGTTTCAGGAGTTGAGAAGAAGTTCCATGTATCTCTAAAATCTGAGAAGTTAACTTGAACTCCATCATTTGTAGCCTTTAAGCTTTGCTTTAAATCTATAACTTTTTTACCTGTATTAAATTCTCCAAAGATATTTCCAGTCCATTGAACATCTAAGTTTAGTTCTTTGTCTGTCTTATTCTCAATTTCTGTTCTTACAAGTGCACTTCTATTTGATGCAAATATAAGCTCTAATTTCAAGTTAAAATCTTGCATTTCATATACTTGTACTAATTTTCCTGGATAATAATCAAAACTTACCTTTTTAGCTTTTGTTAAATCATATAGTTCATTATTATCAGCATTTTTAACTTCTATTTTGCTTATTGTATCTGACATATTTACAGGATACTCTTCCCCTATAATTACAGGCCCTGCAAATCCCCCGTAAATATTTGTTGCATCCTTACTTGGAAGGTAGTATCCATGCCAAGCTCCCATATCTGAAAAGTTATTATACTTATTTGTTGAATATGATCCATATATTTCTGATGTAGGATTTGCAGTTACATTAAGTACATTTTTAAAATCTGTAACCTGATCTCTTCTATCCTTTGCTAATGCGTTTATTCCCCCTAGGTTTCCAGCAATTACAGTTGCTGCTAAAACAGTAGCTATAAGTGTTTTTTTCTTAATTCTAAAAGCCATAAAATTATTCTCCCTTTCCAAAATTACTTTTTTTATAATTAATTAGTCGCGACACCATTATTAACTTAAATATTTTTTTAATTTATTTGTAAATAAAAAATACCCAAATCAAAGTTATTCTAAACATATAACTGCACACTAATAGACCACAAAAAGTATGGTTCTTTGCGTATAGATAATGTAAGAATTAAATTTTGACTTAGGTATTGCCTCCTTATTGAGTAACAATCCAATTATTAACTTGTATAAATATCCTTTACAATCCAAATATTATCATGTAAAGGTTTAATGGTCAATAGTTTTTTGAATTTTTATTAAATATTTTTAATTTTTAGTGAATTTATAATCAATTTCGACATATTCATTAGTTTTCTCTTAAGAATAATCTCCTCATCTTTATGTGAAAAATATATAATAATATCAATTTAAGTCACTAAAACCTACAATAGAAATTCTTTTTAGCTCTATAAAAATACTATTTATATATTTCTATATTAATCTTTAACAATCTACTACACCCTAAAATTTCACTTTGCAGCTTCTTATTAAAAGTTTGAGAAAAATCATTAAGAGGCTTGAAAAAGAAAATAAAAAAACTTAAAGAACAGACTAAAATAAATTATGCTGATATTTATAAATAACTATAATTTTATGGAATTTATGTTGTAATTAAACATATGGATTAATGTACAATTGTATCTAAAAAAAAGGGGGATAACTTGGAAAAAAAGTCCACAATTATTATAGGAATATCAATTGTCATAGGTTTTCTTATTTTGGGAGGGGCGATAATTTATTCTTTTAAGCATTTTACTGAAAATGATATAGTTAATAAGAGTAGATATGAGATGATACGCCCTAACGACTCAAATATTATAATATTTGATAAAGAGACAGGCCGATATTGGAGAAAATTTATTAAATCAGATGAAGGTCCAACTGATTGGACAGAAGAAACAATAGATTTTTTGAATGAATAATACACAGTTTTCTTAAATTACTAATTAAAAACTCCAACAAATAAATTTGCTGGAGTTTTTATTATTACAACATATTCTTAACTAAAAATTGTTCTTTCAAATTCTCTTATTATACTCTTATTTCCATAATCAATCTTAACTTCATAAAGACTTATTTCATCACTTGCTAAGTCATAATCTTCGAAGTCTGAAGGTCTAGAACCTGAAGCATAATCTTCTATAATATCATTTATAGCAGATACAGGTGCAATAGTATCTTTTTCATAGAATCCCCCATCTGTTGAATCTATATTTATACTAAGCATTGAATCTAATCCATCATCTAAACTTTCAATATCCATTATTCTATAATATTTAAGTAGTAAATATAATGCTGTATTTAACTTCTTACAATCAACCTTTGGAAGATCCTCTAATTGCTCCTCTTTAAGTAATACACCGTAGTTTATAACTCCCTCTATTACCTTTAAAGCTTCTAAGCTTGTTAATTCTGAATAATTTATACCCTTAATTAATTTTTCTTTATCTCCACTTTTAATATTGCTGTTAATAATTATTATTTGTTTAAGTAATTCATTGATATCAAATTTTTTCATATGTACCATCTCACTTCTCTCTACTTTTATATATAATTATTGTAACAAAATTATAAAGACTAAAAATTAATTTGTAATGATTTTTTTATAAATAATTTATTACTTATTTTAATTACTCATACTTTAATGCATCAATTGGGTTAAGCTTAGCTGCCCTTGATGATGGATATAATCCAGCTAATATAGTAATTATTATCGCAAAGCTTATTGTTATTAAACATATCTTAAGTGGTGATGCAAATACATTATCTAAAAATGATGTATCCGTAACCCCTTTAGATTTTAGTACATACATTGCAATTGCCTTAATTACAACTAAGTTAAATAAAGAGAATAATGTTCCAAGTACTCCCCCTATAAATCCAATTGTTCCAGACTCTACTAAGAATATTGCCTTAATATCACCTTTAGATGCACCAACAGCTTTCATAACACCAATAGATTTAGTTCTTTCATAAATAGACATAATCATTGTATTTATTACTCCAAGTGCTGCAACAAATAAAACTATTGCTCCACCAATTGCAAGTATTGATTTAATAACTATAAATATTGATTTAACTCTCTCTGCAACATCTTCCAATGAGAATGTTGTATATCCTAAATCTTTTTGAATATACTCATTAATTGTCTTAACATCAGAAGCATTCTTAACATTAACATTTATAGTTGTTGGTCCAACTTTTGCATAAGTGTATTCATTGTTTTTCATAAATTTATTTATCTTATCTGCCACTCCAATTGTTGTAATTACGCTATCTGATTCATTTACTTTTTCATTTATTACTCCAACTACTTTTACCTTTAGGTTCAGTGGTTTCTCCTTTATATTAGCAAAACTTTTATCTGCTATTATCTCTATTTCTTTTCCTATCATGTCTTTAGGATTATCTATTCCTAATTTCTTTGAAAGCTTTTCTGTAATCATACATTCACTTGCATTATTATCTTTAATTAAATTACCTGATATTAAGTAGTCTATACTATCATCTTTCTTCTTTTGTCTTGCTGAATCAACATTTGACTTTGCATATATACTGTAATTAGTATCTACACCATTAACAGAGGCAAGTTTAACATCCTTATCTCCAAGCTTGATGCTACTAATACTAGCATTAAACATTGAAACTATATCTTGAACGTCCCCTTTTTCTTTAATCTTATTTATATTTTCTTTTGTAATTTCTTTAAACTTAGTATCTGCTACTGCATTTTCATTAGTATTTGCACTATCATCTACATCATCTTTATACTGAGTAGGTATAACTGATATAGCTTTTATATTATTGAATTCTTCTAAAGAATCTGTTATTAAATTTTCAACGCCTTTTCCGAGGCTTACCATTGTAATTATAAGCATAACTCCAATAGCTACTGCAAAAGCGGTTAAAAATGTTCTAAGCTTTCTTCTTCCTAAATTAGAAAAAGCCATCTTTATGTAATCTTTAAATTTCATTTTTTCTTATCCCCTCTATTTTTCCATCCTTAATAGTTACTACTGTTTTCACTTCATTTGCTTGTTCATTATTATGAGTAACCATAATAATTGTATATCCCTTTTTATTAAGATCCTTAAGTAATTGCATTATTTGTGCTCCAGATTTAGAATCTAGATTACCTGTTGGTTCATCTGCAAATATTATCTCTGGATTATTTACAAGAGCTCTTGCAATAGCAACCCTTTGCCTTTGTCCCCCTGACAATTCTGTTGGCTTATTTCTAATCTTATCTTTAAGTCCAACTTTCTCTAAAGCTTCAGTTGCCATTTCAACTCTTTTCTTTCCAGATATCCCTGCAAATATAAGTGGCATCATAACATTTTCAAGTGCAGTCTGTGTTGATTCTAAATTAAAATTTTGAAATATAAATCCAGTCTTTGTACTTCTATACTTTGCAAGTTCCTTTTCCTTTGAAGTACTTATGTCTTTACCATCTACAATAACTTGTCCAGTAGTTGGTTTATCAAGTCCCCCTATAATATGCATAAGAGTGGATTTACCTGATCCTGAAGGACCTACTATAGCCATGAAGTCTCCATTTTCAACCTCTAGATTTATATTATCTAAAGCATTAAAAACTTCTTTACCCATAGTGTATCTTTTATTAATGTTTTCGAGTTTTATCATTAGTTTATTCATCCCCCTAACTAATACGTTTTTCCATATTTCATTATATATAATTAATTTGTATTAATCTTCTATTTTAATCATTTGTTTACAGTGTGGGTTGCTTAATATTTACAAAATTAATATGCAGTTTAAATAATATTTATATTCTTTAAATTATTAACATTAATAAAATAATTATGTTTTAAAATATCTCTCTCTTTGTTTATTATTTATTATTGTTTTTTATTATTATTTATTATTTACTATTGATTTCGCCGAATTTTTCTCTTATAATATTTTTAAAGGCATCATTATAGCGTCATAGGATAATGCCTAGCGTAATATTTTATGGGCCGGCAAAAGTACTAAGTCATAAAGAAAATCACTTAGTACTTTTCTTTATGACTTTCATAATATACCCATATAATCAATATAAAAATCATTTATTATTTTTATTAAATTAATGTATAATTATTTGATTTTAGATTATTTATTCTATAAAATATTATTAAATTTATATAGATTGGAGTTTTTATATTGTTTAACAAAGAAAGATTAGATGAAATATTAAATATCTTGGATAATGAAGGGAAAGTTAAAGTTAAGGACTTAAGTAAAAAATTCAGTGTTACAGAAGACTGTATTAGAAAAGACTTAAAGCAATTAGAACAAATGGATAAACTTCAAAGAACTTATGGTGGTGCTATTCAGCTTCGTAAATCTAAACAAATTTATGAATTCTCTGATCGTAAAAAAATAGATCTTTCTAAGAAAAATATAATAGCAAAAAAAGCCGTAGATATTATTGAGGATAGAGATACAATCTTTCTAGATTTATCAACTACTAATATTTTAATTGCAAAACTATTAGCTTCAAGTAAAAAGAGAGTTACAGTTGTTACAAACATGCTAGATATAATAAATATTTTATCTAGTGAAGATAATAATATAATAGTAATAGCTACTTCAGGAATATTAAGTAAGAATTTAAATGGATTTGTTGGTCCTGTTACAATT
The DNA here is from genome assembly GCF_016907995.1 of Clostridium sardiniense. GTDB lineage: Bacteria > Bacillota > Clostridia > Clostridiales > Clostridiaceae > Clostridium > Clostridium sardiniense. Next base: position 216,773 of record NZ_JAFBDA010000001.1, on the reverse strand, counting down.
GATCTTATTAGAAGATATAAATTTGATAAATCCTTTATAGGCAGCTCTGGAATTGATGTTTTTGATAAAAGTGTTACAACTTTTGATATTGAGGATGGAATAACTAAAACTGCAATAATTGAATCTAGCAAGAAAACTTTCTTAGTTATGGAAAACAAAAAATTCTATATTGATGGTAATTATAAATTTGCAACAGTAGATGATATTCAAGGAATAGTAACTGATACTATTCCAAATGATGAAATTGTTAATATATTAAATGAAGATAATATAGAATTATACTAAAAGTATATTTAAATAGATTGTATATGAAACTGTATTTATAAGCCATATTAAATACATTCCTCTACCACTATCAATTACATAGTTTGGAATAGATAAATTTTGTAAAAATTAAGAAAATTATAACATATTTTATCTAAATAAAAAAGAGCTTTTAAAGCTCTTTTTTTTACCATTTTTATTCATGCATTTAACAATATTTTTCCACAAATAATATACTACATATATAATTATCTTTACTTAAAAGTCTTATCTAAATAATCTATAGCAGACTGATAATTTGTTGATAATGTAAATACGCTAATCATAGGACCTTCAAAACCACTATTTTTAATTTGTCGAAAAATTAGTCTACGTAATATATGTAATCCTAATTGTTTTCTGAATATATTATAGTCTTTAGGATAAATATTTATAAAAGGAATTCCTTTATATTCAACAAACTTATATCCTTCGAAAATATCAATATTTAAAGAATATTCTCCCAATATTGAACAAGAAGTTATTTTTTCTTTATCAAATATAATACAAGGTTTATTTTTTCTTAATATTACTACACTCTTAAAAGTATAATATATCAATATCAAAAAAACACACAATATTGCCATAAAATAATAAGGATTAAATGACAATTTATTATTACTAATAAAATAATAAATTAAATATAGAAATGACATAATAGCTATAGGTCCTATAGAATAAATTAAAAATTTAATACGATTATGTTCATAAGGTATTTCTACTGTATCCAAATTTTACTCCTTTTTTTAAATAGTATTATTTCTAAATTTAGAAATAATACTATTTTTAGTTTGAATTTTAATGTTTATGATAATCCACCAAGTATTCCACCTACAAGAGCACCAACTGTACCACCTACAACTTCTCCACCAAGAGGATCTATAATAGCCCCAACATAAGCACCTGCTTCAGCACCAGTTTGTGACCAATACCATGCTCTACGAGCAGATGTTCCACCATTAATTTCTTCTAATTCATTTAATTCTAATTTTTCCATTTATAATTATCTCCTTTAATAAATATTATTAAAATTAAACGTTTAACTTTAATAAGATATTACAATAAAATTTATAAATATATCAAATAAATTAATTTATAAATATCTCAAAAAAATTTATTAAAATAAATTGAATTTAACACTCTAATAAAAAAAAACTCACCATTTATTTCATAATTAAATGATTTTCATAGTAAAAGTATATTTATTTTAAAATTTATTTTATTTAATTACAGTATTTACTTTTATTTGTGCAATACTTTAACTTTTTAATTTTACTAACTTCTCATTATTATTTTTAATTTCTAAGTCTATTTAAATTATTTGATTTTTTAATTTATTATTTTTTTCTTTTATTACCTGATCCTTATTATTTTCTTTATTTGATTTTTCTAATTATATATTCCTTTTAAAAAAGAAAAAAATAATAAGTATAGCATTCAAAATGCTATACTTATCAATTAAATTTTAATATTTCTTTCTTAGAAATTAGCTAAAAATACTCCCTTTTTCTATCCTTTAAGCTTCACCATAAGCATTTGCAAAATATAAGAAACCTACCTTTTTAACTTTAAAATTATATATGCCAAATCCATTTCTATCTGTAAACCCTTTATTTTTAACACTATATATTTTAGAATTATCATCTTCTAATGTTACTTTATCTAAATTATGCTGAAATTCATTAAATTCTATATCTGCTATAATTGATTTTATAAAATATCCTTTAAAAAATAAATCACTTCTAATTGAAGCTGAAGGTGTCAAATGACTTAAAATAAAAATTACAGCTATAACTAAAATACCACTTATTATCATTTTTATTTTTCTCTTACTTATAATTTTCCATCTTCTTTTATCCCCCATACTATAATCCTATCCCCCTTAAATAAAATTATCCCCTATAAAATTATTTATGCTATATAAATACAACTTATTATATTTAATTCTTTACAAATCTTATTTACTATACCCATAAGATTAATTTTAAATAATAAATATATCTAAAATATATTATTATAAATTTTTCTCCTATAACTCTTTGAAAATTATTTCACTATGGCTTATACTTAATATTAATGGTAAACCATTTTTTTACATATATCAATTTAAAAGGGGTGTTCTATATAGAAAATAATGAAGTTAAACAAACTACTAATGATAATAGGAACGTTATAGTAAAAAAAACTGTTAAGTCTGGACTTTCTTTTGGTTCTTGCCTAGCAATGATAATATCTTATACTGCATGGCATTCAATACCATGGGCAATACTACATGGATTAATGAGCTGGCTATATGTTATATATTATTTAATTAAATATGTATAAAGTCATTATATAATTAATTTATAAAAAACTCTCACTAATTCTTAAATTTTAATAGATTCAATAAATTATTAAAGCTAAAATAAATAAAGAACTTAGATATTTTAAAGTATCTAAGTTCTTTATTTATATATAATATATTTTTATTCTAACTAATTTTTATAAACACCTTTTAATGTATCTTGATCTATAATATGACCTTCCATCTCTTTGTATAATTCATTTAAATAGAATCCATCTTTTAAATCAAGTAATTTATCTAATGCAAAAACATGAATTTCATATGTGTGAGGTGCATCTGGAGGTGCCATTCCACCATAGTAACTTGATTCTCCTCTACTTAAGTTTCCTCCAAGTTCACTATGCCAACTATTAACCCCTTGAATAAAATCTTTAGCATTTTGACTTTCATTTTCTCTAATATGGTCTTTAGTTATATTGGCTGCAACCCAATGAATCCATGTGAATCCTTTAGTTACAGGGTAAGCATCCTTATCTTCTAATATTAAAGCAAAAGACACTGTATTTGCTGGTGCATCTTCTATCTTTATAGGTAAAGAATATGTTGGCATCCCAAAACTATTAAATTCACTCCCCTTTTTACCATACTTTTCTTCAATGACACCATTATTGATGCCTGCACTGGTTACTTTCATACTATCTCTCCTTTATCTCAAGTTTAAATATTAATTAAATTACAAGACAAATAAATGTCTATATAAGCTACCCTTTTTCTTTTATATGTCATTTGCTAATTTTATAGCATGCCATATAAAATTAGACATCATCTTCATTATTTTTTTCCTCCATTTTAAGCTAAATATACACTCCAAATAAATATCCAGCTATAAATGAACTCTGCATTTTCACTATATCTTCTTTAAAATGTACATGATCTCTATAGATATCTTTTCCTAAAGTACTTGTAAATTTATAAAGATCAATAGATGATACACCATTATCCATCATGATTTTATATGCTATTTTATTGTATTTTAAAACATCCTTGTTATAACGCAAAAATCCAAACTTTCTCTTGTTGTGAATTTCATCATCAACAGGAGTTGTTGTAATCCAAAATACCTTTTTAGCCATCTTATTAGCTAATCCAATAACCTCGTTTAAGTTCTTTTCATAAGTCTCTTCATCTATCTGAATTTTTTTAGTATCCCTATCTACTCTTACATCATGCAACCCACAATTTAGTAACAATATTTCGTATCTAACACCTTTATCATGTTCTTCTTTCAAATACTCTAATACCATTGAACTATCACCAGCATTTGCCCCAATAGGTTTATCTAAATCCTCTATTGCATCTTCTAAATTGCTTTTTCTTCCATAGTTATATTTATTTTTAATCATGTCCTCTAAATAGGATCCATAATTTAAAGATATACTATCTCCAATAACAAATACTGTTTCTTTATTCATTTTTACTTCTCCATTTAATTCTTATTTTATAAATCATTATACATAATAAATTTGAATTTTTTTGAGTTTATCTGTTAATAAAGAAGCACCAATCTGTAAAGATTGATGCCCAAAACTTTTATAGAATGTTCTTTAAATCCTCTAATTTATGTATCTCATATGTAGGTTTTATATTAGTATCATTAACCTTTTTATCTGGATTATAAAGACAAGTATCAATTCCTGCATTTATTCCGCCTTTAATATCTGATGATAAACTATCTCCTATCATCAATACTTTACTCTTATCTCTATACTTTATACTATCTAATGCATATTCAAATATTCTAGCATCTGGCTTTGCTATTCCAATTCCATCTGAAATAATAACTGCCTCAAAGTATTTTCCTATAGTAGATTTACTTATCCTGTTAGTTTGTACTTCTTTTAGCCCATTGGTTACAATAACTAGTCTATAATTTTTACTTAATCTCTTAATAAGTTCCTCTACTCCATCAAATAAAAATGTAGACATACCTAGATATCTCATATAAGTATTACTAATTTCTTCAGCATCTCTTTCAATATTTAATGCTTTAAGTAATCTTCTAAATCTTTCAATCTTTAAATCTTTTGATGTAATTAATCCCTTCTCAAACTCTTTCCATATAAGAGTATTTATCTCTTTATATAATTTAATGCAAGCTTCTTTATCTTCCGATAAATTAAAATCATCTACACATTTTAAAAATGCAAAATTCTCTCCCTTTCTAAAATCAAATAATGTCTCATCTGCATCAAATAATAGTACTTCGTATCCCATTTTTTAAATCCTCACTCTCTTAAATACTATAAATAATTATAATTACTCATTACAAATATTTCAAACTTATTTATATAATATTATTCTATAAATTATTTATTGCAATTAGAGAATTCTACTTAATTAATTCTTTTATAATATAAAGTCTACAAATATGTTAGATTATAAAATTAATTATAATACATAGTACCTCAGCAATAATTAGTTAGAGCATACTTATGCTTGCACTTAGTGTTATCTTAAAACTATTAGTTTTTATTAAACTAATAGTTTTTTATTTTAGTTATATATTTCAATTTTGCTTATATCTTTTCTTTATTTTTAAGTTTTTCTAAAGCTGTATTTATACGCTTAATCCTTGTTTCCTCTTTTTTGGCTGACTCTATCCAATTAACATATTTTCTTTGCATTGAAAATGATAAACCATTCCAAAAACCCTTTATTTCATTATCACTTTCCATACCATTAACTAATTCCTTTGGAGGTACAACTATCCTTTCATCCTCATCTTTTTCAATAGTTACATCAATAATATCTCCAGGCTCCTTTCCAATAGTTTTTCTTATAGCTTGAGTAATTCCTATAATATAACAAGATGCCCCCATCTTAACTATTGAACCTCTATAGTTAACTCCGTCGAAAGTTGCTTTTACCTTAACTCTTTTACTTCCATAAGTTTTTTCAACATCAAATGGAATTTCAATATAAGTTCCATTTTTATCTTCTAATTTTTTAATTTCTGCTTTAAACTTCTCCATTAGGTTGTCATCCTCTCATAAAAAATTATATTTTCATAATATTATTTTGATTATATATTATAAATTTTACTTTTACTATACCATCCGTATAACAGTGGTTTTCTTTAAACTAATCAAAAGAAAAAAGGAGTATCTCTACTCCCTTTTGTAATATATTATCTATCTTTACTCTTCACCCTTTAAAATTTCTTTAGATTATAAAATTAATTATAATACATATTATTCCACCAATAATTAGTGACATCATACTTATACTTGCACTTATTGTTGTCTTAAATCTATTTCTTCCTCTATCTTTCTCCATCTTAGATATTTCAAGATTAGCACTTCCTATATATTGAGCATTATTTTGCCCAAGTCCTTGAAGTGATACCCCCATAGGATCTCCTCCAACACATGAAAAAATACCAATAATCACAAAGATAATACCTTCAATAAACAGAACATCTTTAAATACATGCTCTGTATATTTAGAGATTACAATTGCAGCAACAAATAATATAGCAGCCCATACTATTCCCCAAATTACACATTTAATTAAGGATTTAACTTGAATTTTATCCACAATAAATTACCCCCTTTTTTATTAAGATATCTTATATAATATCTTATGATAATTATGATTGAATTACCATAAAATGTATATAAATAAAAGGAGTATTTCTACTCCTTTTTATAACATATTATTATTCTTTACTATCATCTACATTTTCTGCTTTACTCTCTGTTTTAGCTTCTATCTTTTTGCCCATAAATGGCCACCAACTTGCTTCTCTAAATATTCTAACCATAGCTGGTATGAATAATGGTAGAATGACTATTGCATAAAGAAGTATTCCTGTAAGTACAACTAATGATATTTCAACAAGAGATAGAACTCCTGATGGAAGTAATGCTGCAAATGTTCCACTTAATATAATTACAGCAGAAATTATAACTCCTCCCATTACCTTCATTGTCTTAATCATACGCTCTTTAATTGGCATGCCTTCATATTGGTTAAATCTTGTCATTATAAATATAGAATAGTCTATTCCAAGTGCCATTAAAACTACAAATCCAAAGAAGGATGTTATCCATGATATTCCTGGATACCCCATTATCTTCTCTACAATAATCTCTACTATACTTAGTGAAGTAAAGTAAGTTAGTATTAGAGATGCCATTAAGTAAATTGGCATAACTAATGATCTTAATATACAAACTAATACAATTGATACACCAATAATAACAAATGCTACTGCTTTCTTGTAATCTGTATTTGCCATTAATTTAGTTTCATAGCTTGTACTAACTATACCACCAATACCAACATTAGCATTTTCAAGCTTAGTTCCCTTAACACTATTTTCTACAGTGTCTTTAAGCTTTGGTATCTCTGATATAGCTTCATTAGAATATGGATTCTCATTAAATGATACATTTATTTCTGTTAGCTTTCCGTCTGGGCTAATATATTGATTTAATGCTTTTTGGAATTCACTATTATTAAATATTTGTACTGGAACAGATATTCCTGAATCATTGTATGAAAGATTTGCCCAATCATTAATGAAACCATTAGCATATTTAAGTCCATTTTGAATTTCTTCTAACCCATTTGCACCTGATGATAATCCAGAAGATAATTCATCAACTTGATTTGAAAACTCTTTAAATCCATTCTTTATTTGAGTTTGTCCTGATTTAATTTCAGTTAATGCACTTGATATTTCAGGTACTTTACCTAATATTTTTTTGCTTCCGCTATCTGTTTTATCTAGTCCATTATCTAAGGCATCTAACCCTGTCTCTAATTGACTAATACCAGTGTTAAATTCACCTAGTCCTTTACTTACTTCAGCAGATTTTGAATTTAACTCGTTCATTGAAGTAGCTAAAAGCTTAATTCCATTGTTTAAATCATTTAATTGACCAATGGCACCCTTTATTTTACTAGCTACTTGATTTTCTATTTGCTTTTGTAAACCACCTGTTTCTTTAGCTAATTGCTCTATATAATTAACTACAGCTTTAAAGTTATTATCTCCCATAACTTCAGGATGTTTATTTATATATTCTGTTAAGTTAGAGTTAAGAGAATTAAATATTTTTTGAAGCTCTGAAGTATCTATTGCATTTGCACCTGAATTAATTTTTTGAGTAAATCCATTTAATTTACTTGATACTTCATTTAGGTTTTTCGCTACTTCTACATAGCCATTTTGTATTTCATTTTGTCCTGTTTTTAATTCTTCTAATTTACTCTTTGCATCTGCAATTCCTGATTTTAATTTATTTGTACCAGTTGTTTCTAAGTTTATACTATTAGTTAATTCATTTAATGCCTGTTGTAGTTGCTCTACCCCATCTTTTGTCTTAGATGTACCATTTTGAAGTTTTGTAACGTCCTTTTGTGCAGTAGAAAGCTGAGGTTTTGAATCATTTAATTTATCACTTGCACTACTTAATCCATCCTTAACCGTATTTATTCCATTTGTAGCTTTGTCTACACCTTTATTAACTTGACTTGCTTGATCATTTACGTAAATCTGATCTAATCTTGTGCCTTCTGGCCTTGTAACACTTAAAACTGAAGTTATATTGCTATTAGAATTTCTAATATCCTCTGATATCTTTTCTATTAATGCAATATACTCTGGCGTTTTCATATTAACATCATTTTCAATATAAATTGATGTTGTAGAAGCCTTTCCTTCACCAAAACTATCAGTTAAAATATTAAAACCTTGTTTTGAAGAATACTGATTTCCTATTTCATTTACATTATTAAAGGATTCGTCCCAGTTGTTTAATATAATAAATGGAATAGTTACAACCGCAACCATAATAAGTGTTTGTACTGGCTTTTTAAAAGCAAATAAGCCAAGCTTTCCCCATAATTTATTTTCTTTTTCTCCAGTATTCTTTTTAGAAGGCCAGAACACATTCCTACCAAGTAAAGCCATAAATGCTGGAACTATTGTAAATAAAGCTAGTACTAAAAATACTATCCCAATTGCAACAGCTACTGCACTTCTATAAAGATTAAAAGAAATAAAATTAAGTGAAGCAAATACTACAAATACTGGTGTTGCACTAAATAATACTGTCTTACCTGCTGTTTTATAGGTTGTTTTTATAGCTTCAAATCTATCTTTTCCATTTGATAATTCTGCTTTAAATCTACTTAATAATAGAATTGAGTAGTCTGTACCTATACCAAACATTATACAAATCATAAATATCTGCGTATAATTTGAAAGTGGAAAATTAAACCTATGAGCTAATATAGCTACAACATCTTGAGCCACAAGATAACTTATTCCAATTGTCATTAATGGAATAAATGGTGCAATTATTGATCTAAATACTATTATAAGTACAACTAGTATAAATACTATTGTTATACCCTCTGTCTTTTGAAGACCTTTCTGTGCTGCTATATTTACATCAGCTTGTATTAATTTACTTCCTGTAAGATAAGTCTGAACGCCTTGTGTCTTTATCTTAGATTCAAGTGCCGCTCTTATATCTTTAATATTTTCTGGAGTTGAATTTAATGTAAATAATACAATTATTGTTTTATTATCCTTTGATACCATTTGAGATTTTAACTGTGGATTATTAAAGCTATCTAATACATTTGATATATGGAGATTATTTTCATCATTTTTTAAATTATTTACAGTCTGTTTTATATTTTCTTTATTTGCGCTTGTAAGTTCACTATCTGAATGGAAAACTGCTATACAAGAATCATTAGAATTTAGCCCGTGATCTTTAGCTAATTGTTCTGCTACTTTTGAAGAATAACCATTTGGTAGCTGTACTCCTCCCTTTTCACTAACTAGTTTCGTAAGTGATGGAGAAGTTAATGTTAAAAATATTATTGCTACTATCCAAATAACCAATGGAATGCATTTTAATATCTTTTTCTTTCCATTATGTTCGCCCTTTTGCTCCATAAATCACTCTCTCCTTTTTAAATTTTTATTTAATCTCTCTTTATCATGCTTTTAATTAAAACGAATTATATACTTTTAATAATCCAGAGCTTATTATGTATTTAAATTATTACTTATTTGAAATTACATTCAAATACATAATCAGTATATCAACTGCCAAAAAAAAGTCAAAAATAGAAGAACTATTTTTACTAGTTCTTCTTAACAATAGTTTATATCTTTATTATTTTTAGAATATTTTCTTAATACTTTTTACAATTTATCAAATATATATTATCTGATATTTATCTACCTGTTATTAAATTTTCTATATTTTATATCATTACTTCAATAAGATTTCTTTATATCGTTCATATTTATATATTAATGTTCATGATAATTTTAAAGATTTAGTTAATAAAAAAAATTATTTCTCTATATTACATAATAATTATATATTGTTATGTATATTCAACTTACTTTTATCCCCGTAACAAATTAATCCTAAATCTATTATTATAAATGGAAGCATTATAATACTTAAGAAAAAATATTTTAGAGATGCACAATCCTTAACCAACGCAAAAATTATCATAAATAATATTAACACAATATGAAACTTCTTAGATACCATAATAACTACTTCCTTTCTATAATTATTAGTATTACAATAATAACATATATGGAAATTATAGATAATATAGGTGAACCTGTATTATATAGTTAAAATCATTTCATTATTAATGAATTTAGGAGGTAAATATGATAGGTACTATAGGAATAGTATGTATAATCATTGGTTTTATATTTAAGGCTTTTCCACCACAAAAAATAAATGGTATATATGGTTATAGAACTCCATCATCAATGAAAAATCAAGATACATGGAATGAGTCACAAAAATATTCAGCAAATGCTCTTATTATATTGGGTTTTATTTATCTATCTTTAGGATTTCTTTTAAGTCACTTATTTGAAGATATTAGTATTGTTTATGAAAATATAATAATTTTAATAGGGGTCATTATTATGATTCTTCTTGATGAAGTACACTTGAAAAAGGTTTTTAATAAAGACGGAAGTAGAAAAAGTTGTAATATAAATAAAAATTAGAAGGGTATCATTCATCCTTCTAATTTTTATAAAGATTTAAACATTAAATAAAGGTATAGACTAACAAAAAAGAACACAACTAAAACTTAGTTGTGTTCTTTTAATTTATTTCTTATTTCTTTTTTTTGCTAAAATCAATAACATTATACCTACTGCTATTATAATAAATGCATATAAATATTTCATCTCATAGCCAGTCTTCGGAATAATATCTTTTTTACTATTATCAATAGTTTCTTTATCCTTTGGTTTATCTATCTTATCATTTGTATTTGGTTTATTATTGTTATCCTTTGGATCATCATTTTCTTTAGGGTCTTCTTCCTTAGGCTTATCTTCTTTTATCTTAGTATTCTTAACTACTAATTCCATAGGACTTTCAGTTTTACCTAAAGTTATTTTAAATTCATGCTTTGAATTGTCTAACTCATATCCTACTGGTGCCTTTGTTTCTACAAAATAATAATCTCCTGGCCTTAAGTCTTTTACTGATATTGATCCATTTTCATCTGTAGTATATGTTCCTATCTTGCTACTATCTGGAGTAATTAAATCTGATATTCCCCTTATTATCGAATTACTATTAGTTGATTTATCATTTACTTTATATAAATCAAACACTGCACCTTCTAAGCTCTGATTATTTTCACTATCTTCTTTGATAAGATTTACTGATCCTAAAAGTATATCATCATTAGCAGTTATCTCTGGAACCTTTGATGTTTCACCTAAAATTATCTCAAATGGATATTTAGTTTGACTTAATTCATATCCAAATGGAGCTGTAATTTCTCTAAAATAATACTTTCCTGGTCTTAAATCAGTGGCTGTTACTTCTCCATTATCTCCTGTTGTAACCTTCTCTACTAAGTTATTATCTGCATCATATATTCCATATACTGCACCTTTAAGTTTTCCACCAGTTTTGCTATCAATCTTTATAAGTTTTGCTGATCCTAATATAACATTATCTTTTCCAATTGCTACCTCTGGATTTACTGCTCCACCAGTATTTATTTCAACTGATATTTTTTCATTACTTATATTGTATCCATTAGGCGCTTGTATTTCCTTAAAGTAATACTTTCCTGGTCTTAATTTAGTACTTACTATAGCTTGACCATTCTCATTTGTTGTAACCTTCTCTATAAGATTATCTGATGAATCATATAGTCCATATATAGCACCTTTAAGTCTTTCTCCATTATCTGAATCTTCTTTAACTAAGATAGCTTCTCCTTTTTCTATATCATTTTTTATAACTAACTTAGTTGTCTCTTCTGTTTTTCCTAATACTATTTTAAATTCATGTTTCGAACTATCTAACACATATCCATTTGGTGCTTTTGTTTCAATAAAATAGTAAGTTCCTGGTCTTAAATTCTTTACTTCTAATGAACCATTCTTATCTGTAGTATATGTTCCAAGATTCTTATTACCCTTTGAATATAGTTTAAATTCTGCACCTTCTAATCTCTTGCTCGTTTCACTATCCTCTTTAGTAAGATTTACTGATCCTAAAAGTATGTCATTTTTAACTGTTACTTCTGGAACCTTTGATGTTTCTCCCAAAATTATTTCAAATAGATATTTAGTTTGACTTAATGCATATCCAATTGGTGCTTTTATTTCCTTAAAGTAATATTTGCCTGGCCTTAAATTAGTAGCTGTTACTTCTCCATTATTTTTTGTTGTAACTTTATCTACTAAATTATTATCTTTATCATATATTCCATATACTGCACCTTCTAATTGTTCACCTGTCTCACTATCTACTTTTATAAGCTTTGCTGAACCTAATATTACATCATTACTAGCAGTTACTTCTGGAACCTTTGATGTTTCTCCTAAGTTTATCTCAAACGGATACTTAGTTTTACTTAATTCATATCCAAATGGAGCTGTTATCTCTTTAAAATAATATTTACCTGGTCTTAAATCGGTAGCTGTTACTTCTCCATTATCTCCTGTTGTAACCTTATCTACTAAATTATTATCTGCATCATATATTCCATATACTGCACCCTTAAGTTTTCCACCTGTTTTGCTATCAACCTTTATAAGTTTTGCTGATCCTAAAATAACTGAATCTTTTGCAATTACACTTTCTCTCGCTGAAATTCCTCCTGTTTTTATCTCAACAGGTATTTTTTCATCACTTATGTTATATCCATTAGGTGCTTGTATTTCCTTAAAGTAATAGTTGCCTGGTCTTAACTTAGTACTTACTATAGCTTGACCATTTTCATCAGTTGTTACCTTTTCTATAAGTTTATCTGATGAATCATAAATGCCATATATAGCACCTTGAAGTTTTTCTCCTGTTTTACTATCTTCTTTAACTAATATAGCTTCACCTTTTTTGATGTTATTATTTACTGTTAATTGTATTGGAGTATTAGTTTCACCTAAGGTTACTTTAAATTCATGCTTTGAACTGTCTAACTCATATCCTATTGGTGACTTTGTCTCCACAAAATAATAATTTCCTGGTCTTAAGTCTTTTACTGATATTGCTCCATTTTCATCTGTAGTATAAGTTCCTATCTTACTACTATCTGGAGTAATGAAGTCTGATATTGCCCTTATTATTGAATTACTACTAGTTGATTTATCATTTACTTTATATAGATCAAACTCTGCTCCTTCTAGTCTTTGAGCTGTTTCGCTATCTTCTTTAATAAGATTTACTGTTCCTAAAAGTATATCATCATTAGCTGTTACTTCTGGAACCTTTGATGTTTCACCTAAAATTATCTCAAATGGATATTTAGCTTGGCTTAATTCATATCCAAATGGAGCTGTAATTTCTCTAAAATAATATTTTCCTGGTCTTAAATCAGTAGCTGTTACTTCTCCATTATCTCCTGTTGTAATCTTATCTACTAAATTATTGTCTGCATCATATATTCCATATACTGCCCCTTTAAGTTTTCCACCTGTTTTGCTATCAACCTTTATAAGTTTTGCTGAGCCTAAAATAACTGAATCTTTTGCAACTGTTATTTCTGGATCTGCAATTCCTCCTATTTTTATCTCAACAGGTATTTTCTCATCACTTATGTTATATCCCTTTGGAGCTTGTATTTCTTTAAAATAATAACTTCCTGGTCTTAACTTACTACTTACTATAGCTTTACCATTTTCATCAGTTGTTACCTTTTCTATAAGATTATCTGATGAATCATATATTCCATATATAGCACCTTGAAGTTTTTCTCCTGTTTTGCTATCTTCTTTAACTAAGATAGCTTCACCTTTTTTGATATTATTTTTTACTATTAATTGTATTGGAGTATCAGTTTTACCTAAAACTATTTTAAACTCATACTTTGAACTATCTAAAGCATATCCTTCTGGTGCTTTTGTTTCTACAAAGTAATAAGTTCCTGCTCTTAAGTCTTTTACTTCTATTGATCCATTTTTATCTGTAGTATATGTTCCTATCTCTGTATTGTCTTGAGAGTATAATTTAAATTCTGCTCCTTCTAATTTCTTAGCTGTTTCACTATCCTCTTTAATAAGATTTACTGAACCTAACAGCATATCATTCTTAGTAACTACCTCTGGAACCTTTGATGTCTCCCCTAAGATTATTTCAAATGGATATTCTGTTTGGCTTAAAGCATATCCAAGTGGTGCTTGTATTTCTTTAAAGTAGTATTTACCTGGTCTTAGATTAGTGGCTGCTGTCTCTCCATTATCTCCTGTTGTAACTTTCTCCACTAACTCATTACCTGAATTATATACTCCATATACTGCACCTTGAAGTTTTTCTCCTGTTTTACTATCAGTCTTTATAAGTTTTGCTGAACCTAATATTACATCATCATTAGCTGTTATCTCTGGAACCTTTGATGTTTCTCCAAGTGTTATTTCAAATGGATACTTAGTTTGACTTAACTCATATCCAAATGGAGCTGTAATTTCTCTAAAGTAATACTTCCCTGGTCTTAAATCAGTAGTTGTTACTTCTCCATTATCTCCTGTTGTTACTTTATCTACTAAGTTATTGCCTGCATCATATATTCCATATACTGCACCTTTAAGTTTTCCTCCAGTTTTGCTATCTACTTTTATAAGTTTTGCTGAGCCTAAAATAACTGAATCTTTTGCAATTGCACTTTCTGGATCTGTAATCCCTCCTGTCTTTATCTCAACAGGTATTTTCTCATCACTTATATTATATCCATTTGGTGCTTTTATTTCCTTAAAGTAATACTTTCCTGGTCTTAACTTAGTACCTACTATAGCTTGACCATTTTCATCAGTTTTTACCTGTTCTATAAGTTTATCTGATGAGTCGTAAAGCCCATATATAGCACCTTTAAGCTTTTCTCCTGTTTTACTATCTTCTTTAACTAAAATAGCTTCACCTTTTTTAATATTATTTTTAGCTACTAGTTGTATAGTATTTTCTGCTTTACCTAAAACTATCTCAAATTCATGTTTTGAATTATCTAATTCATATCCATCTGGTGCTTTTATTTCTACAAAATAATAGTTTCCTGGTCTTAAATCTTTTACTGATATTTGACCATTTTCATCTGTAGTATATGTTCCTATCTTCTCATCATTTGATTTAAATAATGATTTTATTAGATTAACTAATCCATTGCTAGAACCATCATTAACTTTATATAAATCAAACTCTGCTCCACTTAACTTCTGAGATGTTTCACTATCTTCTTTAATAAGATTTACTGAACCTAATATTATGTTATCACTAGCTGTTATTTCTTGAACCTGTGATGTTTGTCCGAGTGTTATTTCAAATGGATATTTAGCTTCATTAACTTCATATCCAACTGGTGCTGTTATCTCTTTAAAATAATACTTTCCTGGTCTTAAATTAGTAGTTGTTACTTCTCCGTTTTCTCCTGTTGTAACCTTATCTACTAAGTTATTATCTGCATCATATATTCCATATACTGCACCTTTAAGTTTTCCTCCTGTTTTACTATCAACCTTTATAAGTTTTACAGATCCTAGCATTATTGAATCTTTTGCAATTACGCTTTCTGGATTTGCAATTCCTCCTGTTCTTATCTCAACAGGTATTTTCTCATCACTTATGTTATATCCATTTGGCGCTGTTATTTCTTTAAAGTAATAGTTTCCTGGTCTTAGCATACTACTTACTATAGCTTTACCATTCTCATCAGTTGTTACTTGTTCTATAAGATTATCTGATGAATCATAAAGTCCGTATACAGCACCTTTAAGTTTTTCTCCAGTATCTCCATCCTCTTTAATTAATACAGCCTTACCTTTTTTAATATTATTCTTTACTACTAAGTTTATAGGATTCTCTGTTTCCCCTAAAGCTATTGTAAACTCATGCTTTGAGCTATCTACGTCATATCCTTGTGGCGCTTTTGTTTCAACAAAGTAATACTCTCCTGGTCTTAAATCTTTTACTTCTATTAAGCCATCTTTATTTGTTGTATATGTTCCTATTTCTTTATTATCCTTAGAATATAGCTTAAATTCTGCTCCTTCTAACTTTTGTGCTGTCTCACTATCTTCTTTAGTAAGATTTACTGATCCAGTCTTTATGTTATTTTCTAAGTTTCCTATATTAACAACTGTTCCTATATCACTATCTTTTATAGTAAATTTCTTTTCAAAGTTATCTAAAACATATCCCTTTGGAGCTTCTACTTCTTTAAGATAATAATCTCCTGGAGCATCAACATTATGCTTTATATTTCCTTCAGAATCACTTGTTACAGTATCAATTAAATTTTTGTTGCTATCTAAAAGCTCAAATTTTGCTCCGTTTAATGCTTCTTTTGTATAACTATCAATCTTTTTAGCTTCAAAAACATATCCTTTTTTAGTAGTAACTTCATTTGTTGTCGCTTTATCTATTTTAGCTACATTGCTTATTGTTGTTCCATCTGGTACATTGCTAAAATCAGCTTTTATCTTTACTTGAAGCTTTTGTCCATAGTCTATTGAACCTTTATCATTTACTACAGTAACTTTGTTTCCATCTGCTACTTTTGCTGTAAATTCCTTTGGTACCTCAACTCCTACAATCTTTAATCTACTATCTAAATTGTCAACTAAACTTAAATAATTTTGATTAAAATATCCATAACAATCAAAGTTTATTGTATAAGTAACTATCTGATCGTCACCCTTTTTAATCTCTGTTTTATCAACTAATTTTTGTGCATTTATTGCACCTGCATTCATCTCATAATTAATTTCTGAATTTACTTCCTGTGATGTTCCATCATAAGATATTTTTGCATTATTGTTATATTCTTTATATCTATCAGTTACTTTAAGTTTGTAGTATATATAATAGTGCTTGTTTGTATCTCCAAGATTTATAGTCATTTTGTTATTGGTTGTACTTATATTACCTTTAATACTATCTGTTATCCATTTAAAGTTTCCACTTATATCTTTTTCTCCAACCTGTACACTGCCATCAACAAGCTGCATTCCTTTTGGGAAGTTATCTTCAAATATTGCATTTTTTATACTAGCATTATTAGGATTTACATCAACTGTATAATCTACAATGTCTCCTATCTTACTTACAACAAATGTGGATCTTCCATCCTTATCTTTAATTTCATTTTCACTTTTATATTCTTTAGTAATCATCCTATCATCAACTATAGGTTTAACTATTGTTGAACTATTTATAGGATCTTTTCCATATTGTGAAAGCTTTGCTGTATTTATATATTGAGGATACTCAGTATTATACTTTGCTGAATACTCTATCATATATTGTTTATCTGTATAATCTAAGTATAAATATAATCTATTAGAAGTTATATTCATCTTATTTATCATATCCTTAGTTACATCTTTTGCTGATCCACCATATGGTATTTCATAAATTTTTATAGAATCCTTTAAAAGCTCTGTGCCTTCTGGCATAGTATCATCTAAAGATACATTATGCATTGGTGCATATTTTTCATTTATATATATAGTATACTTTGTACTTTTTCCAACCACTGGTTTAGCTATATTAGCTAACATTTTATTTCCTTCCCAACCAATAGCATTTTCAACACTCTTTAATAACTGCCTATCTGCTGGATTCGGATTTGGGTTTATATTTGGATCTTCTGGTTTTGGTGTTACCGCCACATCTAAGTATTGTGTTGTACCATTTACATTTACTTCAACCCTAGCAGGAGTGTTATTATTTACATTTTTTGCAGTTGCTACTATTGACATATATCCAGCAATAGCTGTTTCTACTCCTTTACTAAATATAGCTCTTACAGTAGTTCCATGTACCTCTACATCTTTAAAATGTTCTGGTGGATATTTAGGCTTTATATTACTAAATTCATCAGGTAGTTTAAATTCTAAAACGTCCCCCTCTTTTATAGAACCCTGTCCACCAACAACTTTATATTCTAGATTAAATGTAATCTGACTTCCTGATTCTACAGTCTTTTTATCACTAGTTATCTTAACTTCTATATTAGAGTTACCTTTTGAAGTTGTTGCTGCCAAAACTGATGCAGTAGGTAAAAACATACTAGTAATCATATTAACTACCACTACTATAGCAAGAAATGCAAAAAACTCTTTTCTCTTATGACTCATATAATCCCTCCTTTTTAAATTTTCTTAAAATTCCCATAAGATAATTTCTCCTTCACTTACTCTTAAATAATCCTTTAATTATCACTCCTTTCTAAATTTTTTTAGTTTAATAAATTCCTGTTGTTCATTTCATTCTATTTGCATAAAAAAAGACTAATTTATATTTAATTTGTATAGAAAGTTCTATAGCAGTAATTAAAAAATAAATTAGTCGGTTGCACTACCAACTCCATACATTCCAAGTGCCCAAATACAGAATGTATTTCACAGTTCCTAAATATTTGTTATTTAATTTTGTTATTATATAATTAGTTCATTTATGCATAAAAAAAGACTAACTTATATTTAATTTGTATAAAAAGCTCTATCCCAATATAAAAAATAATTGGCATAAAAAGTTTTATAACAGTAATTAAAAAATAAATTAGTCGGTTGCACTACCAACTCCATACATTCCAAGTGCCCAAATACAGAATGTATCTCACAGTTCCTAAATATGTGTTATTCAATTTTTTATTATATAATTAGTTAATTTTTGTATAAAAAAAGACTAACTTATATTTAATTTGTATAAAAAGTTCTATCCCAATATTAAAAAATAATTGGTATAAAAATTTCTATAAAAGTAATTAAAAAATAAATTAGTCGGTTGCACTACCAACTCCATACATTCCAAGTGCCCAAATACAGAATGTATCTCACAGTTCCTAAATATGTGTTATTCAATTTTGTTATTAATTAGTTCATTTATGCATAAAAAAAGACTAATTTATATTTCTAAGTATTAATTTAAATAAATTAGCCAGTTACAATACAACCTCTATATATCTAAAATATAAATATACAGAGTATAATTCTTCAGTTTATAGATTTTATTGACATCATGAAATTTACTCATTTTATCAAAACCAATTCTAACACTATACAAATTTGACCTCAATACATAAAATCAGTTATTAATAATTTATTCAAATTTCTTCCATAATCATCCACCATTTATATGTTAAATTTTATTTTTGTTAAAATTTATTTAATATTAGTTGATAATTTATATTACTTAATTATCTGTTAATTATAGGACTAAATATCCAACTTGTCTACTTAATATCAACAAAGTAAATATTTTTTTGTCTTACAAGTAAAATAAATTTTGGTAATATAAATCAAATCTTATACTGTTCTATTTTAAAATTAATTATATAAAATATTAGAAGGACTTTTTCCTAAAAGAAAAAGTCCTTCTATCTACAGTCTTAAATCAGCTAAAACTTGAACTGATTTTTATTAATAATTTAAAGTTGCTTTCACTCTATCTTCTTGAAACATTTCTGCAAGCTCTTTCACTCTATTAACATCTAATTTTAATTGTTCTGCCACTTTAGTTCCGAGTTCAACATCAACTTTGTAGAATAAAGCTGCTTGTCTATATTTAATGTTTTCAACAGCATTACCAAGATGTAGTACAATATTATGAACTAAGTTAATTTTTTCTTGTGATTTAAGAACTCTTCTATAGAATTCTCCTGGTTGAAGGAAATCTATATCTTCTACATCTAGTTTATGCTTTGCTAATATACCACTTACATTTACTGCTGGTGGATTAAACTTCTCATCTGTAGATATGTCTTCAAATGAATTTGGATAATAGTTTGGTCTTGATCCTCCATTATTTAAAGTCATTTGTCCATCTCTTTGTTTTGTATTGGTAGGATGTTTTGGAGCATTAATCGGTAATTGATCATGATTAGCACCAAGTCTATATCTTTGAGCATCTTTATATGCAAACAATCTACCTTGTAATAACTTATCTGGTGATGCTGCTATTCCTGGAACAAAATTACTTGGAGAAAAGGCAGCTTGTTCAACTTCTTCAAAATAGTTTTCTGGATTTCTATTTAAAACTAATTTACCAAATGGAATTAATGGAAAATCTTTATGATACCAAACCTTTGTAACATCAAATGGATTAAAATTATACTTTTCAGCTTGTTCTGGTGTCATTATTTGAACATATACAGTCCAGCTTGGGAAGTTTCCTTTATCTATATTATTAAAAAGATCTTCTATAGAACTATCAGGATTTTCACTAGCTAGTTTTTCTGCTTCTTCAACAGTAAGATTTTCTCTTCCTAAATCAGTTTTAAATGTATATTTAACCCATACATACTCATTCTTTTCGTTATACCACATGTATGCATGGCTTGAATATCCATCTATATGTCTTATATCTTTTGGTGTTCCAGTATCTGTAAACATATAAACTACCTGATGTATTGATTCTGGATTAAGTGATAAGAAATCCCAGTACATATTTGCATCTTTTAAATGAGTTTGTGGATTTCTCTTTTGGGTGTGTACGAAATCTGGGAACTTTATAGCATCTCTAATGAAGAAAACAGGAGTATTATTTCCAACCATATCATAGTTTCCTTCTTCTGTATAAAATTTTAAAGCAAACCCTCTTGGATCTCTTGCTGTATCTGCTGTACCTGACTCACCGCCAACTGTTGATATTCTTGCAAGCACCTCTGTTCTCTTACCTACTTCTGATAAAAATTTAGCTTTTGTATATTTTGACACATCATTTGTAACTTCAAAATATCCATGTGCTCCAGCAGCCTTTGCATGAACA
The DNA here is from genome assembly GCF_016907995.1 of Clostridium sardiniense. GTDB lineage: Bacteria > Bacillota > Clostridia > Clostridiales > Clostridiaceae > Clostridium > Clostridium sardiniense. The sequence goes on along the minus strand of NZ_JAFBDA010000001.1, from coordinate 195,893 downwards.
ACCCTCTCTGGAATTCTTTCTCTTGTGAAATGAGCAAGTTTTTCAATTAACTCACTATCTTGTATACCAACATATCCTTCGTCTGTTGAAAGTGATTGATTATCATTTCCTACTGGAGTTCCAGCAGCAGTAGAAAGTATATTTTTTTCCTTCATAAATAGCTCTCCTCATCTGTATAAATTCAATACTCACAATCCATTAGCTAATAAACTTTAAATATTAATTAATAATTATTATTTGTCATTAGTATACTCCTGCAATTTTCTAAAATCAACATAAGAATTAGTATTTTAAGAATAATTAATATTTCAAAAAATAAAACTTCACTAGAATACGCTCTACTCCGCATTATCACTACATTTAGAAAATAACATTCATTTTGAATACAACTTCACAAATTCACCAATAATATATTTATAATTTTCATTCATGAATTTAACTCTATTTATAATTATAATAAAAATTTCAAAGTCAGAATTGCTTAATACATTCTTAATCAAAAACAAATATTTTGTTAATAGGATTTTCATTAATTTATATTAAAATAAAAATATCATTTTTATAAAGATAAGATACAGCTTAAATTCTTCAAAAAAGAAGCGAGCCATATAGCTCACTTCTTTTTTATTTAAATATTAAACTTTTATCTTCCCTAATCTACTTTCTATTATTTCTTGAACAATTTGAATTTCTTTAGTTGTTAAGTAAAAATTATATTCTTTTGAAGTATCTCTAAAGCTATCTTCTATGACTTCTATAATCTTTTTATTATTCTTAACATACTTCCTATCATCTTCTTCAAAGACCATTCCTTGATTTAATATAAGTCTCTCTATCATAACGCTTATATGAATATATAAAAGCATCCTAAGATCTAATGAAAATACCTTTTTAAACTTTCTTTCCATTTTACTTATTATTATATCAACTTCATTTATTATCTTATTTGGATTTAATATAGTTAATTGATTTATTATATTTTGAAGTGAGAACATCTTTGCAATGTCTCTTTTTATAATCTTAATATGCTCTTTATCTAAAAACTCTAATAATAATTTTTCAAGCTTTCTATCTGAATCAGAATTTATTAGACTTTCTAATAAGATGCAGTTTATACCGTCTATTTTCAGATTGGTTGTACTTATTATAAGCTTTACATCATACTTCGAAAAAATTTCATCATCAATTCCTTTATTAGCTAGACTTCCATATTCATAAGGGATTATATCGATATCTACATCCCCTATACACTTTAAAAGTAATTCTTTTATTTTTACAGAAGTTCCTATTCCAGAAATACATGTTGTAAGTATAGCTTTCTTTTTCTTTTTACCTTTAATAAGTCTACATTTTGATTTTTCTTCTTTTTTTATGTAATCAATTATATCTGGTATACCTTTCCCATCTATCATCTTCTCTGCAATATTTATAGCAACATTTGTTGTTATATTATTTATAACTCCAATATCACCCTGTACTATATCCTCTAAATCACTATCAATAGACAGTAGAGATTCCATATCAACTAAAACTAATGCATCTTCCTCATTATCTACTGATTTTATATATCCATTTATTATTCGTACAATCTCTTCCTTTGGCATATTTATAGGTATATCAAATGTATTAAATATAAACTCTCCAAAGTATTGATTTACTGTACTTGCAATACTGCTTGCAGTTGAATATCCATGAGCAATTATTAAGGCATTCACCTTTAAGTTATTATTCTTCATTGTAATTAAAATATATAGTGTTATAAAAAGCTTAGTATTAAAACCTATATCACACTCCATATTATTTTTAATATTTAAGGTAAGCTTATTTACCATTATGTATTCTTTAGATAATTTTCTATTTAATATTTCTTTAAGTTTCTTTTTCTCTTCCTCTGACCATGCAGAATTTAGACATTTATGTTTCATAAAAAATAAGATTATTCTACTGAATACTTTAGCAGTATTGCCATAATATTTAAGTCCATAATTATCATGAACTATTTCAAGAGATTTGCTAATTATATTTAAATATTCTTTCTCCAAAATATCATTTTTAGCAGGATTTTCACTATATACAATACTGCTTAAACATTTATTCATTATTATACTAATCTCTTTTCTAATTTCTTTTAAGCTTAATCTATTTTCATCATATTCTATAAGTAAATTACTTATAGACATAAATTCATTATATATAACTCCTTCAATAGATCCATCTTTTATTTCACTACTCTTTTTATTTCTATACTTATTTAATGTCTCTCTGTGAATAAATTGTACAGGTCTACTTTTTATTTTAATAACTTTATCTTCTGCTACTAAAACGTTTAAATAATGGCTAACAACATTTCTTCTTAAATTCAATCGTTCTGATATTTCAAGGGTTTCTACTCCACCACTTCTATTAGATTTAAATGCTTCATCTGTTAGTTCTGCTAAACATATCTCAATTTTTTCTTTATTACTCAATTTTGTCCCCCCATTATACTACGGTTAAATCTATCCTTTATTTAAATTATTATTTTAATTTAATCCTTTTCATTTGAAATTATATCATCTATCAAGTAAAATATACAGTGCTTATTATATTAAATGATAAATCCTTAAGTCTTACTTCGCATAACTATATATATCTACAATTAACACTCTAATATTATTATAAATTAATCATATGTAAACTTCTTATAAGCTTTTAAATTAAAATATCATATACAATAAATAAATTCTTAAACAATATAATAACCTCTTAATCACTACTCTAAATAAGCTAATCATTTAAAGCTTTAATATTCAGCATAAAAATTAATTTTAATAAAAATAAATAGGAACATAATGTTTCTTATATTCTTAAAAATTAAAAGATTATAAAAAATATTATGCTCCTAAATAAGCTATAAAAGTTCATTCTATAAACAAAACTTATTTAATACTTCTTTTCTTTTCTTCCAGTCTGGCATTACCTTAGTTAAAACCTCATAGAAAGCTTTACTATGATTTGCTTCAACTAAATGGGCAAGCTCATGAGCTATTACAAATTCAATACACTCCATTGGTGTTTTCATAAGTTCACTATTTAAAGTTACTCTTTTCTTTACTGGATTGCAAGATCCCCATCTACTTTTCATTTTTCTAACCTTTATATCAACATGTGGAATCATATAAGAACCAAATTTCTTAAACATACTTCCATATATAGAGGTGAATACCTCTAAGCAACTCTCTCCATACCACTTGCTTAAAAGTGTATTAACTCTTTTCTCATTATCCTTATCTTTTAAAAATACATAAATATCATCTTTTCCTCGCTTTATATATTCTTTTTCACTCTTAACAGCCTTAACTTTATATACCTTTCCAAGATACCAAATACTATCTTCGCTAGTTCTATCCTTTTCTTTTTGAATTGATTCTCTTCTCTCTTTAAACTTCTCTCTATGTCCTATTATCCAAGGCATTTTTCTCTTTAAGAAATCTATAATATACTCTTCATCAACCCTAGGATTTGCTGTTACTATAGTTTCTCCTGTTCCTTTAACTCTAAGGTTTATATTCTTTACATTTTTTCTTATAAGAGTAAATGTAATAATCTCACCATTATGAGTTATGTTAAGCTTTTTCATTTTCTTCTCCTAATAATATATAAATTTATTTTCACTTATATATTATAACTTTAGATAATAATTATCAATAAGCAGTAATTATTAAAACTTTGTAAACTTTTAAATTATAAAATAAAAATAGATATAATGCTTCCACTATATCTATTTTTCTAATTAACTTATCATTTTCTCTTCTATATATTGAAGATTCTCTATTCCAGCTAAACTTCTAACTTCCATTAACACTTCAAGGCTATCATAATTGCACTTTTTAGGTGTATTTAAAAATAGCTCTATAAGTTCATTTTGGAAATTTCTAGTTATAGTGCTATCTTCTTTTATCATTGCTATTACTTTTTCATAAATCTCTTGAAGTTCAAACATATCTAAATCAAAGTAATGCTCATTAAAACAATCAATTAAATAGCTGAAATACTCTTCCTTTTTAGATACCTCTAAATCATAATTTATAGCAATTTCTTTTGCCCTTTTTCTAGTATCTCCTCTATTAAGAATGAGCTCAAGAACCCTCTCTTTAAATAAATTTTTAAGCTTTGGATATTCTTCTAAATATTTAGGATACTTGTATACTTTAAATTCTTCAACTGATGATTTAGCTGTATTTTTTAAAGCATCTCTTAATCCTCCATAAGTATTTACTTCCTTATTTTGAATTATATCTTTCATAATAGAATTTAATACCCTAAATTCATTTTCATCTAATGATTTCTTGTCTATTAATTCAAGCCTTAAATGTAAAAAATACTTTATTAAATTAACTATATTCTTTTCATTTATAATTAGCCTTCCTTTATCATTAGTAACAATCTTATCATTCTCAAAAAGCTCCCTATTCCTGCATACATACTCCTTCTTATAAGGAACTAAATCTTCTAAATTCTTAGGCAATATTACTCCATTTATATATTTAAATGAATTCGCTCTAAAATCAACTATCATGCTTCCATTTAGTATTAGTCCTTGTTGAAGTTTTATAAGATTTAGTATATTTCTAATCTCTAGGCTAATTGTATCTTTCTTTTCTTTTTTTATATCTTCTATTTCATTATTTATAATTAAAATTTTTGAATCTATTTCTCTAAATCCTATACTAGCTTCTTTTAGATATTTTTTAATTATATTTTTAGAACCATCATTTTTAAATAGGTATCCCTTTGATTCTTCTTTATTAAATATTCCCTTTAGTATTACAAAATCACATACATTAGATGATTTTCTTCTTAAAACTCTCATATTTCCAAAGATATATAGAAGTTTAAGATTATCTTTATACTTATAATAATCTCTTATATATCCTTCAATCTTCTTAATCTCTTTATTTTTTGATCGTAATAGTGATATTAATTTTTTAACATAATCCTTATCTTTGTAGAATTTACTCTCTATCTTTTTTAATACGATAGCTAAGACTTCTGGATCATCTTTTCCTTTTTGTATAGTCTTTAAAAATTCCTCATCACTATCAAAACATTCTTTAAGGGCAAGAGTTTTGGAAAGTGCACTATCTGAATTTCCATTTAAGAAATTTTTCACTATACAAGTTTCATTCTCCTTACTTCTATAGATATTATAATTTTTTTCTCTAAAGCTTATTGGAAGATCTTTTCTCTTTATCAGAAGCTCATATATATCTATTTTTTCATCATTTGGAAGTTCATTATATATTGGAATTATAAGCTTATTATAGGCGTAATTATTTATGAAACTTCCGTTTATAATAAGCTCTTTTAATATAGGAATATACTTATCTTTTCTTTCCATCTTCTTATATTCTTTTAATATAACAACTAAAAGATCCTGCTTCTTATTTTTAATTACTCCCTTAGTTACAATCTCTAAAATACCATCATCTCTACATACTTCTGCAAGTCCATCTCTCATTATAAAAGTTCCTAAGAATTCTATATTTAAAAGATTATTTTCTATAATTCTCTTAAGACACTTGTTTTCATCCCGTGTAGCTAAGTTAACAATATAGTATTTCAAATAAGATATATACTTCTTTTCATCTCCATTTTTTATATAAAAATCTATTATATTCTCAAGTATCTCTATCCTTTTAGAATCTTCAATACCTTCGCCAATATTATTTAGGTAATTTTCTAATGTTATAATCTTATCTAAATTCTTTTTAGTGTAAGAATCCATTACATTTTCTATATAATATCTATAAACTACTCTACTATAATTACTTAAATCTCTTATTACCGTTTTATACTTTACACAAATATATCTCTTATCCTTATCTTTTCCCTTTGTAATAATTTCTTCTAATATATTTACTAAAGCATCCTTTATATAAATACTTCTTTTATAATAATCTTCTGAGTATTCTAAAAGCTCTTTCCAATCTATTAATATATTCTTTCTGTAGGCTTTAACAAGTAAATTTCTATCTTTAATTTGTATACCATAATCCTTTAAAGGTATGCCCCTCTTTTTAAGCTCTCTACATACAATAATTAAAGAATTTACATCATTATTTCTCCTATAAAAATCAAATATTATCTTTAATAGCTCGTCATTATACTTAACATTATCAGAATATAGAATAATATTTAAAATCTTATCTAATGACTTCTTATTATCTGACCTACTATATAGAATTATTAATCCATGTATAAATTCTTCATCAACAACCTTAAGCTTAACTTTAACATTTATTAATGCAGCATTAAGTTCTTCATCACTGGAGCTACCTATTCTTAGGTATCTTAATACATCTCTTGTATTTTTAGTGACTAATCCTTTCTTATACATATCTTTAAGTGGTTCTATAATATCCTTTAGAAGTATTCCTTTCTTTTTTAGAAGTTCCTCACAAAACATTGAAAGCTTGATATTCTCTTTGCTTAAAGACCTACACCTTTTTATTATTTTAATATAAGTATTTATACTAAGTTCATTATTTAATATAGCTGGTGCTTTCTTTGTAATTTCTAATATATCATCAACTCTTTTTATTCCATTTACTATCTTTAATAGATTCTCTTCACTTCTATTAAAAAATAAAATCTCTTCAAGTTTTATAATATTATTTTCGTTAGAACTTCCATCTATACATTCAATAGAAAATGAAAATTCTCTAATATCATAATCTGTATATATAAGAATTGTCTCTTTAAAATTGTATTCTCTAGTAAGACCTTTTGGAATATCAACAGCTATCTTAACTTTCTTTTCATCAATAGTATTAAATACATCACACTTTATAATTTCATTATGATCATTATGAATAACTCTTATATCATAAAGTGGCCCATCACTTTCATACTTAACTTCAAATCTTTTATGAAGTCCAATATCTTTTTTGTAATACAAAACTTTATCTTCTAAGGAAGTACTTTCTTTATAGCTAAAGGCATCATCCGTTGTAATTTCCTCATAATCTCTATAAATCATATTACTCATAAAGTCCTCCTACTCACTTGCTCTAGACCTTATAGCCTCTTCTAAATCTCTATTAGAAAATACCATTTTTATTTCAATCTTTCTTTGATCCTTAGTCTTTTCAATATCTTCCTTAGAATACTCTTTTTTATCTCTATCTTTCTTATCTGGATTGGTTTCAAATTCTGACATACCAGCGGCTTTAAACTTTCCTCCAAATTCATTTTCTAAGGGACTATCCATCGGAACCATAGCATTTAAAAAGCTCATAGCACGTTCTGTAGAAAGTTTTCTATTTGAAATTGTATCTCCTGCATAATCTGTATGTCCTACAACCTCTATATACTCAATTTCAGGTGCTATTCCTTTTTCATTTAAAAGTAGATAAAATATCTTATTAAGCTGATTGGCTAGAGTTTTCCCTTCATCTTTTAATATCCATTTATCAGTATCAAAGAATGTTTCTGTATTTAAAACCATTTTTCCTTCTTCTCTATCAAAGTACATAATATCTTCATTGACTTCATTCTTATCTAGATTCTCTTGAATTGAATTATAAATCTCTTCTCTCTTTTTAGATATATTATCTACGAATAGAGAAGAAACCGTCATAGATATAATCATAAGGAAGAAGAAAACTAATGTAGCTGCTGTCATTACATCTACAAAAGAAGGCCAGTAAGATGGACCCTCTTCCCTAGTCCTATACTTTCTGCTTCTTATCTTCATAAAGCTTCGCCTCCCCTACTCATCACTAGTTGCAGCTACCCATTCATTTGTTGCACGAACAAGCTCCCCAACAGTTCTTGTATTGTAGCTTAAGCTTTCTGTTGCCTCTTCAATTCCTCTAATTGATTTTTGAAGTTTATTTGCCATTTCCTCTGAAATATTTGCAAGTTCCTCTCTTAATACCTTAGATATAACTTCTCCTATTCCTTCTCTTAACATTTCTACATTAGATACAAAGTCATTTATACCAGATTCAAAGCCTGCATATCCTTGTCTTAAGCTTTCAATTTGCTCACTTGCACGACTATTACTATCTTCAATTGATTTATTAATATTCTCTGTTCCACGTATAAGCTCTCTATAACTCTTATCTAAACCTTCTTTATAACCTCTAAGCTCTTCATTTATAAGCTCGATAGATTCCTTTTCTCCTTCTATACTCATATCAAGCTTATTTAATACTTCTGATAAAACATCTATCTTATCAGAAAGTCTAGTTACTGAAGTATTCATAACAAATTCTAATTTTTCAGTTGTTATATCAAAATCATCTATTGAAGACTTAAACATATCAATTGGCTCTTTAAAGTTATCAACTGATTTATTAAGGGATGATATAACCATTTCTAAATCCTTAGTGTAATTAGATAAAACTTTTGCAGACTCAGTCATATCGATAGTATTTTTATTTATGTTTGAAACTAGTTCATCAATTCCTTCTTGGAATAATGATCTCATCTCTTTAGTTAATGTAATCATAGAAGCTGATATAGTATCATTAAATCTTTCAAATTGAGTTACAAAGCTAAAAGCATGTTCACTATATAAAACATTATCTAAATAATCTTCAACATCATCATAGAATTCTTCCTTTTCTCTTTTTGCCATTTGTATTACAGAATTTAAAACAAGTGACATTATTACACCAAAGATACTTGTCCAGAAGGCACTAGCCATACCTTGTAGTGGCACCCCCATCTTATTTAAAAATACATCCATGGTTTTAATTCCAGACTCTAACACACCATTAGTTGAGTGAATTGCAACAGTCAGACCTAAAAATGTTCCAAGAAGACCTAATGCAATAGAAGTCGATGGCAGTAAATGAATTACTCTTTCATTAATATTTATATATTTTCTTAAATTTTTCTCCATAAGGACTTCAGTATTGATATTCTCTGTTCCTTTGCTTGCACTCATTTTAAATTCTTCTGATATTTCATAAAGTGCTGTCCCCTTAAGATCCTTCTCTCCTGTATCTTCATTTATAACTATGCTACGTTCAAATTCCTCCCTTAACCCTTCATAATTTCTCTTAAGTTTAATACTTAAATATACTCCATAACTTCCAAGAGCTAAAATAACAAATATAACAGCCCACCCTAGTATTCCTTGACTTATCATTGAGCCAAAAATTTCTGAAATAACTTTCAAATTATACCCCTCCAAAAAACTTAATATTACTGTATTTTTATTATTTTATATCTTTAAATATTCTAAATTTCTAATTACTAATTATATTTTAAGAATTGTATATTTGTATTTTTATATTTTATGTTTTAGTAAAACTATAAAACAAAAGACCTTTTGGGTAGTTTTACTAAAACTACCTAAAAGGTCTTACTTTAAAAACTTATATTAATTTATTACTCTTCTTGCATATCCTATCTTGTTCCAAGGTACACTCGCAATTCTTACAGTCTTTCCTGTACTAGGTGCTTCTATCCATTGTCCATTTCCTATATACATACCAATATGTTCCTTACTAGAATAAACTAATAAATCTCCTGGTTTTGCACTATTAATATTTACAGCTGAACCTGCTTTTACTTGGTCATAAGTAGTTCTACCTATGTTAATTCCAGCTTGTTTAAATCCCCATTGCATAAGTCCAGAGCAATCAAAACCTGTTGATGGTGACGATCCTCCATAAAGATACGGCTTACCAATTTGAGATTTCATAGCACTCAAAACTTTATTGTATTTAGACGATGCGTTATTTGTATTTTGTGAATTTGAACTACTACCTGAAGTTTTTTGTACATAATCTGCATTTACATATCCTAAAGAACCATTATACTCTACATAGTACCAGTTTCCACTTTTACTCTTTAATTTAACTTGAGAGTTGTATGGAATAGTTGTTATTAATCCTGAGCCTGTAGATGCACCTTTTCTTAAATTTAATCCACTTCTTGCTGTAACTTTTCCATATCCATTTATTTGAGTTTGCGTATTTGAATTGCTGCTTGAATCTTGTGAATTAGAGCTGACACTTGAAGTCTTTTGAATATAATCATCGCTTACATATCCATAAGAGCCATTATATTCTACATAATACCAACTTCCACTTTTGCTCTTTATATTAACTTGTCCATTATATGGGATAGTTCTTATTATCCCTGAACTTGTAGATGCACTCTTTCTTAAATTTAACCCACTTCTTGCTGTAACTCTTCCAGTTCCACTTGTTTGAGTTTGTGCATTTGAATTACTTCCTGAATTACCACTTGAAATTTGATTTATATAACTATCACTTACATATCCATAAGTACCATTGTATTCTATATAGTACCAACTTCCACTTTTACTCTTTATATTAACTTGTCCATTATAAGGAATAGTTCTAAGTATTTGTGAACTTGTAGTTGCACTTTTTCTAATATTTAGTCCACTTTTTGCAGTAACTTTACCAATTGATACAGAACTTCTCTCTGTATTAAGCTGAGTTGCATTAGCTTGTGTAGCATTCGATGTAATTGAAATTGCTGAACAGAATATAGTAGCTATAGCCAATATTTTACTTACTTTTCTTTTTATCATATTTATAAATCCTCCAGTTTTTTTATTGCTTTTGTATTTTTTTAGTTAACAGAACAAGAATTTAATTTACCTTCAAGTATTATTTGTCAACAAAATATGATATTTGTTAACATTCTATAACATGATAGTTACATTTTCAAATATTGGCCCTAATTTCCTACATTGTCTATTTATATTTTCATTAAAAACATTTAACATTTTTGATATTTTGATAAATTAAATAAGCCTAGTACAATAAATTCATTGTACTAGGCTTATTATTTTAGCTGTTAAATATTTTTTATTTTCTGAATTTAATATCAATTTTCCTTATTTAGCTCCTTCGCAAGCTTTTTAAGTCCATCTAATCTATTATCATTAGATTTTATTAAATTACCATCACCTTTTTCTAAAATTTTCATAGCAGATTTTGCTTCACTTTTAGTAGATTTCATATGCTTTTCTGCAAGCTTATAATAGTAATGACTCTTAGATCCATCAGCCTTAACTTCTCTACCACCTTTAGAGTAAATTATACATAAAATCATTGCTGCATGTACACTTGCAAATGATTCTGCTCTTTCAAATAAAGAAATGGCCTTTCTAATATTTTTATCAAAGCCATTTTTACCTTCTAAAAAATTATATCCTTGTCTAATTAATTCATCACAATCATCAATAGCTAAAAATTCTTCCATCTCTTCTACTTCAGCTTCATATATGCCATATTTCTTTTTATCTCTTTTATGAAGTCTGTTTGTTATTGATTTTTCTATCTTTTTAAATGGTACCCAGTCCATTCTCGTCATCTCCTAGTTTTATCAAATTTCTATTTAACAGCTATGTATCTAAATTATTAAATTTAATTTTAGCTATTTTATTGATAATTCTAATTTATTAATTATAGGTATAAAAAATATGTATCATTTACTATGATAATACTTTAATTCGTAAAGGCTATTAACTATCTGTTATCATTTAATTAACATTTATAGTTATATCAATTTATTATTTTTACTTCTTATATAATAATATATTAAATCGAGTCATAGTTAGATGTTATCCCCTTAACAAACTATCTATGGGTTCTTTTTATTTCTTCAAAATTGATATTGATTATCATTAATGATATACTTCTATATTAGAGTTTAGAAAACTTACATTAGGAGGACATTAAATTGGATACAAAAGATAAGTTCCAAAGCTTGATTATAATTATTATAGCTTTTATTGGTATTTTTATTGGACAAGTAGACTTTATATCTATTATATCTGATAAGCTTATTATGCCATTTCTTACATTAATGCTATTTTTATTATTTCTTCAGATTCCCTTTGGAAACATAAAAACTTCTTTAAAAAATATAAAATTCACTTCTACAGCAATAATAATAAATTTTATAATAACACCTATGCTAATATTTATATTAGGTAAATTATTTTTAATTAATGAAGCTGATTTATTAATTGGATTTGTTATGCTTACTGTTACCCCTTGTACTGATTGGTATTTAATCTTCACAGAGATAGCTAAAGGGAACACTGCTCTTGGTGCATCTCTTCTTCCATTAAACTTTATCCTTCAAATTGTATTACTACCTTTATATGTATTATTAATATGCGGTACAAGTATTAAGTTTAATTCAATAGAACTAATAAGTAGTACTATAATAACTTTAATTATTCCTCTTATACTTTCTATAATAATTAGAAATATAATTATTAAGATTAAAGGATATACATATTTTGATGGAACAGTATCAAAAAAATGTTGCAGCCTTCAAGGATGGTTTTTAAATTTAGCTATACTTTCAATGTTTGCATCACAAGGAAAGGTATTTTTATCACATCCAAGCATATTTTTAAAACTACTAATTCCTTTATTACTATTTTTCTTTATAGTATTCTTACTTGGGCAGATTATTGGGTTTAAGTTAAATATGTCCTACGAAGATACAGTAGCTTTGAATTTAACTACATTAGCTAGAAATTCGCCAATAGCTCTTGCAATTGCTGTAGCTTATTTCCCTGATAGACCTCTGATTGCTGTTGCCCTTATAGTTGGACCACTTATTGAGATTCCAGTTTTAATGGTTGTATCTAGAATATTATTATTTAAGCAAAGTAGAGAAAAGGAGTGTACTTAAAAATCGCAAAAACTACTTCAATTAACATACTTATTATTTAAGACTTACGAATAAAAATAAATAGTAATTTAAAAATAAAAAAGCCTAGCAATTAATTTTATCTAATTGCTAGGCATAATTATTTTAGTTTTTATCTTAATTTTCTTATTTTATTTTTTCAATTATTTTTCTAGTTTCAGTAATATAGTTTTTCGTTTTTGATATATTACCCTTTACAATTCCAAGATATAAAATATCAATTAATGTTAAAGCTGACATTCTTGATGCTATAGCTCCAAGTCTTATTTCCTTTTCTTCATTTGGTATATAAAGACACATATCAGCATTTTTTGATAATGTGCTACTATTATATTTTGTTATAGCAATAGTTTTAACACCATTATTTTTAGCTTCATTTATTGCAATATTAATCTCCTTTGTTTCACCGCTGTAGCTTATTCCTATAGCTACATCATCTTTTTCTATATGAGATGCAGTAGCAAGTTGTATATGAGAATCATGGTTATATATTACATCTTTTTTTATTCTAAGTAATTTATACTGAAAATCTAAGGCAATAAGTCCTGATGCACCGACACCATAAAGATATACTTTTTTTGCATTAGCTATAGTATCTATTGCATTATTTACTACATCAATATTTATAAGCTTACATGTCTGCTCTAATGTATTAATGTTAGATCTTATAGCTTTTTTTATCATGGTTTTTGTATCATCATCTTCACTAATCATCTCGCTAAAATCTACTATTTCCTCTTCATTTTCCTTTGCAAGTTCTACCTTTAAAGCAGTAAAGCCTTTAAAGCCTAACTTTTTTGAGAATCTAACTATTCCAGCTGGTGATACAGATACTCTATCTGCAAATTCTTGTGCTGAAATATTAATCACCTCATCTTTATTTAAAAGAATATATTTACCTATCTTTTTTTCAACATCTGTAAATCCATTCATTCCTTGTCTTATAATATATAAACAACTCATTTTTCATCTCCTAATTTCATTTGTAATACTAAAGCAACTTATACTCATCATTTTTTAATGCAAGTATAGCTGCCCCTATATCCGCTGTATATTTTGGAGGAACTAAAACACATTTTTTATCTAATAATTCTATTAATGGATTTAAAATAAATTTCCCTGATTTAAATACGCCACCAAGATAAGATACTTTTATATTATTACCTTCAAAATCTTTCATTAATAGATTTACCAATTCTGAAAGTTCCTTCGATGCAGCCTTAAATATCTCAATTGCATTTTTATCACCAAGGTTTGCTGCTTCAAAACAAACCTTTGAAAATTTTGCTACTTCCAACCTATCAGCTTTTATATCCTCATTAATATATTTAATAATATCATAATCATTTGATAGAGCTAACTTTTCCTTAATTATCTCATATATATTTGTTTTTTCCAATCTTCCATCAGCTTCTTTAGAGAATGTCTCTATAATTCTTTTGCCTATCCAGTAAGCAGACCCTTCATCACCTATAGAATATCCCCAGCCTCCACATCTCTTATACTTATCACCTATTTTAGATAATGCTATAGACCCTGTTCCTGAAACTATAACTACACCATCTTCTCCATTTAATGCCCCAGCTAGAGCTATTTCAACATCATTTCTTAGGATATATTTAAAATCTTTAAATACTGTTTGTACAACTCTATCAAGCACTTCTCTATCCTTCTGTATATTTCCATACCCTGCAAGCCCAATACCTACTCCCTTTATCTCATCTGCACTTATACCACTTTCAAGTAATACTTCACTTAACCCATCTCTTAAAACATTTTCTACTCCATCCAAGCCAATCTGTTTAAAATGGGATGTACCTTTTTTAATGGATTGAATAACCTCTACATTTTCATTTATTATTGTAAATTGTGTTTTGGTGCCACCACCATCTATTCCTAAATAGTACATATATTTTTACTCCTTTATTCTAAAATAATCCATCATTATTTTATCTATATAAAAATTATTTTAATAGTTTATATAGATTATTTTTTACCCTTTACAGTAAATGTATTAATATCTGATTCATTACCTGCTTTATCTACAATAGTTACTCCATAAGTATAAGTCTTTTTGCTATCAGCTGTATTATCTGTAAATTGTGTTCCATTATCTATCCCAAAACGTGCTATAACATTCTTAGCATCATTTCTATCTATATTCTTACCCCTGCCTTCTACTCTATATATTTGATAGAACCTAGTATCACTATTTTTATCATTCCATCTTAAAGTAATCTCCTCATTCTTATTCCTTCCATTTAAACCATTTACCGCTGAAGTTTTTTCATGATCTAACCAAGGTTTTGCTGGAGTTTTAGCATAAGTTTTATAATATTCTTGTATTGTCTCTGTAGTCTTCTTGTTAATATCATCTCTATTTACTGTATTTATATTTTCAACTATATTATCTAAATTAAACCTTGCTCCTATAAGGTCATATGAACTCATTAATTTTATATGACTTCTTCCATCTAACTTGTTATAAGAGAAAAATGCACTACCTTTTACATTATCATATTTCTGATTAAATCTTAATTGTGATGGTATCTCATCAGGATTATCAAAATCTTTTGCTGAGTTTTCTATTATCTTATAGTTTGGATGTCCAATATATAATTGTGTTTCTTCTACACCTTCAAACTGCTCATTCCACCAATCAACTAACTCTCCATAAGGTGCTGCTGGTTGATTAAATTGCCAATATATTTGTGGTATTAAGTAATCTACCATTTCTTCCTTAGCCCATTTTCTTGTATTTACATAATCGTTTATACTTGCTGTAGATGTAGTAGGTGTATGTGATCCCCCCTCTATCTCTTCAGCATGTCCTCATATTCCAAATGGACTTATACCAAATTGAACACTACTTTTCGCTTTATTATTATGATTTGAGATAGTATCTTTTACTTCTTTTACAAGTAAATTTATATTGTCTTCTCTCCATTTATGGATATCATCAAAACCTCTATTATAATTTTTAAATGTTTCAAAATCAGCATCACTATCTCTCATTGCCATTGTAGTGCTATTTGTATCTACTATAGGGTTTCCATTTTCATCATAGCCTAATACTTTCTTAAATGTTGTTTTATATGGATAGAAATAATCATCAAAATGTATTGCATCTACATCATAATTATTTAAAACTTCTTCTATTGTATCTACTATATGATTAAGGACTTCTGGTCTACCTGGATCTAAATATAGCTTATTTGCAAATTCGTATACTAAATCAGGGTTCTTTTTAGCAAAATTCATATCGTCTAATTCTTTTAGCTTATCTTCTTTTCTTCTATAATCGGTAGTTTTATTAGTTACCCTATAAGGATTAAACCATGCATGGAGCTCTAACCCTTCCTTATGTGCTAATTCTATCGCAATCTTTAGTGGATCAAAGCTTAATTTTCCACCTTGAGTTCCATCAATAAATTCTGATGATGGATTTATTGAAGATTGATACCAAGCATCTAACATAGGTCTTACTTGAAAAATCAAAGCATTTAGACCTAATTCTTTTACCTTTTTTACTACCTTTGTAAATTCAAATCTAAACTCTTCCTCATTAGCTATTTTAGGAAAGTCTATATTGCTTACTGTAGATACCCAAGTTGCTCTAAAGTCCTCTTTTTTATCATGAAATTTAGATGGTACTGTAATTTGCTCCCCGTGTAATAGTATAGGTTCATTAGTTCCATACTTGAAAAGTGGTTCTTCTTTAATACTACTTGCAGATGTTATTATAGTCTGTCCTCCCATTAATGCAGCTAATACTGTTGATAATAAAATAAACTTTTTCCTTACCATTAATATTTCCCCCTAATTTTTAAATATTAAATTAGCTTAATTACTAAATGTTTGGTACTTTATAATATTTTTTATTAATTCTGCTCAGTTTAAATGTGAAAATTTATATTTTCTTATAATCCATCCAATATACTGCTTATATCTTTATTAACTATTATTTTAATTTATAGTTTTTCCATAGAAGTAAAAGTGAACTTTTGCCATGGCTTAATATAATCTAATAAGAATATCTCCTCGTCTCTTACTCTTCCAACTACATTTGATTTACCACTATTTTTCATATCACTTCTCGCAATTTGAAGCTCACCTGCGTAATGACCATATTCGCTACTTTCGATTATTATATCTCCCTTTTTAATGTCTTCCTTTGGATTAAAAATCTTAAAATCATGACCTTTGTATTTTACTCTACTTGCTGTTGATCTTATTAAATTATCTGAGAAATCCCCTCTATTAAAATGTAGTTCTTCAAATAAAATCTTCTTCTCTATTTCTGGTACATTCTCCTCTAACATAACTTCAAATGTCACCATATCTTTTCTCATATTTTTAAGTTTTAAAAGCTCTGCCTCTGTTGGATAGCAATTTGAAATTATAATATCATCTATGTTTCCCATAGCTATTAAATGTTTTGCTTGTACTTCTATTGGTATATTTCTATGCATCTCTAAAGTTGGTAGCCCATCAGTTACAGGCCATGGTCCAAAACTATCCTTGTTCTGACTAGTTATAAATGCAGCTGTTCTTAAACCATATTTATTGAATCTCTCTGTACACTTAACAAAATGATCGAAATTTAATCCACTATATCTATGAGGATAAAAATTATGGCAAGCTATTAAGTTATCTTTATTTGGCATATAGTCCATTATTGTATCTATATAACTTGTATTATTGCTCATATTTATTTCAATTTTTAATCCTTCTTTATTAAAAGTCATTAAAGATTCCTCAAGTCCTGTAAATCCCATATCGAGTCTTAATCCATCAGCTTCAATCTCTTTAAAGAAGCTTAAATCTTTATAACTTATGCCAAGCTCATCAAATACTCTAGGGCTTACATCCACTATAACTTCAAAACCTCTATTTTTAGCATAAGTGTTTATACCTTTAAACTTTTTAATTATACTCTCTTTACTATCTTTAACTGATAAAAGGCATGAGAAAATTCTGCTAAATCCACATTCCTTTGCCTTATCTATGTATTCATATATTTCTTTTTCTGTACTCTTTTCTTCATATATTGATATTCCAAGTCTTCCCATACTAACATCTCCTCAAATCTTACTTTTATTTACTAATTAAAATATTTGCTATACATTACATAATGACGCTTTTTACAATATATTTTACTTTTATTTATTAATCAGAATGCCCAATGAAGAGATGTATATTTTCCTCCATTGAGCATTCCCATAGTCATTATTATATTTACTAGATTATATTTCCTTCTCCAGTTGTCTCTTCAGCTAATAATTTTTTATCATACATTTTTACAAATGGATAGTAGATTATTAGTGAAATTATTATACATATTATATTTAAAACAGAAGCTCTCCAGTCTCCTCCAGTTGCTAGGAATGCTCCTATAGGTCCTGGAAGTGTCCATGGTGCTGTCACTGTAACTTTATTTACGAGATCGAAGCTCATGGCAAACCAGGCTACTATAGCTGAAACCATTGGAGTTATTACGAACGGTATTATGAGTATTGGATTTAATACTATCGGTGCTCCAAATATTACTGGTTCGTTTATGTTAAATATTCCTGGAACTAAAGCTGTTCTTCCAAGGCTCTTACCATACTTTGACTTACATATTGTAGCCATTAATATTACAAGACCTATTGTAGCTCCTGATCCTCCGACCCATATAAACCATTGATAGAATGGTTCTGCTGCTATTCCTGTTGCTGTTTGTCCTGCTGCTACTGCTGCAGTGTTTTGATCTAAAAGTTGTAACCATAATGGTCTAGCAAGTGATCCTATAATTGATACTCCATGAATACCAAATGACCAGAATAATGTAATTAAGAATACTAATATTAAAACACTTGGTAATGTATCTGATGCTGATACTAATGGATCAACAACCTTTGCTATAAATCCATGCCAATCAAATTTTAAGAAGTATGATACAACACCCATAAATAATATAACTATTGCAGTAGGTGTAAGTGCTTCAAATGATCTTGCAACTGATGGTGGAACTTGTTCTGGCATCTTTATTCTAAAGTTCTTTGTTGTAGTAAACCTCAGAACCTCTACAGCAAATATAGAAACAACTATTCCAACGAACATTCCGCCTCCACCCATGTTACCCATAGGCATTACAAATCCCATACCTTCAACAACTTGAGGAACAATAGTCATCATAAATGCTATTGCAGCTAATATTCCGCCTGTAACTCCATCAAGCTTATATGATTTTGCAAGGCTATACCCTATACCCCAGGTCGCATACATGGTCATAATATACATTGTCATACGATAAGGTAATAAAATTGTACTTGCGTTTTCTTTTAAGTATTGTGTTATTCCCCATGAATCAGGTAATGGTGGAAATGCAATAATTAAGAAGAATGATCCTACAATAATAAGTGGTAGAGTTGCTATGATACCATCACGAATAGCACGTAGATGTCTTTGTTCAGCTAACCTTGCCATTGGCATTGATAGCTTGTTCTCTAAAAAGTCAGTAATTTTCTCTAACATATAATTCCCTCCCCCATTTTAAATAAAAATTATAATTTAAGAGTTTCCTTAACTTGTTCTAAAAGTTTAGGACCTCCAAGTGGGCTATAAGCTTGTGGTTTAATTAATACACATGGAACATTTGCACTATCTGCATACTCCTTTAAATAATCAAATCTATGTCTAACTTGTGGTGCAACCATTGCAATATCATATCCATTTTTAACTTCTTCTTCAAACTCTTGAGTACTAACAGCTAAAACTTCCATGTCTAATCCAGCTTTCTCTGCTGATTTTTTAAGTGCACTTACAGCTATTGCACTTGACATTCCTTGAGAACAAACAAATAATACTTTCATAATAAATCCTCCTAAAATTTTCTTTTAATTAATTTTTTAATATAAATTTTAAATATAAGCTTTTAAATATAGGCTCCTAAATACATCCAGAAAAATGCTATTATGCAAAATGCTAATGCAAACCCTCCATATGTCATCCAAAATCCTTTGCAGTACTTCTTATTAGTTTCTATGAAATATCTTGAATAAGCCAGTGTATAACTTGTAATTGTAGCATTTCCAATTACTACTCCTGTTTTGAAATCTATTCCAATAAAACTAAGTATATATGGTACAATAAATGTTGAAATCACTGCACCTAGCATAATCACTAAGCTACTTTTAAAGCTAAAAGTTGGAATCCCATAATCTGTTCTACCATTTGCAAATGCTTTAACTTGAGTAGTTTTTTTACTCTTTACACATTTTGAAACCATACTTTCTGTCTCCTTCCATAAATACTCTTGGACTCATTGTTATCTGCCCTAATATCACTTTCTCCTTTGCACCAGTCGCTGATGGAACATTTGAAAAATTGTTATTTAATGTTTCATTTCCTAATACAGCAAATGCTATTGCTTCCTTAGCATCTGATGAAAAGCCTATATCTTCTTGTATTAATACATCAATACCTTCTAACTCTTCTTTTATAAACCTAATTAAAGTCTTATTATGAGCTCCACCACCTGCTATTATTACTCTTTCCAATTTATTATTTGGAATGATAAACTTTTTATAATTATGGGATATTGTTTTTGCAGTAAACATTGTTAATGTGGCTACTATATCCTCACCCTTTAAATTGCTATATTTAGATATGATTTTTTCAACAAATCTTTGTCCAAAGTCTTCTCTCCCTGTTGTTTTTGGTGGTTTTTCATTAATATATTTGATACTCATAAGTTCATCTAACATTTCATTATTAACTATTCCTTTCGATGCTATCTCTCCATCTTTATCATAAGGAATACCAAATAGTATATTGCAAGTTTCATCAATAGCCATATTTCCAGGACCTGTATCAAAGGCAAAGATATCATCTATACAATTACTTGCTGGTAGACATGTTACATTCCCTATTCCGCCTATATTTTGAAGAGCTACTCCTTTTCCTTTTTCGCTATACAAAATATACTCTGTATATGGAACAAGTGGAGCCCCTTCTCCATGAGCTGCCATATCCATAACCCTAAAATTAGATACTACAAGTGTGCCTGTTCTATATGCAATTACACTTGCTTCTCCTATCTGCAAAGTAGATTTAACTAAATCACATTTATTTCTAGGAATATGGTATATAGTTTGCCCATGAGATGCTACATAATCTAATTTGCCTGTATCAATATTAGCCTTATTACAAATATTGATTACAGCATCAGCAAATAGCTCTCCAAGCTTAAAATTCAAACTACAGATTAAATCTACTGATGATTTATCCTCTAAACAAGCTCTCTTTATTTCACTCTTTATATCATCTGGAATTTTGTAAGTTTCAAATTCCACTAGATCAACTTCCGTATTTAATCCACACCCTTTAATCTCAACTAATGCAGCATCTATGCCATCTAATGATGTACCTGACATCAATCCTACAGCTAACATTTTTTTATTTCCCATCAACCTTTTTATGAAGTTTTATCATACCTTCTATTAAAGTCTTTGATTCTATAGCTGCCATTAGATGGTCTTGTGCATGTACCATAAGTAATGATACTTCTGTTTTTCTTCCTGCTGCTTCTTCTTGAATTAATTTTGTTTGGACTGAGTGAACGTTTAATAATGCATTATCAGCTTCTTTTAAAAGCTCATCTGCTTTTTCATATTCTCCTTCTTGTGCGGCACTTAAAGCTTCATAGGCTAACCCCTTTGCTTCTCCTGCATTACCTATTATCTCAAAAATTATTTCTTCCATATTTAAATTACTCATAAATCTTTCCTCCTATTTTAATCTTTCTAATGCTTGTGATATTCTGCCTTCGCTTTCTTCTAGTGCCTTAATTGCATCTTCAACTTCTAACCCTGAAAGAATCATAAAAATCGCTAGTTTAACGTTTTCAGAAGATTTGTAGAAAAATTCTTCTGCAGTTTCTCTCTCACATCCTGTAGATTCCATTATTATTACTTTAGCTCTCTCAACTAATTTCTTATTTGTAGGCTTTAAGTCTATCATTAAATTTTCATATACCTTACCATACTTTATCATAACTCCAGTTGAAATCATGTTTAAAATCATCTTCTGCGCAGTTCCAGCTTTCATTCTAGTAGATCCAGTAACAACTTCTGCACCTGGGATAACTTCTATTGATATATCTGAATACTTAGAAACTTCCCCATTATTAACGCAACATATAGAAACAGACTTTGCACCAATTTCTCTTGCATATTCAAGTCCACCTATTACATATGGAGTTCTTCCAGATGCTGCAATTCCAACTAAAGCATCATTTTCATTAAATCCTATAGATTTTAAATCCTCTACTGCAAGCTCTTTGGAATCTTCTGCACCTTCTTTAGCTTTAAACATAGCACCTTCTCCACCTGCAATTATTCCTCTTACTAAATCAAAACTAACTCCATAAGTTGGTGGACACTCTGATGCATCTAACACGCCAAGTCTACCTGAAGTTCCAGCCCCTATGTAAATTAATCTCCCGCTTCTTTTGATCTGTCCATATATTAAATCAATAGCATTAGCTATATCTTGTAATACTTCTTCAACTGCAAGTGCAACTTTCTTATCTTCATCATTTATCAATTTCACAATTTCTCTTGTTGAGAGCTTGTCTATATTTTTACTATTACAATTTCTTTTTTCCGTATCTAACCTTTTTAAATTCACCTGCATCTTTCTCCCTCATCTCCTTTTTGTTTGAAATAAAATTTCAACATCTCTATATTTTTTAAAGAAATTTAATTTCAACCTTATTATATCATGCTATATTTTATTTGCAATAGTTTTCATAAATAAAATTTCAATTATTTTTATTATATTTTGAAATTTTATTTTATACAGTGTCTATCCTTAATTTTATTCTTATAAATTTTCTTATAACTACTTACTACTAAGCAGTGATATATATTATCGTCCCTAAATTTATTCAAAATAAAAAGAGTAGTTAAAAAACTACTCTAAAAAATCTATAATATACTACACTGTTAATGAATCACCTTTTATGTCCTCATTATTTTCAGCCTCTTCAGTACCTTTATCTTCAACACTATTATCTTGTATATCATCATTTTTGTATTCATATATAATACCTATTAATTTACCACTTATAAGCACAGCTACAATAGAAAACATAACTTGTATAACGTCTAGATAAACTAAAGATATTATAAGAATTATTGCATCACTTAATAAATAAACATGATTTACTTTAAGGGGTGTAAATTTATTACCTAAAAGTGCAATAACATCATCTCCACCTGACGCTCCTCCTCCACGAAGTACTAGTCCAGCTCCAATTCCTACAAATATTCCTGCAAACATACTTGCAAATAACATATGCTCGTTTAAATTTGGTACAACAAAGCCCATTCTTTCAAATATGCCATATGAAGTTGAAAAACATACTGTTGCAAATATTGAACATAATAAGAATCTCTTCCCAAAAAATCTTGCACCAAGTGCAAATAATGAGAAATCAATTATAAGATTTGTTATTGATGGTGAGATATCAAAGACATTTTTCACTAAGAGTATTAATCCTAATACTCCTCCCTCTGTTACACCATTTTGATAATTAAAATTATAGCTTCCAAAAGCTAAGATACCTGAGCCAATTATTACTAATAATATGCTTCTCAGGTTCTTTCTCGTCGAACACAAAATATCACTCTCCTAAATTCTTTGTTTGATATAAATTGTTTAAATCATTAACACCCTTATTAAAATTATATTATTATATTCAATTAATATCAAACCTGCCTATTTAGGTCTATTAGGACTATTTAAAGGCAATATGGATTCAATTGAATCCATCTCTTCCGTCATCATACTTCCTATTATCTCGTATGATTTCCTCTTAGTTCCTTATATTTTTAAAATATATTCATATACCTAGCCATCTTCTAATATATAACTTTTTCTTCTATTCTATAAATAGAAATGGCTTTGTTTTAAAATAATATGTAATTACAGATAAATTAAAGGATGCCCTATAAACACCCTTTAACCTTGTAATATTTTAATATTATTCGATTGTCCTATATTCATTAAAACTAAAATCAGAAAAATAATAATTACTCCATTTTAAATTACTAAAACCCTATACCTGAAAGCTCTGATGAATTTATTACTGTAATATCATTTGATTCTATTCCGATTTCTTTACATATTAATTCAATCAAATTCTCCTTAGTTAATTCACAATATGCATGGTAACTATTTTCACCAAATTTTGACCACTGTACATCCTTTTTTAATCCCGCATAATTATTAATATCAATACAGTCATTTTTAAATTTAACAACGTAGCACACTACAAATGCATCTTTAGAGAAAAATTTAAAATAATCTTTTACTGCCATCTGTCCCCCTCCTTTTTATGGTATAACACTCTACTATTATTCGTTAATCTATATATTTAATTATACACAAACGAGAGAGAAATATAAGCATTTTTTCCTATTTATGTATATATTAATTTCCTTTTTGAAACTCTTCCCTAAAGTAATTGAATGTATAAAATTCTCATGAATAAAAAGTTTTTATACTTATTTCTTTCTATCGATAATGCATTAAGTATAAAGAAAACTTAACTTATCTATCACTATTGACTTAAAGTTGTCCATTAATATATAATTATAAGAAATGATTACAATTATATATTTCATTGCTATGATTAGAAGTAGTACTATAACCTTGTAATTCCAGAGAGCTGTTGTTTGGTGCAAAACAGCATTTCAAATATAGGAACTTGTCTATGAGCTTACTTGATGATAAGTCAAGTACGGTTTAACCGTTAAATTATTGAGTGAGGAAGTTTTATTATATTATAAAATTTTCTAACAAGAGTGGTAACGCGGAAGTATCCTTTCGTCTCTTATATTTTAAGAGATGAGAGGTTTTTTTATTCTCAAAATATACTTAACTTATATAGATTAATACTATTTTTATTCTATATTTACAGTCTTATTCTTATATAAATAAGTACTATTTTCATCTTACCCAAGACCCCTAAAAATTTATAAAGTATATTAGTGGATTAAAGGTAAGTTAAAAGATTATGCTACATACTTTCACTCATTTATATAATTAAATTGTAATTTTATAAATGTAATTTATATTAAATAATAATTCTATTTTAGATTATTATTTTTGAAATATTAAGGAGGAATAAACTATGGGAAACTATGGAACTGCTATTGATAAGAAATGGCAAGACAAATGGGAAAAAGAAGAATTATATAAATTCGATCCTACAAAATTAGATAAAAAACTTTATGTATTAGAAATGTTCTCTTATCCATCAGGAAGTCAGCTACATGCTGGTCACTGGTTCAACTACGGACCAGTAGATACTTGGGCTAGATTTAAGAGAATGAATGGATACAATGTATTCCAACCAATGGGATTTGATGCTTTTGGATTACCTGCTGAAAACTTTGCTATAAAGACTGGTATCCACCCACAAGATTCAACTGATAAAAATATTGTAACTATGGAAGCTCAACTTAAGGCAATGGGTGCTATGTTTAACTGGGAAAATGAAGTTGTAACATGTAGACCTGATTACTACAAATGGACTCAATGGTTATTCTTAGAATTATACAAAAAAGGATTAGCTTACAGAAAGCAAGCTCCTGTTAACTGGTGTCCATCATGTAACACTGTTCTAGCTAATGAGCAAGTTGTTGATGGATTATGTGAAAGATGCGATACAGAAGTAACTAAGAAAGACTTAACTCAATGGTTCTTAAAAATCACTGATTACGCTGATGAATTACTTGAGAAGTTAGATGGACTTAACTGGCCAGAAAAAACTGTATCAATGCAAAAACACTGGATTGGTAAGTCAACTGGTGCTGAGGTTACATTCAAGATTAAAGATCATGATTTAACATTTGATGTATTCACAACAAGAGTTGATACTTTATGTGGAGTTTCATATGTTGTTTTAGCTCCTGAAAATAAATTAGTTGATAAAATAGTAACTCCAGAAAATAAAGATGCAGTTGAAGCTTATAAAGAAGAAACTGCTAAGCAATCAGAAATAGAAAGACAATCAATTTCTAAAGAAAAGACAGGAGTATTTACTGGTGCTTATGCTATAAACCCTATAAACGGAAAAGAAGTTCCTATCTGGGTTGGAGACTATGTTCTTGCTAGCTATGGAACTGGTGCTGTAATGGCAGTTCCTGCTCATGATGAAAGAGACTTTGCTTTTGCTACAAAGTTTACTCTTCCAATAAACAGAGTTATAGCTGCTAAAGATGGATCAGAAACTGAACTTCCATACTGCGAACATGGAGTATTAGTTAATTCTGGAGAATTTGATGGATTAACTACAAAAGAAGCTAAAGTTAAAATCGTTGAAAAATTAGCAGAAACTAATGAAGGTAGCCAAAAGGTTAACTATAGATTAAGAGACTGGCTTGTATCAAGACAAAGATATTGGGGAGCTCCAATTCCAATGATATATTGTGAAAAATGTGGAACTGTACCAGTACCTGAAAAAGATCTTCCAGTTAAATTACCATATGATGTTGAATTTACACCAGATGGTAAGTCACCACTAGCTAAGTGCGAAGAGTTCGTTAACACAACTTGCCCATGCTGTGGAGGAAAAGCTAAGAGAGAAGTTGATACTTTAGATACATTTGTTTGTTCATCATGGTACTACTTAAGATACCCAGATAACAAAAATACTGAAGCTCCATTTAATAAGGAACTTATAGATAAGATGCTTCCAGTTGATATGTATGTTGGAGGACCTGAGCATGCTTGTATGCACCTTTTATATGCAAGATTCATAACTAAAGCTCTTAGAGATATGGGATACCTAAACTTTGATGAACCATTTACTTCATTAGTTCACCAAGGACTAATCTTAGGACCAGATGGACTTAAAATGAGTAAATCAAAGGGAAATACAATCTCACCAGATGATTACATTAAAGAATACGGCGCTGACGTATTTAGAATGTACTTAATGTTTGGATTTGCTTACACTGAAGGTGGAGCTTGGAGTGATGACGGAATTAAATCTGTTGGTAGATTCGTAGATAGAATTGAAAGAAATCTTGAAACTGCAAGAGAAGCTATTAATTCAGGAAATTCTAAGACTACTGTAGATAAGGGTGAAAAAGAGCTTAACTTCTGGCTTAACACTGCAATTAAGGGTGCTACTGAAGATGGCGAAAAGATGCAATTTAATACTGCAATAGCAAGAATGATGGAATTTGTAAATGCACTATCAAAGTATAACAAAGAAGAAGTTGTAAATGCTTCATTCTTAAAAGAAGTTTGCGAAAGCTTTATAAAAATACTTGCACCATTTGCACCACACTTTGCAGAAGAACAATGGAGCCTATTTGGAAATACTACTTCAGTATTTAATGAATCATGGCCAATGTTTGATCCTAAGGCTTTAGTTAAAGATGAAGTTGAAATAGCTATCCAAGTTAATGGTAAAATCAAATCTAAGATAAACGTAGCTTCTGATCTTGATGAAGAAGGTATAAAAGCTGCTGCTTTAGCTGATGAAAATATAGTTAAGAATACTGAAGGTAAGAATATCGTTAAGGTTATTGTTATCAAAGGAAGACTTGTTAATATAGTTGTAAAATAATATTACATTATTAATTAGTTTATAAATATATAAAGGAACTTTGCAAGGTTTTGCAAAGTTCCTTTTATATTTCCTAATTATTATTTTATAAATCCTTAAATTCATGCTTAAAATAACCATAATTAAAGTATAAAAGTAATATTATTAATTTATAAAGTATACTAATAAATTAAATCTCGACATCATATATTGTTAATTGTCAATTCTCAAATTAGAAGTATAAATTACTGTTTTATATACATTAATATTATTTCTAATTACTTAATAGTTTCTTTATAATTTCTTTCCATTTTTTTCATGTGTTAATGATAATATTAAAGTATAAAATAATACGAAATTACATATACTAATTTCCATACATTAAGGAGGGATACAAAATATGATTATTAATATTTCTACAATTTTTCTTTACTTTAATTTGTTGATTTTATTTTCAATTGGATGTATCTTACCCTTTATGAGTAGTGATGATACAATCTTTGGAGTAAAGGTAGATGAATCCTTCGATTCTGAAATTAACTTTACTAAACTTTATTTTAAACATTATATTATAAGCTCTATATTTCTTTTAACTTTATCATTTATAACATTTTCAAAATATCCTAATGCTAATCTTTTTATACTTTTTACTATACTTATTGTATTTAATATATGTGTGAATTACTTAATAATAAATCATAGAGTGATGATGCTTTTTAACTCTAGCCAACTTAATAATCATAATACCATTATTCAAAGTAACTCTACACTTTGGAAACTTGGAATATTTTATTATAATCCAGAAGATCCTTCAATATTTATTCCTAAAAGATCTGGAAATGGTCTTGTGTTAAATTGGGCAAAGAAGACAACTTGGATGATAATAATAGTTCCGCTAATTCCTATATTTTTAATATTGTTTATTTAAGCTTTCCATAAAAAATTATATATTTACTATGAAACATAAATTACATTTTTCTTTAATATTAATATATTGAATATATGAAACTCTTTATTTAAAGGAGGTCATTTAATTGAATAGATTTAAAGAAAAATTTAGTTTAATAGCTGTATCACTAACTTCATTTTTGGCCATTAAAGCTCCAACTTGTGCCTTTGCAAGTAGTATCTTTAATCAAAGTTCTATCTACAAATCATTTTCTTTAATGTATTTTATTGCTTTTATAGTAATTCTTATCTTCTCAACTGCATTAGTTCTTAACTTTAATAAAAAAGTTAAGAAAAATCCTGACTATAAAAAAAGTCATAAACTATAAAAACAATTCTTGATCTAATATTCTATGAAGTTAACGTACTATATAATGCATTATATAGTACGTTAACTTTTTATATAAAAAGGAGCATATAATAAGTTATAAATTTTCTAACATTTTTGGCTCTGTTAGACAATACTAAGAATATAACACAAAAAAGTTAGCCCATTCAATTGAATGGACTATTTCGGATAACAGAATAACTGTTTTCTTGGTTAACGTTACTGTTGTAGCAGATTTATAAACCAGAATTTATACCTTTTCTACAGGTATCCAAATTTCGTTATATTCATCATCCGGATTTCCACAAAGTGGTGTATACATCTCAATATTGTAGTTACCTGCAAGCTTATATGCTTTGCAAGACGGCAACCACTCGCTCCATATCTTTGTGTTCACATCCTGCAACGCTCTTGGTAATGCACCACGACAAGGGAATATAGCCCATGTACCTGCCGGAATTACTTTTGTTTCGTAGCCCTCTGGAATCTCATTCCCCGGAATATAGTTATCGGCAATGAGATAATCAAAGTGCTTTCCATCACTGTCCATACATATTCCATACATGCCACATACAACTTTGCTCTCGCCGCTTTCCATATGCTCCTGCCAGAACTTAGGAATTTCACCATAAGAAGTTTCTGTATTGAATTTACGTAACCTTCCCATTACTGTAAACTGTGCCTTTTCGGCAATCTTGTACTCTAACATAGTACCACCCTCCAATGTAAGTTTAATTTTCAGCGGTGCAAAAGAATTCAGCTTACTGCCTTTTTTTCTTGCTGTGGAAGGACTTATCCCATGAAACTTAGTGAATGCTCTGGCAAAACTATCCGGCGAATCATAACCGTATTTCAGTGCAACATCAATCACTTTGATATTGCTAGAACAAAGTTCCTGTGCAGCAAGTGTCAGACGGCGATTCCTTATATACTCACCCACTGTAAATCCACATAATACATTGAATATTTTTTGAAAGTAGAAACTTGACACATATGCTTTATCAGCTATTTCATTTATATCAATATCTTCAGTTAAATTCTCTTCAATGTATGCAATCGCATTGGTAATACCTTCATTCCAACCATTCATAAGATGCTCTCCTTCCTTATTTCGCTGTAATTACATTATATTGACAAACATATATATTTTCCCGACTCTCATTGTCTTCTTATGTCGGTATGTAGCCGTTCATCATCTGATAGTCAAAATTTATAATTTATCGACTTACAAAATATATATTTTATAAATAATTATATATAAGTCTATACTAAAAATCTAAATATTATAACAGTTATTCACTTAACTAAATATAGCCTCTCTTTATCGATAGGTTACTATTCTAGTGTCTACACACGGAACCACACTATGCAGAAGGATGTGTTTACTACGTACAGATTCTTTTTTATCCATAAAGGTTTGAAGCCATTTAAACCAATAAAAGTAATTAATTAAGAATTTAGTCGATACTCCTTTAAATTGACGTAACCACCCTTTATACACGCTGTGTAAGGCATTTAAGTGGTTTATATAATATATATCCTCTTTTTGTCTGCCACGTTTGATTTTCTTATGGTCTAGGTTGAAATCTTTAGCAAACAGAGCATAGGATTCATGGCTATCCGTACAAATTATGGTTCCCTTTTAATGCATCCTTCAAATAGGCATGTTCAATTCTTCCCTTACAAACAGGTCTAGGCATAACGAATCCACTTTTCTTATGATTTCCTTTGTAGCTAATAGGCTTAAAAGTTTCATCCATATCAATAACACACTTAACTTATCCTATTCCCATCTACTCACGAATACAATCAAGTAGCTTATGTCTCATATAAAAATGAGATTTTAACGCTAACATCAATGTGTGCCGCACATTTGCGAATACTTATACCAAATAACATGTACTTAGCATATTCCATCCATACGTTTAATGGAATCTTTGTACAAGCTAGTGCAGATAAGGATACGTTATTAAAATGTTTTTTTCAATCTTTGCATTTATAAAGTTGTTTATTACCTAACTTTCCATTTTTAACAACAGAAAGTGAACCACAATGAATACATACTTGCCCACTATTAAAGCGGCGTTCTTTAAACTCAGTATGAATCTCACTAGGAACAAAATGAATCGCTAAAATTTTACTGATAAAACCAACTAGTTCTTTTAGTTTTCTAGGTGACAATTCTTTAATCTCATTTTATAAACTAACTAAATCTCTCATGTGTGGATCCTTTAGCATAGTATATTAGTTAGATTATAACATTTGTAGGTTTACCTATACAAATATACCAATTTAATCTAATATATCCATATTTTAAATTACAGTTTTAAGTTATTTTAATAGCAAAAAAGGAAGGTATTGACTAAACACTCTTCCTTTTTATAAAAATTATAATTTTAAATTTTATTCTTCCGTTCCTTCACCTGCATAGCCATAGTCTTCAGAATATTCTTCATCTACACTTCTGCCAGCCTCTTTAACAGCATCATAATTCTTATATCCATTATATGCATTTATGTACATTTGTTTTATTTCACTCATTAATGGATATCTTGGATTTGCTCCAGTACATTGATCATCAAATGCCTGCTCTACCATTTCATCTAAAGTTGCATAGAATTTATCCTCTGAAACTCCAGCTTCTTTAATTGATTTTGGCATTCCAACAGTTTCATTTAATTCATCTATAGCTTTAAGTAAGCTTTCTACTTTTTCATCATCATTTTCTCCTTGAAGTCCTAAGTATCCAGCAACTCTTGCATATCTCCACTTAGCATTTGGATATTTATATTGTGGGAATGCTGCTTGCTTTCTTGGAGCATCACTTGCATTGAACTTAATAACTTCTTTAATTAAAAGTGCATTTGCCATACCATGTGGTATATGGTGGAATGCTCCTAATTTATGAGCCATTGAGTGGCAAATTCCTAAGAATGCATTCGCAAATGCCATACCTGCCATGGATGCCGCATGAGCCATCTTTTCTCTTGCTTTAACATTCTCTGTTCCATTTATATAAGAGATTGGTAGATATTTAAATACTAATCTAATAGATTCAAGTGCTAATCCATTTGTAAATTCAGATGCAAGAACTGATACATAAGCTTCTAGCGCATGAACTAATACATCTACACCTGAAGCCGCTGTTAATCCCTTTGGCATACTCATCATAAGTGCAGTATCAATTATAGCCATGTTAGGTGTTAATTCATAGTCCGCTAATGGATATTTAACTCCTGTCTTTTCATCAGTTATAACTGCAAAAGGAGTTACTTCTGATCCTGTTCCTGCTGATGTTGGTATTGATACCATCATTGCCTTATTGCCTAGCTCTGGGAACTTAAATACTCTCTTTCTTATATCCATAAATCTCATTGCAAGCTCATCAAATTTAACATCTGGATGCTCATACATTACCCACATAATCTTAGCTGCATCCATTGGTGATCCACCACCAACTGCAATTATTACATCTGGATTAAATGAAAGCATTTGCTCTGCACCCATCTTAGCTGCTGCAAGTGTTGGATCTGGTTCTACATCTGTAAACATCTTAAATTCAATACCGCAGTCTTCTAAAACTTCCACAACCTTATCAGTATATCCAAGTTCAAATAATACCTTATCAGTTACTATAAATGCTTTTTTCTTTCCCATATCACATAGCTCTTTAAGTGCTATAGGTAGACAACCATATTTAAAGTAAGTTTTCTCAGGAACTCTAAACCATAGCATATTTTCTCTCCTCTCAGCTACACTTTTAATATTTAATAAGTGCTTAGGACCAACATTTTCAGAAACTGAGTTTCCGCCCCATGATCCACACCCAAGAGTAAGAGACGGTGCTAACTTAAAGTTAAATATATCTCCAATTGCTCCTTGAGAAGAAGGCATATTTACTAAAGTTCTTGCAGTCTTCATAGTAGTACCAAATTTATCCATTCTATCTTTTGATTTTATTTGATCTGTATAAAGAACTGATGTATGACCAAAACCTCCAAGTTCTATAAGTCTTGAAGCTTTCTTTAGTGCATCATCAAAGTTATGCGCTCTATACATTCCTAATATAGGTGATAATTTTTCATGAGAGAATGGCTCTTCAAGTTCTACTGATTCAACTTCTCCAACTAAAACCTTAGCATCTTGAGGTACTTTAACTCCAGCCATCTTCGCAATATTATATGCAGATTGACCAACTATTGCAGAGTTAAGTCCTCCTTTTTCATTTAATATAATCTTTCTTACCTTTTCACATTCTCTATCATTTAAAAGATATGCTCCTCTATCCATAAGTTCTGCACGAACTTCATCATATACCTCATCAATAGCAATAATGCTTTGCTCAGATGCACATATAACTCCATTATCAAAAGTTTTGGATAATAAAATTGAATTAACAGCCATCTTAATATGTGCTGTCTCATCAATAATTGCTGGAGTATTTCCTGCTCCAACTCCAATAGCCGGCTTACCTGATGAATAAGCAGCCTTAACCATTGCAGGTCCTCCAGTTGCAAGGATTATATCAGCTTCATGCATAACCTTTTGAGAAAGTTCAACTGATGGTTCATCAATCCATCCAATAATATTAGAAGGTGCCCCTGCTTTAACTGCTGCATCTAATATTATCTTAGCAGCCTCAATTGTTGCATTCTTAGCTCTTGGATGAGGTGATATTATTATGGCATTTCTTGTTTTAAGGGATATCAAAGCTTTAAATATAGCTGTTGATGTAGGGTTTGTGGTTGGTACAATTGCAGCAACGACCCCTATTGGCTCTGCAACTTTTGTAACCCCAAAAGTATTATCTTTATCTATTATTCCACAAGTTTTCATATCTTTATATTGATTATAAATATATTCAGCTGCAAAATGATTCTTAATAACTTTATCTTCAACTATACCCATTCCACTTTCTAGAACAGCTATTTTCGCAAGCTTTATTCTTGCATTGTTAGCTGCCATTGCAGCAGCTCTAAATATGTCATCTACCTGCTCTTGGGTATATGTTGCATATTCCTTTTGAGCTAATCTAATCTCTTCCATCTTTTTAGATAGTTCTTCTGAGTTAGTAACCTTCATAATAAATTCCTCCTAAGTATTTTAAAACTAAATATTCTTAAAGGTATTTTCTATACCAAAATATAAGCCATTACGTACTTTAGTAGTTTTAGAATTATTATGATGATTTATTCATTTTACTCTTTATTATATTTACTTCCTTTTCTGAACCCTTAAAATATCTTTAATCATTTAGGATTTCTTTAAACTCTTCAAGAACCTTTTTAACAAGTTTACTGTCTAATTGCTTATACCACTCTAAATATCCTGACTGTTGAAGAGCTGCAAATATATGCTTACTAAGTTCCATCCATATTTCAGGAATATATACCCATACTATATCTTCATATCTACAACTTAATAGGAAATGTTCAACACCCCAAAACACATAATCTTCGATATCAAGAGCTTCATTGAAGTGTTTATAATCACTAACTACTTGTTCTGTTAATTTGTACTCATATATATCAACATAAAAATAATCAAATTTTTCGCCCTTAACTTTATAAGCATCTTCATTAATTATTTTTATCTTTTCATTTTCACCAAAATTCTTTTTATAAAGCTCTATTATATCTTTTTCAAATTCATAAACAACTACTTCAGAAACTTTATCACTTTTAGCTATTTCTTGTACCACGTAGCCAAGTCCAAGTCCAACAATTCCAACTCTTCCATGTGCTTGCTTTATAATTCCATATGAGCTCTCTATTTCTCTAGGACTAAGCTTCATCCAAAATTTATCATTTCCTACAAGTTCTAAAATATCTATATCTATTTCATCATCATGTTCATAAAGGTATCCATGAATCTTTCCTTTTATTCCATTTGTCCTTATTATTTCATGATTATTTATTCTTCCTTCATGAATCTTTTCATTATATTCTTTTATTTTTTCTAATACAAAATTTCTGTCATATGGTTTCACTAAAAACCATCCTTTCTACATTTATATAGTATCTTACTTATAATAAATTCGCTCTAAAGTCTAGTATACCTTTATTTTTTTTATTGTACATAAATATTTTTAATTCTGACTGGTTTACTTTGAATTAAATTGTGTTATAATATCATTAAGACTATTTTTAATTTTAAAATAAGGACAGGTGAAAAAAATGAAAAATATGACAATAAGCGAAGATGCTTACAAAGAATTTAAAGAATTTTTAGACGAAAACAAAGTTGAAAATTATAATATAAGAATTAACTTAGGTGGAATGGCTTGTAGCGGTCCAGTATTTAACATAACTGTTGATGAAGCAACTGATGACGACGTAGTAGAAGTAGTTAATGACATAAACTTCGTTATAGAAAAAAGATTAATCGAAGAATTCGGTGGATTTATCTTACTTTCAGCTGAAGAAAATAATGGAAATGGCTTAAGCTTAAAACCAGTTATCGCTCCAGAAGGTGGTTGCGGTTCATGTGGTGGTGGATGTCACTAATTATAAGTAATTAAATTATCTTGATTACTTATAAAGCGTAGTATATATACTACGCTTTTTTTAATTAATTTATACACTCTCAAAAATAAAATAGAAAATCATTACAAAAATATTTCTTATAAGTTTTAATAGTTAAAAAATAAGAGTTTTATAATAGTTTAAGCTATTATAAAACTCTTATTAATATTAATTAATAAATTACTTTAGATACACTAACATCTCTTGTAAAATCATAATCTATATATTCACTACTTGTTCTATTAATCTTATTTAAAACATCTATCCAATATTTCTTTTTAACAACTACCTTTTCTTTCTCTTTACCATCTATACCTTTTAAGGTTGTTTCATTAAATTCTAAAAATATATCATTCATTTTAGTAGATAAATCTTTCATAACAATAAAATCCCTTAGGTCTTTTTCTTTAAGAAGAAGCTCATTTTTTTCAGTATTCATTATATTTATTAATGTATTGCTCAAATAGCTCTCAATTCTAGAATACACTTCATTCTCTATTATTGAACTAGTATCAATATTCTTTTTAAATAAACTATTACTATCATTTTCACTATAAAATTTATAATCATCCCATAGTTCTATTACACAATCTGAAATATCACTGTAATTTGTATACAGTGTTAATAGTTCCTCATTACTAATTTTATTTACTTCTATAGCCTTATTTACTATCTCAAGAGTTTTATCATTTTTGACTTTAATACTCTCTATATTTTTATATGAATTAATCCCAACTCTATGCTTGTATTCTATATTATCAATATAAACAAAAATGTTTATTAAAAAACTTATTAATAAAATTACTATGAGTATGATTGAATGATTCTTATATTTTTTCCCTTTCTGCATACTTATTCTCCCCCTTACATTAACAATTTTAACATAAAGGTTACAATTATACTACAAATAGAGTATTTTTTGATTAATTATTAATTTTAGAAAGCTTTTATTTATATTTTGTAAATTCAAGTTAACTTTTTGCCCGAAAATTTTCCAATAACTGAATTATTACTATATAGTATCCTCTACTGATAATTGAAACTATTTTATATACCTTCTTTTAATTGAATATATATTTTATCTATGCCATTCATGCCCAACTTCCCTCATCATTTCAATAGCTGCTGATCCACCTTCGCCAACTTTCTTTTTAACCTTTATATGCTTTATAACTCCAAACTTTTCTTTTAAAGAAAGCTTACCTTCTCCAGTTAATACCCATATAACATTCTTTAAAGTAGGCTTTACTGTAAGTTTCTCTTCACCTATACCATCTGTAAAATAAATTAAAACTCTATCAGAAAGTCTATTATCTTTTATATATTCAAATACTGGCGAGAATTTAGTAGCTCCATTTTTACTACTTCTCTCCTTTATATCTCTAGGTGTTCTAATATCATAAACTCGTCTTATCATATCATCACATTCAATAACTTTTATTTTATCTACTCTGCTCCTAGTTATAGCAAGTACCTCAACCATAATCTTACGTACATCATCTTCGCTCATACTAGCACTAATATCTATTGCTACAATTAATTCTGGAATGGTATCTCTTAAAGCTCCTCTAAGATCTACCCTATCTGGCTGTCTCCTATCTCTTCTAACTATGGTCTTCTTATATCCACTCTTTACAGTCGGAAGAATTCTTTTAAGAAACTCCTGCCAGTTTATTTCTTCCTTTTCTTTATACTTTGCAACTATATCTAATATATTTTTAGGAGTATCCCCCTTTATAGAGCTAATTGCAGTCTTTTTAGTAAGCTCTTTTACCCTATCTTTATCCATCTCGAGGTTTTCCCATACATCATGAGCTGATTCAGTATCGTACTCTCTTTTTATTTTATCGCTCTCATTCTTTTTCTTTTTATTCTTATTTTTTTCTTCTCGCTTTTTTATTGCCTCATCTATTTCTTTTGCATAGTATTCAACGGTCATTTCATCTTTTAAATTTATATTGTATTCCATCTTAACAGAATCAATTCTCTTGCACTCCATTGGAAGATGTTTTATAAATTGATTTATTGAAATATCCATAGCAACACTTACAGCTTCTTTACTATAAGAATTTTTAAGCTCCTTTTCTCTCTCATAATGATTAAACATTATATGATATATCTCATGCTTAAAGAGAGCTCCCATCTCCCGCTTTGAACTATTAAGAAATAATATTGGATTAAAATACATCTTAAACCCATCGATAGTTGGAATAGTTGCAAGTGGCCATGATATATCAAGCTTTATTTCCCTATCTACTTTAAGCATAAAGTTTCCAAAGAAACCTTCCTCAATTTCTATTTGATCTATTATTATTCCTTCAACTAAGTTTAAAAATTCTCTCTTAAACTTAGCTGAGACATCATTTATATCCTGAAAATTTAGAGCTTCTTTTAATAATAAACTCCTCTTGTCTTCAAATGCTACCGCCATACCATTCCTCCTAATCTATGGATTTATTTATACAATACTTATATCTAATATTCATATATAGCAAAGAACGCCTCTAAGAATTCATCTTCATCTAGAAGTCCTTCATATACCTTCCTACTTCCTTCACTCTTAATTTCCTTCATAATTCCAAGCCTTAAATCTCTTGGATAATAGTTTAATATTTCTCCAAAGATTGAAAGTTCATTATTAAATTCATCTAATCCATCAAGGTAGAATAAACATGTCTTTGCTAAAATATAAAGTCTTGAATTATTCTCACTTTCAAGTCTTTCTTTTATATGACTTGGAAGTATATCATAGCTAAATACTTCTTCAGCTTTAACCATTGGTTTCTTCTTACTTTTTATAAAGCTTGCAAAATCTGTTGATATACTTACTCCTAAATTACCTTTAACAGTACTTAAAAATACATCAAAAGAATATCTTTCTTTATTCTTCTTATATATCTTATAAGCTTTAGAAATTCTTTCATAGCTTCTTGGTGTTGCTTTTATACTATCATTTGAGTGTGGAGTGTGAAGGTATTCTGGGAATGTTGATATAAATTCAATTATATCCTCATCTATATTACCTTTCTTGCTCATTCCCCATTTAATCCACTCTTTAACATCAACATCCATTTCAAGCCAAACAAATCTATCTTCTTGAGCTGGATCCATATCAACTACTGCATATTCACTATCTCTATAATTTTCATATTTATTTGATGGGTTCATAGCAGCAAGTATCTTAACATTATCATGAAGAACAAATCCATTTATTTCTCTATTTAAAATTAGATTCATAAGTTCTTGCTGTACTGCATGTTCACATCTATTTAATTCATCAATGAAAAGCAATACTGTTCTCTCAAGATTAGTGCACTCACATACTTGAACTAACTTGTTATGAGTTGCATATTTAGTTCTTCCACACTCAACCGTTGGAAGACCTCCTATTTCTCCCTCTTTTAATAGATTTGCATCAATTGTAATAAGGGTATAATTATTTTTCTTAGCAATTTCACGTGCTAAAGCTGTTTTACCTATTCCACTTTCTCCTATAATTAAAGGAACGTCATTTCCTTCCATAACTAATTCTGCTGCACTTAAAACTTCTGAATATCTCATTTATAATCCTCCCCTAAAGCTTGCAATCTACTAAAAGCTTCTTTGTTTCTTTATCTCCATATTCTTTAATAAAAAATACTTTATCCATATCTAAAATCTCTAGATCTAAAAAGTTCCTCATATACTCTTTAGTCATTTCTTTATCACGTAATTTTTCAATTAATACATCCACTACAAGTTCTGGATCTATACTCTCATAAAGATATTTAACTACATTTATATTATCTTTTATAAATAGCTTCATCTCATCGTAAGAATAACCTTGAATATAATTTATAGCCTCATCATCTTCCATTATAGAAAGTCTTTGAACTTTAAGTGTTGGATTCTTTATAAATCTTATAGCTCCCCAATAATTTTTAACTGCAGTTTCTTGTACTTCTTCACTTGGATTTTCTATATATTTTATTGCATCATAGTCTTTTGATACTGCTAAAAGTTGCAGTTCTTCACTAGGATCTTTTACATATTGAATTGCCCAACCCTTAGTCTTTATAGCTTCCTTTATAACTCTTTCACTTGGATATTTTATATATTTTAATGAATTCCATAATGTTCTAACTGCAAGTATTGCAATCTCTTCATCTAAATTATCTATATACTCTATTGATAAAGGATCATTCTTTATTGCAAGCTTTTGAAGCTCAATGCTTGGATTCTTCATAAATTTTATAGTCATCCCATTTCTCTTAAGAGCTGCTATTTTCATATCTTCAGTTTGATTTTCTATATCTCCAATCTTCATTGGATTTTGTTCTATCATTTTAATTATACTTTTTTCATCCATTGTAACACCTCATAACACAATGTTTTTTACTTACACACTATAATATTTTCTTATTTATTATTTGCTTTATTAGCTTAAATTTATTATTTATTTAACGAACTGAAATTTATCATCAATTAACAGATACTGAATATTAAATATCTACTAATAATTATTATTTTATAATTATATCATTTCTTACCATTTTGCTCAACATTAGTTTTTGGAAAATCAGTCTATATAATTCATTATTTCTTTTAATCTTAATAAAAAAAATCAACATAATTTGGAAAACCAAATCTATGCTGATTTTTTTAAATATATTTAAATTTTTATATTTTAATCTTTATACTTATCCACTTCTTTTTTTATTGAGCTAAGTAAATTATTTAGTTCCCAAACATCCCCATTTTCAATTAATTTATTTAAGGATTTTTCATATCTACTTGCTTCTGGGATCTTCCCTAAAGATATTAACACTAGAATTTGATTCATTATGTCTGAAATAATTGCTGATTTTACTTCAAATAACTTTTGAGCATCTTTTATTTCATCTTTAATTTCTAGCATTTCTTCATCAAGCTGAAAAGCTGCATCTGCTGCACTTTTTAGTTTTTGCTTAAGTTCGACTGGTATTTGTTGTTTATATTTATAATTTAGTGAATGCTCTATTGTTGCCCAGAAATTCATAGCTAACGTTCTTATTTGAAATTCTGCTAGTATATCTAAAGGACCATCAACCATATTTACAGTATACTTAATAATCATATGGTAACTTCTATATCCACTAGATTTTACCCCTCTAACATAATCTTTCTCATATAAGACTTGCATATCTTTTCTTTCTCTAAGCAGTTCGACCACTCTATCTATATCATCAACAAACTGGCACATGACCCTTATACCAGCTATATCTTCCATTTCAAATCTTATTCTATCTACAGGAATTCCAAATTTATTAGCCTTCTCTAAAATACTTGATACTTCCTTGACTCTTCCAGTAACGAACTCAATTGGAGAATATTCTTTTCTCTTTCTGTACTCTTTTCTTATACTTCTTAGCTTAACCTTTAATTCCTCTACTGCCTGTTCGTAGGGCATTAAAAAACTCTTCCAATCATTAATCGCCATAAATAACCCACCTATTCCTATTACTACACTTTATTATACCAAAAACTTTTCTGTATGTAATGTCTTTATAGATATTCATATTCAATGAAATTCATCAAAAATATTTCATTTTATGCTATTAAATTATAGCTAGTTTCTATAAATATTTAACTCAATTAATTATAAATATAAATTTAATTTTTATAGTATCTATTTGTGTTTTTCTTTAGTATTAATAAATAAAATATGGGGAAACATTTTTAAATTTATTTATTACTTTAAATCAATTAAAAAAACGTCTCCCCCTTTCATATTTTAAAGATAAGAAAATCTATTATTCTTTTATAAGTTTTGGATCAAAGTCTAAAAAGTCAGCTGCTGTCATTATATATTCAACGCCTTCAAATTCACCTTCTAATACTCTATTTAAGCAATTTCCATGAAGATGCCCATAAATTACTTTTTCAACACCATATTCTGTACAAATTTCAGTAAACTGTGATGGCATAAACTTTTCATTAGTTGGAGGGTAATGTAGCATTACAATAAACTTAGTAAATCCTTTTTTCTTTGCTTCATCTAAAGAAAGTCTAAGTCTTATACCTTCTCTTGAATATATTTTTTCATCATGAGAAGTGAATCTATCAGTACCAGGACATATCCATCCTCTTGTACCACAGATTGCATATTCTCCATATTCATAAAAATTATTTTGAAGGAACTTTGTCTTTTCAAACATACTGTTTAATTTGCTAATACTTCCCCACCAATAATCATGATTTCCTTTTGATATTATCTTTTTTCCTGGAAGGCTTTCAATCCAGTTAAGATCTGCTTCACTTTCACCTGATTTCATTGCCCAAGAAATATCCCCTGCAATTAATACAGTATCATCTTCATTTATCTTAGATAACCAATTCTCTTTTATTTTTTCATCATGTTTGCTCCAGTGCTCTCCAAATATATCCATTGGCTTATCCCCACTTAAAGCTAAATGCAAATCTGATATAGCATATAACGCCATTATTTAATCACCTTTCTATTTATGTATACAAATTCTAAACTCTGCTTTATTATATCATCATACCCTTAATGATTTCCAATAACTTTAGTAAATATTATCATATATACTATTTATCATTCCATCTATTATGTTTTATTAATTTATGGTACAATTATTCACTGATAGGAGTGATTAATATGGCAAGAAAAACATCAACTCCAACATACTTAAAAATAGCAATTGATATTGCTTCAAGAATAGTAAATGGTGGATTTACTGAAGGTGAGAAACTTTCTGGTCGTTCTACACTTGTAAGTATATACAACGTTTCTCCTGAGACAATACGTCGCGCAATTGCTTTATTAAAAGATATGGATGTTGTAATTGTAGAAGAAAAGAGCGGAATAAGAATTGCCAGCAAAGACAATGCTAATGAATTTCTGAAAAAATTCAAGACTAAAAGTGAGTTTACAAATATCAAGGAGCAAATTTATACTCTGTTAGATGAGAAGAAAACTCTAGAGAAGAGTTTAGAGAGTAATATTGAAAATCTTATTGAATTTGCTACTCAACTTAGAAATGTAGGACTTATTGTTCCCTACGAGAGTTTAGTTCAACCAAATAGCTTGATGATTGGAAAAAGCTTAGGTGAGTTAAACTTTTGGCATAATACTGGGGCTACTATAGTTGGAATTAAAAGAAATGATCAATTATACCTTTCTCCCGGCCCATACTTTACTATAAACGAACACGATATAATAGTTTATGTAGGTGAGAATGATGTTGTAGGCAACGTCAAAAATTACATAACTTCAATAGAATAAATTAAAAAATAAATAATTTTATAAGATATTTTAAAGCCCCCTAATTAATAAACAAATTAGGAGGCTTTTATTTAACTAATAATAAGTTACTAAATTAAATGATTATATAAATCATTAAGCTTTTAAACTATATTATTCAGTGATTACGCTATAAATTATTCAACTATTAATTTGTAGAACTTCTTCTTTCCTCTTTTAACTAGAGCTGATCCATCTACAAAGTCACTTTCTTCTAATGTTCTCATAAAGTCAGTAACTTTTTCATCATTTATTGTAACTCCACCTTGCTTCATTAATCTCTTTCCTTCAGCCTTTGATGGGAATATATTAACTTCAACTAATGCATCTAATAAGCTTCCACCTATCATTTCTTTCTTGATTACTTCAGTTGGAACATTGGTCATATCATTTCCACCTGCGAAAAGTGCTGCTGAAGCCTCTTCAGCTTTCTTAGCTTCTTCTTCTCCATGAACTAAGCTAGTTACTTCAAATGCAAGTACTTTCTTAGCTTCATTTATTTCTGCACCTTCAAGACTTGAAAGCTTATTTATTTCATCCATAGGTAGGAATGTTAATAGCTTTAAGCATTTTTCTACATCAGCATCTGCAACATTTCTCCAATATTGATAGAAATCAAATGGTGAAACTTTTTCTGGATCAAGCCATAAAGCTCCTCCAACAGTTTTACCCATCTTTTCCCCTTGGCTGTTAGTTAAAAGTGAACAAGTCATTGCAAATACACTTTCTTGTGATTTCTTTCTAACTAAATCAACACCAGCAATCATGTTTGACCATTGATCGTCTCCACCAAGTTCCATCTTACAGTTATACTTTTTGTTTAATACATAGAAGTCATATCCTTGCATTAACATGTAATTAAATTCTAAGAATGAAAGACCATTTTCAGTTGCAAGTCTCTTCTTAAAACATTCAGCTGAAAGCATCTTGTTAACTGTAAAGTGTGCTCCAACTTCTCTTAAGAAATCAATGTAATTTAGGTCTAATAACCAATCTCCATTATTTACTATAAGTGCCTTATCATCTGTAAAGTCAATAAATCTCTCCATTTGCTTCTTTATTGAATCAACATTATGCTTTATTTGCTCTTTAGTAAGCATCTTTCTCATATCAGTTTTTCCACTTGGATCTCCAACCATTGCAGTTCCACCACCAAGTAATGCTATTGGTCTATGTCCTGCTCTTTGCATATGCGCCATAAACATCATAGCGATAAAGTGTCCAACATGTAAGCTATCTGCTGTTGGATCGAATCCTATGTAAAAAGTTATCTTTTCTTTTTCTAATAACTCTCTAGTTTCTTTTTCATGTGTAAATTGTTTTATGTATCCACGTTCTAATAATTGATCTAATACATTAGCCATTCTATTATCCTCCAAGTCTTTAATTCTTTCCTACGTTTACATATAAATAGTATATATTCTATATGTTATTTTTGCAATAAAAACAACCTTTATTCACTACTTCATCACCATTATTTGCTTTTTATGTTTAATACGTTAATTTTTACCTTATAAAATTAAATTATCCAAAATTACAAGATACTATAAGCTTTTAACTAATGTAATAAAAGCCTATAGTATCTCTAATTTTAGATAGTAATTTATATTTTACTATTAATATATGATTATCTTGATTTATATCCCATGCTAATATACTCAAGTGTATTTCTAATTCAAATTCTTTAATACAAAGTAATTGTTTTCACAAATAACTATTTCAAAATTAAACAAACCTACGCAACGTGATCTCTAACGTGAGCTC
This sequence comes from Clostridium sardiniense, assembly GCF_016907995.1. Classification (GTDB taxonomy): domain Bacteria; phylum Bacillota; class Clostridia; order Clostridiales; family Clostridiaceae; genus Clostridium; species Clostridium sardiniense. Next base: position 151,731 of record NZ_JAFBDA010000001.1, on the reverse strand, counting down.
TTATGAACTCTGGAATATCCTCTTGGAATTCATAATTTATATTTATGAATATATTAATATTGAATCTGGCTGAAAGTGATCTTAATCTTTTAAACAAACTAGAAGTTTCCTGAATTGAACATGAAACAATACCAAGTAAACCATCAATATAAATATTCTCTACATCATAATTTTCTGCAATAACACCACAAAGCATTCCATAAAAACTCTCGCAATCATTTACTCCAAATTCTTCTGTGGATATAAACCTTATCTTTCTATCTACCTGCCTCATGTATCTTGAATCATCGTCTATATATACTGAATCTCCTCTAACTTTATCTAAATGAGTATTTGCAAGTTCAATTAGTTTCTTTGTCTTTCCTGAACCTCTCCTGTTACAAAATACTTGAATCATTAGGACCACCCCTTATTTATAGTTATATTACATTATATTCATCATTTTAAATTTAATCCTAATTTTAATAAAAGTTTTATCATTTTATAGATAAATATTTTAAAAAGTTCCAGGCAGTATAACTTTAAATGAATTCTGCGATTTAGAATTAATGAATCTTACTCTATTTTTACCTTTAAAGGCACTCTTAATTCTTGATAAACCATTCCCATCATTTAAAAATCTCTTTTGTTTATCTAAGCTTATTAATTTCTCATATATCCACATGTTTCTTTTGCTGCAGGATAACTTATTAAAATCAACTGTTTTATCTATAAAATCACCAGGACTTGTAATCGCTACACTTTTATCAGTAATAACTACCTCTATAATCTTGTTAATTTCTGTATACTCTCTATACAAAATAGCATTTTTTATAGCTTCTACAATCGTACATGATGGATAGTTAATTGGCATAATACTATTTATTTCTTTTTCTGCTTTATCTACCATTGTAAGTAGACTACCTTGTACTATTCTAATATCAGAACTATCACACTTATTGTTTCCCTTATTTCTTTTACTTTGATTTTTTGATTTATTGACTATCTTTATCATATTATTTGGAATACATAAATTATTAACCTCTGAAAACACAAGTAATCCACCATAAGTGCATCTATACCCATTTAATCTATCAACAAAATTAATTATGCCTGCACTTTGAAGTAAAAACTCTTTATTATCTTTATTAAGTTCTATTCCTTTTTGCCTAAAATATAACTTTAGTAAATTTTCATCTAGCATATTAATATTACTTCTTATAACACTTGTGGTTTCAACTGTTAGCTCCATATTATCTTCAAAGGCTGCAATAAGTTCACTTCTTCTCATAACATCTGTTATTGAACCTCTTCTTGTATAAAATATTCCATGTTCTTTAATTTGATATGGTCTCTGCTGACCATCACATATTGTAATTATAGCAACAGTCTTGCTATCTACCTTGAGAAAATCAACAATAATAGGAATAGGTGGATCACATCTTGATGATATAATCTGTTGGACTTTCTCTTCTGTAAACATGTCCTCTTCTTTTATTCCCTCTATTATCTTACTTTTATCCCTTACTCCAACAACAATATATCCCCTTCCCCCATTACAATTTGCAATTGCACATATATCCTTTGCAAATTCCTTTTTACCATTATCAGTTACTAGGTCTAGTTTTAACTTAAAATCTAATTTTTGTCCTTCTTCTCTTTTAATTAAGGAGTTTAATTTTTTTCTATCCACAATTTTTCTTCCCTTTCTCCAAATTAAATACTTGTCCTGTTGATTATCTAGTTAAAAAGTTTTAAACCTCTCTATCTTATATTATATTTCTATTAATTAACTCTATTACTAATAGTTTTATACATATAATTATATTTTATAATAAAAAAATAAGTGACATTATAGACTAATTCACATATAGTCTATAATGTCACTTTATAAGTTATCTAAATCTATCTAACAATAGCATATTTTTTAAATTAAACAAGACTACTTTCTACTCTATCTCCACCTTGAATATTTATTTCTACATCTAAATTAAAATCAATTTTTGATAATACATCCTCTATAATTTTCTGTGGATATTTAATTTCTAATAGTCTTTCAACTTGCAAAATATCTATATCTTTATCAGTAAAGCTATAAAAAAATTGTTCAAGATAATCTTTTATATTTTGTTCAGCTTTAGCTTTCAAAGTATCTAATGCTTCCTTAGAAACAACAAATCTTCCTTGTGCCTCAGCAATTACAGCCTTTACTTTTATCTTTTTATTAAGCGTAACTTTATCATCTTTATATTCAACATTTGTCTTTGTCTTACTATTTAAGATCTCTAGTGTTACGAATCCCTCATTCATTTGAGGATTTGCTATTTCTAATGTTCCTGTTTTTATTTTATCCATTAAAAAATTGTAGCTCATTCCATCTGTAACATCTATTTTTTCAATCATTTTATTATCTCTCATAAGTACTCCACCAGATAACTCAACTCTTTGGTCTACAACATCTTTTCTAATTTCTAACCCACTCATCACTGCATAATTATTTCCTGTTTCTGAGTCTACTATATAGTCATTTATGTTACTTATTATACTCCTTGGATTTTTTTTATTTTTATCAACTAAGTCATTTAAAAATAGTCCTATATACTCCTCGTCATTTTGACTAATATCAATTAAATTTTTAACATCTCCAAAGTATACAAATGCATATGGTTTTACTTGGAATTCCTGATCGTTATTTATTAAATTTAAAAATTTATTTATCCCTTGTTTTGCAGCAGCTTCAGTAAATATTAATGCTCTATTTTGAGTAAAGTTAATTTTATAACTTGAAGCCATATTTACATCTCTTATAGCTTCAAGTGCTGTCTTACCAACACCTTTATATATCACTCTCTTACCATTATCTGAACTTTCACTTGTATTTCTATATGGTCTCATAGAGTCTAAATACAATATAACATTTCCTGTGTCATCAATATCAAAAATTGCACTTGTTACAAATGTTATTTGATTTATTTCATTATAATTAAAGCATCCAGATAATATAGTAGGTACCATAAGAATTATTAATATTAAACTAAATATTCTTTTTCCATTCTTTTTCATATTCCTTTCCCTCCCCAATTATCTTCTTAGATATTCTATCAAGTCTTCCTCTGTATATTACATCCTTAAATTTAAATGTATCTATACTTCCAATTGGGAATAGATAAGAATATCCAGTTGATTTTAAATCTGCAAGTCTTGTTAAGAATATAAGGAAAGTAATAAATACTCCTGGAAGTCCATAAAATCCTGCTACTATTACAAATATAACAGACCAAATTGATAAAGCTCCATAAAGCTTTGGTACTAAGAAATAGCTTAATGTACTAAGGGCTACAACTATTATAGTTATCCTAGATGCAATACCAGCTCCAACTGCTGCATCTCCTAAAATAAGAGCTGCAACAATACTCATAGCTCCTCCAATTGGCTGGGGAAGTCTAAGTCCAGCTTCTTTAATTATCTGAAATGCAAAAATCATGACCAGAACTTCTACTACTGTTGATAGTGGCACACCAGCCCTTGAAACTGCTAATCTAAATAAAAATAATGATGGTATAAGAGAAGGGTGATAAGTTATAATTGCAACATACATACTTGGTATAAAAGTTGCAAAAACGAATGCCATCCATCTTATTACCCTTGTAAAATTAGTATAGGTTTTATTCAAATAATAATCATCTGGTGCTTGAAAATTCTCTATAAAAAAATATGGAGCTGTTATTACAAATGGTGTACCATCAACTAATACAGCTACTCTTCCTTCCATTATCTTAGAAGCTGCTTCATCTGGCTTTTCTGTATATCCAATAGTATCAAATGCTGAATTTGATTCTCTAAGTTGGCTCTCTACATAATTAGTATCTAATATAAACTCCATATCCATATTTTTAATAACACTTTTTATGTAATTTATTAAATTATCTGGCGCAACTTCCTTTATATACGCTACACATACAACTGTTTGGCTTTTATCACCTACATATATAGGTTCAAACTTAAGATCTGGATTTTTTATTCTTCTTCTAATAAGTGCTATGTTATCAACAAATAATTCATTAAAACCTTCTCTTGGACCCTTTACTACTGATTCAGTAAGGGGGACTCCAACACCTCTTCTTACATAACCTTTAACTTCACAATAAATCATTTCTTCATAGCCTTCAACAAATATAACAACATCTCCTGAAACTATATGAAGCATTGCATCATCTATACTTGTTTTGTTCTCTACAAAGTTTGCAATATTAATTTCTAATACATTAGTAATTAGATCTTCAAGGCTTTGACATCTTACCTTTTTACTTCTTATTGGACTTACAATGTAGTCACTAAGAAATTGTGTACTACAAAGATTATCAATAAAAACTAATGTTGTCTTACCTAAAGGTCCATTAATTTCTCTATACTTGACATCAAAGCTATCTTTAAATCTTTCTTTGATTATTTCTAAATTATTTTTCATCTGCATCACCTAAAAATATTATTCCTCCAGAAATGTTTAATATTCATTATTTTGCTAATACTATACTTGAATGTTGTAACTTAGAGTTTTAGAGGTGATTTAATGAATAAACTATCAAGCAAACATTATTTATTTTTTATATGTGTTGTTTCATTTATAGGTTTAAGAAGTTATTCTTCCATTTTTATTAGTATGGGGGGTGCTGATACATGGATTGCTGGAATTATTGCTGGAATTATTTACTTAGCTTATTTATACTTCATTATATATGTATGTAAAAAGACAAATACTTTCGATATTAAGATAATATTTAAAGGAGCATATCCTAAAAAGATCGGTAATATATTTATTTTTATTTTTGCACTTACACTATTTTTAACATCAATTGAATCTACTGCTGCTCAAAGTGATTCAATACATTCTAATATATTTATCGAAACACCAATTTGGTATAGTTTACTATTTTTTATAATACCTGCTGCTTATTTAATTACAAGAAGACTTGAAACATTATTAATTGTAATAACGGTTACCATTGTACTTGTATTCTCAACAATGTTTATTGTTGAGTTATTTACCTTCTCATATCAACATTACACTTATCTTTTACCTATAATGGGCCTTGGGATAAATAAAGAGTTTATTCTATGTATACTACTTATACTTGGTTCTTTTTGTTCGACAGCAGTTACTTTTCCATTCTTAAAATATGTAGAGAAAAAGGAAAAGCTAAGTAAATTTACTCTTATAGCTGGATTAATTATTGTATTTATTTCAGTAGCAAGCGTTACATCTGCTGTTACAACCTTTGGTCCCTTAAGAGCTAGTAATATATATTATCCTGAATTTTTAAGAACTCAGCGTATAGAGCTTCAAGGGTTTATAGAATTTGGTGATTTATTATTTATATCAAAGACAACTTGTTTATGGTTTCTTAAATATGTTATTTGTGCTGTTGCTATACTTTATCTTTATAAAGATAAGTTCTCAAACAAAAGGATATATTCCATTGTTTATTCGATAATTGCCTATATATGTGCATTTTTTATTACAAAAAATCATTATATCTTCTTTGACTTTTTAAAATATTATCAATTAATTGCTTTAGTACTACTTGGTATAATGCCATTTATAACATTTTCTATTTACTATTATAGATGGAATAAAAATTTAAGGGCTCAAGCTGCTGGAAACGTAAATACTCCATCAAATAATCAATGTGCTCCTAATAATCAAGATACCCCAAACAATCAGAGCAATCCGAATAATCAAGGTATCCCAAACAATCAGGGCAATCCAAATAATCAAGGTAACCCGATTAATCAGGGCAATCCGAATAATCAAGGTACCCCAAACACTCAGGGTAACCCGAATAATCAAGGTAACCCGATTAATCAGGGCAATCTGAATAATCAAGGCAATCAAATTAATCAGGGCAATCCGAATAATCAAGATATCCCAAACACTCAGGGCAATCCGAATAATCAAGATATCCCAAACAATCAGGGCAACCAGAATAATCAAGGTATCCCAAATAATCAGGATAATCCGATTAATCAAGGTATCCCAAACACTCAGGGCAACCCGAATAATCAAGGTACCCCAAACAATCAGGGTAACCCGAATAATCAAGGTATCCCAAACACTCAGGGCAATCCCAATAATTATGGTAACCCAATTAATCAGGGCAACTCGGATAATCAATGTATCCCAGACAATCAGAGCAATCCGAATAATCATGGTATCCCAAGTAATCAATGCAACCAAATCAATCAAAACATTTATGGTAATCAAAATTACTTTAATAGTACTACTAATAATGGTGCAAATATTCCAAACAACTTTAACAATAGGAATTATCCTAATGCTCAAAGTATTTTAAATAACCAGAACAATTATAATAATCAAAGTAATTCTAGCAATGGAAATTATCCTAATAACCAAAGTGCTTTAGACAACAATAACAATTATAATAACCAAAATGGAACTAATAATTGTAGTGATCAAGATGAATCAAGTGGCTGCTATGTATTTGGTAATTATACTGATTCACAAAATAAGAATCAAAATAACAATCAAAATAACAGTGAAAGTAATAATCAAACTAATAGCGAACAAGATTTTAAAGAATCCCATATTAGCGGTAACTTTTTCTTTCCATCAGGCACACAGTCAAAGGAATAGAGAAGTTATAATTAAAAATCATTATAAAGCTCACTATATACCAGTAAATGCTATTGTAAAGTTTACTATCTATAATCTAATTTTAATTATTAATATTCCCCCAAATGCTTAGGTTTTATTATTTTACCTAATCATTTTTTATATGTTACAAAGTAACCTATATATCTAAATAATATAAGTAAACTGCCTATTTACATAATACATACAAATTGACATTACTAGGCAAGACCAATTATAATTTATATTATGACTTTAGTTTAAATTAAGGAGTGAAGCACTATGGAAAATAGCGAAGCTAAAAAAGTCATCTTTAGTGGAATTCAGCCTTCAGGAGACCTTACAATAGGAAACTACCTTGGAGCTATAAAAAATTGGGTGAAACTTCAAGATGAATATAACAGTTACTTCTGCGTTGTAGATTTACATGCAATAACAGTTCCTCAAAAACCTGCAGATTTAAGAAGGAGAACATTAGAACTTCTTTCAATATATTTAGCATGTGGAATTGATCCTGAAAAGAATACTCTTTTCATTCAATCTCATGTACCAGCTCATTCAGAAGGAGCATGGCTTTTAACTTGTAATTCATATATTGGAGAACTTTCAAGAATGACTCAATATAAGGATAAATCAAAGAAAGCCGGAGATTCAGTAGGAGCAGGATTATTTACATATCCTGTACTTATGGCAGCTGATATATTATTATATCAAACTGATTTAGTTCCTGTTGGTAAAGACCAAATCCAACATTTAGAACTTGCAAGAGATATAGCTGCAAGATTTAATAATACTTACAGCCCTACATTTAAAATACCAAATGGATATGTTCCTAAAACTGGTGCTAAGATAATGAATCTACAAGAGCCAACTAAGAAGATGTCAAAATCAGATGATAACTTAAATTCATTTATCTTAATCATGGATCCACCAGATGTTATAAGAAAGAAAATTTCAAGAGCTGTAACTGACAGTCTTGGAATTGTTAACTATACAGATGATCAACCTGGTGTTAAAAACCTTTTAAATATTTTATCTGCAATAACAGAAAAGAGTCCTGAAACTTTAGTAAAAGAATATGAAGGCAAAGGATATGCAGAGCTTAAAGCAGATGTTGCAGAAGCTTTAGTAAATGAACTTGCTCCAATTCAAGCAAAGGTTAATGAACTTCTTAAAGATAAGAAAGCTTTAGAAGCTATTTATAAAGAAGGGGCTTCAAAAGCATCCTATATCGCAAATAAAACTCTTAGAAAAATGCAAAAGAAAATTGGCTTTATTCCAAGATAATTTTTTCATATAACCACTATGAAAAAGGAGAATTACTAAATTTAGATTATCTCTAATTTAAGTAACTCTCCTTTATTTTATAAATATTTTTTTATTAACTATATAGCTATGCTCTCATTAATTATATAAATGGCAAGCAACAAAGTGATCTTTCTCTACTTCCTTTAATTCAGGTTGTTCCTTTGAGCAAATATCCTTTGCATACTTACATCTACTTACAAATCTACATCCTGGTTTAGGATTTATAGGACTGCTTACTTCACCTTCTAATACTATTCTATCATCTCTTTTTTCATTGCTATATTCAGGTAATGGTATAGATGACATAAGAGCTTTAGTATATGGATGTAATGGATGCTCATATACCTTATTACTTTCAGATATCTCCATAAGATTTCCTAGATACATAACTCCAACTCTATCTGATATATGTCTTACCATTGATAAATCATGAGCAATAAAAAGATATGTTAACCCCATTCTCCTTTGCAAATCAATTAATAAATTTACAACCTGTGCTTGAATTGAAACATCAAGAGCAGATATTGGCTCATCACATACAATAAATTTAGGCTCTACTGCAAGTGCTCTCGCTATTCCTATACGTTGTCTTTGTCCACCTGAGAACTCATGGGCAAATCTTGATGCATGCTCTTTATTAAGACCAACAAGTTCTAATAACTCATATATCTTTTTTGTTCTCTCCTCTCCAGTGTATAGCTTATGTATATCTATACCTTCTGCTATAATATCACCAACTGTCATACGAGGATCTAATGAAGCATATGGATCTTGGAAAATCATTTGACATGTCCTAGAGTTAGCTCTTTTTTCTTTATTACTAAACTTAGCAATATTTTTCCCGTCTAATATTACTTCGCCACCTGTTGCATCATAAAGGCCCATTACAGTTCTTCCGCAAGTTGTTTTTCCACATCCTGATTCACCAACTAATCCTAATGTTTCTCCTTTATTTATGGTAAAACTAACTCCATCTACTGCTTTTAGCGTCTTATCTTTTCCTACACTAAAATATTTTTTTAAATCCTTAACTTCTAAAAGTATTTCTTTGCTCATTAGCTTACACCCCTCTCTTTAAAGGTGATTCTACCTTTGGTGCATTTTCATGCATAAGCCAGCAGTTTATCTTATGAGAATCTGTAATTATTGTTTCTTCTGGCATTTCTTCTTTACATATTTCCATTGCATACTCACATCTTGCTGCAAATGGACATCCGATTGGTGGATTTAATAAATCTGGTGGAGTTCCACTTATTGAATATAATTCCCCTTTATGCTCAGTATCTAAAGTTGGCATAGACTTTAATAACGCCCAAGTATATGGATGTTTTGCATCGGTAAATATCTCTTCAACCGTTCCTCTTTCAACTACTATTCCAGCATACATTACCTGTATCTTATCTGAGAATTCTGCAACAACTCCCAAATCATGAGTTATAAGAATTACAGATGTTCCAAGCTTCTCTTTTAAATCATTTATAAGATTCATAATTTGTGCTTGGATAGTTACATCTAAGGCTGTTGTAGGCTCATCTGCTATTAACACCTTAGGATTACAAGCAAGTGCTATGGCAATCATCATTCTTTGCCTCATACCACCTGAGAATTCAAATGGATATTGATTTATTCTACTTTCAGCATTAGGAATGTTAACTAATTTTAATAGTCTAATTGCTTCTTCTGTAGCATCCTTTTTATTCATACCTCTGTGTATTTTGAGAACTTCTATTATTTGTTTTCCAATCTTCATTGTTGGGTTTAGAGAAGTCATAGGATCTTGGAAGATCATACTTATATCTCCCCCTCTAAGCTTTTGAAGTTCCTTTTTATTTAAAGATAATACATCTTTTCCATTAAATATAATCTTTGAATTTTTATCTATCTCAGCTGGTGGAGTAGGTAGTAATTTCATTAATGATTTAGCTGTTATACTTTTACCACAACCTGATTCTCCAACTATAGCTAAAGTTTCGCCAGCTTCTAAATCAAAGCTAACTCCTCTAACTGCCTTAACTTCTCCAGCATAAGTGTGAAATAACACCTTTAAGTCTTTTACTTCAAGTATCTTTGACATTTCTTTTCCTCCTATACCGAATCCTTTTATTGTCTTAATTTAGGATCTAACGCATCTCTTAATCCATCACCTAATAAATTAAATGCTAACATTGTTATAGCAATAGCTAGTGATGGGAATATAAGCTGACTTGGGTAGAATAACATAACCTGTTGTCCTGCTGATGCCATAGCACCCCAACTTGTTTCTGGAGGTTGAATTCCAAGTCCTATAAAACTTAAAAATGCTTCAGCAAATATATAACTTGGTATATCAAAAGTTATATAAACTATTATTATTCCAAGTGAATTTGGTATCATATGTTTAAATATAATCCAAAGTGGACTTGCACCTAAAGTTTTTGCTGCCATTACATATTCTGATTCCTTTAGTTGCATAACTTGTCCACGAACCATTCTTGCAATCCCAGTCCATCCAGTAATACATAATGCAATTAAAAGTGGAAGTATACCATTTCCAAGTCTTACTGCAATTAATATAACTATAATTAAATATGGAATACTATTTAGTATTTCAACAATTCTCATCATTATATTATCTACACGACCACCAAAGTATCCACTTATACCGCCATATATTATTCCAACTAAACACTCAATTAACGTACCAACAAAAGCAATAATTAAAGATACTCTACCACCAATCCATAATCTATCAAATAAATCTCTTCCAAGATTATCTGTTCCAAAGAAATGTTTTGCTGAAGGTCCTTGATTCATTTCACCCATATTTTGAACAGCATAATTTTCACCTGCTATTAGTGGTTGAATTACGCACATCAATACAATTACTATTAAAACTATTAATGATACTAGTGCTACCTTATTTCTCTTAAGTCTCCTCCAAGCATCTTGCCAATATGTTAAATTTGGTCTTACAATACTTTCTGATCTTGTTTTATCTATCCCTACAATTTTAAATTTATCCCTACTTATTTCTGCCATACATAAATCCCTACTTTCCCTCAATCTTAATACGTGGATCTATAACACTATATAAAATATCAACAATTAATATTGAAAGAATATAAAGAGCTGAAAAGAAAACTGTTAAGCCCATTATAATGTTATAATCCTTAGCATAAATCGCATCAATTAAAGCATTACCTATACCTGGTATAGCAAATATTCTTTCAATTACAACTGTACCTGTAATTATTGTTGCAATTTGAGGTCCTAGTATTGTGATTATTGGTAATATAGCATTTCTTAAAATATGCTTCATTGAAATAGCACATGAAGATAATCCCTTCGCCTTAGCTGTTAAGATGTAATCTTGGCTTACAACCTCTAGTACTGATGCTCTCATATATCTTGCATATGTTGCTATTCCTGCAAAACTTAATGCTATTGTAGGTAATATAGTAAATTTAAACTGCTCTATAAACGGTATTGAATTATCATACCATCCTGCAATAGGAATTCCATGAGATCCTCCAATTGCTAATTGTATTAATGTAGCTAGAACAAAACTCGGTATTGATACACCGAGTATTGCTATAAACATAACCACATAATCTATTGGAGTTTCCTTTTTAAATCCTGCTAAAATCCCAAGTAATACACCAATTACTAACCCAAAAGCTACAGATTGTAGACCTATCCTGACTGATGCTGGAAAGTTGTCTTTTAATTTATCTTTTACACTTATTCCTGGCGTTACGAAAGAATCACCTAAATCTCCTTTTAAAAGATTCTTCATATATACCATATATCTTTCAGTAACAGGTTTATCTAATCCATATTTAATTTCCATATTTTTTGCAACTTCTGCTGGCAATTTCTTTGCTTGAGATGTTACTGGATTTCCTGGCATACTGTTCATTAAGAAAAATGTTGCAGTAGCTATTACAAATAAAGTAACTATCATTAAAGCCAGTCTTTTTAAAAGATACTTAACCATGTGGTCTCCTCCTCAAATTTCTAGATTACTCTCCTATAGATGTCCATCTTAATTGATATGTCCCTCCAAATTTAGGAAGTTGTAATCCCTTTACATTCTTCTTTTGGAATGAATGGATATCTTTATAGTAAGTAGGAGTCACAGCTGGATTCTTAACTACTTCTATTTGCTCAATCTCTTTATACATCTCAAGTCTCTTATTATTATCAGTTTCAGTATTTAATTTTTCTAATAATTCATTTACTTTTTCATCATTATACTTACCTGTGTTATTTGTATTTGATTTTCCAAACAAATCAAGGAATGTTATTGGATCATTAAAGTCTGCTCCCCATCCTGCACTTGCAATTTCAAAATCTCCATTTTCTAACTTAGTTAAGAAATCTGAGAAATCTGCTGCAGTAACTAATTCTATATTAACACCAAGCTTTTGTTTCCATGTGTTTTGCATAAATTCACCTTGACTCTTTGCTGTTGCATCGCTAGTTTGTAGTAAGAATTTAAAAGTATGTTTTGCTGGATCTGGATCTAATCCAGCTTCCTTTAATCCTTCTATTAATAATTTCTTTGGATCTTCATTCATAACCTTCTTTAAAGGTTGCTCTACCTTATCACGATAATCAACATCTCCAACAGCTATTCCTTGTGGAACTAATCCATATGCTGGAATAGCTCTTTTTAATACATCTTTAGTATATCCTTCTCTATCAGATGCAATTGATAATGCAAGTCTTACCTTAGGATTACTTAATGCCTTATTTTTACTCTTTATATTATATTGACCATAGAATACACTTGGTGCAGTTCCTGTAATTTCATTCCATTTACCATCCTTTGCACCTTGTTGAAGTTTAGCTAAGAATTCTCCTTGTCCACCCATTACATCTAATTGGTTGTTAGTAAACATTTGGTATATAGTACTTTGTTCTGTAAGTTCCATAAAATCTACTTCGTTTAATTTTACATCCTTTTCATTCCAGTAATTAGGATTCTTTTTAAGTTCAAATTTAGATCCTTTTTGCCAATTTGATACTGTAAATGGTCCACTATAAACAAGCTTTGATGGATCACTTCCATATTTCTCACCTTGTGATTCTACTATATCTTTTCTTTGCGGTGCCAGATTTGGATATGCAACTAATTGGTCAAAGTATGGTACTGGATTTTCAAGTGTAACAACTAATGTATTATCATCTGTTGCCTTTATTCCAACATCTTCAGCTTTAGCTTTACCATTAAAATAATTTTCACCATTTTTTACTTTAAATAAGAAGAATGCATATTGTGATGCAACTTTAGGGTCTAGCAACCTCTTCCATGAATATTCAAAATCCTTTGCAGTAAGTTCCTTTCCATCACTCCACTTTAATCCTTTTCTTAAATGGAATGTATAAGTCTTACCATCCTTACTCTTATCATAAGACTCTGCAGCACCTGGTACTGGTTTATTATCATTGTATACAAGTAATGTTTCTTGTGTATTTTGAGTTACACTATGAGAAACTTCATCTGTCGCTTTAACAGAATCAATAGTCTTAAGAGCCCCACCTGATGTTAACTTTAAAGTTTCTACTGACTTTCCTGATGATTCTGTATTGCTACCTCCACATCCTACAAATAATGATGCTGTTAATCCAAGCATCACTATTGCTCCTATGATTTTTTTCTTTCTCATTTTTAACGCCCCCTTTTTTTCTTGTTTCTATTCTATCAAAGATAACGTCACTAAATTATATATTTTTTGAAAATTTTTTATCATATTAAATCAATCATAAAAATAATGTATTTTCTTTATCATTTTAATATATGTTTTTCTGTTAAATACATGTGTATTTCAAGGTATTTTTTGTAAGTTTTTCACCTTTCTCAATACAGTTCAATTGATATAAATTATTAATTAATACACTTTTGGCAATATAATCCATAGTTATATGTAATTTGTTATTTATAACACTAAGATATAAAATGGCTTTATTACTAGTAATATAATGGCTTTTAAATCTATTTTTAATATTTATTGATTATCATATATTCTTTTAAAAGTGATCCCTAAATAAATACTGTATTAACGTAATATTTACTGTATCAAATCACTTCTGTAATTTTTTTGAATCTTTTCTTTATTAGGTAAATTAATGGTATATTTTAATCATTTCCCTTCAATATTTATATATAAATATGTATATTTTTACGGTGTTTTTAAACATTTTATTAATAATTTAATATTTTATACATATATAAAAGAGTAGATAGATTATACTAATTGGTATAATCTATCTACTCTTAATAAAAATTTTCTTATATTATTTATTTAATTTATATTTTATTATTTTAGGTTCAGATCCATGTAAAAAAACATAAACTTCTTTTCCATCATTACTAATATCTACTCTACATTCTTCATTATTGATGTTTTCATAAACCTTACATAGCTCACCTTTGTTCTCTCCTGAAATAGATGCAATATATACAACCTTTTTATTATCCTTTTCTTCAGTATAGTAAATCTTTTCTTTATTTTTACTTATTCCAATATACCAAATGTTCTTATTCTTAATTATAGTATCGTAAGTTTTCTTATTTAAATTAAAAATATTTAAATCTGCATATTCTGAGGATATAGTACTTAATGCAACTGTATTTTCATCTATTAGAACTGCTTGTCTGTATGGATCTACCTTAATAGTATCTTCAAATTCCCCTGTAATTAAATCAATTTTCCCTATCTCATTTGCAAATTCTCCACTTTCTTCTCCACTTGCATATAATAATTTGTTATTTATAATTCCAATAGTGTCATAATAGTTTATATCATCTGGTATATCTATTGATATTTTTTCTTTAATATTAGATTTCTTTTCTTTAGAATTCTTATTATTATGTTCTATATCATCTTCTTCATTATATATGGTTATATTTTCTACTATTATCGTCTTCTCTTCATGCCAATTCTCATTTAATATATTCTTTACTGCATATCCATCAAATTCCTCATAAATTTCATGTGAACTATTCTTCCTTTTATGAACTGACTTAGTAACCTCTCCCTCTGGGTCTATCTTTACCTCTCCATTTTTGAATAATAATTTCTCCTTTGTTGATTTGTAACCTGATTCATTATTAGGTTCATCATCATCTTCATACAATTTTGCATAAACCCCATCATCTCTCATTAAATATTCTATACCTGTAAATCCATATATTATTGCATCAAGTATTTTATTATCAGTAATTTTATATTCTTCTTTTGATACTACTTTAAAATCATTTTTATTTGAATCTTCTTTTACATTTTCTGAAAGTATTGATGACTCCTCAATACTTTTTGGACTGCTACAACCTGTAGTAAATAACACAGCTATTAAAGCAGCTATCATTACTCCAGACCTTATCATATTCCCTTTACCCCTAATTATCATATTCCCACTCCAATCTATTATTTATATCTCAATAATAATAGTAGGATTTTACCAAAACATTAAATTATATTGCCAAAATGTTTCCAATCAAAGTTTTTTATTACATTCCATTTTAATAACTACTTTTGCTTCCATTAGATTTTCATCATATATAAATTTTATATCTCCATTATACTTTTTAACTATTCCCTGTGTTATATAAAGTCCAAGTCCATTTCCACCTATACCTTTTGATTTTTTTATATTATATCTATAGAATGGTTCGAATACTTTACTAATTTCCCCTTTACTAATTAGTTCACTAGAATTCGTAACTACTAATTCTAAATATCCATCATCTTTTGAAAGATTAATATTAATATCTTTATTAGGCTTAGAATAATTAATAGCATTATCTATTATGTTTATAAGAATTCTCTTTAAATCCTCTGAAGAGCATACTAGCTTAACCTTTTCTAAGTTATAGATAATATTTACATTATTTTTCTTAGCTTTTATTGATAAATCTTTTACTATTACTTCTATAAATCTATCTACACATAATACTTCCATAGATTCACTATCTATATCCAGATTATCTTTTGAAATATCTATAAGTTCCTTAACCATTCTATGCATTCTATCACTTTCTTTTTCTATTCTCTCTAAAGCTAATTCTTTAAATTCCATATCATTAAAATCAGGATCTTTAAGAATTTGTGCATAACCTGATATAGTAG
Source organism: Clostridium sardiniense (assembly GCF_016907995.1). GTDB lineage: Bacteria > Bacillota > Clostridia > Clostridiales > Clostridiaceae > Clostridium > Clostridium sardiniense. Next base: position 135,681 of record NZ_JAFBDA010000001.1, on the reverse strand, counting down.
TTAAAGGGGTCTTAAGTTCATGAGTTACATTATTAAAAAACTCTCTACGATTTTTCTCTAAAGCTATGACCTTATCTTTTTCATTATTTATTGTATCTATCTGATTTTGTATTCTCTCATTCATATTGTTGAATCCAATTGATAAGTCGCCTATTTCATCCCTAGATTCTATATCACTTCTTACATTTAAATCTCCATTTTCAACTTTCTTAAATAAAATTTTTAATCTCTCTAAGGGCTTAATTATTTTGCTACATAATATATAGCTTGAAATCAGTATTAAAATAAATATAATTACAGTTAGAGTTTTCCATATTCCCATGAGGTTAATTAAGCTTTTATAATTCTCAGTAAACTCTTTACTTAAAGATATTATTTTTAAATGATTTCCTTTAATGTATAAAGGAAATGTAATACTTGAAGTTACTTTATTCTGTTTTGTGTATATATTGAAAGATAATTTATTTTCTTTTGAATCATTTAATGACTTTTTAAGTTTTTCCTTATCTATATAAATCTCCGTATCATTATTTTCATAAGAATAATCCTTACTTCCTTCTGTATTGTAGATATCTATCTGACAATTATTCTCTTCATTTATCTGAGTTGCAAGCTCTGGAGAATTCTTATCAAATATACTTTCCTTAATTTCTAAATCGTTATTTTGAAAGTATCTATTTATAATTCTATAAGCACTTTTATATGAGTTTTCCATTTCTACTTTTATTTGATTTTTAATATAATTATCAAATGTTCTATTTATAAAGTGATTAAATACTATGAAAGAAATTAAAAATACAGCTATAAATCCAGCCCCAAATTTATGTTTAACTTTCATATAATTACCCCTTTAGCATGTAGCCAATACCAAAGATAGTTTCTATAATATCCTTGTTATTAAGCTTCTGTCTAAGCCTTCTTATATGGACATCAACAGTTCTAAAGTCTCCATCATAATCATCACCCCACACCTTGTCCATTATCTGTTCTCTTGAAACTGCTATATTTTTGTTATCTATCAAATATATTAGTAAACTCATTTCTTTTGGCTTTAATTTAACTTCTGTATTATCTATAAATACCTTTCTTGAGTTTTTAACTATTTTTATATTATCTATAGTAATTTCAGTTAGCTTTTCCTCTTTGTCTATATATTTATACCTTGATTTATTTTTTTGCACTCTTCTTAGTGCTACATTAACTCTTGCAATACATTCTCTTATATCAAAAGGTTTTGTTATATAATCATCGGCTCCAAGTTCTAATCCAAGAACCTTATCCACTATATCATTTCTTGCAGTTAACATAATTATTGGTATATTATATTTTGTTAATCTTTTGCAAACCTCAAATCCACTTATATCTGGTAACATTAAATCCAGCATTATTATATCTGGACTAAAATCTTCACATATTTCTATGCCATCTATTCCACATGAAGCACATCTAACTTTAAACTTTTCCTTCATAAATGAGTATCTAAGGATATTTTGAATATCCGATTCATCCTCAATTATAAGTATCTTATTTTCCATATCTTTTAATCCCCTACCCCTTTATATAAATATATTTATACCATTAGATAATAACATAATTTTGGAATTTATTTAATATTATGTTAAAATTGAAATTAAGTTATTTCATCATAGGAGTGTATTATAATGTTTATTATTTTATTGTATATTTTCATACTTATTGTTGTATTAATGAGACTTTTTGAATTGAAGGAGTCTATTATTGAAATATGGAATGAAGATGAATCAGTATGTTATAAAGTATCTATGAGTGTATTTGCTACTTCACTTAAGTTTACTATAATTGCATTAACCTGTTTCTTTTCTCATTATTTTATAGAAAGCCTCTTAATTTAGCGTAAATTTTAAATCTATGTTTTTTTAATAATCTATATTTCTTATTATTTAACTTTAAGGAGAACTTTATATGGTCAAACTAGCCTATTTATCCCTACTATTAGGATTCTTTATAAAAATATTTCTTTTCATAAAAGAATTCCATGAAGTTTTTTCTAAGAAAAAAGAAAAGCACACTGCATTTATAAGCTTTCTCTTATGCAGTATTTATGGAATTGTTGATATTATGGTTAGCATTGGATGCGGACTCTATGGTATTGAAATATTTTTAATTAAATAAAACTTTAGTAGCCAATATAGACTCTATTTTTAAAATTAGAAATTAACTATAAAAAAAGAAACCAGAAATATAACTGGTTTCTCTTAATTTATCTTTTATTAATTTGTGTATAAACTTATATCAGTAGCTGATGCATATCCGCCTGCACCTTGAATAACTTCAAGTTTAACATACTGAGCCTTAGTTGCCTTAAACTCTGCTGTTTTCATTGCTCTATTGTTAGCCCATGAACCACTTGCTACCTCAGTAAAGTTCTTTCCATCTAAACTTGTAGATATCTTATACTCTGTTATATTTCCATTATAATTACCCGCTTGTCTTGGAAGGTAAGTTAGTTTTGAAATATCATATTCTTTATTAAGCTTTAAAGTTATAAATGGATGCTTATCACTTCTATCCCACTTTGTATGCCATATTGTATTTTTGTTTCCATCAATAGCCTTTGTTGCAGCAGATCCATTATCTTGTTGACTTGAATAACTATCCACTGTCATATCTTTATGAAGTATAAATCCTTTTGGAAGCTCATTATTTGTAAATACTAACTTTGTTATATTACTAGCTAATGTATTCCCTGTTGCTGCTCTACGTACTAATAATGTCATATCTTTACTAAGATCAGGTAGGTTATTTCCATTATATTTTGTCCAAGTTGCACCATTATCAGATGAGAATTCCATATTTTTATCTAATCCGAAAATTAAGTTTTCTTCATCATTGTTAGTTACATTTATATTAGCTGCTTTTTTTATAGAAATCAGATTTGCATTATCTGTTCCTTTTACTCTAATTAATATTCCATTTTCTGAAGTTATAGAATCTAACTCTTCTTTAGTTAGCTGCTGTGAATCTTCTTTAACTAACTTATATGTTTTTCCACCATCTAAGCTATATTCATCAACTCCAGCTTTAGTTCCATTTAATTTTCCTGCATTTTTTCCATCAAAACTAAATGTAGCTAAATAAAGACCATTCTTTTGCATATCATTTAATATATTTTCAACATATGGCTTTTGTCTATTATCAGTAACTTTATTTAATGCCTCTTTATATTCTGAAACATATTTTTGAAGTTCTGCTCTATTATTTATCACTTTGTCTTTAATTTTAACAAGAAGATTTGCCATAACTTGTGGATACTGTGCAAAAGTATTCATTATATCTGAATTTACTTTTCTGAATTCTTCTGTTGATGTACTAGAATCTTTAAGCATTAAATCTAATTTATATTCCCATGCACTATAGTTAAGAAAACAAGCTTTAGTAGATTCATCTGATATAACTTTTGCTTTTTCATTTGAATTAACATCATTTGCAAGCATTCTAAGTTCTTCTGATTTATCGAAAGCCTCTTGGTTTTGACTTAGAGTTTCATGTAAAAACATATATGGAATTGTAGTAGTATAATGCGCAGTACCTTTCCATCCTGAGATATTATTTCCTATATACCAATGATTATCTGATTTAAGATAAAGGAAAGCACAATGTCCAGGTTGTCCAACTGCATATGCTGGAACACCAAACACTTGACATGAAGCATTACCATATTTAGATAAAGCACCGCATACTCCCCCATACTCTACTACCTTTTGTATTGTAGGGTTATCTCCATAGAATCCAGATCCAAATACACTCTTACCTTCTGGATTCTTAGTTGTATACTGTATTGTATAATCACTTTGAGCTATTTTATCTTGGCTTAATAAATCTTTCTTTTTAATATGCTCTTTTTGCCATTTAAACTTTGGATCTATTTTACCTTCTGACACATCCTTAGTATGCTGTCTAAGCCATACTACATCTTCATTAGTTAATTTTACATTTACTATATTTCTTAAGTTCTTTACATTAAATATTCTAAAACAAGGGAATAATTCATTATTTTGATTAGCATCTTTAAAATTTAGATATCTTTCAACAGGATCTATTACTTTATTTGCAGGCCAACTCATTACTGGACTTGCAAATTCTAATGAAGTTGCTACTGCTATCTTTAGATTGATTCCTTCCTTTGAAGCTGAATCTTTATTCCAAATCTTTGACCATACTTCAAGAGCACTTAGTTCTTTTGCAGGTACAACTTTGTTATCGTTGCCATAAAAATATGCATCCATTGTACCTTGTTTTATTTTAGACGGTAAACCTCCATCTAAATATTCTTTCATTGCAGTTTCATCATTTAAAAGCCAATTTAAAAAATCTGCATTTTTCTTATCTTTGCTCGCAAAAGCTTTAAGGTTATTTTCTCCGACTCTTGATATAATTTCTTTTGCATATACTTTTTTAGTTAATTTTTGATTGCTTGATAACTTGTCAAAATCAGAAGATGGTATTTTATCTACATCTGAATTGATTTCATTCTTTATACCCTCTATTGATAGATTATTAATGTCTACATTAGAATTACTATCGTCATTTAAATTTTTCTGACTTTCTTGTTTACTCAAATCATTATAATCACTTGATTTCGTATTAGTACTTTTTAATTCGTCTGCAAAGGCAGTTCCCCCTGGCAATAGTAAATTTACACTAAGTAAACTTGCAACAATTATTGCTTGTATTTTCTTACTCTTCATTTGCTTCTCTCCTATCATTTCCCCTTAATTTTATTCGATATATAGTTTTAATTATAATTTTAATTTAATTATAATTATAATTAAATTTTTACTATTAATTTATTATATACAATATCTTTGGATATTGTATTAATAATATGTATATAAATTATTATAAATAAAAAAATATCGGAGATAGGTTTTCTAAAAACCTATCTCCAATATCTATCATATTTTATTTAATTTAAGACTAGCTTTATGAATAACTATTAATCTAATAATTCTACTTAAGAGTTTTTTCCCAATCTTTATTTTCTAAGTACTCTAATAATTGTGGTCTTAATTCATCCTTTTTAAGTCCAAATTCTATTGTAGCTTGTAAGAATCCAAACTTATCTCCAACATCATATCTTCTTCCTTCAAAGTCATATGCATACATAGCTTCTTGAGATATTAAAGTCTTTAGAGCATCTGTAAGTTGAATTTCATTTCCCTTACCTGGTGCTGTATTTTCTAATATTTCAAATATTTGTGGAGTTATTATATATCTTCCAAGGATAGCAACATTAGTTGGTGCTTCTTCTCTCTTTGGCTTTTCAACTAAGTCCTTAACCTTGTATACCCTATCTTCTATATGAATTCCATCAACTATACCATACTTTGATACATCTTCTTCTGGAACAGTTTGAACTCCAAGTATTGAAGTTTTATATTCATTAAAGCAATCCATAAGTTGCTTTAAACATGGTGTTTCACTATCAACTACATCATCACCAAGTAAAACTGCAAAAGGTTCATTTCCAACGAAAGTCTTTGCACAATGGATAGCGTGACCTAACCCTCTTGGTTCCTTTTGTCTTATGTAATGGATATCAACCATATCTGAAATATCTCTTACAAGCTCTAATAATTCATTCTTACCTGATTTTTCAAGTTCCATTTCAAGTTCTACTGATTTATCAAAATGATCCTCTATGCACTTTTTATTTCTTCCTGTAATTATTAATATTTCTTCAATTCCAGATGCTATAGCTTCCTCTATAATATATTGTATTGTTGGTTTATCCACTATTGGAAGCATCTCTTTTGGCTGTGCCTTTGTTGCAGGTAAAAACCTTGTTCCAAGGCCTGCTGCAGGTATTATCGCCTTTTTTACTTTCATTACTATCACCCTCAACTTAATTGTTATTAATTGTTACTAATTGCCATTATGAAATTAATAATCATAAAGCTAATTTTCACTAAAATATAGACATGTAAACATTATATCATAAGGGATACTTTAATTGCCATATAACGATTATTCAATATTAAGCGCCTTTTTTTATCAATTTGTTAATTAAATTCCATATAAGTCTTGTAGTTTTCTATAATATTATGTGTTTTTTTGTTGATATTTATAAATATTAGTGCTATTATAGTTGATATATTAAAATTTATAGGGATTAAAACAAAAGATATTTAGTAACACTTAACGCAAGAGTTATATTATAAAACGCAATATTTTACTTTATTTAAGAAAGGGTTTGAAATTATGAATAAGAGAACAAAAGATTGTTTAGTTATAGGATTTGCGCTATTTGCAATGTTCTTTGGTGCTGGTAACTTAATATTCCCGCCTTATCTTGGACATGCAGTAGGAACGCAATACATATTTGCAGTAATAGGATTTACAGTAACAGGTGTTGGTCTTCCACTCCTTGCAATAATTGCATGTACTAAAGGGGATGGAACATTTGAAACTATGGCTTCAAAAATAAGCCCAAAGTTTGCAATTATATTTGCATCACTTTTATTTATCGCAATTGGTCCAATGCTTGGAATTCCAAGAACTGCAGCAACTACTTACGAATTAACTATTAATCCAATACTTCCTGGTATTCCACCACTAGTTTGGATGTTTATATACTTTGGAATTAACCTATTCTTCGTATTTAGACAATCAAGTATTATAGATACAATAGGTAAATTCTTAACACCTTCACTACTTATTATACTAGCTATAATAATAATTAAAGGATTCATATTCCCAATTGGTGATATAGAAGCAACAGGTGCAACTTCAGTACTATCAACTGCATTCCTTGAAGGTTATCAAACCATGGATGCCCTTGCAGCATTACTTTTTGCAGCAATAGTATCTTCTAGTATTTTAGCTAAAGGTTATAAGAATAAAGATTTAGTTCCAATGACAATAAAAGCTGGTATTGTAGCAGCTGTTGGACTAGCTTTCGTATATGGTGGATTAACAATTATAGGTGCACAAACTGCATCACTTGCTCCAGCTGATGTTACAAAGACAGGATTACTTTTAATAATATCAAAAGGTATCTTAGGTAATGTTGGAACTATAATTATTGGTATAGCAATGGGACTAGCTTGTCTTACTACTTCAATAGGTTTAATAACAGCAGGTTCTTCATTCTTTGCAGAAATCTCAAAAGGAAAGCTTCCTTATAAGGTTAATGCAGTAGTTATATCAATTATAAGTATAGTAATTGGATGTCTTGGTGTTGATAATATAGTTAAAATATCAGGACCAATATTAAATATATTATATCCTGTTGCAATAACACTTATAGCAACAACTCTTTTAGACAGATTCTTAACTAATGTTAATGCTGTAAGACTTGGAGTTTACACTTCATTAGTATTTGGATTACTTAGCCAAGTTCCTGGAATAAACTTAAGCTTTATTCCACTTGGAAACCAAGGCTTTGCTTGGTTAATTCCAACTGTTATTGCAATTTTAGTTGGATATGTATTATTTAGAAATAAAAATGAAGATAGTGTCACTAATACTTCTTTTAAAGAAGAATTAGTTAAATAAATTATTGGTAGAACCCCAAACACCTTAGAAGCAGGATTATTAAATATCCTGCTTCTTTCCATTCTGATTATTAATTAAATTAGTCTATATCACTTAGATTAAGCACTTCATACTTTAATTTACATATTTAGCATTGTAAATGTAATAAATACTTAACTTTACATTACTTTTTATTGATGATAAAATTTTGATGAATACATTAGAGTATAATAATCTATGTATAAAGGAGGTTTAGACATGGCTATAAAACTAATTTGTATAGATATGGATGGTACACTTCTTGATAATGACCATAACGTATCTGATGAAAATAAACAGGCATTAATAGAAGCTATAGATAAAGGAATTGTTATAGCAATTACAACTGGCAGACTTTTCACATCTGCAAAACACTACTCAGATTTACTTGGAATTAACGCTCCTATAATCTCATCAAATGGTGCTTATATAAGAGAAAAAGATTCATCTAAGGTTATATATGAAAATGCTCTATCTTTAGATGAGTGTTTAGAAATATATGATATTTCCAAAAAGTATAGCTTTGAGACTTATTTTAATACTCATAATACTGCTATATCTTCTACTGAATTTAAAGAAGATCATGCTTACGCAGTTACAAATAAGCTACTTAAAAATGAAGATAAAATTAAATTCAAAGTAGCTCATGACCTTACAGAAATATTAAAAGAACTTGAAGGTGATGTACTTAAATCTATATCAATTAATAGAGATTCTGAAGATGATACTGAACTTTTAGAAGCAAAAAATGAATTTATAGATCTTAATAAATATGAGGTTGTAAGTTCTGGATTACATAATTTTGAGGTAATGAAAAAAGGCACTTCAAAAGGAAATGCTGTTAAACAATTAGCAAAATTTCTTGGAATAACTAAAGATGAAATTATGTGCATTGGAGATAGCGAAAATGATCTTTCTATGATAAGATTCGCTGGAACTGGAGTCTGTATGGGTAATGGTCTTGATATTCTTAAGGAAGAAGCAGACTATATTACTGATACTAATGTAAATTCTGGTGTCGCTAAAGCAATTAGAAAATTTGCTCTCTAATATAATTTGAAAGGAGTCAAATAAATGGGGGAAAATAAAACTACAAAAAAGAAAATGGCTACGTGGAAAAAGGTACTTATAGGTGTTATAGTTGCTGCAATAGTTATTATAGCTTCAGGAATGGGATATGTTTATGCAACTCTTAGTAAAACAAATAAGGTTGAATTAAACAAAGACTCATTAGGTATCAATGAAAATACTCAATCTACAGACAAGAAAGACGCTATAATTAATATAGCATTATTTGGAGTTGATGCTCCAAACGGTCAGGCAGGAAGATCTGATGCTGACCTTATACTTACAATTGATAAAAAACATAACAAGTTAAAGCTTAGTTCTATTATGAGAGATTCATATGTTGATGTAAAGGGTCATGGTATGACAAAGCTTACACACGCTTATGCATATGGTGGACCTGAACTTGCACTTAATACAATTAATACTAACTTTGATTTAGCTATTGATAAATTTATTACTGTTAACTTCTCATCATTACCAAAAGTTATTGATCAGTTAGGTGGAGTTGATATTAATATAACTAAGGGCGATTTAAAATATATCAATAATTATATAGTAAACTTAAATCAAATAAATAAAACTAACGTTGATAAAATCGAAAGCGTTGGAATGCATCATTTAAATGGTACTCAAGCGTTAGCTTATTGTAGAATTAGATATGACGGCGGAGATCAAAGAAGAACTGAAAGACAAAGAACAGTCCTTGAAGCAATTCTTAATAAAATGAAAGATACATCTCCAACTAAATATCCTGCTATCTTAAATGAATTACTACCACTTGTAACTACAAATATAAGTTCAAGTGAATTCATAAGCTTAGGTAAAGATATACTTGATACTGGTGCTACAAGTTTCCAAGATTTAAGAGTACCTTGTGATAAACATGAAGATGGTAAAATGATAAAGGGTGTTTATTATATGACATATGATTTAAAAGCTGAAGCTAATGAACTTCATAAATTTATATATGAACAATAAAAATAAACTTTCTAGAGATAGATTATTAATTTAATCTATCTCTTTTTTTTAATCACTTTATATTCTGATATTTCTTAATTTATATTTCTTATTTACATAAAATTAACAAAATGATATACTGTCTTTATATTGGGAATTTGTAAATTTAAGGAGATTGATATGGGAAAATTTAAAAATATATCCTCGTGGAAAAAAGTTCTTTTAGTAGTATGCCTTTTAATAATTCTTTTCTTTGGTGGAAGTTTTATGTACATAAAAAGTCTTTTAAATAAAACTACTAAGGTAGATATAAATAAGGACAACTTATCAATAAATAATGAAGTCACTCAAAAATTAGATAAAGATAACAAAGTAAAAAATATTGCATTATTTGGAGTAGATTCCCCTGAAGGTAAAAATGGACGTTCTGATTCAATAATGATACTTACAATTGATGATAAAAATAATGAATTAAAACTTTCATCAGTAATGAGAGATTCTTACGTAAATATAAAAGGTCATGGACAAGATAAAATAACTCATGCTTATGCCTTTGGTGGTCCTGAACTTGCAGTAAATACATTAAATCAAAATTTTGACTTAGATATTGAACATTTTATAACAGTTGACTTTACTTCTCTTCCAAAGATAATAGATGAAATCGGAGGAATTGATCTAAATATTACTGAAGGTGATTTAAAGTATATAAATAATTATATATCAGACATAAATAAAGTTAATAATTCAAGCTCTACTAATATAACTACCTCTGGAGTACATCACTTAAATGGAAATCAAGCTCTAGCTTACTCTAGAATCAGATATGATGGTGGAGATCAAATGAGAACTCAAAGACATAGAAATGTAATAGAAGCTATATTTAATAAAGTTAAGAAACTGCCTGTTACAAGCTATCCTTCTTTATTAAATGAAACACTACCTCTTGCTCAAACAAATTTAAGCTCAAGTGAGTTTATGACAATTGGTACAGATATTATATCAATGGGAGTATCTGATATGAAGCAGTATAGATTACCTTGTGATACTCATTCAAAGGGAACTAATATGAATAGTGTATATTATATGACTTTTGATAAAAAGGCTGAAACAAATGAACTTCATAATTTCATATATGGAAATACAGCTAAAAAATAACAAAAATATTAGCTTAGTAATTTAATATTATGATTACTAAGCATATTTTTTAAAAATTAATCGAACATATGTTCCTATATTTTTCTACTTTTTTTACTTAAATGCATATATAAAAGGTAAATAATATTTGTTTTAATTTGAAAGGGGGACATAATATGTGTGACTTAACTTTAATAAATTTAGCTAAAGAAAATAATTCTAAAGCAAAGGAAGAATTAATAATTAAATACTCTCCACTTATTAAGAATCAGATAAAGAAATATACTTTTATAGATTGTTATGAGAAAGAAGATCTTATGCAGCATGGAATTCTTTCTATTTTAAAAGCCATAGATACATTTAACCCTAATAAAAGTTCATCTTTTAGTTCTTATGTAAAATGGGCTATTACAAATAATTTCGCTTATCTTTGTAGACAGAATAATATAAATAAAAAAGCTTCTAGTTTAAATAATAAAATAGATGAAGGGATTGAGATAATGGAATTTTTAGTTGAAAAAGTTACTACTGAAGATATAATACTTAATCAGTATGAAGATAATAAAATTAAGAAAGCAGTAAATCTTTTAAGCGATGAGTACAAGCATTTATTTAACTTTCTTATGTATAGTGGAGTTAAATGCCCTCTTAAAAGATATTCTGAAAAGTATAATATTGATTATGCAAAATGCCTGTATAGAAAGAAAAAGCTTGCAGATAATCTTAAAGTAATTTTATTTAACTTATAATATCAGGTTTCATAAGTTTATTTAGATCTTTTAAATGAAATTATATAAATTTTTACCCATCATTAAGCTATTTTAAATTCATTATAAAATATAAAAATGAGGTAATCTTCCTAGCTTACCTCATTTTTATTATGTTTAGAATAGTTTTTTATTATTTTTATACTTTACTATTTTATAGTATCATTTTTATCTTCTATGGTGTGTCGTTCCATTTTGGGTAGCTCCATCTCCATTCCCTTCTGCTTGACCATTATCATCATTTCCTTGGTCTGGTTTACTTCCTGCATTAGACCCACCAGCTTGATTATCACTATCTGTTTTATCTTCATCTACTGTTTCATTATCAGTGTTTCCATTACCGTTATTACCATTACCACCTGATGTGTTATGATTTCCACCACTACTTGGTCTATTCGTTGAATTTTGAGGTCTATAATAATTACTTGATCCTGAGCTATTTTGAGGTCTATTATTATTTCTATTACTATTATTATTTTCAACAGCAGTATTAGTTGCTTCTTCCTCAGCATCTTTAATTTCTTTATTCTTTGCTTTAAGCTTCTTTACTAAATCATTATATTCTAAATCATTATAATCAAAGTAATATAATACATCACCCTTAGCCTCATCCCCTAAAGCCTTTATAGCTTTATTAGATGCTATTGAGTTTAATGAAACTTCATAATACTTACCTTTTTTAATATCAAAAGTTTCTTTTGAATCTTTTATTATATTTTTATACTTTAATGCAGCATCATAATCTAAATAATTTTCTTCTACCTTATCATCTACTTTATTTAAGATAGATGCATCACTAACTATCTTCTCATATTTTTCATCATCTAATTTAGTAGTATTAATTAATATATCTTTATATTTATTTTCTACTTTACTATCTTTAAGTTCTGGCATTATTTCTTCCACCTGTTTAATATCAACCTTTACTTGAGGAATACTCTTATCTATGCCAAAATATTTTTTAAATACTCCATCTGGTATTATTCCCTTATCCTTAAATACATCATTTAATGGTATAGCTTTATCCCCTTCTTTAACAAGAACTTCACCATTATAATATTTACCACTCATCTTATGTTTATCTTTATCAAAATTAATCAAAGCAAAGGATTCAATATTTTTATCATCTGCTAGTAATATTATAAACTGACTTGGTATCTCAATCTTTTTATCATTATTCTTTGAATCACTTTCACTTTGAGTTGTTACAGCCTTATATTCTGTATTATGACTATTAGATTTCACTTTAAATCCAGTAAGTAATGTAACACCTATAAGCATTAAAATTCCTGCAATACAAAAAATTGTATTTTGCTTTTTTATGCTATGCTTATAGCCTTGATTCATCCTAGCGCCCTTTTTCTCATCAGCACGAGATAATGATATATTCTCCTTATACTCATGAGAATATCCATTTTCCTCATATTCATCAAAAGGTATTGCACCTTCCCTTATAAGCTTATTAGAATAAGCCTTACCTGAAAATACACCTACTATAAATGTAATAATAAAACTTAATATAATTCCAATTGGTATATTTAATAAATATATTAAAAGTCCTTGTAAAAATAACAATGCTATACCTTTTATTATTTCTTTTCTAAATAAATATGCTAGCCCTCCAAATAAGAAGGTTAGATAGTCAAAATTATAAGGAACAACTTTCAAATTGTTTTTATCATCTACTAAAACATCATATTTAATGCCTTTACCTTTAAGATAGATATGTCTATTAAAGTCATTTTTATTCATTCAATCTTCCCCCCACAAATTATTTCATATACTACATAATTTTAACATATAATCCACATAATTTTAATTGTATATTAGATTATTTTGGAAAATAATTGTTGATATAAATAAAAAAATATAGAATATATAGTCTTATTAAACTATCTATCCTATATCTATAATAAAAGTATATTACCTTATCTAATCTAAATTAAGTTTGCTTGTCCCTTAAAATATACCAAGTAATTTCTTCTTAGGCTTAATCCTTCTTCCATAGAATTCAACTAATTCTTCATTATTTAATTTTTCAATACTCTCTTCTAATATGCCATTATACCCTTCATATCTTGAAATATCTTTATCTATATCTTCCTCAGAAACTCTATTTTTATTGATAAAACTATAGATTTTATTTTCCAATAAAGTTTTTGAAGTGTTCTTTATTGCTCTTCCATAGTCCCCTTCTAAACTCTTTGCATCAAGTACAAACAGACAATCTGAATCAACAAAGTCGTTTATATTACTTATGTTATCTATTATAGGTATAAGTTTTTCAGGATAAAGTATTATCGGAATATCTCCTTTTAATTGAATATCATAAATATCCTTAAATATGTCTGATGGATAGTCCTCATCTAATTCTAAAACTTTATATCTGCTTATATCTAAATTTTTATTACTTATTTTGGTATTTTCAGGATTATACAAATTTATTAAATCTAATTCTTTTAATTTAATTAAGCTTTCCATAATTTATTTCCTCCGACAACTTATTTTATGTATGTTTTTATCACTCGTATATTTACTGTTTTATATAAAAATAATATTTTAGTAATTAATCTATTATTCAACTAATTTATTATTCAGCTAATTTCTAATTTAATTATTATAAATTATATCATTTTTTAAATACAATTTATAATTTACAAGAAATATTAAGAAATTTATAATAATTACCTTCCTATAATAGCATTCTCACATAAGTAAATTTATGTTAATATATGTTTATTACTTTAAATTTGACAAAAATTTAAATTTAATTTATTTGTCAGAACGAATTTTTATTTACTGTTTTTGGTATATTATATTTAGGTGATTTTATGAATTATAATTTTTGTGTTAACTTGAAAAATTTACGGCTAGATAATGATTTAAGCCAAATAAAGCTCTCTGAGAAATTAGGAATCTCACGTTCTACATATTCTAATTACGAGAATGGTATAAGCGAACCTGACTTAGATATGATAATAAAGATATCTGACTTCTTTAACTGCTCTATAGATGAACTCCTTAAAGGTAAAGTTGCAACTGAATCTTATCCTTTTGATACTCCAAAATTTGCTGACCCAACTTTTAATTTCGATATAAATAAATTTAATATAGAAAAACTCCTTAGAAAACTTAAAAACAATAAAAAATATTATGAAAATCACTTAAAACAACTTAATAAAGAGATAAAATTAAAGATTAAAGAAATTGATGAAATAGTTGAAATATTAGAACATAAACAAATAAAGAACCATAGAAACAATACAATTGAATTTGCAGAAGAAATAACTCCAATAATAAATAAAAAATTTTTTTAATCTAAAAATAAATTATACAAAAACTATTATTAGAGGTATTTAAATGATTGATATTCTTAAAGAGAAACTATATGAAATGATTGATGAACATGGGCTTGATAGTATAGAGGCTTTAAGAGCTAGTGAAGCTTTAGACTATGAAATTGTGAATCAAATGAAGCTAATCCATAATAAAAAGGATGATTAATATTAATCATCCTTTTTTACTATAATTTTATTTTTTCTCTTTTCCTTTAATCTCTGGAACAGGATCTACATCATTCTTTGGTGGAGCTTTAAATCTTTTACTATTCCATGATGATTGCTGATCTTTTTTAGCCAATAAAATTACCTCCTAACAACATATAGATTACATAATAATCTTTTGTAATTAGGAGGCTTTTTATTCTGATATTATATTTCTAAGCTATGCTATTCCAAATGCAAAGTAGAATGTAAATAATACTGCTAAAGTATACATTACAGGATGTATTTCCTTAAACCTACCTTTAAACATCATTAATACAACATAAGTACAGAATCCAAATGCTATTCCTATAGCAATACTATAAGATAATGGCATTAAAATAACTATTAAAAATGCTGGTATTGCAATTTCTGGCTCTTTCCAGTTTATATCTGCAAGAGATGAGCACATAAGTGATCCAACAATTATTAATGCTGGAGCTGTAACTTCTGGAGTTACAACTGATAAAAGTGGTGAAAAGAACATTGAAAGTAGGAACATTCCAGCAACTATAACACTTGAAAATCCTGTTCTTGCTCCAACTGAAGCACCTGATAATGATTCAATGTATGAAGTTGTATTAGTTGTTCCAAAAACTGCTCCAACACATGTTGCAACTGAATCTGAAAGTAATGCCTTTGATCCATTTTCAATTGATCCATCTTCTTTAACTAAACCTACCTTTGACCCAACAGCAACTAGTGTTCCTGCTGTATCAAAAAAATCCATAAATAACATCGTAAATACAACCATTAACATTTGAGGATTAAATACTTGTCCTAAATTTTTAATAGCTACGCCAAATGTTGGTTCTAATGATGGAATAGGTGCAACTATAGCATCTGGTGTTCCAATTAATCCGAATACCACCCCAGCAATTACTGTACATACCATTCCAACAAATATAGCAATTTTTACTTTTCTAGCTAATAATATAGCTGTTACTAAAAGACCAAATACAGCAAGTAAAACTTTAGGATTGGTTAAATCTCCAATTTTAACAAGAGTTGAAGCATCTGCAACTATAATTCCTGATCCTTTAAGTCCAACAAAGGCTATAAATAATCCTATCCCTGCACTAACTGCATATTTTAAATTCTGCGGAATTGCTTTAATTATAAGTTCACGAAGTCCTGTTACTGATATTATTATAAATATAATTCCTGAAAGTAAAACTCCTGAAATAGCAACTTCCCATGGAATACCCATCTCTCCACAAACAGTAAATGCAAAGAATGCATTTAGTCCCATTCCTGGTGCAAGTGCCATTGGGAATTTCGCATATATACCCATTATTAGTGTACCAACTGCTGCTGCTAATGCTGTTGCAACAAAGACACTATTCTTATTCATTCCTGCGGCTCCTAGAATGTCTGGATTAACAAATAGGACATATGACATTGTAATAAATGTTGTAAGTCCACCTATTATTTCTCCTTTAAAACTAGCACCTCTCTTTTCAAAATTAAAATATTTTGAAATAAAATTCATCTTGTAATCCTCCTTTAGTACTTTAAAGCTTTTTCTTTGTCGTATCTTTTAGGATTCATCTAAGGGTTGCCCTTTAGAAAAATCGTAGTCAAGTCATTTACGGTGACTTGGTAGAGACTATCAGACCATATTCTGATATTATACGATAATTAATGTTTATTTTTTAAATATCTTTCGTATATTTACATAATATTATATATCTATACCTTTGTCAATGTTCGTGAAATATTTTTTAAAATAAAAAATCACTTACAAAAATATTTTTATTTTTGTAAGTGATTCTTATTTAAACCTTATACTCTTAAAAGAATATTTTAAACTTTTATAGTTTTGATCTCTTAATCTACATCATATCCAACAGCTCTTATATCTGATATACATGTATCATTATATTTATTTCCTTGATAAACATCATAAATAGTCATTCCTACATATGGTGTTTCTATACCTTTACCTAAATTTATTTCCTGCTCTCCCATTACATCATCTTGTAACTTAAAATCTTTAATTTCTCCATCTCCAAAATCTAATCTTAATATTTTAACCCTATTATTTGCATAATACAATCTTTTAGATTTAGCAGATCCATTTATTATATATAATTTCTTTACAACTTTATTTTTATTAAAATCAATCCTTATAAATTGCTCTATTCCTGGCCCCTCTGCTCCCTCTGCCCATATAGTATTACTTCTTCCATCAATAAGATTACTTGGGTCATAATTTGCTCCAGTCTGATCTTGTAATGTTGATGATACATAAATCTTTTCTACTTTTAAGTTTTCTTCTACATTATTATCTTCATCATTATTTATTTCTTTATCATCTTTTGCTTGTTTATTATTTTCTAAGCTTTTATGTGATTTATTAATATTATAATCATTCTTTTCATTATCTTTAATATCTAAATTATATGTATTATCTTTATTTTCAGTACCATTAACATCATTAACTTTGCTATTATCTTTGCTTACTTTACCTTCATTATATTCAGCTTCTTTTTTCGCTAATAGATCCATACTTTCTGCTTCAGCTTTAGCTTGTTCTTTATCATTTTTTATTTTAAATGTTACTCCTAGAACTATAGAAACAATAACTACTATTGATATTGTTCCTGTAATTAATATTCTATTTCTTTTTTTTATTTTATTTATATTCTTATCTATCTTTGCCACCTCTTATTTAAAATTCTATTATCGATTGTCTATTTTTGATCTCCATTAAGCCACTTTCCTTTATATTTAACTGAACCATCCTCATTATATAAAGTGCCTTTTCCTTCATATTTAGAGTTTTTAAATTTACCTTCGTACTCTATATTTCCATTTTCATAATATAATTTTCCATAACCTGAGTATTCATCATTTCTAAATTCACCAGTATACTTTACATTCCCATTTTGATAATATTCAGTTCCATTGCCATTTAACTTGTTATTTTTAAATTCACCATATCCTGAGAATCTTGAAGGAAATAATGGCATATTAGAAATACATACCTCAGAATCTAATTTCTTATATAGTTCATCTTTAAAGTTTTCTATAAATTTACCATTCTTATCTATATAGTTATTAAATGCTTCTTCATAGTTATCTGTATTTATTTTAGGTGAGTATAATTTCCCTCTTCCAGAATGTCTTCCATTTTTAAATTCACCTTCATAGGATAAATATTCAATCCCCATATTACTTAGATATTCATTTTCTATAAGCTCTAAATTATCATAGTGTAATCCAAAACCATTATATGTACCATCTTTAAATTGTCCAACATATCTAATTGCATAAATATCGTCTTTATCTGTATTTTTAAGCAATACCCCTTCACCGTTTGGTTTATTATCCTTTAATTCTCCATAATACATGTAATTTGATTTTTCTAATGTTAATTTTAATTTAGTACCTCTCAAAATATGCTTTTCTTCTTCTAAATAACTTCTTTTATATTTTGATGTGTAATCCTCTCGTAATTTAATGAATTTATCTTTTTCTTTAAATTCATATCTATTACTTTTCCCGCATCCTCCTATAGCAAAGATTACTGCCACAGTTACTGTAATTAATAGTATTCTTTTTAATAATTTCATTCTTCCCCCTAGATTTATAAATATTTTGTCTATATTGTTACATTTAATATTTTATAATAAATTTAAATAATATTTGGTAAATATTCTATTAAAATTATTCTTTTGATTTCTAAGAAATAAAAAAATCACTTACAAAAATATTTTAATTTAAGTAAGTGATTTTTTATTTAAACTTTATATTTTTAAAGTAGTGTCATATAGCTTCATACCAATTATAAATCCAATTGTATTCATAAGTACATCATTCATATCACAAGTTCCAGTCTTAGTTATACCTTGAGTAAGCTCAACTATAAGAATATATATTAGAAATAATATTATAAGTACTTTAGTTTTACGGCTTGTCTTGTATTTAATATATATACCAACTGGTACATACATTAATAAATTTCCAAATATATTTATAAGTGCAAAAGTCATATCTCCTTTTAATAATTCAAAAAATGTACTAAATGGATTAAATACAAATTGCATTGAATACAAATTATTCTTAAAAAATGTAACTCCTAGTAAAAATAATATATATATAATCATAAAATTATCTGCATGACTTAATAGTTTTTCTTTATTTACAATTATATTTAAAATAATATATATTATAACTTCTGTAAGAGTTATAAATATTGCTTGAATAAATATATTTCTTTGATACCCAAATTTCCCCCAGAAAGGTATAAGAAACTTTATATTAATTATGGTAGAAATAATTACTGATATAACCATAAATATATCTTTATTTATATTAGGTACTTTATTATTCTTATTAACTCTTCTTATTCTCGCTTTATTTATTTCTTCATCTCTATCACTACTCATATTACTCCCCCTCTTAATACTATCTTTTAATTATAATCCCACATTATAACATTTCAATGTTATTTCTATATATTTAAGAAATTTGTTATTATCTATTTTAAATAATTAAAGCAGCACCAAAATAATAAGTGCTGCTTTTTATAATATTTAAATTTCTATATTTTGCATTATATTCTTTTCAAATTCTATAGCTTTCTTATTGGAATCTTCTAAATCAGATCCAACTACTGCTAAGTATACTTTCATCTTAGGTTCAGTTCCTGATGGTCTTACAACAAACCATGAACCATCTTCTAAAATATACTTAAGTACATTAGATTTAGGTAACTTAACGTCTCTTATTTCTCCTGACTCTAAGTCTTTTTCTACTGATTCTTTATAATCAAAGAATGTCTTGACCTTTACCCCATTAACTTCTTTAATAGGATTTTCTCTTAAAGTATCTAAGCAAGCTTTAATCTTTTCTTGTCCTTCTTTACCTTTAAGTTCAATAGAAATTAAGTTTTCCTTATAGTATCCATATTTTTCACAAAGATTTATAAATCCTTCATAAAGACTTAGTCCCTTACTCTTATAGTAAAGAGTCATTTCAGCAATCATTTGAGCTGCAATAACCGCATCCTTATCTCTTGCATGATCTCCAAATAGACATCCGTAACTTTCTTCAAAACCAAACAAGAATGTGTTACTATTTGTATTTTCAAATCCTGTCATCATCTCACCGATATATTTAAATCCTGTAAGTACATCAAAAAGCTCTACATTATATTCCTTACATATATTTCTTACCATTTCTGTAGTAACTATGGTTTTAATTACAGCACCATTTTCAGGAAGATTATTTAATTCCTTATAAGAATCTAATATGTAGTGAGTAAGTAAAACTCCCATTTGATTTCCTGTAAGTATTTGATATTCTCCTTTAGAATCTTTAACTACCGCTCCTATTCTATCAGCATCTGGATCTGTTCCAAATATTATATCTGGATTTAATTCCTTTGCCATATCAAGAGCAATCTTAAATACTTTTGGATCTTCTGGGTTCGGATATGAAGCTGTCGGGAAATTTCCATCTGGCTTTTCTTGCTCCTTTACTATATGTAGATTTTCATATCCAAGTTCTTTTAATATTCTAGTTACTGGCATTAATCCTGTACCATGTATTGGAGTATAGATAATTTTTAAATCTTTAGCATTTTCTTTCACTAAATCTTTTCTTATAGTATGTCCCTTTAAAGTATCTATAAATTTCTTATCTACTTCTTCTCCTATTATGTTAAGTAGTTTATTTTTTAAAGCCTCTTGTTTTGATATCTTTTTTATATCTTTATAATCAATATTATTTATCTCACTTATTATTGCATTTGCAGCTTCATCTGTTATTTGGCATCCATCTTCTCCATAAACCTTGTATCCATTGTATTCCTTTGGATTATGTGAAGCGGTAAGTACTATTCCAGCTTTGCTCTTAAGTTCTCTTACAGTAAATGATAACTCTGGAGTTGGTCTAAGGCTTTCAAAAAGATTTGCCGTTATTCCATTTGCAACAAGTACAAGAGCTGCGGTTTCTGCGAATTCTGGTGACATATTTCTTGAATCGTATGCAATACTTACTGATATATTATCTTTGTATTTATCTCTTAGATATCTAGCTAGTCCTTCAGTAACTCTACCTACTGTATATATATTAAGTCTGTTAGACCCAGCACCTATTACTCCTCTAAGTCCACCAGTACCAAACTCTAAATCTTTGTAAAATCTATCTTCTATTTCTTTTTCTTCTTTTATTTTTTTAAGCTCATTTTTTATAATCTCATCAAATAAATCATTTTCTAACCAATTATTATATTTATGTTTATAATTCATTTCTTGATCCCCTTGTATTATATATTCAAAAATGCCTCAAATATATAATAATCTATATCATATCTTTGAGGCAGTAATTTAGTTAAGCATTTAATTCTTTATTATTTATAGTATACTCTTTAAATAATCAGTAAATTCTTTTTAATCTTCTATTCTTAGTGCTTATTATACTGTTGCTTCTAAGAAGCTAGCTTATCTACAGCATTATATCTTATACCTTAAAATTATAAGTATACATTATTGTAAAATAGTTAAATACATATTTAGCAGCACAAACTTCCTATATTATTACCTTCTTTATTTTTATTTAAAATTTTTCATACCAATACATTGCCATTTCCAGAAATCTTTGCACATATCCTCTAGACTTTTTTCTGCACACCATCCAAGTTCATTTTTAGCTTTACTTGGATTTGCATAACTTGTAGCTATATCTCCAGCTCTTCTGTCAACTATTTTATAAGGTATTTTTTTACTAGATGCTTTAGAAAATGCATTTATAATTTCTAAGACTGAATAACCTTGTCCTGTTCCCAAATTATAAGTATTTAAACCAGAACCGTTTTTTAACTTCTTCATAGCTGATACATGTCCTTTTGCTAAATCAACAACATGTATATAGTCTCTTACTCCTGTTCCATCAGGTGTATCATAATCATTTCCAAAAACTCTTACATAATCTAATTCTCCATCAGCTACTTTTGATATATATGGCATAAGATTGCTTGGTATCCCATTTGGTAATTCACCAATAAGTCCACTTTCATGAGCTCCAACAGGATTAAAATATCTAAGAAGCACTATATCCCATGACCTATCTGATATATAAATATCTCTTAAAATATCTTCTATCATTGTCTTTGTTCTACCGTATGGATTTGTTGCTGTCATTATAGGTAACTCTTCATATACTGGCATGATATCACTATCCCCATATACCGTTGCTGAAGAGCTAAATATAAATTTTTTTACATTATGCTTTTTCATTGCGATCAAAAGATTTAATGTCCCTATAATATTATTATTATAATATTCTAATGGCTTTTCTACTGACTCTCCTACTGCTTTAAGAGCTGCAAAATGTATTACTGAATCAATATCTTCGTTGTTAAACACTTCATTTATACCATTAAAATCAGTTAAATCTATATTATAAAATTTTATATTTCTCATTGAAATTTCTTCTATAATATCTTTTATTTCTATCCTACTATTAATTAGATTATCAATAACTATAATCTGGTTATTACTATCTTTTAATAATTCGATTATAGTGTGACTTCCTATATAACCTATTCCACCAGTCACTAATATATTCATTATTCTACCCCCTCCAAATTTCAAATGCGCCTTAGTCGTATTTCTAATCAAACTCTTTTTTTACACATTCTAACACTCTTTCAATAACATTATGCATATCATAGTATTTGTATTCTGCAAGTCTACCACCAAATATAATATTTTCCTCTTTATTGGCTAATTCTTTATACTTTTTATAAATTTCATTATTTCTTTCATTATTCACTGGATAATATGGCTCATCACCTTTGTTCCAAGTTGCCGGATATTCTTTAGTTATAACTGTCTTCTTAGAATCGCAATTTTCAAAATGCTTATGCTCTATTATTCTAGTATAAGGTATTTCATACTCTGTATAATTAATTACAGAATTTCCTTGATGATTTTCTTCATCTAATATTTCATTTTCAAATCTTAAGCTTCTATACTCTAATGTTCCAAACTTATAATTATAAAACTCATCAATCATTCCTGTAAATACTACTTTATCAGCTAAAGCTTCTAATTCTTTTCTATTTTGGAAAAAATCTACCTCAAGTTTTACTTCTATTCCAGTTAACATTTTTTCTATTATTTTATTATATCCACCACTAGGAATTCCCTGATAGCTATCATTAAAATAATTATTATCAAAAGTAAATCTTACTGGTAATCTTTTTATTATAAACGCTGGAAGTTCATTGGCTTTTTGTCCCCACTGCTTTTCTGTATAACCTTTAATTAATTTTTCATATATATCATATCCTACTAAACTTATTGCTTGTTCCTCCAAGTTTTTTGGTTCTAATATGTTAGCTTCTTTCTTTTGCTCTTCAATTTTTTCCATAGCTTCCTTTGGAGTTTTTACTTTCCATAATTGATAAAATGTATTCATATTAAATGGAAGATTATAAAGTTCTCCTTTATAATTTGCAACTGGAGAATTTGTATATCTATTAAATTCAGCAAAACTATTTACATAATCCCATACTTCTTTATTACTTGTATGAAATATATGTGCACCATATTTATGTACATTTATACCTTCCACATTTTTACAATAAACATTTCCTCCTATATGTTCTCTTTTATCTATTACTAAACATTTCTTTCCTCTTTTATTTGCTTCATATGCAAAAGTTGATCCAAACAATCCTGCTCCTACTATAATATAATCATATTTTTTCATTATTAAATTCTTCCCCTATCCTTTTTAAATTTTGTTTTTAACAAATTCATTACTTCTATTAAAAATTGATCTTTAAATAAATACATAATAATTATATATATTAAAGCTCCAATAACAACCTCTATAATTGTCCATATAAAACCAATCTTAAACATAGGTAATATAAATATTAGTATTATAAGCATAAAAATAGATCCTATCATAGGTTTTATTATCGTTTTTATTATTCCTTTTATATCAATAAAGTTTCTTAAAAAATATACTTGTGTAGATGTTACAGCAAATTCAGCTAATACAGAAGCGACTGTTGTCCCTACAGACTGAAATTTATTTATAAGTAATATATTTAGAATAAAATTTACTATAGCACCTATTATAACAGAAATTGTAAACTGCTTTTCTTTTCTCATAGGTAACATAACCTGTATTCCTAATATGTTACTCCATCCTATAGCAATCATTAAAACAGAACCAACTTTTAACAAAATATCTATTCCATTAAATGCTTGTCCATAAAACCATACTGAAAATGTATTAGATATTGCTATAAGTCCGAATACCATTGGAAAAGCCATAAAATTAACAAAGCTAAATGATTTATTTATCATCTCTTTTATTTTTTTAATATTTCCTTCTGAATACAATGCGCTCATTCTAGGCAACATTACTACTCCAAGTGATGTTATTAAAGTAAGTGCTAGTTTTATTGTTTTCTGCGAATTTTCATATAGTCCTACTTCTCCAACTCCAACCATATATCCTAGCATAGTTTTATCTAATAATGTGTATACTTGAATGGCTAACTGAGATATAAAAAGTGCTAAAGCAGGTTTTAAATGTTTAATTGAACTTTCAAGTTGCGGTTTATAAAAATCAATTTTATCTTTTAAATTTAACCACATTATAATTTGTCCTATAAAATTACTTCCAGACATTATTATTGCATATTTCCAAACATCTGATTGTTCCTTTACAAAGATAAACACACAAACTATACCTAATATTTTTACTATAGTATTCCTTACTACAACACTTTTCATATCTTCATATCCAATAAAAAACCACGATATATCGAAAACTGTTGATAGTACTATTATAGATTGAATCAAATATATCGCTTTATTGTTATCATTTATTATACAAAATAATACTATATATATAACTAAAGCAAGTATAGTTGTAATAAATTGCAAACAATAAATATTCCAAAATTCTTTAGATAAATTTTCTTTATTATTTTTGGTATATGCAACTTGTCTATTTCCGTATAAAGAAATTCCTATCATACCAAATAAAACAAAATATTGAGCATATGAAGCTGTATATGAATATAATCCAACCCCATCAGGACCTAATACTCTTGATACATAAGGTACTGTTATTATTGGAATAATTATTATAAACATTTGATAAATTGTATTATATAAAAAATTTTTTTTTAAACTCATATATCTTTCTCACTAATTCATATTATTTTTGCACTAACTCATGATTTATATCAAAATATCTTTAATCTTAATATAAATTATTTAACAAATTATTATATCTTTCTGCGAACTTTTCTGTTGTGAAATTTTTGTAATAACATTCTAAATTGGCCAATTTCATCATATCTAATTTTTCTTTATTACTTCCTAATCCTTCTATCTCCTTCACGACCAAATCAATATTATCTAAATCAAATAAACTTATCCCATCGGTGTACTTTGAAACTGTTTTGTTTCCACCAGTATTTGATGCAATAACAGGTACTCCTATTGATAAAACTTCAAGTAGCACCAAATCGAAGTAAGTTCTTCTATTAGGTAATATAAATAAATCTGATGAATTTACAATGGATCCTGGATCATCAGTCCATCCTATATCAATCCATTTTTCATTTTTTAAAGGCTCTATATCTCCAATTCCACCAGTTACAACATAAACATTCATGCCTTTTTCCCAAAGTTTTTGTGTGATCATTTTTAATATATCAAATCCCTTAACTTTATTATGTCTTCCTATATAAGATATTAGGAATGCATCATTCGGAATATTATATTTATTTCTAAATGTTTCCCTATCTAACTTGAATTGTAATTTTTCAACGCCACTCATCATAAATTCTAAGTTCTTATTCTTTATTAACTTTTCAAATCCATTAATAGTTTCTTTATATGGATCCATTGATTCTTCTGAAGGGAATATTATATAATCGGCTAATTCAAATGCCTTTATGTCATAGTTTCTATATAGAAAATTTTTAAGTTTAGTAAAGTTATAATTTGTCTTAAGAGAAGCTCTCAAACTATTCACCTGTTCCTGTGATGGAGCCTCCGGTGAATGTGATGTTAAAATTAATTTAACATTTTTTTTATTTTCTTTTTTATACCTAACTATATCTTTTACATTGTGAAAATGTATAAAATTGCAATCTTCATCTATGTATACTTCTTCTGAATTTTTTTCTTGATTAATCAATTTTTTCTCGTAAACACTTGGTAATTTATGCTTAATTATATTTACTAAACTTTTTTTCACTTTATTTTGTTTATTTATATAAGTTTCTGAATTATAATCTTCAAGTAATTTTATATTTTTTATATTATTTTTTTTTATTCCATCAAAAAGATTATATAAGTATCCTGCTGGACCTCCTGATCTCTTGTTGACTTTATCTCTTATATATATTATAGTTTTCAAAATTATCCTCCTAAAATAATAAAATATTTACTTTACTAATCAATCGCATTATATATTTTTTTCATTATATAATTACTTTCAAATAATTTTATTGGTTCAATAGTTTTACTTATATAGCTTTTATATAAAGTATGATCCTCAAATACTCTAATTATATTTTCAGAAATTTCTTTGTATTCTCCACATTTAACCAATATACCCGCCCCATTATTTAACAACTCTGATGGTCCAGTACAATCTGTTGAAATTATTACTCTGTTCAATGCTAAAGCTTCACAGATAACTAATGGAAGTCCTTCATAATCTGAAGCCATAATATATATGTCTGATTTTGCTATATATGGGTATGGATTTTTAACAAACCCAAGAAACTTTACAGAATCACCTACACCTAAATTTTTAGTTAATTCCATTAAATCATGTTTTAATGGACCTTCTCCTAAAATTATAAGATTATGACTTATACCTCTATCAATAACTTCCTTATGAGCTCTTATTATTAAATCAAACCGTTTAGACTCTATGAGTCTTCCTACAGATACTATATTTTTACCATCAAATTTAAATTCAATTTTTTCTTTTGCTCTTTTTTTTATCTTTTCTATATCTATAAGATTATATATTACCGTTGACTTATCTTCTGTAAAAGGATATAGCGATATTAAAGCATTTCTAACCTCATTTGAAACACATATTATTTTATCAAATTGGTTATATATTGTTTTTTCCTCTTTCATTTTTATTCTTCTTAATCTTCTTAAATCTGTATGAACCCACCCAATCTTTTTAACACTATTACTCTTTATTTTAGAAACTACTTGTGATGAAGGGCCCTCTAGAAACGCAATTTCTGCATAATAATTAGAGTCTATTTTATTTTTAATAATAAAATTACAAAAATATTTAACAATTATTTTTTTAAATATTTTATCCTTTATTTTATCTAAAATTAATATTTTGCTTTTATTATATATATATTTTTTATTGACATTTTTATTTATCTGCTCTATATATACACCAGTATTCTTTATTAAAAGCAAATCTACATCATATTTTGAATATTCTATGTTATTTAGAATATCTATTAATACTTTTTCAGCTCCACCACCTTCAAGTGTTTCCTGTACTATTAATATTTTTTTCTTTTTTCCCAAACATTTCACCACTTTTATTAATTCTTTTTATAATTAAATAAATATTTTAATTAATATGTTTTATATCCATTTATAATTCCCTTTAATCTGTTTAAATGAACTTTCGTTCTATCTAATTTAATAATATTAAAAGATATTATTGCTATAACTTGTTTAATAATTTTTACATTATACTTTTTCTTAATAACTTTATTTTTATATATAGTACTATGTTTTTTAACTAATGCCCCATATCCGACCCCATAAGAATAAATTTTACTTAACTTAATGTCTTCTTTTTCCTCATAAGGATGGTATACTATAGCATCCGGATAATAATAAATATTATTATCCTTATAATAAATTCTTAGTATTAAATCAGTCTCTTCAGCAGACCCATATTTAGATCCTGCTCCAAATTTTTCATCAAATCCATTTACTATACTTAATAATTTTGAGTCAATTACAAGAGCTGAGCTTACAAGATAATTTTCTATAATATCTTCAGTCAATTTTATAATTGAATCATTCATGTCTTTTAAAAATACTTGTCCTGTTATTTTATCCTTTACTTTTCCACCAATGATTGCCGCATTATTATTACTTAAAAATCTATTTATATTTTCTAAAAAATTTTTATCATATTCAGCATCATCATCCAATAAACATATATAATCACCTTTAGCAAACTTTACTCCAATATTTCTAGCATTTGATAATCCATTTGGCATTATATTTATATATCTTACATCATCATATTTTTCTACTATTTTTTTTGTTTTTGTATCTCTACTCTGATCTACTACTATAATTTCATAATTCTTATAACTCTGTAACATAACAGATTCTATACATTTATTTATCAAATCACTTCTATTTATCGTTGCTATAATAATAGAATATTTCATTTTTTCCTCCTTTTTATTTTATTGTCTTTCATTCCTTATATTATATTTATAAGGAAGTAGTATAAATAAGTTCATCATCATAAATACACTTGGAACTTCAAAATATATATCGAATATAGATATAATTATAAAAAATATTATAATTATAGAATCTTCATAGTCTTTTATATAACTTTTGAATACTAATAACATAAAAATAAAACCTATAAATCCTATTTCTGCAAATATAGATATAAAGCTTTGTAACGGAAAACTTAACACAAAGCTTGTATTATGTATGTTTCTCATATAACTTCCTATCATTAAGTCTTGTATATTATATCTATAGTCTTTACTTATAAATGATTCAAAATATTTATCTCTTTCTCCTATATCTTCATGGTAAAAACCATTATAAGCTATATAGTTTGAAGCTTGTGAACTGTACTGGCCTAATCCTTCTCCTATAAAAAATTTATATCCCCTTAATGTATTGAAAGTTCTATCAAAAAAAATATATTTTTGATTATATCTTGGATTGTACACGTATTGAGATACATCTGGAATTTCTTTATTTAATTTATTTTCTACTGCATTAATTTTAAATACATTAATCCCCAAAATTATAATTAATAATATAAAAACTCCTGAAATAACAACAACATTTTTTTTAGATATTTTCTTAATAAAATAATATATAATTAAAGCCACTATAAAAATTGCATATACATGCTTTGCATCATTCATCACAAACATAATAATTACTAGCATATAATTAAATATTACATGAATTTTATTTGATTTTTTGGTATCATTAATTACATATTTTGTATAGTAAAATATCCATAGCGCTAAAAATATTCCATAATAATGCGCACTAATAAAAGAACCTCTAATAGAATCTCCAAACTGTTTTGAAATAATGAATTGAGTTATTCCTATTATAGCTTCAACTACAACTATAATTTCTAAATTTTTAATTAGCTTATACTTAATTAGTGAAGCTTTATTTATTATTAAATATATGCAAACAAAATATATTGAATAAATAGAAAATTCTAATATTAAAGCTAAAATACTACCTTCATGAATTAATATGTCAAATAAAGACTGTATTAAAATATATATTAAAAATATAATTATTATATTTGTTTTTTTATAATAACTTGCTTTATTTTTCTTTATTAATAATATGAATATTACAATCAAAACAGCTAAAAATTGTACTGCTTTTGATGGAATTAAAAAAGAATAAAGTAAAAATGTAACATCATCAATATTAGAGAGCATATAAAAAATAACATTTATCAGAAACAACGCTACATATATTGATTCTTTATTTAATACACTTGCTACAATACCTATTAAAAGCAAAGATAAATTTAAAAAATTAATACTCTTATTCATATCTTAAATTCACCTCTCTAAATTCCTAAGTAGTTTATTAGCTTCTTCTTTCCAAGAAAAATCTTTAGCTCTAATGTATCCATTGCTAATAATTCCTTTTTTATCTTCGTCATTCATATTCAACAATTTCATTATTTTCAATTTTAAACTTTCTTTATTATTTTCAAACAATATTCCATTACCTTCCAGAACTTCTGGTATAGATGAAGTATTCGCACCAATTACTGGAACACCCACTGACATTGCCTCTATTATAGGTATTCCAAATCCTTCATAAATAGATGGGAACACAAATAATTCTGCCATATTGTATACATATGGTAAATCTTCATCATCTACAAATCCTGTAAATATAATATCTTCCTCAAGATTATTTTCCTTTATCTTATTTATTATATTATTATACTTCCATCCCTTTCTACCAACTAAAACCAATTTAAAATTAATTCCATATTCTTTTTTTAGTTCTATGTATGAATCTATTAATAACATTACATTTTTTCTAGGCTCTATAGTCCCTAAGCATAAAATATATTTAAAATTCAAATTATACTTCTTGGATACTTCATTAGCCCTATCTAAATCAAACTTAAAGTCAATAAATTTTTCATCTATCCCATTAAAAATAATATCTATTGGAATATTATTTTTATTAAATATTTTATTTATATCTCTTTTAGAACTTTGTGACACTGTTACTATTCTTTCACTATTAATTAGTGCCTTTCTAATTAATAGCTTAAATAAAATTAGTCCCTTTTTAGACATAGTTTCTGGAAATAACCATGCAGTCATGTCATGAATTGCATTTACTATTCCTTTTCTAAAAAATAAAACTGGTGCTGGAAATGCCAAAAATATATATTTATCTGCCTTAATTTTATATAATTTTAATGGTAATATTATTTGAGTTGTTATTAATTTATTTTTCCCTTTTATAACTTTAACTTTAACATTATTTTTATTTATAATATCTTTAAATTCTTTATATATTTCATTTTTAAATATGAGTATATATTCATTTTTAAAATCGTTAATAATTAAAGATTTACTTATATTTAAAGTAAATCTCTCAATACCTGAAAAATTATCATTAAGACTCGTTAAATCCAAAAGTATTTTCATCAATTTTATATCCTTTCATAATCTTGCAATTAGGATTTTTCAATTATTCTTTGCTCACTAACAACTGTGGTATTTTTCTTTATATTCTTAAATACCACTGCATTAGCTCCTATTTTACAATTATCACCTATAATTATTTGACCAATAATTTTCCCACCGGTCCCTATATATACATTATTACCTATAGTCACCGCTAAACTTTTTTCTGAATGCTCATTTATTCCAACTGTAACTCCGTTAAATATAGTACAATATTCTCCTACTTTAGCACTACTCGCTATAATTATTTCTTTTGGATGTACTATTCTCATACCTTTTCCTATTGTGGATTCATAATTAATCTCAATACCAAAAACAATATCAATAAATATTTTTTGAAAAACTTTAATAAATATTAAAATAATTTTTTTTATAACTTTATTTATTTTAGAATAGTAAATCTCATTTCCTATCCTATATATGAATAATATAAAAATTGGAGTTATTCTATAATTATTCACCTTGGCATCTTCTTTTAGTTTTTCAAACATACTTACCTCACTTTAATATTTATTTATTAATTTTATTATTTTCAAATCATCAACTATATATCTTTTAAACATTCTTTTAGGTTCTTTACACAATCTATAAAACCATTCTAATCCATAATTCTGCATCCACTTCGGAGCCCTATTTATATTCCCAGCTTCAAAATCTATACTAGCTCCTATAGCCAATGAAATTGGTACATTTAATTCATCTCTATATTTGTATATAAATTTTTCTTGTTTTGGAGCCCCAAGCCCAATCGCTAATATATCTGGTTTTACTTCATTAATGATTTTAACTATTTCTTTAATTTCATTATCTTTTTTTTCAAAGCCATAACTTGGTGAATATGTACCAACTATATTTAGTCCTTTATATTTTTCCTTTAAATTTTCTGCCGCCTTATATGCAACTCCCTCAGCAGCTCCTAATAAAAATATTTTATACCCTTTAATACTTGCTAATTCACATACTTTAGGAAAAAAATCTGAACCTGATACTTTCTCTTTTATAGGATTCCCTTTTAATTTTGATATCCATATCAAAGGCATTCCATCAGTCAATATTAAATCAGCATTTTTATATACATCTTGAAATTCCTTATCTGTTTCTAATTTAACTATATGGTCTACATTTGGAGTAACTATATAACTTGGTTTTCCATTTTGTATAATCTTATCTACAACCTCAATAGATTCATCCATAGTTAAGTTATCTACTTCTATATTGAGAAATTTAATTCTACTCATCTTTACCAACACTTTCTATTTATTATAAAACTTCTTTGTAATCTCTTAAATTATCCATATAATCTTTATTTACTATAAATATTGTATCCTCTGTCTCAACAGTCATAGTATCTTCTATTCCTATCATTACAATTTTCTTATTATTATTTATAGCCATATTTGACTTTGATTCAATCACCTTTACATTTTCAGTTACTATATTATTATCTATATCTTTTTCCTTATATCTTTCAACAGACTTCCAAGTTCCTATATCATCCCAATTTATATTACTTGGAATTACATATATATCATTTGATTTTTCAAGTACTGCATAGTCTACTGAAATTACTTCAGTCCGTCTATAATTTTCATTTATAGTTTCTTGAAGTCTTTTTTCTTCCACAATTTCAATTTCCTTTAATGCCTCATATGTGCTTGAACTAAATTCTCTTATTTGTGTTATTATATTCTCTACTGTCCATATAAACATTCCACCATTCCAAAGATAAGAACCATTTTCTAAATATTCCTTAGCAACTTCTAAACTTGGTTTCTCAACAAACTTTTCCACCTTTATTACTTCATTTTCATTAACACTTACTTTATCATTTGTAAATTTAATATATCCGTATCCTGTTTCTGGTCTATTTGGCGTCATACCAAGAGTAATTATAGAATTACTATTTTCTTTTAAATACTCTTCTCCATTTAATATTATATTTCTAAATCTTTCTTCATCTTTTATTAAATGATCTGAAGGTAATACTACCATGGTTGCATCTTTATAATACCTTTTTATAACTAATGCGGATAAAGCTATACATGGAGCTGTATTTCTGCCTTCTGGTTCTACAATTATATTTCTTTCTGGAAGTTCTGGTAATTGTTCTTTAACTAAAGACACATATCTCTCGCCAGTACATACAAATATTCTTTCTATTGGTATTATTGGTTTTATTCTATTAATAGTCATTTGTATCATAGTGTTATCACCAATAAGATTTAAAAATTGCTTTGGTTTTTCCTCTGTAGATAAAGGCCAAAACCTTGTACCTTTACCTCCTGCCATGATTAAAGCACATAACATATTACATTTCATCCCCTATCTAGCATTTTCATCTCCAAACAGTACAAATACTGTCTTAAAAATTAATTTTATATCAGTTACAGTATTTCTTTCTCTCACATACCTTATATCAAGATTCATCCAATCCTCAAAGTCAATGTTATTACGCCCTGAAACCTGCCAGTAACATGTAATTCCAGGTTTAACTTCAAGTCTCTCCATCATCCAAGATTCAAACTGTTCTACTTCTTTAGGTAATGATGGTCTTGGCCCAACAAGACTCATATCCCCCTTAAGCACATTAATAAGCTGAGGCAGCTCATCAATACTTGTCCTTCTAATAAACTTACCTATCTTAGTTACTCTTGGATCTTCCTTCATCTTAAACATTGGGCCTGACATCTCATTTTGCTCTTGTAGCTTTACCTTTAACTCCTCAGCATTTTGAACCATTGATCTAAATTTATACATTTTAAATATTATGTTATCTTTACCAACTCTATCTTGGGAGAATATAATTGGACCTTTTGACTCCTGCTTTATTAATATACTAACTACTAAAAATATTGGACTTAAACATATAATTCCACATAGAGATCCAATTATATCTATTACTCTTTTACTTATATTATATAAAGTAGTATTTTTTTCTCCCACGGTATCTCTTACTTCCGCTTTTTCCAAAGCACATTCCCCCTATCATAATTTTATCTATTATCTAAAAAAGAACCCCTTTTTCTTCTTTATCATCTTTCCTTTAAACTGAATTTCTTCATTAGCTAAAAGTTTATTAGAATTATCTAAGAATATATTTTCCAAACCCTTATTCTTCTTAAATATCTCTTGATATTCTTCTTTAATTCCAGTATTTCTACTGCTATTATTATGAGCATCACTTCCAATAAAAGAATAAATATTATTTTTTATCAACGTTTCTGCTGTCTTCTTAACATCTTTTCCGAAGAACCCTCTTATACTTCCTGCATTTAGTTGGAAAAGACAACCTTCTTCAATAAAAGGATTTAATATTCCAGGATTTTTTATAGCTTCTGAATATCTTTCTGGATGAGCTATTATCGGAGTAATTCCTCTAAGTTTAAGCTCGTACATATAATCTGCTGCTTCACTTGGAATCCTCCTCATAGGAAATTCTACAAGCATATATTGTCCCCCATTTATAGTACCTATAAATCCTTCTTCCAAATCTTCAATAATCCTGTCTGAATAATAAACTTCTTGTCCATAATGTATATTTATATCTAGACCCTCTGACTTTAGTAAATCCTTAAAATACTTAACTACTTTCTTAACTTCGCTATAAGGCGTCTCAAAACAGCCTCTTCTATAGTGAGGAGTGGCTACTATATCTTTAGTTCCTTCTTCATAAGATCTTCTTATCATATCTAATGACATTTCCAACTTTTTTGGACCATCATCTATTCCAGGTAATATATGAGAATGAATATCTACCATAAATACCTCCTAATTAATTACCATAGTAGTAGTAGTATTTACCTTTACTACTTTCTCCGCCATTTAGTACAGTTCCTAAGATATTAGCATTAACTTTATCTAATGCTGCCTTAGCTGATATTACTGATTCTTTCTTTGTTCTTTCTGCTCTAACAACAAGTATTACTCCATCAACCTTAGTTGAAAGTATCTGAGCATCAGTTACAGCATGTACTGGAGGAGTATCTAAAATTATTACATCATATTTTTTTCCTAATTCATCAAGTAAATTTTCTAATGCCTTTGACCCTAAAAGCTCTGATGGATTTGGTGGCACCTTACCAGCTGGTAATATATCTAAATAATCATTTCTCTTTATCAGTGCCTTATCTAATTTCCCATTATCTAATATTACATCTGAAAGTCCTATATTATTAGAAACTCTAAACTTCTTATGTATACTAGGCTTTCTTAAATCACAATCTATAAGTAAAACTCTCTTTTCATCCTGAGAAAATGTAAGTGCAAGATTACCTGTTGTAGTTGACTTACCTTCTCCTGGCTCTGAACTTGTAACTAACATTCTCTTTATCTTTTTATCAATAGATGAGTATTGTATATTAGTTCTTAATACTCTATAGCTTTCTGCTGGTATTGATTTTGGTTTCTTTTCAACTATAAACATCTTATCACCTTACTTTCTATATTTTGATCTTCTAGCACTTGGATCTTCAGAATCTAATTCTGGTATAACACCTATAACTGGAATGTCTAATGCTTTTTCAAGTTCTTCCTTTGACTTATATGTGTTGTCCATAAATTCTAGAAGAAGTGATAATCCTATACTCACCATAAGTCCAAGTACAAAGGCTATTAGTATGTTAAGTTTCTTATTAGGACTAATTGGATCTTCTGGTATCTTAGCCTTTTCTATGATTTGAATATTACCATTTGGAATAAGTTTTTTTGATTCCTTTATAAACTCCTCAGTAATATTTTTGACTATATCTACAGCTTCAGTCTTATCTGTTCCTGTATAAGATATTTCTAATATTTGAGTGTCAGCTCTAGGCGTAACCTTTAAATTTTTCTCTACATCTTTAGTTTGTTCATCTATGTTACCCTTCTTAAGAGCTTTCTCCATTAGATCATCAGTTTTTATAATTTCGGCATATGTAGTAATAAGCTTTTGGTACATCATTACATCATTACTGTCATACTTCTCTGTTTTACTTTCTTGTTTTCCTATGAATAATTTAGTCGTGATTTCATACTTAGGTTTAATCACTAAAAAACTAATTAGCGCAGCTATTATTGTAAATGCTAAAGTGATTGTAATAATCATCTTATATCTCTTCTTTAGCGCATCTAATATTTCACTAATATTTATGTTTTCTTCCTTCATTTACTTTCCCCCATCTTAACATTTCATTTATTATGATTATTTCACACATTTAACATCAAATGTGTTTTTTTTACAAATACTAAACAATTATAACATAAAATTAGTCTTTTTTCTCGGCATACTTATGTTTAAATTTGATGCATTTTATCTTTTTTTTACGTTTTGTTCATCATTTATTCATTTTTATAGTAACAATCTAATTCCTTATATATGTTACTATACTTTTTTATCACAGTTAATTACTTTCGTTTTACAATTTTTGTACTAAATCACTTTCTTTTTTATTTTTATTAATTATAATTAAACTTTTTATTAATTTAAATTAAACAATCAATTAACTTATTTGATAGATCACAATTTGTAATTTTGATAACGTTTTTATTTATAAATTAATATCCCTATTTATAAGAAAAAGAAAAGTAGTATTAAAATTTTTAATACTACTTTTCTCTTTTTAATCTCCCATGAACAACCATCCTAGCATCATCATTCTCATAACTACATGTACTTAAAGTTACTATCCTATCATTACTTATAATATCTGTATCTCTACTAAAAATAGATTTTTCTTTAATTTCTTGTAGATACTTTAAATACTCATCATCATTTCTAAAATTAAATTTAAATTCTACGTTATTTGCATCATTTACATATGCTGAAAATATTTCGTATTCATATACTTTTCCATCTATAGTTAAAATAATTGTATTATTATTCTTCCAAAACTCATCATCTTTAAATTTCATAAGATTTTGAAACATGCTTTTATTTTTCATGTTGTGTCCATAGATTACTATATTTTTGTCTTTATCTATATCATTTTTATAATCTATAAAAATAGCCCCTGAGCTACTTTCTTTCTTATTAAAATCATGATTTAAGTAAAAATGATTATCTTTTCCTTGTACTACCGGATAGTTTATATTGGTATTAGGTATCTCTATCCACATCTTATAATCTTCATTTATTTTCATTAGCTCTTTACTAAAATCATTACTATTACTTTTCACATCTTGAATTTTTTCATATGTGTTTTTACTTTTATTATAATCATTTATCTTTGTTACAACTTTATATAAAGAAAAGATTATTGCTATTATAAGCAATATATTTATAACTTTTTTAATAGTAATACCCTCCCTTAAACTGATAAATCATAAAAAATAAGCCCTGAAAATTCAGAGCTTATTTAAAAAGAGTTATTTACTCTTACAGTTACCTTTAGTTCCAGATTATTTTGCAAGTTGTAGCACATTTTCCTCTTCGGCTTTATCATAAAAATATTTATCATTTACATACTTATTTACAACTTTGATTGTAATATTATTATTTGTATTATTTATTGTAAATTTATTATCTTTTATCATATCTTTATTTAACTTAGTGCTGCCTACATATATATCTTCAAGCTCATAATTCATTGGAACTATTTCTCTTATATCATATTCTCCAATATTTAAGAAATCTTTAGATTTTAAGTTTTCTGATGATACCTTTGCATCACTATGCTTTAATGTGAAGTTCAAAATTTTTGTTTCTCCACCTTTCAGCTTAATACTATACTCACCTATATTATCTTTTCCAGTTAGTGAAATATTAAAGTTATCATCTTTAGGCGTTGTTAAACCTGTATTATTCTTAACTTCTTTTATAACCGTAATTGTTCCCTTCTTATAAGGTACCTTTACTGCTGGTTTCTCAAAGGTTATTGTATTTTTATTTCCATCTGGATCTTTGTAATCCATAGTAGCTTTTACATTCGTTGGTATCTTATCATCACCAATTCCATAATACTCATCTTTAAGCCTAATCTTAAATCTAATTATTCTACCTTCAGTACCAATATTTCCAAGATCCCAAGAAAGCTTATTTCCAATTACTGTTGGCTTTATATTTAGTTCCTCTAGTTCCCCATCTTTCAATGGCTTATACACTTTAGCATCAGCTCCATTATTTACGATTTCAAACTCTTTTGTAACTTCGTCTGTTATAATTGCACCATTTGCCATTGCTGTTTCTGTTTTTATATTATCTGCTATTTTAGCATATATTCCATCTAAATTTATTTCTTTTCCTTCTATAAAATGTGGTCCTGCTTCTTGATTTTGCACTCGTCTCAAGAAACTTCTTGCTTCTTCTTTTTCATACCAGCTTACATTTCTTATAAGTCCTATTGAGTATGCATTAATTCCATTATATTTTGCAACAACACTATTATAAGCAGATACAGCACTTTCAACAGCATCTCTACCACTTGAAGTTTTATTTGGTAATCCATCAGTAAAGAATAACACATATTTATTTGCACCTTGTCTTGCCTTAGCTAACTGGTCATACGCTTTTAACCATGCTGCTTGAGCGTTTGTTCCACTCCATAATAATTCTGCATCACTTATCTTCCTATTTATATTTTCTGCATTATTCGAAAAATCATGAAGAACACTTGCACTACCTGAAAATCCAATTACTGATATTCTTGAATCTTTTACCCCTTTTTCTTCATCAAGTATACTGCTTGTAAACCTCCTCATAGCATTTTTAAGGTCTCTCATATCATTTTCCATACTACCTGATGTATCCATTATCATTACTATATCTACAGGAACAGTTTTAGTTGTTGGAGTTCCTGAAACCTTTAGTTCTATTTCATATTCTCCCTCAACTCCTGTTGGTGTTGCTGTTTTACTATTTTTTATACCATTAGTTTCTTGCTCTCTATTAATTTTATCTTGCTTACTACTATTAGCTTGACTATATGGCTCTGCCATTGCATTTATCAAAAAGCAATTACATAATATAAAAGCTAGAGATATAGCCATCTTTTTAAATTTAAATTTTCTTTTCTGTTTTCTCATATAGCTACCTCCCTACTCTTTATTACATAATTTATCTAGCATATTCTTTATAGTATCATTTAAGTTTTTCCAAGTTGCATTATATCCACCAACAGTAGCTTGAACTGCTTCAGTCCTTACATCAACAATTACCTTTTTACCTTTATATCTTTCCTTTAACTCCACCGGAACACTAAGCTCAACTGAATCTAATATTGCTTGAGTAACTTCATTTTCAGACATTATCTTATTGTAGTAGAAGTATCCATCATTTCCATCAACCCAAAGATTTCCCTCACGTTCTGAAAAACTTAGGTTAATATAATTTGTATCTCCAGCCCATGTATTTCCTTTCTCATCTACCCATCTCTTCTGTATGCTAATTCTTATAAGAGCAGGTCCAGTGCTATTATTTTGAACTTGAACTAGCTTTTTATGAGAAGTCCCATTCCAATCAGTAGGAGGTTTAAAATCTTCCTCAATCTCCACATCTATATTAGCTACACCCAAGTTATTTGTTTTGCTATCAAAGTCTCTAAACCAACCAACTATCTCCTTACCTTGAGCATATACCTTTGTAATTAATCCTCCTGGGAATAGCATTGTGATTCCAATTACTGAACATATAATCAATTTACTTTTCTTCATTATGCCTTTCTCCCCTTTCTATTAATTACCTTAAATACAATAAAGCATGAAACAATAGCTATCAAATATCCTAGAATTCCATTATCTCCTGTTTGTGCTGGTTTACTTGTTGAATTATTGTTTGATTGATTATTATCTTGAGGAATTCTTCCTGTAGGTTTGGTTCTTACAGCTGTAAATATCCATTTAACCTCTCCAGATTTATTTTTATATTCATTTCCTGTACTCTGTCCATCAAGGTCTACTTCTGCTACTAGCTCCTTACTTTCTCCTGGATTTATTTTTCCAAGCGAAACATTCTCCTTTATACTATGCTCACCAGTAGCATCACCTTCATGTAAATTACCATCATTACGATCTATCTTCATCTTTAACTTTTCTAATAGATCGTATTCTTCTTTTTCACTTATTCTTTCAGCTCTCATGAATATTTCATAAGAATCTGTAAATTTATTGCTCAATACCAACCTTCTTTTTATTTTATCTCCTG
Organism: Clostridium sardiniense; assembly: GCF_016907995.1. GTDB lineage: Bacteria > Bacillota > Clostridia > Clostridiales > Clostridiaceae > Clostridium > Clostridium sardiniense. The sequence goes on along the minus strand of NZ_JAFBDA010000001.1, from coordinate 95,544 downwards.
GAACCATACCCCTAAATTCTAAAAAAGGTTCATTGCCAGGAATATATACTATACCATTAGCATTCCCCTCTAATTCAACATTAGGGGGTGCAAGCTCTGCTGCATCCCCTATAGTTCCAGTTATTAAAAGAAGTGATAAAGATAATATTAATATCTTAAAAATATTCTTCATTATCTCACTCCTTTATTTTTAATATTAATTACCTAAATTCTTTATAACGTCTGGTGCAGTTGTCCAAGCACTGCTTACTGCTCCATTTGAAGCTTGTATACCTTCAGCTTTAACTATTACATCATATCCTACATTTTTGTAATTATTGTCAGCTTGAGAGCTTAATTTAACACTATCTAAAAGATATTCTGTAGCTGTACCAGCTGCAACAACTCCGTTGTAATAGAAGTATCCATCTTTCCCATCAATCCATTTATTAGTTTCAGGTGTTTCAGTTAAATTTTGATATTTTAATTCTATGAAATCAAGATTTAAGTTTTTACCATCTGTGTTTGTTGTCCATTCCTTTTCAAACTTAACTCTAATAATCTGATCGTAACTAGCTGTATTTTTAACTTTAGCATCTTTATTTACATCAGTTCCTGGTAATACCTTACTTGCTAACTCATTATCAAATACTTCCTCTATTTTTATTCCATTAGTTTCATCTATTCCATTGCCTTGTGTTGCAAAGCTATTAGGAACTTCAGCGTTATCTGTAAACCACGCAAGTGATCCTCCAACTACTCCAACCATTAATCCTACTGCTAAACATAACCCTATAATTTTTTTCTTTCCCATAAAACCCTCCATAAAATTAAATTAATCTTTATTTTTAATTGCCTTAGCCCCCTTATAAAACGTGCCAAAACATAAATAAGCTATTATTAAAATGACTATGACTACTCTATACTGATTTATAAAGCTCATAACCTTTCCCATATAAGGAATATCAAATACTACCTTTCCAACCAAAAGGTTTCCATCAATAAGCATAGGATCTAAAACATCATTAGCATCCCCCTTTGTTTGGAATTTAATATTTTTATCCTTTTCTATCACTTCAACAACTCTATGTGTTGTTAAGTTGCTTGTACTATTTCCTTTAAAGGTTATAATATCCCCTTCTTTTACCTCACTATCATCTATTTCCTTAACAACAATAAGATTTCCAGGATTTATAGTTGGACTCATACTTCCGGTCAAAACATCATAAAACTTATACCCAAACAATCCAACATTACTTAAAATTGATATAACCATAAAGATAAATACTATTGCTATAACAATATAAGAAATAATATCCTTAACTAATTTCCCCTTACTCTTCTCTCTCATTTAATCACCATTATTTCTAAAACTTAACCCTTTATATTTTTATCATTTATTAAAATTTGCAACAACATATTTGTAATTAATAACATTTAATTTGTTCCAAATAACAAAAGCATTAATATAGTCTCATATATTTTTATCTATTTTATACAAATCTTAATCTTCTGATTTGTATACTATAATCACTATTTCTCTTAAAATTTAGTTCTCTATATTTTTATCATCCATTAAAATCCATAACAACATATTTGTAATTAACAACCTATAATTTGTTCTAAACAGCAAAAAAGCATTAATAAGAACTATTAAGTTCTTATTAATGCTTTACCTCTATAAAATTTCAATTTATATTTTCATTATTAATTTTGCTATAAATATATCTTTTTTATCTTTTAAAATTAATTCCCCATTATACTTTTCAATACTTTGCCTAACGTTGTCTAAACCTATACCATGAAACTTTTTATCATGCTTTAACGTTATGAACTTATTATTTTTGATTACTACATTCTCTGAGTTGGAATTCTCAACCTTTATCATAAAAAAATCATTTGATATTCTTGATTCAATTTTTATAACTTTTTTAATACTATAATCTTTTATTCTCTCACATGCCTCTATAGCATTGTCTAAAAGATTTCCATATATAATGCATAAATCTAAATCATCTATTGATATATCATTTCTTATTTCAATATCAAAATATATATTAATATTTTTCTTCTTACAAATAGCCCTTTTGCTTACGCATATAGCATCTATTATTTTATTGTCACATATTAAGATATCGTTATTAATCTTATTAAAAACTTTATCAATATTTCTAATATAATCTTCTAACTTCTCATATTCATTCTTTTTAATTAACGCTGATATGATATTGTTATGATTGTTCATATCGTGTTTAACTTTAATAACATTATTATAGTGCTTTTCTAGCTCATTATAATAATTTAATTGTTCTTTTATAAGCTGATCTAATATTAACTTTTCTTCCCTCATTTTCCTTAATTTAAATCTATATTCAGATTGAGAAATCATTAAATAACTAGTAAATACCCCTACAATAGAAAATAATAATAAGAAAATATTAATTTCACTAGAGTTTCCCACATAATAATCATGATTTAATAACTTTAAATTAATCATATATATAATAATCAAAGAAATATTATTTATGAATATTTCTTTTTTCTTATATTTTATACATACTATCTTTTTATCTTTTATAATCATAGAAATAATCATTTTAAGCCATATAATGATTAATATTATATATACTACTAAATAAAATAAATTGAACTTTGTATTATTATTTACTCCTAAATTATATTTTTGAAAAATTATAACTATACAAAAGGTTATATTTTGTAAGTTTATTAACGCTATAGCTACCATGCCTATACTATATATAATAGATAATTTTTCCTGAATATAAATAGAACTTATAAGTAAAATAACTGAAAAAAATAATATATATTCTAAAATATAATTACTTAATTCAGAATACATAGAAGATGTACCCAGAAGAGCAACTAATAAAAGAGCTATGATATTTTGCCGAATTCCACCATTTTCTGAAACTAAATTATTAACTAACTTAAAGCTATAACTTAAAACTATAACTAATATAAAAATCCTTAATATAATTTCTACCATTTATATTCTTTCCTCAAACTAATTCTAGATAATCAAAAAAAGACTCTTTTAAATTCTGTTTATATTTTCTCCCAATAGGAATTATTTCTCCGTTTATTAAAGTTATATCATTTCCATCTATCTCTTTTACTTTTGAAATATTTATAACATATCCTCTATGACATCTGATAAATCCTTTATCTAATAAATCATTCTCTATATTCTCTATTTTTTCATAATACTCCAACTGTTGCTTGTCCATATAAACATTTATCTTTCTTTTATTTATTTCAAAGTAATATATATCACCCAAATTAATAAATTGTTTTTTTCCACATCTATTTATTTCATAAAAACCTCTATTACTATTTCTGATATCTAATGCCCTATACAATTCTTTCTTTATTTTCTCTTCACTTGCTGGCTTTAAAATATAATTTACTGCCATTATTTCATATCCATTAAAAACATATTCTTTTGTGCTACTTAATATTATAAATTTAACTGATTTGTCTATATTTAATATCTTCTTTGCTATATCTATTCCATTGTATTTTCCAAGCATTATATCTAGAAAAATCACATTATATTCTGGAGTATCTCTTTTGTATAATTTAATTAGTTCTTCTGCATCACTAAAGCATTCTGTATTAATAACAATATTATTGTCTAATGATATTTTTTCTATTATACATTTAAGATAATTTAAATCATGTATTTCATCATCACATATAGCTATATTAATCATATTATCTCCAATCCTTCAGTTACATTTTTTTCCAACCAGTAAATTATATATCATTTACTATTTTTTTACAATATTTACTTATATATTTAATTAAACACATATTAAAATTATATGATAGTAGGCCTATTTAAATTCTATTTTAAAAAGGATTAATATAAGAAAACTCCTACATTAATCCCAAATAATCATTTATTTTTAATTATTACGCACGCTATAAAAGTTTCGCCTTTATCCTTTAGGATAAGTTGCCCATTATATCTATTAATGCTCCTTCTGACACTTTCAATGCCTATTCCATGATATTTCTTATCTTTCTTTAAAGTTATAAACTTATTATCTTTCCTTATAGATACATCGGCCTTTGAATTTATTAACTTTATAGTTAAATATCCATTTGATACTTTTGACTGAATATCTATAACTTTTTCCCTATACTTATCATCTATTCTATCACAGGCCTCTATAGCATTATCTAAAAGATTTCCATATATAGCGCATAAATCTAAATCATCTATATTAATATTTTCAGGTACTTTAATATCAAAGTTTATGTCTATCCCCTTTTCTTCACATATTATTTTTTTACTTAAACATATGGCATCTATTATTTTATTTTTACAAATTAAAATATCCCTTTCTAAATCTATAATATTAGAACAATATTTATCCATATAGTTTTTAAGCTCATTATACTCTTCATTTTGAAGAAGTACTGAGATTATATTATTATGATTATTTATATCATGCTTTATTCTAAATATTTCACTATAATATTTTTCAAGTTCAACATAGTGATTATATTGATTTTTTATTTGCTCATTTAATAAATCAGTCTTTTCTTTAAACTTCTTTGCAGTACCTTTTGCTATTGAATTTTTGATTATAAACCAACTAATCAATAAATTAGTAGCAGAACAAAATAGCACAAATATTGAAAAACCTCTAGTATTACCTAATACGTAAAGATACTGAACAAACCCAATATTAACCATATATGAAAATATTAATATCAGCTTTATTCCTAAACTTTTTTCATTTTCAAGACTCTTTTCTATATACTCACTATTATTAATTATTACGTTACTTACTATTTTAAGAGTTATTATTACCAAAGTAATATATAAAACTACAGTTCTTGTTTTATCTAAGCTTTGTATTGAAGTATTAATGTTACTTATATTATTTTTTGTAATTAATTCATAAGATGAAAATATTATATTTTGAAAATTAATTATATTAATAGGTATTATTCCAGATAGGAATAATACCTCCCCTTTACTACTCTTTGTGAATAAAGTTACTACACTTAGCAAAACAGAGAATAATAATGTATTCATATTTATATTATCGTTAAAACGAAATGATACTAAGGATAATAATATTGTTGATGTCATAAAAAAATATATACCAATCTTACTAATAAAATTTAAATCATCATCCAATTTCCTTATAATAGATATATTATATACAGCTATAAAAATACCTGTTGCCAGAAATATAACTTTTGTTTCATTCATCCCCAATATTACTCACAATTTATACCATCTGCAAATAATTAAAGAAAGATTCTTTTAAACTCTCCCTATATTTTCTACCAATTGGAATTACTTGCCCATTCAACAGTCTTACTTCATTACTTTTAAGTTCCTTTATCTTAGATATATTTATAACATAACTTCTATGACATCTTTTAAATCCTTTCTCTTCTAGATCTCTTTCAACATTTTCTAATTTTTCATAATAATTAATAACATCATCTTTTTTGTATACATTTATTTTTCTATGTTCTACTTCTAAGTAATATATGTCATTTAACTTCAATAACAGTTTACTGCCATTTTTATTTATTTCATAAAACTCCTCATTACTATTACTTATCTCTATAGCTCTAAGTAATTCTTTTTCAATTCTATCAATAGAAGGCGGCTTTATTATATAATTTACTGCTGATATTTCATATCCATCTAATATAAATTCTTTGCTACTACTTAGAATTATAAATTTTACTGATTCATTAAATTCTATTATCCTTTTTGCAATATCTATTCCATTTGAATCACCAAGAATCATATCTAAAAATACTACATCATATTTTGGTATATCTCTTTGATAAACACTTAAAAGTTCTCTACCGGAATTAAATTCTTCTATTTTTATTATTATATTATTTTTTATTGCTATCTTTTCTAATATATTTTTTAGATTTATTCGATCATAGCCTTGATCATCACATATAGCAATGTTAACCATAATATTCCTCCTTAAGTTTATTACCCCAATTCCCTTTGATTTTTATTATATATTAAAATTTATTTTATTAAATACTGAGTATATAATTGTATTTAAAATTATATAATAGTTAATATTTATTTTTTATTATTTTGTATCAAACTACTAATATCATGTACTAAACAACACATTTTATCTACTTTTATCTTTTTATGTAAATTTTTTCATACTTATTAGAAATAAAAAATCCTTCTAATTATCTATATAATCAGAAGGATTTTCTTTAATTAAAATATTTATCTATTTCATCTAATATTCTGATACATGCTTTTCCATCTCCATATGGATTTGCAGCATGTGCCATCTTTTCGTAAGCTTCTTTATTTGTTAGAAGCTCTTTTGCTTCATTATATATATTATCAGTGTCTATCCCAGCAAGTTTTATAGTTCCTGCTTCTACTGCCTCTGGCCTTTCTGTTTCTGTTCTAAGAACCATAACTGGTTTTCCAAGAGTTGGTGCCTCCTCTTGTATACCACCTGAATCTGTCATTATAAGCTTAACTCTTGACATAAGATTTGCAAACTCAACATATTCTAGAGGTTCTATAAGATGAACTCTTCCTTTATATTTATCAAAATAACTATGTGCAAGTTCTCTTATTGCAGGATTTTTGTGCATTGGGAATATCACTTCAACTCTTTCATCTTCTTCAACTAACTTTATCATAGCTTTAAAGATATTTTCCATTGGTTCTCCCCAATTCTCTCTTCTATGAGTAGTTAATAATATTACATCTTTATTCTTGTAATTTATATCATTTAATACTTCTTGTTCAAATACTAAATTTTCATCTATTACACTTAAAAGTGCATCTATTACTGTATTTCCTGTTATGAATATATTATCAGGATTTACTCCTTCTCTTAGAAGATTACCCCTATTAGTTTCTGTTGGAGCAAAATGCATTGTTGCAATGCTACCAGTTAATTTTCTATTTGCTTCCTCTGGAAATGGTGAATATATATCATATGTTCTAAGTCCTGCTTCAACGTGTCCTACTGGAACTTGATTATAAAATGCAGCAAGAGCTACATTTAATGTTGTTGAAGTGTCTCCATGAACTAGAACTATATCTGGAGTACACTTTTTAATTACTTCATCTACTCCTCTTAAAACCTTAGTTGATATATCTATTATTGTTTGTCCATGTGCCATTATATCTAAATCATAGTCTTGCTTTACATCAAATATCTCAAGTACAGTATCTAGCATATCTCTATGTTGTGCTGTATCACAAACTATTGATTCAAATCTATTATCTCTTTCAAGTGCCTTAACTAAAGGACACATCTTTATTCCTTCTGGTCTTGTTCCAAAGACTGATAATACTTTTATAGGTTTCATAATAATCTACCATCCTTATATTATATTTAGCCTATTTTATTATTTCGCTATAGTCTAATTTTATTTCTTCTATTTTAGTTGGTTTTTGAATATAGCATCCTTGGCCAAAATCAACACCTAAGGCTCTAACAAAATCAAATTCTTCCTTTGTTTCTATGCCTTCTGCAACAATTTTAACTCCAAGCTTTTTAAGCATTGTTATTATATTTGTTGTTACTGTCTTAGTATACTCATCTTTATCTATATTACAAATAAGCTCTTTATCTAGCTTTACTATATCTGGTTTTATTTTAAGAATTAAAGACTCATTTGCATATCCAGCTCCAAAATCATCAATTGCTATTTGAATATTTTGCTCTCTATATTTATTAAGCATATTTTCCAATTTTTCATTCACATTATAGGATGTTCTCTCGGAAAATTCTACAACTATATTCTTATAATTATCAATGCTATCCATATCTACACCAATGTTTTTAAGTTCATTTTTTGTCTCAGCTACATATCTATATCCATCATCTTCATTCATCTCACTAAAATTAACATTTATAAATATTTTAATTTTATTGTAGAAAGAAGAGCTTATATAATCATTATAAACATTAACGCCAAATTTCATTGCTGCATAATCTTCTAATCCCTTTTCTTTTGCTATATCTAAAAAGTCAACTATGCTCCTATAAGTTCTATCTTTAATACGGGTTAATCCCTCTATTCCATAAAGACTCATATCATCTAAATATACAATTGGCTGGAATATACTATAATACTTCCTATCCTCTATAACCTTTTGTAATCTTAGCTGCTTTTTATTTATCTTTTTATATTTTTCATACTGATTTTTATTAAAATAATTTAAAGTTGTTTCTAAAGGCTTTCTAATCTTTTTAGCTTCTTGCATTGCAAACTCAGCATATTTATAAAGGCCATCCTCTGTTGCAACGTCAAAACTTAAAATAGATATACCTATTGAGCAGGTTATATTAACTTCTGTATTATTTATTAAAGTATTTATAGTTAATCTAGTCCTTATATCATTTAAGAAAGATTCCATATCTTTTCTTTTATTAAATCCATGTCTATAAACTCCAAATTGATCTCCTACAAATCTAAAAACTACTGTCTTCTCATCACTATAGCCTTTAAGCCTTGCAGCAAAAGTTTTAATAACTTCATCTCCAAATTCATGTCCATAGACTTTATTGTATGTTTGGAATTCATCTATATCTATAAATAAAAAAGCACCATATGAAAATCTATAGTCATCAATAAGCTTTTTTATCTCTCTTTTGTAATTATTTCTATTGATAAGTCCTGTTAGTGGATCTATTCCTTCATCAACTTGATAAGTAATATCACCACTTCTTTCATAAGTAATATCAGTTAAGATAATATCAACTCTATTATTACTTATTATGTGAGCATACGCCCTAACAAATCGCTCTATACCCTCATCTTTTACTGAATACTCAAATTCAAAATGCTCTTCTTTTTTAGCAGAATCTATAAGTCTATTAAACTCTTCTCTTGAAATTGATATTGCTTTTAAGAAATCATTTAAGGTTATAATATCGCTTGACTTATCATAAAGAAGCTTGAAATTCTTTTGTGAATTAACTCTTTCACTTTTTATCTTTGCAGTTACTATATCTATATTTTCGTTTTTTCTAACTAACGTATCTAACTCTCGTCTTATTATTTCATACTTTCTATTTGTATCTTTATTCATCACCATAATAAATATCCAGATGAGAGCTAAAACCAGACAAAACAATATTAATATAACTGTATTATCTTGCAAATTCCCAGTTTGCATAATAATTAAAGATTCCACACACACTTCATCCCCTCAAATATTTAATTAACCCTTTTATACCACACACTAAATTATTGTTATATTCTAACTTTCTGACTTTCCTACATCTGATAATATAATTCCCTTATTATGATCTAATGCCCAAGATATTCCCCAAGTGTTTTGGAAAATAAGTAAGCTTCTATCTTTTAAATCCTTAACCTTCTTAGTATCTGATGTAAGATTTAATTTATCTACGTCTATGTTTCCATCATCTTCAATCCATCTTACGAATCTATATGGAAGTCTTTCCATCTTAATATCAACATTATATTCATTCTTTAATCTATACTCTAAAACTTCAAATTGAAGTACACCAACAACACCAACTATTATTTCTTCCATACCAATGTGTAACTCTTTAAATACTTGGATTGCTCCTTCTTGAGCTATTTGAGTTACCCCTTTAACGAATTGCTTTCTCTTCATAGTATCTACCGGTCTAACTCTTGCATAATGTTCTGGTGCGAAAGCTGGTATTCCTGCAAATGTGAATTTCTTTGAAGGTGTACAGATAGTATCTCCAATTGAGAATACACCTGGATCAAATACACCAATTATATCTCCAGCATAAGCCTCTTCAACTATTTCTCTATCTTGTGCCATAAATTGTTGTGGCTCTGCAAGTTTAATCTTCTTACCTTGTTGCATATGATAGTAGTCTTTACCTTTTTCAAACTTACCTGAACAAATTCTCATAAATGCTATTCTATCTCTATGTGCTTTATTCATATTTGCTTGTATCTTAAATACGAATGCTGAGAAATTATCATCAAATGGATCTATTTCACCTATAGATGAATTTCTTCCAAGAGGTGATGTTGTCATTTCTAAGAAATGTTCTAAGAATGGTTCAACACCAAAGTTTGTAAGAGCTGATCCAAAGAATACTGGTGTTAATTGTCCTTCTCTTACTTTTTCTACATCAAATTCGTCTCCTGCAATATCTAAAAGCTCTATATCTTCCATTAGCTTTTCATGAAGAGCTTCTCCTAATATTTCTTTGAATTTAGGATCATCTACATCTCCATCAATTGCCTTAACTTCTTTTTGTCCATGTTCTCCACCTGTAAAGGCTATGATTCTCTTATTATCTCTTTCATATACCCCTTTGAATTCTTTACCTGAACCTATAGGCCAGTTCATTGGGTATGTTTTAATTCCAAGTTCATTCTCAATATCTTCTAGTAATTGGAATGGATCTTGAGCTTCTCTATCCATCTTATTTACAAAAGTAAATATTGGCATTTCTCTAAGTGCACATACATGGAAAAGCTTCTTTGTTTGTTCTTCGACCCCTTTAGCTGCGTCAACTACCATTACAGCTGAATCTGCTGCCATAAGAGTTCTATATGTATCCTCTGAGAAGTCTTGGTGACCTGGAGTATCTAATATATTTATACAGTGTCCTTCATAATTAAATTGCATAACTGATGAAGTAACTGATATTCCTCTTTGTTTTTCTATTTCCATCCAGTCAGAAACTGCATGCTTTGATGCTTTTCTTGCCTTAACTGAACCTGCAAGTCTTATAGCTCCTCCGTATAATAGGAATTTTTCTGTTAATGTTGTCTTACCAGCATCTGGGTGAGATATAATTGCAAAGGTTCTTCTTTTTTCTATTTCATTTCTTAAATCAGCCAAGATTTTTCCTCCTTAATTTATGTTAATCTAGTTTTATTTACAAATATTATAATCCACTCTCGATTATAACATAGTATTTAGACTTCTGTATATAATTTGGTCTGACAATATACACCTACAATTTACATTTTCTATTATTTATTTTAATATTATTATTCTATAATCTTGCCATATAAAAAAGCACCTAAACTTATATTTTAAAAATAAGCTTAGATGCTTTAATTTATAACTGTTCTTTTTAAGGCATAACTCCAATTAAAGACATAAATCCAAATACAACAACTACTATTACTGCAACTACTATTACTATTTTGTGTATGGCTATTTGTTCTTTACTTTCTTCTGGCCTTGAATTAACATGCTTATGTGATATTTGTTTTTCATGTTCTTTGTGTTCTTTGTATTCTTCATGCCTATCTTTACTCATATTCTTAGCTCCTCACATTCACTAATTTTATGTATAGTATCTTTATTTATAAGTAATAAATTATTTTTAATAATAAAATATCATCTTATAACTAATATAATACTTCCATAATTTTCAGTAAATGATTATATGAGTTAATTAATCCTTTATTTATAAAATGTTATAAATGTTCAAGATTAACCTACATAAAGCTCTAATATAACGGTCTAAATTAAAGTAAATTATTAGTCTCTCTTTTTCTTTATTAAGAATGCTCCAGCTGCTGTCATTATTCCCCCTAATATAAGACCCATAGTTGGAACTTGTCCTCCTGTATTTGGAATATCATTTGGATTATTACTTTGATTACCAGGTTTATTGTTCTCATCTCCTGGTTTATTATTTCCATTTCCAGGCTTATTCTCTACGTCACCTGGCTTGTTATTTCCGTCTCCTGTATTATTTCCATCACCTGGTTTGTTATCCTCTCCCGGCTTATTATCCTCTTCTGGCTTATTGCCATTATTTTGTTGAAGCTCTGATAACTTATCTTCTCCAAACTTTATAACATCATTTAATTTATCTGTAATCTTTTTAACTTCCTCTGCTCCTATATCATCATTATTACATACTTTTTCGGCTTCCAATATACAATCTTCTATCTTCTTTATTACATCATCTGTACCATCATATTTTTTAAGATCATTAATAAGTTCTTTTGCCTTTATTATTAATGATTTTAAATTATCCTTATTTACAATTAAGGACTTATTGAATTCATCTTGAGCTTCTAATAACTCTTTTATAGCTTCATCAACTTTACTTTGACTAGCATTTTTATCATTTAATACGTTAGTTGCAACATCTATAGCTTCCTTATATTTTTTTATTGCAGACGGAGTATATATTCCGGAGGCTCCTTCAAGTTCCTTTTTACCTTCATCTATAATATTCTTTAATGCATCTTTATTTACAACATGTACTCCTTCTTCAAACTTATCTAATGCAGCTTTTAGAGTCTTCGTTATTTCTTTAATTTGCTCAGAGCTTTCTGCCACTTTAAACTCTTTTTCTGATTTTTCTATTGCTGCTTTAAGCTCATCTACTGATTCTTTAGAATATTGGCCATGACCTTCACCAACTACTGCATTTCCAACCTTTTCTTTAGCTATGCCTAATATAGAATTGTATCCATTTTCTGCATCAGCTACTTCAATATAGCTATCTAACGCTTTGTTTAATTCATCATATGAATCATCAATTTCTTTCTGAGTAACCTTAACTTTTTCATATACTTTTACTGCATTATCCTTTTCTGTCTTTAATGCATCTATTATACTTCTCTCTTCTTTTGTTAATTTATTTAACATCTCAGTATCTATATTATCTAATACATATTCAACATTACTTATTAATGATGCTAAGTTTATTCTATTAATTGTAACTTTACCTTTATAGAACTCTTTTAATGCTTCTTTAAGCTTATCTATCTCTTGTCCTACTTCCTCTGAATTTAGACCTCTCTTTGAAGCTTCTTTAGCAGAATTTATAGCATTTTCTAGAATATCTTTTGACTCGTTGCTATATTCTCCTGAGAATTCTCCAACCTTTGCACTATCATATACCTTTTGAACCTTTTCTATATAGTTTACTAATGGTCCAGTTACATCTGCTTTATAGATCTTTAGCTCATTTAAAGTAATATTCTCATTTCCATAAGTAACTCTTATTGCACTTGCAAGTACTGATTGAGGTAACATATTAAGATTGCTTTCTACATTTTTATCATTTGATAATTTATCAACTATAGTCTTCCAGTTTTCATTATCACTTGTATATTCTATCTTATACCTTAGAGCCTCATTTGAACTTTTTATTGTCTCTATTGCAGAAATATCAGATTTTTTATCTAACTTAATTACATATTCTTTTGCATCTCCATTTATTAATGAAACTGAAGTTTTAGCATAACCATCTACTAAAGAATTCATCTTACCATCAACATTTGGAGTAATAGATGAATTTATAGCTACATTTTCTGGCTTTGAATATGCTTTTATTTCAGCAATTGCAGGCCAAGCTCCTTGAGCATTTCCAACTTGTGCTTTACCTGTTATTGTTACTACTGTGTTTGTTATATTCTTATTTACTGGAATAACATATGATTTCTCCAATACTTCATTATTGTTTGTCTTATCTAAAACAGTACTTCTATTTCCATTTCCATCTATAACCTCTACCTTAAATTTAAATGGTAATCCAGCCTTTTCAAATACTAATTCTAAATTTTCAACAAAGTATTCTTTCCCTAAATCTACAGTTGCTTCTGCTGGCATTGCTCCACCACTTGCAACCCATATAGTATTTTCATCTCCATCTGTTATGTTTGATAATGGCTTTCCACCTTCTGCATTACTTCCTGTTACTTTCTTATTTAAAGCAACATTTACAGATTCAATTTCTTCTTTTACTGGTCTTAATGCCTTAACCTCTGCAATTGCAGGCCAAGCCCCTGGCCATTCACCAACATTTGCCTTGCCAGTAAATGATACCTTTATATTTTTAATATTATCATTTACAGGTATCTCATACGTTCCTTCAAGAACTGAATCATTCTTAGTTTTATCTAATATCACTTTCTTATTTCCATCGTTGTCTATAGATTCTACCTTAAATTTAAATGGTAACCCCGACTTTTCAAATACTAATTCAACTTTTTCAATATATTCCGAATCAGTTAAATCTATAGTTACTTCTGATGGTATCTTGCCTCCATCTGCTATCCACAATGTATCTTCTTTTCCATCTGTAATATTTGATAATGCACTTCCACCTTGTGCATTAGTTCCAGTTACCGGCTTACCTAATGCAACATTTTCGTAATTTACCTTTTCATCCGCACTTTCGTATACCATTATCTCTGTTAATTCTGGAACTAAATTTTTATCATTACTATTTAAGTTAACTCTAACTTTCTCAGCGCTACCTTTATAATCTATATTTATAGTTCCTGTAACTGTTCCTTCTGTCTTTTCTGCAATCTTAGTCCATTTACCTCCGCTAAATATTTCAACATTATAAGTTATAGGGAAGCCTCCAGCGGCTTGATTAAATGCAATTTGAATTCCATCTACATTATATGATTTTTCAAGATTTACAGTTAAACTTGCTGGCCATGTAACTCCATTTGCAATCCATGATGTACCTGTATTTCCATCAGTAAGATTTTTAGTTGGATATTCACTATTAGTAGGTACACTACTTTCAACTGTTTTTCCTAAAGCTATATTAACTTTCTCTGCTACACTTCCACTCTCACCTAAGAATTTTTCCATGTTTGTTACAGAGAATTTCTCCATAGCTATAGTTGCAAGTTCACTTAAAATTTCTCCTGATCCTTCAGTTGGATAAGACTTTTCTTCACTTGACTTTTGAACTGCCCACTCATACTCCATCTTATGCCAATTTATTGATGGAGCTTTCTTTCCAGTTTTCAATTCTTCAGTTAAACCATTAACCCAAGTCTCCCACCTCTTAAGATATAAATCTCCTGTTAGACCTGCCCACTGTCTATTTGAATAATCCTTTAAACTACCATTTTTGTAATCACCCCAAGTTGTTATAAGAGCTCTTGCATTAAATTCAAATAAATCCTTTGTCCAATCATCAGCACCCTCAAGCATTGTTCTTGAATCTTCTATCCAATTTCCAACTAAGAATTCAGGACTTGTAGATAATATTCTCTCTTGTAATCTTATAAGTTCTAAGAACTGAGTAGATATCTTCTCAAATTTAGCTAAATCCTTCTTCTTATAAGCATTTACTATTTCTTTGTGATATTCTTGAGATGAATTTGCAAGTACTTGCTTTGCAACATCTAGGAAATCATATATAAATGCCTCACTATCCTTTAATTCATCATAAGCCTTTATAAATAATTCTAATGACTTTTCAAATTCCTTCTTGTCATATGGAATCTTATTATTTCCCCAAGTCGATGCACTGTTTATTGTAAAGTCTGGTCTTGAGTTTATAATTGACTCTGCTGCCCCTTGATAGTAATCATTTCTTTTGTTATAAGCTGTTTCTAGAAGTATATCCCAAGCTTCTTTTATATTCTCATTCTCTTTTCCATATCTTCTTTCAATATATTTATAAGTCCACTCTTTAAAATCAACTTTATCTCTAGTCCATATCATATCACTAAGTAATTCATAAACTATTGGACTATTATTTATTGCTTCTGGTGTAATTCCTATCCCCTTCATATTTTTTGAATCTGCATATGCATCTTGTATATTGTTTGCTATTCTCTCTGGTTGTCCGTCAAGACCCATTCTTCCTCCAAAGTTATGAAGCATGTTCCATACCCACGGTACTCCTAAGTCATCAAATCTTTTATATCCTGGATTTAATTCAGAATTCAAATCTAGAATTAGAGCTTGATCCTTGTTCTTTAATCCATTTACTTTATTATTAGATGGATTTCCTTGCCAATGTTGTATAACCCAAACTGAATCTTTATCATGTTCAATCATCTTTTCTTGAATTGTTCCGTAAATTCTTCCCTCATCAATCCCTCCAGTATTTCCACCTTCATGGAATGGATCAACTGCATAATAATCTGTCACATCTCCAAATACCTCTTTTTGCTTTTCATAGAATACATCTGCAACTTCTGCAAAATAATCCCTTTTACCATCCTCTACAAAAGTTTTAAGCATGTTAGGTCTATCAAATCCACACCACTCACCTTGTGGTAATATTTCAGCATCCTTATTCTTTTCTTTAAAATCTAATGGAACCATACCTGAATATCCTTGAAGCACTGGGTTTATTCCATAAGTTTGCATTCTATCGTGCATCTTTCTTCCAAGTTCAGCTCTATCTTCAAACCAATTATCTGGAAGTGGTCCTCCAAAGCTAGTCATATTCTGCATATAAAACCATGCAAAATAAGCAGGTCCTGATATAAACTCTTTTACTTCTTCATCAGAATATCCAAACTCATTTAAAGTTCTTCTTAAAACTTCTTCTTGTCCTACTATATCTAAAACTAAGTTATAACCGCTCATTGCAGCCCAATCTAGAAATGCTTCATACTCATCCCAATCCCAGAATGCCATTGTGTATGAATAAGTACAAAAATTTAGTGCGTATCTATGTTCATATGGTGTATCAATAACTATTTTCTTTAAAACTTTAGGCAAATTCTCTGGCATATTTAGATTTGATCCCATCATAGGATTGTACATTACATTACAATAATTCTTTAAATAATAATTAAAACCTGACGCTAGTGAAACCCCATCATTTCCTCTTATTACTATCTTTCCATCCTTAGAATCTTCAATTTCAAAAACATCATTTCCTGTTGACGTAGCTTTTCTTACCTCAAATTTAAACTTATCTTTATACTCATCTCCTATAACTCTTCCAACCATGTTTGACATTTCTTTTATAGTTTTTTCATTAGCATAAGCTTTATCATTTGCAAAATTATTATATTCTTTTGACCATTTTGTATCATTGAAATCAGTCACAGAAATTGGTTTATCAACTGGCTTTTCATTAGATACTTTCTCTCCATAAATTTCAACTTCTGCAATGTTTGAGTTATTAGATGCAGAGCTAAAAGTTACATCTACTCTAATCTTTGAAGCTGACATATTTCCTAGATTATGAGAATCCCCTTCTGATTTAGCTGGACTTGAATCACTCTTTTCCGCTACTTTAATGAAATTTTCCCCATCTGAAGAAGCATATATATTGTAGTTATAGTATCCTTCTAATTTATTAAATATCTTAATTTCTGATAAGCTATAGGTCCCATTTAAATCTATTTCAATCCATCTATAATGATTTGATGACTCCCAGTAAGTAGATTTATCTCCATCCATAGCTAAGTTAACATCATGACCATTTGTATTGCTTTTAGCTGTTACTGTAACGCCCTCTTTAATATTCCCTTTTTTAATATCTGCCTTTGCTATTAATGGAGCATTCCCTATAAGACTTGTTACTATTGTTAATGCCACTGCCCTACTAACAATTTTCTTGACGTTTTTCATTGATATTCTCCCCTTTTGAGTATATTTTTATTAATTAATGTAATTTGCACATAAAAAAAAGCTAAAAAAGATAGTAATATATCTTTTTTAGCTTATGCCCATTTTTTATGGTAGCACGCTTTCGTTTGCAATTATTATTCATTTTCTATATTTAAATTATATTTCATATTTTTACCATAGTCAACCATTTATTTACATTTTTCTCGTCTTAAACTAACAATATCAACCTTATATTTACATCTACTTTATTTTATTTATTAATATATTTAACTGCCTTTCTAACCTCTTCTGCTACTTTTATTTGAACATCTCTATCAAATGGCTTTGGCATAATATAATCTTCTGAAAGCTCATTAGATTTAACTGAATCAGCAATAGCAAATGCTGCTGCAAGCTTCATTTCTTCTGTTATTCTCTTAGCACCACCATCAAGTGCCCCTCTAAACATACCTGGGAAAGCTAATACATTATTAATTTGATTTTTAAAATCTGAACGTCCTGTTCCAACTACTCTAGCGCCAGCTTCCTTTGCATCTTCTGGGAATATCTCTGGTACTGGATTCGCCATAGCAAAAACTATAGCACCCTTATTCATAGTTTCTACCATTTCCTTTGAAAGAACATTACCAGCTGAAACTCCTATAAATACATCAGCATTCTTTATTACATCAGAAAGTCCACCTTTTTCATTATTTAAGTTTGTAACTTTAACAAGCTCTCTATGAATATCACTTTCTTGTTCCATATCTCTATGAAGTACCCCATTTATGTTGCACATAACAATATTTTTAGCCCCCCATGATAAAAGAAGCTTCGCTATTGCACATCCTGCTGCTCCTGCACCATTTATAACAATTTTTATATCTTCTTTATTCTTATCTACAACTTTTAAAGCATTAATTAAAGCTGATAAAACAACTATAGCTGTTCCATGCTGATCATCATGGAATACTGGAATATCTAATCTTTCTTGAAGCTTCTTTTCTATTTCAAAGCAACGTGGTCCTGAAATATCTTCTAAGTTTATTCCACCAAAAGTAGGCGCCATTCTAACTACAGTATCAACAATTTCATCTACATCCTTTGTATCTAAAACTATTGGAATTGCATCAACATCTCCAAACTCTTTAAATAGTACACTCTTTCCTTCCATTACAGGTAGTGCCGCCTCTGGTCCAATATCGCCAAGTCCAAGCACTGCTGTACCATCTGAAACAACAGCTACTGTATTCCACTTTCTTGTATATGTATTTACTAATTCTTTATTTTCATGAATCTTTCTGCAAGGTTCTGCAACTCCAGGCGTATAGGCTAAACTTAAATCCTTCTCATCGTTTACTTTAACTCTTGATTTGATTTCAAGCTTTCCTCTAAGTTCTTTGTGAAATTCTAATGCTTCTTCATATATATTCATTTTAACCTCTCCCTTTACCATAATCTTTTCTAATATATTACATTTATTTTTATATTACATTACAATCATTTAGAATACAACATTTCATAATATTATAAAGAAACCTATATCCATAAAAGAGACTCTTACATCTATTATTACTTTTAAAGTTTGAATTCATTAACGCAAATATATTTCTATACATAAAACTTAAATTTACTAACTTAATCGTCTAATTATGGTTGCTTCTCCTAAAGATACCTCTTCTGCAATTTCTGTTATTGATTTATATATACATTCAAAAGCGTTTTTCTTAAATAGAAATTCTAAATTATATATAAATTGCCTTGAATAAGAGTATATTTTACTCTCCTCAAGGCAACTTTAAGTTATTTCGCTAAATTGTAAATTGCATTTGTAAAAATTTCTGTATTAAGAAGTAAATCTCTAATATACATGTACTCATCTTTATTATGACCTATTCCTTTTTGTCCTGGAAATGATGGTCCAAAGGCTACTATGTTTGGGAATACCTTAGCATAAGTTCCCCCTGTTGTAGTTACTGGTGTTCCATCAAATCCAGTTACAGTTTCATAAGATTCTTGTAGCTTTTTAAGAAGTTCATGGTCTTTATCAAAGCAAACTGAATCCATTCTTCTGTTTTCAGTTATCTTATATCCTTCATTTATGATACTCTCTATTATACTTATCATATTTTTGTGAGTATAAGTAATTGGATATCTAAATACAACAGATAATCCTATTCGATCTCCACTAATAGATAACTTATATGGATTTACTACTAAACTTCCTGATATATCATCTTTGCACTCTATACCGCTCTTTTCTAATGAATAATTCTCATGGAAGTTTTTATATACAAATTCTATGAACTCTTTTAGTTCACCTGTAAAACTACTATTTCCTATTCCATGTAAGGTTTTACACAATGTTGTAATAGCATTCTCTCCAGCTTCTGGTGCATTACCAGGTGCTTGCGATCCTTTAACACTTATCTTTTCCGCAACTTCAGTTTGCCAATTTATATTCTCTCCATCCAATGATTCTCTTCTAAATATTTCTATCTCAGCGAAATCTGGTACCATATTATTTCTAAAATTTCCTTTTATACTTTTTATAATACAATCTTTAATCGGATTACTCCATATAGTTACATCAAGTATTCCCCTCTCTCCATATACTGCTGGATACTTACAATCTGGAGTAAATCCCATAATTGGTGGCTTCTCTTCATTTAGATAATATGGAATATCTTTAAATCCAGTCTCTTCG
The DNA here is from genome assembly GCF_016907995.1 of Clostridium sardiniense. Taxonomy (GTDB): domain Bacteria; phylum Bacillota; class Clostridia; order Clostridiales; family Clostridiaceae; genus Clostridium; species Clostridium sardiniense. Next base: position 75,535 of record NZ_JAFBDA010000001.1, on the reverse strand, counting down.
TTTGTACCAAAGATTACTCTTATCTTTCTTGAAATTTTAAGATTTAAATCCTTTATTATCTTCATTCCATAAAGTGCTGCCATTATTGGTCCCTTATTATCTAGAACACCTCTACCAAATATTTTCCCATCTTTAACTGATAGATCAAAAGGAGGATAAGTCCACCCTTTTCCTGCCGGAACTACATCTACATGTCCAATAATTGCTATATATTCTTCCCCTTCACCGTACTCTGCATACCCAATTGCATTTCCTATGTTCTTCGTTCTAAACCCCAATTTTCTTGATATCCTTAAAGCTTCCTCTAATGCCCTTTTAGGATTTTCTCCAAAGGGTGCATTTAAGGATTTTTTACCTTCAACACTGTTTATTTGAACTAATCTTCGTATACTGAATAAAAGCTCACTTCTATATTCCAAAACCTTCTCATAAAACGCAATCTCTAGACTATCTTTATCTACGTTTTTCATATCTAATTTCTCATCTTCTTTCATAATTATTTAAACATAGACTATATATACTCTAATCTTTTTTAGTTTAAACCTTTAAAATTGACCCATTTAATAATTAATTAGTTATTAGTCAAAAGTTATTGGTGATTTTATTCTCTTAAGATAAGCATCAAGCCACTCTTCTGAAGCTTTTTCGTAAGTTGTTTTTCCATCTTTAATTTCGTTACAAACATATACTGTTGGCTCTTCATCTTCTGATACAACTGAGAATGAGAACCCTACTATATTAGTTGCAACTCCCCATTCACCTTTGTTGTTAAGAGCTACTAGTGAAAGATCTCCTGACTTTCCTCTTCTTTTTACAAGCTTATCATTTAATTCTTGAACCGCCTTATCGCAAGCTTCTTGAGGATGCATTCCCTCTTTCATAAGTCTAACTATTTCATATGAAATACAACCTTTCATTAAATCTTCTCCAAGACCAGTTGCTGATGCTCCACCAACTTCACTATCACAGTAGAATCCTGAACCTGATACTGGTGAATCACCAACTCTTCCTCTTCTCTTCATGAAAAGACCACTAGTTGATGTACCAGCTACCATCTTTCCTTCTTTATCTACAGCTATCATACCAACTGTGTCATGACCATCATATGGACTTAATCCTTTTTCAATTGTTTCTTTTCTTCTCTTTGTGTAATATCTCTTTGCTCTATCTGTAAGCATATTCTCTCTTTTAAAGCCTTCTTTATGTGCATATTCTTCTGCACCATCTCCAACTAAGAAACAATTAAATCTCTCTTCACTAAGCTTTCTTGCGATACTTATTGGATTCTTAAAATCTTTAATTCCTCCAACTGCACCTATTGAAAGAGTGTCTCCATCCATATATGCAGCATCTAGTTCAACTTCACAATTTTCATTTGGAAGTCCACCAAATCCTACTGATTTATAATAAGGGAAATCCTCAACCATTTTTATTGCCTTTTCTATTGCATCTCCTGCAAACCCACCCTTTTTAAGGTCTTCTGATGCTTCTGTTATTCCCTCAACTGCCATTCTCCACGTTGCTATCATAGCCCACTTCATAATAAATTCCTCCACTTCTACTGCTTTTCTACTATCCATTCACTTCTTTTATTCTAAAAACATACTTCTCTTTTTAAATCTTCTACATTTTCTTTTTTAGCAAGTTTAACTGCCATCTTGCAGATATTTTCTATTGATTGATTTAATCCAACTCCACCTTTTTTAGGTGTTTTTACAACTATAACTTTATCTTTATATTTTTCTGTTGCTGGATTTTCTAAAGACATAGCCGCAAATGCTGGTATATCTGATTTATTATTTATTTCTTCAGCAAGTCCCCCTGCCATTTCTCCAAAGTTAGGATAGTGAAGAGCTGGCCCACATACTACTACATCTGGACTTAACTTCTTCGCCATTGCTACAAACTTCTTCTTTACTTCCTCTTCATTGTTTTGATAATATAAATCTCCACAATACAAAGTAGCAACTATCTCCCCGTCCATTTCTTTGAAATAAGGCTCCATCATTTTTCCTGGTCCTATTATTGATTTTTTTCCAGCTGGTGGTAAATCTGCGTTTTCATCACTTCCCATTCCAGCTTGTACATGATTTAATACTAGTAATATTTTAACCATTGCTCTATCTCTCCTCCTAAACCTTTATATCTTATCTAAATCTTCTAATTTTTATTTTTAAATTCTTAAATTCTATAACTCTAAATCATCAAAATCTATATCGTCATCATCATCTTCAGTAAGTGCCGCTGTGCCTTCTTCTTTTAGGTACTGTCTATCAATTGTCTTTATAAATGGAATGTATATAAATACCCCTAAGATTATTAGTAATATTTGTAGCACTGAACCTTGCCATCCTGAAACTAAGAAACCTGAAATAATTGGTGGTGTTGTCCATGGAATTTGAACTCCATTAGTATATGGTACCAGTCCACCTGACATTGCAAAATATGAAATAATTATATTGATTGTTGGTATTAAAACAAATGGTGCAAGCATTATTGGATTAAGCATGATTGGTAGACCAAATATAATTGGTTCATTTATACCAAATACTCCTGGTAAGAATGAAAGTTTACCAATCTTAGAAACCCTCTGGCTTTTACATACTAAAATAATTGCAATAAGTAATGATAATGTACTTCCTGCGCCTCCAAATGTTGCAAACATATCTTGGAATTGACCTGTTATAATGTTTGGAATTTCTTGTCCTGCTTGGAAAGCTTCTAAATTTTCTACTGATAATGCCTTTAATACTGGATTAAATACTGCTCCAACAACACTTGATCCATTGATTCCAAAGAACCAGAATCCGTGTAAGAACAGATATGCAATAATCATTGCAGGTAGTGTATTACCTAGCTTTAGTAGTGGTACTTGTAGCATTTTGAATACAAAATTATGTATTGTCTCATAAGCTGTTGCTGCAAATATATAATTTACTGCGAAGAATATAACAATAACTATTCCAGCTGGTATTAATGCTTCAAATGATTTTGCAACTGTTGGTGGAACACCAGCAGGCATTTTAATTACCCAACCTTTTTTAAGAATCTTTGCAAATATAGTAACTGAAACAAGGGCAACTATCATTCCAAGGAATAATCCATTAGAACCTACCCAATCTAATGGAATACCTTTAACGATGTAACTTACATCTTCTCCCTTTGGAGCGAAATCAATCTTATAAGGAGTTACAATAAAGAATGCAACTATAGCTGTTGCTGATGCTTGAATTGCATCAATATCTAACTGTCTTGCTAAGCTATAAGCTATACCCATTACAGCTAATATTGTCATAATATCAAATGTTGCTGCAACTGGTGTTGTAAGCTTAGCTGCCCATCCTTCTCCTAAGAATTGCGCTACCCAGTCATTCCATCCTGGAATTGGAAAGTTTGCTATAAGTAAGAAAAGTGATCCTATAATTAAAAGTGGTGTCGAAACCAAGAAACCATCTCTTATAGCTATTAAATATTTATTTCTACCTATAACTTCTGCCATAGGCATTAATATTTTCTCAAGCTTTTTCATAAAAAAGTTCATTTTGTATTTCCCCCTCAATATTAAATTTTGCTATTATACCAAGTAAACTTTAACCCTTTTCACTTAAAATATTGCTTTATCTATTAATGTTTCTTTTATCTTGTTCTTTAGTAAATTACTTTGATGCTTTCTTGATTAATTTAATTGCATGCTTTAATACTTTCTCTCCGTCCATAACTCCATAATCAGCTGCATTTATTGCATCAACTGGTATTCCTAATGGCTCACACTCTTCTTGCATTTTTTTAAGCATAAATCTTACTTGTGGTCCAAGTAATACACAATCAGGTCTTTGCTCTTGAATTAAGGCATGAGCTTTAACACACGGATTTGCTTCAATATGTATGTCTAAGTTATGTTTTTTTACAACCTCTTGCATTTTTGAAACTAAAAGACTAGTTGACATACCTGCGTCACAGAATAAAAATATTTTTTTCATTTATAATTCCCCCTTAGATTTTGATAAATTTTTTAAAATTTTAATATTTTATTTACTTATGCCTATATTAATAGCAATTAATATGCCAACATTTTTTAACATCTATAAATGACCTATTTTAGCCAATATAAATGATATCCTTTTCAATAATCATTGATTTTCTATAGAGTGTGCATTAGAATAATACATAATAATGTAAATATTCCTTATTTTAAGCACACTAAATAAGCTTAAAATACTTATTTTAGACAATAGGGAAATAAAATAAATACATTAAGTGATATTACTCTAAATATTTAAAAAAGTAATTATAAAGAATTTACTTATAAAATAAATATATTAAAAGGTATTAGGGGTGAACAATTTGAAAAGAGTCGATTTAGTTTATGAGACTATTGAGAAACTAGACAAAGGTAATGGGGTAACAACACAGGATGTTTGCGATGCTTTAAATATAGAGCGCTCAAACATAAGTAAAAATTTAAATAGATTAGTAAAGGAGGAACGACTTTTTAAAAATTCTACAAGACCAGTAAAGTACTATCTCAAAAATCCAAATAACATAGATTTTAATTTAAGATCATCTCTTGATAAACTTTCCTATCTGTATCCATCACTAACTGAAGCAACAAAACTTGCTAAAACTGCTATTTTATATCCTCCAAATGGCATGAATTCTCTAATCATTGGTGAAACTGGCTCTGGTAAATCCATGCTTGCAAAACTTATGCACGACTATGCAGTTTCATTCTTTAAAGATAATGATATTCCTTTTATACATTTTAATTGCTCTGACTACTCAAATAATGTTCAGCTATTAAGCTCACATTTATTTGGTGTAAAGAAAGGTACATTTACTGGAGCTACTGAAGATAGAGCAGGCCTTATTGAAAAAGCGAATGGTGGAATATTATTTTTAGATGAAATACACAACTTACCTAGTGAAGGACAAGAAATGTTATTCTTATTTATGGATACAGGCTATTTTAGAAGGTTTGGTGAAGTCTCTAAAAAGATAAAATCATCAGTTAGGATAATATGCGCTACAAATGAAGATATAAGCCAAACATTACTTAGCACATTTTTAAGAAGAATCTCTATAAAGATTAAAATGCCAAACCTTCATGAGAGAAGTCTTGAAGAAAGACTTACTTTAATTGAAACCTTCCTAAAGGAAGAAAGCCACAACTTAAACAGCCCAGTGTACATATCTTATAATGCATTACTTTGCTTCCTATCCTATGATTGTCCATACAATGTAGGACAACTCAAAAATGATATAAAGCTTGCAGTTGCAAATGCATATACTGATTATTTTATAAATAACAAAAAACACATTAAAATAAATAGTCCTGATCTTCCAAAAGAAATAAAACATAAATTATCTAATCCTTTGATTGAAGAAAGAACTGTTTTAGATACATTGGATTCTATAAATAGATACTTTATTTATGATGATAATACTAAAATAACTAGTCATTCATTCCAAAATCAAAAGCATGCAATATTTACAGCTTATAAAAATTTAATTAATAAAAGTGAAATACTAGCTTCAAGTAAAAACTCAATTGCTTCTGATTATAATACTATATTAGAAGAATATTTAGATTGTATAGAAAAGCATTCTGATAATTACAGATATAACTTTTCATATGCAACCTTTGATGAGACAAATGATAAGCTATATGAATTTGACAATAATATAAAAAAATTCTTTAAGGTTAAATTATATGAAACATTATTTAATATTCATATAGACTTAATCTACGATAGACTTAGCCTTATAACGTTAGATACAGTCACTCTTCATAATAGATTGAAGGCTCAATTCCCTGAAGAATATAAACTTGCAATATCATATACCAATATAATTGAGGATAATTTAAATCTCTATTTCCCTGCATCCGAATTTATATTAATTATGCTTATATCAATTTATGTAAGTAATAGACAAGCTACTAAAACTGAAGATTAATATTATAAAAAATAAAATGGAGGCTTCCCTATTTAATTAGATTAGCTTCCACTTTATTTCCTAACTTTTTATATATTAAATTTATTTAATTGTCTATAATTAACTTTCCATAAAAACCCTAACTAGCCTTTATTAGTTTCAAACATTTAAATTATCCACTTATTTTAACCATCTTATCTATATTAAGCGTCTTAGTTATTTCTTCATCACTAAGTCCTAATTCTTCCTTTATAACCTCTTTAATATTTCTATTAAGTTTAAGTGCCTTCTTTGCAATAAATGCAGATCTTTCATAACCAAGACTTGGTGCAAAGGCAGTAACTATTCCTATACTCTTTTCCACAAGTTCTTTACATCTCTCCTCATTAGCCTCTACTCCATTTATACAATTCTTAGTTAAAGTATGAACTCCATTAGTTAAAATTCTAATTGATTGGAATACATTTAGAAGTATTATTGGATAAAAAGCATTAAGCTCTAATTGCCCTGAACTTGCAGCAAGTGTTACTGTTGTATCATTACCTATTATTTGAAAAGCTATTTGCTTTAATAATTCTGGCATTACAGGGTTAACTTTACCTGGCATTATTGAAGAACCATTTTGCTTTGCAGGAAGATTAATCTCGGAAAATCCTGTTCTTGGACCTGATGACATAAGAATTAAATCTCCTGCTATCTTACTTAAATTAACTGCACATACCTTTAAATCTGAAGAAAGTGCTGCAATAGTATCCGCATTTTGAGTTGCGTCTATCAAATCTTCTGCTTGAGTTATATTAAGTTCAGTTAACATTCTTAAATTACCTACAACTTCTTTTATATAATCTGGATTTGCATTTATTCCTGTACCTACTGCTGTTCCTCCAAGATTAACTTTTAATAATTCCGTTTGTCTTGATTCTAATCTATTTATATCTCTTCTTATAGCTCTACTATATGCAATAAATTCTGAACCTAGGCTTATTGGAACTGCATCTTGCATTTCTGTTCTTCCCATTTTAATTACATCTTCAAATTCTTTTCCTTTATTTAAAAGAGCATTTTCAAAATCTCTTAATTCCTCTAAACAATATTCTAATAAGCCATGACAATTAATAAGCCCAGCTGTTGGAATTACATCATTTGTTGACTGCCCCATATTAACGTGATCATTTGGATGAACCGGATATTGAAGTCCTTTTTCATAACCTAAGATTTCATTTGCAAGATTAGCCAAAACCTCGTTCATATTCATATTAGTTGATGTTCCAGCTCCCCCTTGTATTGGATCTAATATAAATTGATCCATATAATTTCCATTTATAATTTTATCGCAAGCTTTTACTATACCATCCTTAATCTTATCTTTGAGCTCTCCTACTTCACAATTTGTAATAGCACAAGCCTTCTTAACTAAAGCTAAACTTCTTATAAATGATTCTTCTAAACTCATCCCACTTATTCTAAAGTTTTCATGCCCTCTCAAACTTTGAACTCCATAATAAACATCCTTTGGTACCTTTTTACTTCCAATAGAATCCTTCTCTACTCTAAATTCCATCTTAAAAACCTCCAATATCACTTATGATAAATTTCTCTTATCTATGTTTATATTAATAGCAACTCTCATGCCATAATCTGTGTGGATTCTATTTTTAAAGCTTTTAAGCATGCTCCTTAAAAGCCAAATACAGTAGATATAATTTTATATAAATATCTTCACACTTATTTAGACTATATAATCACACAATACCCTTAAATCTTGTAGTATCAATATAAAAAAGTAGTATTCACTATCTTAATGAACACTACCTTTTCTTACAAATTTCATTGTTATACTTTTCCTACTTTATAACTCTTAATAATCTTAAAATCACTTTTTATATAAAACTACAAGTAATATAAATATAAAATAAAAAAACATGCCTATTAAATATGAACACTTTAATAAACATGTTTTCTAAAATTATTTTTGTGGCATAGCTGCCTTTACTTCTACATCTTCTAATCCTATAATTTCAAGTATCTTCTTAGATCTTTCCTTAGTTGAGCCAGTTATAGTTTCAAACTTAACATTTTCGGCTTCTAAGAAACTTAAGATTGCTTTATCTATTGATTCAGCCATTTCTTCATCTTGCCATCTTACTCCATCCTTCGCATATCCAAATTCTCTTGGTACAAAGAATATGTAATCATACTTTGGCAAATCTCTTAAGGCTAGTATATATAAATCTTTAAGTATTTCTATTTCTTTTACTGTTCTCTTTTTATCACCTAACATGAATCTACCATATATGTAAGGCACAAAAGTTGCATAGTCTGTTATTGCATAATCAAATTCATTTAAGCTTTCTTCTAGTTGTGCTTGTCCTAAATATATACCATATTGTTCTGCGATAGTTTCTATCATACCTTTATCTCTTAAGTAATCAGTGCTATACTCCGTTGCTACTCCAACATTTAAATCTCTTATTTTTAAATCAACATAAAGTTGTTGTATTAATGTAGTCTTTCCACATCTTGGACCACCTAAGATGGCTATTCTTATCGGCATATAATCTCTCCTTCAAACTAATTATATTACCACCATAAGGTAATATTATTGTTTTTTATATTCTCTAAATTTTGAAAACAAAATCATTATATCAGTTTAACCGACAATTTTCAATAAAATTCGCACTTAGAGGGAGTAGCAAGATATGACAGTTGCTACTCCCTCTAATTATGATTTAAGTAATTTTATATATATTTTTTTATATCTAACTATTTATGTTAATTTTGTCTTTTTCCACATCTAAATATTTATCTCTGACGTTTATATCTTATATTTAGATTCTTTTTCTATTAGACAAATTCACCTTTTATAGTTATTCTTCAATAGACTATTTTGAGTTTATCTTCTTATAATATTAATTAGTTAACTTGAGCATCTTCTTTTGGTTTTTTCTTAACAACAAATACTGCTATAATTAATGAAATTAATGTAAGAACTCCTGATGCAGCAAAAGCAATATTCATTCCGTGTATTTGTGCAAGTTGTGGATTTAATATTCCTGATTTTAAAGCTGCTTTAGTCATTAATGTAACTAATATTGCAGTACCAATTGAACCTGCAACTTGTCTCATTGTATTATTTACAGCAGTTCCGTGTGATAAATCTTCTTTTCTTAATGTGTTTAAACCAGCTGTAGTTAAAGGCATCATAAACATTGACATACCTAAAAGACGAACTGAATACGCAAATGTTATAAGTTCAATCTTTGTATCAGCACCTAAGAATGATAATCCAAATGTACCAGCTGTTAGAAGAGTTAATCCAATTATTGAAAGAAGTCTTGCTCCAAATTTATCAAATAACTTACCAGTTATAGGGTTCATTATTCCCATTATTATTGCACCTGGCATAAGCATAAGTCCTGAATCAAGTGCTGAATATCCTCTTGCCATTTGAATATACATTGGTAATATTAACTCTGCTGAAACAAGTCCAGCATATGCTATCATTATTATTATTGTTGTATATGTGAATGTCATACTCTTAAATACTCTTAAGTTTAACATTGGCTTCTTGCTTGAAAGTTGTTTCCATGTAAATATAATAAGTGAAACTATACCTAGTATTAATGGAATTAATACTTTTGCATTATCCCATCCATCAGTACCTGCATTACTAAATCCAAGTAATAATCCTCCAAAACCTAAAGTTGATGTAATCACTGATATAATGTCTAATTTTATTTTGTTTGATTCTTTTATATTCTTAAGCGCAAAAAATGCAAATACTAAATCAATAATACATATAGGTGTTATTAAGTGGAATAAATCTCTCCAAGGATGACTATCTACTATAACTCCTGCAAGTGTTGGTCCTATAGCTGGTGCAAAGGCAATTATTATCCCTACAACCCCCATAGCAAATCCTCTTTTTTCCTTTGGGTATATAACTAAAAATACTGTTTGCATAAGTGGCATTATTATACCAGCCCCTGCTGCTTGTATAATTCTAGCTACAAGTAACATATTAAAACTATTAGAAAATCCTCCAAGTATTGTACCTAGCGTGAATAATCCCATTGATGCAAAAAATAATTTTCTAGTTGAAAATCTATCAATTAGATAGGCTGTACATGGAATCATTATTCCAGTAACTAGCATAAATGCTGTTGTAAGCCACTGTCCTGTTGTTGGTGATATATTTAAATCTTTCATTATTGTTGGAAGTGCTGTTGTAATAAGTGTACCATTTAAAAATGATACAAAACCTCCAATTAAAAATACCGCTGATATAAGTATCGGGTTAAATTTTTTCTTTTCTCTTATGTTTTCTTCACTCATAAAATTTTATCCTTTCGTTTTTATTCCGTTCCATATATGCTTCAAATAATTAGCATGCTCTTTTAATTCTTCATTATTGCTTATATACATTATTAAGGCTTCTATAATTACCTTGTTGCTATTCTCCTTTAGACCTTCTAGCTCTAACAAGGTTATTGCTTCTAATACCTTTTCTCTGTCCATTACTGAAGATGATGTTACTACTATTGATTTTATTTTTGCTATTTTAAATCTCCACTCTTTTCTTAGATATTCTAAATCCAAATTAAATTTATCATTCTTAGTAAAAGCTTCTGTAATGTCTACTGGTATAAGTGGTTTATCTTCTTTGTGTTTATTTATAAGAGCTGTAGTTGAGCTTACTATAAATTTTGCTATATCTCTATAGTTCCCTGTTGCAATCTCTCTGATTGCAAATATAACTACAAATTCTTTAATCATACCTTTTAAACATAATGTTATATCCCAAACTATTGATTTTATACTTTCTCCATATGCTTCAATTAATATATCTTTCAATTGATTTGTCATATAAATCTTGTTAGACAAAATTATATTTCTCACACTCTCTTCTTTTTTTATTGATTCATTCTGGGCCATCATCAAAGAAAATTCCCTATCGACTGAAAAATGTTTGAATAATACATATATTTTTTCTTCATACTTCTCCATAGGCGATAAATCTTTGTTAAGATCTACTCCTCCAATAAGTCTCATCATTTGGTTATTAAAAGATTTTATTATCTCAATTAGTATATCTTCTTTAGAGTTAAAGCATTTATAAATTGTAGCTTTTGAAATATTGCATGCTTTAGCAATATCTTGAACAGATGTTGACATATACCCTCTTTTAGAAAATAAATATGTTGCTGTATTGATTATTTCCTCTTTTTTCTCATTAATTAAATCCAACCTATTATCTCCATATTTATAATTTATTTATAAAAACTATACGGTTTTTTAAAGAACTATATAGTTTTCATTATGAGATTATATTACTTTAAATATTTAGAGTCAATTAGTTAGCCGCCTAATTAACACTTAATTCACATCATTTTCATCTAAATTTCTATAATATAAATTAATTGTTTTTAATTTACATTTAGGTCATTTTCTATATTCAACAATTATTTTATATAAAACTACTAATTTATTTTAAAAATGTATTACTCTTTCTTATAAAGCTTCCAAAAGTTCTAACTTTTATATACTTCAAAACAAAAAAGGAGGAATAACTCCTCCTTTTACACTATCTTACTTTTAAAATTCTCTATTTAACCCATAGATGATTTTATAGTAGACAATTAATTTTATACTTTACTAATTTAAAAATATTAGGTTTAAATCTAATATTTATATTAAGACTACTAGAACTCTGCTAAGTTAACCTTCTCAATCACGTCTATCGCTTTAGAGAATTGAGGTAAATACTTCTTATGTGCAACTAACATATCATTTAATAACTTTCTTCCTCTTATATCATCCCCAACTAGTGGATTAGTTACCATAGCCAAAAGTGCTGTATTGTAATCTCCTGTATAAGCTGCCTCTGCTGCTAATCTTTCAAATGCTTTTATTTGAGATGTTAATCCTTGAGCTGCTATTGGAAGCTCTCCAACTGTCTCAACTGGTACTGGACCATCTTTTGTAATATAACAACTTACTTCAATTGCTGAATTATCATCAAATTGCTTAAGGGTTCCATTATTCTTTGTATTTACAGCAACTACATTTCTCTTGTCATTATATATGCCATTTATGACATTGCAAGCTACATCTGAGTAATGTGCGCCCCCTCTTTTTGAAAGTTCTTCAGGTTTTACATCTAAATCTTTATTCTTATAAAGTTCAAATAACTTCTCTTCAAGTTTCATTACAACTTCTGCTCTTGTTTTGCCTTCTTCATATTCTTTTAATTCATCTGAAAGCATGTCTCTCTTTTTGTAATAGTATCTATGATATGGACATGGCATTACTCCAAATGCTCTTATAAATGCAGCATCCCATCCTAAAGCTTTTATATTTGCCATACTATGATCATCTTCTGAGAATATCATTTTTTCAATTACTTCATTACTTACATCTTTTCCATCTAAATAAGCTCTTTCTGCATAAACCATATGATTAAGTCCTGCGAAATCTACTTGTATTCTATCTTTCTCTACTCCTAAAGTTTCTGCAATTGCAAATTCCATTCCTATTGGTACATTACAAACACCAACAACTTTCTTGTGAACTCCATATCTAAGTAATGCTTCTGTCACAATTCCTGCTGGATTTGTAAAGTTTATAAGCCATGCATCTGGACAAAGTTCTCTTATATCTTTAGCTATATCTAAAATTACAGGAACCGTTCTTAATGCTTTAAATAATCCACCTGGTCCATTTGTTTCTTGTCCTAAGAATCCATAGCTTAAAGGAATTCTTTCGTCTTTAGCTCTTGCTTTTAAAAGGCCTACTCTCAATTGGGTTGTTACAAAGTCAGCATCCTTTAAAGCTTCTCTTCTATCAAGAGTTAAATGAATCTCCATAGGAACTCCCGCTTTTTCTACCATTCTCTTTGCAAGTGCTCCTACTATTTCAAGCTTCTCTTTTCCATCTTCAATATCAACTAACCAATACTCTGATACCGGCATTTCATCATATCTTTTTAATATTCCTTCTACTAACTCTGGAGTATAGCTTGACCCACCACCAATAGTTACAATTTTAAGACCTTTTTTACTCATATATTCCACCCACTTTATTAAATTTGCATATAGCATAATATTTTAGACGTTTTCTAAACTTTATATATAAGAGAAACCTATAAAAGCTTTCTCAAATTATTAAATTAGATTTTATCTGTATAATAATAACGGATTCATCTTGATAATGCTTATTTTTAAAATTATTAATCTAAAGTTCCTCTCCATTAGTTTCTATAACTTTCTTGTACCAATAGAAACTATCTTTCTTATATCTCTTCATCTCTTTTTCATCATCTTCATCCCTATCAATATAGACAAATCCATATCTCTTTTGATATCCATTAAGCCAGCTTAAAAGATCAGTAAAGGACCATGTGCAGTATCCAATTAAATCAACACCATCATTTACGGCTTCCTTACATGCTTCTATATGTTTCTTTAAATATTTAATTCTATATTCATCATGGATTTCTCCATTTTCTAATTTGTCGTATTCTCCTAATCCATTTTCAGTTATAAGTATTGGGATATTATATCTGCTTGTGATTCTTCTCATACCTATTCTTAAACCTTCAGGATCAATTTCCCAATCCCAATTTGTAGCTTCAAGATTTGGATTTTTTATTGTTTTGAATACTCCTGGAATTCCAGTTTCTTTAGATGTACCTTTTTTACCTGTAGTATTAAATGTACCACTATCATCAACTCCACCTTCTAATGAATTCATCTCAACTGTTGTTGTTTGATAATAATTAACACCCATAAAATCTGGAACACCTTCTTTAAGAAGTTCCATATCTCCTTCTTCTATAATTGGTTCGATGCCCATTCTTTCCATGTATCTAAATACTACCTTTGGATATTCTCCTCTACAGTAAACATCAAGCCACCAATGAACATTAAATTCTTCTGCATTCTCCATTGCAAGTACATCTTTTGGTTTACATGAATATGCATAATTAGGCGATAGAGCAAAACTTGGTCCTATCTTACCATCTTTAACATATTCTCTAAATGATTTTATTGCTTTTGCATTAGCTAAACTTGCAATATGATTTGCTTGTATCATCCTTTTGAAGTTTCTTACCTTTGGTGGGTGAAGTGCTAATCTATATCCAAGACCTATAAATATATTTTGTTCATTTAATGTAACCCAGTACTTAACTCTATCTCCAAATCTCTTATATAAAATTATACAGTAATTATTAAAGTCATCTATTATTTCTCTAGACTCCCATCCCTTATAAAGGTCTTGAAGGGCTTGTGGTAAATCCCAATGATATATTGTAATTATTGGTTCAATATTATGTTTTATTAATTCATCTATTAAATTATCATAGAATTTTAAACCTTCTTCGTTAACTTCACCTCTACCCCTTGGGAATATTCTAGTCCATGAAATAGAAAATCTATAGGCCTTAAGTCCCATATCAGCCATAAGCTTAACATCTTCCTTATATCTATTATAATGGTCTACTGCTACATCACCATTTGTATTCTTAAAAGTATTCCCTGGTACTTTAACATATTCATCCCATATTGAAGGTCCTTTTCCATCTGCATCATGTGCTCCTTCAACTTGATATGCTGCTGATGCTGATCCCCATAAAAAATTTTCTTTAAATCCATCTAACTTTTCATAAAACATACTTATTACCTCCAGCTATCTTCTCATCTGCTTTTATACCCTAATTATATTTTCAAAAATTCACTAAGTAAATGCTATTATACTCTTAAAAAACATGTACCATCATTAAGTAATATGTTTTATACATAAAACATCCTGTTACAGGTTAATCATTCTTTTTCCTATATCTTCAATCATATATAAAACAGGAATTTGAGTTGTTGCTTCATGGGTTCCTCTCTTCTGTTGTGGAACATAGTATGCAAGCTTTATGTCTGAAAAATTTGCTATAGTACAGTTTTTGCTATTTGTAATAGATATTATTTTTCCTCCTGCACTTTTCATTCTATTTATATGTGTTATAGCACTTGGGTTCTCTCCTGATACTGAGAATACAAATGTTACACTTCCTTCTGCATATATACCTTCAGTAGGATAATATGGATCTGTTATTGAAAGAGAGAATTTCCCAAGACCTGCAAAATATCTAGATGCATAGCTTGCCATAGCCCCTGAGCTTCCAACGCCAACACAAAATACATACTTAGCCTCCTTAAGTGCAACTGCAGCTTCTTCTAAATCATTTTTAAAATTATCATTATTAGCTCTATTTAAAAATTCTATTATTATACTTTTATCATCCTTTATATTTACACTTTCATTTTCTTCTAAAAACATTTTTAATTTAATTTTAAATTCAGAAAACCCTTCACAACCAAATTTTTTACAAAATCTAAGTATCGTAGTCGTTGATACATGAGCTTCATCTGCAAGTTCCCTTATTCTCATATAAATTACAGTATTTTTATTTTTCATTATGTAATCATAAACACCAAACTCTAAATCATTAAGACTTTTTATTTCATTAACGTCAAACATAAATAACTCTCCTTTTATTCTTTTCTTAAAAACTACCATATTTATTCCTATTCTAATACAAATATCCTTATAGTAAAATAATTAAATTTTTATAATTCATGTATTAATATATTTAAATTACAAAAACTATTTTTGTAGGAGGCGATATAAATTGAATAAGAATACGAAGCATAAAATCGGTGATATATCTAGTGCTACAAAAGTTCATGAAGAGTACTCAAACGTATATCTTCCTGATGAAAGAACAGGCTACCATCCTAATGATGAGGATCTAGTAAGCAAAGCTCCAAATGGTGATATTACACCTATTCCTAACCCTGCTACTGATCCTATAGTATGTAATAATATCTCATGGCCAGAATTTGACTATACTGAAAGCATGGCAGATGAAATGAATGACTTTGAAGATGCATCAGGAATAAATAGAGATATGCAAGATAACAAATAATTGAGTGTCCTGTATAAACTAAAATAACTAAATTAAGCGTCAAAAAGAGAGTTCAATATTTAAAATAAGAATATTGAACTCTCTTTCTGTATTAAACCATTAATAATTTAAAGTTTAGCTAATTTACTTCACATATAATATAAAACAAAACATAAAGAATTTATAACTAAAAATAACTTACTATTACTTTACATAACACATAATATAAAACAAAACCCAATCTTTAATAGATTGGGTCTTAAATTTATAATTACTTTTTAAATTAATTATCTAGTTTCTAAGAATGCTACTAGGTTATTAACAGTTGCCATATCTGATCTTTCTAGATCTGTTGGTTGAAGTTTTATTCCTAGTCTTTCTTCTATTTGTAATAATACTTCTATTATTGCAAGTGAATCTAAAAGTCCAGCTTCAAATAAATTTAATTCTAAGTCATCTCTTATTTCGTCGCATCCAGTTACTTCTTCAAAAATTTCTATTACTTGTTCTTGCATTTTCCTCTATCTCCCTTATATTTAAATCAAATTCTTTAAAAATCTCTATCTTCTATTTTAGCTATAAAATCTTTTTTTTCTATAAAGTTTATATAAAATTTACATAAATTTATTTTAAGTAATTATTAAGCTTTAAATTTTACTTCACTATGTGGAAGTATCCTGAGAATATTAACAAACCAAAACATGCTATGTGGAATGTTATTATTATCTGTATAACTTGGAACCATTTTTCTTTCTTATGAGCTTTATAGAATTTTGATTTCTTTTGATATATATCAGTTAATACTAAAACTACACCTTGATAAATACCATAAACTATGTAATACCAAGTTAATCCATGCCAAAATCCCATTGTAAGCATTGTAATAATTTGTGCAACATGGGCTGCTGTAGCTCTCTTTTTAAATCTCTTCTTTCTCATTGAACTGATTACAAACCTTGAGAATATATAATCACCAAACCACCTTGAAAGTGATATATGCCATCTTGTCCAGAACTCTTTCATATCTTTACTTATGAATGGTTTATCAAAGTTATCTGGTGCCTTTATTCCAAATATATAACTTGTGCCAACAGCAAAAAGGCTGTATCCTCCAAAGTCAAAGAATAAGTATAAACTATAAGCATACATATAACTTAAAGCTCTTAAAAATGTCATATGGTCTGTATGAATTTTAGTAAGCCATAAAGTATTTATAATAAATGCTATAACAAACTTATATCCAACACCCATAATTATTTTCTTAATACCTGGCATTAAATAATCATTTATATATTCATCTTTTGGTATTTTCTTTTCTAAATCTTTTTCAAATCTTCTTGATCTATCAATAGGTCCTGAACTTAATGTTGGGAAGAATAATATAAAGTAAAAGAATGTACTAGGTTTTACTTCTGTTATTGCTCCATCATATATTTCTATAACCATTTGAATAGCTCTAAAGTTTAAATAAGATATTCCTATAAATCCTATTATCCCAATTTTTGCGTGGGGGAATAATACATTAAAATGTGGTGATAGTTTATTTATTATTACTGGAAGCATTGATGCAAACAGGAATAATCTATATACAAGTTTGCTCTCTGTTCTCCTTCTAACAAACAAGTAACCATAAACTATAAGTGTTTCCCATATAATAAATATACATAGGAATTTAAACTGTACATTTATTCCAACTATAAGGAATATCATAAATGCAGTTGCAATCATTCCATATATTTTTATCTTTTTACCGCAGATTCCTAAAACTATTGCAGGAATTGCTGTTAATAATAGTATGTATAGATAAAAATAATCTCCATATTGTGAAAAAGTCATTACATTTCCTCCATAAGTTTCTTTCTATCTATTTTTCCGTTTACGTTTGTTGGGAACTTATCTATTACCTTAATGCTTCTTGGTATCATGTATCCTGGAATAAACTTCTCTAATCCTTTTTTGATAATCATACCATTTTTTAAATTGCTTAAATCATTCTTTTCTTTAAGTTCTACTATTCCTTGAAGATAAGCAATCTTTTCATCTTTGTATATTGGAATAACTACAGCATTCCTTACATTCTCAACTTTTCTTAAGTTGTTTTCTATATCTTCTATTTCAATTCTGAATCCATTAAGCTTTATTTGGAAGTCCTTTCTTCCACAGTAGTATATTCGCTCATCTAATATGTAAGCCATATCCCCTGTTTTATATGCTCTAAACTTCTCTCCGTTAAAATTATCATAATAGAACACTTCATTAGTTTTTTCTGCATTATTGAAATAACCCTTTGAAACTGACTTACCTATTATTACAACTTCTCCCTTTTCTCCAGCTTTTACATCTTGTCCATTTTCATCAACAACTCTAATTCTTGTTGTTTCCATAACTATTCCAACTGGAAGACTCTTTTCATCTTCAAGCATTTCTACAGTTATATCATTTGCACTTATTCCAACTGTTGCTTCTGTTGGTCCATATCCATTTATTATTCTAGTACTCGGGAATCTTTCCATAAGCTCTTTTGAAAGATTCTTTGGAAGAACTTCTCCTATAAATATCATTGATTCTAGGTGCTCTAGCATTTCACTGTTAAAACTTGCTTCTGTTACACAAACTCCAGCAAATGATGGTGTTGAGACCCATATATTCATCTTTGATTCGTCTAATTGCTTAAATAACTCTTTATAGTCTGCTAAAGTCTTCTTTGATAATGAGAATAATGTAGCACCATGAGTTAATCCTGGATATATAGTTGTTACTGAAAGATCAAATGAATATGCCGCTTGGTTCATTATAACTTTTTCGCTTCCATCAATGTTTAAGTATTCACTTATCCATTCAACGAAATTATCTATATTGTTGCTACTTATTTGTACTCCTTTTGGCTTTCCTGTACTTCCTGAAGTAAATAGGATATAAGCATTCTCATCTTCCTTTACCCATGCCTCTTCCATTATTACTTCATCTTTATAGTCTTCAATTATTCTTTCAAGTTCTTCTTGATTAATTACTTTAACATCTTCTCCGAAAACTTCTTTTTCTAAAGTACTAAAATTAAATACTATCTTAGGTTTAACTTCTTCTGTTACGTTTAATACTCTATCTAATGGAAAACTTATGTCTAGTGGTACATAAGCTCTTCCTGATTTTAATGCTCCTATCATACAAGCCATTATTAAATTATCTTTATTTCCGTATATAACTATAGGAGTATTATCATTATGATTTTCTTTTAAATATGCTCCTATACTTTCTGAAAATCTATCTAAATCTTTATATGTAAGTTCTTCTCCATCACATTTTAAAGCTATTCTATTAGTTTTAGCATATTTTTTAATCCCTTTAATTATTTCCATATCAATATCCTCCTAAGTTAAAATTCATTATATATAAATGGTATTTGCTTAAATGGCGCAAATGTAAATACTAATATTGCTGCTATAATAAATATTGTTATAACTATACTACTTATTAAATATTTGTCCTTCATTATATTCTTTATAAAGTTTTTCATTAACATCTAGCCATCCTTTCGTTCCAAGATGCATAACATCTCTTAAGTAATACTCAGTATTTTCTTTATCCTTTAAATTAATAACATTAAAACCTTTTTCTTTTGCCATTTCTGTTACTTTATCATAATATTTGTATCTTTCTTCTTGTGACATTCCAGTATAATTATAAAACCATCGTGAACCTGGCATAACTACTATTGTAGGTTTAACGCCTAAATTTTTACATATATCTAAGAAGTATTGATAATCATGTATTTCTTCTGATTCCAATAACTTAACGTTTGAGTATTTATTCTTGAGGTTAGGTAACTCATGCTTCAAAATGGTATTATAGTACCAATCATTTATTTTATATTTATTTTTATTGCTTCTTACTTCTGCATCTTTAACAGCTCTTTTATATTCGTTATCCCAATTAAAAGGCTTACCTAGTTTTTCATTATTATTAGTTTTATTTTCTAAATTTTTAAGGTCTAAATATAGTAATCCTTTTTCTTTTAAAATAACCATCTTTTCTCTTAATTTAAAATACGGATATAATAACATTTTTTCAACCTTATCTATAACTGTGTTAGAATTATAAAGTAACGCATATTCTCTTTCTGGTTTATATTCTTCACTTCCATTTAGTAGTGTAGCAACTCTTTCAGCCATTTCTTTTTTATTTTCATTAGATATTTTTTTATTATTAAAGAATGTGTAAAATTGTGCTGGAGAAAATCTTCCTTGGAATTCAGAATCTTTGATTCCTTCTTTTCCCATGAACCACTGCATAGATAATAGTAATACTATTTTTTTATTCTTTATATTTGAATCCGTGCTTCCAACTACTAATGCATCCTGCAAAGTTTGGGTGTTAGCTCTTCCTATTATAAACACTCCATCCTTACTTCTATTTGTATTAAATATATTAGATGGATGTTGGTTTTTAACTGCAATTGAATGGTTAAGTTCAGATGATCCAATCATCATTATATTACCTTGTTCTAAAAAATGATTATTTATTAATATTCCTTTATCTTTAATATTTGTTGAATATTGATTTTTAAGAGGTACTAGATTTTTGCTTTGATACAGTTTATTGATCTCATTATCTAAGAACTTATTTAAACCAAAGGCGAAAACTACCCCTATAAGTACTGGTATTATAAAATATAATAATTTCTTCATACCTGGCTCCTCTCTAAATAAAATTCAATAAAAATAGTATTACTATTATGTAAGATAATCAATTACATAAATTTAATCCTTTTTAACAAACAATGAATAATATCTTAAAAAATACTAAAACTTATTTTTTAAAATTAAATAAATACGTAATACAGCCGTTTTTTAATGTATTACTTGATTTTTACTTTTAATCATTTAACAAATTATTAACTATTTTTTTTTAAGTATTTTTACAAATTATCCATTTCTACTCCTATTTTTTCACTCAGAAGCTATTGTTTAAGTCATAAGCTCCCTCCCTAAATTAACCGCCATAATATAATCCCTAATAACTAATATATTTCTAGGTATCTAATCCCCTATAAAATATAATTCTATAAATGAAAATAGTTTCTATATTTATTCATAAAATTACGCAAAAAAACCAACCTATTATTTAGGTCGGTTTTAATCATAATTCCTTTTTAAATTAATTATCTACTCTCTAAGAATGTTACTAAATTATTAACAGTTGCCATATCTGTTCTTTCAAGATCTGTTGGTTGAAGTTTTATTCCTAGCCTTTCTTCTATTTGTAATAATACTTCTATTATTGCAAGTGAATCTAAAAGACCAGCTTCAAATAAATCCATCTCTAAGTCCTCTCTTATTTCGTCGCATCCAGTTACTTCTTCAAAAATATTTATTACTTGTTCTTGCATTTTCTTCTATCTCCTTATTTAAAAATATAATTATATATATATTAATTTTATAATTACTTTTATAATTTACTATTAAAAAGTACATGAATTTCATTTTGATGATCTATAAAATATTATAATTCTACTTTACCATATGGAAGTATCCAGAGAATATTAATAAACCAAAACATGCTATGTTAAATGTTATTACTATCTGTACAATCTGGAACCACTTTTCCTTCTTATGAGCTTTATAGAACTTTGATTTCTTTTGATAAATATCAGTTAATACTAAAACTACACCTTGGTAAATACCATAAACTATATAATACCAAGTAAGTCCATGCCAAAATCCCATTACAAGCATTGTGATAATCTGTGCAAAATGTGCTGCTGTAGCTCTCTTTTTAAATCTTTTCTTTCTCATTGAACTAATTACAAATCTTGAGAATATATAATCTCCAAACCATCTTGAAAGTGATATATGCCATCTTGTCCAGAATTCTTTCATATCTTTACTTATAAATGGCTTATCAAAGTTGTCTGGTGCCTTTATTCCAAATATATAGCTTGTACCAACAGCAAAAAGGCTATATCCTCCAAAGTCAAAGAATAAATAAAGGCTATACGCATACATATAACTTATTGCCCTTAAAAATGTAACATGATCCATCTTTATTTTTGTTAATACTAATGTATTTATAGCAAAGGCTATAACAAATTTATATCCAATCCCCATAAAAATCTTCTTAAGACCTGGAATTAAATATGAATTTATATATTCATCCTTTGATATTACCTTATCTAAGTCCTTTTCAAACCTTCTTGATCTATCAATAGGTCCTGAACTTAGTGTTGGAAAGAATAATACAAAATAAAAGTATGTTGAAGGTATTACTTCTGTTATCGCTCCATCATATATTTCAATAATTATCTGAATTACTCTAAAATTTAAATAAGATATCCCTATAAATCCTATTATTCCAATCTTAGCTTGAGGTAATAACACCTTAAAGTATGGTGAAATCTTATTTATTATTACCGGAAGCATTGATGCAAATAGGAATATTCTATAAATTAATTTACTATCTGTTTTCTTTCTAACAAATAGATACCCATATACTATAAGTGTTTCCCATATAATGAATATACATAGGAATTTAAACTGTACATTTATTCCTACTATAAGAAATATCATGAATGCAGTTGCAATCATTCCGTATATTTTTATCTTTTTACCACATAAACCTAAAACTATAGCAGGAATTGCTGTTAATAGGAGTATGTATAGATAAAAATAATCTCCATATTGTGAAAAAGTCATTACATTTCCTCCATAAGTTTCTTTCTATCTATTTTTCCATTTATATTTGTTGGGAATTCCTCTATTACCTTAATGCTTCTTGGTATCATATATCCTGGAATAAACTTCTCTAATCCTTTTTTAATCATCATACCATTTTTTAGATTACTTAATTCATTCTTTTCTTTAAGCTCTACTACGCCTTGAAGATAAGCTATCTTTTCATCCTTGTATATTGGAAGAACTATTGCATTTCTTACATTATCAACCTTTCTTAAGTTGTTTTCTATATCTTCAATTTCGATTCTGAAGCCATTAAGCTTTATTTGGAAATCCTTTCTTCCACAGTAGTATATCTTCCCATCTAATATGTAAGCCATATCTCCTGTTTTATATGCTCTGAATTCATCTCCATTAAAATCATCATAATAGAATACTTCATTAGTCTTTTCTTCGTTTCTAAAATATCCTTTAGAAACTGACTTTCCTATTATTACAATTTCTCCTTTTTCTCCAGTTCTAACGTCTTGTCCATTTTCATCAACAATTCTAATTCTTGTTGTCTCCATAACTGTTCCAACTGGAAGACTCTTTTCATCTTCAAGCATTTCTTTAGTTATATCATTAGCACTTATTCCAACAGTTGCTTCTGTTGGTCCGTATCCATTTACTACTCTAGTACTTGGGAATCTTTCCATAAGCTCTTTTGAAAGGTTCTTTGGAAGAACTTCTCCTATAAATATCATTGATTCTAAATTCTCTAGCATTTCACTGTTAAAGCTTGCTTCTGTTACGCAAACTCCAGCAAATGATGGTGTTGATACCCATATATTCATCTTTGACTCGTCTAATTGCTTAAATAACTCTTTATAGTCTGCTAATGTCTTCTTTGATAATGAGAATAATGTAGCACCATGAGTTAATCCTGGATATATAGTTGTTACTGAAAGGTCAAATGAATACGCAGCTTGATTCATTATAACTTTTTCACTTCCATCAATGTTTAAGTATTCACTTATCCATTCAACAAAGTTATCTAAGTTATTACTACTTATTTGTACTCCCTTTGGCTTTCCTGTACTTCCTGAAGTAAATAGGATATAAGCATTCTCATCTTCCTTTACCCATGCCTCTTCCATTATTACTTCATCTTTATAGTCTTCAATTATTCTTTCAAGTTCTTCTTGGTTTATTACTTTAGCACCTTGCCCAAAAGAATCTGATGATAAATCACTAAAATTAAATACTACCTTAGGCTTAACTTCTTCCGTTACATTTAATACTCTATCTACTGGGAAACTTATGTCTAGTGGCACATACGCTCTTCCTGACTTTAAAGCTCCTATCATACAAGCCATTATTAAGTTATCTTTATTTCCGTATATAACTATAGGTGTATTATCATTATGATTTTCTTTTAAATATGCTCCTATACTTTCTGAAAATCTATCTAAATCTTTATATGATAGTTTTTCACCATCACATTTTAAAGCTATTCTATCCGTTTTAGCATATCTTTTAATACCTCTAATTATTTCCATGTTAACATCCCCTTAGCTTAAAATTCATTATAAATAAATGGTATCTGTTTAAATGGTGCAAATGTCACTATTAATATTGCAGCTATTATAATTATTGTTATAACAATACTACTTAATAGGTACTTGTTCTTGATTAAATTGCTTATATAATTTTTCACTAACATCCAACCATCCTTTCGTTCCAATGTGCATAACATCTCTCATATAATAAAGTTCTCCAGCTCTGTCACTAGTATTTATTACGTTAAAGCCTTTATCTTCTGCAAGCCTAGATATTTTATTATATAAGCCCTCTCTCTTCTCAGCTGTTACTCCAGTATAATCATAATATTTAGGTAAACCAGGTATTATAACTATAGTTGGCTTTATCCCTAAGTCTTCACATATCTCTAAGAAGAACTTATAGTCATCCATCTCTTTTGCATTTTCTACATCAACTTTTGCATACTGATTTTTTAATTTCTTAAGTTTAGGTTTTAAAGTTTTATCATAATACTTTTGGTCTACACCAAATGGATTATTACCAACTCTTTTCTTAGCATCAGATACAGCTAAGTCATATTCAGCTTTCCAATCTATTTCTTGTCCATTTTTTTCATCTTCTGATGTTTTATTTTTAAGCTTTTTAAGTCTTGAATATAAAATACCCTTTTCCTTTAAAGAAACCATTCCTTTTCTTAATTCAAAATATGGATATAAAAGTGTCTTTTGAACTTTAGATAAGAATGTATCTGAATTGTAAATATCTGCATATAACTTTTCTGATTTATACTCGTCGCTTCCTTTTAGAAGTTCTGAAGCTCTAGCATTCAACTTCTTTTTGTTTTCCTCAGATATATCTGGATTATTTAAAAAAGCATAGAACTGCCCTGGTGAAAATCTTACTTGGAAATCCTTTGGTCTAATACCATCTGGATACATAAACCATGATAGGGCTACTAATAAAACAACCTTCTTGTCCTTTATATTCGTATCCATACTTCCTATTGTAATTGCATCTTGAGCTTCTTGCGTAAGCGACTTACCTACTGTAAAAGCTCTATTTCTAGTTCTATTTGTATTGAAAAAATATGCAGGATGTTGTCTAGTCTCATGTATAAAATCAGATGCACCAATCATCATTATATCTCCTTGTGATAAAAAGTGATTATTTAATCCGACACCTGTATCTTTAACAGCTGCTCCGTACTCACCCATAAGTGGCACTAAATTTTTACTTTGATATAAACTATTTATTTCTTTATCTAGAAATTTATTTAGTCCAAAAGCAAAAATCCCTCCTATAAGTACTGGTATTATAAAGTATAATAATTTTTTCATTCCATACCCCCATCTTAATAACTTTAATGAAAACAAATTATAATTTATTTGTGTACAAATAATTTTAATATAATATTTACTATTTTAATTATTTATTTGTAATTCTATGTAATTTTATGTTATTTTATACACATTATACAATAACAATATCTATTATAAATGAATTAGACTTTACATACAATTACAAAAGAAAGTCAAAATTGTTACAATTGTTAATTCAAATTGTATAAAAAAGAAAAAGATTTTAAACTTCTCTTATGATTTATGCTCTACGTTAGTGTATATTTAATAATTAAAAGTTATTATTCACATTCAATATTCCTGCTAACAACTACACCACAATCAATTACTTTTTGTACATCATTATAATGGATAATTTTTATTATATTATTGTTGAATTATTTATATAAAAATAAAAGCCACGCTTAACATGGCTTAGTATCTAATATTATATAATTTTCATAGGTATTAGACTTTAATTTCTGATATAAACTACTTATTAAATATTTGTTCTTGATTATATTCTTTATAAATTTTTTCACTAACATCTACCCAACCTTTAGTTCCAAGATGCATAATATCTCTTAAATAATAATCTGTAGTTTCTTTATCTTTTAAATTTATAACTTTAAATCCCTTTTCTTCAGCTAATTTTTCAACAGTGTTATACAACTTAAATCGTTTTTCTTCTGTTAACCCTGTATAATCATAATACCACTTAGCATTTGTCAACATAACTATAGTTGGTTTTATCTTAAGATCTGAGCATAGGTTTAAAAATTGTTTATAATCATCAAGCTCAGTAGATTTTAAAAGATCAATTCTTGAATATGCATTTTTCATTTTAGGTAACTCTTTTAGCATAAATTCATAATAAGAATAATCAACTTTATACTTATTTCCTTTAGTCCTCTTTTTCGCTTCCCTAATAGCTTGTTCTTCTTCCTTATTCCAATTTATAGGTTGTCCTATTTTGTTATCTTCAGGAGTTTTATTCGGAAGTTTTTTTAATTTTAAATATAATTCACCTTTTTCCTTTAACTTGACCATATTTTTTCTTAATTCAAAATATGGGTATAGTACTATTCTTTTAATTCTTCCTAAAAAACTCTCATTATTATATAGCTTTGCATACATCATTTCACTTGCATAATCTTCATTCTTCTGTAAAAGATTATGAACCCTTTTAGCCATTATATATTTATTTTTTTCCGATATCATTGGATTGTCTAAAAATTCATAGAATTGATTTGGTGAAAATAATGTTTGAAAATCCTCAGGCATTATTCCATACTTCCCCAGAAAAGCTTGCATAGAAACTAACATTACCACTTTTTTATTCTTTATATTAGGATCTGTACTTCCTAAAGTAATAGTTTGTTGTAAATTTTGATCATATGGCCTTCCTACAGTAAATAAATTACTCCTACTTCTATTTGTATTAAAATAATTTGTAGGATGTTGATCTTTTATAGTATGAGCAAGTTCTGATGAACCTAACATCATTATATCATCCTGTGTTAAAAGCTCATTATTTAATAATACGCCTTTATCTTTTATATTAGATGCATACTCATTTTTCAAAGGTATTAAATTTTTACTTTTAAATAAATCATTTATTTCTTTATTTAAAAATTCATTTAACCCAAATGCAAAAACTACACCTATAAATACTGGTATTATAAAGTATAATAATTTTTTCATGTCAGCCCCCCTTTAAGTAATTTAAATAAAATAACATTATCATTTAATATATTAACTTTATGATTTTCAACAAATAATGAAGTTACTGCTTGTATAACTAATTTTAAATATCTCTAATACTATTTAGTTTCCACTACTTAATAGTATTTATTGATATTTATTCTGTATATAAATATTTACGATAATATTCTACTATTACAGTCATTTTTCTGTTGACAAAACCATTTTTATACTATTTTATGCATATTATACAATATCCATATTTATTATAAATAAATTGTATCTTACATACAATTACAAAAAGAAGTCAAAATCATTACAATTGTTAATGACAAAATAATAAAAATAAAAGCAGCTTAAACTTGTTTTAATAGGCAAGTTTAAACTGCTCTTATGAGGTACGCTTTATGTTAGTGTGTATTTATTAATTAAAATTTATTATGCACATTCTATATTTCTGCTAGCAACTATATCAACACCAGTTCCTAACACATTCTCTATAATAACATCTCCCATTTTAACTGGAGCTTCTATTACAGTTTCACCTATTATATCCATGCATTCAAAATTTAAATGCTTAGGTATTGCACCATTTGTCTTTACAGGTATTACTGGAAGTTCTCCTCCCTTTACCTTTACTGTTGAAGTAACAACTCTAACTGGATTTGTAACTTCATTTAATCCATATATTTCTCCTCTTTTACAAGTGTTTCCTTCTACTGTCTTATTGTCTACATCTACTTTTAGATGACATCCCATTGGACAACTTATACAAATTAATTCTTTGATCATATCAAATTCACCGTCCTATAATATAGTATTTATATTAAATCCTTATTTACATATTCTAAAATTATATATTTATTGGTCATTCCTTAATAAGCCCGTCTTATATAAAAAATTGTAGTTTAAAATATCCTATTTTAAATGGTTGTTGCACATTGTTATCATGGATGATTGTTTATTATATATCATTATTTGTTTAGGGAATTTTTGTTTTTTCTCAGTCATCATTAAATTAATTAAAGAGTAACCACTAAGAAATGACCACTAAATTGGCTATATTATTAAACCTATTCTAAAGAAATTGTTAAATCTCCCTTAACTCCTTCTAGAAGCTTTTTAGGTAAAATTATCTTTTCCATTTCTGATGGTGCAAGATGTTTTCTCTTAAATGAAGCTATTTCCTTATCTCCTTCTCTAACTACTAGAGCTTTATCATGATAGATATTATTTACTCTCATAAATACAGTCATGCTTCCATCTATTGCATCTACAGTAACTCTTTGAGGTACAGTGTAGTTTACATTTTGACCATTAACTATTTTGATGCTATCTCCTTTTTTAAGGTCATCTTTGATGTATTTAGCTGCTGATTTTCCAGCATGCTTTGATTCTTGAGTAACAAAATCAACTAGATCATGAACATGTACTACATTACCACAAGCAAATATACCATCTATTGATGTTTCCATGCTTTCTGATACTATTAATCCATTTGTTCTCATATCTTTTTCTATTCCAGCTTTTCCTGATAATTCATTTTCTGGAATTAATCCAACTGAAAGAAGTAATGTATCTACATCAAATTCTTTTTCAGTTCCTTTAATAGGTCTTCTATTTTCATCAACTTCAGCTATAATAACCTTTTCTAATCTTTCTTTTCCTACTATATCAATTACAGTATGTGATAAGAATAGTGGTATATCATAGTCTTCAAGACATTGAACTATATTTCTATTTAATCCATTTGAGTATGGCATAAGCTCTACAACACCTTCAACCTTTGCTCCTTCAAGTGTCATTCTTCTTGCCATTATAAGTCCTATATCACCAGATCCAAGTATAAGAACTTTTTTACCTGGCATAAAACCTTCCATATTTATATATCTTTGAGCAGCTCCTGCTGTAAATACTCCTGAAGGTCTATCTCCTGGAATATTTATCGCTCCTCTTGTTCTTTCTCTACATCCCATTGCAAGAATAATTGCTTTTCCTTTTAATACAACATATCCTTCTTCTGGATTTATAGCATGAACATTTTTATCTTTATCTATATCAAGTACCATTGTTCCAAGCTTAACTTCTACATTTGTATCTTGTAACATATTGATAAATCTTTGTGCATATTCAGGACCAGTTAGCTCTTCTTTAAATGTATGTAATCCAAATCCATTATGGATACATTGATTTAATATACCACCTAGTTCGTTATCTCTTTCTATAATTAAAATTTTCTTTACTCCATCACTATAAGCTTCATAAGCTGCTGCAAGTCCTGCTGGACCTCCTCCAACTACTATTAAATCGTACATAGCTATCCCTCCTACTTTGTTTTTCCTACTAATATATATGAACCGTCTTTATCTTGATGAATATCTTCCATCTTTATTCCTAATTCTCTTGCTATTATTTCTTGTACTTTTGGTCCACAGAATCCACCTTGGCATCTTCCCATTCCTGGTCTACATCTTCTCTTAACACCATCTAATGTTATATTTCCAAAACATCTTTCTATAGCTGCAACTATTTCTCCTTCTGTTATGCTTTCACATCTACAGATTATTTTTCCGTATCTTGGATCCTTTTTAATAATTTCAGCCTTTTCTTCTGGTGAAAGTTCCATAAATATTATTTCTTCTCTTTTACCATTGAAATCTTTATTTTCTTTTAGATCTAAACCACAGCTTTCTAATATTTCAATTACACCCTCTGCAATTGCTGGTGCTGATGAAAGTCCTGGTGACTTAATTCCAGCTACATCTATAAAGTTTTTAACATCTGCAGCTTCTTCAACTATAAAGTCCCCTCTATCTGGAGTAGCTCTAAGGCCTGCAAAGTTTCTGATTGATTCTCTAAAGTTAACTTTATTAGTTGTTTTAGTTGATGTATTTCTAATATAGTCTAATCTATCACCTTTAGTTTTAGTATCATCTTTATCTTCTATGTCTTCTGCATCTGGTCCAACTAATAGATTCCCATGAACTGTTGGAGTTACTAATATACCTTTACCAAGTTTTGTTGGAGCTTGGAATAGTGTATGATTTACTAGTTCTCCTTGAGTTTTATCCATTACAAAGTATTCACCTTTTCTTGGGATAATCTTGAAGCTTTCTTTAGCTATTAAATTATGTATTTCATCCGCATGAACACCAGCTGCATTAATTACATACTTTGCTTCAATTACTTTTCCATCTTTAGAAGTTATCTTGAAAATATCATTTACTTTTTCTATCTTTTCAACTTCAGTTTTTAATTCAAGCTTACCACCGTTTGCTACAGCGTTTTCCATTAATGCTATTGTATATTCATATGGTCCAACGATTCCTCCTGTTGGTGCATGTAATGCTCCAACTACATCGTCATTTATGTTTGGCTCCATTTCTAATATTTGTTCTTTATTTAGAATTTCTAATCCCTTAACTCCAATTTTAGTTCCATTTTCATATAATTCTTTTATATGATCCATTTCTTCTTCTGAGAAAGCTAATACTAGTGATCCATTTCTCTTAAATGGTACACTTAATTCTTTACAAAGTTCCTCAAACATTTCATTTCCTTTTACATTGTACTTTGCCATTAAAGTTCCAATCTTTGGATCATATCCTGCATGGACAATAGCTGAGTTTGCTTTTGATGTTCCCATTGATACATCATTTTCTTTTTCTAATACTACTACCTTCAAATCATATTTTGTAAGTTCTCTACAAATTGAAGCTCCTATAACACCTGCTCCTATAATTGCAACATCATACATACTAAAACCTCCTAGAATTATTTAAATTCTTATAATTAAGTTATTTTATATTTCATTCATTAACTTAGCGATAGCGACTTCTCTAAGTAATTATCTTGTAGCTCTCTCTTTTTCATTTCTTTATCCCTAAAATTTTAAAGGGCTATAAGATAACTTGAATCTTTAAGTATACAGAACAAAAAAAGCCAAGCAGAAACTAAGGACTATTCATCCTTAATTTATGTGCTTGACTCTATCTCTCTCAACACTTGTATTTGATTATATTTATATGCTATCACATTTTTTAAGGCTTGTCAATCGTTTTCACAAATTTGCATCTATTTTATTGATCTTCCCAACCTTTAACTCTTTCAATTGCCTTTTTCCATCCTGAATATAGTTTACTTCTTTCTTCATCACAGAAATTTGGCTTGTATGTCTCACTTACATACCATGACTTAGCAATCTCATCTTTACTTTTCCAGTATCCAACTGCAAGTCCCGCTAAGTAAGCTGCTCCAAGAGCAGTTGTTTCTGTTATTATTGGTCTTGTAACTTCTTTATCTGTTATATCTGATTGGAATTGCATTAAGAATTCATTCTTACTTGCTCCTCCATCAACCTTTATACTTTCTATCTTATATCCTGCATCTTCTTCCATAGCATATAAAACATCTTTTGATTGATATGCTATAGATTCAAGGGCTGCTCTAATTATATGATTTCTATTTGATCCTCTAGTTAATCCAAATATAGCTCCTCTAGCATACATATCCCAATGAGGTGCACCAAGTCCAACAAATGCAGGAACTACATAAACTCCTCCATTGTCTTTAACCTTCTTTGCAAAATATTCAGTATCTTGTGCATCATTTACAAGCATAAGCTCATCTCTAATCCATTGAATAACAGCACCACCTACGAAAACAGAACCTTCTAATGCATATTGCACCTTACCATCAATACCAATTGCTATTGTAGTTAAAAGTCCGTTTTTACTTTCAACCTTTTCTTCGCCAGTATTCATAAGTAAGAAGCATCCTGTACCATAAGTATTTTTAGCTGATCCCTTAGTAAAACAAGCCTGTCCAAATAAAGCTGCTTGTTGGTCTCCAGCAATACCAGCTATTGGCACTCTAAAGCCACCTTTTCCTCCAAGATTTGTATATCCATAAATCTCTGAAGAATTTTTTACTTCTGGTAACATTGATTTAGGTATATCTAAGACTTGTAACATCTTATCATCCCACTCTAATGTATTTATATTATAAAGCATTGTTCTTGAAGCATTAGTATAATCTGTTATATGAACTTTACCACCAGTAAGCTTCCAAACAAGCCATGTATCAACAGTTCCAAATAAAAGTTCTCCTTTTTCAGCTTTTTCTCTCGCACCTTCTACGTTATCTAAAATCCATTTTATTTTAGTTCCTGAAAAATATGCATCTAAAACAAGCCCTGTCGACTCTTTTATATAATCTTTCAATCCATCCTTTTCAAGCTTATCACAGATTGAAGCTGTTCTTCTACATTGCCAAACAATTGCATTGTATACAGGTTCCCCTGTTTTCTTATCCCATACAATTGTAGTCTCTCTTTGATTTGTAATCCCTATTGCAGCTATTTCTTCTTGAGTTATATTTGTTTTGGCCATAACTTCTTGAAGAACCCCATATTGAGTTGCCCATATTTCCATTGGATTATGTTCAACCCATCCTTCTTTAGGATAAATTTGTGTTATTTCTTTTTGGCTAACTCCTAATATATTTTGTTCATTATCAAAAATAATAGCTCTTGAACTTGTTGTTCCTTGATCTAAGGCTATAATATACTTTTCCATTCTACACACACCTCTACTTAATACTTATCTTAACAATCTCCTATTAATTTTCCCTTATTAAAATTAATATCTTTGTTTCTTATTAGTTTATTTAGTTATTACTTGCTATTAATTATACTGAAGTCGCTATCGATTAATTAATGCATTAAACTACATATCCCAAATTTCTCTTTTTGTTGTAGAAACGGATGTGGCACCTGAACTTAAAGCCATCATTACTTCGTCCTTTGTTTCTATAAGGCCTCCACATATAATAGGCTTATTTGTACTTTTTGATACTTTATCAATTACTTTAGGAATTAATCCTGGTAAAATTTCAATTGCATCTATATCTGATATTACATGATTCTTTACATTTTTAAGTGAAATAGTATCAAATACAAAACTTCTTTGTATCGCAATAAATCCATTTTCTTTTGCTAGTTTTATTGCTTGAGATTTTGTACTAATTATCCCTTTAAACTTTGTTTCTTTTCTTAAATACTTAATTGCTGCTTCTTTCTGATTTAATCCATCAATTAAATCAACATGTACAATTCCAATCTTATTTTTATCATCTATTATTTCACTAATTTCCTTAACATTTAAAATATCCCCAAAAAGAACAAATATAACCTCAATATTTGAGTTTATTGCTATATTTAGTTCTTCGAAATTTTTTACTGCTGCTATAATTGGATTATCTGATAATACTTCACTAAAATTCATAAATACGTCCCCTATGTAATATATTTTGTTGTAAATGTTTACTATTTATTTATTTTTATTATTGCACTTTAAAAATTACCTGTCAATTTAGATAATTTTTTAACGTTTTCCTTTATTTTATATTATTTTATTAAATATTTATAATTATATTTATTTTCATACTTTTTAGTAATTAATAAAATAATTAAAAAATTATATTCTTTATAAGTCCATACTAAGTTGATTTTATGTATATAATTGAAACCTTATACTTTAATATAATTTATGCCTTTTATCTTTTTAGTCCATTATCGCTTTACATAAGTATTGATATTTATTTAACAATTTTTACTTTTATACCATTATTTTAATGTTATATTTTTGTTCATTTTTTATATTTATTTAATACTGTCTTATTTGTTTATAAAATTTTAACTTTTGAACTACAAAAAGCAGCCTCTATTTTAAATAAAGAGGCTGCTAAACTTTATTTTTCTTTATAATATAACTCTATATTCACTTTCCCTAAATTCTTTGGTATTATATTTCCATCTATCTCTTCTCCATTTATAATAATTTTATCTTTATCTGATTTTATAACTCTTATATTATATTCTTCATTTTCTCTATTTATATTTATCTCAAATTCCTTCCATGACTTAGGAATGCAAGGAGTTATTTTATAGCCTTCCCCTTTATAAACTTTAAATCCAAGTATATTCTCAAGACCAACTTTATACATCCAACCAGCTGTTCCAGTATACCAGCTCCAACCGCCTCTACCACCATGAGGCTCTCTTATGTAGACATCCGCTGCCATAACATACGGCTCTAACTTATATCTTCTACATTCTAATTCTGTATTTGTATGATTTATTGGATTTATCATATCAAAGTATCTAAGAGCTTTATCTCCCATACCAAGTTTTGTAAGTGCTAATATAACCCAAGTTGCTGCATGAGTATATTGACCACCATTTTCTCTGACACCTGCAACATATCCCTTTATATATCCTGGCTCTTCTTTTGAGTTTGCAAAAGGTGGTGCCAAAAGTTTTATTAATGCTAGATTTTCATCAACCAAATTTCTATCTACAGCCTCCATGGCTTCCTTTGCTCTATCTAAATTACCACCTTCTGATATTATTGACCAACTTTGAGCTAATGAATCTATTTTACACTCTCCATTTTCTCTTGATCCGAGTGGCATTCCATTATCAAAGTATGCTCTTCTATACCAGCCACCATCCCAAGCATTCTTCTCAATATTTTCTCTAATATATTCTTTCATTTTTATATATCTATCTTTCTTTTCATTATCTTTCATATGAGTACATATATCTTCAAAACTTGTTAGTATCTTATAAAGGAACCACCCAAGCCATACGCTCTCTCCTTTTCCTTCATTTCCAACTGTACTCATACCATCATTCCAGTCTCCACTACCCATTAATGGAATTCCATGATCACCAAATCTTAATCCTCTTTCAATAGCTTTTATACAATGCTCATATATAGTTCCTTCCGCACTTGATTGATTTACTATAGTATATCTTTCATCTTCACCTTCTCTTAAAGGTTCATCCTCTAGATAAGGTGCTTTCTCATTTAATATACTGTAGTCTCCAGTAAAGTCTATATATTCAGCTGTAACAAAAGGTAACCATAATAAATCATCTGAGAATCTTGTTCTTATTCCACTATTTATTATTGGATGCCACCAGTGTTGTACATCACCCTCAAGATATTGTCTTGATGCACTTCTTATAATTTGATCT
This sequence comes from Clostridium sardiniense, assembly GCF_016907995.1. Taxonomy (GTDB): domain Bacteria; phylum Bacillota; class Clostridia; order Clostridiales; family Clostridiaceae; genus Clostridium; species Clostridium sardiniense. The sequence continues at coordinate 40,369 of NZ_JAFBDA010000001.1, read as the reverse complement.
TTAGTTATATTAGGATTTATTAATCCTATAGACATTGAATCTTGAAGTTGATCTCTAAATCCATATGCTCCACCTGATTGATAAAATGCAGTCCTAGCTAAATATCTACAACTATAATTTTGATAAAGTAGCCAACCATTTAACAAGTAATCCATCGACTTATCTTGAGTTTTTACCCTTATATTTCCTAGGAAATCACTCCAATATTTCTTCACCCTATCTAACTCTTCATCAGCATTTGATATATCATTATACTTTTCTATTATTTTTTCTATATCTTTCTCATCTTCCTCTTCACCTAAAAGTATAATTAATTCTTTACTTTCTCCTGGCTTTAACTTTATATTACATTGTGTAACTAAACATGGATCTAGAACACTTCCAAAACTCTCCTGTAAGTTTTCATATTTTAATCCTAGCGGATCTTCTAAACTTCCAGAAATTCCAATAAATTCTCTTCTATCACAAGTGAATCTTAGATTTTCCCCTCCTAATATAGTTGAATAAGCTTTTAATCTTCCAAAATATTCAGAGTAAGGATTTTTACCATATATGTAATTTCCGTTCTTATATGTACTTATATATCTAGCTGTTTGGTAGTTTAAAACTCCTAGAACAAGCTGAGCATAGTAAAATACTGATATATCTCTTTCTTCTTCTGATATATTCTCTAATATAACCTTTTGGATTTTGACCTTTTCTTCCTTTGGACAGAATGTTGTCATTGTACTTTTAATCCCACATGAAGTATGCTTAAAACTTGAATATCCAAAGCTATGACGAATTATATATGCGCCTTCATCCCTAACTGGTTTGGGAGTTATTGAGAAATATCTGCCATCATTATTATCTCTAACATATATAGCTTCACCTAAAGTGTCTTGAACCCAATCATTATTCCAAGGTGTTATCTTATTCTCTCTACTATTTCCGCACCAAGTATGTGATGAACCTATCTCTGATATATGGAACCCAAAATTTTCATTAGAAATTACATTTATCCATGGAGCTGGTGTATTATTATAATCTTCAAGTATTATTACATAACTTCCATCCTTTTTATCAAATCCACCATATCCATTAAAGAAATCTAAACTTTTCTTTATCTCTTCTATTTCATCATTTTCTTCATGATGATTATTTACTTCATAATCATCATCAGATATTTTATTATCAAAATCATAATTATAATCACCATTACCTCCTATAGGATTATCATGTATATTTACCTTTGTTACATTGTTTTCTGATAATTCCTTATGTCTTCTTGTAGTCTCTCGCTTTTCTTCTAACCCTTTCATTTGAGTTAATATTGTTCCTTTTTCACTATTTATATATATAGATGAAATTCCAATTATAAAATCTCTTATCTCTTCGCTCATACTTGCTTTATTATGAATAAAGATTCCACCTGGTTTATTTAAAACTTCACCATCACTTAAAGTATTTATTAATTGCAATATACTCTTTTGAAGTGGCTGCTCATAACTTAATTCTTCTTGGTTATATATTATTAAATCCACTTTAAGACCCTTGCTTATAAAGTAATTATGCATTTTTATCATAGATCTAATAATATCTATATCATCATCATCTTTGACAACAAGCATAGCAATTTTTATATCTCCTGAAATTCCATAAGCCCATAAATCCTTTTGGTGCTTATTTATATTTCTTATATACTCTTCTCTATCTGCTCTTCCATCATTTAAGAAAAGTATATATGATGATAAGCTTTGATATATATTGGCCTGTGATGACTTAATACCAAGATTTCTAAGTTGTACTTGCATTGATTTATTATACATTCTAAATGCTGAATCTAATCTATTGATACTACTGTAATCATTAGCTATTCTTATAGCTTCTTCCCTATCATCAGCTACACCCGTTATAAAATATATTACTTTTACTTCATTTGCATCTAATCTTATTCCATTTCTTATACTCATGATAGGATCTAAAACTATTCCTACAGTATTTTTTAATGAATTATCATTATCTAGTGCTACCGGAGACTTCAAAGTTCTATTTCTGCCTATAAAATTAATTCTTGATGTTTCATAGCTTGCTGAACCTTCTAAATCACTTAATGTTATTGCTTTATGGAATATGTATGGTACTTTTCCACTTGGCACTCTAGCTCTTCTCTTTCCGAGTAATGTAGAGCTTTCATTATCATATTCAGTTTCTATAAAAAGGTTTGAAAAACTTGGATGAGCAGAATCTCCTTCAAAGCTAGCTAATGTTATCTCCATATAACTTGTTATTTCTATACTTCTTCCTTTATCACCAGAATTTCTTAATGTTATCTTTCTAATATCTAAATTATCTTCTGGTGATACAACTATCTCCATTTTGCTTTCTATAGAACCTTCCTTTTTACTAAATTCGCCTTTGTCTATAGAGAATTTTACAGTGTAATCCTCTCCTTCACTTTTACAAGGCTCATAAGTGGCACTCCAATAATCATTAGAGTTTAGATTCTTTATATAGAAAAATAATCCGCTACTATCTGACGTAGTGTCTCCTTTCCATCTATAAAGAAGCTCTTCCCCTCTTTTAGAATAACCACTTCCTGTTAAAGTGATCATACTTGAAAATGTTCCATTTGATAATAATAAAACTTCTGGATTATCTCTTAATGCCCCTTTATATACTCTTTTTACAAAGTCTTCTGTTTCAAGTCTTTTTCTTTCATACTGAACTTCTATATCTCTTTCAAAAGTTATATATTCTGGAACTTTTTCCTTGAGTAATATCTCCGTTGCCTTTATTTCTGGTATATCATGAAATCTCTTTTGAAGTATATTATCATTTAATATATTATCTAGGCTTAAGAATGACATACCTAAATGATGAACCATATAGCATTTAACCTTTTTACCACCTGATCTTATCCTACAACTCTTTCCTTCTATATCATTCTCTTCATAATCATCTACTACTTTTACTTGCTTATTTATTTTCTCATCTTCTAATTCATCTATTGCTTCATCAGTTTGATCATCTAATACTACTTCTTCACTTAATATTTTATTTATTCTGTTTGGAGTAAAATCAATAGCTTCTATAAAGCCATATCTTCCTAATGCCCCTTGACTCTCTAGTAACTTTAAATTTTCTATACATTTATCTTTCACCCAAGGTAATACCATTAAAGTTGAATATGGTGATACTACTACCTCATCCTCAAGACCTCTCTTTAAACCTATTCCCGGCACTCCAAAAGCTTTATATTGATAATTTTCTCCTATATCAAATTGATAATATGCTGATTCAGATATTCCCCAAGGTACTTTTTTCTTCCTAGCAAATGCAATCTGAGCTTTTAGAACTGATCTATAAGTTAGGTCTAAAAGTGTTCCCTTATAACTTTTCATTAAAAGATTTGGCATAAAGTATTCAAACATAGTTCCACTCCACGAAACTAAACTTTTTCCTCTAAATGCATTAGTCATTGCTCTACCTAGCTTAAACCAATGACTAGTGTCAACTTCATTTCTAGCTATTGCTAAGAATGATGTAATTCTTGCTTCTGATGCTAATAAATCATAATAAGAATTGCCTAAAGAATCTTCTTCTAAGTTATAACCTATAGAGAATAGTTCTCTATCCTTTTGATATAATATAGAAAAATTCATTTCATCCATTATACTTTCTATATTTAAAATTAAATTATCTACTCTATCTTCAAAACTTTCTATTTGTATTATCTTTTCATTTAGTATATTTTTAAAGTCTTCTCCTGAGTAGCCTATAATTCCTTTTATCTCTTCTTTAAGTTCTAATAGAGATGGACTTTTTTTCTTAAAGTATTCTGATAGAATTTTGTTTACTCCATCAAAAAAATAATCTGCATAGTCTATTTTTGTTTTAATTTCATTTTCTAATTTATCTATCCAATACTTAAACTCTTCATCTCTATCTTTATTTTCTTCTTTTATTTTTTTAACTCTTTCAAGTTCATCTTTAAGTACTAGAATATATTCTTTTCCGTCTTCTCTATCTAGCCTCTCTAGTGTAGCATTACTATCTATATTTAAAATTCTATAAATATCTTTTAGCCCAGTAAGTTCTTCTTTTCTTATTAATGGTTTTTTCTTATATTCTTTCAGAGTTTCTTTTAAAACCCATAAATAACCTAACAAATTACCACTATCTACTGTTGAAACATATCTAGGCCACAAAGGTAGTGCTGTTTTTGTATCATACCAATTTAAATAATGGCCTTCATATTTTTCAAGCTTATTCATTCCATTTAATATATTTTCTATTCTGTTTACAACTTCTCCAAAAGGTATATAGCCTAAGTCATATGCAACTATATTGGATATAAGTCCCATCCCCATGTTAGTTGGTGATGTTCTATTTGCAACTCCCTTATAAGGTTTCTCCTGATAATTATCTGGTGCTAAATAATTATTTTCACTATTTACAAAATCCTCATAATATGCCCATGTTCTTCTACTTATACATCTTAAGTATTCTCTTTCATTATCACTTAGATTAACTTTTTCCTCTTTATAAATTTTACTAATCTTATACGCCAATAAAGGTGATAAAATCCATACAATAGATAATATGCTTATAATTACTCCAAGGATTAATGATGACCTAAAACTAATAACTATAAACAATGCTCCAGCTATTACTGAAAACCACATTTTTTCATAGTGATATCCAATTGTGCTTTTAACTGTTCTTTCGGCCTCTTCAGCCGTTTGCCACTCTAATAAATGATTTTTAGAAATAAATAGTCTAAATAATGCTTTTAAAATAGCTCCTATCATAATATAAGTCTGATAAGGTATAAAGCTTATAATGAATACTATTTGCCTCAATGTTTTTATAGTTCCAATTAATTTATTTTTAGGCGTAACTACAAAGTCTGTAATAGTAAATAATAATGGCATTATTAAAGCTAAGAATAAAAGAATCGTTACTTCTATTCCTCTATTTAATAAAAGGAGCGCAGTTCCAGCTCCTATCATAAGTGATGGTGCCAGTAAACTTCTCCTTAAGTTATCGAATATTTTCCATTTTGACAGCATAGATAATTTAGATGAAAATAGCCATGGTAATAGTTGCCAGTCACCTCTAACCCACCTATGTAACCTCTTTGCACTTGCAAGATATGATGATGGATAGTTATCAATTAACTCACAATCTGTGACTAAAGCACTCCTTGTATAACATCCCTCTAACAAATCATGACTTAATACTTTATTTTCATGAATTTCATCCTTTAATACTCTATAGAATACATCTATATCAATTATTCCCTTACCTGTAAATGATCCTTCACCAAATAAGTCTTGATATGTATCTGAATAAGCTGTTGAATATCCATCAACACCACCTTCTCCACCAAAAATCTTTGAAAATTCACTTTTATTTTTACTCTCTAAAGATATAGAAACTTTAGGCTGCATTATTGTATATCCTCTTTTTACAACATTATCTTTATATACTGCTCTATTTAGAGGATGCATCATGGCGCTTATAAGCTTTTTAACAACTCCTCTTGGCATAAAAGTATCAGAATCTAGTGTTATTATGTATTTTGCACTTCTAAGTTCTTCTATAGAACTACTAATAATATTAAAGGTATGCTCATTTTCTTCTCCCTTTAATAGTGCAATAAATTCCATTATCTTTCCCCTTTTCCTCTCCCGGCCCATAAATACTCCCTCATGAGAATTATATATTCTTTGTCTATTAAGGAAGAAAAACTTATCCCCTGTATCTATGCAATACTTTCTGTTTAATCTATTAATTTCTTTTATTGTAATTTCGTTAATTATCTTATCATTCTCTTTAATTTCTTCATCACTATCTGGAAAATCTGCGAGAATTGCAAAATATAAATTTTCTTCTTTATTTGCAAGATATATTACCTCTAACTTTTTTACCATTTCTTTTGCACTATTTATAGAGTTTATAATTGTTGGAATTATAACTACACTCTTTTGAGGCTCTTCTATTCCATTTCTCAAATCTATTTTGGGAACATGCCTCATAGTTACCATCCTACATGTAATCCAATTTATTATATTAACAACTATTTCACTTGCCGGAATAATTAATATTATTCCAGCTAAAATATACTGATATCTTTCATATTCAACACCTGATAAATATCCTAGAGATAAGACAACAAAAATTATAAATAATGTTCCAAACACATTTATAAACCAGAACATATTTTGACTAAACTTGTTCTTTAGGTTTACCCTTGAGCCTAATTCTTTATTTAATTGTCTTATACCGTCATCAATTAGATAATACCCAATATGACTTTTACATCCAATCTTTCCTGATTCCCTTGCTCTTTCTGCAAGAAATACTAATTTTTCTGCAACCAGCTCTTCTTCGATTTTATATTTTCTAGATATCTTTTCTATTTTATGACGATAATAATCCTTAGACTTAAAATCCATTTTGCCATAAGTTCTATCTGGATCCTTCATAAGTGTTTTTTCTACTATTGATGTTTCACTAAAAAATCTTCTCCAATTTATCCCATCTACTTCTCTAAGAGATGTTATAGATGACCCTATAGTATCCTCTAATGAACCTTCTATAAAAGAACTTCTTATTAAGTTTTTATCTTGCTTATTTTTATCCAATTTAGAAATGGCAATATTATATACTTCCTCATCTTCAATAGAGTTATCTTTTAAAACTTTATAAAATTCTTCAGTAAATACTTTTGAGCTGTAATTAATTTTTTCTAAGATATTCAATCTATTTTCATTATTCTTTACTGAAATTACTTTATAAGCGAGTTCCCTTCCCTCTTTTCTATCCTTATATATACTCTTTAATTCATCTGTAACCTTTGAAATATTTATTATAAGACTTGCCCTAAGCATTAATGGGAACGCCCATAATTCTCCCATATTAAGTCTTTTATTTTTTTCTAGAATAAAAGATATTGCTTCTTCCTCTGTAACCCTTCCTTTATTTTCTCTTATCATTTCTCTAGCTAATATAAATATTCTAGGAACCCTTCCACTTGATTCTTCTTCTATAACAAGATTTTCAAAATACGCCCTTGGCATATTAGTCCTTATAGCCTTATATTCCTTTTCAATAAGATAGATATTATCTAAAAGCCATTCTCCAGAACCAATTATTTCTTCACCCTCATTTGATAAAACTTTAATATACTTATAAGTATCTTTTATTTTCATAAAACTAAGCTTTAGCTCATTAATGACGTTCTTTCTGCAATTTAATGAATTGTTTTTATCCACTATAATCTTCTCCTTTGCAAAGTTTTACTTGTAGCAATAGTTTTTACCAAAAACTAAAAAATAATTACCTATAAATATTTAATTATGAAAATAGTTTTATTCTCATTTATAATTAATCTCTCTATACTTAACTTATTTATTTTCATAAATTAATATTGAAAATATAAAATTGCATTATAAATCATTGATATACGCTATTATTTATCTACTTAAATTAACATTTAAAGGAATAGAAATTAATATATCTGTGGATAAAAAATAAGACTCAGTGCATAAAACATAAAATTGTTTTACGCACTAAGTCTTTATATAATAAATACCTTTTAAATCATATTATTTTCTAAGCATTATATTTAGTATTGTGTTATCTGCATTGTTTAATCCGTCTTTAACTAATACTTCAATATTTTTTATTGTATCTTCTGCATCTTCAAAAATTATTCCATCCTTTGATGATGGAGATATATTGTTCATTGCAAGAGTTGCACATTGAATTGCTGCATTTGTTGCTGTTGCAATCTTTAAAGCACATGTACTTTTAGCACCATCACATATCATGCCTATAACATCTGATATCATATTGTTTACTGCATGTTTTAGATTAGTAAGATTTCCACCTAAAAGATATGTTATACCACAACAAGCACCTGTTGCCCCTGCAATACCTGCACCACAAAGAGGTGAAAGTCTTCCTATATACTCTTTTATATGGATAGTCATTAAGTTACTTATAATTAGTGCCCTTGCAATATCTTCATCTGACTTTTCTAATACCTTCCCAGTTTCAGCTACTGGCATTGAACAAGCAATTCCTTGATTTCCTGATCCAGCAGTTGTCATTATAGGCATTGAGCACCCATCCATTCTAGCATCTGAAGCTGCTGCTGTTGCTGCAATTACTCTATTTGCTAAATTATTTGTAAATAAATTAAAACCTTTGTCTTCTATTATTTTACTTCCAACTTCTAAACCATATCCACCTTTTAATCCTTCATCTGATACTCTTCTATTCATATTAGCACCATCTAATATAAATTTTATATCTTCAAACGGAATTTTAGTTGCAAAATCATATATCTCTTCAATTGATAGGCCACTTGCACAACTTGAATCTTTACTTCCTTTTTCTAATGAATCTTCTTGATTATTCAAGATAACCTCTTTATTTTTTTGTATCAATACAACATTAGTATGATCTTTTGCAATTACAACTTTACAAATATCATGTTCTCCTTTTGCAATTACTTCTATATAAAGTTTCTCGGAAGTATCTTTTTGAAATATCTTAATTATTTTATCTTCCACAATCTTATTTGCTTTTTCTAATTGTTCTTTAGAGAAATCTGATAATATTTCAAGTTTCTTATCTGATTTTTTTATAACAGCACCTAATGCTGCTGCTATCTCTATACCTATTTTCCCAGTTCCAGGAATCCCAACACCTAAAGCATTTTTTATAATGTTAGCACTAAGTAATAATTCCATATTAATTAATTCTTCGCTTAAATTTTCTACAGCAATTGAAGCTGCATATGCTACTGCTATAGGCTCAGTGCACCCTTCTGCTGGAACTATTTCTTTACTTAATATATCTAAAAATTCTCTTCTCATAATATGTTCCCTTCTTCCCCTGTGTTTTTACCATAATTATATCACTTTTATATTTCAAGACCTATATTATGATTCTTTTCTTCTATTATTTCTTCAATAGTTTCATCACCAGATTTATCTCTAGCTAAAATAATTGTTGATATAAGTATTAATATTGTTCCTATAATAAGGGCAAATGTAAGCTCTTCTCTAAATAGTAGGATTCCCATTATTATACTAACAATTGGCTCAAAAGTCCCAAGAATCGATGTTGATGAAGCCCCAATCATCTCTATTCCTTTTAATAGTAATATCATTGATAGGATTGTAGATACAACAGCTATTAAAATATATGCTACTCCTAGATTCATTGTAACCTTTGTAATTAATGAACCATCTATAAGACTATATATAAACATTCCAACAGCTGCACCAAATGTTATATACATTGTTATTACTCTATTATCAATATCTTTGATTTGCTTCATAGCTAACATTATTATATTAATTCCATAAGCTATCCCTGAGAATAGTGCTAAGAATAATCCTAATGCACTTAATGTGTTATTTTCAAATGCTATTAATGCATAAACTCCTATTCCTGCAAATATTAATGAAAGTAATTTGTTTCTACTCATCTTCTTTTTAAAGAAAATATATTCTAATATACATACAAATGCTGGATAAATAAAATGTAATGTAGTGGCTAGTCCTACTCCTAAATAATTATATGACATAAATAATGTTTGAGTTGTTATTGTATATCCTATAAGCCCAGTAATAAAAAGTAATAAAAATTGATTTTTAGTCACTTTAATAGATACATTTTTACATAATAAATATACTAATAATACTAATGATGCTATTGCAAATCTAAAAAATAGTACTGTATTTGGATTTGATCCATTTATATAAGCAAACTTAGCAAATATAGGCATTAATCCAAATGCTACTGATGCTAAAATTGCAAATAATATTCCTTTGTAATTTTTCATAAATTTACCCCCTAATAATATTGTTAATCATTTAAATTTTATCCTAAGTTTCTCACTCAAGTATTCATTCTAATTATCTATATTTTCATTGTCAATTACTTATTTAAACTTTTATTATATTTTTTATTTAGGGAGTAATAAATTACTTACTATATATATTAAGCGTCACTTTTCTTTTGGTCTTTACAAAAAAAATCCTCCTTGAAATCATTAAGTTTATGTCTTAATAATATCAAGGAGAATTTAAAATACTCTTTACATTAAATTAGAACTTTCTAATTTAAGCTAAAGAACTTTGTAAATGCTTCTATTGTATAGAAATTATCTTTAACAGATGCAAGCTCTCTAACTGAGTGCATTCCTATAAGTGGTGCTCCCATATCTACAACTGGTATAGAAAGGTCAGCTGCTGACATTGGTCCTATTGTTGTTCCACCCTTTACATCTGATCTATTAACAAATTTTTGTACTGGTACTTTTGCTTCTTCGCATACTGATTCAAATATTCCAGCTGCAACACCTTCTGTTGAGTAACTTCCTGAAGCTGCTATCTTAAGAACTGGTCCTTCACCTAATAATGGTCTATTAGTTGGATCATGCTTATCTGGTAAATTTGGATGTACAGCATGAGCTAAATCAGCTGATATCATTAATGAATTTGAAACTGCTCTAAAGAATTCTTCAGTACTCTTTCCTAAAGCAATTGCAATTCTTTCAAGTGTTCTTCTTATAAAGTTAGATTGAGCACCTTGAGCTGTTAAGCTTCCTATTTCTTCATTATCAATGCAAATCATAACTTTTGTTGAATCTATATCTGTACTATTTATTAATCCTTTTATTCCTGCAAATACCATCCATTGGTCATCTAACTTTCCAGCAGATATGAATTCTTCATTTATTCCCATTATGCATCCTTTTTCATATTCATATAAGAATAAATCAAAATCTAATATCTCATCTTCTGAAACTCCAAGTTCATTAGTTAAAAGGCTCATTAAGTAACCTTTCTTTTCTAATTCTTCATTTACAAAGCCTACTAATGGTAAAGTATCCTTTTGTCTATTGAAGTTGTATCCTTCATTAACTGTTCTATTCATATGAATAGCTATACTTGGTATTATTAGTACTGGTTTATTTATATTTACTAGCTTAACTTCTGGCTTTAAAGGTGATTTTCCTTTTAATATCACTCTTCCAGCTACTCCAAGTGGTCTATCAAACCAAGTATAAAGTATTGGTCCACCATATACTTCTGTGTTTAATCTTACATAATGATCTTCTGTCTTCATTTCAGCATTTGGTTTTATCTTAAATCCTGGTGCATCTGTATGGGCTCCTATAAGTCTAAATCCATCTTTTTCAATTTCTCCATTACCAACTTTAAATGCCACTACAGCAGAATTATTTTTTACTAAATAATATTTTCCACCCTTTTTAAGACTCCATGAATCTTTTTCAAATATTTCTTCAAATCCTTCTTTATCTAATATATACTTTACTGAATATGCAGCATGATAAGCTGTTGGACTTTCATATAAAAAATCTATTAATTCTTGTGCTAATTTCTTTTCCATGTTAATTCCTCCTAACACTTTCCACTATCTATATTAAATACATTTTATCATATTTAATTGTATATATGATGTACTGATAGTTCATTTAATACTTTATTCAAACTCTATTAATTTACAATAAAGATCTGCTTTTGTAATTCTATTATTTGCAAATTTCTACATGAATATTTTAATGCAATTTATGTTATCAATAACTATATAAAACTATTACATTCTACATAAAATAATTATATCACATCATATTTCTCATTATGTAAAATAGTAATTTTACCCAAATAGATTTGATTAATATTTATTAGTAAGTTAGAATAAATTATATAATTTAAACTGGAGGGAAAATTTCAATGCTTTCAAATTTTTTAGTAAAAACCTTCATTAAAAATAATGAAAATACAAAGGATAAAGATGTACGTAACAATTATGGTTTCTTAGGCGGAATAATCGGGATAATAGTTAATCTTATCTTGTTTATGATTAAATTTACTGTTGGTATGTTAGTATCTAGTATTGCAGTAACGGCAGATGCATTTAATAACCTATCTGATGCAGGATCTTCCGTAATAACTATAGCTGGTTTTAAAATGGCTAATATGCCAGCAGATGAAAAACATCCATTTGGACATGGAAGAATGGAGTATTTATCAGCTCTTATAGTAGCATTTATGGTTATGCTAGTTGGACTTCAATTTGTAAAGTCATCCTTTGATAGGATATTAAATCCTGAATTAATAAAGTTTGAATGGATTCCATTTATATTACTTATTATTTCAATTTTTCTTAAGTTTTGGCTTTCAAGATTTAATAAATTTATTGGAAATAGAATAGATTCATCCGCACTAAAAGCAGCATCTGTTGATGCTCTAGGAGATGTATTTACATCAACATGCGTTGCTATATCTTTACTTGCAGCTAAATTTACAACATTCCCTATAGATGGGTATATAGGTATTGTTGTAGCTTTATTTATAGTTTATTCTGGATTCTCTTTGGTTCGTGAAACTATAAATCCACTTCTTGGAGAAGCACCAGATCCTGAACTTGTAAAAGATATAGAAACTATGATGTTATCTTATGATAATATAACTGGTGTACATGACCTTATAGTTCATAACTATGGCCCAGGTAGATGTATGGCCTCAGCTCATGCTGAAATACCATCAGATGTTGATATTATGGAAATACATAATATTATAGATAAAGCTGAAAGAGATATATCTAAAAAATTAAATATTTACTTAGTTATTCATATGGATCCTATATGTTTATCAGATGATGAAGTTAATGCAGCTTATAAAGAAGTAAATAAAATTATTAAGTATAATCCCTTAATAAAATCAATGCATGACTTTAGGATAGTTGGGGAAGGAAATGAAAAAAACCTTATATTTGATATAGTAGTAAATTCAAAAGCTTTATGTAAAGTTATGGATGAAGAAGATCTAAAAAAGGATATCATTAAGTCAATAAAAGAGATTCATCCTAATTATAATTGTGTAATAACAGTGGATCATGATTATAGTAATGATTAGTTAAATTCCTTTTAATTAAGTTAAATATACCTTGTTAAGCAGAATTGGTTAAATTATTATTTATCCTCTACTTAATGAGGTATTTTTTGATCAGTTTAAATTACATATAAAGTAATATTTGTAATTGTTTTAAAGTTTTCTGTGTGTTATACTAACTTTGTTATCATTTGAATAAGGGGGATATTCAATGTTTTGTGAAAAATGTGGGAGTGAACTGGGAACTGATGGAAAATGTAATAATCCTTCATGTGAGTCCAATAAAGAATATATTCATTTAGATGAATCTAAAGCTAGAGAATCAAAATCTTCAAATGTATTTGACTCTTCCTATAATGATTTTAATAAAGATCACGGTAATAATTCCTATTATCAAAATTGTTATAATAATAGGATAAACGACGATGATATAACTTCTGATGAATTTGTTTCATTTATAGGAGTGAAAAATACCGAGTATTATTTAGAAAAATTAGAGATGTACAGAGATAATGAAAAGTTTTCTTCTTGGAACTGGGCTGCATTCTTTTTAATGGTTTATTGGCTTTTATATAGAAAAATGTACAAGATTGCTGCTATATTATTTGCAATTAATCTAGGGGTGTCATTTTTCTTAGGTTCTTTTGCACCAATAACATTCTTAATTATAAGAATAGGTGTTGGAGTATATGCAAATAAAATATATATAAAGGATTCATTAACTAAGATAAAAAACATTAAAAGGTACTCTAAAAATTTAAGTACTGATGCACTTTATTTACGTTTAAACTCTAATGGTGGTACTAATCTTGTTGCACCTTTAGCTTTATTTGGAGTAACTGCATTCATAGTAATATTAACTGGCCTATTCTTTATATCATTAATAGGAGCATTTTTCTTTGGAGTTTAATTTTAAAGGGATGTTGCAAAACTAATTAAAGTTGGGTTTGTAACATCCCTTCTTTTGACTAAAATATAGAAATAAAAACTGATTATAACTATTTATTTATAGTCATTTTGTATCACTTCCTATTTCTTATATTATTTATTCTATAACTAATATATTTGCACTTCTTCCATCTACTATTATCTCATTACAAATATCCTCACTAATTCCATCTTCATCGACTCTTTCTCCATTAGCAATTAGTTTCCATATGCCTTCTAAAAGATTTACTTTAGCTTCATCTTTATTACCATTTAATATAATCATTATCTTTTTGAATCTATCATTTAATGCTTCTCCATTTATTATATATGAAACAACATTATCTTCGTTACTATCTAAAAATCTTAAGTTTTCTCTTATCTCTTCAGATGAGTTCATTCTAAAAGCTTTATGATTTTTTCTTAGATTTATAAGTTCTTTATAATATTCGAAGACATCCTTATATTTTTCTTTTCTGCTCCAATCTAACCTATTAACTAAATCACTTGATTTAAAACTATTTTCAATTAGAGTTCCATTTTCATCAACCTTAGTTCTTAAGAATTCTTCACCTGCATGTATGAATGATATACCTTGTGAAGTCAGAATTATTGAAGCTATTAATTTGTTCATTTTTATACGGTCTTCTTCAGACTCTTCACTAGCTGTTATATAAAGCTTATCCCATAGTGTATAGTTATCATGTGCTGATGCATAAGTAACTGTTTGATATGGCTCGTTTGCCCAAAATTCATCTGAGTATATAACCTTTGAGTACTCTATTTGATCATGGTTTGTTGAAGCTACTATCCCACATTTTATTGTTTCTTCAAAGCCTTCTCCACCATTTACAAAGCCTGGCTTTTCTTCAATAAATACATCACCCTTAACACCATCTCTTATATCATCACTAAATGCCGCTATTTGAAGCTTTTCGTATTGAGTTGTATTCTTCTTTAAAGCTCTATCGTTTTCTTTTAGTGGAGTTTCTCCTCCAGTCCAACCTTCACCATAAATAATTATAGATTTATCTATTTTATCAAGTTCTTCTCTTATAAGCTTCATAGTTTCAATATCATGTAATCCCATTAAATCAAATCTAAATCCATCAATATGATATTCTTTAGCCCAATATACTACTGAATCTATCATAAATTTTCTAAACATTTTTCTATCTGATGCAGTTTCATTTCCACAGGCTGAACCATCTGAAAGATTTCCATTTTCATCTTCTCTATAGTAATAGTATGGCACTACTTTATTAAATAATGAATTCTCTGATTCATATGTGTGATTATAAACCACATCCATAACTACTCTTAATCCTTCTTTGTGAAGATTTAAAATCATATCTTTAAATTCTTTTATTCTTACATCTCCATCAAAAGGATTAGTTGAATATGATCCCTCTGGACAATTATAATGTTCTGGATCATATCCCCAGTTATACTGCGGCTCATCTAACTTCTTTTCATCTACTGATTTATAATCAAATGTTGGCAGTAGATGTACATGAGTTATTCCAAGCTCTTTTAAGTGATCTATTCCTGTAGCAACTCCACCATCTGTTTTAGTATTTGATTCCCATACACCTTTATATTTCCCTTTAAAATTTGATCCTGAATTATAGTCTATTGTAAAATCCCTTATATGCATTTCATATATAATTGCATCAGTTGGATCTTTAAATTCTGGCTTTCTATCATTATTCCAACCTACTGGATTGGTTTCTTCCAAATCTACTACCATTGAATATTCACCATTAGCAGATACAGCTTTTGAGTAAGGATCAGTAACTATGTTTACCTTATCTCCTATTTCTATTTCGTATCTATAATAAACTTTATTTAAATCTCCATTTTTCTCTAAAACCCATACATTATCTATTTCTTCCATCTCAATAGATTTAAGTTTACATAACTTATTTAATTGATCATCTTTATAAAATAATTGTAATGTTACCTTTGAAGCTACTGGTGACCATAATCTAAATATAGTCTTATCCTTTGAATATATTGCTCCTAGCTCTAAATCATAGCCATACTTTTCTTCAAATTCTTTTGAGTTAAATATATCTCTTAGCTTAGCTTTTTTATCTCCATTATACATATTATATATTTCTTTTATATTCATATAACCTCACATCCTTAAACAAACTCTTTATTCTTAAAAGTCCTATAATCATATTAGATAAACTTTTTTACTCTTTATGATTATAGGACTTTATTTTATTTATTGAATATATTCTTCTTTGCTTCTTCTAGTCTTTTATTATTGCCTCTTATGCACTCATAGTATACTCTTAAAACTTCTCCAACTCCCCAAGCTTGATTATAGCAACCTCTAGGATTATGTGGAGAATCTCCATCAAATATTTCAGCTATTCCACCAAGACATTGATCTTCTATATGAATCTCCATTTCTTTAAGTGCTTCATCTACAAACTTTATAGCTTCCTCTGAGTACTCATGTACTCTACAATAACCACTTAAAAATGCTCCTATTGGAAATGACCAAACTGTTCCTTGGTGATATGCCATATCTCTATCTATAAGTTTACCTTCATAAAAAGGCTTATAGTCCTCATGATCCTTACTTAAACTTCTAAGTCCAAAAGGAGTATATAGATAATCATATATCTTTTCTATTACTTTAATCTCCTTATCTTTAGGAATCATAGTAAATGGAAGAGATATTGCCCATGCTTGATTTGGTCTTATAGACGGATCACTCTCTATATTATTAACTACATCATAAAGGCACTTTTCATCTTCATTCCAGAACTTTTCATTAAATGAATTCTTAACTTTTGCTGCAAGACTTTCATACTCTTTATATTCTTTATCATTAAACTTTTCACCAAGTAGTGATACTATCTTTAATGCATTATACCAAAGAGCATTTATTTCAACAGGCTTACCATGTCTTGGAGTAACAACTATTCCATTAACTCTTACATCCATCCATGTAACTTGATCTAGCCCATCCCCTGCCATAATTAATGAATCTTCATCCATCTTTATTGAAAAATCTGTTCCTTCTTTATATGCTTTAATAATATTTTTTATAGTTCCATATAATTCTTCTTTTACGAATTCTAATTCCTTTGGATCATTCTTATATAATAAGTACATGTATATAGCATGAATATACCAAAGTGAAGCATCTACTGTATTATATAAAGGTTCTTGCCCAAAATCAGGGAACATATTTGGAATTAACCCATTCTTCTCATATATACTAAAGCTTCTTAAAATATCTCTAGTATCATCAAGTCTTCCTGTACACATTCCTACACCAGTTAATGCAATCATAGTATCTCTTCCCCAATCTAAAAACCATGGGTATCCAGCAAGAACAGTTTTGCTATCTATTGAATCCCTATCAACTATGAAATGATCTGCTGATATTGGAAGATACTTAGCTATTACTCTATCATCCTCAAAAGTATTTCTTAGAGCTTCAATTCTCTCTTCTTCTTTCTTAATTATATCCTTAGCATTAATTTCTGTATATTCTTCAATAGTACATACTAAATAAACCTTCTTTTCTTCATACTCTTTAATGCTAACAGTTAATTCTCCTGGAACATAATATCTATCTAAGTATTTATCACCTGTTGATTTATCTACATCATAATAAACCTCTGAAGTTATACTAGATTCTTTAGATGATACTTTACCCTCAGATACAAATAATCTTATATTTAAATCCTTTTTAAGATCTGGGATAAGATTAAAACCATTATTTAAATCACTTTTAGTAAATTCAAGATTTTCATCTTTGCTTGGTTCTCCTGGATCTCTGAAAGAAAACCATGGAGTAAGTATAAGATCTCCCCCATCTTTATTCCCTTTTATTGAATACTCTATTACAGCTGTGTTTCTTCTTCGCTCTAAGAATACCCTCTTCTTTATTAGAGTCCCATTTACAAAATAAGTATACTCTGGTATCCCATTATATGAGAAGCTTTGAAGGTTTTTATAACCTTCAATAACTTCATCCTTATACTTAGTTGTTGTTAATGGATATTCTATTCCTTTTGAAATAAATTTCTCACAAACTTTAGGTAATATCATATATCTTTCATCTGGAGATTTAAGTGCTGCTATTAATATAGCATGATACTTTCTACTATTAGCACCTATAATAGTACTTCCTGAGAAAGCACTTCTTCCATTTGAAAGCATCCATTCCTTTTCAATTCCTCTTTCATAACTTTTACAGCTATTTTTACCAAATCTCATAAAAACTTCTCCTAAATACTACTTTGTATTTTCAGTCTGATTAATTCCCCAAATATCTTTGCTGTACTCTAATATAGTTCTATCTGAAGAGAATGTACCTGCATTGCAAGTATTTTCAAAGCACATCTTAGCCCATCTCTTCTTATCTTTATAAGCCTTAAACACTTCATCTTCAGCCTTTTTAAATGCTTCAAAGTCTGCTAATAAGAAGTAACCATCACCTTCTTCAATTAATGAATTGTATAAATCCTTAAATAATCCAGTTCCTCCATCACTAAATGTTCCATCTATTAGTGAATCTATTACTTTCTTAAGTGAAGGATCTTTTTTGTAGAACTTCTTGCAATCATACTTTCCTTTTAAAGCTTCTATATCTTCAACTCTTAGTCCAAAGATAAAGTTATTTTCTTCTCCACTTTCTCTTACTATTTCAACATTTGCACCATCATAAGTACCAAATGTAGGAGTTCCATTTAACATAAACTTCATGTTACCTGTTCCTGATGCTTCCTTACCAGCTGTTGAAATTTGCTTTGAAAGATCTGCTGCTGGGAATAATTTTTCAGCATAAGAAACTCTGTAATTCTCTACGAATACAACCTTTATCTTTCCATCTATGTCCTTATCATTGTTTATAAGCTTTGCAACTTCGTTAGTAAATTTAACAATAGCTTTAGCTCTTCTATATCCCGGGAATGCTTTAGCCCCGTATATAAATGTTGTCTTTGGAATATCAAGCTTTGGATTTTTCTTTAATCTATAGTAAAGGTCCAATACATATAATGTATTTAATAATTGTCTTTTGTACTCATGTAATCTCTTTATTTGAATATCAAATATTGAATCTGGATCAATTTCTATTCCTTCTGTTTCTTTAATATATTTAGCAAGCTCTTCTTTCTTTTCATGCTTTATTTCCATGAATCTATTTAGAACTTCTTCGTCATCTTTAAACTTTTCAAGTTCTTTAAGTTTTCCTAAATCTTTAACCCAAGATTCATCTCCTAAAAGCTCTGTTATAAATGAAGATAATTGTCTATTACATAATCTAAGCCATCTTCTTGGAGTTATTCCGTTAGTCTTATTTTGGAACTTCTCTGGATATAGCTTGTACCAATTATTAAGTTCGATATCCTTTAATATATCAGTGTGTAACTCTGCAACACCATTAACTGCAAATCCTATGTGGATTGCAAGGTTTGCCATTCTAGTCACTCCATCTTTAACTATTCTAAATTCTTCTATTTCTTCTTTTGAATAGCCTTTTTTCTTTAATTCATTTATAAATCTTGTATCAATCATCTTGATTATTTGCACTATTCTTGGGAATAAAGCTACCATTAATTTATTATCCCACTTCTCAAGTGCTTCTGCTAATATTGTGTGATTAGTATATGCAAATATACCCTTTGTTATATTAAGTGCCTTATCAAAAGATAATCCATAATCATCTACTAATATTCTTATAAGCTCTGGAATTGCAAGGACTGGGTGAGTATCATTTAATTGAACTGCATGATATTTATGAAGCTCATCAAAATTTTCTCCATGAAGTTTTATATGATTTCTAATTATATCTTGAAGTGATGCACTTACTAAGAAGTATTGTTGCTTAAGTCTTAATAACTTTCCAGCTTTCATATCATCATTTGGATATAATACTCTTGATATATCATCTGCCTTGTTTTTAAGCTCTACTGCTTTAGCATATTTACCTTCATTAAATGCATTAAAATCAAACTCTTCTATTGGCTCACATTTCCATAGTCTTAAAGTATTTATATTTTTACTCTTATATCCTATTATTGGTGTATCATAAGGAATTGCTTTAACATCCATTCCCTTAAACTTAACTATTACTTCATCTTTATCTTTTCTTATGCTCCAAGGATCACCATGAGTCAACCAGTTATCTGCACATTCATATTGGAATCCATCTTCAAAGTATTGCTTAAATAATCCATTTGAATATCTAATTCCATAACCTCTTAAAGGTACTTCCATTGATGCTGCTGAATCCATAAAACATGCAGCAAGTCTTCCAAGACCTCCATTACCAAGTGCTGCATCATCTTCTGCTTCTTCAATTACATTTATATCTATATTTAATTCTTTAAGTAACGCTTCTACTTCTTCATATAACCCTAAGCTTATTAAGTTATTACCAAGTGCTCTTCCCATTAAATATTCTGCTGAGAAATAATAAGCTTGTTTACCTTCTTCATAAACTTCTTTTGTATTATTCCAATCATCTACTATAGTTTCCATTAAAGCTGATGAAAGACTACTAAATATTTGACCTGCATCTGCTTCCTCTAATCCTACTCCATATCTAATTTTTAATTCTCTTTCCATGCTCTTTTTTAATTCTTCTCTCATCTTTTATAGCCTCCCATATAACTTTGTTAAATCGTATATTTTTTTTGCTAGTTCATCAGTTAGTTGTCCTGGTTTTATTCTCCACTCCCAGTTTCCACCTAGAGTTGAAGGTATATTCATTCTAGCTTCACTACCAAGGTCTAATAAATCTTGCATAGTAGCTACTGATAAAAAGCTTACTGAACTCCAAATACCTCTTATAAAACCAAAACTTACTCCCTCTTCTTCATTTAATGATAAGTACTTCTTCGCTTTTTTAATTTCTTTTTTTGAAGTATTATTTTCAAACCATCCGAGTACTGTATCATTATCATGAGTTCCTGTATAAGCTACAGAATTATTTATATAATTATGAGGTAAATCAGTACTATCTTCCCCACCAAATCCAAATTGAAGTACTTTCATTCCAGGAAATCCACTTTCATTTCTAAATTCTATTACCTCATTTGTCATAAATCCTAAATCTTCTGCAATTATATTTACATCTCCTAAAGCTTCTTTAATTGCATTAAATAATTTAATTCCAGGTCCTTTGACCCATTCTCCATTTACTGCTGTTTCATCTCCATAAGGTACTTCCCAGTAAGATTCAAAACCTCTAAAGTGATCTATTCTGACCATGTCATAAAGCTTTAAGCTTTCTCTTATTCTAAGAATCCACCATTTATATCCGTCTTTATCCATAGCATCCCAATCATATATTGGATTTCCCCATAATTGACCTGTTACTGCAAAAGCATCTGGCGGACATCCTGCTACAAATTTTGGCGTATTATCTTCATCAACTTTAAACATCTTTGGATTACTCCACATATCAGCACTATCTTCTGCAACATATATTGGAATATCACCTATTATTTCTACTCCATTATAATTTGCATATTCTTTAAGCTCATTCCATTGTTTAAAGAATATGAATTGGATAAAGTTATAATATTCTATCTCATCTTTAAGCTCTTTTTTGTATTTATTAAGAGTTTTTTCTTCCCTATTTTTTATATCTTCATCCCACTCTTGCCATGAAACTAAGCCAAAGCTTTCTTTTATAGCCATATATGAGCTATAATCTTCAAGCCAGAATTTATTTTCTTCTTTAAATCTTTTATATCTAAATTCTTGATATCCATTTAACTTTTTACTCTTAAAGTTTTCAAATGCTTTTTTAAGAATTTCATTTCTAAGTTCAAATATTAGTCCGTAATCTACAACCTCTAGATCATCTCCAAAATTTTTATCAATATAATCTTCCTCTTTAAGAAGTCCTTCGTCACATAATATTTTAAAATCTATAAAATGTGGGTTTCCAGCAAAAGCTGAAAAACATTGATAAGGTGAATCCCCATAGCTAGTATGACCAAGGGGTAGTATCTGCCAGTACTTTTGACCTGCTGCTACAAGAAAATCTACAAATTCATAAGCTTCTTCTCCCATGGAACCGATTCCGAATTTTCCATTGAGAGAAGAGATATGCATTAATATCCCACTACTTCTCTTTCTCATAATTTTTATATCCTCCTAAAATTCATAACACTTTTTAATGTTATCCTTATCCTTTGATATTACTGTAATATTTAGTTTCTTTACATTAGTTTGTCCTTTAACTTCACAATTTACATTAATATCTCCATCTTCATTCTTTATTTCTATATTAATGTTATTATAGACACCTTTTATATACTCTTTTGACTTTCCATCATCGTCATAAAGCATATAGTTTGCTCTATCTTCTAAGAATACTGTAACATCTAATTCTTCATTCTTTATACTTTCTACATTCTTTGCTGAATCTCCTAAAATTAGTATCTTATCTTTTCTTATAAAGAATATAAATTCATCAATATCAGCTTCTATATAATAATGTCCTTTAGTCATTACCTCATAATTAATTTCATCTAATGATTTTGCCTTCGCCATAAGCATGTCTTCTGGTAAATATACATATCTACCTTTAGCATTTTGCTTAATAATTGGTGCAAGCATTAATGAATCACCTAAAAGTATTTGATCTTCTACACCTCTTGAAATTTCATCATTATAATCAAAACTTAACGGCTTAAACATAAGTTCATTATTTATTGCTGCCTTCATATACTCACTATATAAATAAGGAATAAATCCATATCTAAATTCTATAAGCTTCTTAAGTATCCCCTCTGTTTCTTCTCCCAAAGCAAATGGTTCTTGCTTTCTTGTTCCCATAGCTGAATGATTTCTAAATAACGGAGTAAATATGCTAAATTGGAACCATCTCTTCATTAAGTCCTCAGTACAATTTCCTCCAAAACCACCTGTATCAGCTCCGGTATAAAGATAACCACACATATTTAAATTTGGCATCATTTTTACATTCATCTCTAAATGCTCCCAAAGTGATGTATTATCTCCAGTCCAAATACCTCCATATCTATGCATGCCTATTGATGATGCTCTTGAGAATAATAAAAATCTTTTATTACTATCAATACTTTCTAAACCTTCTGCTGCTGATCTTGTCATATTATGACCAAATAAATTATGAACATCGTTATGCTTTATTATATTTCCATCCATATTATGATAGAAACTATTATAATCTGCTTGGCTATTACTTAGTCCTGTAAATGCATCTTTTAATGCAAAGAAACTATAGATATCTAAATTCTTATTTTTACTTTCTTCTACTTTTTCATAGGCCTTTTTTAGTCCTTCTTCTGAATAGAATATAGCTGGTTCATTCATATCATTCCAAAAACCATCTATTCCCTTATCTACTAACCATTTATACTTCTTTCCAAACCAAAGCCTTGCTTCGCTATTTAAGAAGTCTGGAAAATGAACTCTTCCTGGCCATACTGCTGCTACAAAAGGTTTTCCATCTTTATCTTTGCAATAGTAACCTTTTTCTACACCCTCTTCATAAATATCATATCCATCTTCAATCTTAACTCCTGCGTCTATTATAGGGATTAGTCTTATTCCATCCTTTTTCATATCAGATACCATCTCTTCAAAGTTTGGAAATGCTTCTCTATTTACTGTGAAATTTTTAAATCTTTCCATATAGTCTATATCTAAATATATGCAATCTATAGGAATATTCTTTTCTCTAAATTTATCACCAAGAGTTCTAACTTCCTCTTCATCCTTATAACTCCATCTACTTTGTTGATATCCAAAAGCCCACTTTGGAGGAACATAACTTTCTCCTATAAGTGCTCTAAATTCTCTTGAAATATCATTTAAATTATCACCATCTATTATATATAAATCGTAGTTATTTCCTTCTACATCAATATATAATTTTTCATTATTAGAATATCCAACATCAAATTTTACTTTAGCTGGTGTATCTATAAGTACTCCAAAACTTCTATCTACTCCATGTATAATTAAGAAATTATGAGCTCCATATAGTGATCTTTTATCCTGAGCGTGATTTGGATCATCTGAACAATAACTTTCAAATATCCAACCTCTTTTATTTATGCCTCTAACATTTTCTCCAAGACCATAAACCAAATCTTCTTTTTTAAATTTAAGTGTTAACTTACCATTCTCATTAAAAAAGTATGGTATTTTCCCATTTTCTGTCTTTATATCTTTAATAACAGAATTACAATCTACTATCTTTCCAAAAGAAAATTTTCTTATCTTCATATATTCTCACATCACTCTCTAAACTATATTCTTTTACAAGATTCTCTTTCAACTAATTTAGTGTCTAGTACTACATGCTTATTTTCTGAATTGTTCTTTATTAAATCAAATAACATATCTACACTTTGTTCTGCCATCTCTCTTCTTGGCTGTACTATTGTAGTTATTGAAGGGTTATAAAATTCTGCTATATCCATACCATCAAATCCAAGTACCGATATCTCATCTCCAACTTTAATATTATTATCAATTAAAGCTTTTACACATCCAGTTGCCATAATATCCGATATACAAAAGATTGCATCTATTTCTTTATTATTTTTTATAAGTTCTTCTGTAACATCATAAGCACCTTTTGCACTATATTTACCATATACTTTATATTCATCTTTAACTTCTATTCCATTTTTATTTAATGCATCAATATATCCTAGTAATCTTTCTGATCCAAGTCCAGCATCTTCTTTCAATCCAAGAATAATTGCAATATTCTTATGTCCTGTATCTATTAAATATTTAGTTGCATTAAAAGCTGATTCTGCTTGTTTTATACCTATTGAAGAAAAATTATTAGCATCTGTATCATAAGTACAGTTTGTAGATGCTAATACTAAAGGAATATTTATATCCTTAAAAGTATCTTCGCAAACTTCTTTTATATCGCATCCTAAATATATTATCCCTTGAAGCTTTCTTTCTTTTTCAAGTTCTATTAAATTTCTGACTTCTGCTGTACCACTAGCTGAATAGTCCGTATGTCTAAGTACCATAGTACATCCATTTTTAGTTATTCTTTTACTTATTACATCTATCATTTCTGAGAAAAACGGATTGAATACCCCTCTCACTAAAACTCCAATGGTATTAGAATTAGATTTCTTTAAATTCCTCGCACTATTATTAGGTATATAATTACTATCTTTTATTATTTTCTTTATTCTCTTTCTAGTCTCATCTTTTACATCTGGATGATTATTTATAACTCTTGAAACAGTTCCAACTCCAACTCCAGCAATTTTAGCTATATCATTAATATTCATGTCTTACGTCCTCTCAAACCTTGTATTATTTCTTCTTTAAAATTATATATGATAAAGGCTTTACTATAATTTTATCATTACAATTTATAGTAATATTATTACACATATCTATATAATTTCCTTTTATATTTAAAGAAATTTCTGATATTTTTTCATCATTGTTTATAATTACAATAGTTTCTTCATCATATAATCTTCTTCTAAAAGAAATTACATTACCTTCTTCATGTAGGCACTTATAGTCGCCATGAATTAATGATTTATTTTCTTTTCTTATTTTTATAAGATCTTTATAATGATCTAAGACTTCTTTATTTTGATTTTCTTCTTCCCATGGCATACATTTTCTGCACTGTGGATCATCTCCACCATCTATTCCAACTTCGTCTCCATAATAAATATATGGAACACCAAGATAGGTAAATTGGAATGCTATAGCAAGTTTCATTTTTTGAATATCATTCTTGCATTCTGTTAAAAATCTAGCTGTATCATGACTTCCAAATAGATTCCAAAGTTGTCTTGTTATACTTTCCATATAAATGTATCTATTCATTGAAAGTGCATCATTTAATTCTTTTGCATCTATAGTTCCTTTTGCAAAGAAATCAACCATAGCATGTTTAAATGGATAATTCATAATGGAATCAAGTTGCTCTCCTCTTAAGAAAGATACTGCTTCATGCATGATTTCTCCAATAAGAACTGCATCTCTTTTTACCTCTTTTATTCCAACTCTCATCTCTCTCCAAAATCTATGATCTACTTCATCACAAACATCGAATCTCCATCCATCTATATCTACTTCTTTAATCCAATACTTAGCTACATCAATAAAGTATTTACGAACCTTCTCATTATTAGTATTAAGTTTTGGCATATTCTTAACATCATTTGCAAATGTATAGTAATTCACTTTATCTTGATCTATAGGCAATTTATCTATATGATACCAATCTCTATATTCGGAATCCTTTCCATTTCTAAGTATATCTTTAAATGCAAAGAATTCATCTCCTGTGTGATTAAATACTCCATCTAATATAACTTTAATGCCATTCTCATGTGCCTTCTTAACTAGATTTTTTAAATCCTCTTTATCTCCAAACTGTGGATCAATTTTATAATAATCATTTATATTGTATTTATGATTACTTGGAGACATAAATATTGGGGTCATATATATAAGATTTACTCCAAGATCTTTTAGATAATCAATCTTGTTAATTATTCCTTTTAAATCTCCACCAAATATTGATTTAGTATCAACCTTATCTCCCCATTTTTTTATTCCTTTAGGATCGTTTTCTTTATTACCGTTACAAAATCTATCAGGAAAAATTTGATAAACAACTGCTTCTTGAAGCCATTTTGATTCTTCATAGACATCAGCTTCTCCTATATATGCATATTGAAATGGTATAAGGTCTGCTTCTTTATTCCCTATATTCTCTCTATATCCACGTTCATCATAATAATGGATCTTTCCCTCTAAATCTGTAATTTCAAAATAGTATCTATATCTATTTCTAAATACCTTTATATCCGCTGAATATATTTCTATAAGATTATTATCTTCAAATAAATTCATCTTAACTGTCTCATATGGACTTTTAAAATCATATCGACACCTATAATAAAGTTTAACCTCTTTAATATCATCTTTTGCAACTCTTAATGTTATTCTTAAGGTATCTTTATCAATTGCATATGCATAAGGTACATCTGGTATATGATAAATAGCTTGCTTATTCATAACATCCTCCTAAAACTTTAACGTATATTATTCTTTAACTGCTCCTGCAACTAATCCTTTTGATACAAATTTTTGAATTGCTGCAAACATTATTGCAAGTGGAATTGTTGCCATTACTGATGCTGCTGCATATGCAGTCCAGTTTGCTGAAACACCACTATCCATGAATGATTTTAATCCTATTACTAAAGTTTTAACGCTTGGATCTTTAAGTAATGCTGCTGATAAAATAAATTCACCAAATGTTCCAATGAATGAAAAGAAGAATATAACTACAAGCATTGGTTTAGTTAATGGTAATATTATTTTTCTAAATATTTGTCCATGTGTTGCTCCATCAACAAGAGCTGATTCATCAAGTTCTTTAGGTAATCCTTGAATATATCCTTTCATAAGCCAGATATTATAAGCACTAGCACCACACATTACAAGAACTAAGAACCATAGATTATCCATTCCCCATGGAAGCTTGTATGCAACTCCTAAAATAGCAGGTAATGCCATAGAAGCTGGGAACATTTGAAGTATTAAAAGGAACATAAGACTATACTTTTTACCAGTAAATCTTAATCTACTAAATGTATAAGCTGCTGGTAATGTCATTAAAACTTGAGCTAATGCAACAAATAGACATACTTTAAATGTATTCCATACCCATAATAAGAAATCAGTTTCCTTAAGTACAAATGCATAATTTTCAAATGTTATCTTACTTGGTATTATACTGCTTTGTGTAAAGCTTGTACCTTCTGAAAGTGATGCAGTAACTATTGCAAGCACTGGGAATAATACTACTGCTATACTAAGCCAAATAAATATTCTACTTATCAAAAGCGTAACTTTTTCAGGTTTAGTTAATCTTCTCTTATGCTTATATTTCTTATTCTTATTTAAACTCATCATATTAATCCACCTCTTTAAATTGGCCAGATGCTTTCATTTGAACAAATGCTATAGTTCCTACTATTATGAATAGTATTATTGAAAGTGCTGCCCCTAAATCAAATCTTCCAAATTGAATTGTCATTTTGTAAGCTGCTGATCCAAGTACATCAGTATAACCTGCAAATGGTGAATCTGGTCTTACTGGTCCACCACCTAATAAAAGGTATGCTGCTGTAAAGTTACCAAAATTAAATGACCATGATCCGATTAAAAGTGGAAATGCAGTATTTGCAAGAGATGGTAGTGTTATTTTAAAGAACTTTTGTACAGGTGTTGCGCCATCTATACTTGCTGCTTCATAATATGTTTCAGGAATTGCTGCAAGAGCTCCTATACATACATTCATCATATATGGGAAACCAAGCCAAATACTTATAAGTACTATTGCTGTTCTTGCTGCCCATGGCTCTGTAAGCCACATGATAGGTTCTGCTATTATATGAAGATTCATTAATATTCCATTTATAGCTCCATATTGGCTATTTAAAAGTCCTGTGAAAGAAATTATAACTATAGTTGCTGGTAATGCCCAAGGTATTACTAAAAAAGCTTTATATATAGCTGATTCCTTCATATTCTTATTTGATAGAATTAATGCATATATTAATCCAACAAAAAAACCACCAAAAGTTATTATTGTTGTTGAGACTATTGTCCATCCAAATACAGGTAAGAATATTTCTTTTAGTGGACCTGTTATAATATCTGCAAAGTTTTTAAGTCCAACAAACTTCCATCCTGTATTAAGTGTTTTTATATTATAATTTGTAAATGCTATTACTATAGTACATATAATCGGAAGTACAGTTAATATAATCATACTTATTAGTGACGGCGACATAAACTTTAAAGCTCTTAGGTTATCTTTATATGTTATCTTTTTCTTGCTCACTATATTCACTCCTTAAATTAATAAGGGAGAGAAGTTCCTACCTTCCCTCCCCCGTCTTAGATATTATTGTCCTTGTGTTTCAATACCTTTTTTAATTGCACTAACAACATCTTTTCCTACTGTAGCTGGGCTTTCACCTTTGTATAATCTTGTGATTTGGCTAGTTGCATTCCATACAGCTTGCATTTGTAAGATATTTGGCATAGGTACAGCTGTCTTAGCTTGATCTATAAATCCTTGGAAGTATTTATTATCTTTAACAGCTTGTGAATTTAAAACATCTTTTAATACTGGTATTCTGTTACCTGCTTTAAATAATGCTTCTCCTTCATTATCAACAATGTATTTTAATAGATCCCATGATAAGTCTTTATTCTTTGATTTTGAACTTACTATAGCGGTTTGTACACCTAAGAATGATTTATATCCTTCACCCTTTATTGTTGGAACTTTAGCTACACCAAAGTTCATTCCTGCTTTTTCAAATTGAGCTATATCCCATGGTCCTGAAATATAGAAGGCTGACTTACCATCTTTAAAGTTTGATGATGCAATATCACCAGTTATATCAGCTGGCATTAATTTATCTTTTAATACTAAATCTTGTAAGAATTGATATCCTTCTTGTGCTCCCTTATTATCTAATCCTATATCATTTGGATCATAATTTCCTGGTTTTCCACCAAATATATATCCACCATATGATTGAATAATTCCGCCTGTTATATAGAAGTTTCCTAAATCAATTTGGAATCCATTGTTATTTTCTTTTGCTACTTTAACTAATTCATCCATAGTCTTAGGTGCTTCTTTAACCTTATCTTTATTGTAGAATAATGCTACTGTCTCTTGTGCTAAAGGTACTGCATAATTCTTTCCATCAAATGCTGTTGCATCCCAAACACTATCACTTGTGTATTTACTCTTATCAAATTTTCCATCTGGTACTTCTTCTAATAAACCAGCTTCTTTAAATGTTGCTAGATTATCGTGAGGCATACCTATATATACATCTGGTCCTTTACTTGAGTTTGCAGCTTGTAAATAATCTTGGAATTCACCTTCATCATTTACTACTTTTACGGTATTTCCTGTACTTTCTGCCCATTTCTTAGCTGAATCCTCAATAACCTTCATTTCATCTTCTTTTACTTTTGTCCAAATAGTTATTTCTTGTCCTTTTGTTGAGGCTTCTTTTGATCCTCCGCACCCTACGAATAATGATCCTGTTACTACTACAGCCATAAGGCAAGCAATAAGTTTCTTTTTAACCATGTTAATCCCTCCAAAAATCAATAATACTTTTATCAAAAATCTTAGAAAATAGTTATTTGAGTTTCTTTATCAAAAGCATGTATATCATTGATATCAAATGCTATTTCTAACTTTTCTCCTATGGCCTTCTCTGTGCCACCCTTTGCTTTTATAACGATATTTCTATCTTGAACTTTTACGTGAATGAATACTTCTCCACCTAAGTTCTCAGTTAATTCAACTACACCTTCAAATTTTAAGATATTTTCTTTTTCCATATCTTCAGGCATGTATAATATTTTTTCTGGTCTTATTCCAATTATTAAATCTATTTTATCTTTTTTAATTTGTTTTAATTTTTCCGTATTCTCTTTTGATAACTCTACTCCTATATCATTTATCTTTATATAAGATTTATCATTTTTAAATTCTGCACTACCATACAAGAAATTCATTTGTGGATTTCCTATAAATCCAGCTACAAACATATTTACAGGATTGTTATATATCTCAGTTGGAGTTGCAACTTGTTGAATTTCTCCATCCTTCATAACAACAATTCTAGTTCCAAGTGTCATAGCTTCTGTTTGGTCATGTGTTACATATATAAAAGTAGTATCTAGTTCTTTATATAATTTTGATATCTCTATTCTCATTTGAACTCTAAGTTTTGCATCTAAATTTGAAAGAGGCTCGTCCATTAAGAATACTTGCGGGTTTCTAACTATTGCTCTTCCCATGGCAACTCTTTGTCTTTGTCCACCTGAAAGTGCCTTCGGTTTTCTATCTAATAGATGCTCTATATCCAAAATCTTTGCTGCTGCTTTAACCTTTTCATCTATTTCATCTTTTGAAACCTTTCTAAGTTTCAATCCAAATGCCATATTTTCATATACTGACATATGAGGATATAGTGCATAATTTTGGAATACCATTGCTATATCTCTATCTTTGGGCGGTGAATCGTTTACAAGCTTATCGCCAATATACATATCACCTTTGCTTATATCTTCAAGTCCTGCAATCATTCTTAATGTTGTTGATTTCCCACATCCTGATGGACCAACAAACACTACAAACTCTTTATCCTTTATCTCTAGATTAAAATCTTTTACTGCATTAAATCCATTTTCATAAATTTTATAAACATCTTTTAAAATAACTCCAGCCATATTAAACCTCCCAATCAAATCTGGAAACCTTTCCAATTAACTTAAAAAAATTATTATCTATATAACGCCTCTAAACTAATATAAATTCTTTTTACTTTGGAATCCTTTCCAAAAGGTTCAAAATAAAAAATGTCATTTTATTAGTTTTCACCTTAGAAAACGTTTCCTTGAATTAAGAATACCATCTTTCCTTTACAATTTCAACCACTTTTTTAATATTTTTTTAATTTTTTATAATTAATATAAATAGAGAGTTTTTTTTCTCTCTATTTATACTTATAATTTT
Source organism: Clostridium sardiniense (assembly GCF_016907995.1). GTDB lineage: Bacteria > Bacillota > Clostridia > Clostridiales > Clostridiaceae > Clostridium > Clostridium sardiniense. The sequence continues at coordinate 8,908 of NZ_JAFBDA010000001.1, read as the reverse complement.
TTATTTATACATATATCTATAAAACTTTAGATAAAAAACTTATAGTTCTTTGATTTTTAGTATTATTAAATATTTCTTCAGGACTTCCGCTCTCTACTATATTACCTTCATCCATAAAAATAATCCTATCCCCAACTTCCTTTGCAAATCCCATTTCATGCGTAACTATAATCATTGTCATTCCATCATTTGCAAGAGATTTCATTACACTTAAAACTTCTCCAACCATTTCAGGATCTAAAGCTGATGTAGGTTCATCAAATAACATTACGTCAGGCTCCATAGCTAATGCTCTTGCAATTGCTATTCTTTGTTTTTGCCCACCTGATAGTGAATTTGGATAAGCATCTTTCTTTTCAAGAAGTCCAACCTTTTCCAACAGTTCTTCGCCCTTCTTTGTTGCCTCATCCTTTTTCCATCCTTTAACGTTCATTGGAGCCATTATTATATTTTCCATAACAGTTTTATGTGGAAATAAATTAAATTGCTGGAATACCATCCCCATCTTTTCTCTAATCTTATTTATATTAATCTTTTTATCTATAATATTATTTCCTTCAAATATTATTTCTCCACTTGTTGGCTGCTCTAAAAGATTTAAACATCTTAAAAATGTACTTTTACCTGACCCTGAAGGCCCTATTACAACAACAACCTCTCCCTTCTTTATCTCTTCATTTATTCCTTTTAGAACTTCATGTTTGCCAAAAGATTTTCTAAGTTCCTTAACGTATATCACTAGCCTTCAGCCTCCTTTCAAAATATGCCATAAGTCTTCCAAGTGAGAAAGTCATAATAAAGTATAATACACCTATTACCATAAGTGGTTCAAAAACTAAATAAACTGATCCTTTTACTATATCTGCACTAAACATAAGCTCTCCAACTCCAATAAATGAAGCCATTGAAGATTCTTTTATTACTGCAACAAATTCATTTCCTACCGCTGGCATAATATTTTTAACTGCTTGTGGAAGTACAACCATCTTCATAGATTGAACCTTTGTCATTCCTAAACTTCTAGCAGCTTCCATCTGCCCTTTATCTACAGCATCTATACCTGCTCTTATAATCTCAGATACATAAGCTGCTGAATTTAATGAAATCGCAACAACTGCTGCTGTAAGTGGACTAAAATCCCACCCAAAGAATAATGCTGATCCTGAATACACCATTAAGATTTGTAATATCATCGGTGTTCCTCTAACTATCTCTATATAAATAGTTGCAATCCATAATAATGGCTTTAATTTACCTATTTTAAAATTAACAGTTTTCATAAAATATAAAACCGATCCAAATGCAGTACCAAAACATACTGATATAAGTGATATAATTAATGTCATCTTAGCTCCATCCAAAAATACTGGAAAGTATTGTGGAAGAAAACTAAAGTCAAATTGATATCCCATTTTAAAGCCCCCTTTTTAAGATAAGATTGACAATGAATTAATTCATCGTCAATCTTAAATTTCTTTTCATATATTATTTTTGTTGTATTTGTTTTGAAGCTAATTCGTTAGCTTCAACTATAAATTTATCAAGTTCTCCACTATCTTTTAATCTCTTTATTGTCTTGTTTACTTGATCTAATAATTCTTTATTTCCTTTTTTAACAGCAACTGCATTTCCACCTGATTCATCTTTAAATTCTATATCTGACAATACAAGATCATTATTACTCTTAATTGCCATCTCTCCAACTGGTTTCTCAGTGACTAAAGCATCGATTTTACCGGATTTAAGCTCTAATATCAAATTATTAACATTAGATAAAAGTGTTGGATCCTTAGCTTTTATAACCTCTTTAGTTATATCTGCTTGAGTTGATCCCATTTGTGCTCCCACCTTAGCATCCTTTAAATCCTCAGTCTTTTTATATTTAGCTGCATCCTCCTTCTTTACTAATACAGAGTGTTGTGCAGTATAGTATATATCTGAAAAGTCTACTTTTTTTGCTCTTTCTGGATCAGGATTCATTCCTGAAATTATCATATCAATTTGTCCCGCTGGCAATGCCCCAAGAAGTGAATCAAATTTCATTTCTTTAATTTTAAGTGTTGCTCCTAAATCTTTTGCTATCTCTTCAGCAAGTTTAACGTCAAACCCAACAATTGTATCTTTTCCATCTACCATTGCATGAAATTCATAAGGTGCATAATCTGCACTTAGTCCAACTACCAATTCCTTTTTATTTCCTTCATCTGTCTTAGCCTTGTCCCCACAAGCTACTATACTAAATGCCATTACTCCTACTATTGCTACCGCAAATATTTTTTTTAATAATCCTTTTTTCATATCTATATCCCCCTTTTTATTTAAGTGCCTCAATTCATTTACATTTTTAACTTGTTATAAGTATACAACATATATTAATATTTATGCAAGTATTTTTTATTTTTTTTCGTTTTACCCATTATTTTTAAGTATTTATGCATAAATAATGTATATTTACTTAATTTCAATTCATGTAAACATTCCTAAGTACAGTATACTTTGTTGTAGTAACAAATATATTCAAGGCAATATATAATATATTATTTAGAATATATTATATGTAAGAAGGTGGCATTATGAGCAAAGCAAAGAATAGACACATGTTTCTTGGAAACAATACCTCTCAAGGATTTTATTCGTTATTTAAAAATCTAATTTCTCAAGAGAATGCTAATAAAATAATATGCTTAAAAGGAGGGCCTGGAACTGGAAAATCTTCTTTAATGAAAAAATTAGCCTTTTATTTTAAATCTAATTCTTATACTGTAGAAGAATACCATTGTTCTTCAGATGATCAATCACTAGATGCAATGCTAGTTAAAGAACTAAAGGTTGCAATATTAGATGGTACTGCACCCCATACAACTGATCCTGTGACCCCTGGTGCCGTGGATAAAATAATAGATTTAGCTCAAGCTCTTAACCATAAAAACTTAGTTACTCATAAGACTGAAATAATAGATATCGGAAAAGATATAAGCGAAAGTTTTAGTAGAGCATATGCTTTCTTTAATTCAGCTAGTAAAGTCTACTTAGACTGGAGAAATCTTAATAATAACTCAGTAGACAAAGATCTATTAGTTAAATTTGAAGCAACTGTGAAAGGTATAGTTCTTCCAAAGAAATCATCATCTACTTTTGGAGGAGAGAGACATACTTTTGCTACAGCATTCACTCCAAATGGTATAGTTTCTTTTGGTGAAGATTTAGCAAGCTCTGTTGAAAATTTATTTGTACTTAAAGGAGAGCCTGGACTTTCTAAAAGTAATATCTTAAAATCAATTGGAGAATCTGCTCAAAAATCAGATCTTTATGTAGAGTACTATCATCATCCATTATTACCTAATGATATTGAACACATTATTATACCTGAGGAAAACATCGGAGTATTTACTGAAAATGAAATATCAAAACTTAAGATAAACGGAACGGTTTTTGATATGTCATCTCTATGTAATAAACATAAACTTGATAAGTATAAAGATGAACTAGATTTTGATAGATGCGAATTTGATATATTATTAAATAAAGGTCTTTCATTAATCACTGAAGCAAAGCTTCTTCATGATAAACTTGAAAAGCATTATGCTAATAATATGGACTTTGATGTGGTAAATAAAATTTATGATGAAATTATCTTAGAGTTTGAACAGTTTAAAAAGTAATATATATAATCTTAGATTTTTATGTGTTTCTTGATAATAAAAAAAGAGCCTACAGGCTCTTTTATTTTTTATTTTGTTTTATAACAGATAATCTATGAAGTGCTCTAGTACACATAATATATTTAACAAGATTTGGAGTTTCCTCTTCATCTTCTAATATTATTACTCCATCAAACTCTAATCCCTTAGCAAAGTAAGCTGGAACAAGTACCTTGCCTCCTCTATAAATTATATCATTTCTATCAAAGGTAAGAATCTTGACTTTTTCTTTTAAGTTATGAGATATATCCTTAAGTTCTTCTCTCTTTTTAGTTATAACTGCTATACTTTCAAGACCTTCTTCTTCATAATCTTCAATTATTGAAGTTATTGTATCAATTGTCTCCTCAATACTTTCAGTTTCCTCTTCAAGAACCTTTTCTCCATTTCTAACTAATGGTACTATTCTATCCTCATCTACAAATTTACTTGCATATTCCATTATTTCTTGAGTTGATCTATAACTCTTATTTAATGAGAACTCTAAGACATTATCTTTAAATACTTCATCTAATTTCAGCATTGCAGGTATTTCTTTTGTATCAATAAGTCTTTGATTGCTATCTCCAACTATTGTACAACTATTACATCCTGTTAGCTCTTTTAAAACCATAAATTGCATATAGTTATAATCCTGTGCTTCATCTATTACAAGATGTTTATAATCTTTCTTTGTCTTCTTTCCATTTAATTTAATCATTAAATAAAGAATTCCTGCAAGATCCATATATCCTAAAAACTCAGTATTAGTAGCCCCTTTATATATGCTAAGGATACTTTCATGTGATAACCACGCGTCTACTCTATCTCTAGTATTCATTACTTCTCTTACTATTTCTCTTATTCTAATTCTTCTTTGGAAATCTAAATTATTCTTTTCAAAAATAAGATCATCTTCACTTAATTCACTTATCTTCTTTTCTATATCCTTATTTAATTTCCAAACTAATTCATCTCTCTTATCCTTTATTTTTGAAGTTAGTATTCTCTTTACCTTTTCACTTCTTCTAAATAAAGGCATATATGCGTAATGATCAGTAAATAAAGCCTGTATCTCATCTTTAGATACTATTTCTTCTCCAAAGAATTTTACTGGCTCAATATTAAAATAAGTACTATTCATATCATTAACTATATCATCAAGCTTTGAAACAAATCTTTTTGAGCTCTTTTCTTTATATTCTTCAAGAGCCTTTTCATTCCCTTTCATAGCTTCTTCTATATAATAAGAGAATTCAGTTATATCTTCTTCTAGTCCTATCTCTCTTCTTGCAAAAGCTTCAAATGTCATATTATCTATTCCATCTTCTCCAAGTGAAGGCAAGACTCCAGCAATATAATCCATAAATATATCATTTGGCCCTAAGATAAGTACTTTATCACCAAATTGCTTTCTAAAGTTATATAAAAGATATGATATTCTATGAAGTGCTATTGTAGTTTTACCTGATCCTGCAACTCCGTTTACTACCACAGCTTTATCTTTAGGAGCTCTTATGATTTCATCTTGCTCCTCTTGAATTGTCATTACTATATCCTTAAGCTTTTCTCCAGCATTGCTAGTTAAAACCATTTGAAGAATATCATCTTTTACATCAACTGCTGAATCAAATATTCCCTTAAGCTCACTATTTTTAACTATAAGCTGTCTTCTTGCCAATATATCAGCTTCTATATCACCAACTGGTGACTCATATGATGATTTTCCAAGGCTTCCTTTATAAAATAGTGATGCAATAGGAGCACGCCAGTCAACTATAACTGGCTCATATGTTCCTTCTTTAGTTAATCCGAATCTACCAATATAGATCTCTTCTGGAGTACTATCTTCTATAAAGTCTATCCTTCCAAAATAAGGTGACTCCTTAAGAATAGTATATTCTCTAAGCTTTTTATCAATATTTTTATAAGCTTCCTCTTTTACATAAGCTTCATGGTCAAAATACTCTAATACCCTATCTTCATCATCTCTGTATTCTTCTATAACCTTTTTTCTATAGTCTACGATATATTCTGTTATATATTTTCTTTTCTCTATATAATTTAATATCTCTTCATTTAATATCTTTAAAGTATTCTCTAAATGCTGTTCTTCCATTAGGAAATCTAGGTTATTATTCAAGCGCGCTACATCTCCTTTTTTTCAAATTATTGATTATCTGAACCATCTTGTTCTTTTGAAGAACTCTCATCGTTGTTCTCGTCTATTGTTGTAGTTTTAGTAACTACAGCTTCACTTTCGCCATCTTCATCTATCTTTTCAAGACTTAGAATAGTAGCTTCCCTTTTAATTTCTTTTCTACTTTCTGCAAGCATTTTAGCTTCTTTTCTAGCCTCTTCTTTTATTCTCTCTTCTTCTTCTTTTTTTACTTTCATTTCTGGATATTTATTATATACTATATCCATAAATTCATCACCAAAGATTGTTTCTTTTTCTAGAAGAACATTTGATATCTCATCTAAAAGATCTCTATTATCATGTAATAACTTTCTAGCATTTTTATGAGCTTCTCTTATAATTTTTAAAACTTCATTATCTATCATAGTTGAAGTCTCTTCACTACAATTTCTTACTGCTCTACCATCTAAATATCTATTTTGTATTGATTCAAGAGCCATCATATCAAACTTATCCATACCATAAACAGTTACCATACTTCTAGCTGTTTGCGTTGCTCTTTCTATATCATTTGATGCTCCTGTTGAAACTAAATTAAATACTTCCTCTTCAGCAGATCTTCCACCAAGCATTACTGTAATTTGGTTTAATAACTCTTCTCTTGAAATTAAGTATTTATCTTCTTCTGGTAATTGCATAGTATATCCAAGTGCACCCATTGTTCTTGGAACTATTGTAATCTTATGAACTGGGTCTGCTCCATCTAAAAGTGCTGCAACTAAAGCATGCCCAACTTCATGGAAAGCAACAGCTTTCTTTTCTTTAGGTGATAGAATTCTATCTTTCTTTTCTTTACCTGCTATTATATCTTCAACAGCTTCTCTTAAGTCAGCTTGAATAACTTCTTTTCTTCCTTCTCTAACTGCTCTAAGTGCTGCTTCATTCATTATGTTTGCAAGATCAGCTCCGACAGCTCCTGGAGTACTCTTTGCTATTTCTTCTAAATCTACATCATCTCCAAGTTTTATATCTTTAGCATGAACTTTTAATATAGCCTCTCTTCCTGGGAAGTCTGGTCTATCAACTATTACTCTTCTATCAAATCTACCTGGTCTAAGTAATGCTTTATCAAGTATTTCAGGTCTATTTGTAGCACCAAGTATTACTATACCCTTTGAAGAGTCGAATCCATCCATTTCTGAAAGTAATTGATTAAGAGTTTGCTCTCTTTCATCATTACTTTGTAATTGATTATCTCTACTCTTACCAACGGCATCTATTTCATCTATAAATATGATACAAGGAGCTTTTTCTTGAGCATCTTTAAATAATTCTCTAACTCTTTTTGCACCAGCACCAACAAACATCTCAACAAAGCTTGAACCTGATATTGAGAAGAATGGCACTTTTGCTTCTCCTGCTACTGCCTTTGCAAGTAATGTTTTACCTGTTCCTGGAGGTCCAACTAAAAGGACACCTTTAGGAAGCTTAGCACCTATTTCTGTATATCTTCTTGGATCATTTAAGAAGTCTATAACCTCTTCTAGTGATTCTTTAGCTTCTTCCTGTCCTGCAACATCCTTAAAAGTAACTCCAATTTCATCTTCCATGTAAACTTTGGCGTTATTTTTGCCCATAGACATCATTCCGCCACCCATTTTACCTGCCATCTTTGAGAATAACATTCTCCATACAAAGAACATTAAAAGTATTGGTAATCCGTAAACAAGTAATAAATCAAATACTGGTGATTGTTTAGGATTTTGTCCTGTAACAGTAATATTTGAAGCATTTAACTCTTTAAGTAAATCATCATTTTTTATATTTGCAGTATATAAAGTTTTACCTTTAAATTCATTATCATCCTTTGGTGTTATTATTAGATTCTCATTAGTTATTATAACTTTTGAAATTTGTTTGTCCTTAACCATTTGCTGGAACTCTGTATAACTAATCTCTTTATTCATAGATGTTTCTCTAACATAATTAAAAGACATTATTATAGCTAGAGCTATTATAAAATAAATAATCCCAGCTTTATTTCTTTTTTTATTTTGCTGTTCCATTTAATCCACCTCTTTCTTTAGTATAATTCTCTACTCTAAAAAACCTATGTTATTAAAAGGATAAATCCTTATTTGGGCTTTTCCCTGTATCTTACTTCCATCTATATAAGGATTTTTCCAAAAACGCGAATCATTAGAATTTGCTCTATTATCTCCTAAGAAAAAATACTTACCTTCCGGAACTATATAAGTTCCATATGAATCCATTGGATATTCTACATATGGTTCATCTAACTTTTTCCCATTAACATAGACTGCTGTTCCATCAATTTTGATTGAATCCCCTGGAAGTCCTATAAGTCTTTTTATTACAGTTTCATTAAGCTCATCAGAGTCAAATACAACTATATCACCCCTATGTAACTTTTCTGGATTATAAACCCTAGTTACCAAAAGTCGATCTCCAACCTTTAAAGTTGGTACCATTGAGGAACTTGGGATATATACCTTGAAGATTAAAAAATTATTTATCAATATAGCAAGAACTACTGCTATAAAAACTGGTACAATCCAATCAAAAAAGAAATTCTTCTTCTTTTCTTTAACTTGCTTCTTTCCTCTATCGGATCTTTTCATTGTATAGTCAGTTATCTTTACATCATTTTTTTCTTCTTCTATATTTTGATCTTGTGATGTATTTGGATCTTCGATCATTATTCCACCCATATTCCTTTCATTAACTCTTTAATATCATTCTTACGTTGCTTGGTCATTTCTTTACTATAATAGTATTTATTTTCTTTTTTATATAATACATCTCCATCTTTTGGTGACATATGGACTTCACTTTCATGAACATTAATCATCTCTCCACTTGGAGCTTCCAAAATATAATATTCGCCTTCTTTTCTATCCACTATATATGCGTCTTTCATAAATATATTATCGCCCTCTTTAACCTTTCTAAAACTTGATATTATCATTAATTATATCATATTTTTTTGTCAATTTTCTTTCAGGAGATTTAAATTTATTATAAAGTTAGTTAAGCTTTATGTGTCATATGTGTAAATTTAGAAATT